>NZ_FOOD01000002.1:0-698044 GCF_900113095.1 Curtobacterium sp. YR515 | reverse complement strand
CGTGCCACCGTGCAGCGAGAACAGGTACGCGTTGTTCACCGCGACCTTGCCGTTGACCAGCACGTCACCGTAGAGCTTGGACGAGCCCGGGTTCACGACGAAGTTCTCCAGCGTGACCGTCGTCTCACCGGCGGTGAGGGTCAGACCCGAGTCGTCGTGGTTCAGCAGACCCTGCACGTACGGACGGTAGTCACCGTCCGGCGACCAGTACGTCACCGAACCGGACGTGATCGGGAACGAGACGGACCCGTCGGCGAGCTTGGCGTCACCGGAGACACCCGGGGTCAGCTTCAGCGCGGTCAGGGCGTCGGTGAAGCCGGAGTCGAGCTTCACGGCGGTGTCGCCACCGAGGACCTCGGGCACCGACGCGACGGGGCCGGGGATCTTCGACGAGGACGACGACACGGTGTGCACCGACGGGGTCGAGGCCTGCGCCGAGGTGATGCCGAACGCGGCACCACCCAGCACGAGCGCACCCGTCGTGGCGAGCGTGATGGAGGTCTTGAGGCTCTTGCGCATGGTGATCAGTCCTTTGCTGTTGTCGCGCTCGGCGCGGCTGCTGTGTGCGCGCCGAACACACCCTGGTACAGGGTGGAGAACCAGCGATGTGCGGCTGGTGAGCGCTTCCGGGGTGTTCCCCGGTCGATGTCAGTGATTCGGCACCCTCGCCCAGCCGGATTGGTCCGGATCGGGATCCGTCAGAGATCGACGTCCGCGAGCACCCGGTCGTCGCCGCGGAGCCGTACCTGCACGCTGGCGATGTCGTCGCGCTGCACGTCGGTCGAGGCGGACAGCCCCCGGGCGTCCTCGCCCGCGGCCGACCACGACGCCACGGTCTGCACGGACCCGTCGTCGCGCACGACCACGAGGTCGTACATCACGGACCCGTCGGCGGCCCAGGACTTCCCGCCGTAGGAGCAGCCCCAGTCGAAGCGGGTGCCCCACGGTTCGCCGCTGACGGACAGGTCGACGTCGAGGCCGCGCTCCCCCACGAGCGCGTACCGGTCGGCCGACGCCGTGGCGGGGCCGGCCTGGACGGAGGGGTCCACCCGTGCGGTGCCGACCGCGAGTCCGCCGAGGACCGCGGCGACCACCGCGGCGGCGGCCGTGGCCGCGACCCAGATCCGGCGGCGACGACGGCGGTGTCGAACGCGGTGCGCGACGGAGGCGAGGGTGCTCTCGGAGCCGGTGTCGCGCCTCCCGTCCGGGTCTGCGATCTCGACCGCCTGGTCGGCCGGCAGCTTGGACAGCAGGCCCGGGAGACCGACCAGCTCCGCGACGGCGGCCGCACAGCGGTCGCACGTCTCGAGGTGCCGCTCGTACTCGAGCCGCTCGTCCGGCGGCAGGGAACCGAGCACGTAGGCGGCGTCCCACTCGGCGTAGCGGTCGTCGCTCATCGCGTCACTCCTCGTTCCTGCAGTGCGAGCCGGAGGGCCCGCAGCCCGTAGTGCAGCCGCGACTTCGCGGTGCCCTCGGGGATGTCGTGTCGTCGGGCGATCTCGGGGACCGTGTGTCCGAGCCAGTAGGCGTCCACCACCACCCGGCGGTGGTCGGGGCTGAGCGAGGCGAGGGCGTCCGCGACGACGATGCGGTCGAGGACGGCGTCGGTGCGGTCCGCCTCGACCCGGTCGACGGGGGACTCGGTGCCGTGCTCACGGCGGTTCCGCGCGGACCGAGCATCGTCGACGACGAGGTTCCGGGCGACGGTGAAGAGCCACGCCCGAGCGCTGTCCGGGGCGCGTTCGAGCACGGCCGGGCGCTGCCACGCGCGCACCATCGTCTCCTGCACGACGTCCTCGACCGTGTGGCCGTCCCGCGTCAGGTGCCGGACGTACCGGGTGAGCGCGTCGCCGTGCTCCCGGTAGAGCGTCGCGAGCAGCTCGTCGGCTCCCCTGCCCGTGGCCATCACTTCGCCAGGTCGAGGGAGAACTCGACGGACCCCTTCGGGTCCACCGTGACGAAGCCGAGGGACGGTGCTTCGACCCCGTAGTCCTCGAAGGTGATCGGGATGCTGCCGGCGACCTGCACGGTGCCGTCCTTCGCGACGGCGACCTGGGCGTCGGCGGTGACGGGCTGCTCGACGCCGTGCAGGTCCATCGTGCCGGTGAGCGTGACGTCCTGCGTCGAGCCGTCGAGCGCGCCGGACACGTCGACGGGCTTCGTCAACGTGAACGTCGCCGTGGGGTGCTGGTCCGTCTGGAGTGCGGTATCGCGGAAGTAGGCGTCACGGGCGGACTCGGGCGTGCTGATCTTCGCGACCTCGACCGTGACCGTCGCCTTCGTGAGGGAGCCGCCGCTGACCTCGGCGCTGCCCTCGACGTCCTTCGTGCGTCCGACCACGTTCACATCCTGCCCCTGGAGCTTCTCGTGCACGCGGTAGCCCGCGAACGAGTCGCCGGTGCTGGTCCAGCTGCCGTCGGCCTCGGCGGCGGTGAGGGTGCCGGAGCCGCCGGACGGCGCGGCGCTGACGGAGGGGGCCGCGGCGGCCTGCCCGTTGACGGTGTTCGCGTAGATGACCGGTCCGGCGATGGCTGCGGCCGCGCCGACGACCACGACGCCGGAGGCGATGCCGATGATGACCTTGGTTCGTGTGCGGAGTCCCATGCCCTGACGACGAGACAGCGGGCCGGATCGTTCACCGGCGTTCGGCACGAGCGGCGGATCGTCCACCGGCGTTCGGCATGATGGGGCGGTGGACATCGTCATCGCCGGCTGCGGCGACCTCGGGATCGAGACCGGCCTGCGCTTCGCCGCCGCCGGGTACCGCGTGGTCGGACTCCGGCGGCGGGGCGAGCTGGTCCCGGCCCCGCTCACCGGGCGGAGCGTCGACCTGCGCCGGTCGGTCCCGGAGATCCCGGCGAGCACGGCGGTGGTGGTCGTGGCCGTCGCCGCGGGGAGCCGCGACGTGGACGAGTACCGCGCGACGTACGTCGACGGGCTGCGGAACGTCCTGGACGGCATCGACGCGTCCGGAGCGAGCCCGCGCCTGGTCGTCGTGTCCTCGACCGCGGTCTACGACGTCGACGACGGCGGCACGGTCACCGAGGACACCCCCGCGGACGGCGGTTCCCCCACCGCGGACGTCCTGCTGGAGGCCGAGGCCCTGCTCCGCGAACGAGCCCCGGGGGCGGTGCTCGCTCGACTGTCCGGTGTGTACGGTCCCGGGCGGGAGCGCCTCATCGACCAGGTCCGGGGCGGAGGGGCTCGGTCGGCTCCGGCCGACGGGTCGTCCCCGCACACGAACCGGATCCACCGGGACGACGCGGCCGCAGCCCTGGTGCACCTCGCGACGCTGGACGACCCCGCACCGACGTACCTCGTGACCGACGACGAACCGGCTCGGCTCGACGACGTGTACGCGTTCCTCGCCGCCGAGCTCGGGGTCGCGGTGCCGCCGAGGGCCGAGGCCGGCGCCGGCGCTGCCGGCCGGCAGGGTGCCGGTGACAAGCGCCTGTCGAACGCCCTGCTCCGCTCGACGGGCTGGGCACCGCGGTACCCGACGTTCCGCGAGGGCTACCGCGCCGTGCTCGCCGGCGTCGGCACCCGGCACCCCTGAGCCGCCGCGCTCGGTACGATCCGGACGTGCACGAACTCGCCGTCCGCCCCCACGCCACCCCCACGCTCGTCGTCGCCGTGGCGATCCTGTCCATGTCCGGGACGGCGTTGGCGTTGCTCTGGTCGGTCATGTGGGTGCCGGTGCTCGTCACGGGGACGGGGGCGTCGCTCTTCCTGTGGCCCCTCGTGCTGGCGTTGTCGCTCCTCCCGTGGGGCGGGGTCGTCGTGGCGCTGGTGCTCGGTGTCGTCGCGCGTCGGCGTGCGGAGACCCGCGGGTCGACCGCCGTGGTCGTCACGAGCGCTGTGCTGTCGGGGCTCGCGCCGATCGCGCTGTGGTTCGGCGGACCGTTCTCGGCCGTGGCCTGACCCGCGGCGAGCGGCCGGGCGCCGGCGCGGTGCGCGGGCCGCGGCGCTCCGCACAACCAAAGGCACGTTGCGCCACGCGGATCCACGGCTCGAGCGCACCTTGGTTGTGCGAACGCCTCCGGCGCCAGCGGCCCGGCGGCGCCGCGCAGCGGCACGGCGCCAGCGGCGCGGCGGCCCGCCGGAGCGCGGCCGCGGCCGCGGCCCGCGGCCCGCGGCCCGCGGCCCGCGGCTCAGTGGTACCGGTGGTCCTGGATCGTCAGGCGCGGCCCGAACGACGGCTTCCGGAAGCCCGATCCGCCGATGAGCCGCACGACCCGCTCCCGGTGCCCCCGCCACGGCTCCAGCAGCTCGAGCATCCCGTCGTCGTCCACCGGTCCCCCGGTCAGCGCCCACCCGACGAGCGCCGGCACGTGGAAGTCCCCCACGCTCGGGGAGTCCGGATCGCCGTGGGCGCGCTGCGAGGTCTCCGCCGCCGTCCACTTCCCGATGCCGGGGACCGACTGCAGTCGAGCGGAGACGACGTCCCCGCCGCGGCCGAGCGTCAGCGTCCGTTCGAGCGCCGGAGCCACCCGGACCGCCCGCATCACCGTCGCCGAACGACCGGGCTCGATGCCGGCGCGGTGCCACTCCCAGCTCGGGATCGCACCCCACCCGGCAGCGGTCGGCGGGACGAACATGTCCACCGGGGCCGGTCCGGGCGCCGGTGTGCCGTACCGCCGCAGCAGGTACCGCCAGGCACGCCAGGCCTGCCGGGAGGTGACCTTCTGCTCCATGATCGCGGGCACCAGGGCCGCCATCACGGTGTTGGTTCGGAGCAGGCGGAGGCCCGGCTGCCGGTGCCGGGCGTCGACGAGGAACGGGTGCCGGGACACGTCGAGGTCCGACCAGTCATCACCCCGGCCGAGCAGTTCGGGAGCGTGCGACACCGCCCACTCGGCACCGTCGCCCCACGCCGAGACCGCGATGGCATCGGGACCGGCACGGCGCACGAGCACCGAGGCCGGGCCCTCCGGCGTGCGGAGCGCGAGCCACGTGTCGGAGCCGACCACGCGGAAGGCGGGGTCGCCGGAGCCGCGCTGCAGGGGCCGGAGCGTCGCGCGGACGTCCACCGCGCCTCCTGGCCGGTAGACGGTGTCGACACGCGACACGGCCTCGCCGACCCGCGCGGCGCCGCCGACCCGCGAGCCAGCCTCGCCGACTCGCGCGGCCTCGCCGACCCGCGCCGCGGCGCCCTCGACGCCACCATCGGCGGAGGACGGAACGGCGAGGGACACACGCAGGATGGTAATGCGGAACCACCGTCAGTCATGATGGGCGTGTCCCACTGCACCCCGACGACGGAGTTCCCCATGCGCATCGGCATCCTCACCTCCGGAGGCGACTGCCCCGGCCTGAACGCGGTCATCCGCGCCATCGTGCTGAAGGGCATCGCGATCTACGGACACGACTTCGTCGGCTTCCGCGACGGGTGGCGCGGCGTGGTCGACGGCGACATCGTCCCGCTCGGCCGCAAGGACATCCAGGGCATCGCCAAGCAGGGCGGCACGATCCTCGGCACGAGCCGGACGAACCCCTTCGAGGGCCCGAACGGCGGCGTCGAGAACATCGAGCGCACCCTCGAGCGGCACGGCATCGACGCCATCGTCGCGATCGGCGGCGAGGGCACGCTGGCCGCCGCGAAGCGCCTCACGGACGCCGGGCTGAAGATCGTCGGTGTCCCGAAGACCGTCGACAACGACCTCGGTGCGACCGACTACACGTTCGGCTTCGACACCGCCGTCGCGATCGCGACCGAGGCGATGGACCGTCTCCGCACCACGGGCGAGTCGCACTCACGCTGCATGGTCGCCGAGGTCATGGGCCGGCACGTCGGCTGGATCGCCCTGCACTCCGGCATGGCCGCGGGTGCCCACGCGATCCTCATCCCGGAGCAGAAGACGAGCATGGAGCAGATCGCCGCGTGGGTCCGGGCGGCCTACGACCGTGGTCGAGCGCCGCTGGTCGTCGTCGCCGAGGGCTTCGTCCCCGACCACGAGGACAACGCGCACACCGAGCGCGGCCTCGACGCGTTCGGGCGTCCGCGGCTCGGCGGCATCGGCGAGCGACTCGCGCCCCTCATCGAGGAGATGACGGGCATCGAGACGCGTGCCACGACGCTCGGCCACATCCAGCGCGGTGGCACCCCGACGGCGTACGACCGGGTCCTCTCGACGCGACTCGGCCTGGCGGCCATCGACTCGGTGGTCGAGGAGCGCTGGGGTCGCATGGTGGCGCTCCGGGGCACCGACATCGAGCACGTCTCCTTCGAGGAGGCGCTCGGCGAGCTGAAGACCGTGCCGCAGGCCCGGTACGACGAGGCCGCCATCATGTTCGGCTGACACGCGTCCGCAGGTCGGCCGGTCGTGGTCCTGGAGGCGCGGGTAGCGTCCGACGCGTGACCCGCGCAGTCCTCGTCTCCAGTTCCGCCCCGCCCACCGTCACCGAGGTCGACGTCGCCGACCCGACCGAGGGCGAGGTGCTCGTCGACGTCACGTACTCGAGCGTCAACTACAAGGACGGCCTGGCGCTCGCCCGGAACCCCGGCGTCGCGCGGGTCGATCCGCTCGTGCCCGGCATCGACGTCGTCGGCACCGTCTCGGCCCTCGGACCGGGCGTGCACGACGTCGCGATCGGTGACCGGGTCGTCGTGAACGGCGCCGGGCTCGGCGAGACCCGGCACGGCGGCTGGGCGGAGCACGCGGTGGTGCCGTCGGGGTCGCTGGTCGTGCTGCCCGGGTCGATCGACGACTCGTTCGCGGCCGCGATCGGGACCGCCGGGTTCACCGCGATGCTCAGCGTGCTGGCACTCGAACGGTTCGTCGAGCCGGGCAGCGGTCCCGTCCTCGTGACGGGTGCGTCCGGCGGCGTCGGCACGGTCGCGATCGCGCTGCTCGCCGCCCGTGGGTACGAGGTCACGGCCTCGACCGGACGCGCCGCGAACGACGCATCGCTCCGGGCACTCGGCGCGACCGACGTCATCGACCGCGCGACCCTGTCCGAGCTCGGCCGGCCGATGCAGCGGGCGCACTGGGCGGGCGCGGTGGACAGCGTCGGCGGTGCGACCCTCGCGAACGTCCTCGCGGCGACCCGGTGGGGCGGGGCGGTGACGGCGTGCGGCCTGGCGCAGGACTCCGCGCTCCCGACCTCGGTGATGCCCTTCATCCTGCGGGCGGTGTCGCTGCTCGGCATCAACTCCGTCGACGCCCCGCTGCCCCTCCGGCAGCAGGCGTGGCAGCGGCTCGCGACCGATCTCGACCCGGCGCTCCTGGCGGGCGTGACGCGGGTCGCCGGGCTCGAGGAGGCCATCGCCGTCGGACCCGAGGTCGTCGCCGGCAACGTGCACGGGCGCACGGTCGTCGCGGTCGATCGCTGAATACTAAGATTTCACAAGCGTTTGCATATTGACACGTTAGGATTTGAGTACAGAACACCTGAGCCTGTGAGGAGTCCGGCATGCCGGTACCCAAGTCCACCGTCGAGAACTCGCCGCGGAAGCTCCTGCGCGACGTCGTGCTCGAGAAGATGCTCGCCGCGATCCAGGACGGCACGCTCCAGGCGGGCGAGCGCCTCAACGACGACGAGCTCGTGCAGTGGCTCGGGGTCAGTCGCACCCCCATCCGTGAGGCGATCGCCAAGCTCGTCGACTACGGCCTGGTCGAGATGGAGGCGAACCGGTACACCCGCGTCGCCACCCCGACCGGCAAGCAGGCCGCCGACACCACCCAGGTCCTCGGCGGGTTCGTCGAACTCGCTGCGCGCTGGGGCGTGCCGAAGCTCGATGCCTCCGCCGCCAAGGCGCTGACCGAGCACCTCGAAGCCGTGCGCTCGTACTCCGAGCAGCAGGACAAGCGCATGGACGCCGAGCTCGAGACGGTCATCTCGCTGCTCGTCGACGCCGCCGACAACGAGCTGCTCGACAAGTTCGCCGAGTCGCTCCTGCCCCGCGCACGGTTCCTCTCGCTCGCCCAGGGTGCGTGGCAGTTCTGGGACTACAAGCACTCGGTCGACCCGCTGCGTGCGGCCATCGCGAAGCGTGACGGCGACGCCGCCGCGGCCGCGATCCGTGCGCTGACCGCGACCGCCGAGCAGCAGGCGGACGAGCTCCGCGCTGCCGGGACCGCCGCCGCCGGCTGACCCGTCCAGCGTTCCCCGGCCGCCTGGGCCACGATGGACCCGTGAGCAGCAACGACGACGTCCTCATCCGAGCGGCCGGGGTCCGGGTGACCCGGTCCGGCCGGGACCTCCTGCACGACATCGACCTGACCGTCCGGCGCGGGGAGCACTGGGCGCTCCTCGGGCCGAACGGTGCTGGGAAGTCGACGCTGCTGGCGGTCCTCGGCGCCACCGGGCACCCGACGGCCGGCACCGTCGAACTGCTCGGCCGGCGACTCGGACGCGTCGACGTCCGGGAGCTCCGCGAGCACATCGGGCACGTCGACCCCCGCCACCGGATGCTCTCGCCGCTGACCCTCCTCGAGACCGTGCTCACCGGGCTCACCGGCACGACCGACCTCATGATGCGGTGGGAGCCGACGCCCGCGCAGGTGGCCACCGCCGAGCAGCACATCGCCGACGTCGGGCTGACGGCGCGTCGGGACGCCCGCTGGCCGGTCCTGTCCCAGGGCGAGCGGGGACGGACGCTCATCGCCCGGGCGCTCATGTCCGAGCCGCAGCTGCTCCTGCTCGACGAACCGGCCACCGGGCTCGACGTCGCCGCGCGCGAACACCTGCTCGAGACCGTCGACGCCCTGCGCCACCGGCACCCCGAGCTCGGGAGCGTGATGGTGACGCACCACCTCGAGGACCTGCCCGCGTCGACCTCGCACGCGATGCTGCTGCGCGACGGCGTCGCGGTCGCCCAGGGCACCTCGGACGAGGTCATCACGTCGTCGGCGGTCTCGCACGCCTTCGACTTCCCACTCGCGATCCTCCGGGCCGAGGGGCGCTGGGCCGCCCGCCGCGCGTCCTGAGCCGCAGCGCATCGGACTCCGGGGCGGTGCTGTCCCCTGTCCCACCCTCGGCGATCCGGTCGGTACGCGGTGATGCGTGGTGCCTCGTGCCCCGTCGCCGGTGCGCGGTGCTGGGCTGCGTTGTGCCGGCTCGCGCCACGGCGCTGCCCACTGCGCCACATGAGGACCGGTTTGCCCGCCGGTCCGTCGGGTCCGTACCCGCCCCGGTCCGCCTACCGACGCACCGCCCGTCCGATCAGTCCGTCGTCTCCAGGAGCGCCACCTCCCAGTTGCTGCGCTGGATGGTCGCGTCGAGCTCGCGGAGCTCCTTGGCGAGGTCGTCCGCCCGGGACCGCAGCGTCGCGGTCGGCAGGGCGGCGAACGTGCGGAGCTCGCTGCGGAGCTGTCGGTACCCGCCGCCTCCGCCCGCGGTCGCGTCCGCGGCTCCGGTCACGAGCGCGTGCCGGAGGCGCAGGGCGTCCCGCCGAGCGAGGAGCGTCGTGACGGTCTCGCCCGAGGCCAGCCGGGTGGACGCGTTCGTCGCGTTGATCCGGGCGAGCAGCACCTCGAGGTCGTCGACGGCCCGCTCGGCCTCGGCGAGCAGGGACGCCGCGTCCTCGTCGGGCTCCTCGCCCTCCTGGTAGCGGGCGTTGGCGGCGATCCGCGAGCGCAGCTGCTCGATGCGCTTCTGCAGGTCGGCGCGCTCGATGAGGGCCTCGGCGAGTTGCATGTCGCCATCCAACCAGGGCACGCGGCACACCGCCGGGTGCGGCGGACGGGAGGCGCGGGTCCGGCCCGACCCGCGCCTGACGTCAGGTAGGTGGTGGCGTCACGCCGTGGCGCGCGCGGCCGCCTTCGCCGCGGCAGGGAGTGCGTCGAGCACCCGTCCGACGGCCCGCTCGTCGTGCGCTGCCGTGACGAACCACGCCTCGAAGACGCTCGGCGGCAGGGTCACCCCCGCGTCGAGCATGGCGTGGAAGAACGGCGCGTACCGGAACGCCTCCTGCGCTCGGACGTCGTCGTAGTTCCGCGGGGCGGTCTCGGTGAACGCGAACGAGAAGAGGTTCCCGGCGTGCTGGACGGTGTGGGCGACGCCCTCGGCGGACAGGGCGTCGCTCGTCGCCGTCGCGATGGTCGCCGCGGTCCGGTCGAGGTGCGCGTAGACCTCGGGCGTCGCGGCCCGGAGCGTGGCGATGCCCGCGGCGACGGCGAGCGGGTTCCCCGAGAGCGTGCCCGCCTGGTAGACGGGGCCGAGCGGGGCGAGGTAGTCCATGACCTCGCGCCGACCACCGAGTGCGGCGAGGGGCATGCCGCCGCCGATGACCTTGCCGAACGTGACGAGGTCGGGCTTCCACCCGGCGCCGTCCGGCACGACCTTCGACGCCTCGAGGCCCCACCACCCGGCGGAGCCCACCCGGAAGCCGGTCAGGACCTCGTCGACGATGAGCAGCGCGCCGTGCGCCTGCACGATCTGCGCCAGGGCCCGGTTGAACCCACGCTCGGGGGCGAGGACGCCCATGTTCGCGGCCGCTGCCTCGACGATCACCCCCGCGATGCGCTCGGAGTGCTCGTCGAACGCGCGACGGACGGCATCGAGGTCGTTGTAGGGCAGCACCAGGGTCTGCGCGGCGGTCTCGGCGGTGATGCCGGCACTGCCGGGGAGCGCGAGCGTGGCAACACCCGAACCGGCCTCGGCCAGCAGGGAGTCCGAGTGGCCGTGGTAGTGCCCGGCGAACTTCACGAGCAGGTCGCGACCGGTGTACCCGCGGGCGAGCCGGATCGCGGTCATCGTCGCCTCGGTGCCCGTGGACACCATGCGGAGCTTCTCGATCGGGCCGTCGCCGTCCACCGACACCCGCTGCTTCACGAGCTCGGCGAGCTCGGTCTCCCCCGGGGTCGACGCCCCGAAGCTCAGCCCGCGCGCCGCCGCCTGCTGCACGGCCTCGACCGTGGCGGGGTGGGCGTGCCCGAGGATCGCGGGCCCCCACGAGGCGACGAGGTCGACGTACTCCCGCCCCTCGGCGTCGGTGACGTAGGCACCCTTCGCGCTCGTCAGGAAGCGGGGCGTCCCGCCGACGGAGCCGTACGCCCGGACCGGCGAGTTGACCCCGCCGGGGATGCTGTTCTTCGCACGGCCGAAGAGCTGGTCGTTCGTGGTCATTCTGGGGCCTTCCCGGTCGAGGCGATGCCGTCCACGGCACTGGTGCTGCCGGAGGTACGGAGTCCCGCCTCCTCGTTGAGCTTGCGAGCGATGTCGACCGCGAAGTAGGTGAGGATCGCGTCGGCGCCGGCGCGCTTGATGCCGATGAGCGCCTCCATCGCCGCGGCGTCGCGGTCGATCCAGCCGTTCTGCGCGGCTGCGGTGATCATCGCGTACTCGCCGGAGATCTGGTACGCCCAGACCGGTACCGGCGAGGTCCGTGCGGTCTCGGCCAGCACGTCGAGGTAGCTCATCGCCGGCTTCACCAAGACGATGTCGGCACCCTCGGCGATGTCCTGCTCGACCTCGCGGAGGCCCTGCCGACCGTTCGCGGCGTCGATCTGGTACGTGCGACGGTCGCCCACGAGCGAGGAGTCGACGGCCTCGCGGAAGGGACCGTAGAACGCGCTCGCGTACTTGGCCGCGTACGCCAGCAGCGCCGTGCCGCTGTGCTCGGCCGCGTCCAGCGCGTCCCGTGCGGCGGCGATCTGGCCGTCCATCATGCCGCTCATGCAGACGAGCTCGGCGCCGGCCTCGGCCTGCACGACCGCCATGTCGCGGTACCGCTCGAGTGTGGCGTCGTTGTCGACCGAGCCGTCCGCGGCCAGGACGCCGCAGTGCCCGTGGTCGGTGAACTCGTCGAGGCACAGGTCGGACTGCACGACGAGGGCGTCGCCGACCTCCTCGCGCGCGACGCGGATCGCGACGTTGAGGATGCCGTCCGGGTCGGTCGCGCCGGATCCCTGCGCGTCCTTCGACGTCGGCACGCCGAACAGGTTCACGCCGCCGATCCCGACCGATGCCGCCTCGTGCAGGGCACGGCGGAACGAGTCGAGCGAGTGCTGCTGGACCCCGGGCATGCTCGTGATGTCGATCGCCTCGGTCGCCCCCTCGCGGATGAACATCGGCAGCACGAGCTCGGCGGGGTGGAGCCGGGTCTCGGCGACGAGTCGACGCATCGCGCCGGTCGCGCGGAGTCGTCGGGGGCGGACCTGGGGGAAACGGCCGGTCACTTCGGTGCCTTCCTGTTCGGGGCGGTGGGGTTCAGGGACTCGACGACGGCGTCGAGCAGGGCTTCTGCGGATCGGGTCCGGGCGACCACGTGCACGGGCAGGTCGGCGGAGCGGGCTTCGGCAGCGGTCCCGGGTCCGATGCACGCGACCACGGTGCGGGGGTCGAGCGGGGTCATCCGCCGGGCGATCTCGCGAGCGATGCTGCCGCTCGTCACGAGCACGGCGGCGGGCGGGGAGTCGAGGACGACCGGCTCGTCGCCGGTCCCCACGGTACGGTACGCGACCACGTCGTCCACGTCGATCCCGCGGCCGCGCAGGGTGTCGACGACGGTCGGGGCAGCGAGGTCCGAGCGTGGGAAGAGGACGGCGCCGGAGGTGTCCGGCAGCGCGTGGGCGAGCGCGGCGCCCGAGGACTCGGACGGCACCAGGTCGACGACCCAGCCCGCAGCACGCGCGGCACGGGCGGTCGGCTCGCCGACCGCCGCCACCCGCAGGTCGGACGGGAGGCGCGCCACCCGTTCCGCGACCACCCGCACGGCCGTCGCACTGGTCACCACCATCCACGCGTACCCGGCCACGTCGGTGCCGCCGGTGCCGTCGGTGCCGTCGGTGCCGCCGGTGCGGGCGGTGCCGTCGGTGCGGGCGGTGCCGTCGGTCGCGGGTCTCGAGCGGGCACGATCCGGCCCGGTCGGCGCGGCCAGGCGGCCGGTTCCGCCCGCTCGCCGACCGGCCGACGGCGCGTCCTGCCCACTCGCCGACGGCGCGTCCTGCCCACTCGCCGACTGCGGACCGGACCCGGCCGGCGGGGGTGCGTCGTGCCTCCTGGACCCGCCGGACGCGATCAACCGGTCGACCGCAGCCTCGAGGGCGGACCGATCCGTGGGTGCCGCGTCCGCGATCAGCGGGACGACGAGCGGGTCGAGCCCGCGCTCGCGGGCGGCCGCGGCGACCCGGTCACCCCACGCCCCGCCGCGCGGGACCAGGACGACCGGCTGCCGTGCCGCGTCCGCGGTGCTGACGTCGGGGTGCGTGGCGACCGCCTACTCCGCCGAGGTCGCGAGGTCCGCCAGGTCGGCCGCACCGTTCTCGAGCAGTTCGGCGGCGACCCGGCCACCGAGCTCGAGCGCCTCGGTCAGGCGGTCCTGTCCGGAGCCGTCGAGCACGGCGGCGTGCGATGCGGTGCGGTACTCGGAGCCGTCGGGCCGGTAGACCGTCGCGGAGACGAGGAGCATCTCGGCGTCGACGATCGCGGTGGCACCGATCGGGGCGGAGCACCCGGCCTCGAGCTTCGCGAGCACCTCGCGCTCGGCGGACACGGTCAGTCGGGTCGGCGCGTGCTCGATCTTCCGCAGGGCCGCGAGGAGGTTCCGGTCTGTCTCGTCCGCGCGGGTCTCGATCGCGAGCGCTCCCTGCCCGGGGGCGCTCGGCCAGAAGCCGAGGTCGAGCAGTTCGGTCGCCGCGTCGAGCCGGTCGATGCGCGTCAGGCCGGCGGCGGCGAGGACCACCGCGTCGAGGTCGTCATCGACGCGTCCGAGGCGGGTGTCGATGTTGCCGCGGATGTCCACCACGTCGAGGTCGGGACGCTTGGCCTTGAGCTGCGCGACGCGGCGGGGCGAACCCGTCCCGACCTTCGCGCCCTCGGGCAGGGTCTCGATGGTCGCAGCGTTCCGGGCGACCAGGACGTCTCGGGCGTCGGCACGCTTCGGCACCGCGGCGATCGTCAGCCCCGGGTACGGCGCGGTCGGGAGGTCCTTGAGGGAGTGCACGAGGACGTCGACCTCGCCCGCGACGAGTGCTTGGCGGAGCGCGCTGGCGAACACGCCCGTGCCGCCGAGGCTCGCGAGGGAGGCGCGGTTCGTGTCGCCCTCGCTCGTGACCGTGACGAGCTCGACCGGTCGACCGGACGCCGTCGCCAAGCGGTCGGCGACGTCCTGCGACTGGGCGACCGCGAGCCGGCTGGCACGGGTGCCGAGCCGGATCGGGGCCGGGCCGTCGGGGCTGCCGGTCGGCGCGGACGCGTCGGTCACGGGGCGAGTCCGGCCGCGGCGGGCTTGAACCCGGCGCGCACGTTCTCGCAGCACCCCGGACGGCAGACGTCGTACCAGGGACCGAGGTCGGTCAGGTGCGGGCGCTCGCTCGTCGGGGTGCCGTTGACACGCTCGAGGACGAGGTCCACCAGACCGGAGACGTAGGCCGGGTCGACACCCGGGGTCTGCGTGCGCACCGACCAGAAGCCGAGCTCCTGAGCGGTCTCGGTGGCCTCTTCGTCGAGGTCCCACATGACCTCCATGTGGTCGCTCACGAAGCCGAGCGGGACGATGAGCACGGCGCGGGTCGGGCCGTCCTTGAGCTCCTCGTTCATGTAGTCGTTGATGTCGGGCTCGAGCCACGGCTGCGTCGGGGGGCCCGAGCGCGACTGGTAGACGAGCTTCCACGGCGGCGTGCTGGTGCCGCGGAGCGACGCGTGCTCGGGCTGCTCGAGCAGCTCCGCCCACGCCTGGTCGAGGACGACCTGCGCGACGGCGAGGTGCTGGGCCTCGTACGCGCCGTGCTCGTCGAAGCCCCGGTAGTCCGGGCCGGACTTGGCGGCGTCGGTCGACGGGATCGAGTGCGTCGAGAACAGCACGTGCAGCTCGGTCGCGACGTCGAGGCCGTCGTTCTCGGCGATCGCACGCGCCATGCCGTCACGGACGCCGTCCACGAACGGGCGGACGAAGCCCGGGTGGTCGAAGAACTGCCGGACCTTGTCGATCTGGATGGTGTCGATCAGACCGGTCTCGGAGAGCACGCGGGCGTAGTCCTCGCGGTACTGGCGGCAGCTCGAGAACGACGAGTAGGCGCTCGTGGCGATCGCGATGAGCTTGTTGTAGCCCTTGTCGGCCGCCTCGGTGAAGGCCTCTTCGAGGTAGGGCTCCCAGTTGCGGTTGCCCCAGAGGACCGGCATGTCGATGCCGCGCGAGGCCAGCTCGGCCTCGAGCGCGGCCTTGAGCGCACGGTTCTGCGCGTTGATCGGGCTGACGCCGCCGAAGTGCCGGTAGTGGTGGGCGACCTCTTCGAGGCGCTCGTCCGGGATGCCACGGCCCCGGGTGACGTTGCGCAGGAACGGGATGACGTCGTCCTGGCCCTCGGGTCCGCCGAAGCCGGCGAGCAGGATCGCGTCGTACGCGACCGGGACCTCGACGTGCTCGGGACCGTCGGCGGCCGCGGGGGTCGCGGCGAGGACGGCCTGACCGTTCGTGATCATGCTGGTGTCGGTCACGAGAGCACCTCCGGCAGCTCGGTGGTCGTCACGCGACGACCGGTGAAGAAGGGCACCTCTTCCCGCACGTGCATGCGGGCTTCGGTGTAGCGCAGGTCGCGCATGAGGTCGACGAGGTCGACGAGGTCCGGGCTCTCGAGCGGCAGGATCCACTCGTAGTCGCTCAGCGCGAAGGTGGCGATCGTGTTCGTCAGCACGCGGCGGTACTTCGCGCCGGCGATGCCGTGGTCGCGGAGCATCTTCGAGCGCTCCTCTTCCGGCAGGAGGTACCACTCGTAGGACCGGACGAACGGGTAGACCGTGATCCAGGCCTCTGGCTCCTTGCCGCGCAGGAAGGCGGGCGTGTGCCGCTTGTTGAACTCGGCTTCGCGGTGCATCGCCATGGCGTGCCACACCGGTTCGGCGTCCTGGAAGAGCGCGGTGCGGCGGATCTCGCGGAGCACCGCCTGGATCGCCTGCGCGTCGTCGCCGTGCAGCCAGACCATCACGTCGGCGTCGGCGCGGAAGCCGGACACGTCGTAGAAGCCGCGGATCATCACGCCGCGCTCGGCAGCGGCGGCGATGACGGCGTCGAGCTCGGCCACCGCATCGTCGCCGACCGTGTGGATCGGGCCGAGCGAACGGCGGAAGACGGCCCACAGGGCGTAGGCCGTCAGCATGTTGGGGTCGATGCCGTCGGGGGAGGTCTCGTGTGCGTCGTGCGTGGGCACGGTGGAACTCATGTGTCCATTGTCCTATCGGTCACAAAGGTGACGCCGCTCCCCTTTCGACGGCGAGCGCTACCGCCGTCGGAGCACCGCTACGACGATACCCCCGACCACTGCCACGCCCGCTGCGAGCCCGGCCAGGTACGGCACCGGCTTCTCGTCGATCCCGCGCTTGACCTTCGACGCGGCGATGCCGATCTGCTTCGGGACGTTGAGCTTGTCCTCGATCGCGTCGAGGGTGTCGAACAGCTGGGCGCGGGTCGACGCGACGCGGTCGGCCAGGTCGTCGTGCTGATCGGTCACGTGGGTCCTCCGGGGTGTGGGGTGGTGGACGGGGCGGTCGTCGCTAGAAGCGGCCGCCGACGTCGGGCTTGCGGGTGCCGTACTGGGTCGGCGGGGTCGGCTTCTTGCCGAGGCCCTTCACCGCGTTGACGTCGTTCTTCACGCTGTCGATGGTGCGCTTCGGCGTGATCGGGAGCCCCTTCTTCAGGCGCTTCCAGCCGAGCAGGCCGAGGATGCCGGCGACGATGAGCATCACGACGGCGATCACGAGCGCTGCGAGCCACGCGGGCATCACGGTCGCGAGCCCCATGACGGCGGCGGTCAGCAGCACGCCGATCGCGTACAGGACGATGACGAGCGCGCCCACGAGCAGACCCGCGGCGAGGCCGAAGATCTTCGCCTTCGTCAGCATCTCGGCCTTGAGCAGGTTCAGCTCACCCGTCACCAGCTCCTTGACGAGCTTGGGGACGTCGCCGACCAGGCCGAACAGCGAACGCGGCTTGCGGTCGCGGGTGTCTGTCATGAGGCCTGGCTGTCCTTCTTCTGCCCGACCTTGCGGACGACCTTCTTCGTCTGCTCACCGACGAACTCGGCGACGTCGGGGGTCTTGTCGGCGATGAATTCCTCGGCGACGTGGACGCCCTTCTGGACGCCGTTGCTGTTCCAGATCTTGCCGCTGACGGTCTTGATCTGCTCGTACCGCGCCCGTCCGGCTCGCGATCCCAGGACGTACCCGAGAGCGGCGCCGGCGACGAACAGGAGCTTGCCTCGCATGTGCGATTCCTCCGTTGGGTCAGTGTGCGTGGTCATGCGCCGAACGGAATACGTCCGGCGTTCCTGCAACAGTAGCCCTCTCCCAGTGTGCGGTCCGCTCAGGAATCCAGGATGTGCTCAGCGGCGGTCCGTGCGGCCGCGACGATGCCGGCCAGCCCCCGGCCCGTCGATGCCTCACCGATCCCGACGACCCCGTCGGCGAGCCCCGCGGCGGTCGTGTCCGGACCGTGCCACCGGACACGTGCGGCACCGACCACGGCGGACGGCGCGATCGGCACGCCGAGCAGGGCGGAGGCGTCCTGAGCGGCGCGGGTACCGATCGCGTCGTACGGGTCGACCTGGAGGCTCCTCCCGGTCTCGACCGCGTCGGCCGCGGCTCCCGGGGTGATCCCCGCGACCCCCGTGTCCGTCGTCGCGTAGCTCAGCCGCAGGACGTGCCGGCCCCCGGCCGCCTCGGCCAGCCACGGCCACTTCACCGTCGCGTGCGTGATCGCCTTCGCCCGGACCCCGGGTGCGTCCGGGTGCACGAGCATCCCGGTACCCCGCGGCGCCGCGTCGAGTTCGTGCTGGTCGACCACGAGCGTCACGAGCTCGATGCCCGTGCGCACGGGACCGGCCGTGCGGGCGGGGTCCGCCGTCGAGGCGAGGACGTGCTCGGCCACCAGTCGCTCGGTCTCGCCGTCGTCGGTGCGGACCTCGACGGCGTGCTCCTCGATCGCGGTGGCCCGGGTGTGCAGGCGGACGTCGACGCGGTAGGTCTCCATGTCGGCCACGAGCTCGTCGACGAGCCGCACGGTGCCGCCGCGGATGCCCTGCACGGCGGACCCGGCCGTCGCGCGGGCCCGGAGTGCGAGGACCGCGCGGGCGAGGGAGCCCTCGCGCAGCAGCGCCGCCCGGAGCCCGGGAGCCACCCGGTCCGGGTCGAGGTCGTCCGGGTGCGTCGAGTGCACGCCGGCGACGATCGGCACCACCAGGTCGTCGAGGACCTGCTCGCCCATGCGCTTCCGGACCAGCTCGCCGAGCGACGGCGCCTTCGACCCGACGAGGGACGGCAGCAAGGAGTCCATCTGCGCCCGGAGCGCCGCCTTCTGCCCGACCACCGCGAGGACGTCGGCCGCCATCGGGCTCCCCGGGATCCCGAGCAGTCCGGTCTGCGGGATCGGGGCCGTCCGGCCGTCGCGGGTCATCAGCCACGCACCGCGCGGGTCCGGCGTGGTGACCTCGTTGCCGAGGCCGAGTTCGATCGCCAGCCGGCCGACGGCGTCGTTGCGGGTCGCGAACGAGTCCGCCGCCATGTCGAGGTCGAGTCCCGCGACGGTGTGCCGACGGACCATGCCGCCGAGCACGCCGGAGCCCTCGACGAGGACGACGTGCGCGCCGCCCTTCGCCAGGTCCCGCGCCGCGACGAGTCCGGCGACCCCGCCGCCGACCACGACGACGTCGGTCACGCCCGCACTCCGGTCGCCGCGGCCGTCCCGTCCCCGAGCTCGTGGACGAGGGCCACGATGCGGGTGAGCACGGTCGGGTCGGTCTCCGGCGGCACACCGTGCCCGAGGTTGACGACGTGCGCCCGCGCCGCACCACCGCGGCGGACGACGTCGCGCACGTGGGCCTCGAGCACCTCCCACGGGGCGGAGAGCATCGCCGGGTCGATGTTGCCCTGCACGGTGACCCCGGTGCCGACCCGGCGCACGGCCTCGTCGAGCGGCAGCCGCCAGTCGACGCCGACCGCGTCGACGCCGACCCGGTCCGTGCCGAAGGTCGTCATGTCGTGCAGGACCTCGCCGCTGCCGACGCCGAAGTGGATGCGCGGGACGCCGAGGTCGGCGACGTGGGCCAGGGCGTCGGCCGAGTGCGGTGCGACGCGGGTGACGTAGTCCTCGCGGGAGAGCGAGCCCACCCACGAGTCGAAGAGCTGTGCGGCGGAGGCCCCGGCGAGCACCTGTGCCCGGAGGAACGCCCCCGACACCCCGGCGGCCCAGGCCAGCAGGCGCGACCAGGTCTCCGGGTCCGAGTGCATGAGCGTCCGGGCGCGGATGTGGTCCTTCGACGGTCCGCCCTCGACCAGGTAGGCCGCGAGCGTGAAGGGCGCCCCGGCGAACCCGATGAGCGGGGTGTCGCCGAGCTGCTCGACCGTGCGCGCCACGGCGTCCGTGATCGGGGCGAGGGCAGTCGCGTCGAGCTGGCCCAGCGCGTCGACGTCGGCCGGGGTGCGGATCGGGGACGCCAGCACCGGCCCGCGCCCGGGGACGATCTCGACGTCGACACCCGCGAGCTTGATCGGCACGACGATGTCGCTGAAGAAGATGCCGGCGTCGACCCCGTGCCGGCGGACCGGCTGCAGCGTGATCTCCGACGCCATCGCCGGGTCGAGGCAGGCGTCGAGCATGGCCGTGCCGACGCGCAGTTCGCGGTACTCCGGCAGGGACCGGCCGGCCTGACGCATGAACCACACCGGCAGGGTCTCCGGCCGGTCGCCGCGGAGTGCCCGGACGAGGGGCGAGCCCGACGTCCGCCCGGAGACGAGCGGGTGCGAGGCGGGGAGGGCGGTCGTGGATGCGTCGGTCACCGCACGATTCTCCCATCGGCGAACGGAACGTATCCCGAGCACGCACGATGGGAACGGGAGCCGGGCGCAACGCGAGTTACCATGGAAGACGTGCTCATCTGTCTCACGGCGTCGCATCGCAACGCCAGCTTCGATCTCCTGGAGCGACTGAGCATCGGCGCACCGACCGCCGCGAGCCGTCTCGTGACGGACTCCGACGTGCTGGACGGGGCCGTCGTCCTCGCCACGTGCAACCGCTTCGAGGCCTACCTCGACATCGCCGGCGACGACCGCGACTCCGCCGTCTCGGCCACCGTCGACGCCGTCGCCACCGCGAGCGACCTCGACCCCGCCGAGGTCCTCCGGTCCGTCAACGTGCTCGGCGGCAAGGACGTCGTGCAGCACCTCTTCGCCGTCTCGAGCGGCCTCGAGTCCGTCGTCGTCGGCGAGACCGAGATCTCCGGGCAGGTCCGCCGCTCGCTCGAGGACGCCCGCTCGAACGGCACCACCACCTCGGACCTCGAGCGGCTCTTCCAGGAAGCCGCGCACACCTCCCGCGGCGTCAAGACCCGCACCCGCATCGGCGCTGCCGGCCGGTCACTCGTGCGGCTCGGCCTCGAGCTCGCGTCCTCCCGCGTGACCGACTGGGGCCGGACCCGCGTGCTCCTGATCGGCACCGGCAGCTACGCTGCGACGACCATCGCCGCCCTGCGCGACCGCGGCGCCGACACCATCCAGGTCTTCTCCCCCTCCGGCCGGGCGCCGTGGTTCGCCGCGAAGCACGACCTCGTCGCCGCGCACGACCTCCGCCAGGCCATCGGTTCGAGCGACGTCGTGATCACCTGCACCTCGAGCGAGGTCCCGGTCGTCGAACCGGCCGACCTCGACGACGGCGTCCGGCGCATCGTCATCGACCTCGGACTCCCCCGCAACGTCGACCCCGACGCGGCCGACGTCGACGGCGTCGAACTGCTCGACCTCGAGACCATCAGCATCCACGCCCCGATCGCCGAGCTGAACGCCGAGTCCGAGGCCCGCGCGATGGTCGAGGACGCCGTGTCCCGCTTCCGCGCCCAGGCCCTCGAGCAGTCGACGACGCCCGCGCTCGTGGCCTTCCGCAAGCACGTCTTCGACATCCTCGACGACGAGATCGACCGCGCGAAGCGTCGTGCGGACGGCGACGACGCCTCGGCCGAGCAGACCGAGCGCGCCCTGCGGCACCTCGTCGGCGTCCTGCTCCACCGTCCCTCGGTGCGCGCTCGCGAACTCGGTCGCGCCGGTCGCGGCGAGGAGTTCGTCGGGGCGCTCGACGCCCTCTTCGGTGTCCGTCCCGAGCCCGAGGCGGAGCTGCCGTCGCCGGTCGTGCCGCTCGCGGAGCGCACCGCGCCCGAGCGGATCGACCGCGACCGCACCGACGAGGCGGACGCGAGCTGAGCCTCCAGGGCCACCCCGCGACCCTGCGTGTCAGTGCGCTGCTGCTGGTGCGCGACCGCCGCGTGCTCATGGTGCGCGCGCGGATGCGCGACGTCCTGTACCTGCCCGGGGGCAAGGCGGAGCCGCACGAGAGCGACGTCGAGGCCGTCGTCCGCGAAGCCTTCGAGGAGACCGGCCTGCGGCTGACCGCCGACGACGTCGAGCCGTTCGGCACCGTCACCGAACCGGCGCACGGGCAGGCCCCGGGCACGATGGTCGCGATGGCGCTGTTCCTTGCTCGTCCAGGAGGCGCGCTCGACTCCGCCATGCCGGTCGCCTCGGCAGAGGTCGACGAGGTCGAGTGGGTCACCTCCGCGGATGCGGACCGGTGCCCGCCGGCGGGCGTGGAGACGCTCCGCCGCCTCGTGGCGGCGGAGCTGATCGACTAGGTCAGACCTGGTCGCGGTCGGTGTAGTGCCCGACCTCGCCGTCCGGGGTGGGCTCGGCCTCGCCGGGGATGTCCGACTCGACGTACTCGCCCTCGCCGTCGCCGCCCTCGGGACGGGTCTCGCCGGGGATGTCGCTCGAGACGAACTCGCCCGCGGGCTCGTTCGACGCGACGGGGGGCTCGCCCGGGATCTCGCTGTCCGTGAAGGACCCGGCACGGGGCTCGACGCCGTCCGACCGGCCCTCGTCGCCGCGTGCCTGTTCGTGCTTGCCTGCCATGTCGACCTCCGTTGCTCGTGCGCTGGCGCGTGCCCTGGAGTGTCCTCGGGGTGGCTGGGCGCCACCCGAGTCGTGTACCCCGGGGCGGTGGTTGCGTTGGCTCATGCAACGTCGCGCTGGTTCCCCACTGCTCGTGGCCGTCGGCATCGTCGCCGTCGGTCTGCTCGCCGGCTGCTCGTCGGGCGGCACCACGACCCCGTCGGCCACGACGACGGAGACCGTCACGGCGACACCGACCTCGGTACCGACGCCCACGTCCGCGTCGTCCGGCTCGGCGTCGTCGCCGAGCGCGTCGGGCGGATCGTCCGGTGGTTCCTCGGGTGGTTCCTCGGGTGCAGGGTCCTCGGGCGCTGGGTCCTCGGCGTGCGCGACGTCCTCGCTCGCCGGGAGCATCGAGGCCGGCAGCGGTGGCGCTGCCGGCAGCACGTACGTCCACCTCGTCCTGCGGAACACCGGGTCGTCGACGTGCACGCTGCAGGGCTGGCCGGGGGTGTCCTTCGTCGGCGACACGAACGGCACGCAGATCGGCAACGCGGCGACGCTCGACCGTGCGGCGCCCCACCCGACCGTCACGCTGGCCTCCGGGCAGGAGGCCGTGGCACCGCTCAAGGTCACGAACTCGGAGAACTACCCGGAGTCGACGTGCGACCCCACCTCGCCAGACGGCTTCCGGGTGTACCCGCCCGGGTCGAAGGCGTCCCTGTTCGTCCCGTACACCGCGTTCGCCGCGTGCCGGTCGGAGGACGTGACGGAACTCGACGTGCAGGCCTTCGTCCCCGCGGGGCAGGCCGCCGACTGACGTCTGCCACGATGGGACCGTGGTGGTGATCGCGGAGGAACGACCGGGCGGGGACGAACTCCTGGCGCTGTACCGCGACGTCGGGTGGACGGCGTACACGCGGGACCCCGAGAACCTCGTCGCCGCGGTCCTCGGGTCCCACCTCGTGCTGACCGCCCGGGACACGACGGGCTCGCTCGTCGGGCTGATCCGGACCGTGTCCGACGGCGTGACGATCGTGTACGTGCAGGACGTCCTCGTCGCACCCGAGCACCACCGGGCCGGCATCGGCGGGGCCCTGCTCGACGGTGTCCTCGATCGGTACGCACACGTGCGCCAGACCGTGCTGACGACCGATGCCGAACCGGGGCAGCGGGCGTTCTACGAGTCGCGGGGCTTCGTCGAGGTGCACGACGTCGTGCCGACTCCGCTCCGCTCGTTCGTCCTGCTCCGCTGACCGGAGTCGCTCACGGGGAACACCATCGTGCCCTCGTCGAAGGAGATCAGGTACTCGGTCACGAGCGTGAGGGTACGCTCAGCGTGCCGCGGGCTCGTGCACCGTCTCGAGCACCTCGGTACCCATCGTCCGCAGGGCGTCGATGACCGCCAGCCGCCGCTGCAGCGAATCGTCGTCGAACGTCACCGTGACGGCGTAGCTCACCGACGACCCGGGCCCGCGCAGGATCCCGGCCTCGGCCCGCACGCCCGTGCTCGACCCGGTCGCCGAGACGACCTGCAACCCGTGGTCCAGTGCCCGGTGCGCGAGCGGGTCCAGCCCGAACGACCCCGCGACGAGGCTGAGGTCGGACGCGAGGGACAGCCATCCGAGCACCCGGTTCGACACCGCCTCGTCGACGACCTCGCCGAGTGCCAGGCCCCGCATGAGCCAGGCGAGCTCGCCCGTCGGCGCGACCGAGGCGTCCGGAGCGTCGTCCGGCCCGCGACGGTCCCGCACCCGGTCGATGAGGGCGGTCCGTTCGATCCCGAGCGACTCGGCGCGCTCGCGGACGGCGTCGATGCCGACGGTCGAGAGCAGCGCGTTCATCGCCCAGGCGTCCGCACCGGCACCGACGAGGGTCGCCAGGTCGGACACCTGCATGGTCGGCTCCTGCAGGAACTGCCAGAGCCCGGCACCGGTCGCGGTGTCGCGCGCCATGCGCTGGAGCCGGTCGCCGTGCAGCCCGCCGTCCTCGAGCCGCGCCGCGACCTCGACGAGGAGCAGCACGCGGCCGAGGCTCGCCACCGGTTGGACGAGCGTGTCGTCCACGGCCAGCAGGGCCTTGCCCGTCGAGGTGTCGATCACCGAGGCGCTGACGGACGCGCCGTCCCGGGCGATGGCGCCGAGCGCCTGCAGCGTCGCGGCGAACCGGTCGTCGGCACCACCGCGGTGCCGCCCGCGAGCACGCCCGTCAGCCCCGCCGGCATGCTGCCGTCGCCGCGACCGGCGAGCCGCTCCCGGCTCCGACGACGGAGCCGCGTCCGGCTCGGCCATCACCAGATCGAGACGCGCTCGGCCGGGTCGAGGTACATCGCGTCCCGCTCGGTCACGCCGAAGGTGTCGTAGTAGACGTCGATGTTGCGGACCACCTGGTTGCAGCGGAACTCGGTCGGCGAGTGCGGGTCGATGCTCAGCAGACGGGCGGCTTCCTCCGGACGGATCGCCATCCGCCAGGCCTGCGCCCAGCTGAGGAAGAAGCGCTCGGCACCGGTGAGGCCGTCGACCACCGGCGGCTCCTGCCCGTCGAGGGACAGCAGGTACGCCTTCCACGCGATCGACAGCCCGCCGAGGTCGCCGATGTTCTCGCCGATCGTCAGGGCGCCGTTGACGTGGCCGTCCGGGACCTCGGTCGGGACGAGCGCGTCGTACTGCGCGATGAGCGCCTTGGTGCGCTCCTCGAACGCGGTGCGGTCCGCCTCGGTCCACCAGTTCTCGAGCCGGCCGTCGCCGTCGTACTGGGAGCCCTGGTCGTCGAAGCCGTGCCCGATCTCGTGCCCGATGACGGCACCGATCGCGCCGTAGTTCGCGGCGGCGTCACGCCCGGCCTCGAAGAACGGGAACTGCAGGATCGCCGCCGGGAACACGATCTCGTTGAACCCGGGGTTGTAGTACGCGTTGATCGTCTGCGGGGTCATGAACCACTCGTCGCGGTCGATCGGCTTGCCGATCTTGCCGAGCTCGCGGTCGACCTGGAAGCTCGCGACGGCACGGACGTTGCCGATGAGGTCGTCGGCGGACACCGGCAGCGCGGAGTAGTCCCGCCACTTGACCGGGTACCCGATCTTCGGCGTGAACTTGTCGAGCTTGTCGAGGGCCCGAGCACGCGTCTCGTCGGTCATCCAGTCGAGGGCGGTGATGCTCTGCCGGTAGGCCTCGACCAGGTTCGCGACGAGGTCGTCCATCGTCGCCTTCGAGGTCTCGTCGAAGTGCTCCTGCACGTAGATGCGGCCGACCGCCTCGCCCATGGCCCCCTCGACCAGCGAGACCCCGCGCTTCCAGCGCTCGCGCTGCTTGGGCGCACCGGTGAGCGCGGTGCCGTAGAACGAGAAGTTCGTCGCCGAGAAGGCGCTCGTCAGGTAGGCCGCGGAGGCGCGGATCACCTGCCAGCGCAGCCAGTCCTTCCAGACGTCCAACGGCTGGTCGCGGAGCAGCTCCGCCAGACCGGTCACGAACGACGGTTCGCGGACGACGACGGTCTCGAAGGCGCCGGCCGGCGCGTCGATCGCTTCCCACCAGAGGCGGAGGTCGATGCCGTCGGCGAGCGCCGCGACCTCGGCCCACGGCAGCTTGTTGTAGGTCTTCTGGCTGTCGCGGGTGGTGACGTTGTCCCAGTGCTTCGACGCCAGTGCGGTCTCGAGGGCGATGACGTGCTCGGTGCGGTCGCCGCCGTCCTCGAAGCCGGCGAGCGGGAACATCGCGGCGACGAACTCGCGGTACTTCGTGCGGATGTCGGCGAAGCGGTCCTCGCGGTAGTACGACTCGTCGGGCAGCCCGAGGCCGGACTGTTCGAGGAAGACCACGTAGGACTCCGGGTCGCCCGGGTCGTTGTCGACGAAGAGCTGCAGGAAGCTCGGCAGGCCGAGGCGCTCGAAGCGTCCGACCATGCGGATGACGTCGTCGACCGAGTCCACGGCGGCGATCTCGGCGAGCAGGGGCTCGATCGGCGCGGTGCCCAGGGCCTCGAGCCGGTCCTCGTCGGTGAAGGAGGTGAAGAGGTCGCCGACCTTGCGGTCCTCGGTGCCGGGCGCGGCCTGCTGGGAGCGCTCGATGATGTCCCGCACGGCGATCTCGGCGGCCTCGGCCAACACCGTGAACGAGCCGTACCGTGCCTTGTCGTCGGGGATCGGCGTCGATGCGATCCACGAGCCGTTCACGTGGCGGTACAGGTCGTCCTGCGGGCGGACCGTGGCGTCCAGCTCGTCGGTGTGGATCCCGGAGGTGCTTGCGACGTCGGTCATGCGGTCAACGATAGCCACCGTCGCCCTGATCGAGCGGTGTCAGCCACGGTGGGCACCCCGGCGCCCGAGTGCCCGCGCTCCCGCGAGCCCGCCGAGCCCCGCTGCGAGGAGCACCCCGGCGACGCCGAGCGAGACCGAGGGGTCGTCGCCCGTGTAGGCGAGCCGCCCGGTGGGCACGGCGGTGATCCGGCCCGCGGTGACCTGCGGTGCGGCCCGGTGGTTGCCGGTGGAGACGCCGGGACCCGCGCCGGGACCGTCACCGTGCTCGGGTGCGGGGCGGACCGGGAGCCTCGGCAGCACGAGTCGGAGAGCACCCTGCTCGACCCCCTGCACCCGCTGCCGGGCGACCACGACGTCCCCGGGCAGCGTCGCGCGCGGGACGACGAGTTCCCAGCCGCGACCGATCGCGGCGGTGATCGGTCGGCCGTCGGCTCCGTCCACCGGCGTCCCGCTCGCGGTCTCGAGCGCCACCACGCCGCCGGGCTCGCCGGTGCCGGAGAGTCGCACGGAGCCGTCGGCGAGCTCCTCGACCGAGCCGGTGATCGCGATCGGCACGGTGACCAGGGCGTCCGTCGTCCCGATCGGTGTCCCGTCGTCGAACGTCGTGACCGTGATCCGGTGGAACCTGACGGTCTCGGGGAAGGGCAGCTCCGCGCGCCAGGTGGTGTCGGTCGAGGTGGTGGCGACGAGGGGTTCGCCGTCGGCACCGAGGACCGGCCCGGACGCGTCCGCGAACCGGAGCGTCGTGCCGACCGGCGCCCGTCCGGCGAGGGTGGTGCGCCGGGTCTCGCGGGAGGCCGAGGCGGTGCCGACCTCGGCCGCTCCGGAGAGCTCGTACGAGTCCCGGCCGATGCCGTTGACCGTGCCGTCGAACACGCGCTCCACCACGATGTCGTGTCGGCCGGGGGCGCGGTCGCGCAGGACCGCGCGCCAGGGCGCACCGGCTTCGGCGACGACGTCCGCGACGGGTTCGCCGTCGTCGGTGACGACGTAGCGTGCCGGACGGCTCACCCCGCTGCCCTCGAGCGTGATGGTGCGGGTGAACGGATCGATCGTCGGGACCCACGTCGGCGGGAGCAGCCCGAGCACCTCGACGGGCAGGTCGACCGTCTCGCCGGTCACCTGCGACGTCACGTGCACCACGCGGGGTCCGGGGCCGACCCGGAGTCCGGCGCTCCACACGCCGTCGCGGACCTCGGTCCAGACGGTGTCGGCGCCGTCGACCGCGATCGCGACGCTGCCGCCCGTGGGTCCGGTCCCGGCCAGCTCGACGCGTCCGGTGGCGTGCTCGATCGAGCGGACCTGCGCGGTGAAGTCCGCCGCGGGGGCCGTCCGCGCGTGGGCCGGCGCGGCGACGGCGCCGCTCAGGCCGACGACGGGCGAGAACGCCACGGCGAGCGCGGCGCACCAGGCGGCGATCCGCCGGAGTGGGGTGGATCGGACGGACTTCGACATGGGCAGCGCTCCTCGTGTGGTACGTCACACACCATATACGAGTCGACGGACATCCCCGGCGGGATCGTCACGAGCGGTGGACTGCCGCTAGCGTCGACCCCATGGGACTTCCGTGGAAGCTGCACGGGGACGGCGCGACCGTCTCCGCGACGACGATCGTCGCGCCGGACGAGCGCCTCACCTGGGGCCGGACGATCGGCCTCGGCGTGCAGCACGTCGTGGCGATGTTCGGCGCGACCTTCCTCGTGCCGCTGCTCACCGGCTTCCCGCCGGCGACGACGCTGCTCTTCAGCGGCATCGGCACGATCCTGTTCCTGCTCATCACCGGCAACCGGCTGCCGAGCTACCTCGGGTCGTCCTTCGCGTTCATCGCCCCGATCGCCGCCGCGACGAAGATCGGCGGCATCCCGCTGGCGCTGTCGGGGATCATCGTCGTCGGGGTGCTCCTCGCGGCCGTCGGCGCCGTGGTGCACCTGGCCGGCGCCGGGTGGATCGACCGCCTCATGCCGCCGGTGGTCTCCGGCGCGATCGTGGCCCTCATCGGCTTCAACCTCGCCCCGGCCGCCCGCGACAACTTCACGAAGGCCCCGGTCGTCGCGGTGATCACCCTCGCCGCGATCATCCTCGTGACCGTGCTCCTCAAGGGCCTCATCGGACGCCTGTCGATCGTCATCGGCGTGGTCGTCGGCTACGTGGCGGCACTGATCGCCGGCGAGGTCTCGTTCGACGCCGTCGGCAAGGCCGCCTGGATCGGTCTGCCCGAGTTCACCGCGCCCGCGTTCGACCCGTCGCAGCTCGCGATCTACCTGGCGTTCGTGCCGGTCGTCCTCGCGCTCATCGCCGAGAACGTCGGCCACGTGAAGGGCGTCGGACAGCTCACCGGTCGTGACCTCACCCCGCTCACCGGGCGAGCACTCTTCGCCGACGGCATCTCCACCGTCCTCGCGGGCGTCGGCGGCGGCTCGGCGACGACCACCTACGGCGAGAACATCGGCGTGATGGCCGCCACCCGGGTCTTCTCGACCGCGGCGTACTGGGTGGCCGCGATCGTGGCCGTCCTGCTCGGCCTCTCCCCCAAGGTGGGCGCCGTCATCTCGTCCGTCCCGCCGGGGGTCCTCGGCGGAGCGACCACCGCGCTCTACGGGCTCATCGGCGTCATCGGCATCCGGATCTGGGTGGAGAACCGCGTCGACTTCGCGAAGCCGAAGAACCAGCTGACCGCGGGCATCGCGCTCATCATCGGCATCGCCGACTTCACGTTCTCGTTCGGTCAGGCGAGCTTCGGCGGGATCATCCTCGGCACGGTCGCGGCGATCGTGGTCTACCACGTGATGGACCTCGTGGGCCGTGCCCGCGGGACCGACGAGGCGACGCCCGAGGTGCCGGACGCGGCCCACGCCGCCACCGGCGGGGTCCCCGCCGAACCGCGCGCCGACTGACGCGAGCACCCGCCTGACGGGAGGCGCGGGTCGGCGCCGACCCGCGCCTCCCGTCCGACCCGTCACCGGTCCGGGCGTGCGCGCACCACGCGTGGTCCGCTTCGCCGCCAGAATGGGTCGGTGCCCGGACCGACCCGACCCGCAGTGACCACCGAGCGGCGCGCGGTCGACCGCGACATCGTCCGCCTCGCGGTGCCGGCGCTCGGTGCGCTCGTCGTCGAGCCGCTGTTCCTGCTGACCGACACCGCGCTCGTCGGGCACCTCGGTGCGACGCCCCTCGCTGCCGTCGGCCTCGCCGGCGCCGTTCTGCAGACCGTCACGGGGCTGCTCGTCTTCCTCGCGTACTCGACGACCCCGGCCGTGGCCCGCGCGCTCGGCGGCGGGGACCGACGCGGGGCCGTGCACGCCGGCATCGACGGGATGTGGCTCGCGCTCGTGCTGGGCGTGGTCCTCGCGCTCGTGGGATGGCCGCTCGCCGGACCGCTGGTCGACCTGTTCGGTGCGTCGGCCGACGTGTCGGCGGCGGCGACCGCCTACCTGACGGTGTCGCTCGTCGGGCTGCCCGGGATCCTGGTCGTCACCGCCTCGACCGGGCTGCTCCGAGGGCTGCAGGACACGAGGACGCCGCTCGTCGTCGCCACCGTCGGGTTCGTCGCGAACGGGCTGCTCAACGCCGTCCTCATCTACGGCGCAGGCTGGGGCGTCGAGGGGTCGGCCGCCGGCACCGTCATCGTGCAGTGGGCGATGGCGATCGTCTACGTCCGGATCGCGGTCCGTGCGGCGCGTGCGTCGGGGGCTCCACTGCGCCCGGGCGCCTCGGGCGTCGCGCGGGCGCTCCGGTCCGGTGCCTGGCTGTTCCTGCGGACGGCCTCGCTGCGTGTGGCGATGCTCGCGACGGTCGGCGCCGCCGCGGGGCTCGGGACGACCGGGCTCGCGACCACCCAGGTCGGGTTGACCGTGTTCTCCACCCTGGCGTTCGCGCTCGACGCCCTGGCGATCGCCGGGCAGGCGCTCGTCGGACACGGGCTCGGGGCGCGGGACCCGGCGCGGGTGCGGCTGGTGACGCGGCGGCTCGTCCTGCTCGGGATCGCCGGCGGTGTGCTGCTCGGGGTGCTGACCCTCGCCGTGAGCGGGGTGCTCGGGCCGGTCTTCTCCGACTCGTCCGCCGTGCGTGGCGCGCTGCCCGTCGTCCTCGTGCTCATCGCCGTGGGGATGCCGGTCGCGGGGTACGTCTTCGTGCTCGACGGGGTGCTGATCGGCGCCGGGGACGCGCGGTACCTGGCGATCGCGGGTGGGGTGAACCTCGTCGTGTACCTGCCCCTGCTCTGGTGGGCGGGTGGGACCCTCGCGGGGCTGTGGGCCGCGTTCGCGCTCGGGTACATCGGGGTGCGGGCGGTGACGCTCGGGGTGCGGGCGCACCGGCGTGGATGGGTCGAACAGGCGTTGGCGCGGTGAGCGTGCGTCCGGCTGCCGCTCCGGCCGCGGCCTCGTCCGTCGCGTCGTCGGCCGTGCTCGCCACCGTCGGCATCGGGGTGCAGGGCGTCGCGAAGCTGCTCGTGACCGTCGTCGTCGGCCGGGTGTTCGGCACCGAGACCCTCGGGCAGACCACCGCGCTCCTGTCGCTCTCCGTCTTCGTCGCGCTGCTCTGGCCGAACGCCGCCGGCAACACGGCATCGCGGTACCTGGCGATCGCGCTGCGCGGACGGCACTCCGACGCCGCGGTCAACCGGCTGCTCGGGTTGTCCATGCTCGTCTCGACCCTGGTGCTCGCCGCCGTCACCGTGCCGATCGCCCTCGCGTGGGGCAACGGCCCGGGCACGGTGCTCGGCGGCGTCGCGGTCGTCGTCGGGTACGGGCTGTACTGCTACGCCCGCGGAGCGCAGCTCGGCTACGGCCGTGCTCCGAAGGTCGCGCTGTGGGACGGCGTGACGAGCGTGCTCGCGCTCGGGCTGCTCGTGCTCGCCTGCGTCGCCCGGCTCGAGCCGTTCGTGCTGCTGCCGCTCGCGATCGGGTACACCGTCTTCGCCGTCGCCTGCTGGCCGCGGGGGAACGGGTTCGGGACCGCTGCTCGCGAACCCGTCGGCGGGGTGCTCGGGTTCGCGGGGTGGAACGTGCTCGCGGTGGTGACCTCGAACGGGTTGCTCCAGCTGACGATGATCTCGGCGCAGGTCACCGTCTCCGCCCACGACGCCGGCGTCTACGCGGCCGCGTTCACCCTGGCGACCCCGGCCTCCATGCTCGGGCAGGCGCTGGGGCAGGTGCTCGTGCCGGCGTTCGCCCACCGGACGGACGGAGGGTCGCTCCGGTCCCGCGGGGCCGTCCTGTTGGTGGTCGGCTTCGCTGCCGGCACCGCCGTGGTGTTCGGCCTCGTGGCGCTGCTCGCCGGGTGGTTCCTGCCGATCGTCTACCCGGCCGAGGGCGCTGCGGCCGTGGCCGACCTGCGGTACCTGATGGTCGGGGTGTGGGTGTTCACCGTCGGGCTCGTGCCGGCGGCGCTGTTGCTCGCGGCGGGGCGGTCGCGGCAGGTGGCGCTGGCGTCGGTGGCCGGGTTCGTCGTCGGGGCGGTGCTCATGGCGGTGCTCGGGCCGGTCGCGGGGGTGGCCGGTGGGACGACGGGGTTCCTCGTGGGGAGCGCGGTGAACCTCGTGGCGGTGGTGGGGCTCGGGGTGCGTCGCGATGTCGGCAGGGTGTCTCGACCGGCGTCCCGCGGCTGACGAAACCCGTCGCACGCGGCCCGCTCGTTCACCGCTACGGTTCCTCCGTGGCTGCATTCTCCACCGCCGACGTCCTCGGCAACCGGCTCGACTTCGAGATCGCCCGCGACGGCTTCGTCCGCAGGCTGCGCGCCGGCCCCGTCCTGCGCGATGCCGAGTCGTGGCTTCGACACGAGGGGTACCGGGTCATCCGGATGGACACAGGGAGCTGGCTCGACGACCGGGACGTGCACACTGCCTTCGCGGCAGCGCTCTCGTTCCCGTACCACTTCGGCATGAACCTGGACGCGCTGGACGACTGCATGTCCGACGTGGCGGAGGCGGCCTCCGGGTGGGAGGCGTCCGAGTCCGGCGTCGTGCTGATCCTCACCGGCTTCGACAGATTCGCCGGACGACTCCCTCGAACCGCCGCACACGTGCAGGACATCCTGGCCAAGCAGGGAGGCTACGCAGCGCTCTTCGGGAACCGACTCCTCACGATCCTGTCCTGATCGCCGGTGCGATCCTACGAGCCGGCGGTCTCGATCATCGCGAGCACGTGTGGGGCGCTCCAGCGCAGGAGCGCCTCGGACGGTGGGGCTTCGAGGTCCTCGCCCCAGATAGCGACGGCCGCCCCGGACATCGGACCCGCCAGACGCGCGCCCGAGTTCCCGTCCCAGGCCCGGAGCGACCAGTGCTCGCGGAGATCGGCGACGGTGTACTCGCTGTCGGCCGCATCGAGGTCCGTCGGCACCTCGTACAGGTAGTACGAGTCGTAGTTCAGCAGGTCGATCCCGGCCGCGTACAGGTCGTTCGCACCCGCCCGTCGCTCGCGGCGCTCGCGGCGTTCCGTCGCGTCCTCGGTGTCGCCGTCGAAGCTCCAGTAGGTGACGTGGATGCGCGGATCCAGTCGCCCGATCGCAGCCCGGTCGATCCCGTCGTTCCACGCCCACACTGCACGGTTGCCGACGGCGGACGCCATCGTGTTCAACCACTGGACGCGTTCGTCGGCGGTGACGTCGTCGCCCCACTCGTCGCCGCCGATGTGGACGGTGCGGCTCGACGGGAAGGTCCGCGTGACCTCCTGCAGGAGTCGTGCGGCCAACGCGGAGCTGCCGGGCGCCGACGTGTCGAGTTCGCTCTCGCCCGAACGGATCCGGTCCACCCACTGCTTGCCGTGTCCGGCCTCGAGGAGGTCGAACGCCGCAGCCATGTGACCGGGGGTGTCGATCTCGGGAACGATCGCGATGCCTCGTTGCGCGGCGTACCGGGAGATCTCCCGTGCCTGCGCCGCGCTGAGGAACGGCCGACCGGTGATCCGACTCGTGTAGACGCCGTCCCGGAGATCGGCGTTCGCGAGGGTCTGGCCGAGGACCTCGCTCTCGATGCCGACGTTCTGGTCGTCGGTGAGGTGGAGGTGCAGGAAGCGACCACCGTGATCAGCGAGGAGCGCGATGTACTGCTCGATCAGCGCCACCGGGTAGTAGGCACGAGCCACATCGAGCATCACGCCGGTGTCGGGACGTGCCCGCGTCACGCGGGCAGTGGTGACGCTCGTGGCCGAGGTGCCGCACTTCGACAGGGAGAACGCTCCCGTGCACGCGAGGACCGCGTACTTCCCGGCCGGCGCACGAGGAGGCGCGGTGTGCGTCGCGTGGATCGTCGCGCTCGCACCGGCAGCGAGTGACTGCACCGAGACGTGTCCGAGCGTGTACCGCTTGCTCCCGGCCGTCAGGGAGAGCCACGCGTCGGCCGCCGGCTTGCGCGCCACCGAGGTGTTCTTGACCGTCAGCGTCGTGCGCACCGTGGTGCGTGTCGACGTGGTGGTGCTGCTCGCGGTGACCTTGGTGACCACCAGCCGCGGAGCTCCGGACGCATCAGCAGTACCCGCCGATCCGCCGATCGCGTCCGCTCCGATCACGACCGCCGCCGACATCGCGATCACCAGGCCGACGGCGATGCTGCGCTTCACGCGCGACCCCGAGGCTGCCGTCGTCCTCGCATCCGGATCGCGTCTCCCGAGCCCCACAGCACCCCACCCTCGAACCGCTCCGGCGCGGACGGTCCGAGCAGGATCGCACGATCGTACTGGACGCCGTCCCCTGCGACGAGGCTGGCCCGGCACGACGGGTCGCACCCTAGGGTGATCGGGTGTCTTCCCCCGCCGAGGCCCCCGGTCCCACGACCACGACTGAGACCGAGGCGACGGGCACACGCCGGACCCTGCTCGCCGTCCTCCCGATGACGACGGCGTGGGCGGGAGCGGCGGCCGTCGTGGTCGTGCCGACCGCGAGCGTGGTGGTGGGCGCCGTCGTCGAGCGCTCCCCCGCCGCGTTGCCGTTCATCCTCATCATGACGCCGGCGATGATCGGCGGGGCGGCGGCGGTGTTCGTGTTCGGACTCGCCGCGGGCGCACTCGCGGGTCTGCCCGACCGGTGGCTGGGTCGACGCCGTCCGAGCGTCACCGGCGACGTGGCCGCCGTGATGATCCTGACGCTGCTCGTGGCGGGGACGTCGGGTCTCGCCCAACTGCTCGTGCCGTACCTGTTCCCGTGGCCCGTGACAGCTCAGGTGATCGGTGTGGCAGCCGTGACGGCCGTGTCGACGCTGCTCGTCGTCGCTGCCCACCGCAGACGCGAACGTCGGCGGCACGACCTCCGATCGACTGCTGCAGCGCAGCCGACGACCGAGGCGCGACGCTAGCGCGCTCGTCCCCGCCGGAGTGCGACCAGTCCGGCGATGCCCAAGACGAGGCCCACGACGCCGCACAGCATCCCTCCGAGGTACACCGCCGCGGCACCGAAGTTCACGCCCCCGCCGATCGGACTGAGGATCACCCAGACCGACCCGGCGGCCGTCGCGACGAAGCCGATCCCGAGGACGACGACCCCCGTCGTCACGAGTCTCCGGCCGTCAGTCACGGTCGGCTTCACGGTCGGCTTCGCGAGCTGCACGCTTGGCAGCGCGACGGGCTCGCGCCTCGGCGTCCTGTTGCTCCTGGAGCGGGCTCTTCTGCATCGATCCCCGCGCTGCGAGCACGATCATCACGATGACCAGCACGAGCACGACCGGGACCAGGAAGGTCAAGAACACGCAGCGCCCCCATCGGTCACGAGGCTCTCGGTCGAGCCTCGTGTGCAGCGTAGCCCGCGGGACACCTCAGCGTCGGCTCCCGTCCGCCGACCCGTCCGCCCGCGGCGGCCCCGTCGTGTCCCCGATGCGGAGCTCCGATCGGAACGCCGCCGGCTGCGGCTCGGCCCCCTCGAGCATCGCCAGGGCAGCACGGGCCGCCGCCTGCCCCTTCTGCACGAACGGCTGCACGAGCGTGGTCAGCTGCCGGATGCGCGTGCGGTGGAACAGGCTGTCGTCCACGGTGATGCCGTCGAACCCGACGACGCTGACGTCCTCGGGAACACGGAGTCCGGCGTCGAGGGCGGCCGAGATCACCCCGACGGCGAGGACGTCGCTCTGCGCGATGACCGCGGTCGGCCGGGGCCCGTCGGGGGCGAAGAGCGCGGTGCCGGCGATCCGGCCTTCCTCGACCGAGCTGCCGGCCGCCTCGATCGCGACCGAGTCGGGGTAGACCCCACGGACCCCGCGTAGGCGTTCGAGGGACGTGAAGGCGATGCCATCGGCCTCGCGCTCGGCGTCGATCGGCCCGCGGCGGTGCGCACCGTCGAGCGGCAGCGACACGACGGTGACCGCCTCGTGCCCGAGGTCGCGCAGGAAGGCGGCCGCGCGGCGGGAAGCCTCGCGGTTGTCGAGCTGGATCGGCACCGCACCCTCGATGTCGTCCGCCTCGATCGCGACGACGGGGATCTGCCGGCGCCGGAGCACGGCGACCGCGGGGTCGATCCGCACGTTGCACCCGACGAGGACGACGGCGTCCATCGGGGCGTCGACGAGGGGGACGGCACCCTGTTCGTCGTCGAGGGGGCTCCGGACGAGCAGCAGCGAGGCACCGGCGGCACCGGCCACCTCGGCGATGCCGTCGAGCGTCAGGACGTTCACCGGGTCGCGGAAGGCATCGCTCAGCCGTTCGTCCATGACGACGCCGATGACGCCGGAGCGACCGCGGCGCAGCGAACGGGCACGCGGGTCGGGGCCGCCGTAACCGAGCTCGGCAGCGGCGGCCAGCACGCGGGCCTTGGCGTCCTCGGAGACCGGGCCGCTGCCGCTGAACGCGAGCGAGGCCGTCGAGGGCGCGACCCCCGCAGCGCGGGCCACCGCGGTGAGGGTCGGACGTCGGGGACGGACCGGGACGGGACCGGCCGGGACCGCACCGGCGCGCGGGGCATCGGCGGCGTCCTCGCGGTGGTGCTCCGTCCGCGACGCGCCGGGTCCTGTTGCCGGTTCGTCCATCGCCCGTTAGCGTAGCCGGAAACAGCGGTCGAATCGATTCGACCGAGCCGCGACACGCACGGCAGCACAGCAGCGAAGCACGATGGGACCACCATGACGACGACGTCCGCCCGCACCACACCCTCGACACGGGCCTGGATCACCGCGGTGTTCGTCGTGTTCACCCTGTCCGGCCTCGACATCGCGACCTGGCTCGGCCGGATCCCGAGCGTCCGCGACTCCCTCGGAGCGAGCACCTTCGAGATGGGCCTGCTCGTGCTCGGCATGGCGGTCGGCTCGATCGGCGGCCTGACCTTCGCCGGGCACATCGTCGCGAAGCTCGGGGCTCGCCGGGGCGTCCAGGTGGCCGCAGCGTGCCTGGCCCTCGGGATGGTCTTCGCCGGGCTGGCGGTGAGCCTCGGGTGGGGCTTCGCCGCCATCTGGATCGCGCTCATCGCGTTCGGGTTCGGCAACGGCCTGTGCGACGTGTCGATGAACGTGTCCGGCGCCGCGGCGGAGAAGGCCGGCGGCCGCACGATCATGCCGCTGTTCCACGCCGCGTTCAGCCTCGGCACGCTCGCCGGTGCCGGCCTCGGAGCCCTCGCCGAGGCGCTCGAGGTCCCGGTCGCGTGGCACTTCATCGTCCTCGTCGTCGTCACGAGTGCCGCGATGCTCGTCGCCGTCACGCGCTTCCAGGACGAGCACCGCTTCGAGGAGCACGTCGCCACCGACACCAGCCCGGTGCCGACGCCGGTCAGCCGCTGGCAGGTCTGGGCCCAGCCGTCGACCCTGCTCATCGGCGTGATCGTGCTCGGCATGGCCCTGGCCGAGGGCTCGGCGAACGACTGGCTGCCACTGGCCATGATCGACGGGCACGGCCTCGACAACGCCGCGGGCGCCGCCGTCCTCACGGTGTTCCTCGCCGCCATGACCGTCGGCCGGGTGGCCGGCAGTCCGCTCATCGACCGGTTCGGGCGGGTGCCGATCCTCCGCATCAGCGCCGCCGTCGCGGTCGTCGGCCTCGGCATGCTCATCTTCATCGACAACGTGCCGCTCGCGATCGTCGGCGTCGTGCTCTGGGGTCTCGGGGCGAGCCTCGGCTTCCCGATGGGCATGTCCGCCGCGGCCGACGACCCCCGGACCGCCGCCGCCCGGGTCAGCGCCGTGGCGACGATCGGGTACGTGGCGTTCCTCGCGGGACCGCCGCTCATCGGGTTCCTCGGCGAGCACGTGGGGCTGCTCGGTGCGCTCCTGGTGGTCTTCGTGTTCATCATCGCGGCGGGACTCGCGTCGGGTGCCGCCCGTGAGCGCGGCGCCGCCGCCCGGCCGACCCGCCGGGGCGGCGACGTGGACGGCGGGGACGAGCCGCGCCTCCAGGCCCAGCGCGCCGACGCGGCCACGAGCGCCGACAGCACCACGGGCGGGCGCGACGCCGGTTAGGCTCTCCGGGTGCGTCTCGTCATCGCCCGCTGCTCCGTCGACTACGCGGGCCGGCTCTCAGCCCACCTGCCGCTCGCGACCCGTCTGCTCATGCTGAAGGCCGACGGTTCGCTGCTCGTCCACTCCGACGGCGGCAGCTACAAGCCGCTCAACTGGATGAGCCCGCCGTGCTCGATCGAGATCACCGAGCCGGACGAGGAGCAGTCGAGCGCCGGCATCACGCAGGTGTGGACGGTCACGCAGAAGAAGACGCAGGACAAGCTCATCGTCTCCCTGTACGAGGTCGTCTCCGACGAGACCCACGACCTCGGCGTCGACCCGGGCCTCGTGAAGGACGGCGTCGAGGCGCACCTGCAGCAGCTCCTCGCGGAGCAGATCGAGCTGCTCGGCGACGGCCACACGCTGGTCCGCCGCGAGTACATGACCGCCATCGGCCCGGTGGACATCCTCGCCCGCGACGAGGCCGGGGCGAGCGTCGCCGTCGAGATGAAGCGGAACGCCAACATCGACGCGGTCGAGCAGCTCACCCGGTACCTCGAGCTCATGAACCGCGATCCGCTGCTGCGGCCGGTGCAGGGTGTGCTCGCCGCGCAGACGGTGGCGCCGCAGGCACGCACCCTCGCCGAGGACCGCGGGATCCGCGTCCTCGTGCTCGACTACGACGCGATGCGCGGCATCGAGGGCGGCCACACCCGCCTCTTCTGAGCGGTCGGACTGGAGGCGCGGCTCGCGTCCGCCGGTGCCGTCGCGCCCGCCGGGCGGTCGCCGCCAGGGCCCCGGCTAGGCTGAGTGGGACATGACCAGCCCGTTCTCCGCCATCCTCTTCGACCTCGACGGCACCATCAGCGATTCCGCGCCGGGCATCCTCGAGAGCCTCACCCACACGTTCCGGAAGGTCGGGGTCCCCGTGCCGGACCACGCGACGCTGCTGTCGTTCGTGGGCCCGCCGATCATGGACACCTTCACGACGGCGATGGGCATGGACGCCGAACAGGCCGAGCACACGCTGTCCGTGTACCGCGAGCACTACTTCTCGCACGGTGCCCTCGACTCGGCGATGTTCCCCGGGATCGACGTCGTCCTGCGCACCCTGCACGACGCCGGGCTGCCGATCTCGACCGCGACGAGCAAGCCCGAGACCCCGGCGACGTACATCCTCGAGCACTACGGCCTCACCGGCGACATCGACATCATCACGGGCGCCAGCGACGACGAGGTCCGCTCGTCGAAGGCCGACGTGGTCGAGGAAGCCCTGCGCCGCCTCGACGCCCGCGGGTTCGACACGAGCCGTCCGGTGCTGATCGGGGACCGCCTGCACGACGTCCAGGGGGCGGCCGTGCACGGTGTCCCGACGATCTTCGCCGAGTGGGGCTACGGTTCCCCCGCCGAGGCCGAGGGCACCATCGCGCAGGCTGCGACCCCGCTCGACCTGCTCCCGATCCTGCTGCCGTCCTCGTGACGACCGGGGCGGGCGGCCGGACCGCGGCGGGACTGCGCGGTGCCGCCTGGCTGCTGCCGGCAGCCATCGTCCTCATCGCGCTGAACTTCCGCGGGCCGATCGTCGCGACGGCCCCGGTCATCGGCGACGTCCGCGTGGACCTCGGCCTGACCGCGACGGTCGCCGGGCTGCTGACGACGATCCCGGTCCTCTGCTTCGCGCTCGCGACGCCGTTCGCCAGCTGGGTCATCGCGAAGGCCGACCCCGAGCGCGCGGTGTCGCTCTCCCTCGTCATCGTGCTCGTCGGCACCGTCGTCCGCTCGATGCCCTCGTCCGCGGCGCTGCTCGTCGGCACCGCCGTGATCGGCATCGGCATCACGATCGGCAACGTCGTGATCCCCGTCGTGATCCGGCGGGACACCTCGCCCGAGCGGGTCGGCCTGGTCACCGGCGTCTACACGTCCGCGCTCAACGTCGGGTCGATGATCACCTCGCTCGGCACCGCGCCGATCGCCGCGAGCTGGGGCTGGCCGGTCGCGATCGCGGTCTGGGCGGTGTTCGCCGTGGTGGCCGGTCTCGCCTGGACCTACGCGGTCGGCGCCCGGGCCGCGTGGCGCCGTCCGACGGCGTCCGAGCCCGTCGTCGAGACGGGGCCGATCGACCAGGTGCTCGGCACGGGTGCGATCCGGACGGTCGACGGCGGTGCGGGGTCCGCGCAGGTGCGCCCCGCTCGTCGGCTCATCACCTGGGGGCTGACCCTCGCGTTCGGCGGCCAGGCGTTCTCGTACTACGCCCTCACCGCGTGGATCCCGACGCTGCTGCACGACGAGATCGGCTTCTCGAAGGCGTCGTCCGGGGCGAGCTCGTCGGTGTTCCAGATCCTCGCGGTCGTCGGGGCGCTCGGTGTCCCGGTGCTCGCGGCGAAGTGGCGTCCGCGCGCGATCATCGCCCTCGTCGCGTTCCTCTGGCTCGCGATGCCGCTCGGGCTGCTGTTCGCGCCGCAGCTCTGGCTGCTCTGGTCCGTCCTCGGCGGCGCGGCACAGGGCGGCGGCATCACGGTGATCTTCATCGTGATCGTCCGGATCGTGTCGAGCGACGCCGACGCGCGGCGGATGTCCGCGTTCGTGCAGGGTGGCGGGTACCTGCTCGGTTCCGCGGGGCCGCTCGTCGCCGGTTCGTTGCACGGGATCACCGGCGACTGGACGGCACCGTTGCTCGTCGTGCTCGTCGCCGTGCTGACCCTCGGGATCGTGGGGACGTTCGCGGCCCGACGGGTGGCCTGAGTCCACCGGGCCGCTGCCGTCCGGCACGCTGCTGCCTGAGACCCCGTTCCGGCTCGACCGGGGATCCGCTGGTGCGGCCCGGTCGCACCCGCACGTCGTCTCAGCGCCGCGCGTGACTTCGGGGCGAGCTGGCGGCACCGTCCCGGTCCACCGTCATCCCGGGCGGCCAGGGTCCGGAGGGTGGACACTCGACGACCCGCACGGTGGCGGGACCAGCCGCTCGCGGCACGCTGCGCCCTGCTCCTGATCGCGGCCGGCATGACCGTGCTGCTCGGGTGGAACCTGGCCCGTGGCGGTGACTCCGGGTTCTACGAGGCGTCCGCCCGGTCGATGTCCGAGTCGTGGCCGGCGCTCTTCTCCGGCGCGTTCGACCCCTCGGCGACGGTGACCCTCGACAAGCTCAGCGGGTTCGCCGTTCCTCAGGCGCTCAGCATCCGGCTGTTCGGCGACTCCACCGCCGCACTCGCGCTCCCCCAGGTCGTCGAGGGTCTGGTCACGCTGTGGGCCTGCTCGCTCGTCGGACTCCGGTGGGCCGGGGTCGGGACGGGGCTCGTCGCCGCGGGTGCAGCGGCGACGACGCCGATCTTCGTGTCGATGTTCGCCCACCCGATGGAGGACGGCATGGTCACGGCGGCCCTGGCGGTCGCCCTGCTCTGCTGGCAGCGGGCGGCGATCACGGGCCGGTGGTGGCCGCTCGTCGCCGCCGGGCTCGCGGTCGGCGTCGGGTTCCAGGCGAAGATGCTGCAGTCGTGGTTCGTGCTGCCCGCGCTGGTGCTCGGGACGCTCGTCGCCACGGCCGGCCGGGACCGCACCCGGCTCGGCACCGGCGCCCGGATCGGTCGCGCGGTGGTCCTCGGTGCGGTGTCGGTCGCGGCGTCGCTCGCGTGGGTGGTCGGGCTGGCCCTCACCCCGGCTAGCGCCCGACCCTGGATCGACGGCTCGACCGACGACAGCCCGTTCGCGATGGTGTTCGGCTACAACGGCATCGACCGGTTCCTGCCGGGAGCGGTGCCCGGCTCCGTCAGTACGACCGAGGGTCCCGCCGCCCGACCGGCACGCCTCGGCGGTCCGGGCGGTGTGACGAAGCTCATCGAGCCGCACCTGGCGTCGCAGGTGGCCTGGCTCCTGCCCGCAGCCCTGTTCGCGGTCACGCTCGCCGTCGTCCTGCTCCTCGTCCGCCGGTCCGGCACGCGGGTCGGCAGCGTCTTCGGTCGGGCGTTCGACACCCGTGCCGGTTCGGCCACACTGCTCGTGGTCACCGTCTGGCTCCTGACCGCGGCCGCCGTGCTCTCGGTGGCGAAGGTGCCGCACACCGCGTACGTCGCTGCGGTCGGTGTGCAGCTCGCCGTCCTCGCAGCCCTGGGGTGGCGCGGCGCCGTCGGCCTGGTGCGGGCGCAGTCGGCGTGGCTCCGGGTGGTGCCGGTGCTCCTGGCGACCGCGCAGCTCGCGTGGTGGGCGTTCCTGGCCCGAGGTGCCGCGATGCCGGAGGTGCTCGCGACGCCGGCCCTCGTCGTCGGGGTCGCGGCCGTGCTCGCGACGGTGGTCGCGTTCCTGTGGCGACCACGCTGGGAGGGGACGCGCGGGCCGGGCCGGCACCGCGCCTCCCGGGCCGCGATCGCCCTCGCAGCCGGACTCGCACTCGTCGCCGGCCCCGCGGCGTTCTCGCTGCAGGCGCTCGACGCCGCACGCGACGGGAGCGGGAGCGACGCCTCGGTCGGCTCGTGGGTCCCGCGCTGGCGGGTCCCGGACGGTCGGGCCGAGGCCTTCCGGGTCTCCCGGCCGGACTGGTGGGGTGGGTCCTCGGCGCCGTACCCGGTCGTGTTCCGGCACCTCGTCCGGACGGCGCGGCGCCTCGACGGGTACCGCGACAGCGTGCCGCTCTTCCTGACCGACACGTGGCGCATCTCGTCGCCGGTGATCGGCGCGACGGGGCTGCCGGTGCTGACCGACGGCGGGTTCTCGGGGACGGTGCCGGTGTTCACGGCGCGGCAGGTGCGGCAGCGGATCGCCGGCGGGCTCCGGGTGCTGGTGGTGCAGGCCGGGGCGCCCCGGACCGATCCGGTGCTGCGGGCGGCGCTGGCGGGAGGATGTCGGGCGGTCGCCGACGTCGACCCGGGGGCGCGGGTGCCGGCGCACCCGTGGGCGGTGACGGGCATCGGGTGGACGGTGTGGCGGTGCGGGCTGCCGGGCCGGTCGGTGGACCGGCTGGGCGGGTCGGGGGCGCCGCGGCCGCGGCTGGCGGCGCTGGCGCGCGCGGGGACGCGCTCGGCGGAGTCGCGGGCGAGGTCGAGGTCGAACCACGAATCCGACGTCGAACCGCGCCGATCACGTGGTTCGGTGTCGGGATCGTGGTTCGACACCCGAGCCGCCAGCGCGGGCAGCGTCAGCCAGCGAGCAGCACCTCGCGCAACGACATCGGCCGGCGCCCCGTGACCCGCTCGACGTCGCCCGACACCCGCGCGAGCGCCCCCTCGGCGATCGCCGTGTAGGTGCTCACCCACGCGTCCGCCTGCCACGGCTCCGGGTTCCACCGCGCGCGCGAGGCGTACGCCTCCTCGAGCGTCTCCGGGTGGTAGGTGACCTCGCGCCCACGGACCTCGGACACCGTGGCAGCCGCCTCGTGCAGGGTGATCGCCGCGGGCCCCGTCAGCTCGTACGTCCGATCGAGGTGCGCCGCCGGGTTCCGCAGGACCTCGGTCGCGACCCGGGCGACGTCGGCTCGCGCGACCGCTGCCATGGCCCCGTCGCCCGCCGGCCCCCGGATGACGCCGTCCTCGCCGACGAGGTCCTCGACGAAGTCCAGGTAGAAGGAGTCCCGGAGGAACGTGTGCGCCATCGAGGTCGCCCGGATCGCCTCTTCCGTCGCCCAGTGGTCGCGGCCGAGCGTGAAGGTCGCGTCCGCCGCCGCGCCCACGAACGACGTGTAGACCACGTGCCGGACGCCGGCCGTCGCGGCAGCGGAGACGAACGAGCGGTGCTGGGCGAGACGGTCCACCGCCTCGGCGCCGGAGACCATGAGCAGCAGGTCGACGCCCTCGAGCGCCGCGCGGCTCGCCTCGGCATCGCCGAACGACGCGACCGCGACCTCGGCTCCGGGGAGATCCGGCGCCCGGGAGGCGTCCCGCACGATCATCCGGAACGGCACACCGCCGTCCGCCAGGGCGCGCGCCACGGCGCCGCCGATCTTGCCGGTCGCGCCGGTGAGTGCGATGGTCATGGTCGCTCCTGTCGTGGTCGTCGCTGGGGTCTCGTGGTCACGTCCGGACGGTCCTGGAGGCGCGGATCACCGTGGGTGCGACCCGCACCGCGTTCACACCGTCGACCTCGACCGCCCAGGTGCGGGCCGCCTCGTGGTCGCGGCCGTGCCGCATGTGCCGGCCCACCAGACGATCGACGCGCACGGTGTCGTCCACGGCGCAGAACCACGTCTCGGTGAAGAGGTCGGCGAGCGCTGCCCAGGGATCGCTGTCGTCGAGCAGGTAGTTCCCCTCGGACACCACGAGCCGGGTGCGCTGCGGGACGGCGATGCTGCCCGCGACGGGTTCGTCGACGCGCCGGTCGAAGTCGGGTGCCCACACCACGGCCTCGTCGCCTGCGATCAGCCGACGGACGAGCGCGACGTAGCCGTCTCCGTCGAAGGTGTCGATCGCGCCCTTGCGGTCGTGGCGGCCGAGGGCGTCCAGCGCCGTGTTCGCCAGGTGGAAGCCGTCCATCGGGACCTGCACGGCGGTGCCGGCACCGAGCGCTGCGTCCACCCCCGCGACGATCCGGCGTGCGAGCGTCGACTTGCCGGCACCGGGAGCGCCGGCGATGCCGACCACGGTCCGCTGTCCGTCCGCGGCGAGCCGGATCGCGCGGTCGACCGCGTCGTCGACGGACATCTCGGGCGGGAGCACGGCTTCATCCTGGCAGAGCGCGCCGACACCGGTCCCGGGTGGTTCACTTGCCGCATGGTCGATGCGACGAAGGCGTTCAGCGGGTTCTCGGTGCGTGACGTGCCCGAGGCGAAGGCGTTCTACGAGGACGTCCTGGGGGTCGAGGTCACCGAGGACCACGGCATGCTCTTCCTGCAGCTCGGCGACGGGCACGGCGTGCTCGTCTACCCCAAGGGTCCCGCGCACGAGCCGGCGTCCTTCACGGTGCTGAACTTCCCGGTGCCGTCGGTCGACGACGCCGTGGACGAACTCGCGGCGAAGGGTGTGCCCTTCCTGCACTACGAGGGGATGACCGACGAGAAGGGCGTGAACCGCAAGGGCGGCCCACTCATCGCGTGGTTCACCGACCCCTCGGGCAACGTGCTGAGCGTCCTCGAGCAGTAGCGGGAGTCGCGCGACATTCTGTATGCAGAAAGCTCGCGCGCGCGTCCGAGGCCGTCCTACGCTCGCTCTCCCGACGAAGGAGAGACCGCAATGCTGATACGGATCGCCGATCACGACGAGCTGCGTGCTGAGCGCGCCGAGTTGTACCGCAAGTGGAACCTGGACGAACGTGAGTTCGCCCCCATCGAGGCGTGGCGAGACCTCGATGTCGACGAGTACTGCGCCCGCGAGACACTCGACAACATCTCGTTCCTGCTGGGCGACCGCAGTCGGCCACGGCCCTGCTGAAACGCACCGGCCCGCATCCGGGCGGGTCAGCGGGTCAGCGGGGCAGGACGCCGGCCCAGCTGAGGGCGATCGGCACGACGAGCCCGTGCCGACGGTGCGGCAGATCCGCGATCGGGATCCACGCGGCCTCGTCGGTCGACCCGTCCTCCTCGGAACGCAGCGCCCCACCGGTGATCGACGCCCGGAAGACCACCTGCACGGCCTTCATCGCCCGGCCGTTCGCGTGGATGCGGCGCTCGGCCGGCACGATGTGGTGCCGCACGCCGAGCAGCTCCCCGACGGACGCCTCGTACCCGGTCTCCTCCCGGATCTCGCGGACGACGGCCTGCTCGACGCTCTCGTCGAACTCGACCCCGCCGCCGGGGAGCGTCCACGTCCCCGCCTCGGGGATCCGGAGCTTGGCGAGGAGCACCCGGTCACCGTCGGTGATCACGCCGTAGGCGGCGAGCCGCGTGTCGTAGTCCGTGTACTCCATCAGCCGACCATGCCAGGTGCGTGCGCCGACGTCGGCGAGCCGCGCCGCGCCTCCAGGACCGACGCGCCGGGACCGGACTACCGTGCCCCGTACCGACGCTCTCCCGGACGGTGACGATGACGACCTCGACCCCGACGCCCCTCGGCGCGATCACCTGCCTGCCCGCGAACGAGGTGGCCTGGACGGACCTCGAACTGGTCTTCGGCGAGCGCGGCGATCCCGCGCACTGCTGGTGTCGGTGGTTCAAGGCCTCGGCGGCGGAGTTCCGGGCGATGCCGAACGACGAACGCCGCGAGCGCTTCCACCGGGAGACCGGCTGTGACGACCCCGCGGCACGCACGACGACCGGAGTGGTCGCCTACCGTGACGGCGAACCGGTGGGGTGGGTGGCGGTCGAACCCCGGCCCGGGCTGGTGCGGCTGCGCGGCGCGAAGGTGCCGTGGAGCGGGCGTGACGAGGACCCCGACGACCCGGCGGTCTGGGTGGTCTCGTGCTTCGTCGTCCGGCGGGGCTTCCGTCGGCAGGGCGTCAGCCGCGCGCTGCTCGGCGGGGCGGTGGACCACGCGCGTCGATCGGGTGCGACGGCGGTCGAGGGGTACCCGACGGAACCGGCTCCGGGTGCGACGGACGGCGGCGGCGCGATGTTCGTCGGGCCGCGTTCGGTGTTCGAGTCGGCGGGCTTCACCGAGGTGTCGCACCCGACGCCGCGTCGCTGGGTCTACCGGAAGGACTGCTGACGACCAGGCCCGTGTCCGCTCAGACGGTCGCGGCGGCAGACGCCCAGCCGACCCGCATCCGTGCGACCGCCCGGTCGAACCCGGCGAGGGGATCGGCGTCGTCGCGGAGGAGCGACTGCAGCTGCAGCCCTTCGTAGAGGGCGACGAGCTGCTCGGCGGCGTGCCGGGGCGAGGTGCCGCGCGGCTCCCGTCCGGCGACGACGTCCCGCACGAGGGCGAGCGTCACGTCCTCGAACGAGCGGGTGTACTGCCCGCGGAACCAGCCGGCCGCGGGGTGGTCGGGGCTCGAGGCGGCACTGAGCAACGCGACCCGGAGCCGGACCAGTGCGGGGTCGTCACGGCCGACCTCGAGTCGCGCGCGGAGGTACGCGACCGCGCCCGAGCGCTCGGCGACGACCCACAGCGCACGACGGCTGCCGTTGTTCCACCGGTCCATGACCGCGACGACGAGGAGCTCCCACAGCGGGTAGACGCGTCGGACCTCGGCTTCGGGGACCTCGGCGTGGGCGGCGACCTCGGCGGGACCGACGGTGTGGAAGTCCGACGCGCGGTACGCCTCGATGGCGCCCGTGACGATGCGGGCGCGCAGGTCGGCGTCGGACTCGGGCATGCCGTCGATTCTCCGGGGGACCCGGCGGCCCCGCGAGTCGCCAGTTCAGGGGTGGTACGAGGCTCACCGCGCCAGCCCCGCCGGAGGGGCAGGTACCCGGCGCCCCGTCAGCCCCGGTCGAACGTCAGCGTCTCGTCGTCCGCCGCGGTGACCCGACCGGTCCGCGCGAACTCCGCCCAGATCGCCCGGAAGGCCCGCCCGCGCCGCTCGACCTCGGGCCAGTCCCGCTGCGGCACGAAGCGCGAGCCGGCCCAGGCCTCGCGACCGCCGAGCAGCAGCGGCAGGTCGCTCATGTGCACGGCCCCGGTCGGCTGCACGGTCGCGCCGCGGTGCAGCCGGTACGAGGTCGCCCGACCACCGGCGGCCCGGTGCCGCGCCGCGAACCGACGGACGTCCCGCCCGTAGATGACCTCGGACAGCGGGCGCACGAGCAGCCAGCGCAGCAGCGGTCGCACGGCTCGCACCCGGGCGAGTGATCGCAGCCCGGGGATCAGCGGCACGTACATCGCGGTCTCGTCCGCACCGGAGCCGATCAGGACGTCGACGTCCGGAGCCGCGTCGCGCCAGGCCTGCCCGGTGTCACGCTCGGCGGGGAGCGGCGCGAACCCGTACTGGGTGCCGTAGGGCATGCCTCCGGGCAACCCGAAGGGCGCGGCGGCGCGGCTGCCGAGGGCCTGGCGATCGAGCACCTCGTCGAGCGGGGTGTCCGGGAGCACGGCCCCGACGGCCCGGACCATCGCCCGGTTCATCCGCGCCCGACCCCGCGACAGCCCGAGCGGTGCACTCTGGACGATCACCCGCCGGAAGAGGCCGGCTGCTCCGTCGCTGATCATGAGGTGGGCCGCGGCGTCGCCGCCGGCGGACTGCCCAGCCACGGTGACGAGGTCCGGGTCGCCGCCGAAGGCCGCGATGTTCGCCTGCACCCAGCGCAGCGCCTCGACGAGGTCGAGCAGCCCGAGGTTCGCCGGGACGGTCTCCCCGTCGCCGAGGAACCCGAGCACACCGAGCCGGAACGTCACCGAGACGAACACGACCCGCTGCTCCGTGACGAGGTCGCGCGCGTCGTAGATCGGCAGGTCACCGCCGCCGATGACGTAGGAGCCGCCGTGGATCCAGACGATGACGGGCAGCCGCTCGTCCGGCCGGGCGTCGGCGGGCACCGTGATCGACAGCCGCTGGCAGTGCTCGTCGACGACGAGTCCCTCCACCGGGTGGAGCAGCTGGTCGACGAAGGTCGCCTGCGACTGCGGCGCCACGGGCGACGGGGTGGTCGCCGGGAACGGCTCGGCGAACGCGGGGACCGGCTCCGGGACGGCGAAGCGCTCGGCACGGGCGTAGGGGATGCCGAGGGCCCGGACGACACTCCCGTCCGCGACGCCGGTGATGCGTCCGGCAGGTGGGTCCCAGGTCAGCGAGGCGGCGTCGAGCATCCGTCCACGCTAGCCAGCGTGACCAGTGGACGGCCTGGAGGGACGGTGCGGGCCCGCACCGCGCCTCCCGTCCCGCAGTCCCTCCGTCAGTCGCGGCGCACGACGGGCCGCAACGAGCCGGACGCGGCGAACGCCGCGACGAACAGCACCGCCACCAGCCAGAGCGCGCTCAGCGCGCCGACGTGCTCCGCGATCGCACCGATCACGGGCGGCCCCGCGAAGTTCGCGAAGTACCCGATCGAGGCGACGACGCTGACACGGGCCGCCGGGTTCGGGCCGCTCTGCGCCGCCGCCGACATCCCGAGCGGGAAGCCCATCGAGACGCCGACAGCCCAGAGCACGACGCCCACGAGGGTGAGCCACCAGCTCCCGCCGACGATGAAGAGCACGGCGCCGACGATGCCGAGCGCGGTCGTCCACCGCACGGTCCGCACTCGACCGAGCCGGTCCACGACGGGTCCGGCGAAGACACGGGTGGCCGCCTCGGAGACGGCGAACACCGTGAAGAACAGCGCACCGACGGCCGCGGTCTGCCCGTGCCCGTCGGTGGTGGCGAGGGCGAGCCAGTTGTTCGCCGAGCCCTCACCGAGTTCGACGCCGAGCATGACCACCCCGATGAGGAGCAGTCGGACGTCCGCCCACCCTCGTGCCCACTGCCGGAGTCGCTGCCGGGGTGTGAGCGTCGTGTCGTGTTCCTCGGCACGGGTGCCGTCCGGGATGCCCCGCATCGCGAGCACACCGACCACGAGGATGACGACGGCCTCACCGAGGAGCTGCGCCGACGGGGTGATGCCGAGCCACGCGCAGAGGGCGGCGATCCCGGCGCCGAGGGCCGCGCCTCCCGACCAGGCCGCGTGCATCAGCGGGAGCAGCGTGCGCCCCGCGAGCGCCTCGATCGCCGTGCCCTCGACGTTCGCCATCACGTCCAGCGAGCCGATGCCCGCGCCGGCGACCACGAACCCGACCGCTGCCAGCGGGACGGAGTGGAGCGCGGCTGCCGTCCCGATGACGGCGATCGCGACCGGGACCAGCACGACCACCGCGGTGAGCGCCCGGCGCCCGCCGAGTCGGCGCAGCAGCGGGGCCGCGCTGAGCAGGCCGCCGATGGACCCGATCGTGACGCCGCCGAGCATGAGTCCGATGGTCCCGACGTCCACACCGAGCTCGAGCCGGAGCTCGGGCAGCCGCGGACCCCACGCAGCGAGGCTCACCCCACCGATCGCGAATGCGATGACGATGGCGTTCCGCCACCCGGCGAGCTGTCTGCGGTCCTCGTCGACCCCGAGCTGGTGCATCCGGCTATCGAACCCGCTTGATGGGGATCACCACAAGGGCGCCGAGGAGTGCGACGACACCCGCGGCCCAGCACATGAGGACGTAGTTGTCGGCGTGCGAGCTGCCGATCGACAGGAAGAAGAGCGAGATCGCCGGCGCGAGTGACTGGGGCAGCGCGTTCGCGATGTTGATGACGCCGAGGTCCTTGCCGGGACGGTCGGCGTTCGGGAGCACGTCGACGACGAGTGCGGTGTCGATCGCGGAGTAGATCCCGTAGGCGAAGCCCATGATGACCTCGGCGACGTAGAAGCCGTTCACGGTCTCGGCGTGCGCGAGGACGACGAGGCCCACCGCGAAGAGGGCCGTCGAGCCGCCGACGAACACCTTGCGGCGACCCAGCTTGTCGGACGCCCACCCCGAGAGCGCCGCGCTGACCAGGAGCGCGATCGTGTAGAGCAGCACGCCGAACGCGACGGCCTCGGTGGCCTGCTTCGCGTCCTCGATGCCGATGTGCTCCTGCATGTAGAGCAGCCGGTACGTCGTGAACATGAACGTCGCGAGGATGATCAGGAAGCGCGACCACCACGCGAACGCGAAGTCCGGGTTCTTGATCGGGTTCGTCCAGAACGACGAGATGAGGTTGAGGAACGTGAACTTCTTGAGCGTGTACGTCGGCAGCTCGTCCCGGGCGACGACCGCGTAGACGGCGACCAGGATGATCGCCAGGATGCCGGGCGCGATGAACAGCACGGGCAGGTTCGCGACGAAGAACACCGACAGGTAGGTGCCGGCGAGCACGGCGAGGTTCTGCGCGAGCGCGATGATGCTCGACGACCGGCCGCGCTGGAGCTGCGGGACGTTGTCGGCGAAGCTCGCCAGCAGGGTGGCGAGGGTCGCGTTGGCGGCGAGCTGGGCGAGCAGCCACGCGAGCGTCAGGTTGAGCACGTCGGGTGCGTAGGCGATCCAGGCGAGTGCGATCGCGAAGACGACGACGCCGCTCATGAGCCACGGACGACGCCGGCCCCAGCGGGTGCGGGTGCGGTCGGACAGCGCGCCGGCCAGGGGGTTCATGATGAGCGCGCCGAACGCACCGATCGGCAGGACGGAGCCGATGACGTTCGCGGCGTCGTCCCCGACGAGGGCCTGCGCCTTGAGCTGCATGCTCACGTAGACCGGTGCCATGAGCGCGACGAAGAGGCCGAACTGTCCGAGGAACAGCGCGATCTGGTAGCCGATGCCCACCCGCATCGTGCTGACCGGCTGCGTGATGCCCTCTTCGGGGTTCAGCAGTGCCGGGCTGCCGGGTTCGGGTGTGCTCATGACGCCTCCTTGAGTCGATGCTTCGCCGTCCAAAACCGTCTTGCGCACGGTTTTGACTGGCTGAGCATACATCGACAGGTGTCGTTCATGCAGCGGCGTGCGTCACGGAGCGCAGCAAAAACTACACACCGGGTGGTTTTTGGGGTAGCGTCGTCATCGATCTCGCCGTGGAGCATCGCTCCTCGACGGACTGCGACACCCGGTGCTGCGACACCCGGTGCCGCGACACCCAGTCAGGACCGAAGGAGCCTCACGCAATGCCCACCACCTCTGTGCAGCTGTACTCGCTGCGCGACGCCATCGCGGAAGACCTCGACAAGGCGATCGCCCGTGTCGCCGAGATCGGGTACGAGAACGTCGAGCCCTACGCGTTCGTCGAGCGTGCCGCGGACCTCGAGCGCGCCTTCGCCGCCACCGGCCTCACGGCCCCGTCCGGCCACGTCGCCGTGATCGACGCCGAGGACACCGCCCCGATCTGGGACGCGGCCGAGCGCCTCGGCATCCAGACCGTCATCGACCCGTTCATCCCGACCGACCGCTGGCAGACCGCCGACGACGTCGCGAAGATCGCCGAGCGCGTCAACGTCCTCACCGCCGAGGCAGCCTCGCGCGGCCTCAAGTTCGGCTACCACAACCACCAGTGGGAGTTCACGAACAAGGTCGACGGCCGCACGGTCTACGACCACTTCGTCTCGCAGATCAGCCCGGAGACGGTGCTCGAGCTCGACACCTTCTGGGCGACCGTCGGTGGCGCGGACGCCCCCGCCGTCCTGAAGTCGCTCGGCGACCGCGTCGTCGCGATCCACGTCAAGGACGGCAAGGTCGACGGCGACATCCTCACCGCGCTGCCCTCGTCCGAGAGCGCGCTCGTGGTCCCCGAGGCGCTGCAGCGTGCCTTCGAGAACCAGACCCCCGCCGGTCAGGGCGACGTCGACGTCCCTGCCATCCTCGCCGCGGCGCCGCAGGCCATCCGCGTCGTCGAGTTCGACGCGTACTCCGGCGACGTCTTCGAGGGCATCACCGAGTCCCTCGCCTGGCTGAAGGACAACGACAAGTGACCCGTGTCGGGATCGGCATCATCGGTGCCGGCAACATCTCCACGCAGTACCTGGAGAACCTGACCAAGTTCGCCGACGTCGAGGTCCGGTTCGTCGCCGACGTGCTGCTCGACCGCGCAGCGGCCCAGGCAGCGGAGTACGGGGTCGGCGCGTCCGGCTCGGTCGAGGAGCTCCTCGCCCGCGACGACATCAGCATCGTGATCAACCTGACGATCCCGGCGGCCCACGCCGAGGTCGACCAGCAGATCATCGACGCCGGCAAGCACGTGTGGAGCGAGAAGCCGATCGCGACCGACCACGAGTCGGCCGCCGCGGTGCTCGCCTCCGCTGCGTCGAAGGGACTCCGGGTCGCGACCGCGCCGGACACCGTGCTCGGCGCGGGCATCCAGACGGCGCTCCGTGCCATCGCCCGCGGTGACATCGGCGAGCCGCTGACCGCGACGACGCTGTTCCACGTGCCCGGACCCGAGGCGTGGCACCCGAACCCGGACTTCCTGTTCGCCGAGGGCGCCGGTCCCCTGTTCGACATGGGCCCGTACTACGTGACGACCCTCGTGCACGCGTTCGGCACCGCCAGCCGCGTGCAGGCCGTGTCCTCGAAGTCGCTCGACCGTCGCACGATCGCGTCCGGCCCCCGCGCCGGCGAGACGTTCCCGGTCGAGGTCCCCACGCACCACGCCGCGCTGATCGAGTTCGCCGGCGGGCAGTCCGCCCAGTCGACGTTCTCGTTCCAGCACGCGCTGCCGCGCATGGGCTTCGTCGAGATCAACGGCACGCTCGGCACGATCTCGCTGCCGGACCCGAACACGTTCGAGGGCTCGTCGCAGCTCTGGCGCTACGGCCAGGAGGAGCCCGAGACCCTCGAGGCGATCGGCTCCACCTGGGGTCGTGGCACCGGGGTCGTCGAGCTCGCCCGCGCCATCGCCGAGGACCGTCCCGAGCGTGCCTCGGGTGCGGTCGCGCTGCACGTCCTCGACGTGCTGCTCGGCATCCGCGACGCTGCGGCGTCGGGTTCCGCCGTCGACATCACGTCGACGGTGGACCGTGTCCCGCCGCTGCCGGAGGACTTCGATCCGTCGGCTGCGGTGCTCACCGCGTAGGTTCCCGCTCCGCAGGACGGCCGGCTCCGACAGGGGCCGGCCGTTCTGCGTGTTGGGGGCCAGGAGGCGCGGCGCGGCTCCGGTGCGTCGGCTACGGCCGTGCGGTCGCGAGCCGCTCGTGGAACGTCGGACCGGTAACCGGCAGAACTCGGCCTCCGGCAGTCTGTATCGACGACTCACACGAGGTCCAAGAGGTCTAAGCGCGCGCCACCACAGGAATGCGCGTCGCGAGCAAAGTACTCGGCCTCGTGTCGATCGTGTTCGGCTTCACGTTCGTGCTCCCCCTGATCGATTTCATCCACGGCATCGTAGGACTCCGCTGGAAACCCCTCTGAATCAATTTATCGCCAACTGAAAGATGAAAGCTGTCGCCGAAAGTGCAATGACTAGGCCGAGAACAACCCAAGTGCCCGGAGTGACTGGCTTTTGCGGTTTACCCTCGACGCGATCTCGTGCAGCATTTCCCCATCGAGTTGCACGAAATGCAATCAGAGCAGCAACTATCACCAAAACGATGATCCCAAGGACAGCGGTCATCGAACAGCCTTTGCGATTTTGCCAACAGTGAGGAGGAAGTCTCCATAAGCCACACCATTTCCCGCTCCTACTGAAACGGTGTCACTAATATATTGAGTGCCTACGTTGATCGCACAACCCACGGCCACCTCGCCAAGTGCTGTGGCAGGCGTGTAAGAAGTTCCCAATGCAAGGCCGATCCCAAAGCTGGTCGTCGCTCCCAACGCACATTGGCTCGCATAGGTCCCAAATGACGACAAGTTGCCCGTCGCATCGTGCCCGTTGATTGAATCCGCCCCCGCGTAGGCGTACCTATTGGCGTCGGTTGGGCTCAGTGGTGCGTCGAGGGTGTCGCGTTGAAGCCAGCCGCCGGTGACGCTCGACTGCCATCGGTAACCGAACTTCGTGAGCCCGTTGTCGGTGCTGGACGAGCGGACCCCGGTCTTGAATCCGTACGGGTTCTGCAGCCATTGCGCACTCGTGCCGCCCGTGGCCACAGATTCGCCACCCTAGGGGTCGTAGCTGACCGTGTACGCGGTGCCGCCGGTGTCCGCGATCGCTGCGGCAGGGTTCCCGATCCCGTCGATGACCCACATGCTCGTCACACCATCGGTGGTCTGCAAGTCCATCGGCTGCCCGGTCGTCGGGTCGCTGATCACCGACGCAGTCCCCGTGCCGGCGACGGTGCGGCTGGTGATCACTGGGACGCCGTTCTGGTCGGAGGTGCCATACGTGTAGTCGTACTCCGCTCCCCCGTCCGTGGACTGCTTGAGGAGCTTGTTCATGTCGGCGCCGGCGTACTCGTATCGGGTAGTGACACCGTTCTTCGTCGACGCGGTCAGCTGCTGCGCGTCGTTGTACGTGAACGTCTCCTCCGGTGCTGCAGTGAGGTTCCCGACCCCGTCGTACGCGTACCCGGTCGAGGTGATCTGCCCGACCGCGTTGTACGTCAACGTCTGCGAGCTCGTGGTGTCACCGGTCTGCTTCGCGGTGAGCCGGTTCCCCGCCGCGTCGTACGTGTACGCCCACGTCGTGTTCGTCGCACCGCCAGCCTGCGCTGCCTTGGTGAGGCGGCTGTTCGAGTCGTACGTGTACGACGTCGTCTGCCCGGTGGTGTTGTCCTTGGCCCACTGGATCTTGTCGGTGTCGTTCGCGCTCTTCACCGCGGAGCAATCGCCACCGACGGCGATGCCGGTGATGTAGCAGTACGAATCGTCGACGACGGCCGTCGCCTTGTCGCTGCCCTGCCACGCCTGGACGCGGGTGATCTTGTTCGACGCACCGTAGGTGATGTGCTGGTGGGCCTGCCACGACGTCGGATCCTTGGTCGGGTCCGCATTGGCGGTCGCGTTCAACCACACGTCGGTGCGGCGGCCGAGGTCGTCGTTGGTGTACAGCTGCTTCGCCGCGCCGCCGTCGCCGGTCGGGTACGTCGTCGCGGTGAGCACGTTCGCGGCGTCGTAGTCGTGCGTGACGGTGCCGTGCTGATCGGTCACCGCGTGCGTGTTTCCGGCGAGGTCGTAGGCGTACTCGATGGTTCCGCCGCCGGCGGTGTTGACCGTGGAGATGAGCCGGTTGCGCTGGTCGAACGTGTTCGTGATCGTGCCGGTCGCGGACTGCTGCGTGAGCTGGTTGCCGTTGCCGTCGTACGTGTTCGTCACCGTCAGACCACCATCACACCTTACCGTTTCCTCCCTTCGAGGAACGAGTCGCCGTCCTCCAGAAGTAGACACTAAGTACGGCGAACGCGGCAAAAACCAGTCCATATACGACACGGAGGGGGACTGCGTGCGCTACAAAAACCAGAACGAGAGCAACGACAGCGCCTAACATCAGCGCCAAGGAAAGAATCTTCATTTTAGGCTTCAATCAATAGTCATCGTAACCGGAATAGCATGCAGTGACCGTGCCGTAGACCGTTCCGGCATAACCCGCAAGAGCCACTCCGACGAGCCATCCGGGTCCTGGGACGATGACGGAGGCGATGGCCCCCACGGTTGCAAGTAGCAATAGACCTGTATTAACGGCGCAGAAGCCTTGTCCCCGCCCCGTCGGGTCGCTTCCGTTGATTGGGTCGCACCCAACGAATGCGTATCGGTTAGCATTTGTGGGGTCGAGGGGTGCGTCGAGGGTATCTCGCTCAATCCACTGGCCCGTCGTAGCGGACTGCCACCGGTACCCGAACTTCGTCAGTCCCGCGTCGCTGCTGCCGGAGCGGAGACCGGTCTTGTACCCGTAGGGGTTCTGCTGCCACTGCAGGCTGGTCCTTCCCTTGGTGACGGTCTCGACGCCATAGGCGTCGTAGGTGACTTGGTACGCGATCTTGCCGGTGTCGGCGATCGACGTGGTCGGGTTCCCGATGCCGTCCAGGACGTAGAGGCTGGTGACGTTGTCGCTGGTGCGGAGATCCAGCGGCTGCCCGGTCACCGGGTCGGACAGGACCGACGCGGTGCCGGTGCCGACCTGCTCGCGGGTGGCGATCACTGGGACGCCGTTCTGGTCGGTGGTGCCATACGTGTAGTCGTACTCCGCGCTTCCGTCCGTGGACTGCGTGAGCAGCTTGTTCATGTCGCCGCCGGCGTACTCGTAGCTCGTTGTCGTCCCGTTCTTCGTGGACGAGGTCAGCTGCTGCGCCCCGTTGTACGTGTACGTCTCCCCCGGCGCCGCGGTGAGGTTGCCGGTCCCGTCGTATGTGTACCCATCCGTGGTGATCTGCGCGGCGGCGTTGTAGGTCAGCTTCTGGTCACTGATCACGGCACTGGTGGTCGCGTTGGTGGCCTTGGCCTCCGTGCGGTTACCAGCGGCGTCGTACGTGTATGTCCAGTTCGTCGGGTTGGTACCGCCGGTCTGCGTGATCCCGGTGAGGTGCTTGCTGGGGGTGCCGTCGCTGTTCTTGTACGCGTAGGTGGTCACCTGCCCGGTGATGTTGTCCTTCGCCCACTGCAGCTTCGTTCGGTCGTTCGCCGACGACACGGTGCACGTCGGGGCAGTCGTGGTGGCCATGTAGCAGTAGTCGGTGTCGAAGACGAGCTGCGGGTCCTCGTTCGAAGCCCACGCCTGCACCCTGGTGACCTTGCCGGACTTGTCGTAGGACAGCTTCTGGTGCGCGCTCCACGAGGACGGCGCCACACCAGGCATTGCCGACGTGTCGGCGCCGAGCCACGTGTCGGTGCGGCGGCCCTGCGGGTCGGTGAGGTAGATCTGCTTCGCCGTGCCCGAGCTCGTCGGGTACGTCGTCGCGGTGAGCTTCTCGGATGCGTCGAACGTGTGGGAGACAGTGCCCGTGGAGTCCGTCACCTGCGCCGTGTTCCCGGCGAGGTCGTACCCGTACGACACGGTCCCGCCCCCGGCGGTGTTTGCCGTGGACACCAGCCGGTTGCGCTGGTCGTAGGTGTTGGTGATCGTGCCAGTGGCGGAGGTCTGGCTGGTCTGGTTGCCGTTGTCGTCGTAGACGTTGGTCACCGTCGCGGTACCGTCACTGAACGCAGTAGACGTGTTCCGATCGTCAGCGTCATATCCGTACGTAGTCGTGTTCCCACGGCCGTCGGTCTCGGTCGCAACGCGGCCGAACGCGTCGTACGTGTAGGTCTTCACGCCAAGGCTCGTGCCAGTGGGCGGGGTGATCTTCGACAGCTGCTTGTTGCCGTCGTAGGAGTACGTGGTCGAGTTCGATCCGTTTCCCGGCGCCGTCGCACTCTTCACCGAGCCGTCGTCGTTGTACGCCACCTTCGCCTGAACGCTCGAGTCCGATCCAGACTGCGAGGACGTCTGGTTCCCGACACCGTCATACCCCATAGTGATGCTGTTGCCGGAGCTGTCAGTGACCTTGGACGGCAGGTACGCCGTCGCAGACCCGGACCCGTACTCCATCGAGCTCGATGAGCCGGACCCGGTGGTGGACTTCGTCAGCGACTGGCTCTGGTTCTTGCCGTACTCATTCGACGTCGTTCCCGTCCCACTGTCGCCGGCCGCACCGATCGTCGACTTCGCGACACCGTTGTTCGCAGCGTTGTACATCTTGGATCGTTCACGTCCAGCCGCGTCCACCGTCTTCAAGACGAGGTCGTTCGCATCCAGCGTGTACGTGGTGTGGTCCGCAGTCGCCACCGGCTGGCCCTGGTCGGAGCGGGGGTCGGCGACCTGCGTGGTGTCCCCGTCCGTGTACGCGAACCGGGTCACCGCGGTACCCGGGGATCCGGCGGTGGTGTTCGCCTGCGACACCTTCGTGACCCGCTTGGTGGAGTCGTACGTGAACGAGGTCACCCCGCCGGTCGGTGCGGTGATCGAGGTGAGGTCCCCGCCCGAGTACCCGAACGTCGTCCTCGCACCGGTCGCGTCCGTGTACGTGGTGATGTCACCGCTGCTGTTCTTCGCCCACGACACGCGGCGGCTGCTGGACCCGGCGGTCTGCGTGAACGTGGTCGTGCCGTTCGCGTAGGACACCTTCGCCGTCTTCGCACCCGTCGTGCCCGCCGTGGAGACCAGGGTGCCGAGGGAGAACCCGTCGGCAGCCTTGTTGAAGCTGACCTGGTTGCCGTTGCGGTCGTTCACGCTCGTGGGCTGGCCGCCGAGGGTGAAGTGGATGACCTGGTTCGTCGTCCACGACGTCAACGTGTACTCCCGCGTCGTCGCGTTCGCGACCCGCGCCAATGTCATCTGCAGGCCTGGCGGGGACGTGAACGCACCAGCGGTCCCGGTGGGCTTGAACTGCCACGCCGTCCCGACCGCGTCCGTGTAGACCACACCCGCGGCGTTCGCCGACAGGTCCCCGGCACCAGCGAGGGCGTACTGCCACCGGTTCGCTTCGATCGTGTTGCTGTTCGCCGTCGTCGTCGACCGCGAGTTGTACGCAGCACCGATCGTCGTGCTCTGCGTCACACCCGGCAGGGTCAGCGCACTCGTGGTGACGAGCAGGTTTCCGGTGCCGACGTCGACGCTCGCGTTGGTCTGGTCCGAGATCGGGAACGGCAACGTCGTCGCGGACGTCCGTTGCCCGGTGACGTTCGTCGACACGGGTCCGCCCGGCAGCCAGTTGTAGGTGCCCTGCAGGTCGAGCACGAAGTCCGTGGTCCCCGAGGAAACGTTCTGGATCCGCACCTTCCCGTTCGACCCCACGGGCAGGATCGCCGTCGTCGTCCGGATCGACGACGTCGGCGCGTACCCGATGACCGCCCCGGTGGGCTCGGAGGAACCGTCCGCCCATGCCTTCGCGTACCCGCCGGTCGTACCCGAGTGGATCGCCGTGACCGTCACCGCGACAGCAGACAGCCCGCCCTCGATCGTCCCGATGCCGGCGACGCCGGCGACCTGCACCGCGACCGATGCGTTCGCGCCGACGCTCGAGGACGTGCGGGTGTCGACGATTCGGCCCGTTCCCGGAGTGAACCCGCCACCCGGGTTGCTGGGGACGAAGTACCCCTGCACGTCGACCTGGATCTGCACGGTGCCGCCGTCGGGAGCGTTGTCGATCGTGATCTTCCCATCGGAGCCGACAGCGACCTGCGCGCTCATCGCAGTGGTCAGCTTCGTCGACGGGTAGTTCAACGACCCCGTGCTCTTCGGCCCATCGGACGGCGACGGACGCACCCACCCGGCCCCACCGCCGGTGTTCTGCACCACGACACTGACCGCGACCGCGGCCGCGTTCGTCGGAACGCCACCCTTGCCGGTGACCTGGAACGTGATGCTGTCCCCACCCGACAGGGCACCCTGCCGCACGTTCGTGCCGTCCGCCGTGTTCGCGATCCGGGTCCCGGACAGCGGAACGAACCCGCCAGCACCGACACCGTTCGCCGTGGACGTGTAGTAGCCGGTCACGTCCAGGATCACCCGCGACTGCGCAGTCGTCGTGTCGATCCGGATGGATCCGTCGTCCCCGACCGCGAGCAACGACGTGTTCGACGTGTTCCCCGCCACTCCGCTGCCGTAGATCATCAGCAGCGTCGGCCCGTCGCTCGACTCCGCTCGACCCTTCAGCTGCCCGGTGCCGTTCGCGTCCGCGACCGTCGCCAGCACACTGATCGCGCCGACACCGTCAGCGGGGATCCCCTTCACCCCGGCGACCGGCACCGTCGTCGACGACCCGGCAGGCGTGGCGCCGTCGAAGATCCTGGCGTTGGTCGGCAACGGCACGAACTGCCCACCCGTACCCGTCGCGACCGCCTGCGCCGGAGCAGGTGGCGAGACCACCGCCAACAACGACCCCAGCAGCGCCACCAGCGTGACGACGGCCAGCACGACCCAACGAGAACGAACAGACAACGGCGACGTCGCGAACACGCGCAGAACCCCTCAACAGGTCACCACCAGCGAATCCGCCCCCATGACGGCACTGTGCAACCACACAGAACGCTACGGAGCATCCCTCACCACTGCTCCCCCACTACAGGGGGTAGAAAGTTCCGCGTCCGAACCGATAGGGCTCCGGCCCTACCGGATCACGAGGTCGTCGAGCCGTGCACGAGTGTCGGTGATCCGGACACCGCTCCTCGTGGCGGACCCGTTGAAGCTGTCCGCGCTGGAGTACACGGCGGGACCGTCGACGTAGACCTTGATCTTCGCGCCGTCGGCCCGGACCCGCACGGTCGAGCCCGGCTTGACCTCGCGGCTCAGGGCCTTGCCGATCTGGATGAACCGCCCGTTGACCCGCTTGTAGACCTTCGCGTTGCCCTTGCCCGACCCGTGGACGTCGAGCACGAAGTAGTCCTTGGCGCTGCTCAGTCGCCACACCGGCCCCGCACCCTTCGAGGAGATCGCCGTCATGGTGAGGCTGATGTCGACCGCAGCCTTCTTCGTGTCGACGGTGGCCGCGGATTCACGAACGGCCCCGCTGCTGGCTCGGTAGGCACGGCCACCAGAGATGCCGTACTTCACTCCGCCGACCGTGGAGTAGGACCGGCCGTGCAGGTCCTTGCCGAGTCCGGTGATCATGTCGGGCCGGTTGAACGAGTCGTAGCGAACCGCCGGCGCCGGCGTCAGGACGTTCTGCCCCTCACGGAATCGCACACCGCTCAGTGCTGAGGTGATCGCCTCGGTGATGTGCGCCTGCCCGACGTCGTTCGGGTGCTGCCCGTCGGGCCCGATCATCGTCGCCTTGTTCCATCCGGTGAAGGCATCGGCGATGATGACCGATCCGTCCTTCGGGTACGCCGCGACGACGCTGCGGAGGTAGCGGTTGTACCGGACGACGTCAGCGTCGGTCGGGGGTGACGGGTACCACGCGTAGCCCTTCGTCGTCGACGGCGTGTCGAGCACGATGACGATCGTGGGTGGGAACGGCCCGGTTCCCCGCACCCAGTCGATGAAGCCCCGGACGTTCGCCTTGAACGTGGCCTCGGGCACGTGGCGGCCGACGTCGTTCTGGTTCCCGAGGTACGAGACGACCCCGTAGTCGCCGCGGTTCCACGTCGAGCGCGCGCGGTCGAGGATCTGCGCCGTCGAGGCCCCGCTGATGGTCTCGTTCGACCAGAGCGTCGGATCCGCGCCGAGGCTCGTGCGGACCATGGACGGGTACATCCGGCTCGGCACCGAATCGGAACCGAGTTGCACCTGTCCGAACGAGTGACCGTACGCGGCGTACCGCACACCACGCAGCGCGTCGTTGCCGGGCGACGGAGCGGCCTGCACACCGCTCGGTAGGAGCGCACCGATGACCGCGAGGACGGCAGTGGCCGCCGTGATCACGGCAGAGCGGTGGCCACGGGTCGTGCGCATGTTCGTCCCCCTCCGGACGCCCCATGCGCCGCGACAGATACGGGCGCATCGATCGCACCCCCGCCTACGCTAGGGCAGAAACAAGCTCACCTTCTGCTCCCCGTTCGCGTGACACGCAGAGGAACGGGGCAACGCACCGCCTAGAGATGACGACCGGACCGGACCGGTGGGTCGGGCGAGCGCTACCGGTCGCGGGCTGCGAGCCACTCGTGGAACCTCGGGCCGACCACCTCGACGTCTCCCGCGGGCAGGAGCGCCCCGTCCCGGAACGCCCGGCCCGTGCGGCCCGGGATCGGCATCGGGACGGGCACCACGCCGGGATGCGGCAGCGCCGTCGTCATCGCCCACAGGGACGTCGTCTCGGGTCCGGCGACCTCCACGACCGGCGCGGTCCGCCGGCCCGTCGCGACCTCGGCGACCACCGTCGCCACCGCTGCGAGCGACACCGGGGCGATGGTCATCCGCGGCACGAACGCGATCGGCCCGACGCGCAACCGCTCGAGGTTCTGCGCGGCGAACTCGAACCACTGGGCCGAACGGACGATCGTGGTGCCCCGGCCCGCCGCTCCCGCTGCCTGCTCCTGTGCGGTCTTGCCGGCGAAGTACCCGTAGCCCTGCACCTCGGACCTGGTGCAGTTGAGGATGGACAGCAGCACGTGTCGCGCCCCGGACCGTTCGGCCGCCGCGCCGACCACCGCCGTCGAGCGCGTGAAGAAGTCCGTCGCACGCCGCCGACTCGTCGTGAACCGTCCGGTCGCCTCGACGATGACCTGCGGCCGGACCGACGCCAGCCGATCGACCGCGTCGTCCGCGAGTACGTCGAACCCCGAGGACCGGGACAACCTCGTGACCGAGCAGCCGTGTGCCCCCAGCGCTGCCTCGATCGCGACTCCGGAGATCCCGCCTCCGACCACTGCAACCCGCATCCTGCCCCCTTCGGCTCTACATCCGTAGAGAACACTACGATGGTAGAGGCGAGAGGGGAAGAGCATGGGGCGACGCGAGGACCTGGCGGACGCGGGAGTACGGCTCACTGCTCGCGGTGGGGTCCGAGCCCTGACGCACCGGGCAGTCGACACCGAGGCCGGCGTGCCTGCCGGATCGACCTCGTACTACGCGTCGACGCGGCGCGAACTGACCGCGCTCGTCGTCGCGCGCATCACGGAGCAGCTGTCGACGGAGCTGGGCGCGTTGCGTCTCCCCGAGCCACTCGACGACGCGACGGTCGTCGAGGTCGCCGCCACGTTCCTCCAGGGCCTCGCAGAGCGGGCGGAGGCGCAAGCCGCTCGCCTGGCCCTCCTCCTGGAGCTCCGGGACGACGAAGCGCTCCGCGCACCCCTCACCGGCGCCGACCCGGTGCGCGCCGCGCTGCTCGCCACGGCGGAGGACCTGCTCGACCGCATCGGCGTCGACGACCCCCGGCGATCCGCGGTCGACCTCGTCGGACTCGTCGATGCACTGCTCCTCTACCGCGTCGCGGGGGTCGCGCCCGTGGACGACCGAGCGGTGCTCGGCGCGTACGTCGCAGGGCTGCCGCGCAACTGAACGCGCCCTCACCCACTCGCAGCTGCACCGGGCGATCGGCGGGTCCACCCCCTGCCAGGATGAGCGCCGTGGGGAGACGTCGGCTCGTGCTCGGAGGGGTGGTCGCCGCCGTGCTCGTGGCGGCCGGCACGGCGACGGTGCTGTCGGTGACGCACGCGCAGACCGTGGCCGCGCGACTCCCGCCCGCGAGCGCGTCCTCCGAACAGGTCCTCCGCGTCTACCTCCGCGCCGCGAAGGCCCACGACTGTGCTGTCACCGAGGCCCTCACCGACGACAGCGGCGGCTCGGACACGGCCTGGTGCGGCGGACGAACCCCGTCCTCGTGGTTCGACGACCACCCCGACCTGCTCGGCTACCGGCACATCGGGGCGGTCTCGCGACTGAGCGCGAAGGAGACGGGCCGGGCGGCGGAGGAGTGCATCCCGGTCGACGTCACCGAGACGAACATGACGGGCGCCGAACCCGGCGTGCTCCCCGGGTGGCAGTTCTGCTTCCGCCACACGCCGGCCGGCTGGCGCCTGACCGACGAGGGCTACGGCTGACCCGACGCCGTCGCCGGTTCCCGAGAGCCTCAGTCGGGGCGGACCGGTCCCGCCGCCAGATCGCCCACCACGGTCGTCCACGGTCGCGCGGTCCACGACGTCACGAGTCCCCCGGTCACGTACGGGTCCGTCGCCGCGAACGCCCGCGCACGCCCGAGCGCGTCGTCGCCGACGAAGACGATCAGCGCAGTGAACGGTCCGGTCCCCTCGCCGACCGCACCGCCGAGGAGCAGCTCGCCGCGCTCCGCCGCAGCCCAGGCCGCCCGGAGGTGCTGCTGGCGGAACGCATCTCGGCGCTCGAGGTAGTCGTCGACGTAGGTGTACTCGAGTACGGCGTGCATGGTCCTGCTCCGATCCGGTCGTCAGCGGGACCCACGGCCCCGCTGACACGAGTGTGGCAGGACCGGCGGGTCCGGTCAGCCCGCCGGCGGCACGATCTGCTCGAGCAACCGCAGCACCCGCTCGCCGTCGACCGCGTCGGGGTCGAGCAGCCACTGCACCTGCAGTCCGTCCGACGCCGCGATGCTCAGGGACGCCAGGTCGACAGGGTCCAGGTCGGCCCGGATCCGCCCGGACGCCTGGTCCGCCTCGATCAACTCCGCCAGGTCCGCCCGCAGCCGGGTGAACCGTTCCCGCATGAACTCCCGCGTGGCGGGGTGCCCCTCCTGCACGGCATCGGCCGCCAGGGTCGTGTACAGCTGCACCAGCCCTGGCACCGCGCGATTCCGCGAGGCGCTCTCCCGCATGTCCCCGATCGCAGACTTCATCCGGTCCGGTGCCCCCTGCTCGCGGACCTCGTGCTCGCGGTAGACCGCGAGCAGCAGTTCGTCGCGGCTCGGGAAGTAGTGCCGCAGCGCCGCGTGGGTGATGCCGAGGGCGTCGGCGACGGATCGCAGCGACGACGCGTCGACACCCTGCTCGGCGACCATGCGGATCGTCTCGTCGAGGATCTGCGTCCGTCGTTCGGCACCCTTGCGGTAGCCGCGTCGCGGCAGGGCCGCGTCGTCGTCGGCAGGGTGCGTCATGCGCCCAACTTACCGCTGGAAGGTTTTTTCCGGGAGGCGCGGCTCGGCGCCGTCACGGACCGCTCGGTTCAGGAGTCGTACGGCTCCGCGTCGCCGTCCGGGTCGACCGTGTACTCGTCGACGGGAGCGTGCGCGCCACCGACGAGGGCCTCGGTGATCTGGACGAGGCAGCGTGCGAGGACGTCGTTCTCCTCGGAGGACAGGTGGTCCATCACCTCGACCACGGCTTCGTGGAAGCGTGCGTAGGACGCGTCGATCTTCTTCGCAGCCTGCACCGTGGGCTCGAGCACCTGTGCCCGACGGTCGGTGGGGTGCGGGGCGCGGACGAGGTCGCCCTTCTCGACGAGCCCGTCGACGATCTTCGTCACCGACGCGTTCGAGACGTTGAGCATGACGGCGAGGTCCTTGGGCCCCATCGCCCGGCCGTCCCGGTGCGCCTGGAGCATGTACCGGACGGCGAGGAACTCGTTCTTGGTGAGACCGCTCTCCGACCGGGCCTGTTCGAGCTGCTGCTCCTCGGCGTGCTGCAGGCGGAGGAGCGCGTCCACGGCGCCCTTCGCGGCACGCGACCGGGGTTCCCGGGCGTAGAGGTGCATGTGCTCGCGGCGGACGACGGTCAACGGCATCTGGTCGGGTGTGCTCTCTGCCTGGTGCGGATCGGGGGTGCGGGGCCTAGGCCGCCGGGACCGAGAAGAAGTCGGCGTAGGACGGTTCGGAGCGACCGGACAGGAGCGACGGGTCCTGGATGCGGCGCTCGACGTAGGCGTCGATGATCGCGGGGTCGGTCAGACCGACGCGCGTGTGGGTGCCGCCGAGCCGAGCCTGTCGCGGCATCCCGGTGTACGTGCTGTGCATTGCGATACCGCCCCTCGTCGTCGTTGCTGTCCCCATCGGACGCCCGAAGTCTTTCACAACGTGAACGATCAGCAAAACGAACAATTCGTGTTCTGTACGGTTCACGCACTGAACAGTCAGCCCAGCCGAACTACATCGCTGTCATTCACCGTCGCCGGGGATCCGCGGCTCCGAGCGGATTCCGAGCGTTCTTTTGGCACTCGCCAGGCTTGAGTGCTAGAACATGTCGCAGTTGAGTCGAGGGGACTCAACCAGACACGAAGGAGTTGACACCGATGACGATGAACTTCGATCCGTTCCGCGAGCTGGACCGTCTCGCCGGCTCCCTCCTCGGCACCGCGGGCCCCCGCTCGATGCCGATGGACCTCTACCGCACGGGTGACCACTACGTCCTCGACGTCGACCTGCCCGGCATCGACCCGGGTTCCGTCGACATCGACGTGGACGGCTCGGTCCTGACCATCCGCGCCGAGCGCACCCTCGGCGCTCCCGAGGGCTCGCAGTGGCTCACCCGAGAGCGCCAGCCGGGCACGTACGTCCGTCAGCTGACGCTCGGCGACGGCCTCGACGCCGAGCGCATCACGGCCGGCTACGACAACGGCGTCCTGAGCGTCACGATCCCCGTGAAGGAGTCGGCGAAGCCCCGCAAGATCGCCGTCACCACGGGCGGTGGCCGCGAGCAGCTCGCCGTCGGCAGCGGGGAGTAGGAGCGGCAGCCGTGTTCGACCTCGTCAACGCCCTGGCCGCGATCGCCGCCGTGACGGTCGCGCTCGCGCTGCCCAGTCTCGACCGACGGACCGCGGTCCTGCTCGGGGCGACGGGCGGCCTCGCGGGGAACTTCCTGACGTGGCTGGCCGTCCCGTCGCTCTGGGACCGGTGGGCCGTGGTGCCGTGGGTCGCCGCCGTCGCCGGCACCGTCCTGCTCATCGCAGGCTGGAGCGCCGTCCGGGCGTACTCGGGCCTGTTCGAGCCGCCGCGTGCGGACGAGACCGACACCGGTGCGCTCCTGACGGTCGGCGGGAGCGGCCGCAGCAGCTGATCGAACCGACGACGCCTCGGGCTCGGTGCACGACGTGTGCCGAGCCCGAGGCGTTCCGGGCGTAGCGTGACCGCGTGGACCTCGAACTGAAGAACCGTGTCGCGCTCGTCGTCGGAGGGAAGGGGTACATCGGCGCCGCCGTCGCCGATCGACTCCGGGCCGAGGGGGCGACCGTCGTCGTGGCCTCCCGGAGCGCCGGCGACTCCCCCGACAGCGTCGCGATCGACACCGCCGACCAGGCCTCCGTCGACGCCGGTGTCGCGCGGGTGCTCGAGCAGCACGGCCGCATCGACACCCTCGTCGTGACCGCGGCCCCGAGCGCCGGCACCCTCGACCCGGCGAAGAAGTCTGACCCCGAGCAGGTCCTCACCGCGATCGACGGCAAGGCACTCGGATTCCTCCGCGTCGCCAACGCGGTGCTGCCGGCCCAGCGCGAGGCCGGGTTCGGACGCGTCGTCGTGGTCAGCGGACAGAACGCCTACCTGTCGGGCAACATCACCGCGTCGCTCCGCAACACCGCGGTGAGCGTCATCGCGAAGAACCTCGCCGACGAGGCCGTCGGCTCCGGCGTCACGGTGAACGTCGTCAACCCGGGGCTGGTGACGGACACCCCCAGCACCGAGGTGCGCCCCGGTGGCCCCGGCGACTCCAGCCCGCAGCAGATCGCCGACCTCGTCGCGTTCCTCGCGTCGCCGCTGTCGGTGGTGTCCGGTGAGTCGATCTCGATCGCCCACCGCGTGCTGGGCCAGATCACCATCTGACCGACGGGCGGGTTCGGCAGATCGGTGCGACCTGCGGGCCTGGAGGCGCGGTGCGGGCCCGACCCGCGCCTCCAGGCCGCCACCCGGTCGCGTCGCGACGGACCAGACGCCTTCATCCGTGCGGATGAACGCGTTCACCCGTGCGCCCGATGCCCTGCGCGCCCCGCTCGGCGAGGCTCGGAGCATGGAGTCCTCGACGAAGCACACGATCGCCACCCTGCTGGTCTGCGCCGCGATCGTCACGGTCACGGCCACCGCCCTCATCGCGATGTCGCCGGTCCCGTGACCGGCGGACGACGCCCCCGTGCGATGATCGTGCCGTGACGGAACGGCGCACGTTCATCCGGCCGCTCGCCACCCGCTCGATCATCATCGACGTGGCCTGGGCGGTCTTCGCGGCGTTCGTCTTCCTGCTCCCGATCGACCTCGAGCTCGAACACGCGAGCTTCTTCGCAGTCCTCGCCGCGGCCGGGGCGATCGCGCTCCGACGGGTCTCACCGTCCGCGGCGATGACCATGGTCGTCGTCCTCGGCATCGTCCAGGTCGGCGGCGGCGAGCGGCCGTCGCTCGTCGACATCGCCATCTTCGTGGTCATCGGCACGGCGGCGGTCGTCGGCACGCGCGGTGAGGTCATCGTGTCCGGCCTGCTGGCGTTCGTTGCCGGCATCAGCGCGACGCTCTACCTCGCACTCACCGGCTTCCGGTTCCTCGTCCTCATCAACGGCCCGCGCGACCAGGCGTTCCTGGCGATGGCCGCGCCGGTGACGGCGCTCCTCGGGGTCTGGGCGGGCGGGGTCGCCGTCCGGGCTTTCCGTTCGCGGGACCGCGAGTCCGAACGCCGGGCGGACGCCGAGGCCGCGGCGTCCCGAGCCGAGGCCGTCGCCACCGAGGCCGAGGCCACCGCCACCCGGGCCATCGACGTCGCCGAGTCCGAGCGGATCCGCGCGGACATCGCCCGCGACGTGCACGACGTGGTCGGCCACTCCCTCGCCGTGATCATCGCGCAGGCCGACTCGGTGCCGTTCCTCGCCGACGAGGCCCGCATCCGCGAGGTGAGCGCCACGATCGCGAGCACCGCCCGGAGCTCCCTCGTCGAGGTCCGGCAGGTGCTCGGGCACATCGACGGCTCCGGCGCCTCGACCGACCCGGGGTCGCTGGAGGAGATCGTGCAAGGCATCCGCGAGGCCGGGGTCGACGTCGACCAGGCCGTCCGCGGGGTCCCGGTGGTGCTCGGGCCGGAGAGCGGGACCGCCGCCCGCCGGGTGCTGCAGGAGATGCTCACGAACGCGCTCCGACACGGTGCCCCCGGGATGCCGGTGACGGTGCGGGAGACGTGGCGGTCGGCCGACCTGGTGCTCGAGGTCGAGAACCTCGTCCCGACCGCCGGCACCGTCGGGACGGCCGCACCCGGCGCCGGGACGGCCGCGCCCGGCGCCGGCACCGTCGGGACCGGCCCGGTCGCCGTCCCGCCGGTGAGCACCCGCGGGTCCGGCCGTGGCCTCGCCGGCATGCAGTCCCGGCTCACCGCACTCGGCGGGTCCTTCGACGCCGCCGTCCTCGACGACGTGTTCGCCGCACGTGCCCGCATCCCGTTCGACGTCCTTGGGGGGACCAACCGATGACCGATCCGATCCGCATCCTGCTCACCGACGACCAGGCGCTGTTCCGTGCAGGCCTCCGCGTCGTGCTCGACGCCCAGGACGACATGGTCGTCGTCGGCGAGGCGTCCGACGGCGCCGAGGCCCTGGCGCGCATCCCCGAGCTGCGACCGGACGTGATGCTCCTCGACATGCGGATGTCGGGCATGGACGGGGTCGAGACCGTCCGGCAGCTGTTCTCCGGCGCGGTCGAGGGGCCGCTCCCCCGCGTGGTCGTGCTGACGACGTTCGGCCTCGACCCCGCTGCCGCCACCGCGATCCGCCTCGGCGCGAGCGGGTTCCTGCTGAAGGACACCACGCCGCCGTTCCTGTTCGCGGCCGTCCGGGCGGTGCACGAGGGGAGCTCGGTGATCGCGCCGAACGATCTCTCGCAGCTGTTCGGCGCCGACGTCGAGCGCGCGCCGGCTCCGCAGCCCGAGGCGTTCCAGTCGCTGACGGACCGGGAGCGCATCGTGTTCGGCTGGGCCTCGCGCGGGTTGTCGAACGCGGAGATCGCGGCGAAGGAGTTCGTCACGGAGTCCACGGTGAAGACGCAGATCTCGAGCATCCTCGGGAAGCTCGCGCTGCGGGACCGGGTGCAGCTCGTGGTCTACGCGCACGACCACGGGCTGGCGGGCGCCCGCGACGCCTGAGCGGCGGGCCGGCTCAGCGTCCCTCGAGCGCCGCCGCCTCGTCGAGGATCGTGGCGATCGCCGCCGGGTCGTGCGCGAACCGCCCCAGGAACAGGCCGCCGATCCGCCCCTGCCCGCGGGTGAGCAGCCCGGGTCCGGCACTGCCGCCGTAGATCACCACGGACCCGGCGAGTTCCGGCCGCGTGGCCAGGTGCTCCTCGATCCCCGCGAGCACCCCCAAGACGTGCGCGTCGGGCGCCGGCGCCGGGGCGCCGATGGCCCACACCGGCTCGTACGCCACGACGAGCGGCCCCGCCAGGCCGTCCGCGACCGCCGTCGAGACGGCCCGGTCGAGCTGCGCGGTCACCTCGGCGACGGTCTCCGCTCGGGAGGCGCGGGTCGGCTCCCCGACGCAGACCAGCGGCCGCAGGTGGTTGCGGAAGGCGGCGTGCACCTTCCCCGCGACCTCGTCGTCCGTCTCGTGGAACAGGGAGCGCCGTTCGGCGTGGCCGATCTCGACGAGGTCGACGCCGATCTCGCGCAGCTCCGCACCGGTGACCTCGCCCGTGTACGCCCCCGCGTCGGCCCACGACAGGTCCTGGGCGCCGAGCAGCACGGGGGCACCGGCGTCGGTCAGGATGCGGCGGACCGGGACGAGCGCCGGGAACGTCGGCACCACGAAGAGCGACGCGGCACCGGACGTCATCGCGGGGTGCTGCCGGGCGACGTCCGCGACCTCGGCCGCCCACGACAGGGTCCGGGCGTGCGAGAAGTACGTCTTGAGCGACACCCCGATGGTGATCACGGCGCGACGGCCTCCACGATCAGCGCGAAGGACACCGCTCCCGGATCGACCGTGCCGACGGCGTGCTCGGCGTGGGTCCGGGCCCGGCCCTTCCTCGGCACCAGCTCGGCGGTGCCCTGCGCAGCGTCCTGCGCGGCGGACACCGCCGCACGCCAGGCATCGGGGAGCGCCGCACCGCCGTCGACCCGCGAACGGAGGGCCTCGCGGAACGGGACGAGCGCGTCCACCATCGTCTTGTCCCCGGGCACCGCGCCGAAGGCGAGGACCGCCTCAGTCGCCGCACCGACGGCCTCGACGACGTCCGCACCCGTCGGACGCGAGTCGTCCCCGAGCACGCGACCCAGTGCCTCCAGGGCCGCGCCCCAGATCGCTCCTGATGTGCCACCGGCCTTGTCGGACCAGGCGTCGCCGGCGATCCGCAGCACGCTGCCCGCGCCGGCTCCACGCTCGACGGCGTCGGACGCGGCTTCGGCGGCGGCGTGCGATCCCCGCTGCATGCCGATGCCGTGGTCCCCGTCACCGGCCACCGCGTCGATGCGGCCGAGTTCGTCGGCGTGCTCGTCGATGACCGCGCGGACCGCAGCGAAGCCGGCGGCGACCTGGACGGCGACGGCCCGGGAGTCCTCGCTGGCCGGGCCGACCTCGTCGGGTGCCGCGTCGGCCGCCACCACGGAGGGTGCGACGCGCTCCGCGGGGACGGCACCGCCCTTGCGGTACGCGGGGGTGTCGGCCGGGGCGGCCCAGAGTTCCTCGAGCTCCGTGTCGAGCCAGAAGAGGGTCAGCGAGACGCCGGCCATGTCGAAGCTCGTGACGAGTTCGCCGACCTCGGGCTCGACGATGACGACGCCCGCGTCGACGAGCCGGCGCTGCACCGAGCGGTAGACGACGAAGAGCTCCTCGTACTTGACGGAACCGAGGCCGTTGAGGATCGGAACGACGCGGGAGCCGGCGGCGGCGACCCCCGCCGGCAGCTCGTCGAGCAACCGGTCGACGAGCAGCGCGGCGAGTCCGTCGGCGGTCGGGACGTCGGTCTCGTCGATGCCGCGTTCGCCGTGGATGCCCATGCCGATCGCCATGCGGCCCTCGGGGACGGTGAACAGGGGTTCCTCGGCGCCGGGGAGCGAGCAGCCGGAGAACGCGACGCCGAACGATCGGGTGCGGTCGTTCGCCCGCTCCGCGATCGCCGTGACGGTGTCGAGGTCGTCGCCACGCTCGGCGGCCGCTCCGGCGACCTTGAACACGCAGAGGTCCCCCGCGATGCCGCGCCGTTCGTGCGCGCGATCGGCGGGTGCGCTCACCACGTCGTCGGTGACCCGCACCGTGCGGACGCTGATCCCGGAGGCCTCGAGCGCGCGTGCGGCCGCGTCGAAGTTGAGGACGTCGCCGGCGTAGTTGCCGTAGCTCAGCAGCACCCCGCCGCCGTGCTCGGAGGCCGTCGCCACCGACGTGACCTGCTGGGCGCTCGGGCTGGCGAACAGGTTCCCCATCGCCGCACCGGCGGCCAAGCCGTGCCCGACGAGCCCGCCGAACGCCGGGTAGTGCCCGGATCCGCCGCCGATCACGAGCGCGACCGTGCCGTCCGGCGACGTGGTCGACCGCGCGACCCCGCCGTGGACCTTCCGGACCCACCGCTCGTTCGCGGCGACGAACCCGTCGGTCGACTCGTCGGCGAAGTCCGCCGGGTCGTTGAAGAGCCGGGTCATCGCTCGTCCCCCTGGGTGCGCACGTGCGTGGTGTCGAGCAGCTCGTCCGCCTTCGCGCCACGGAAGTACTTCGTGCAGAAGATCATCACCGCGGCCACGAACGCCAGGACCCCGAGCGACACGATGCCGAACGCTCCGCTGTCCGTGGGCACCACGTCGTTGATCGCGGTGCGCATGATCGGCGCCACGAACCCGCCGAGGTTGCCGAGCGAGTTGATGAGCCCGATGCCCGCGGCCGCTGCGGCCCCGGTCAGGAAGGCCGTCGGGTACGCCCACGTGATCGGTCCCACCGCGAGGAAGCTCGCGACCGCCAGCGTGATGAACAGGATGCCGAGGATCGGCTGCCCGTTCGCGCCGGCCCAGGCGGACCCGAGGATCGACAGGCCGGTGGTGATGTAGAACCGGGTGCCCCAGCGTCGACGACGCCCGACGGTGTCCGCCCGCGAACCGACGAGGTAGCAGGCGACGAGGCCGACGAGCCACGGGATCGCCGCGACCAGTCCGACCTGCCAGCCGACGTCCTGCCCGAGCAGCGACGAGACCTGCTGCGGCAGGTAGAACGTCGTGCCGTACACGGCGACCTGCAGGCAGAAGTAGATGATCGTGAAGTACCAGACGCGGCCGCTGGCCAGCGCCTTCCAGATGCCCGTCGGGCCGTCCTCGCTGCGGGCGGTGTCCTCGCGGGCCATCGCTGCCGTGAGCGAGTCCTTCTCCCCCGGCTCGAGCCACTTCGCCTGCTGCGGACTGTTCGTCAGGAACACCAGGGCCGCGATGCCGGCCAGGACCGCGAGGAGTCCCTCACCCGCGAACATCACCTGCCAGCCGTGGAACGGGGTGGCCTGGTCGCCGAAGCTGATCAGTCCGCCGGACAGCGGTGCGCCGATCATCTGCGAGAACGGCTGCGCCAGGTAGAAGATCGCGAACATCCGCACGCGGACCTTGTTCGGGAACCACTCGGACAGGTACATGATCACGCCGGGGAAGAGCCCCGCCTCGGTCACGCCGAGGATGAAGCGCAGGATGATGAACATCGTGTCGTTCGTCGTGAACGAGAACAGCGCGGCGACGATGCCCCACGTGATCGCGATGCGGGCGAGCCAGAAGCGTGCACCCAGGCGCTTGAGCAGCAGGTTCGACGGGATCTCGAAGATCGCGTAGCCGATGAAGAAGATGCCGGCACCGAGCGCGAAGGCGGCGTCGGAGATGCCGCGGTCGACGCTCAGGGCCTCCTCTGCGAACCCGACGTTGGTGCGGTCGAGGAACGCGACGAAGTACAGGATGACGAGCATCGGCATGAGGTGCTTCGTCGCCTTGCCGATCGCCGACTTCAGGGCCGGGTCGTGCGTGGACCCGAGCGCGGGGGCAGGGGGAAGTGACACGGGTTCGCTCCTTTGCGAGCACGGTGCGGTGGTTGGGAGGGGACGGTGCGGTGGGTTGGGAGGGGACGGTGGACCCGTCAGTGCATGTACAGGCCGCCGTCGACGTTCAGCGTCTGGCCCGTGACGAACCCGGCGTCCTCGCTGATCAGGTAGGCGATCGCGGCGGCGATGTCCCTCGGGGTGCCGATCCGCGGCAGCACGCCGTCGGCGGCCATCGCGGTCTTGCGCTCCTCGGTCAGGGTGCCGCCCATGATGTCGGTGTCGATCGGCCCGGGGGCGATCGCGTTGACGGTGACGCCCTGCGGGCCGAGCTCGCGGGCGAGGCCGCGGGTCAGACCGATCACGCCGGCCTTCGCGACCGTGTACGGGGTCTTGCTGAAGGTGCCGCCGCCGCGCTGGGCGGAGACCGACGACAGGTTCACGATGCGGCCGTAGCCGTTCCGCACCATCGACTCCGCCGCCCGCAGGCTCGCGAAGTGCACGCCGTCGAGGTTGATCGACAGCACGCGGTGCCACTCCCCCTCCGGGAGGTCGAGGTACGCGTGCGCCGAGGACACCCCGGCGAGGTTGACCAGGGCGACGATCGGGTGGAGCTCGGCCTCGATCGTGTCGAAGGCGGCCCGGACGGCGGTCTCGTCGGCGACGTTCGCGCCCACGCCGACGGCCCGGACGCCGTGCTGCTCGCGGATCTCGGTGGCGACCGCCGCGCTGGCGTCCTGGTCGAGGTCGATGATGCCGATGTCCCACCCGGCCTCGGCGAGGTGGTGGGCGGTGGCGCGGCCGATCCCCCGGGGCGATGCGGCCCCGGTCAGGACGGCGGTGCGGTGCTGCTGTTCGTTGTCCATGGTGTTCCGCCTCAGTGGATCGGGGCCGGGCCGAGCTCGTCGAGGAGCTTCTGCATCGCGACGTAGGCCTTGTTGCGGTAGGCGACGAGTTCCGGCGTGCGGTCGGCGGGCACCTCGAGGTACCCGGCACCCGACTTCGTGCCGAGCTCGCCCGCGTCGACGTGCTGCTGCAGCGACGGCGGGGTCGCGAAGCGCTCGGGCCAGCGGGTCTGCAGCGACTCGAAGCAGAACGCGTACACGTCGAGTCCGGCCATGTCGGCGATCGCGAACGGGCCGAAGAACGGCAGGCGGAAGCCGAACGTGGTCCGCACGATGGTGTCGATGTCGTCGGGGGTCGCGATGCCCTCGTCGGCGATCTTCGTGGCTTCCTCGAACAGTGCGTACTGCAGGCGGTTCAGCACGAACCCGGTCGAGTCCTTCACCCGCGCGGACTGCTTGCCCGTGGCCGCGACGACGGTCTCGCCGACCGTGATCGCGTGCTCGTTCGTCGTCGGGTGCGGGATGAGCTCGACGCCGGGGATGAACGGCGCCGGGTTCGAGAAGTGCACGCCGAGGAACCGCTCCGGACCCACGACGGCCTCGGCCAGCGACTCGATGAGGATCGTCGACGTGTTCGAGCCGATGACGGCGTCCGGGCGGGCGGCCTCGCTGATGCGCCGGAGCGTCGCGTGCTTGATCTCGAGCTTCTCGGGGACGGCCTCCTCGATGAAGTCGGCCGAGGCGACCGCTTCCTCGATCGAGGCGGCGGCGCTGAGGTGGGCGTCCACCCGCGACACGGCATCAGCGGGGAACAGCCCGTCCGCGACGAACTGCTCCGTCTCCGTGATGAGCCGGGCGCGGTTGGACGCGGCGATCTCCGCCGAGACGTCGGCGATCCGGACGGTGTGACCGGCGAGGGCGAGGACCTGGGCGATCCCGCCGCCCATGTAGCCGGATCCGACGACGGCGATGTCGAGGGTGCTCATCGGGTGACTCCTTGCTTCGTCGCCCCGACCACCGAGGTGGCGAGGACGGAACGGATGTACTGCTGGTTGGTGGCGCAGACGCCGAGGCTGTCCCCGCCGTACTGCTCGGTCATGACGATCCCGCGGAAGCCGTCGGCGACCGCGTCGCGCAGGACCTGGCGGTAGTTGATGAGTCCGGCCTCCATGGTGCTCGGCGCGCTCGTCGCCCAGCTGCCGTCGCCGGCCTCGTCCCGCGTGTAGTTCTTCACGTGGAGGTAGTTCGTGTACGGCAGGGTCTTCGCGAACAGCTCCTTCCAGTCATCGACCGGACGGTGGAGGCGGATGAGGTTCGCGACGTCGGCGTTCAGCCCGACGTTGTCGAGGCCGATCTCCTCGACGAGTCGGACGGCGCTGTCCGCGGTCCCGAGGTAGGTGTCCTCGTACAGCTCCAGCGCCATCGGGAGTCCGACGCTCGCGGCGTGCTCGCCGAGCTCACGCAGACGGGACACGGCAGCGGCACGGACCTCCGCGTCGTCCGGGTCCTTCGGGCCCTGCGCGGTCCAGAACCAGAGCGCCTTCCGCTGGGCCTCGTTGAACGGCTGGTGGAGCCCCGTCGAGAACACCTGCATGCCCCACTCGGCCGCCGCGTCGATCGTGCGGTGGGCGTAGGCGAGGTTGTCCTCCTCGTGCCCGGGCTGGACGACGCTCTTGCGCTGCAGGTGCACCGACGGGATGCCGACGCCGTGCGCCTTCGCGATCGCGAACAGCTCGTCGCGGCGGGACCGTTCGAGGTCGGCGGGCCGGATGTGGCTGTCGGCGAGTTCGGCGAGCGAGAACCCGACGGCCTCGATCTGCGCGAACACGTCGTCCCACACGGCCGGGTCCGCGTCGTGGAAGGCGACGCCGTCCCGCGTCACCTGCGGGAACCCGTGCAGACACGTCGCGATCGGCCAGGTGTCGGCCGTCCAGCTGCTGGAGTCCCAGTCTTGGTCGACCCAGTCCTGCGGTGTGCTCACGGGATGCTCCTTCGCATGTCGGGGTTCATCGTCGAACCTCTTTCCTATAGGAAAGATACTCCGTCGTCGGAGATTCGCAACCGATCGGACCAAACCCCTCGTCCGGGGGGCTCCGAAGGAGGGCGGGCACGGAGGATCAGGACGCCCGTCCCGTTGACCCGAACCTCGGGACGGGCGTCCGCCCGGGCCGGATCAGGCGGTGTGCGACGCGTCCGCTCGCGACCGGAGGCGCACGGCGTCGATGTGGTGCCGCATCGCCGCGACCGCCGATGCGGGGTCCTCGGCCAGTGCGTCGAGGACGGCGCGGTGCTCCTGCACGGCACGGTCGGTGTCGTCGCCACCACCCTCGACGATCTGCCGCATCCGGTGGACGCGGGTCGTGATGATCTCGGACATCTCCTCGAGGAACGGGTTGCGCGTCGCGTCGAAGACGACCTGGTGGAACTGCCAGTCGGCCCGGAAGAACCGCGCCATCAGCTCCTCGGACGCCGCACCCGCACCGATCGCGGCGATCTCCTCGGCCACGGCCGCCTGCTCGGCGAGTGCCGTCGCCAACCGTGACCGCAGGGCGGGGACGTCGCCGCGCGCAGCCAGCTCGACGGCCCCCGACTCCACGATGAGTCGGGCGTCGAAGAGGGCCTCGAGCTGGTCGCCGGCGAGCGGCAGGGACACCCGGTACCCCTTGTTGGCCTCACGCGTGACGAGCCCGGTGCGTTCGAGCTGCACGAGCGCCTCGCGCACCGGGGTCGGCGAGACGCCGAGGGAGCGGGCCAGTCCGTCGATCGACAGGCGCATGCCCGGTTCGACGTCGTGCCCCATCAGGACCTCGAGCACCCGGTCGTAGACGCGGTCGCGCAGCCCGAGCTGGGTGATGCGCTCGGTCCCGAAGCCCGGCATCGTGGTCGACATGCATCGATCCTAGAGAATCCAGGATCACGGGCGCCTCGCCCCGGTCCGGATCAGTAGAGCGCGTCGATGCCGATCAGGTCGCCGAGGCCGAGGGTCCGCTGGCCGGTCTCGCACGTCGTCGACGCGGGCTTCATCACGAGGCCGCTCGTCGCCGCGGTGTGCCCGAGGCCGTACGCGTGCCCCCATTCGTGCGTGGCGACCCCGCGCAGGTCGAAGCGCTTCCCCGAGCAGGTCGACGCGGCGGACCAGTCGACCGACGTCGAGTACCGCTGGTCGGCCTCGACCGCGACGCCCGATCGCGACCAGACGCAGGTCACCGCGAGGGTCCCGGAGCGCAGCGATCCCCACCCGACCATGTTCGAGCCGTCGGACGCGCCGCAGCCACCGGTCGCGGTGACGCCCATCGCGCGTTTGCGGCTGCCGAGGGGCGTGTCGTCCGCCGTCGACTTCACCGTCCGGCCGCACGCCGACGTGGTCCCGGTCCAGGCGTCGGCACCGGCGCCGATGGCTGCTGCGCCGGACACCTTCTGGTTGTTCGGGTTGTAACTCCACTCGACGGTGTTGGCCCAGCGGAAGCCGAGCTTCGTGTACGCCGTCGCGGAGCAGCTGGACGTCTTGCCCGTGGCCGCCGTCGACGATGCCGCTCCGCCCGTGGCCCGGAGTCCGGAACCGCCCGGGAGCGTCCGGTGCGCGAGGGCGGCACGCTCCTGGCGGATGGCTGCCGGTGCCCCGGACCACTGGTCGTGCACGAGGACCGCGACGCCAGCGCGACCGGTGTTCGTCACCGACACGTCCCCGTCGTCGGTACTGCCCGCGGCGCCGACCGGCATCGCGGAGACCGTCGTCCCGACCGGCGGCACCCGGAACTGCCGACCGTCGGGCAGCACGACCGTGCCGGACGACACGGCACACCCCGACGACAGCGCAGTGACGGTGATCCGGTCCCCGCGGCAGGACGGTGCGGCATCGGCGTGCGGGACGCCGACCGACGTGGTGACGACCGCGGCGAGCGCGATCCCGAGCACGACCGCCCCTGCGGTCACGGTGGACATCCGCACGTTGTCGACCCTCCTGGTCCCCTGTACCGGCAGCCCCCTGCCGGGCGCAGTCAGTGTGCGGACCCCCGGACGGCGCGGTCAACCCCCCGAACTGGCCGTGCACACGCGCCGAGACTGTGCTCAGGGCACCTGCACGAACCGCGGCGCACCCCGCTCCCGCAACCGGAACCCGAGGTGCTGGTACAGCCCGATCGCCCCGGTGTTGCCGGCGGCGGCGTGCATGAGCGGCGTCTCGCCCCGCGCGCGGATGCCGTGCGCGACGTCGAGCACGAGGCGCCGTCCGAGCCCCTGCCCGCGGAAGTCGGCGTCCGTGCACACCGCGCTGATCTCGGTCCACCCCGGCGGGTGCAGACGTTCCCCGGCCATGGCGATGAGGCGGCCCTCGCGCCGGACGCCGACGTACCGGCCGAGCTCGATCGTGCGGGGCAGGAACGGCCCGGGCTTCGTGCGGGCGATGAGCTCGAGGATCTCGGGGACGTCGTCGGGGGTGAGCTCGACGGCCTCGGGGTCCGGAGCGCCCTCGATGTCCTCGCCGGTGAGCTGCACACCCCCGGAACCCTCGACGGCGTGCCAGCCCTCGGGGAGGACGGCGGACGCGCCGACGCCGAACACCGCACCGGGTCCGAGCAGCGCGCGCACGTCGTCCCAGTCCGCGGCCGTCGGTCGCTCCGGGATCCCGGTCCAGACCGACACGTCGGGCAGGTACCGCGCGATGTCGCCGCGACGCTCGGCGAACCGGGCGTGCTCGCCGTTCAGGGACGCGAGCGCGGGGTTGTCGAGCAGCCGGGTCGGGGTGCCGTCGTCGGCGATCGTGAGGTCGAGCGTCCGCACCGCCGTGCCGCGGGGGTCGCCGCCGCGGAAGCCGAGGTCCTCGAGGCGGCGCCGGTCCCCGTCCTCCCAGCCGGCCGTGTCCGCGACGACGGCGGCGGCGTAGGTGTTGCGGGCGTGGCCGACGACGGCCTCGACGTCCGTCGCGGTGGTCAGGACGACCGCTCCGGGTCGGGTCAGGTCGGTCGTCGGGGCATCGGTCGTCATGGGTCCATCCTGCGACGCCGAGGACACCGACCGCACATCGTTGCACCGCGTGACACAGCGGCCGGCGGCCAGCGCTACGCCAGCCGCGCCGCCACGAACGCCACCATCCGCCGCACGAGCTCCGCGCGCGACGTGGCCCGGCGGTACTCGTGCCCCTCGCCCGCGAGCTCGAGGTACTCCACGTCGTGCGACCTCGCCGTGAGCGCCTCGACCACCTGGTGCGCCTCACCGATCGGCACGTTGGTGTCGAGCTCGCCGTGCACGACGAGCAGCGGCGCGGTGACGTCGTCGATCGCCCGCATCGGCGACAGCGAGTCGAGCAGCGCGGCGTCGTCCACGGGGTGGCCGTACTTCGTCGCGGCCGCGGAGGCGATCCACGGCTCGGTGTCCCGGTAGAAGGTCGCGAAGTCGCTCATCCCACACACGGCGACGCCGGCCGCGAAGACGTCCGGGGTGAAGGCCAGGGACGCGAGGGTGGCGTACCCGCCGTACGAGCGGCCCTCGACGGCGACGCGGGAGCGGTCCGCGTACCCGTTGGACACGAGGAACCGCGCGCAGTCCACGACGTCGGCGAGCGCGTTCCAGCGCAGTCCGAGGTCGTCCGCGCGCACGAAGTCGCGCCCGTACCCGCTGGACCCGCGGATGTTCGGCGCGAACACCGTGATGCCCGCGGCGGCGAGCGCCTGGTGCTGCGGGGAGAACGTGGGTCGCTCCTGCGACTCCGGTCCGCCGTGCAGGTGGACGAGCGCTGCGCGCGGCTCGGGAGGCACGGCACCGACGTCGGGACCGCCACCGGTCGACGACGTGGCCGGCTCCACCGCCCGGTACAGCCAGCCGGTGATCTCCAGTCCGTCGCGCGCCGCGAAGCGCTCGAGCGTCGGCTCGACCAGGGGCACCTCCGGCAGCCCGGGAACGCCGGTGACCCGGCTCCACGTCAGCGCGTTCGTGTCGAGGCGCCAGAGCTCCCGGGGCCGCAGGGGTCCCTCGACGGCGAGGAGCACGCTGCGCCCGTCGCGGCTGAGGACCGGGTCGGTGACGACGTACCCGGGCAGGTCCGGCACGGGCGTCCGCGAGGCGTCGTGCGTGTTGATGAGGTCGAGTTCGCTCCGGCCGTCGACGTTCCAGACGAGCAGCAGGGTCCGGCCGGCGTCGTCGGCGTCGAGGTACTCCAGTTCGGCGCCGTCGCGCTCGGTGATCCGCCGGGGTGCACCGCGCCAGCCGTGCGGGCCGACCGGCTGGGCCACGAGCCCGCGGCGGGGCAGCCCGGCCTCGGTGGCGACGTAGGCGACGAGCGGACTGGTCTCGCTCGCGGGTGCCGGTCGGAGGAAGGCGATCTCCGCCGAGCCGTCCGGCGATTCGGCGAGCAGCGCGTGGCTCTCGTCGGTGAGCCGGTCGACGACCACGACGAACTCGTGGCCGCGCTGCCCGTCCCGGAGCACGACGAGGCGCTCCTCGACGCTGAGGTCGAGGATGTGGATGAGCTCCCCCACCGCGAGGTCGTCGCGGTCGCCGGAGACGGGGTCGACGAGGTACGAGCGGGCGGGCTGGTCGGCCTCGGTGGACGGCAGGGTGATGACGACCCGGTGGCCGCTGCGGCTCCACGGGCCGAGTTCGGCGTGCTGGTACCGCGACCCGGCGATCTGCGCGGCGTCGGTGCCGTCGGGTCGGACCACCCAGACCTGCTGCTTCACGCCGCCGTCGGTCGCGATGGCCACGGCGAGCCACTCCCCGTCGGAGGACCACGTCACCCGGATCACGGGGTCGTCGGACAGCCGGATCCGCACGGGCTCTGGTGCTTCGTCGCCGACGACGACGTCCTGCACGAAGACCTCGGGGGTGCCGTGCCGGTCGCTCACGAACGCGACGCGGCGGGCGTTCCGCGTCATGGTGGGCCCCCACGATCCCCAGGCCGCGACGAGGCGCTCGCCCAGGTCGGCCGCCTGCCGGGCGCGGGCCGACGGCTCGAGGTGGGTCGCGCCTCCTGGCCGCACGGCGGGCCCGCTCACCGCACCCCCTGCTGCTGCAGCCACATCTCGATCAGGCCGAGCTGCCAGAGCGCGTTCGCGCCGATCTCGGTCCGCGTGCTGTTCGGGTCCTGGAGCATCCGCTCGACCGTACCCGGATCGAAGAGCCCGCGCTCCCGCGCCTCCGGGGCGTGCAGCGCCTGCCGGACGCGCTCGAGGTACGGACCCTCGAGCTGCCGGATCGCCGGCACCGGGAAGTACCCCTTCGTCCGGTCGATGACGGCGTCGGGGACGATGCCGCGGGCCGCGCGCTTCATGACGCCCTTGCCGCCGTCCGCGAGCTTGAGCTCGGGTGGGATCGCGCCGGCGAACTCGACGAACTCGTGGTCGAGGAACGGCACGCGCGCCTCGAGTCCCCACGCCATCGTCATGTTGTCGACGCGCTTCACCGGGTCGTCGACGAGCATCGTCATCGTGTCGCTGCGGAGCGCGGCGTCGACGCTGGTCTCGGCGCCCGGCACGGCGAACGCGGCGTCCACGAACGCCGAGGGCGTGTCGTCGTCGCTCCGCCAGCGCTCCCCGAGCAGGGGTTGGAGTGCCGGCCACCGGCGGTCCATGAACACCGAGCGGTAGACCTCGGCGGCCTGGTCCCGCGGGACGGAGGCGAGCGGCGGGTACCAGCTGTAGCCGCCGAGCACCTCGTCCGCACCCTGCCCGGACTGCACGACCTTGACGTGCTGCGACACCTCTTCCGAGAGCAGGTAGAAGGCGACGCAGTCGTGGCTGACCATCGGCTCGCTCATCGCGCCGATCGCGCCGTCGATGCCGTCGAGCAGGCGCGACGAGGGGATGCGGATGCGGTGGTGGTCGGTGCCGAAGTGGCGCGCGACCTCGTCGGAGTACTCGAACTCGTCGCCGGACTCGCCACCGGCCGACTCGAAGCCGATGCTGAACGTGGCGAGGTCCTGCTGCCCGGCTTCGGCGAGCAGTGCCACGACGAGCGAGGAGTCGATCCCGCCCGAGAGCAGCACGCCGACCGGCACGTCGGCGACCATGCGGCGCTCGACCGCGGTGCGGAGCTTCGCGGTGAAGGCCTCCTGCCAGTCCTGGTCGTTCCAGTCGGCCTTGTCCGGGTCGCGCTCGAAGCGGGGCTCCCAGTACGTCTCGTCGCGGGAGGTCCCGTCGCGCTCGATGACCCGGACGGTCGCCGGCGGCAGCTTGCCGACGCCGGACAGGATCGTGCGGGGCGCCGGGACGATCGAGTGGAAGGTCATGTACGACGCGAAGGCGACCGGGTCGATGCTCGTGTCGACGCCACCACCGGCCAGGACGGCGGGCAGGGAGCTCGCGAACCGCACCCCGCCGGGGACCTCGGCGACGTAGAGCGGCTTGATGCCGAGCCGATCGCGGGCGAGGACGAGCCGGCCGCTGGCGTGCTCCCAGATGGCGATCGCGAACATCCCGACCAGGTGGTCGACGAACCGGGTGCCCCACTCGGCGTAGGCGGCGAGGATGACCTCGGTGTCCGAGGTCGAGAAGAACTCGTGGCCACGGCCGCGCAGCTCGTCGCGGAGCTGTCGGTAGTTGTAGACCATGCCGTTGTAGGCGATGGTCAGTCCGGCACGGGGGTGCACCATCGGCTGCGCGCCCGCGGTGGACAGGTCGACGATCGACAACCGTCGGTGCCCGAGCGCGACCGGTCCGCGTGCCCACAGCCCGTCGCCGTCGGGGCCGCGGTGCACGAGGCAGCCCGTCATCCGCGCCACGGCCGCGACGTCCGGCGCCGTCCCGTCGAACCGGAGTTCTCCCGCGAGTCCGCACATCAGCTGTCCCCTGCCGTTCCGGTGATCCAGGTGTCCTTGGCGCCGCCGCCGCGCGAGGAGTTCACGACCATGCTCCCCTCCGGCGCCACCCGCGTGAGCGCGACGTCGGCGAGGTGGGTGTCGTCCGGCCCCGTGCCCGTGACGTAGACGAAGGCACGCAGGTCGACGTGCCGGGGGTCGAGGCCGGCCGGGCCGATGGTCGGGTGCGACGACAGCTGCACGACCTCCTGCCCGACCCAGCGGTCGGGGTCGGCGGCGATCGCCCGGCGCCGCTCGGCGACCTCGGGAGCGCTCGCGCTCGGACCGATCAGGACGTCCCGACCGCCCTCGCCGTCGACGGGCTTCGTCACGAGCTCGCCGACGCGGTCGAGCACGGAGAGCCGTTCGCCCTCGATGCTGGTCCGGTACGTGGGGACCGAGTCGAGCAGCGGCTTCTCGTCGAGGTAGTACCAGATGAGGTCCGGCACGGTGACGTACATCGCCTTGTCGTCGACGAGCGCGTTGCCCGGCGCGTTCGCCAGGTGCACGCCACCGGCCTCGGCGACGTCGAGGATGCGCGCACCGAGGTCCGGTGCGTGCTCCGCCGCGAGCGCGCTGACGTCGCGGTCGATGCGCAGGTACAGCCCGTGCAGCACGTCACCCGTCCGCGCCTCGACGACGTGTCCGTCGCGGACGTCCAGGTCCGAGCCAGCCAGGAGGCGCAACCCGGCCCCGTCGGCCAGCCTGCGGTGCTCGAACCACGCGCCGGCGGCGGGGCCGTCGCTGACCAGCGCGATCACCGGGTCCGGTTCACCGGTCACGGCGGTCGCGTTCGTGCGGAGCGTGTCGCGGAGGCGGTCGACCACTCCGTGCGGGTCGAGCAGGTGCTCCGGCCGCGGGGCGTCCGGCACCACCTCGTCCATCAGCTCGCGGAGCGCGATGCCGTACGCGACGCCGGAGGGCGACCGGACGTTGTCCTCGAGCACGCGCCACCCGCCGAACTCGTTCCGGACCAGGTCGAACCCCATCACGGGCGCACGCACGGCGTCCTGCGGCAGCCGGGCGGCCGCCGGGTCCCACCCGTTGGCCCCGACGAACTGGTGCTCGTCCATCACGCCGTCCGCCACGATCCGCCGGGGACCGTACGCGTCGCGGAGGAACAGCTCGATCGCGCGGGCGCGCTGCCCGAGGCCGGCGGCGAGTTGGCGCCACTCGTACGCGCTGACGGTCCGCGGGACGAGGTCGCAGCCGAACGCCTGGACGCCGCCGTCGACCACGAAGCCGACCTCGTGCTCGCGGGTCCATGCGTCGCGGGCGGTGCAGCGCTCGATGGTGGTCTCGGCGTCCCACCCGCGGAAGAACACCGCGAGGTCGCGGAACGCGGGGCGGGGCCGGGCTCCCGGACCGACGGCCTCGTCACCGGCGCGGACGCGGTACGACGGCAGCGTCACGGTCGGGTGCTCGGTGCGGCCGGAGGGCGTCCCGGCGGTGTCCTCGACGACCGAGGCCACGACGTCGTCGAGCTCGCCGCGCTCGGCGTACGCGGTGCGCTGCCGGTCCGTGGAGTTCCCGCGGGCGAGGGTGTCCTCGACGAGCTCCGCCACCGTGCCCCAGTCGCCGAGCTCCTCGAGCTCCGGACGGAGCCGTGAGACGAGCTGGCGGACGGCGGTCTCGGCGGGCAGCCGCTCCGGGTGCTGCCCGAGCCCGAGCAGTTCGCCGGTCAGGCCACCGCGGGCGGCCTGCCACATCGCCGCCCGGTGCAGGGGCTCGCTGCGCGGTCGCCACTCGGCACCGGACTCGACCGCCTTCTCCGCCTTGCGGACGGCGGCGCGGAACAACCCGGCGATGAGCACGGCGTCGTCCACGATCGGCGTCGCGTCGCACACCCGGAGCTCGAGCGTCGGGGCGTGCGAGGACGGCCGCACGTCGAAGTACGCCATCTTCTTGTCGGCGATCACCCCGGACGCGATGAGGTCGTCGAGCATCGCGTCGTACTCGGCGGCGTCCTTGACACGCCCGAAGCTGCCCGCCGAGGGCCAGCGCTGCCAGATGATGCTGCGGAACGACGAGTAGCCGGTGTCCTGCCCGTTCCAGAACGGACTCGACGCACTGAGCGCCAGCAGCACCGGCAGCACCGGGGCCACCCGCTGGGCGATCTGCACCGCCAGGTCGCGGTCGCTCACACCGACGTGCACCTGCAGGCCGCAGATGAGCTGTTCGTCGACGAGCATCCGGTACTGCTCCTGCATGCGGCCGTACCGCCCACCGGAGGTCAGCTCGAAGTCGGCGTACTCCGACCGCGGCGCGGTGCCGGCAGCCGCGATCGTGACCCCGGCGGGGGCGATCGCGGCGCTCAGCTCGCTGCGCAGGTCGACGATCACCCGTCTCAGGTCGTCGAGGGTGCGCACCACGGGGGTGTTCGTCTCGATGGTCGTGCGCTGGAGTTCAGCGCCGAACCGGTCGGCGGGCAGTTTGGGCAGAAGGCGCGGGGCCTTCGCGGAAAGTCGTCCGGAATCGAGGTCGATGAGGTGCAGTTCTTCCTCGGCGCCGAGCGTCAGCTCTGCACTCATGGGCCGAACCTATCGCCGCACCTTGTGGAAGGCCCCGCCCGACGGCAGATCGTCGCATGCTCGAAACAATGCCGCACGGGGTACACCCCGCTGGGAGCGCCGGCGCCGCGGCACGTAGGAACGAAGGATGCCCACCACCGTGTTCTGCCTGCACGCCCTCGGATCGAGTTCCGAGGAGTTCGTCGGGCTGCGGTCCCGCCTCGCCGGGACGCTCGACCTGGTCGGGATCGACCTGCCCGGGTTCGGCACCAGCACGGCCGCGACCGGCACCACCGTCGAGGAGATGGTCGTGCTCGTCGAACGTGCGATCGGCCGGAGCGGTGCCACCGACTGGGCGCTGATCGGGCACTCGATGGGCGGGAAGGTGGCGTCCGTCGTCGCCTCGCGCACCGTCGACGGCAGCAACGGCCTGTTCGGCCTGCGTGCCGTGGTGCTGCTCGCCGCGTCGCCGCTCTCCCCGGAGCCGATGGACGAGGAGCGCCGGCAGACCATGCTCGACTGGGCGTCGGACGGCGAGATCGGCCCGGACGAGGCGGATGCGTTCGTCGACGCCAACACCGCGTCCCGCCTCGACCCGGAGCCGCACGCGATCGCCGTGCACGACGTCGAGCGCGCCGTCCCGCAGGCCTGGACCGACTGGCTCGTCCGCGGCAGCCGCGAGGACTGGTCGACCGTCTTCCCGCCGAACCCGGTCCCCGCCCTGGTGCTGGCCGGCGCCGAGGACGGCGACCTCGGCCCCGAGGCCCAGCGGACGCTGAACCTGCCGCACTGGACCGCGGGCGAGTTCGACGCGGTGCCGGACGCCGCGCACCTGCTGCCGTGGGAGCAGCCCGACGCCGTCGCCGACCGCATCCGCGACTTCTGGCACCGTCGGGTCGACCACGGTCCGCTCGTCCCCGCCGAGACCGCCCGCGTCATCGCCTCCCCCCGCGTGAGCGCACGGACCCGCGGCATCCTCGCCGTCCGAGCGCTCCCGGACGCCCCGGACCGCGACCCGCGTGCCCTCACCCGCGAGCAGCTCGACACGTTGCGAGCCGTGGCCCGCGTCGTCGTCCCGCAGCCGGGCGACCGCCACCTCGACCTCGCGCTCCGCATCGACGACCAGCTCGCCGACGAACTCGGCGACGGCTGGCGACCGGACGGCCTGCCCGCCGACGTCGAGGCGTACCGTGCCGGACTCGACGCACTCCGCAGCGACGCCGCGCAGGGCGACGAGCACCTCGCCGGGGTGCTCGACGCGGTCACCGCGGGCGAGTACACACCGACGGCGGGCCCGCTCGACGGTTCGCAGCTGCGAGCCTGGCTCGAGGACGCCAGCGTCGACCTCGCCAAGCAGTGGATGGCGCACCCCGCGACGATGGCCGCGGTGGACTACGACGGCTTCGCCAACGGCGGCGACGGGCTGCGCAAACAGGGCTTCCTGCTCCTCGGAGCCGGCGAGCGCGAAGCATGGGAACCGACGGGAGCCGGACGATGAGACTCGACCACCAGCGCCACCACAGCGAGGACGAGGTCGTCGACGTCGTCGTCGTCGGGACCGGCGCGGGCGGCGCACCGCTGCTCGCGACCCTCGCCCGCCGCGGCCTCAGCGTCGTCGCGCTCGAGGCCGGCCCGAACACCGACCCGGAGCAGTACACGCCCGACGAGGTCGAGGCGCCCGGGGACATCAACTGGATGGACGAGCGGATCAGCGGCGGCAGCGCCCCGACCGCCTTCGGCCCGAACAACAGCGGGACCGGCGTCGGCGGCTCGACCCTGCACTGGGGCGCGTTCACACCGCGGCCGAACCAGCACGACATCCGGCTCCGCACCGACTCCGGGCAGGGCGAGGACTGGCCGATCGACCACGCCGAGCTCACCCGCTGGATCGAGGAGGCCGAGCACGACGTCGGCGTGGCCGGACCCGCGCACTACCCGTGGGACCCGGAGCGCCGCTACCGCATGGGCCCGCCGCCACGGAACGCCTCGTCGGACATGATGATCCGGGGTGCCGCCGCCGTGGGCATCACCGCCACGGACGCTCCCGTCGGCCTCACCACCGAGGACCGGCACCAGGAGCACCACGGGCTCCGCCAGGCCTGCGTGTCCTGCGGTTCCTGCCACCAGGGCTGCCGGAACGGGGCGAAGGTGTCGATGGACACCACCTACCTGCCCGCCGCCGTCGCGTTCGGTGCGGAGATCCGCGCCGAGGCGTTCGTGCACGGCATCGAGCTCGACGCCAGGGGCCGGGTCGAGGCCGTCGTCTACCGCCAGGACGGCCGCGACCACCGGCAGCGCTGCCGCACGCTCGTCCTCGCCGCGGGTGGCATCGAGACCCCGCGCCTGCTGCTGCACACCGGGATCGCGAACAGCAGCGGCCAGGTCGGCCGGAACTTCACCGCGCACGGGGCCACCCAGGTCTGGGCGACCTTCGACGAGTCGATGCGGTCCTACCGCGGGTACCCGTCGTCGATCATCACCGAGGACTTCGTCCGCCCGACCGACGCGGACTTCGCGGGCGGCTACCTGATCCAGAGCCTCGGCGTGCAGCCGCTGACGCTCGCCACCTCGCTCGTGCGGGGCGGCGGACTCCGCGGTGCCGCGCTCGTCCGGGCGCTGCAGGACTACCCGCGCATGGCCGGCGTCGGCATCAACGCCGAGTGCCTGCCGTACGACGACAACCGGCTCGTGCTCGCCGACGAGGTCGACGCGAACGGGGTGCCGAAGGCCCGCGTCACGTTCTCGCCCGGGTCGAACGAGGAAGCGATCACCCGCCACGCGGTCCGCACGATGACCGCGATCGTCGAGGCAGCGGGCGGCACGGACGTCCGGGTCCTCGACCGCACGGCGCACACCGTCGGCACGGCGCGGATGGGCACCGACGCGGGGAACTCGGTCGTGGACGCCGCTGGCCGGTCGTGGGACGTGCCGAACCTGTGGGTCGTGGACAACTCGGTGTTCCCGAGCTCCCTCATCGCGAACCCGGCGCTGACGATCATGGCGCTGTCGCTCCGCACCGCCGACCGGCTGCTCCGCGACGACGCCTCGTCCGACCGCGAGCAGGCCGCGACCGCCGTCGCCTGACGCGCGAGCCGAGGGACGGGAGGCGCGGTGCGGGCTCGCACCGCGCCTCCCGTCCGTCATCGGTGACGGTCAGTCGTCGGCGGGTGCCCGGTCCTCGATCGGCACCACGACCGGATCCGCCCGGCGCGCACGCATGCGCGCACGGCGGTGGACGTCGAGGTCGTCCTCCGGTGGGTCGTTCGCGTCCGATCCCACGAGCCAGGTGAGCCCGCGCAACCCGCGCCGGTCGTCGGAGACGAGTGCGATCGACCAGAGCGCGCCCTCGTGCTCGGCGGCACGGCGCTGGGCCCAGTCGACGGCCTGCAGGACGTCGGCCTCGAGCAGGTCGGTCGTCTCCGTCGCGAACACGTCGCCGTCGGGGCGTTGGACGTACACGCGGAAGCGCGGGCGCGGGTCCTCCCACGTGCTGTCGCGCTCGTCGACCTCGATGACGTCCATCCCCCGAGCCTACGAGGCCGGTCAACCGCGGGTGCGCGCCAACCGCCGGTTCAGCGCCCCGTTCAGCAGCGCCACGAGCAGCCCCACCGCGAAGACCAGCGTGCCGAAGCACAGCACCTGCGGCGGCATCCCGGCCTTGGCGGCGCCGTACACGAACAGCGGGAACGTGACCGAGGGCCCGGCGACGAACGAGGTGATCACGTAGTCGTCGATCGACATCGCCAGCGCGAGCAACCCCGCGGCCAGCATGCCCGGCGCGAGCAACGGCAGGGTCACGAGCCGGAACGCCTGCAACGGTGTCGCGCCGAGGTCCCCCGCGGCCTCCTCGAGCGCCCGTGACGTCCCCGCGATCCGCGCCCGGAGGACCACGACGACGTAGGCGACGTCGAACGCCACGTGCGTGAGCAGGATCGTCAGGAAGCCGGTGCCGAGCCCGACCGACAGGAAGAACGACAGCGACGCGGACCCGACGACGATCGACGGCGCCGCGATGTCCGCGAACACGACGGCGTTCACGGCACCGCGCCCGGGGAACCGGTAGCGCTCGAGCGCCAGGGCCAGCGGCAGGCCGATCGCGACCGAGATGATCGCGGCGAGGAAGGCGATGACGACCGAGGTGACGAACGCCTGTCCGAGGCCGGAGACGTTCACGAGGTTCGCGTACCAGTAGGTCGTGAACCCGTTCCACGCGAACGACAGCCGGTTCGTCGGGGCGTCGTTGAACGAGTACACGATCATGTAGACGATCGGCACGAGGGTGATCGCGATGGTGACCCAGTACACGATCGCGAGCCACGGCCCGCGGCGGTTCACCCCGTGCCGGCCGGGTCGGCGCGCGGCCGTCCCGGTGGCGGGTGCGGCGGGAGCGGTGGCGCGGGGCGGTGCGACGGCGGTCATACGAGGTCCTCGAGGTCGTCGGTGCCGGAGACGCGGGCGTAGATGAACAGGATGATGCCGAGCACGACCATGAGCACGGTCGAGAGCGCCGCGGCGACGTTGTACTGCTGGTTGCCGGAGTAGGCGTCCTGGATCGCCTGCCCGATCGTGTACGTGTTCGTGCCGCCCAGGAGCGCCGAGTTCACCGGGTCGCCCACGCTGTCGATGAAGACGAGCAGGACACCGGCGAAGATGCCCGAGCGGGACAGCGGCAGCGTGGTGTGCCAGAACGCCCGGACCTTGCCGGCGTAGAGGTCGTTCGCCGCCTCGCCGAGTCGGGGGTCGATGCGTTCGAGCGCGGCGTAGATCGGCAGCACCATGAACGCCAGGTCGTTGTAGGCGTCGCCGAAGACCACCGCGCCACCGGTCCCGAGGATGTGGAAGTCCTTGCCGGCCAGGCCGATCGCCTGCAGCGCCGTGACGACCGGCCCCTGCGAGGCGAGCACGAACGCCCACATGTCGGTGCGGATGACGAACGACACGAGGAAGCTCACGAACACGAGCATGAGGAGCGGGTTCTTCCACCGCGGCGACACCCGGAACGCGATGAAGTACGCCACCGGGTACCCGACGATGATCGTCACGACGGTCGCGGCCGCGCCGTACCAGAGCGACCGGCCGAGGAACGTCAGGTACGGCACCTGCGGGTCGCTGAACAGCGAGCCGTAGATCCCCCAGTTCCACGTGAACGTGTAGCCGTCGTCCGGGTTGCCCGACATGAGCGAGACGATGAGTCCCGACACGAGCGGGATGACGAAGAACACGGCCAGGTACGCGGTGCCGACGACGGCGAGCAGGAACGGCACCCGCAGGCGACGACCGTGCCGCACGGGCGCGGGTCCCGGTCCGGCCCCGAGACCGGCGGTCCCGGCCGTCCCGACGGCGCTCACGACTGCACCACCGCGTTGAAGATGCCGTTCCACTCGGAGTACTCGTCGTAGTTCTCGAACACCCGGAACTCGTGCGACTTGTCGAGCACCTCGGACGACGGGAAGACCAGCGGGCTGTCCGCCACGGTGGGGTCGTCCAGCTCGTCCCGGACGTAGTCCTCGGCGGCGGGCACCGGGCAGACGTAGTTGACGTAGTCCTCGACGATGCCGGCGATCTTCGGCGTGTAGTAGAAGTCCATCCACTCCAGGGCCGACACCGGGTTCGCCGCCTGCCGGGGGATCATGAGGTTGTCGTGCCACATCATCTGGCCTTCCTCCGGCGTGACGAACTTCAAGTGCTCGAACCCGGACTGCTGCGCCTGGAACACGTCGCCGGACCACGCCTGGGTGATCCAGGTGTCACCGTTCTCGAGCTTGTTGATGTAGCTCTGGTCGTAGAACCCGGTGACGCTCGGGCGGAGCTTCCGCAGCCAGTCCTGGGCCGTCCGCCAGTCCGCGGGGGTCGAGGTCTCCGGGGCGATGCCGTTCGCGAGCAGCCCGAGGGACCCGAGCTCGGTGTTGTCGCTCATCAGCCCGACGCGGCCCCGGAACGCCGGATCGAGCAGGTCCTGGAACGACGTGATCTCGCGGTCGATGTACTTCGGGTTGTAGGCGATCCCGGTGAACCCGGTCTGCCACACGACCGAGTGCTTGTTCCCGGGGTCGTAGGTCGGGTCCTTCACGGAGTCGCCCGCGTTCGCCGCGAAGTTCGGCAGCCGCGAGTGGTCGAGCTCGCACACGAACCCGTTCTTGATCATCTGCGTCAGCTCGAAGCCGTTCGTCATCACGACGAGGTCGTAGCCGGTCGCCCCCTGCGCGCGGAGGATCGGTGACACCGTCGCGTAGAACGTCGCGTTGTCCTGGATCACGGCCTGGTAGTCGACCGAGATCCCGGTGGCCCGCTCGAACAGCTGGATCGACTCGGACTTGCCGTGGTCGGAGTCGATGTAGAGCGGCCAGTTCGCGAAGTTGAGCTGCTTCGTCGCCTGCTGGTCCTTCCAGAACCGCTCCCAGTCCACCGGGTGCTCGGCGAGCGACGCCGCCGACCCCTTGATGCTGCAGCCGGCGAGCAGTGCGGCGACCGCGGCGGCCCCGCCGCCCGCGAGGAACCCGCGACGGCTGACGCGTGCGGACGTCAGTCCGCGCACCAGGTCCGGCCGCGGACTCACGCGACGACCCCCGCGGTGGCGGGTGCGGACTGGAGGCGCGGGTCGGCTCCGGCGGTGACGGTCGCGTCGGACGCGGGGTGCGCCTCCAGGCCGAAACCGTGGTCGACGCCCCACGTGAGCCACACCTCGGTACCGGTGGCGATGCGCGGTCCGCCCTTGGAGTTCTGCGCGAAGACGGAGACGCGGCCCGCGCCCGGCACGTCCACGAGGTACTGGGTGCTGACGCCGGAGAACGACACGTCGACCACACGGCCGGGGCCGAGGATGTTGCGACCGGCCTCGGGTGCCGGCTCGGCGGTGCGGATCTTGAGCTTCTCGGGACGGACGCCGACCACCACGTGTCCGGTCGTCGCGACGGCCCGGTCGGTCGGGACGGCGATCGTGCCGGCCGCGGTCGCGACGACGAGGAGTCCGCCGTCGGTGCCGCGGACCTCGCCCTCGAGCAGGTTCGACTGCCCGAGGAAGTTCGCGACGAACGCCGTGCGGGGCAGCTCGTACAGGTCCTGCGGGCTGCCCATCTGCTCGATGCGGCCGCCGTTCATGACGGCGACCGTGTCGGCCATCGTCATCGCCTCCTCCTGGTCGTGCGTGACGTGCAGGAAGGTGAGACCGACCTCGGCCTGGATCGTCTTCAGCTCGAGCTGCATCTGGTGCCGCAGCTTGAGGTCGAGGGCGCCGAGGGGCTCGTCGAGCAGGAGCAGGGCCGGGCGGTTCACGATCGCGCGGGCGAGGGCGACGCGCTGCTGCATGCCGCCGGACAGCTGCGCCGGACGCTTCGACGCCGAACCCTCGAGCTCGACGAGCCGCAACGCCTCGGTCGCCTTCGTCATCGGGTCCGGGATGCGCCGGCGCTTCAGCCCGAACGCCACGTTCTCGAGCACGCTCATGTGCGGGAACAGCGCGTAGTTCTGGAACACCGTGTTGACCGGCCGCTGGTACGGCTTCGTGTCGGTGACGTCCCGTCCGCCGATCGTGATCGTGCCGCTCGTGGGCTCCTCGAGGCCGGCGACGAGCCGGAGTGTCGTCGTCTTGCCGCAGCCGGACGGGCCGAGCAGCGCGAAGAACGAGCCGGCCGGGACGGTGAGGTCGAGGGTGTCGACCGCGGTGTGGCCGGGGAAGGACTTGGTGATCCGGTCGAGCCGGAGATCGGCTCCCGATTCGGCGAAGGTGCCGGTCATTGCCATGGTGCCTCCTGCTGCTCGTGCTGCTCGGGGTCGGGTTCGGGCTCAGCCGATGTAGGACATGACGTGCTTGATGCGGGTGTAGTCGTCGAACCCGTACTGGGACAGGTCCTTGCCGTAGCCGGAGTGCTTGAAGCCGCCGTGCGGCATCTCGGCGACGATCGGGATGTGGGTGTTGATCCACACGCACCCGAAGTCGAGGTCGCGGGCGAAGCGCATCGCCCGCGCGTGGTCCGTCGTCCACACCGAGCTCGCCAGGCCGTACTCGACGCCGTTCGCCCACGCGAGGGCCTGCTGCTCGGTCGAGAAACGCTGGACGGTCTGCACCGGGCCGAAGATCTCCTGCTGCACCGCGCGGTCGTCCTGCCGGAGCCCGGAGACGATCGTCGCCTCGTGGTGGAAGCCGCGGTCGCCCAGGCGGTGGCCGCCGAGCTCGATGGACGCGTGGTCGGGGAGGGTGTCGATGAACGACCGGACTTGAGCGAGCTGGGCCGCGTTGTTCACCGGGCCGAAGTACGGGCTCGGTGCGTCCGGACCGGTCTGCGCGTCGGTCCGCGCCGCCTCGGCGAGCGCCGCCACGAACTCGTCGTGGATGCCGTCCTGCACGAGCAGGCGGGTGGCGGCGGTGCAGTCCTGCCCGGCGTTGAAGAAGCCGGCGGCGACGATGCCGGCCACGGCGGCGGGGACGTCGGCGTCGTCGAACACGATCACCGGGGCCTTGCCGCCGAGTTCGAGGTGGGTCCGCTTGAGGTCACCGGCGGCGGCGCGGGCGACCTCGATGCCGGCGCGGACGGAGCCGGTGATCGACACGAGCTGCGGCGTGGGGTGGTCGATCATCGCGGCACCGGTCGTCCGGTCCCCCACGACGACGTTGAGCACGCCCGACGGCAGGAACTCCGCGGCGACCTCGGCCAGCAGCAGGGTCGACAGCGGGGTGGTGTCGCTCGGCTTGAGCACGGTCGTGTTCCCCGCGGCGAGCGCCGGCGCGAACTTCCACACCGCCATGTTCAGCGGGTAGTTCCACGGGGTGACCTGGGCGACGACACCGATCGGCTCGCGGCGGACGAACGACGTGTGGTCGGTCATGTACTCGCCGGCGCTCCGCCCCTCGAGGTTCCGGGCGGCGCCGGCGAAGAAGCGGATCTGGTCGACGGACAGCAGGATCTCGTCCTCGACGAGGGTGGCGCGGGGCTTCCCGGTGTCGAGCGACTCGAGGTCGGCGAACTCCTCCGCCCGCTGCTCCATCGCGTCGGCGATCCGGAAGAGCGCGAGCTGTCGTTCCGCCGGTGTGGTGCGGCCCCACGTCCCGAACGCGCTGCTCGCCGCACGGAAGGCCGCGTCGACGTCGGCGGCGCTGGACACCGGCGACGTGCCGTAGACGTGCTCGTCGGTCGGGTCGATCAGGTCGAAGGCCGCGTCGGCACGGACCTCGACGGACGCGCCCCCGATGAAGTTCCGGACCTCGCTCGTCTTCGTGGTCTCCCGCATGGCGGCGATACTGGCACGGAAAAAGCCGGTTCGGAAGACTTGTAACAACGGAAATCGTCGTGAAACACGGTGTTCACAACGGATTCCCTTGCTTTCTGGGCGATGGCGCTGCAATGCTGTCCGGCATGGCGGCAGCACCACGACGTCCGGGACCGATCGACGACACCTCGAAGCGGATCATCGAACAACTCCAGGCGGACGGGCGCCGTCCGTACGGCGAGATCGGCAAGGCGGTCGGTCTCAGCGAAGCGGCGGTCCGGCAGCGCGTCCAGAAGCTGACCGAGACCGGCGTCATGCAGATCGTCGCGGTGACGGACCCCCTGCAACTCGGGTTCCACCGCCAGGCGATGATCGGCATCCGGGTCAGCGGCGACACCCGAACCGTCGCCGACGAACTCGAACGGCTCCCGGCGGTCGACTACCTCGTCATGACCGCCGGGAGCTTCGACCTCATGGTCGAGGTCGTCTGCGAGGACGACGACGACCTGATCGAACTCCTGAACGGCACCATCCGGGCGATCCCGGGCGTGGCCGGCACCGAGACCTTCGTCTACCTGCAACTCCGCAAACAGCTCTACGACTGGGGAACGCGATGACCATCTCCGAACGACCCACCACCCGTCTCGGCTCGTACGACCCGTTCGCACCGGTGGACGACGCCGCGCTGCAGCAGAAGTCGCGCGACCACCTGTGGATGCACTTCGCCCGGCACGGTGCGAACCAGGCCGGTGCCGACGTGCCGATCATGGTCCGCGGCGAGGGGCACCACGTCTACGACAGCCACGGCAAGGAGTACATCGACGGGCTCTCCGGCCTGTTCGTCGTCGCCGCGGGCCACGGCCGGAAGCGCCTGGCCGAGATGGCCGCCAAGCAGGCCGAGACGCTGTCGTTCTTCCCGATCTGGTCGTACGCGCACCCCGCGGCGATCGAGCTCGCGGACCGGTTGGCCGACCACGCCCCCGGCGACCTCAACAAGGTGTTCTTCTCGACCGGCGGCGGCGAGGCCGTCGAGACCGCGTTCAAGCTCGCGAAGTACTGCTGGAAGCTCCGCGGCAAGCCGATGAAGCACAAGGTCATCTCCCGCGCGGTCGCGTACCACGGCACCCCGCAGGGAGCGCTCGCGATCACGGGCATCCCGGCGATGAAGCAGATGTTCGAGCCGCTCGCGCCGGGTGGCTTCCGCGTGCCGAACACCAACTACTACCGCGCCGCCGAGATGGGCTTCGCCGGCGAGAGCGAGGAGGAGTTCGGCTTCTGGGCGGCCGAGCGCATCCGCGAGATGATCGAGTTCGAGGGTCCGGACACCGTCGCCGCGGTCTTCCTCGAGCCGGTGCAGAACTCCGGCGGCTGCTTCACCCCGCCGCCCGGGTACTTCCAGCGGGTCCGCGAGATCTGCGACGAGTACGACGTGCTGCTGGTCTCCGACGAGGTGATCTGCGCGTTCGGTCGGATCGGCACGATGTTCGCGTGCGACACCTACGGCTTCGTGCCGGACATGATCACGTGCGCGAAGGCGATGACCTCGGGCTACTCCCCCATCGGCGCGACGATCATCAGCGACAAGCTCTTCGAGCCGTTCTCCACGGGCGACACGACCTTCTACCACGGCTACACGTTCGGCGGGCACCCGGTCTCCGCCGCCGTCGCGATGGAGAACCTCGACATCTTCGAGGAAGAGGGGCTCCTGCAGAACGTCCAGCAGAACGCCCCGCTCTTCAAGGCCGAGCTCGACACGCTGCGCGACCTGCCCATCGTCGGGGACGTCCGTGGTGACGGGTACTTCTACGGCATCGAGCTCGTGAAGGACAAGGCCACCAAGACGACCTTCGACGACGCCGAGTCGGAGCGCCTGCTCCGCGGGTTCCTGTCGAAGGCGCTGTTCGACGCCGGGCTGTACTGCCGTGCCGACGACCGCGGCGACCCCGTCGTGCAGCTCGCGCCGCCGCTCACCATCGGGCAGCCGGAGTTCCGCGAGATGACCTCGATCCTGCGGAGCGTCCTGTCCGAGGCCTGGACGAAGATCTGACCGTGACCGGCTACCGGGGCGTCTCGTTCTGGCTCGACGCGCTCGTCACGAGTGGCCGCGACGACCTGACGCCCCGCCCGCCGCTCGACGGCGACACCACCGCGGACGTCTGCATCGTCGGCGGTGGACTGACGGGTCTCTGGACCGCGTGGTACCTGCACCAGGCCGACCCGCGCCTCCAGGTCGTCGTCGTGGAACGCGAGATCGCGGGCTTCGGCGCGTCCGGACGCAACGGCGGCTGGTGCTCCGCACTGTTCCCGCGGTCCGCCGAGGCGATCGCCCGCGAGCACGGCCGCGACGCGGCCCTCGCCCTGCGTCGAGCGATGCGCGACACCGTCGACGAGGTCGGGCGCGCAGCGTCCGAGGCCGGAGTCGATTGCGACTACGTCAAGGGCGGCACCGTCCTCTACGCGCGCTCCGCCGTGCAGGAACGCGCGGCCCGCGACGAGGTCGCCGCCTCGGCCGCGTGGGGCGACGACATGACGTACCGCGACGCACGCCCCGGCGATGCCGCCGGATCGGCCGGTGTCGCGTGGACACCGGACTGCGCGCGGGTCCAGCCCGCAGCGCTGGTGCGCGGCCTGGCGGCGGACCTGGAGGCGCGGGGCGTCCGGATCGCGGAGCACACGCCCGCCGTGTCGTGGGGTCCAGGGCACGTGGTCACGTCGCGCGGGACCGTCACGGCCGGTGCCGTGGTCATCGCGGTCGAGGGCTACGGCGCGCAGCTCGAGCAGACGAAACGGCGCATCCTGCCGCTGTACTCGCTCATGATCGCGACGGCACCGTTGCCCGCGGCGGTGTGGGACCGCGTCGGGCTCGAGCACGGGCAGACGTTCTCGGACTACCGGCACCTGCTCGTGTACGGGCAGCGCACGGCGGACGACCGACTGGCGTTCGGCGGGCGCGGAGCCCGCTACCACTGGGGGTCCGCGATCACCCCCGGCTACGACCGGGTACCACGCGTGTTCGAACACCTGCGGCGGTCCTTGGTCGAGCTGTTCCCCGCCGTCGCCGACGCCCCGGTCACCCACACGTGGGGCGGACCCCTCGGGGTGCCCCGTGACTGGTGCGCCTCGGTCACCTGGGACGGCCACGTCGGGACCGCCGGCGGCTACGTCGGCGACGGCCTGTCCACGACGAACCTCGCCGGACGGACGCTCGCCGACCTCGTGCGGGGTGTGTCCTCGCCGCTGACCGCGCTGCCGTGGGTGAACCACCGGTCGCCGGACTGGGAGCCGGAGCCGCTGCGGTTCCTCGGGGCGAACGCCGGACTCGTGGCCACCGACCTGGCCGACCGCGAGGAAGCACTGACCGGACGGCCGAGCCTCGCCGCCCGCCTGATGGCACCGCTGACCGGAGGACACTGATGGCTGCACGCGATGCCGACGTCGTCGTCGTGGGGGCCGGGGTCGCCGGGCTCGCCGCTGCTCGAGCGCTCGTGCAGGGCGGGCAGCGCGTCGTCGTGCTCGAAGCACGCGACCGCATCGGTGGCCGCACCTGGACCGACGACGAGATCGGGGTGCCGGTCGACCTCGGAGCCTCGTGGATCCACGGCATCGAGGGCAACCCGCTCTGGTCCCTGGCGTCCGCGTTCGGGATCGAGACCGTCGAGTTCACCGTCGGCAGCTTCCAGTTCGACGGGCGGCCGATCGGCTGGCACGCCCCGTCCGGACGGCGGTTGACCGCGCCCGAGGCCGCGTCGTTCGTCGCGGACCTGCACACCGTCGACGCGGCCCTCGCCGCGGTGGTCGCCGACGCCCCGCCGCCGGCGACCTACGCGTCCGCCGTCGACACCGCGCTGCGGTCCCTGCAGTGGCAGGGCGACCGGGCCGCGCGGATCCGCGAGTACACGGCGCACCGCTCCGAGGACCTCTGCGGAGCCCCGGTCACCGTGCTCGACGCGCACGGGCTCGACGAGGAGCACGTCGCCGGCGACGAGGTGGTGTTCCCCGGCGGCTACGCCCAGTACGCGCACGCCCTGGCGGCCGGGCTCGACGTGCGGCTGTCCTCCGTCGTCGCCGCCGTGCGCTCGTCGTCCTCGGGCGTGGTCGTCGGGCTCGCCGACGGGACGACCGTGTCCGCTGCGGAGGTCGTCGTCACGGCACCCCTCGGCGTGCTGCAGGCCGGCGCGATCACGTTCGAGCCACCGCTCGAGCCCGCGGTGCTCGACGCGATGGGCCGACTCGGGATGGGCGTCTACGACAAGGTGTTCCTGCGGTTCCCCGAGCGGTTCTGGGGCGAGTCGTGGGTGGTCCGCCAGCAGGGGCCGGCCGGAGTCGACTGGCACTCCTGGTACGACATGTCCCGCGTGACCGGTGAACCGGTGCTCGCGGCGCTCGTGGGCGGTGCCGGCGCGCGGCGGATCGAGTCGCTGCCCGATGCCCTGGTCGTCGACGAGGCGGTCGAGGCGCTGCGCCGGATGTTCGGGCCCTCGGTCCCGCAGCCGGACGGCGTGCGGATCACCCGGTGGGCGGCGGACCCCTTCGCGCGCGGGTCGTACTCGTACCTGCACGTGGGGGCGTCACCGGACGACCACGACCTGCTCGGCACCCCGTCGGGGCGGGTGCAGCTCGCCGGTGAGGCCACGTGGGGCGACGACCCCGCGACCGTGCACGGGGCGCTGCTCTCCGGGCTGCGGGCGGCTGGGCGGTTGCTCGGGCACGAGGTGTCGGCCGGGTCGTTGGCGGGGCCGCTGCCCGGCTGACGGACGGGGCCGGTGTCGGCCGGTTCCGGCCGACACCCGCCGGCCGGTCGGGCGTGACGCTCCGTCAGTCGAAGGCCGGGGTGTCCGCCGAGCACCGCACCGCGTCGCCCGGCCGCGCCGACGTCTCGCTCGCGATCTCGCGCTTCCCGTCGAGCAGGATCCGGCACGTCGCCGTGGCCCCGGCGCCCGGCGTCGCCCGCACCGACGCCCGCTGTTCGGCGAGGACGATCGCGTCGTGCTCCCAGCGCGACCCCTCGCCGTCCGAGGACCCGGTCTCCTGCGCGTCGAGCCGGTGTACCGCGGGTGCCTCGCCGCGCCGCTCGGCACCCTCGACGCGCACGTCGGTGAGGGCGGCCCCGCTCGGCTGGTCGACGCGGACCTCGTAGGTCACTGACCAGGCATCGCCCGTCTGCTGCTGGACGAAGCTGCACCCGGTCGCGAGCACCGCGACGGAGCCGGCGACCACGGCGGCGGCGAGGAGACGGACGGTGGGACGGTTGCGTTCGGACATGCCACCAGCCTGCGCACCGACCGCCCGCGGATCGTCCCCCGGGCGACGCGACCCCGTGCGACGTCGGATCGATCCCGGGTCCTCCGAGCGGTTGACATCGGCTCCGTCCGCCCGCGCGGTCAGTACCGTCGACCGCATGGGAACCGTGCTGCCAGGCGTGATCGCGTTCGTCGTCGGGGTCGTCCTCGCCGTCGGTGCGCTCGTGCCGTGGACGGCGTGGGAGTACCGCCGTCACGGACAGCTCGGCTTCCGACGCTCGCTCGTCGCGTTCGGCACGCTCGTCTACGCCCTCGCGCTCGTCACCTACACGCTGCTGCCGCTGCCCGACGACGTCGCGACGATGTGCCGGAACGCGGCCTCGCCGCAGCTGACGCCGTTCGCGTTCCTCGGGGACGTCGCGAAGGAGGGCGGGATCTCCGGACCCCGGTCCCTGCTGTCCAACCCGGCGTCGGCGCAGGTCCTGTTCAACGTGCTGCTCTTCGTGCCCCTCGGCGCACTCGCCCGGCACGCGGTCGCCCGGAGGCGCGTGTTCGCCGGCCTGCTCGTCGGGCTCGGCGCCGGGTTCGTGGTGTCCCTGCTCATCGAGACGACGCAGCTCACCGGCGACTGGTTCCTCTACCCGTGCTCGTACCGCCTCTTCGACGTCGACGACCTGCTCGCGAACACGACCGGCGCCGTGGTCGGCACGCTGCTCGCCCCGCTCGTGGGACTGCTCGCCGGGTCCGGGCGGCCCACCGACGCGGACGCCCCGCGCCCGGTCACCGCGGCACGACGGTTCTCCGGCATGCTCGCCGACGTGCTGGCGATCTGGCTCCTGTCCGGCACGCTGAGCGTCGGGACCGCCCTGGTGTGGGCGATCGCCGGGCGGGACGACCAGGATCCGGTGCTCGGCACGCTCATCACCGCCGGTGCACTGGTCGCCCCGTTCGCACAGCTCGTGGTCGTGCTCGCGACGGGCCGGACCCTCGGTGAGCACGTCGTCCGGCTCCGTCCGGCCCCGACTCCGGGGACCGGGAGGCGCGTGGTGCGCTGGGCGCTCGGCTCCGGCGGGTGGGCGGCACTGCTCGCCCTGGACGTCCCGTTCTCCGCGTTCCTCGCCTTCGTGCTCGCGGTGACGTCGGTCATCGCGGTGTGGGCGACCCGCGGCCGGCGCGGGTTCGCGCTCGCGGTGATCCGGGCGGAGGTCGAGGACGACCGGGTACCGGCGCGCGTCGGCTGAGCGGGTCCGACGGGTGCCCCGCGCCGGCGAGGGCGCGGGACACCCTGGGCTCAACCCTTGCGCCACACGTCGTGCAGGAACCGGGCCAGGGTCACGAGCAACGTCGCGATCCCCAACCACGGCACCTGACGGCGTCGACGCGGTTCGTCGTCGGAGGACATCCGAACCACCTTCCGTGTCAGCGCCGGCGGACACGAAGAGCAGGGGCCGAGGGACGTGCGACCCGACGGTGATCGGGCTACACTGGTTCCGAGTTCAAGCTCGGGACGCATCGTGTCCCTCGTTCTCCACTCGGAGAGCAAATCGAAGCCCATCGCTGTTTCCCCAGCGGTGGGCTTCATCCTTGCTCGGGCCACGATCCGGCGGTGACGCGGCCCGCCACCAGCCTACTGATGTTCCATGTTCCGGTGAGAGCGACACGGGGGTCGCGCTGACCGGACCCTCACGGGTCGCACGGGCCCGGAACGGTGTTCGAGTGCCACACTCGGAGCCGTGACGACGACGCGGACCACACCCCGGCACGAGCACCGCGGGCCGGTCGCCGTCGCCGTGCTGGTGAACCTCGCGCTGAGCCTGTTCCTGCCCGACGAGGTCCTGTTCTTCCCGTCCTGGGTGGTCCCGCTCCTCGGGGTGCTGCTCCTCACCCCGCTCATCGTGTTCAACCCTCGGCGGCTGACCCGTGAGACCACCTGGTCGCGGTGGCTGTCCACGGGCCTCGCGGTCCTGCTGACCGTCGCGAACCAGCTGACCGTCGTCCGCACGATCGACGAGCTGCTGCACGGGCACCCCGACGGCGGCGCGGTGCTCCTGACCGCCCTGCAGGTCTGGGTGAGCAGCATCATCGCGTTCGGGCTCGTGTACTGGGAGCTCGACCGGGGCGGCCCCGTCGCCCGACGGCAGCCAGGGCTGTGGGTGACCGACCGCGCCGACTTCCAGTTCCCGCAGGAGACCGACCCGAAGACAGCGGCCTGGCGGCCGGTGTACCTCGACTACCTCTACGTCGCGCTGACGAACATGATGGCGTTCAGCCCGACGGACACGATGCCGATGACCATCCGGGCGAAGATGATCATGGCCTACCAGTCGATCGGCGGGTTCATCCTGCTGGCGCTCGTGATCTCGCGCGCGGTGAACATCATCAGCTGACCGAACTCCCGACGAGCGACTCCGACACGTCCCAGAGCCGAGCGGCGTCGTCGTCACGGAGCAACGGCGCCCACGGCTTCCGACGGCCTGCCGGTCCGCCGAGCTGCCCGGGTCCGGTCGGACCGACGAAGCCTCCGTCGAGGTCGGCGTCGGTCGCCGCGAGGAGGGCCGGCTCGGCCGCCGAGGCCGGTGTCCCGACGAGGAGCCCGCGCGCCGACAGCCAGCGGATCAGCCGGACGGCCACGGTGTCGCCCGAGCGTCCGATCTCCGGTCGTGCGGCGAGCAGGCTCGTGGGTGCGACGCCTGGGTGGCTGACCGCACTCGTGATCCCCCACCCACCGGCCCGGCTCCTCCGACCGAGCTCGAGGGCGAAGAGCGCGCACGCGAGCTTCGACTGCCCGTACGCCCGCGCGACGTCGTAGTCCCGCTCGGACTGCAGGTCGTCCCACCGGATCGAGGCACGCTGCGCCGCCACGCTCGACTGCATCACGACGCGGCCACCAGCGGCACGGAGCAGGGGGAGCAGGGCGCCGACGAGTGCGACGTGCCCGAGGTGGTTCGTGCCGAGCTGCAGCTCGAAGCCGTCCCGGGTCGTCTGCCGCTCCGGCGGGTTCATCACGCCGGCGTTCCCCACGAACACGTCGATCGGCGTGCCCTCGGACCGCATCCGCTCCCCGAGCGTCGACACGGACTCCAGCGAGGAGAGGTCCAGGTCCTCGAGCAGCACGGATGCATCCGGGTGCTGCGCGGTGATCCGGGCGACGGCCGCCGCTCCCTTGTCGCGGTTGCGCACCGGCACGACCACCTCCGCCCCGGCGCCGGCGAAGCGCGCGGCGATCTCCAGTCCGATGCCGTCGCTCGCTCCGGTCACCAGGACCCGGCGCCCGCCGAGGTCCGGGAGGGTGAGTCGTTCGTTCCGTGCCATGGTCCGCCTCTTCCGTCGTGGTGAGCACCCGATCCGGCACCCGAGACGATCGTCGCCGTGTCGTGGACGCGCAACCACGGCCTGACGATCCGTGGCTGCGGTCGACGCCCCGGGAGAGGATGGGCGCATGATCGACCGAGCGTCCCTCGCGGACTTCCTCCGCAGCCGTCGGACGGCCCTGCAACCCGAGGACGTCGGCCTGCCCCGGGGCCAGCGCCGTCGAACGAGCGGGCTGCGGCGCGAGGAGGCGGCGCTGCTGAGCAACATGTCCGTCGACTACTACGCGCGGCTGGAACGGGAGCGCGGACCGCAGCCGTCCGACCAGATGCTCGCGTCGATCGCGCAGGGCCTGCGCCTCACGATCGCGGAGCGCGACCACCTCTTCCGCCTCGCCGGACACGAGCCCCCGACCGCGGCGTCCGGCGGCGACCACGTCAGCCCCGGCATGATGCGCATCTTCGACCGACTCGCCGACAGCCCGGCCGAGATCGTCACCGAGCTGGGCGAGACGCTGCAGCAGACGTCCCTCGCCGCCGAACTCACCGGTGACGCCAGCGGCCGACGGGGCGACGACCGGAGCATCGGGTACCGGTGGTTCGCCGACCCGGCGTCCCGGGACGTCCACCCGGTCGAGGACCACCCCTTCCTGTCCCGGATGTACGCCTCGGGTCTCCGCACCGTCATCGCTCGCCGCGGACCCGACTCCCGGGCCGCACACCTGGCCGAACGGCTGCTCGCGACGAGGGAGGAGTTCCGCGAGGTCTGGGCGCGCCACGAGGTCGGCATCCGCCCGCGGGATGTGAAGACCTACCGCCACCCCGAGGTCGGGCTCCTCACCCTGCAGTGCCAGGTGCTGCAGGACCCCGACAGCTCGCAGAACCTGCTCGTGTACACCGCCGAACCCGGCAGCGAGACCGCCGAGCGACTCCGGCTGCTCGCCGTGGTCGGCTCGGCGGTCGGTCGTGCCTGACCTCGCAGGTCGTCAGGCGCCGTGTGCCTCCTCGGCCACCGGCTGCCACTCGCGCCAGGTCGCCAACCGCGATTCGTAGTCCCGCTCCGCGATGCCGAGCGGCGCCTTCCCGAAGAACACCCGCAGCGGCGGCTCGTCCGCGTCGACGACCTTCAGGATCGCCGACCGGGTGGCCTCCGGCTTGCCGGGATCGGCAGCGGACGGGCGCTTGGACGCGGCCTCGCGCACGTCGGCGTAGGCGGCGATCTCCTCGCTGTGCTTCGAGGACGGACCGGACCAGTCCGTCGAGAACCCACCGGGCTCGACGAGGGTGACGTGGATGCCGAAGCCCGCGACCTCCTGGGACAGCGACTGCGAGATCCCCTCGAGCGCCCACTTCGACGCGTGGTACGCCCCGACCGTCGGGAACGCACTGATCCCGCCGATGCTCGACACCTGGACGATGTGTCCGGACCCCTGCTCGCGCATGATCGGCAGCGCCGCCTGGGTGACCCAGAGCGCACCGAACAGGTTCGTCTCGAGCTGCGCGCGCACCTCGTCCTCGGTGAGCTCCTCGACCATGCCGAAGTGGCCGTAGCCGGCGTTGTTGACGACGACGTCGAGGGAGCCGAAGTGCTCGGCGGCACGCTGGACCGCGGCGATGTCGGCTGCACGGTCGGTGACGTCGAGCTGCAGTGCGAGGAACGTGTCCGGGTACTGGTCGACGAGGTCGTGCACGTCGTCGGGGTTGCGGGCGGTCCCGGCGACGGAGTCCCCGCGCTCGAGTGCCGCTTCCGTCCACTCGCGGCCGAAGCCCTTGGACGCGCCGGTGATGAACCAGGTCTTGCTCATGTGTCCTCCTGTTGTCTGACCGGATCAGCCAACGCCCGGGGCACGGGTGTCACCTCGACGCCCGGGGGACGCGCGCGCCGACCGGACAGCCCCTCGGGCGACACCGACTCACGCCCGGGGCGCCGCGAACTCCAGGTTGACGTCGTCCGGGTCCTGCACGGACAGGATCACGAGCCCGAACGGCGGCAGGTCGGTCACCTCGCCGTGCTCGATCCCCGCCGCGTCGAGCCGGCCCACCGCGGCGTGCAGCTCGTCGACCGAAGCGACCCGGAACGACACGTGGTCGAGGCCGACCCGGTCGGCGTCGAACCGGTCCCCCGCCGGCGCGACCGGCCGCAGGCCCAGCGTCTGCCCGCCGAACGTGAAGGAGCACCCGCCGTAGGTCCGCCACGGGTCGTCGTGGATCGTCGGGTCGTCGATCTGGTCGCTGAAGTCGCTCCCCGGTGGCATCCCGAACAACCGCTCGTAGAAGGCCTTGCTGCGTCGGATGTCGGTGACCGTCAACCGGACGTGCGAGAAGCCGAGCGGTGTGACGATGGGTTCGCTCATGCGTCCACACAACACCTCGAGGGGGTTGCGCTCGTTGATCATGCGATCAACAATGGCGTCATGGACGTCATCACCGGCACACCGCAGCGGTCTCCCCTGCACGAGGACACCGGCCGACCCCGACGCCGGGTGCGCGTCGGCCTCGTGCAGTCCCGGTGGCTCGAGGATCCCGCGGCCCACCGTGCCCAGCTCGCGAACGGCATCGCGACGGCAGCGGCGAACGGCGCCACCGCGGTGTTCCTCCCCGAACTGACGCTCTCGCGCTACCCGGGCGACACCCCCGCGACCGGCGCACCGAAGGAGTCGGCCGAGTCGCTCGAGGACGGCCCGACGGTCGCGTTCGCTCGCGCCCAGGCGGCGGAGCACGGGGTGTTCGTGCACGCCTCGCTGTACGAGCGTCCGGCCGCCGACGACCGGCCCGAGGACCCGCGCGGCTACAACACGGCCGTCCTCGTCGCGCCGGACGGCACGCTGGTCGGTCGGACGCGCAAGACGCACATCCCGATCAGCGCCGGCTACTACGAGGACACCTACTTCCGCCCGGGCACCGACGCCGACGCCTTCCCGGTGTACGAGCCGGCCGGACTCGGCGCCCGTGTGGGCCTGCCGACCTGCTGGGACGAGTGGTTCCCCGAGGTCGCGCGGTCGTACGGTCTCGCCGGCAGCGAGGTCCTCGCGTACCCGACGGCGATCGGGTCCGAGCCGTCGTTCCCCGCGTTCGACACCGCCCCGATCTGGCGGCAGGTCATCGTGGCGAACGGCATCACCTCGGGGCAGTTCATGGTGGTCCCGAACCGCTGGGGCGACGAGGGCGACATCACCTTCTACGGCTCGTCGTTCATCTCCGACCCGTTCGGCCGCGTCCTCGTCGAGGCACCGCGCGATGCGAGTGTCGTGCTCGTCGCGGACCTCGACCTCGACGCCCGCACGGAGTGGCTCCGGCTCTTCCCCTTCTACGTCACGCGCCGTCCGGACCTGTACGGCACGCTCGTCGCCCCCGTCGACGAGGAACGCCACGCGTACGGCGCACGCGACGCGATCGACGCGGCCATCGCCGTGGCGGCGACCCCCACCGGACGCGAGGTGCGCGCATGACGTGGGCCATGCCTCCCGAGACCGCCCCGCAGGAACGCACCTGGATGGCGTTCCCGCGGCCCGGGCTCACGCTCGGCGACGACCCGGCGAGCGCCGAGGCGGCGCGTGCCGTCTGGGCGGCGACCGCGAACGCGATCAGCGAGTACCAGGCCGTCACCGTGGTCGTCGACCCGGTCGCGCGCGACGACGCCCGACGCCTCCTGTCCGGCGCCGTGGACGTGCTCGAGGCGCCCCTCGACGACTTCTGGATGCGCGACATCGGTCCGACGTTCGTGGTCGACGACGTGACCGGGGCCCGTGGCGCGGTGGACTGGGTCTTCAACGGCTGGGGCGCGAACCCGTGGTCGACGTGGACGCGCGACGCCGAGGTCGCCGCCACCGTCGCCGCGGCCGCGGGCGTGGAACGGATCCCGTCACTGCTCGTGAACGAGGGCGGGGCGATCCACGTCGACGGGACCGGACGCGTCCTCGTCACCGAGACGGTCCAGCTCGATCCCCGACGGAACCCCTACGCCGACCGCGCGCGGGTGGAGCAGGAGCTGGCGCGGACGATCGGCGCGACCGACGTGGTCTGGCTGCCCCGTGGCCTCACCCGCGACTACGACGGCTTCGGCACCCGGGGGCACGTCGACATGGTGGCGACCTTCGCCGGCGCCGCGATGGACACCGTCCTGCTGCACGCCCAGCCGGACCCCGGCCACCCGGACCACCTCGTGATGCCGATCGTCCGGCGGGCGATCGAGGACGCGACGGACGCCACCATCGTCGAGCTGCCCGCACCCACGACGCTCGCCGACGCCGACGGACCCGTCGACTGGAACTACGTGAACCACGTGGTGGTGAACGGCGCGGTGATCGCGTGCGGCTTCGGGGAGCCGACGGCGGACGAGCGGGCGCGGGGGATCCTCGCGGACGTGTACCCGGGGCGCGAGGTGCGGACGATCGACGCGCGCGAGGTGTTCGCGCGGGGCGGTGGGCTGCACTGCATCACGCAGCAGGAGCCCGCGGCGCAGTAGACGTCAGGCCGCCGGTGCCCCGAGCCCCACCCGCGGCTGCAACCAGTCGAGCCCCGCGGCGAGCGCCGCCCGCGCCGTCACCCAGCTGTGCCGCCCACCCGGCACCACCCATGTGGCGACGTGCATTCCCGCTGCCCGCGCCCGCTCGGCCATCACGGGCATCACCGGCCCGTAGGTGGTGTCGAGGGCCCCGGCCGCGAAGAACGCGTTCGAGTCCCGGAACGGCGCACCGGCACGCAGCAGTGCCGCGGGCTGCGCAGCCGCCCACGCCGCCCGGTTCCCACCGAAGCCCTCGTCGATGGTCTTCCTCTCGCTGCCGAGCGTGGGCCCGTCCTCGCCGGAGACGTCGATGAGGTTGCCGAACCGCGAGGGGTCTCCCGCCCCGAGCTGGATCGCGCACGTCCCACCCTGCGAGAACCCGCCGATGGTCCACGCGGAGGCCGCGGTCTGCACCCGCAGATGGCTCGTCACCCACGCCGGGACGTCCTCGGTGAGGTAGGTCCGGCTGTTGCCGAGCGCCCCGTCGACGCACATCGGGTTCGCCGACCGCGGGCCGAGCTGGTCGGGGACGACCACGATCGGTGCGAGGCCGCGGTCGACGGTCGCGAGCGCGTCCATCGTCTGCTCGATCGCCCCGCCGGTCTGCACGTCCTCGGGACCGGCACCGCGGGACTGGCCGGACAGGAGCACGTCGACGGGCAGCGCCGGTGGGTCGGCGGTGAGCGCGGCCGGGGGCAGGTACAGCAGGGCCTGGCGTGCGACGAAGTGCGATCGCGTGGCCGGGATGGTCACCCGGAGCAGCCGCCCCTGCGTCGGCAGGTCGGCCGGAGCGGTCCACGTCCGCGCCAGGTCGACGCTCGCCGAAGCGGGAGTGGACCCGGGTGCCTCGGCAGCGGGGATCCCGCCGGCCGTGGTCGCGATCGGGGCGTGCGCGGAGGGGGGTGCGCTCGGCACGGTCGTCGCGCGGGCCGTGGAGGCGCGGCTCGGCTCCGCGACGACGGCCCGCCCGCCAGCGGCGGAGCCCGTCCCACCCGCACCGGTCGCGTGGGCGATGCCCCACCCACCGGCCGCGCCGAGCGCGAGGCCGACCACCAGCCCGGCGGCGATCAACCCTCGTGTCCGTGTCATCGGTCGTCCTCGTCCGTCGACGTCCGGCCCGGTGCCGGTCGTGCCGAGCCGATCGTAGGGAGCCGTGCCGGGAGTGCGCCCGCGGTTCCGGCACCGTGGCTGAGCATCTTCCCGGCCGGTCCCAGGCTCCGGTCGGCAAGCGACACCGCGTACATCCCTGCCTCGCATCGTGTACTCCGTGGCGGGTCCGACGCTGCCCGCGGCGTCGGTATCGTCAGCGGATCGGTCCACCCGATCAGGTCCGCGCACCGCCGCGCGGACCCCGGCCCCCGCAGCTCCGGTTGCGAGCAGGAGGAACTCCCCATGGCGTCACCGACCATCGTCACCGCCCCGCCCGGCACCGCGCGCGGTGGGTCCCTGAAGCGGAGTCTCGGGCTGTGGGCGATCGTCGGACTCGGCCTCGGGTACATGACGCCGACCGTGGTGTTCGACACCTTCGGCATCGTCTCCGGCGAGACGAACGGCGCCGTGCCGAGTGCGTACCTCATCGCCCTCGTGATCATGCTCCTGACGGCGATCAGCTACGGGAAGATGGTCCGCGTCTACCCGGCCGCGGGATCGGCCTACACGTACGTGCGGGAGTCGATCCACCCGAACGCCGGCTTCATGGTCGGCTGGGCGTCCCTGCTCGACTACCTGCTGCTCCCGATGGTGAACGCGCTCATCATCCGTCTGTACCTCGAGCAGGTCTTCCCGGCACTGCCCGCGTGGGTGACGGTGGTCGTCTACACGGTGTTCGTCACGACGGTGATCTGCCTGTCGATGCGTGGGACGTCGAACCTCAACATGGTCCTGCTCATCGGGGCGATCCTCGCGATGATCGCGTTCGTCGTCTTCGCCGTGATCGAACTCGTCGAGGGTGCCGGTGCCGGCACGGTGGTCAGCGCCGAGCCCTTCGTGCACGACGGCGTGACGATGTCGGCGCTCCTCACCGGGGCGACCGTCGTGTGCTTCTCGTTCATCGGGTTCGACGCGGTGACGATGTACACCGAGGAGGCGAAGAGCATCCGCATCATGCCGAAGGCGATCCTGCTGACCGTCCTCATCGGCGGGCTCATCTTCCTCGTCTCGGCGTACTTCGCCCAGCTCCGCTTCCCGACCAACGCCCCGTTCGGCGAGTTCACCGACGACCCGCTGCCCCAGATCGGGCTGCTCGTCGGCGGCAGGGTGTTCCAGGCGATCCTCGTCGCCGCCGGGTTCGTCGCCGCGCTCGCCTCGGGCTTGGCCTCGCACGCCAGCGTCGCCCGCATGCTGCTCGTGATGGGCCGCAACAACGTCCTGCCGAAGAAGGTCTTCGGCTACGTGAGCCCGAGGACCCGCACGCCCATCCCGAACGTCGTCATCGTCGGGGCGGTCACCCTGCTCGCGATGACGTTCTCGCTCGACACGATCTCGGCGTACATCAACTTCGGCGCCCTCATCGCGTTCACGTTCGTCAACCTCACGGTCATCGTGCACTTCGCCTGGCGCGAGGGCCGCCGGCACACCGCCCGTGACCGGTTCGCCTTCATCGTCCTCCCCGGGGTCGCGATGCTGCTGACCGGTGTTCTCTGGTCTCAGCTGCACGCCGACGCCCTCATCGCCGGCGGCGTCTGGGCCGCGATCGGCTTCGTGTACCTGCTGGTGATCACGAAGGGGTTCCGGATCCAGCCGAAGGGCTTCGACGAGAACCAGCCCGTCACCGGCGTCAACAAGCAGCTGACCGACCAGGTCTGAACCACACAGGAGACACGATGAACGACACGGCCACCGTCTACGCGGTCACCGACCCGGCCACCGGCCAGACCCTCGCCACGTTCCCGACGATCACCGACGACGAGCTCCGCGCGGCGATCGACACCGCCGACCGCACGCACGCCCAGTGGTCGCGCACGAGCACCGTCGCCGACCGCGCCGCGCTGCTGCACCGCGTCGCCGAGCTGTACCGGGAGCGTCGGGACGACCTCGCCGCCACGATCGTCCGCGAGATGGCGAAGCCGATCGACCAGGCCGTGGGCGAGGTCGACTTCTGCGCCGACATCTACGACTACTACGCGGACCACGCCGAGGAGTTCCTCGCCGACCAGCCGATCACCCTGGCGGACGGCAGCGAGGGCAGCGCGTTCATCCGGAAGTCCTCGATCGGCGTCCTGCTCGGCATCATGCCGTGGAACTTCCCCGCGTACCAGATCGCCCGGTTCGCCGGTCCGAACCTCGTCATCGGCAACACCGTCCTCCTCAAGCACGCCCCGCAGTGCCCGGAGTCCGCACTCGCGATCGAGCGGGTCTTCCACGACGCGGGCTTCCCCGAGGGCGCGTACACGAACGTCTTCGCCACGAACGACCAGGCGGCCGACGTCATCGCCGACCCGCGCGTCCAGGGCGTCTCCCTCACCGGCTCCGCACGCGCCGGTGCCGCCGTCGCGGAGATCGCCGGCCGCAACCTCACGAAGGTCGTCCTCGAGCTCGGCGGCTCGGACCCGTTCATCCTGCTGTCGACCGACGACCTCGACGCCGTGGTCGAATCAGCCGTCGCCACCCGCCTCGAGGGCAACGGCCAGGTCTGCAACGCCGCCAAGCGCTTCCTCGTCGCCGACCACCTGTACGACGACTTCCTGGCCAAGTTCACCGACGCGATGGCCGCGGTCTCGCCCACCGACCCGACCACGCCCGGTGCCGAACTCGGTCCGCTGTCCTCCCCCGCCGCTGCCGACCGGCTGCAGGAGCAGCTCGCGGCGGCCACCGCCCAGGGCGCCACCGTCGTCACCGGCGGCCAGCGTCAGGGCAACGCCTTCACCCCGACGGTCCTGACCGGCGTCACACCCGACAACGACGCCTACCGCGAGGAGTTCTTCGGCCCCGTCGCCGCCGTCTACCGGGTCGAGGACGAGGACGCCGCGATCACGATCGCGAACGACACCCCGTACGGCCTCGGCTCGTACCTCTTCACGACCGACGCCGAGCAGGCACTGCGCGTCGCCGATCGCATCGAGGCCGGGATGGTCTACGTGAACATCGTCGGCGCGGACAGCCCGGAGCTCCCCTTCGGCGGCGTCAAGGCGAGCGGCTTCGGCCGCGAGCTCGGCCCCCTCGGGGCCGACGAGTTCGTCAACAAGAAGCTGATCCGCATCGGCGGCTGACGCCCTGGACCCGGCCCACGGGCGGACGGGAGGCGCGGTGCCAGCCGGCACCGCGCCTCCCGTCCGCCCCCTGGTCTAGACCAAGGCCGTGAACGACGCGTCGCGCACCAGCACGGTCGACGCGTCGTCGCCGACGGCCTGGTCCGGGTCGCTCGACAGCCCGAGGGACCAGCGCCCGCCACCCGGCTTCTCCGGCAGGGTGAACTCGACGGTGGTCTCCGACGCGTTGAGCAGCACCGCCACGGTGTCGTCGCCCTGCTGCAGGACGAGCATGACCGCCCGGTTCCCGCCGTCCGCCCAGTCGGCGTCGTCGAACCCCTTCGCGTCGGCACGGAGCACGTCGACCGTGGACGCCGAGTCGCCCGGGGCCGTGCGGTACCACTCGGGACGCAGGGACACGTGGTCGCGGCGGAACGCGATCGCCTCGGTCGTGAAGGCCAGCAGGTCCCGGTCGGCCGCGGCCCAGTCGAACCACGAGATCTCGTCGTCCTGGCAGTAGGCGTTGTTGTTGCCGCCCTGCGACCGGGCGATCTCGTCGCCGCCGAGGATCATCGGCACGCCCGCCGACAGCAGCAGCGTGCCGAGGAAGTTGCGGCGCTGCCGGTTGCGGTAGTCGTTCACCACGCCGTCGTCGGTCGGGCCCTCGACGCCGCCGTTGAACGAGGTGTTGTCGCTCTCGCCGTCGTTGTTGTCCTCGCCGTTCGCCTCGTTGTGCTTCTCGGCGTACATCGTCAGGTCCGCCAGGGTGAAACCGTCGTGGGCGGTGACGAAGTCGACCGAGCACAGCGGGGAGCGCCGGGAGCCCTCGTAGACGTCCGGGCTGCCGAGCACGCGCTGCACGGCGTCACCGAGGGTGCCCGCGTCGCCGCGCCAGAACGCGCGCAGGTCGTCGCGGTACTTGCCGTTCCACTCCGACCAGTCCGCCGGGAAGCCGCCGACCTGGTAGCCGGCGGTGTCCCACGGCTCGGCGATCATCTTCACCTCGCGGAGCACCGGGTCCTGGTGGATGATGTCGAGGAACGCCGAGTGCTTCTCCGCCTCGCCGCCCTGACGGGTCAGCGTCGTCGCGAGATCGAAGCGGAAGCCGTCGACGTGCATCTCCTCGACCCAGTACCGGAGCGAGTCCATGACGAGGCCGAGCGCCGCGGGGTGCGACACGTTGAGGCTGTTGCCCGTGCCGGTCGTGTCGAAGTAGTTCGCCTCGTCGCCCTCGACCAGGCGGTAGTACGACTCGTTGTCGATGCCCTTGAACGAGAGCGTCGGGCCCATGTGGTTGCCCTCGGCCGTGTGGTTGTAGACGACGTCCATGATGACCTCGAGGCCGGCGGCGTGCAGGGCCTGCACCATCGCCTTGAACTCGGCGACCTGCTGGCCGGCGGTGCCGGAGGACGAGTACTCGTCGTGGGGGGCGAAGAACCCGATGCTGTTGTAGCCCCAGTAGTTGCGGAGGCCCTTGTCGGCGAGGGTCGAGTCCTGCACGAACTGGTGCGTCGGCAGCAGCTCGACGGCGGTCACCCCGAGGTCGGTGAGGTGCTTGATCGCCGCCGGGTGCGCGAGTCCGGCGTACGTGCCGCGGATCTCCTCGGGCACGTCGGGGTGCTGCTTCGTGAAGCCCTTGACGTGGACCTCGTACACGACGGTGTCGGCGAGGGCCGTGCGGGGGCGCGCATCGTCGCCCCAGTCGAAGTCGCGGTCGGCGACGACCGACTTCGGCATCGCAGCGGCCGAGTCGGTCTCGTCGATCTGCTCGGGGTGCTGCATGTCGTGGCCGAACAGTGCCTGGCCCCACTGGTACGTGCCGTCGACGGCGGTGGCGTACGGGTCGAGCAGCAGCTTCGCCGGGTTGTGGCGGAGGCCCTTCGCCGGGTCCCATGCGCTGTGGACGCGGAAGCCGTAGCGAGTCCCCACGGTCACGTCCGGGACGACGTCGTGGAAGGTGTAGCCGGTGCGGTTCGTGAGCTCGGTGCGGTGTTCGGTGCCGTCCTCGTCGAACCGGCAGAACTCGACGCGCTCGGCGGTGCTGGAGAAGAGAGCGACGTTCGCGCCGCCGTCGACGAGTGTCACGCCGAGCGGGGTGCGGGAAGAAGTGGTCATGTCGTCGTTCTACCGGTCGGCGACTGTGTCCCCGGCTCGCCGACGTACCCCTTCCGGTTACCGGGGGCTCGGCCCGAACTCGACGCCGACCTGGGCGCCGGACACGAGGTCGACCAGCATCACCACGACGGGGGCGAGGCTCAGCGCAGCGCCGAGCACCAGTACGACCCGGTCGGGCCGGCGACGGAACCACGGCGTCCCGAGCAGCGCGAGGAACACGAGCCCGAGGCCGGGGAACAGACCGTTGCTCGCGAGTTGCACGACGGCCACGAGCGCAAGCTGGAGGGCGTGCTGGCCCGCCGTCAGCAGGGTCGGCGCAGCAGGGCCGCTCCGGAGCGGGGTCGCGTTCGGGTCCACATCGCGATCGTAGTGCGAGCGGCACCGTCCACGCGTGGTGCGCAGCGCAACTCCGGTCCTAGGATCACCACGTGACCACCGGTGTCCCGCGCTCCCGCCCCGTCCTCGTGACCGCTGCCGTCGTGCTGTGGCTCGTGCTGTTCGCGTGCGACCTGGTCACACGGCTCATGGACCTGCCCGGAACGGTGTCGTCCGGTGGCCCCTGGGCCCTCGTGCCGGTCGCCATCGGCCTGGCGATCCTCGGCTGGTTCGTGTTCGGTGCACTGCGCGTCGGCCGTGGCTCCGGACGCGCGCGGTTCTGGATGGCGGCGCTCGGTGTGGTCGGAGCCATCGGCGCCCTCCTGCCGCCGTACGGACTCACCACCGCGAACGGCGTCCTGGGTGCCGTCGCCGCGTTCCTGCCGTACCTGCCCGCTGCTCGCGGGTACTTCCCGCCAAGCCAGCGCCCTGCTGCCCGGGTCGCGCAGCCGCGGGTGGTCGGTTGGGACCCGGACACCGGCGAGCCCATCCGCGCCGCCGACTGACGAGGGCGCGGACCAGACGCTGTCCTGCTCCGGGTCCTTCGTGGCAACTGGACGAAGCGCACGAGGACTGGAGGCGCGGTGCGAGCTGACACCGCGCCTCCCGTCCGTCAGGGGGTCGCGTCAGACCGCGATCCGGCCACCGTCCACCGGCAGGACCGCGCCGTGGACGAACGAGGCCGCGTCGGTGGCGAGGAAGACGATCGCCTCGGCGATCTCCCCGGCCGTGCCCGGCCGTCCGGCCGGACCGGCAGCGGCGAGCTGGTCGAGGCTCTCCCCCATGGCGGCCGTGCCCTCGGTGCGGGTCGGACCGGGGCTCACGGCGTTGACGCGGACGCCGGCGGGGCCGAACTCCGCCGCCCACGACTTCGTCAGCAGGACGAGCGCCGCCTTCGTCGATCCGTACAGGCCCATGCCGGCCGCACCGAACTCGGCGACCATCGTCGTGACGTTCACGATCGCGCCCGCACCGCGCTCTGCCATGCCCGGAGCGAGAGCAGCGACCAGGAAGTACGGCGCCTTCACGTTGACGTCGTAGACCTCGTCGAAACCTTCCGAGGTGGTGTCAGCCGTCGCGCCGAAGGGGAAGATGCCCGCGCTGTTGACGAGCACGTCGACCCGGCCGCCCCCGATCGCGAGTGCCGCCTCGGCGAGCTCCTTCGCGCTGGCGGCGTCACGCAGGTCCGCCCGGACGAAGTCGGCCGTGCCACCGGCCGCACGGATCCCCCGTACGACCTCATCACCTCGCTCGGCGTTCCGGCCGGAGACGACGACGTGCATCCCCTCCGCGGCGAGGCGTTCGGCGGTGGCGCGGCCGATGCCGCTGGTGGACCCGGTGACGAGGGCGGTGGTGGTCATGGTCGATGTCCTAACTGAACAGATCGGTTTGGTTGAATTGCTGGTAACTGTACAGATCAGTGCAGTAAAGTCAAACCATGTCCGACACATCGACCCCCCGAACCCGCCGCCGTCCCGCGTACGAGCGCGCGGTCGCCACGGCCGACCGGCTCTTCTACGAGCAGGGGATCCACGCGGTCGGGGTGGACCAGGTCGCTGCCGAGGCGGACATCTCGAAGGCGAGCCTCTACACGCACTTCCGGACGAAGGACGACCTCGTGCTCGGCTACCTGCAAGGACGGAGCCGGTCGTGGCAGGAGCACGTCGCCGACGAGCTGCCTGTGCGCGGGAGCACGCCGCGCTACCGCGTCCTGGCGGTGTTCGACCTGCTCGGGGAGTGGTTCGCCGCCCCGGGCTACCGGGGCTGCCCGTTCATCAACGTCGAGGCGGAGTACGGCGCCGGGCACCCCACGCACGAGGTGACGCTCGAGCACCGCACGTGGGTCCGGGGACTCTTCACGTCACTGCTCGCAGAGGCCGGCGCAGCCGATCCGGACGGCACGGCGCTGCAGCTCTGCCTGCTCTACGACGGCGCGATGGCGAGCGCGCAGGCTGACCCGTCGCGGCCCTGGGCAGCGGCGGCGCGGGCGGCTGCCGAACGGCTCGTCGGCGCCTGACCGGGCGGGATCAGCTGGACAGCACCCGGGGTCAGAGTCGACCCGGCACGAGACGCAGCCGCGGCGGCCGGAGCTGTGCCAGCGTGCTGTCGGCAGCGCACCGGTACCGGATGACGTCGTCGTCGATGGGGGCGGAAGCAGACTCGGCCGGAGCCCACAGCAGCTCGTCCCGGTCGTCCCGACCGCACGGCCGGACCGCTGGGCGCTCGAGGATCGCCGTCCAGACTTCGGAGACCCGCTCGGCGGCCCGACTGTCCAACACCACGCGGAAGCCTCCGGACTGCAGCGAATCCGTCCGCCCACGACGCCGGAGCCCGATCGGCACGTCGAAGGCCGGCCACCGGTCCGAGGCCGCGAGGTGCCGCAGCCAATCGTCCACCGGGAGCCGGTCGATCCACCGGAAGGCGATGGTCGAGTTCGCAGCGACCACGGCCTGGTGGCGGTCGACGCCGTCCACCAGGAACACCCCCTGGTTCCGCAACGGGAACCGCACCCGCCGACGACGAAGTGCGTGTGCGGTCGCCAGCACCTCACGCGATGAGTGGTTGACGAGGCGTCCCGAGACCACCACCTCGACGTGCAGGCGCTCGTCACGTGCTCGTCGCGGCGAGACGCCCTCGCCCGGAACGAGGCCGGGGTCCGTCTGGGCGCCGGGCTCCCAGACCTCCGTGTCGGTCGCCCACCGGTACGTGACCGCGTCGAGCACCATGTCGACGGTCGGTTGCCAGGAGCCGACCCACGCGGCGTGCCCGAGCTGGTTCTGCTGATCCGCCGCGCGCTTGGCCGCCCGACCCGCCCGCCATGCGACGACGGCGGACGCGACCGCCACCGGGACACTCACCGTCGCGGCCACCGCACTGATCGCCGCAGCGGTCGTCTCGTCCATGCCACGATCATCGCAGGGGCCGCCGACGCCGCGCGGGACGACCAGGGCGGACTACTGCGGGTCCGCCGGCTCGCCGCCCGAGTCGTGGTCGCTGTCCTGCTCCGGGTCCTTCGTGGCGTCGCCCGACGGCGAGCCGTCCGGCAGGTCCTCGGTGTACTGCCGCTCGGCGTCGGTGGGGTCGCTGGTTCCGCTGGTGTCGCTCATGTCCCGGACCGTACGCGCGCTGCGTCCGGTGTCCGTCCAGGACGGGCGTCGGTCAGCGGACGAGCCGCACGGTGGAGCCGATCGGGCCGAAGCTCGACGTAGCGCCGTCCGGCACGAATCCGTTCCGTCGGTAGAAGGCGTGGGCACGCGGGTTGTCCTCGGCGACCCACAGCGACGCCGGACGGTCACCGAGGACCGCGTCGAGGAGCGCTTGACCGCTGCCGTCGCCGTGGGCGCGCCCGAGCACGTACAGCATCGTGAGTTCCTCGGGTCGGACGGCGTCGGGCTCGGTCGTCGCCTCCACCGCGGCGAAGCCGACGATCCCGTCAGCGCCGTCGGCCACCACGGTCGCGAACGTCCCCTGGGCGAGGTTCGCGCGCCACATGTCGAGTCGCCGGCCGAGGTCGAACCACGGGTCGGTCTCCGGATCGTCCACGAACCGGCCGTAGGTCTCGCGCCACGATGTGGTGTGCACCCTGGCGATGCCCTCGGCGTCGGCGGTCGTCGCCGGGCGGATCACCACGGCCTCGTCGTGCGGGTCACCCATGGGACGACCGTACCGGCCGAACCCACACCGATGACGGACGGGAGGCGCGGTGCCAGCCCGCACCGCGCCTCCCGTCCGTCTCGGCGTGGGTCTACTGCACCGCCGGCTGCGGCAACGAGGCGAGGATCTCGGCCGCCGCTTCGCGGCCCATCCGCACCGCCCCGTCCACGTGCTGGTACCCGTGCCCGGCGAGGTCGCTCGACGCGAACCGGATCGGGCCGACGGCAGCACGCTGGTCGGCGCCGTACCGGACGAGCCCGCCCAGGTCGAAGCTCGCCGCGTAGGCGCCACGGGTCCACTCCTCGGTACCCCAGTCGCTCTCGTAGTAGACGACCGGTCGACGTGCCTCGTCGCCGTAGTAGTGCGCGAGCGAGTCGAGCACGCGGGCCTTGCGCTCCTCGGCGGAGAGGGCGAAGACGTCGTCGGCGTGCTGGTCGGACACGAACCCGACGAGCGTGCCCTGCTCCTGCCCGTACGAGGTGTTGTCGTACGCCTCGTGCACGAGCTCGTACGGGCTGAACGCGGTGCCGGACAGCCCGGCGCCGCGCCAGAACGGCCGGTCGTAGACGGCGTGCACCTTGATGACGAACCCCATCGACAGGTGCTGGTGCAGCTGGTGCTGGCGACGCGGCAGCGGCGGCTCGTACGAGATGCGGGAGTACAGGGGCGGCGGGACGGCCACGAGTGCCTGGCGGGCACGGACCTCGATGCCGCCGTCGGCGAGCGCTGTGACGCCCTCGTCGTCCCAGCGCAGGGTGCGCACCGGGGCGTTCAGGTGGACGTCCGCACCGAGCCGGGCGGCGAGCCGCTCGGACACGTGCTGCATGCCGCCGACGACGCGCTTGTCGAGGATGAAGTCGGCGTCGACGAGGTTCGAGAAGCTCCCGGCCGAGGCGGCCATGAGCAGGGCCTGCAGCGCCGAGAAGGCGTGCGCGGGCTTGGTCAGCATGGCGCCGGCGATGAAGAGCTCGACGTTGTCGGTCGCGACCCGGTCGTCGCTCAGCGTGTGCAGCCAGGCGCGGAACGAGGTCTCGTCGAGCGCGGCGGCGTGGGGCGCTTCCCAGGGGCGCGCCGGGTCGACCGTCGCCACGTACTCGTCGACGACGGCGACGAGCCGCTCGATCTCGGCGGCGGTGGCCTCCGGCAGCGGGAAGATGTCGCCGGTGTACTCGGTGCGGGTGCCGTGCTCGTCGATGTAGACGCTGGAGCCCTCGCGGTAGCGGTCGTACGTCTCGAGTCCGAGTTCGTCGAGGGTCTCGAGCAGGGCGGTCTGGTCCGGGGAGACCCACTGGCCGCCGATCTCGAGGGTGACGCCCTCGATGTCGTTCGTCCACGTGCGGCCACCGACGCGGTCGCGGGCCTCGAGCACGGCCACGCGCTTCCCCTCGGCGACGAGGCGGTTCGCGGCGATGAGGCCGGTGACCCCGGCGCCGATGACGACGACGTCCTTCTCGATGGTCATCGCTGCGCTCCCTTCGTGCGCCCGAACGGGTCGGGCGTCAGCGTGTACATGGTCTCGAGGTACTCGGCGATGCCCTCGCCGCCGCCCTCGCGTCCGAGGCCGGACTGCTTGACCCCGCCGAACGGTGCCGACGCGTTCGAGACGACACCGGTGTTGAGCCCCAGCATGCCCGTCTCGAGCCGTTCCGTGAGGCGCTGTCCGCGCGCGGGGTCCTCGGTGAACGCGTAGCCGACGAGCCCGTACTCGGTGTCGTTCGCCGCCGCGACGGCCTCGTCCTCGGTCGAGAACGTCCGGATCGCCAGGACGGGTCCGAAGATCTCGTCGCGGAGCAGGTCGCTGCCGGGCTGCACGTCGGTGATCACGGTGGGCGCGTAGAACGTGCCGGGGCCGTCGACGGGGTGGCCGCCGGTCCGGAGGGTCGCACCGCGGTCGAGGGCGTCGGTGACGAGCCGGTGCGCCTTGTCGACGGCGCGCTGGTCGATGAGCGGGCCGATGGCGACGCCGTCCTCGGTCCCGCGGCCGACCGACATGGCCGCGACGCGGTCGGTGAGCCGGCTGGCGAACTCCTCGACGACGTCCTCGTGCACGAGGAACCGGTTGGCCGCGGTGCACGCCTGCCCGGTGTTCCGGAACTTCGCGGCGAGCGCCCCCTCGACGGCGAGGTCGAGGTCCGCGTCGGCGAACACGAGGAACGGGGCGTTGCCGCCGAGCTCCATGCTCGTCCGCAGCACGTTCTGCGCCGCCTGGGCGAGGAGGGTCCGGCCCACCGGCGTCGATCCCGTGAACGAGAGCTTCCGGAGTCGCGGGTCGGCGATGATCGGCTCGGAAAGCGCACCGGCGTGCGTGGTCGGCACGACGTTGACGACCCCGGCCGGCACGCCCGCCTCGACCAGCAGATCGGCGAACAGCAGGGTGGTGAGCGGGGTGAGCTCGGCGGGCTTCACGACGACCGTGCACCCGGCGGCGAGCGCGGGGGCGATCTTGCGGGTGGCCATCGCGAGGGGGAAGTTCCACGGGGTGATGAGGAACGCCGGGCCGACGGGCTTGTGGCTGACGATCGCACGGCCGGTGCCCTCGGGGTTGGTGCCGTAGGAGCCGCCGATGCGGACGGCCTCCTCGGAGAACCAGCGGAGGAACTCACCGCCGTAGGTGACCTCGCCGTTCGCCTCGGCGAGCGGCTTCCCCATCTCCAGCGTCATGAGGAGGGCGAAGTCGGCGCGACGTTCCTGGAGCAGGTCGAAGGCGCGGCGCAGGACCTCGGCTCGCTCGCGCGGCGGGGTCGTCGCCCAGCCGTGCTTCGCCGCTTCGGCGGCGTCGAGGGCCGCGACACCGTCTTCGGGGGTTGCGTCGGCGATCTCGAGGAGCGTCTCACCGGTGGCGGGGTCGACGACGCCGAACGTGCCGCCGTCGGCCGCCGGTCGCCAGGTGCCGTCGACCAGGAGGCCCGTGGGGACCTTCGCGAGCAGCTCGCGTTCGGCGTCGGTGCGCTGGGTGGTCTGCTGGGTGTCGGTCATGCTGCTGCGAGTCCTTCCAGGACGATGTCGAGCCCCTCGTGGAGCAGGTCGTCGTCGATCGCGAGCGGGGGGAGGAAGCGGAGGACGTTGCCGTACGTCCCCGCGGTGAGGGCGATCACGCCGTGCTCGTACGCGTACCGTACGACCCGTCCGGTGAGCGCGGCGTCGGGTTCCCCGGTCGCCGGGTCGACGAGTTCGATCGCGATCATGGCGCCGCGGCCGCGGACGTCGCCGATGCGGGGGTCGGTCGCCTGTGCGGCGCGGAGTCGTCCGAGCAGCACGTCACCGATCTCGGCAGCGCGCTCGACCAGGCCGTCGTGCTCGAAGGCGTGGATCGCGGCGAGAGCTGCGGCGCACGCGACGGGGTTGCCGCCGTACGTGCCGCCGAGTCCGCCGACGTGGGCGGAGTCCATGATCTCGGCGCGCCCGGTGACGGCGGAGAGCGGCATCCCGCCGGCCATGCCCTTGGCGGTGGTGACGATGTCGGGGACGATGCCCTCGTGCTCGCTCGCGAACATGGCGCCGGTGCGGGCGAACCCGGTCTGCACCTCGTCGGCGATGAACACGACGTCGTTCGCGGTGGTCCACTCCGACAGCGCGGCGAGGAACCCGGGTGCCGGGACGACGAAGCCGCCCTCGCCCTGGATCGGCTCGACGAGCACCGCGGCGGTGTTCTCCGCGCCGACCTGCTTCTCGATCTGGCTGATCGCGCGCCTCGCCGCCTCGGCCCCGGACAGTCCGCCGTCGCGGAACGGGTACGACATCGGGACGCGGTACACCTCGGGCGCGAAGGGACCGAAGCCGTTCTTGTACGGCTGGTTCTTCGCGGTGAGCGCCATCGTGAGGTTCGTCCGACCGTGGTAGGCGTGGTCGAACACCACGATCGCCTGCCGACCGGTGTGCTTGCGGGCGATCTTCACCGCGTTCTCGACCGCCTCGGCGCCGGAGTTGAAGAGCGCGCTCCGCTTCTCGTGGTCGCCGGGGGTGAGCCGGTTGAGCGCCTCGGCGACCTCGACGTACCCGTCGTAGGCGGCGATGGTGAAGCAGGTGTGCGTGAACGCCTGGACCTGCTGCTGCACGGCGTCGACCACGCCCGGGTGCGCGTTGCCGACGCTCGTCACGGCGATCCCGGAGCCGAGGTCGACGAACGAGTTGCCGTCCGCATCGACGACCACGCCCCCACCGGCCGCGACGACGGCGATCGGCACCGCGACCCCGACGCCGGACGCCACGGCGGCGGCCTTGCGGTCGAAGAGCGCTCGGGAGCGGGGGCCCGGCACCTCCGTGACGAGCCGCCGTTCCTGGGGCAGCGAGGGGCCGCCCGCGGCGGCGCTGGTCGAGGGTGCGACGGTGGAGGACATGCCGCGATCGTAGGAGCCACTCCCCTGCGGTGCCGCTGTCCACCGTGTACACCGGAGGCCACCTCGGTCGACGCAGCGGATAGGGTGCACCCATGCCCGCGACCCTGCGCTCCCTGCTCCACCGCGCCGACCTGCGGCTCCGGCTCCTGACGGCCACCGACGCAGCCCTCGATGCGCCGCTGTCCTGGTTGCACAGCTCCGACCTCGAGGACCCGACGCCGTTCCTCGCCGACGGGCAGGGGCTGCTCACCACCGGTACGCAGTTCGGCGACGACACCGAGGTCACGGCGGCGGTCGCGGACGCCTACGTCGCCCGACTGCTGCGCCGGGGCGTCGTCGCGCTCGGCTTCGGGGACGAGGTCGTGCGCACCGGTACCCCGCCGCAGCTCGTCGACGCCTGCACGGAACAGGGACTCGCACTCTTCGAGGTCCCGTACGAGACCTCCTTCATCGCCGTCGCGCAGGCGAACGCGGACGCCGTCGCCCGTGACGCCAACGCCCGCAACGCCTGGGCCCTCGCCGCGCAGCGGGCCATCTCGCTCGCGGCCATGCGCCCCGACGGCCTCGGGGCGACCATCGCCGAGCTGTCCCGGCAGCTCGACGGGTGGGTCGGCCTCTTCGACGTCTCCGGGCGACTCGACCGCGGTCACCCGGCCGACGGTGTCCCCGCCGAGGACCTCGAGGTGCTCCGGACCGAGGCGCTCCGGCTCCTCCGAGCCGGCCAGCGGGCGAGCCTGCCCGTGACGACCGAGCACCGCACCGGGTTCTCGCTGCAGACCCTCGGCAGCGGCGGCCACCTCAGCGGCGTGCTCGCCATCGCGAACGGCGGCGCGCTCGACCGGGCTGGCCGCGAGGTCGTCACCGCCGTGATCGCCCTGGCCGGACTCGCACTGCAGCAGAACCGCGAACTCGCCCGTGCGCGCGGGCTCCTCCGCACCGGGCTCCTCACCATGCTGTCGGTGGGTGACCCCGCCGTCGTGGACACGACCTCGCGCGAGGTGTGGGGACCGCTGCCGGCCGAACCCGTCCGGATCGCCGCCGTCGACGTCCCCGACCAGGACCTCGACACCGTGGTCGACTGGCTCGAGCTGTGGGTGCAGGACCGCCCCGGCCGGCTCTTCTTCGCGGCGGACGACGAGCTGTTCCTCTGCGTCGGCGCGGAGGACACCGCGATCGTCGAGGAACTCGTGGACCGCTTCGACCTGCACGCCGGGCTCTCCGACGGCGCCTCGTACCGGTACTTCGGCCGTGCGCGGACCGAGGCGGTGCAGGCACTCGACCGCCGGCGCGAGGGGCGACCCGGCACCACCGAGTTCGGCGACCTCGCCCGCGAGGGGGTGCTCGCCCACCTCGCCCACGTGGACGTCGACGCCGGTGCCGTCGCCCGCGCGTTCCTCGCACCCCTGCTCGACCACGACCGGACGGCCGGCACCGAGCTGACCCGCACCGTGCGGACCTGGCTCGAGCAGAACTGCGAGTACGACCGCACCGCCCAGGCACTCGGCATCCACCGGCACACCGCCCGCGCGCGGGTCGAGCACGCGGGACGGCTGCTCGAACGGGACCTGTCGGCGTTCCCCACCCGCGCCGACCTCTGGGCGGCGTTCGTCGTCGAGGGCGCGTGAGGCGCGCCTAGGCTGGCGTCGTGCCGACCACTCCGACCCGCCGGCGCCTGAGCCCGGCCGAGCGGGAGGCCCAGATCGCCGACGCGGCCGTCGCCGTCGCCCGCGCCGAGGGCCTCGCCGCCGTGACCCTGCGCGGTGTGGCCGCTGCGATCGGCGTGGCGCCCTCGCTCGTGGCGCACTACCGCCCGGTGATGGAGGACCTCGTCGGCGACACCTTCCGCACCGTCGCGAGCGCCGAGGTGGCCGAGGTCCGCCGGATCGTGCACGAACGGTCCGACCCGACCGCACGCCTGGGGACCCTGCTGGCCTGCATCGCCGACCCCACCCGGGACGACGTCGCCGCGCTCTGGGCCGACGCGTGGAGCCTCGGCCGGACCAACGGTGCGCTCGCCACCGCCGCGCGTGACGCCATGGACGACTGGCAGGCGCTCGCGACCGGGGTGGTCCGCGACGGCGTCCGCGACGGGGTCATGCACACCGACGACCCGGACGCGGTCGGCCGGCTGCTGTTCGCGCTCGTGGACGCCACGAACGGGTACGCCCTCGTGGACTACCTCGACCGGCCGACGCGCGAGGGTCTCGTCCGCACGACGATCGCGCACGCCGTCGGGCTGGACGCCGCTGCCCTCAGCGCTGCAGGGCCACCCACTGCAGGAGCATGATCGTCTTGCCGTCGGCGATGCGCCCGTCCGCGACCATCGCCAGGGCCTCGTCCAACGGGAGCTCGAGCACCTCGATGTCCTCGCCCTCGTCCTCCAGCCCGCCGCCGGCGTGCACGAGGTCGTCGGGCGTGTAGGCACCGACGTACCCGTGCACGCGCTCGGTCACGGACCCGGGGCTCATGAACGCGTCGAACACCTTCCTGAGGGTGCCGAGCCGGATGCCGAGCTCCTCCGCCGCCTCGCGCCGCACGGCCGTCTCCGGGTCGTCCTCGTCGAGGAGCCCCGCCGCCGCCTCGACGAGCATCCCGTCCGGGTGGCCGTTGACGTAGGCGGGCCAGCGGAACTGCCGGGTGAGCAGCACGGTGTCGCGCTCGGGGTCGTGGGGCAGCACGGCAGCACCGTTGCCGCGGTCGTAGGTCTCGCGCTGCTGCCGGTCCCAACGACCGTCACGGCGCCGCACGTCGAGCGTCGTCCGGCGGAGCACGTGCCAGCCGTCCGAGACGACCTCGACGTCACGGACGACCACGTCCGGGTTGCGGTCGAGGTCGCGGCCGACGGCGTCGAGCCCGGTGCGACCGCGGGCGTCCGGGACGGTGGTACCGGGTCGGGGGTCGGTCGTGCGCGCGTCGTCCACGTCGTCACGCTAGCGTCCCGCCGGCGCGGGCAGGCCGCCGGTACGATCGTCACGCCGCACCAGGGAGCGGCGGGGACGGGGAGCACATGACGACGACGGACGACCTGCGACGTTCCCGACCGACCCCGCCACCGGTCGTCCGGACGGCGGTCGTCCTCTGGGCCGTCTGGCTGGTCGTCGGCGTCGTCTCCACCGTCGTCGTCTCGGCGTCCGGGTCGGGACTGACCGGGGTCGGCGGCGTCCTCGCACTCGTGCTGTCGTTCGTCGTCTGGGCCGCCGTCGCCGCTGCGACGATCCTGGTGCTCCGTGGCTCCGCGGTGGCCCGGATCGTGCTCGTGGCGATCGCCGCGCTCCGTGCCGTCCTGAGCATCACCGACGGGGGCCTGTCCACCGCGCTGATCCTGGTGTCGGTCGTCGCCGCGGTGCTGCTCTTCCTGCCCAGCGCACGCCCGTTCTTCCGGCGCACCGACGTGTCGGAGCCGAGCCGCGCCTCCAGGCCGACGGATCCCGACCACCCTCGGAACTGACGCCGCTGCGGAACGCAAGAGGCCCCCGGATCTCTCCGGGGGCCTCTTGCGTTGTCTGGTGCGCGAGGGGGGACTTGAACCCCCACGCCGTTTCCAGCACACGGACCTGAACCGTGCGCGTCTACCAATTCCGCCACTCGCGCCAGCCCGAGAACACTACCACGCACAGACGCTGCCAGACGCCAACCACTACCATGCAGAGGTCGACGACCGAGAACACTGGAGACCCATGGGCCTGTTGGACAGCTTCGAGCGAGGGCTGGAGCGCGCCGTGAACGGCGCGTTCGCGAAGACCTTCCGCTCCGGCGTGCAGCCCGTCGAGATCTCGAGCGCCCTCCGCCGCGAGCTCGACACCAAGGCAGCCGTCGTCTCCCGCGAACGCATCCTCGTGCCGAACGAGTTCACGGTGCGACTCGCGCCGCCGGACTACACGCGCATGAACGACATCGGTCGGCCGCTCGTCGACGAGCTCTCGCAGATGGTGCAGCAGCACGCGGTCGCGCAGAACTACTCCTTCTCCGGACCGGTCACGATCCGGCTGCAGCAGGACGGCACCCTCTCCACCGGGATCCTGCAGATCGACTCGACGACGGTGCAGCGCGACGTCGCCTGGGTCGCGGTGCTCGACATCGGCTCGCAGCGGCACAAGCTGCAGCGTGGTCGCACCGTGATCGGTCGCGGGACGGACGCCGACATCACCGTCGCCGACACGGGCACGAGCCGCAAGCACGTCGAGCTCATCTGGGACGGCAAGCACGCCCAGGCCAACGACCTCGGGTCGACGAACGGCTCGAAACTGAACGGTGAGCGCTTCCAGCAGGCCATCGTGGAGCCGGATTCCACGATCGAGATCGGTCGTACCCGTATGGTGTTCCGGGTGATACCCGAGAACGACGGAGGTACCAGGTGACCACAGGGCTGACCCTGCTCGTCCTGCGCTTCGCGTTCCTCGCGGTGCTCTGGCTGTTCGTGTTCGTGATCGTCTTCGCCCTGCGGAGCGATCTGTTCGGCCAACGCGTGCGCACGATCCCCACCGATCCGAAGGCCGGTGCGTCGGGTCCGACGACCCCCGCGGTGCCGGCAGCAGCGGCTCCGGCCGCCGCGTCGGCCGGTGCCTTCACGGACCTCATCGGTCAAGCGACGGGGGCGCAGCAGTCCGCCACGCCGGCTGCGACCCGCCTCGTGATCACCGAGGGCTCGCGCGAGGGCATGGAGATGCCGCTCGGTGGCGGCCCGATCACGATCGGCCGGTCGAGCGAGTCCAACGTCGTCATCCGCGACGACTACACGTCCACCAACCACGCCCGCCTCGACCTCCGGGCCGACGGCTGGCTCCTCACCGACCTCGAGTCCACGAACGGCACGTTCGTCAACGGTCAGAAGGTGACCGTTCCCGTGATCATCGCGGAGCGGACGCCGATCACGATCGGGACGACGACGTTCGAGCTGCGGCGGTAACCCGGGATGACCGCTCGCACGCTGAGCGCCGCTGTGTCCCACGTCGGACGCATCCGCGCGAACAACCAGGACTCCGGCTACGCCGGACAGCACCTGTTCGCGGTGGCCGACGGCATGGGCGGGCACGCGGGCGGTGACGTCGCCTCGGCGATCGCGATCCGCCGCATCAGGGAGGTCGACCGCGAGTTCCCGTCGGCGCACGACGCCGAGTTCGCACTGCAGTCGTCGCTGATCGCAGCGAACCAGCTCATCACCGAGACGGTGTTCGAGCACCAGGAGCTCACCGGCATGGGCACCACGGTGTCCGCGATGATCCGGGTCGGCGAACAGATCGCCATCGCGCACATCGGCGACTCGCGCATCTACCGGCACCGCGACGGCGAGCTCCAGCAGATCACGTCCGACCACACCTTCGTGCAGCGGCTCGTGGACAGCGGCCGGATCACGCCTGAAGAGGCCGCGGTGCACCCGCGACGCTCCGTCCTCATGCGGGTGCTCGGCGACGTCGACGCCGCGCCGGAGGTCGACACCGCGATCATGGACATCCAGCCGGGCGACCGCTGGCTGCTCTGCTCCGACGGTCTCTCGTCCTACCTGGCCGAAGAGCGCATCCGGCACGCGCTCGCGTCGAACATGGACGCGAACCAGGTCACGCAGCGCCTCGTGAAGGAGACGCTCGACCACGGCGCGCCCGACAACGTGACGGTCGTCGTGATGGACGTCACCGACACCGAGCCCGATGACGACGACGACGCGGCCACCACGGTCGGGTCCGCGGCGGCACCGCTCACGTTCGAGGCGTCGACCGGCCGCAAGCCGATCCGCCTCCCCACGATCCTGCTCCACCCGCTCAAGGTCACGACCGCCCCCGAGGACTCGCACTTCGAGCCCGAGTCCGACCAGTTCTTCGCCGAGCTCATCGCCGAGGACCGCCGTCGCCGGATCCGCCGTCGTGTCTCGTGGACCATCGCCCTCGTCGTGGCCGTCGCCGCACTCGTCGGCGCCGTCTTCCTCGGCTGGCGGATCATCCAGGACCACTACTACGTCGGGACCGACCGCGGCACCGTCGCGATCTACAAGGGCGTGCAGCAGTCGATCGGGCCGATCGCGCTGTCCGACGTGTACGAGGACACCGACATCTCGGTGTCCGGGCTGCCGGAGTACACCCGCGAGAACGTCCGCTCGACGATCAACGCGCAGTCGCTCGACGACGCCCGTGACATCGTCGACCGGCTGCGGAAGGCCGCCGAGACCGGTCAGGACCAGGCGGGCACCGGCGGAGACGGCGGATCACCGTCCCCGACGCCCTCCTCGTCCCCGACGAAGTCGCCGTCGCCGTCACCAGGGGCGAAGCGATGAGCAGCGCCACCGCCCAGTCCTTCACGCAGGCGATCACGATCAAGCTGCGGGAGCCCGCCCGCGCCCGCAACCTCGAGCTCGTGCTGCTCGTCATCGCGTGCGGCATCTGCGCCGGCGCGATGGTCCTCGTGCAGCTCGGCACGAAGGGCAAGCTGTTCGACACCTCGGTGCTCTGGGTCGGCGCCGGCATCCTCGGGCTCGCGCTCGTGATGCACGTCGTGCTGCGCATCGTCGCGAAGAACGCCGACCCGTTCATCCTGCCGGTCGCACTCGTGCTGAACGGCATCGGGATCGCCGAGATCTACCGCATCGACGTCCACAACGGCCTGACCGGCTGGGGCGCGATCGGCGTGAAGCAGATCGTCTGGACGATGCTCGCGATGGTCCTGGCGATCATCACGGTTTCGGTCGTCCGGAACCACCGGTTCCTGCAGCGGTACCGCTACATCTTCATGTTCCTGACGATCGCGCTGCTGCTGCTGCCGATGCTGCCGGGCATCGGACTCAACGTGAACGGCGCGCGGGTCTGGATCAAGCTCGGCTCGTTCACTTTCCAGCCGGGCGAGCTCGCCAAGATCACGATGGCGCTGTTCTTCGCCGGCTACCTCGTCACCGCACGGGACTCACTGTCGATCGTCGGCCGGAAGTTCCTCGGCATGACGTTCCCGCGGGCGCGCGACCTCGGGCCGATCCTCGTGATGTGGGCCGCGGCCATGGGCGTCCTGGTGTTCCAGCGCGACCTCGGCACCGCACTGCTCTACTTCGGCCTGTTCCTCGTGATGATCTACGTCGCGACGGCGCGGCTGAGCTGGGTCCTCATCGGGCTGGTGCTGTTCGTCGGCGGCGCGCTCGTCGCCCAGTCCGTGCTCGTCTACGTGCACGGCCGGTTCGAGCAGTGGCTCGACCCGTTCAACCAGGAGATCTTCACCCGGCAGACCCAGGGCAGCTACCAGCTCGTGCAGGGCCTGTTCGGCTTCGCGAACGGCGGGATCACGGGCACCGGTCTCGGCCAGGGGCGTCCGTACATCACCCCGGTCGCCAACGCGGACTACATCATCGCGTCGCTGGGTGAGGAACTCGGCCTGATCGGCGTCTTCGCGATCCTCGCCCTGTTCATCATCCTGGCGTCCCGTGGCCTCCGCGTCGGGTTCATGGCGCAGGACGACTTCGGCAAGCTGCTCGGCGTGGGCTTCGGCTTCATCATCGCCCTGCAGGTGTTCGTCGTCGTCGGCGGCATCACCCGGGTCATCCCGGTCACCGGCCTCACGACGCCGTTCATGGCGGCCGGTGGTTCGTCCCTCGTCGCCAACTGGATCATCGCCGCGATGCTGCTGCGCCTGACCGATGCAATCCCCGCCGAACAGCGCGTGCAGCAGGGTGCGATCCCGGCTGCTCGTGGTCGCGGGACGACCAGGAAGGAGCGCAGCCGGTGAACCGACAGCTCCGCGGTGTCTCGACCGTCATCGTGCTCATGTTCGTCGCACTCTTCGTGTCGACGACCTCCATCCAGTTCTTCTCGGCCGACTCCCTCCGCGCGGACTCGCGGAACTCCCGGACGATCCTCGCCAGCTACTCCACGAAGCGCGGCGCGATCCTCGTCAACGGCAGTCCCATCGCGGAGTCGACCCCGGTGGACGACCAGTACCAGTACCAGCGGAAGTACACGAACGGCGACCTGTACTCGGCCGTCACCGGGTACTTCACGATCGGCCAGGGCAACTCCGGCATCGAGGGCGCCGAGAACACCGTGCTCTCCGGCAACTCCGACGCCTCGTTCTTCCAGAACCTCAACGCGATCCTGACCGGCCAGGACGTCCAGGGCGACAACGTCAACCTGACGATCGACCCCGACGTCCAGAAGGCCGCGTACGACGCACTGGGCGACAACACCGGCGCCGTCGTCGCGATCCAGCCGAAGACCGGCAAGATCCTCGCGATGGTGTCGAAGCAGAGCTACGACCCGAACACGCTGACGTCGCACGACACGCAGAACGTCATCGACCAGTACAAGGCGCTCGAGTCGAACGCCGCGCAGCCCCTGCAGAACCGGGCCATCGGCGGCGACCTGTACACGCCCGGGTCGGTCTTCAAGCTCGTCGTGGCGTCCGCGGCGCTCGAGGGCGGCAAGTACAACCTCGACTCCGAGTTCCCGAACCCGTCGCGGCTGCAGCTGCCCGGCACGAGCACGTACATCAACAACGCCGAGGGCGGCTCGTGCGGCGGCGGCGACAAGGTCAAGCTGCGCACGGCGATCCAGTACTCGTGCAACATCCCCTTCGCGGAGCTCGGCCAGAAGCTCGGCTACGACGCGATCAAGAGCATGGCGGACAAGTACGGCTTCGGCGACGCGATCGAGGTCCCGATGCGCGCCACCGCCAGCCAGTACCCCGACGTCAGCGACGACACCGCGCAGCTCATGCTGAGCTCGTTCGGCCAGGCCAGCGTCCGGGTGTCCCCGCTGCAGATGGCCATGGTCTCCGCCGGCATCGCGAACGGCGGCAAGGTCATGCAGCCCTCGCTCGTCGACTCGATCACGACGAGCGACCTGAAGACCGTCGAGTCCTTCTCCCCGAAGCAGTACAGCGACCCGCTCTCGGCCTCCGAATCGAGTGACCTCACCGAGGCCATGCAGAGCGTCGTCAGCTCGGGGACCGGCACCAATGCCAAGATCGACGGTGTCGACGTCGCAGGGAAGACGGGCACGGCCGAAGGCGGCACGGGCGATCCCTACACACTCTGGTTCACGGGCTTCGCCCCGGCGAAGGACCCGGAGGTGGCCGTCGCGGTCGTCGTCGGGAACGGCGGCGGACTCGGGCAGTCCGGAGTCGGCAACACGGTCGCGGCCCCGGTCGCGAAGAAAGTCATGGAGGCGGTGCTGAACAAATGAGACCCACCAGCGGACTCACCTTCGGTGGGCGGTACCAACTCTCGTCCCGCGTCGCCATCGGCGGCATGGGAGAGGTGTGGCAGGCCACCGACCTCGTCATCGGCCGGACCGTCGCACTCAAGATCCTCAAGGACGAGTACCTCGGCGACCCGGGCTTCCTCGAGCGCTTCCGCGCCGAGGCCCGTCACGCTGCGCTCGTCAACCACGAGGGCATCGCCAACGTGTTCGACTACGGCGAGGAGGACGGCAGCGCCTACCTCGTGATGGAGCTCGTCCCCGGCGAGGCACTCTCGACCATGATCGAGCGGGAGCACACGCTGCCGGTCGACAAGGTCCTCGACATCGTCGCGCAGACCGCGAACGCCCTGCAGGCCGCGCACGCCGTCGGGCTCGTGCACCGCGACATCAAGCCGGGCAACCTGCTCATCACGCCGGACGGCCGCGTCAAGATCACCGACTTCGGCATCGCGCGCATCGCCGACCAGGTGCCGCTCACCGCGACCGGACAGGTCATGGGCACCGTCCAGTACCTCTCGCCGGAGCAGGCGAGCGGGCACCCGGCGTCGCCGTCGACCGACATCTACTCGCTCGGCATCGTCGCGTACGAGTGCCTGGCGGGCCGTCGTCCCTTCACGGGCGAGTCGCAGGTCGCGATCGCCATGGCGCACATCAACGAGCAGCCGCCGGCGCTCCCGGGGGACATCCCGGAGCCGGTCTCCGCCCTCGTGATGTCGTGCATCGCCAAGAAGCCGGCCGACCGTCCGGCGACGGCGGCGAACCTGGCCCGTGCGGCGCAGGCGCTCCGCCGCGGGGACGTCGCGGCCGCCACCGTCGCCGTCCCGGCCATCGCCGCCGGCGGCACCGTGGCGTTCAACCCGCCGCAGACACCGGGGAACGACGCTGCGACAGCGCTCATCGGCACCCAGGCCGGTGCGGTCACGGGCGGTCCGGGCACCCCGGGCTCGCCGGTCGACGGCGAGGACGAGGAACCGAAGAAGAAGCGCGCCTGGATCTGGTGGGTCGTGGGCATCGTCGCAGTGCTCATCATCGCCGGTGTCGTCGGCGCGTTCGCCCTGAACAGCAACGGTCAGCCGGAGCCGACGAAGTCCGCGACGACGCGCAGCGCGACGCCGAAGCCGTCCAACACCCCGACGCCGTCTCCGACCGAGACCCGCGTGACCGTGAACTCGGCGGACTTCGTCGGGCTGTCGGTCGCGGACGCGCAGGCCAAGCTCGAGGCGCTGAACCTCACCTCCCGCGTCGAGGACGGCGACCCCGCTCCGAAGCCCGAGCAGGCGAACACCGTCCAGTCGATCAGCCCCACCGGCAGCCTGGCGCCCGGCTCGCTCGTCGTGCTGCAGCAGTACACGGCGCAGCCGACGGTCAACCAGCCGAACTCGGCGTCCCCGGGTGCGGTGTCCGCCGACGGCGTGGTGACCTTCAGCTGGGCGGCGGCGACGTGCCCGACCGGGTACACCGTGTCGTCGTACGCGTACACGATCACCGGCGGCAAGGACGCCTCGAGCCAGACCTCGGGCACGCTCGACGCCGACCACCGATCGGTCACCGTGCAGATCGACAAGATCGACACCTCGGCCTCGCTGAGCTACACCGTGACGTGCGGCAACCTCGCGGCGTCGGCGGCGTCCGAGGCCGCGTCGAGCGACGCCTGGCAGGAGACGCCCGACCAAACTCCTGAGCCGGGCAGCACCGAAACCCCGCAAGACCCGCTGTGATCCACCCCCGGACGGGGGCTCGCGACACCGTTGCGTAACGGTTCGGTCGAGCCCCCCGTCACCAGCGTCTCACCAGCGAAGCCTGCCGTACACTTGCCCGGACGGACATTCGGAGGAGTACGTGCCAGAAGGTGTGACCGCGGGGATCACCCTCCTCGCCAACCGCTACGAGATCGGTGACGTCATCGGTCGGGGCGGCATGGCCACTGTGCATCTGGGCAACGACACCCGGCTCGGACGCAAGGTGGCGGTGAAGCTGCTGAAGCCCAGCCTCGCCAACGACCCGGCGTTCCGCACGCGCTTCCGGCAGGAAGCCCAGGCGGCCGCCCGCATGGCCCACCCCACCATCGTCCGCGTCTACGACGCCGGCGAAGAGACGGTCACCGAGACCTCCGGTGCCGAGGTGCAGGTGCCCTTCATCGTCATGGAGTACGTCGAGGGCCGTCCGCTCTCCGACATCATCGGCGATGGCCCGGTCGCCCCGGACGAAGCCGTGCGCATCACCGAGGGCATCCTCACCGCGCTCGAGTACTCGCACCGTGCCGGCGTCGTGCACCGCGACATCAAGCCCGCGAACGTCATGGTGACGCACTCCGGCCACGTCAAGGTCATGGACTTCGGCATCGCCCGCGCCATCACCGACACCTCCGCGACGGTCGCCCAGACGACCTCGATCCTCGGTACCGCGTCGTACTTCTCCCCGGAACAGGCCCGCGGCGAGACCGTCGACGCCCGTACCGACGTCTACTCCACCGGTGTCGTGTTCTTCGAGCTGCTCACCGGCCGCCCGCCGTTCCTCGGCGACACCCCCGTCGCCGTCGCTTACCAGCACGTCAGCGAACAGCCCGTCGCTCCGTCATCCCTCACGCCCGAGGTCTCGCCGGCGCTCGACGCGGTCACGCTGCACGCCCTGGTGAAGGACCGCACGCGCCGCTACCAGAACGCGGCGGAGTTCCGGACGGAACTGCAGCAGGCCGCGGCGGGCAAGGTCCCCGCGTCGACCCGCAAGCTCCAGCAGCAGGCCGCCCACGACGCCTCGACGGTGCTGTTCGGTGTGAACCCCCGGACGACCTCGAACCCCGCGGTGGCCTTCCGCGAGCTCGACGACGACACCGCCGAGCACCGTCCACAGCGCACCCAGAACCGCCCGCCCGTCGCCTGGATCTGGGTCGGCATCATCCTGACCGCGGCGGTCATCGTGGCGGTCGTGTTCTTCGTGGCGAACCTCGGTCCGGGCAAGCCTCCCGTCACGTCCTCGGTCAGCGTGCCGAACGTCGTCGGTGCGACCTACGACTCCGCGGCCTCCGCGCTCGGCAAGAAGGACCTCGTCCCCGTCAAGGTCGAGGAGAACTCCGACGACGTCGACCGGGGATCGGTCATCCGCACCGAGCCCGGCTCCGGCACGAACGTCGCGCGCAAGCAGAACGTCCGCGTGATCGTCTCGCTCGGCCCCGAACAGGTCGCCGTCCCGGACCTCGCGGGGCAGGCGCAGGACGCAGCGCAGAAGACCCTCGAGCAGGCGGGCTTCGCCGTCGGTGCGATCAACTCCGACTACTCGCCCGACGTGCCCGAGGGGACGGTCATGAGCACCGACCCCGCCGCCTCGTCGCAGCACACCAAGGGCACGGTGGTGAACCTGACGGTGTCGAACGGCAAGGTCGAGTTGCCGAACGTCACCCAGCAGCCGTTCTCCACGGCGAACGCGACCCTCGCCCAGCTGGGGCTGAAGGTCACGCCGGCGCCGTCGTACTCGTGCATCGGTGGCACCGTGACGCAGCAGAGCGCCCCCGCCGGCGACATCGCGCAGGGCAGCACCGTGACGCTCACGTACTGCGCCGGCTCGGCGCAGCCCTCGCAGCCGCCGGCGACGGATGCACCCGCCGACGCTGGCAAGGACGGCGGCGACGACGGTCAGTGACCTGACCGCGTCCTGACGGATGCTCCGCGGCGGGGGTGCGCCGTGCCTCCTGTCCGGCGCCGTGTCGGCCTGCCTTCCCGGAGGCGCGGCTCGACCCCGCCACATCCCGACCGTCCCGCAGGGCGGTCGCGTCAGTGGCCCGCCGCTGTCAGGCCCGGTGGGCCGCGATGAGCGGGTTCAGGCCCGCAGCGCGTTCTGCTGCACCGGCGAGGCCGGTCGTCTCGAGCCAGTTGCCGACCATCCGGTAGCCGCCCTCGGTGAGGACCGACTCCGGGTGGAACTGCACGCCGTACACGGAGTGCTCGCGGTGCTGCACGCCCATGATGACGCCGCCACCGGTCCGGGCGGTCACCGTGAGCTCGTCGGGGACCGTGCCCTCGACGATCGCGAGCGAGTGGTACCGCGTCGCCGTGAAGGGATGCGGGACGCCGGCGAAGAGGGGGCTGTCGTCGTGGTCGACCTGCGAGGTCTTGCCGTGCATGAGTTCCTCGGCGTGGGTGACCGTCGCACCGAGCGCCTCGGCGATGGCCTGGTGGCCGAGGCACACACCGAGCAGAGGCTTGTCCGCGGCGATGGCGGCGTGCACGGTCTCGACGGAGACGCCGGCGTCCGCGGGCGTCCCGGGGCCGGGAGACAGGAGCACACCGTCGTACTCGGCGATGCGGTCGGCGATCTCGGACGCGGGGAATGCGTCGTTCCGGACCACGTCGGTCTCCGCCCCGAGCTGCTGCACGTAGCCGTTCAGCGTGTAGACGAAGCTGTCGTAGTTGTCGACGACGAGGATCTTGGTCATGGTCGGTTCACCGTACTCGTGGGGGATGTGTGCGGCGGGCTGAGAGGCTTCCCACACCCGCGGTCACGGTAGGATACCGGCCATGGCCAAGGACAAGGACCGCACCAAGCCCGCCCGGACGACCCGAGCCGACTCGGTCGACACCGCGGGGGACCAGCCGAACCCCGTGTGGTTCAAGCCGGTCATGTTCGGTTTCATGCTCATCGGCCTCGCCTGGGTGATCGTCTTCTACATCTCGAACACGACGCTGCCGGTGCCGTCCCTCGGTTCGTGGAACATCCTCATCGGCTTCGGCATCATGTTCGTCGGCTTCCTGATGACCACGCGCTGGCGGTAGCACCCCGGCCACACACCTCTCGACGCCCGTCGCACCTGCTGGTGCGGCGGGCGTCGTCGTTCGTGCGGTTGTCCACAATGCAGTCGCCCCGCCGTGGCCCTTGTCCCCACCTCCGCGCGCGTTCTCCACAGTTCTCCACACTCTCCACACATCCATCCACACCCCCGTCCCGGAGTTATCCACAGCGGACTCCACAGTGGGGATAATCACATGCGTGTAACTCACCGCGTTCTCCACAGCTGTGGACAACTCGGTCGTGCACGTGTGGAAAAGCCCTCCCGGACGCACGAACGCCCCGCCGCTGAGCGACGGGGCGTCCGGTGGTGCTGCTGTGCGGCTGTCAGCCGATCGTCACCGCGTAGCCGACGGCAGTCAGGGCGATGCCCACGACGGCGGCGGCGACCAGCAGTGCGATCTGCAGCGGACGCTGGCGGATGTTGCGGGTCCGTGCGAACACGAACCCGACCACGAAGCCGCCGATGATCCCGCCGACGTGCGCCTGCCACGAGATGTTCGTGCCGGGCAGGAACCCCACGACGAGGTTGAGTCCCATGATGACCAGCAGCTGCACGGCGTTGTTGCCGAGACTGCGCTGCAGGACGAAGAACGCCGCGAACAGCCCGAAGATCGCGCCGGACGCTCCGACCACCCACGTGCCAGGGGCCAGGAACGTCACGAGCATCGACCCGAAGATCCCGGTGATGAAGTAGAGCGCCAGGAACCGCCAGGCCCCGAGCATGTTCTCCAGCATCCGGCCGAAGATCCACAGCGCCCACATGTTGAACAGGATGTGGAAGAGGCCCGAGTGCACGAAGAGCACCGTCACCGCTCGCCACGGCTGCGAGGGCAGGAGCAGCGAGTTGTAGGCGAACAGGTTCGTGAAGAACCCGCCCGAGACCTGGTCGAGCAACCAGATCGCGACCGAGACGGCGACGATCACGACCGTCGCCTTCTGGTCGAGCATGGCGAAGCGCCGCCGGGCGACCGTCAGGCCGCTGGGGCCTCCGGACGCCCGACGGTTCGCCTGGAACTGCGCACGCTGCTCGCGCACGCACTCAGGGCAGTGCACCCCGACCGCCGCCGGCGTCTGGCACTCCGGGCAGATCGTCCGCCCGCAGCGCTGGCAGAGCACGAAGCTCTGCCGGTCCGGATGCCGGTAGCAGGTGTTGTTCGGGTTGTACGCCTGATCGGTCACGTGGTGGCTCAGACGTCCTCGACGTCGATGCTCTGGATGACGACGTCCTCGAGCGGCTTGTCACGGCCGTCGGTCGCCACACCCTCGATCGCGTCGACGACCGCGCGGGACTCGTCGTCCGCGACCTCGCCGAAGATGGTGTGCTTGCCCTGCAGCCACGGCGTCGCCACCGTGGTGATGAAGAACTGCGAGCCGTTGGTGCCGCGGCCGCCCTGGATGCCGGCGTTCGCCATGGCGAAGATGTACGGGTTCTGGAAGGTGAGCTCCGGGTGGATCTCGTCGTCGAAGCGGTAGCCGGGTCCGCCGATGCCCTGACCGAGCGGGTCGCCGCCCTGGATCATGAAGTCCTTGATGATGCGGTGGAAGACGACACCGTCGTACAGCTTGTCGGTCGAGACCTTGCCCGTGCCGGGGTGGGTCCACTCCTGCTTGCCCGTCGCGAGGTCGACGAAGTTCTTGACGGTCTTCGGAGCGTGGTTGCCGAACAGGTTGACGCGGATGTCGCCCTTGTTCGTGTGGATCGTTGCGACAGCGGTGTGCAGAGACATGTTCCGATTCTCGCATGTACTGCTGACGGTCAGACGGATCACACAGGTGAGGCTCCGTGACCTGTCAGGCACTGCGGTGGCAGGATGGGGGTCACGCCGTTCCGATGGAGGTACCAGATGACGACGATCGAGATCCCGCGCAAGCGCCGGAAGCAGATCAAGAAGCTCAAGGGCCAGACCGCCTCGCTCCTCGGCGAGCAGCGCAAGGTCCTCGAGCACGCGAACGCGATCCTTGCGGAGGCGCGGTCCCACGCCGTGGACACCGCTCGCAAGGACATCGCTCCGCGAGTGCAGAACGCGATCGACAACGGCATCCGTCCGGCTGTCGCCACGGGGGTGCATGCTGCCACGAGCGCAGCGCAGAGTGCTTCGCACCGCTTCCAGTCCGAGGTCGTCCCCGGACTCGTCGCGACGGCGGGCTCAGTCCTCAGCGTGGGTGACCTCGCGAAGGACCCCCGCGTCAAGAAGATCGTGAAGAACGCCCAGAAGAAGGGCAAGAAGGCCAAGAAGGCTGCGGAGAAGTACGTGCCGCACCAGAAGAAGGGCATCGGCTTCGGCGGTGTCGCGCTGATCGTGGTCGGTGTCGTCGCCGTGGCGGGCGCCGCCTACGCCGCGTACCAGACGCTCCGCGCGGACGACGACCTGTGGGTCGCCGACGACGCTGACACGGCGGAGAAGCCTGCCGCCTGACCTCCCGGTTCGCACGAAGGGCCCCGGCACGCGCCGGGGCCCTTCGTCGTCCGTGGGCCAGCGGCGCGCCGGCCGTGGCCGGAGCGGCGAGCGGGCAGAATACGTCCCGTTCACCCCGCCGAAGCGGCCGTTCGTGCCCACTCGGCGCACGACCCACGGCATGTCGTGCCCGCTCACCGGCCCGGCGTCGGCCCGGCGGCGGACGGGAGGCACGCGGTAAGCCCGCCCCGCGCCTCCCGTCCGCCGTCGCGTTCGGCCCACCCCGCCACGCGGCGAGGTCGCACGACCCGCCACGCACGTCCACCGGGTCCACCCGGAGCGCTGTCGCGGTCGCACGACGCGCCGCTCACGTCCACCGAGGTCCCGCCAACGGCCGCCAAGCCGGCGCGAGATGCCACAATCGGCAAACCTCGAGCCCGCAAGAACGTCGCGCAACGGAACCGATCGCGGAGCGGCGCGCCGAAGGCGCAGACGAACACGACGACCGAGCGAGGCGAAGCGAGGAACGAGCGGAGCATCGCTCACGCCGAGGGAGTGGAGCCTGGGAGAATCGAACTCCCGACATCCTGCTTGCAAAGCAGGCGCTCTACCAACTGAGCTAAGGCCCCGTGACACCCATCGTACGGAGTGTCGGAGGAAGTGGTGGGGCTACAAGGACTTGAACCTTGGACCTCTTCGTTATCAGCGAAGCGCTCTAACCGCCTGAGCTATAGCCCCTCAGACCGGATGAAAGCCTACCGTACGGATCTCGCAGAACGAAATCGAGGCGGTCGGCCCATCCGGCCCGGGTGTGTCAGTTGTTCGTGAAGCCGACGAGCAAGCCGCCGGTGATCCGCACACTGAGGTTGTAGAGGACACTCACGATGGCGCCGAGCACGGTGCCGACGACCACGTTGAGGATGCCCACGACGATGGAGAACCCGAGCACCTGGCCCAGCGAGAACTGGTCCATGATCGAGTAGTTGTTCTGCCCGGTGACGTCCTTCAGCAGGGCGTCGATCTGGGTGAAGACACCGGTCTGGTTCAGGATGACCCACACCAGCGCGGTGGCGACGACGATCACGATCGAGCCGGCCAGGGCGATGAGGAAGCTGAGCTTCACCATCGACCAGAAGTCGACGTACACGAGCCGCAGCCGCACCTGACGGGTGCCGACGGGCCGCTTCGCCTTCTTCTGGAGCTTCTCGGCGACACTACTCATTGCTTGACTGGTCCTCTCCGGCCACGGTGTCCGTGGGCACTGTGTCGGCGGGGTCGGCGGCCGCTTCGTCCGGGCTGACCGTCTCCACCGGGCCCGCAGGCTCGATCTCGGCGTCGTCCTGGTCGTCCAGGTTCCGCTCTGTGTTCCGGGCCACCGCGATGATCCGGTCGTTCTCCGCGAACCTCGCGAAGACCACACCCATCGTGTCGCGACCCTTGGCGGGCACCTCGGCCACGGCAGACCTTACCACCTTGCCCGATTGCAGCACGACGAGCACCTCGTCGTCCTCGCCCACGATGAGAGCACCCACAAGGTCGCCTCGGTCGGCGGCCAGCTTGGCCACCTTGATGCCGAGACCACCACGGCCCTGCACGCGGTACTGGTCGACCGACGTGCGCTTCGCGTAGCCGCCCTCGGTCATGACCCACACGTAGCCGTCGTCCGAGACGACCCGGGCTGCGAGCAGCGAGTCGTCGTCGCGGAAGGACATGCCCTTCACACCGGAGGTCGAACGACCCATCGGGCGCAGGGTGTCGTTCGTCGCGGTGAAGCGCAGCGACATGCCGTGCTTCGACACGAGCAGGAGGTCGTCGTGCTCGTCGACGAGGAGTGCCTGCACCAGGGTGTCGCCGTCGCGCAGGTTGATCGCGATGATGCCACCGGTGCGGTTCGTGTCGTACTCGGTGAGCGGGGTCTTCTTCACGAGACCGTGCGCCGTGGCGAGCACGAGGTACTGCGCCGCCTCGTAGTCGCGGATGTCGAGCACCTGCTGGATCTGCTCGTCCGGCTGCATGGCGAGCAGGTTCGCGACGTGCTGACCCTTGGCGTCGCGGCTGGCCTCCTGCAGCTCGTAGGCCTTGGCGCGGTAGACCCGCCCCTTGTCCGTGAGGAAGAGGAGCCAGTGGTGCGTCGTCGTCACGAAGAAGTGCTCGACGATGTCGTCGGCGCGCAGCTGCGCACCCTTGACCCCGCGTCCGCCGCGGTGCTGCGACCGGTAGTTGTCGCTGCGCGTCCGCTTGACGTACCCGCCGCGGGTGATGGTGACGACCATCTCCTCTTCGGGGATGAGGTCCTCGATGGACATGTCGCCGTCGAAGCCGAGCAGGATCTCGCTGCGGCGATCGTCGCCGAACCGCTCGACGATCTCCTCGAGCTCGTCGCCGATGATCGTGCGCTGACGGGTCTCCGACGCCAGGATGTCCTGGAAGTCGGCGATCTTGCGCTCGAGCTCCTCGGCCTCGTCGTGGATCTTCTGCCGCTCGAGGGCGGCGAGACGACGGAGCTGGAGCTCGAGGATCGCGCGCGCCTGGATCTCGTCGACGGACAGCAGGTCCATCAGGCCGGTGCGGGCCTCTTCGACGTCGGGCGACCGGCGGATGAGCGCGATGACCTCGTCGAGGGCGTCGAGCGCGGCCAGGTAGCCACGGAGGATGTGGGCGCGCTTCTCGGCCTCGCGCAGCCGGAACTGGGTGCGGCGGACGATGACGTCGATCTGGTGGTCGACCCACGCCGAGATGAACCCGTCGAGCGCGAGGGTGCGGGGCACGCCGTCGACGATCGCGAGCATGTTCGCGCCGAAGTTCTCCTGCAGCTGCGTGTGCTTGTACAGGTTGTTGAGGACGACCTTGGCGACGGCGTCGCGCTTGAGCACGATGACGAGGCGCTGACCGGTACGACCCGAGGTCTCGTCGCGGATGTCCGCGATGCCGGCGAGCTTGCCGTCCTTCACGCCCTCGGCGATGCGGATCGCGAGGTTGTCGGGGTTCACCTGGTACGGGAGCTCGGTGACGACGAGGCAGGTGCGACCCTGGATCTCCTCGACGTTGACGACCGCACGCATCGTGATCGAGCCACGACCGGTGCGGTAGGCGTCCTGGATGCCCTTCGTGCCGAGGATCTGCGCCCCGGTCGGGAAGTCCGGGCCCTTGATCCGCTGCATGAGCGCGCCGAGGAGCTCTTCACGCGTGGCGTCGGGGTGCTCGAGCGCCCACTTGGCGCCCGCAGCGACCTCGCGCAGGTTGTGCGGCGGGATGTTCGTCGCCATGCCGACCGCGATGCCGACGGACCCGTTGACCAGCAGGTTCGGGAAGCGTGCCGGCAGGATCGCGGGCTCCTGCGTGCGACCGTCGTAGTTGTCCTGGAAGTCGACGGTGTCCTCGTCGATGTCCCGGACCATCTCCATGGCGAGCGGCGCCATCTTGGTCTCGGTGTACCGCGGGGCAGCGGCGCCGTCGTTGCCCGGGGAACCGAAGTTGCCCTGGCCGAGCGCGAGCGGGTACCGGAGCGACCACGGCTGCACCAGGCGGACGAGGGCGTCGTAGATCGCGCTGTCACCGTGCGGGTGGAACTGCCCCATGACGTCGCCGACGACGCGCGAGCACTTCGAGAAGGCCCGGTCGGGACGGTAGCCGCCGTCGAACATCGCGTAGATCACGCGGCGGTGCACCGGCTTCAGTCCGTCACGGACCTCGGGCAGGGCACGACCGACGATGACGCTCATCGCGTAGTCGAGGTACGAGCGCTGCATCTCGAGCTGCAGGTCGACCTGCGAGATGCGGTCACCGGAGACGACGATGTCCCCGCTGTCGCCGTGGACGATCTCGGGCTGCTCGTCGGCGCCGTTCTCGTTGTCGTCAGCCATGTGGCTTCGTTCCCTTTCTGGACAGCCTGGAGGCTGTGGTTCCGTCAGTCGCGCCGGGCGCGACCACAGGTGGTCAGGACTGGTCCGCGCGACTCACGCCGCGCCTCCAGGCCAGGATCAGATGTCCAAGAACCGGACGTCCTTCGCGTTCTGCTGGATGAACTGGCGACGGGACTCGACGTCCTCACCCATCAGCGTCGCGAAGACGCTGTCCACCGCGGCGGCGTCCTCGAGCGTGACCTGCAGGAGCGTCCGGGTGTCCGGGTTCATCGTGGTGTCCCACAGCTCCTTGTAGTCCATCTCGCCGAGACCCTTGTAGCGCTGGATCCCGTTGTCCTTCGGGATGCGCTTGCCGGCGGCGAGGCCGGCCTGCATCAGGGCGTCGCGCTCCCGGTCGCTGAACACGTACTCGTGCGCCGAGTTCGACCACTTCAGGCGGTAGAGCGGCGGCTGCGCGAGGTACACGTAGCCGCGCTCGATGAGCGGCCGCATGTAGCGGAACAGCAGGGTGAGGAGCAGCGTCGTGATGTGCTGGCCGTCGACGTCGGCATCGGCCATCAGCACGATCTTGTGGTACCGGGCCTTGTCCGGGTCGAAGTCCTCGCCGATGCCGGCGCCGAACGCCGTGATCATCGACTGGATCTCCTGGTTGGCCAGGGCACGGTCGAGGCGGGCCTTCTCGACGTTGAGGATCTTGCCGCGCAGCGGCAGGATCGCCTGCGTCATCGGGTTGCGACCCTGCACGGCGGAACCACCGGCGGAGTCACCCTCGACCATGAAGATCTCGGAGACCGTCGGGTCCTTCGACTGGCAGTCCTTGAGCTTGCCGGGCATGCCGCCCGACTCGAGGAGGCCCTTGCGACGGGTGGTCTCGCGCGCCTTGCGTGCGGCGAGACGGGCCTGCGAGGCCTGGATCGCCTTGCGCACGACGTCGCGGGCCTGCGTCGGGTTGCTCTCGAACCAGTGGGTGAGCTCGGTGCCGACGACGCGCTGGACGAAGCCCTTCGCCTCGGTGTTGCCGAGCTTGGTCTTCGTCTGCCCCTCGAACTGCGGCTCGCCGAGCTTCACGGAGATGACGGCCGTCAGCCCTTCGCGGATGTCGTCACCCGTGAGGTTGTCGTCCTTCTCCTTGATGATCTTCGCCTCGCGCGCGTACTTGTTGACCAGGTACGTCAGCGCCGCGCGGAAGCCCTCTTCGTGGGTGCCGCCCTCGTGCGTGTTGATCGTGTTCGCGAAGGTGTGGACGCTCTCCTGGTAGGAGGTGTTCCACTGCATCGCGACCTCGAGCGCGATCTTGCGCTCCGGGTCCTCGGCCTCGAAGCCGATGACGTCCGGGTGCACCAGGTCGGCCTTCTTCTGGGCGTTGAGGTACTCGACGTAGTCGGCGAGGCCGCGCTCGTAGAGGAACGAGTCGTGCCGTGCCTCTTCACCCTCGGCCGGGGTGCGCTCGTCGGTCAGGGTGATCCGCAGACCCTTGTTGAGGAAGGCCATCTGCTGGAAGCGCGTGCGCAGGGTCTCGTAGTCGAAGACGACGGTCTCGAAGATGTCGGCGTTCGGCCAGAAGGTGATCGTGGTGCCGTGGCCGTCGTCTTCCTCGTCCTTCGACAGGGGCGCGACCGGGACGCCGTCGGTGTAGCTCTGGCGCCAGACGTGGCCCTGCTGGCGGACCTCGACGTCGAGCTCGGAGCTCAGTGCGTTGACGACCGACGAACCGACGCCGTGCAGGCCGCCGGACACCGCGTACGCGCCGCCGCCGAACTTGCCGCCGGCGTGCAGGACGGTGAGCACGACCTGGACGGTCGAGACGCCCTCGGCAGCGTGGATCCCGACGGGGATGCCACGGCCGTTGTCGACCACGCGGACGCCGCCGTCTTCGCGGATGGTGACGTTGATCGTGTCGCAGTAGCCCGCGAGTGCTTCGTCGACGGAGTTGTCGACGATCTCCTGCACGAGGTGGTGCAGACCACGGGGACCGGTCGACCCGATGTACATGCCCGGACGCTTCCGGACGGCTTCGAGTCCCTCGAGCACCTGGATCTGGTCTGCGCCGTACGCTGGATCGCTCTGCGGGGTCGCCTCGCCGGACGAGTTCTGTCGGTCGTCGTCAGATCCGGATGTCATTCGAAGGTGCTCCTGCCTGCGCGCGGAACACCCGCGCACTGCACCTCTCAGTCTACCGCAGGACCCCCTCCTCCGAGGGCGGATTCCGGCCGTGGACGGCCTTTTTTCGTCCTCCCGGACGATTTCGTCGCCCTACCCGTAAGTGTCGCGGGGACCGCGCCCCTGAACCGTCCTGGGACCGCGTTTCCAGGTGGGGGCGTCGGGGCCCGAAACCCGGATCGACTGCACCCCCGCCTCGGGGTGCCGCTCGGCGATGGTCGTCGTGACGGTGTTGCGCATCAGTCGGAGCTGGGTCGCCCAGGCCGTCGAGTCGCACCGGATGACGAGTGCACCGTCGTCGATGGTCACGGGTCGGGAGTGCTTCGCGAGTTCCTCGCCCACCACGGCGGGCCAGTCCACGAACAGCTCGGACCGGGCGAGGGGCTCGGTCCAGCCCAGTTCCTGCGCGAGCGAACCGACGACGTCACCGAGTCCGGCGGGCTCGCGACCGCGACCGTAGGGCACGGAGTCGGGGTCGAGTCCCTTCATACGGCGCCGGCGCGCGTCGACGCCGCGCTTCGAGGGGTCGCCGAAGACGGCGCGGAGGTGCCGGTAGACCCGTGAGGGCTCGGTGGGTCTCGACGGCTTCGGCATCAGACGTCAGCCTCCGCCGGGTGGTCGCCCGGGTCCTCGGTCGGACTGGAGGCGCGGCTCGGCTCCGCCTCGTCGGTCACGATCGTGCCCGCTTCGATCCGGACCGTGTGCGCGGCCAGCTGCTCGGGCACGTCACCGAACACCGCCGCGGTGATGAGCACCTGCTCGTAGTCGGCGACCGCCCCGGCCAGGCGTTCCCGGCGGGACTCGTCGAGTTCGGCGAACACGTCGTCGAGGATGATGATCGGATCCCCCAGGCTCGACTCCGCGCGGAGGATCGACGCACTGGCCAGCTGCACGGCGAGCGCGAACGACCACGATTCCCCGTGACTGGCGTAGCCGCGGGCAGGTAACCCGTTCAGCTGGAAGAGGACGTCGTCGCGGTGGGGACCGACGAGCGTCAGGCCGCGGTCGAGCTCGTCGCGTCGACGCCGTTCGAGTGCTGCTCGGAAGGCATCGGCAGCCGCGGTGACGGTGACCGGCTCGTCGGGTGTCCCGAGGACGGGATCCGTCGCGGCCGCGTCCTCCGGGTCGCCGCCGCGGACGCTCAGGACGCCGGTGATCGACGCCTCGTGCCGTTCGCCGGCGACGGTCGCGTAGGCCTCGGCCACGAACGGGGCGAGCCGCCGGGTGAGGTGGTCACGGGCGGCGATGATCTCGGCGCCGAACGCCACGAGTCGCTCGTCCCAGACGTCGAGCGTCGCGAGCGAACCCGCCTTCGCACCGGTCGCCCGGGCCGACTTCAACAGGGTGTTCCGCTGCCGGAGCGTCCGGTCGTAGTCGGCGAGGACGCCCTGCATGCGCGGGGCGATCTGCCCGAGGAGCTCGTCGAGCATCCGGCGTCGGCCGGCCGGTTCGCCCCGGACCAGCGCGAGGTCCTCGGGAGCGAAGAGGACGCTCGTGCAGTAGCGCGGGAGCTCGCGGGGCTTGATGGCCGAGCGGTTCACCTGCGCCCGGTTCGAGCCGGTGCGGTTGATCTGGACCTCGGCGAGGATGCTGCGGTCCTCGTGCGCGAGCCGAGCGCGGACGATCGCCGCGTCGCAGCCCTGCCGCACGAGTGCCGCGTCCGTCGGGACCCGGTGCGATCCCAGGGTGGAGAGGTAGCCGATCGCCTCGACGAGGTTGGTCTTGCCCTGTCCGTTCCGGCCGACGAACAGGTTCGGCCCGCGTGCGAGGTCGACCTCGGCCTCCCGGTAGTTCCGGAAGTCCGTGAGTTGCAGGTGGTCGACGTGCACGCGGGCCGTGGCCGGGTTGCCCCGGTTGGACTACGCCTTCTTGACGGCGTGGCCGCCGAACTGGTTGCGGAGCGCCGCGACGGCCTTCATCGTCGGGGACTCGCTGCCCTGACGCGAGACGAAGCGGGCGAACATCGCCGCGGAGAGCGCGGGCATCGGCACCGCGAGCTCGATCGCCTCTTCGAGGGTCCAGCGACCCTCGCCCGAGTCGTCGACGTAGCCCTCGAGCTCGTCGAGCTTCGGGTCCTCGTTGATCGCGAGGACGAGGAGGTCGAGCAGCCAGGAGCGGACGACCGTGCCGCGCTGCCATCCGGCGAAGACCGCCGGGACGTCGTGGACGATGTCCTTGGCCTCGAGGAGCTCGTAGCCCTCGCCGTAGGCCTGCATGATCGCGTACTCGATGCCGTTGTGGACCATCTTCGCGTAGTGGCCCGCGCCGACGCCGCCGGCGTGCGAGAAGCCCTCTTCGCGCGGGCCCTCGGGACGGAGCGCGTCGAAGACCGGCATGGCGAACTCGACGTCCTCGGGGGCGCCGCCCACCATGAGGCCGTAGCCGTTCTCCTTGCCCCAGACGCCACCGGAGACGCCGGCGTCCATGTAACGGATGCCCTTCGCGTCGAGCTGCTTGGCGTGCACCTCGTCGTCGAGCCACTTCGAGTTGCCGCCGTCGATCACGAGGTCGCCCTCGCTCAGGACGTTCGACAGGTCGGTGATCACGTCGTCGGTGATCTTGCCGTGCGGGACCATGACCCACACGAGCTTCTTGCCCTCGGGGAGCGCCGCGGCGAGTGCGCCGAGGTCGGCGACGTCCGAGACGGCGGGGTTCGCGTCGTAGCCGGTGACCTCGATGCCTGCGTTGCGGAGACGGGCACGCATGTTGTTGCCCATGCGACCGAGGCCGACAAGACCGATGTGCATGATTTCCTCTTCTGTTCGTCGTCGCGCTGATGCAGGGATGGCGCGTCAGCGCAGTGTTCGGCTGTTGCGCTTACCGCAGCAGGAGATTGGGCTGCAGCAGGTACCGGTATCCGTCCGCGGCCGGGGCCTCTTGCGAGGTCTGGCCGGTGATGAGCACCGGGCCCGGCTTGTTGGGGTTCTCCGTCTTGGTGAAGGAGATCCGGACGAACTCGGAGTGCACCGCGTTCAACCCGTCCAGGAGGAAGGCGGGCTTCAGCGAGACCACCGTTTCCTCACCGGTCAGCAACGCACTGATCGACTCTGACGCCTGCGCTTGTTCGGAACCGATCGCTTCGAGCGTGAGCCCGTCGACCGTGAAGGAGAACCGGAGGGCGGCTTCGCGCTCCAGGACGAGGGAGACCCGCCGGACCGCCTCGACCAGTTCCGCGGTGTTGATCACCGCGTGGTCCTGGACGGTCTCGGGGAAGAGCCGGCGCACCGGCGGGTAGTTGCCCTTGATGAGCAGCGAGGTGACGGTCTTGTCGTCCGCGTGGAACGCGATGAGCTCGCGGTCGGACGAGCCGCTGATCGACACCGAGACGGTGGACGCCGAGCCGAACGTGCGGCCCACCTCTTGCAGGGTGCGGGCCGGGACGAGCGCGTGCAGCGGGTCCGACCCGACGCGGCCGGAGTCCCACGCGATGGTGCGGACGGCGACACGGTAGCGGTCCGTCGCGATGAGCGAGAGGTCGTTGTCGCCGACCTCGAGCTGGACGCCGGTGATCACGGGGGTGACGTCGTCGCGGCTGGCGGCGACGGCGACCTGGGACACGGCTTCGGAGAAGGCGTCGCCGGGGATCACGCCGGTCTGCTCGCCGATCTCGGGGAGCGTCGGGTACTCCTCGACCGGCATGGACAGCAGCGTGAAGTGCGCCGACCCGCAGGTGACCGAGATCTTCGAGTCCTCGGTGGTGAAGGTGACCGGGGCGTTCGGCAGGCGGCTCGCGATGTCGTTGAGGAGCCGGCCGGAGACGAGCACCGTGCCGGGGTCGTCGATCTGCGCGGCGATGGACGTCTGCGCCGAGACCTCGTAGTCGAACGACGAGAGCGTGAGTCGATCGCCGTCGGCGTGGATGAGGACGCCCGAGAGGATCGGGAGGGTCGTGCGCTGTGGGAGGAGCTTCACCGCGAAGGAGACGGCTTCGGAGAAGACGTCCCGGTTGACCTCGAACTTCACAGCTGGAACCCCTGTCGATCGGTTGGACTGTCCGGCCGCCCCATTGTGGCACAGCCCGGCGAGGCCCGGATTTCTTGTCATCCCGCCGTCCACAAGGTTGGCCCGCTGAGATCAATCGTTAACCAGGAGTAATGGTGTTAACGCCTGTGCACACTGTGGATAACCCTGTTAACACCGCTTGTCCACAGGGAACTACACACGTGTGAGTTGTGAGTGGTGTGTGGGCGGCGTCTGGATGAATGAATCTCATCTATCCACTTCCATCCCCAGTCTCCACAGGTGGCCCCTCCGCTGTGAACAACCGACCGGCGTGTCCTCCACAGTTATCCACAGGCTTTCCACACTGTGTGAAGTCCGGCGTATGGAACCGTCTCAGATGGTGGATGCGCGCGGAAGCAGGCCGATCTGACGGTCGTCAGCCGCGCCTCCAGGGCCCTACCAGATGTGCGCAGCGCGACGCAACGCGACGTGCGTCAGCGGTAGCGGCGGTCCTGCTTGATGCGGCTGGTCAGCTCCGTGACCTGGTTGTAGATCGAGCGACGCTCCTTCATGAGCTCCGCGATCTTCTTGTTGGCGTACATGACCGTGGTGTGGTCCCGGTTGCCGAAGAGCTGTCCGATCTTCGGCAGCGACAGGCTCGTCATCTCACGGCAGAGGTACATCGCGATCTGCCGCGCCGTGGCGATCGCCTGCGAGCGGGAGGACCCGTAGAGGTCGTCGACGGAGAGCTTGAAGTACTCCGCGGTGTGGTTGATGATGTCCGTCGGCGCGATCACGTTGTCGTCGTCGAGCGTGATGAGGTCCTTGAGCACCGTCTGCACCAGGGCCATGTCGACGGCCGTCCGGTTGAGGCTCGCGAACGCCGTGACGCGGATCAGGGTGCCCTCGAGCTCGCGGATGTTGCTCGACACCTTCGACGCGATGAACTCGAGGATGTCGTCGGGCACCTGCAGGTGGTCCGACTGCGCCTTCTTGCGGAGGATCGCGATGCGGGTCTCGAGGTCCGGCGCCTGGACGTCGGTGATGAGGCCCCACTCGAAGCGGGAGCGCATCCGGTCCTCGAACCCGGTCAGGTGCTTCGGTGCGACGTCCGACGTGATGACGACCTGCTTGTTGTGGTCGTGCAGCGTGTTGAAGGTGTGGAAGAACGCCTCTTGCGTGGAGTCCTTGCCCTGCAGGAACTGGATGTCGTCGATCAGCAGGATGTCGATGTCGCGGTACCGCTGCTGGAACTGGTTCGACCGGTTGTTCGCGATCGAGTTGATGAAGTCGTTCGTGAACTCCTCGCTGGACACGTACCGCACCCGGATCCCCGGGTAGAGGCTCTCGGCGTAGTGGCCGATCGCGTGCAGGAGGTGGGTCTTGCCGAGGCCCGAGTCGCCGTAGATGAAGAGCGGGTTGTAGGCCTTCGCCGGCGCCTCGGCCACCGCGACCGCCGCCGCGTGGGCGAAGCGGTTCGACGAGCCGATGACGAAGTTGTCGAAGTTGTACTTGGGGTTGAGCCGGGACTCGGGGCGACCGCTGGTCCCCGGGGAGTCGATCTGGCTCGGGACGAACGGCGCCTCGATGTACTGGCGGGGGGCCGCACTCTGCTCGACGGCTTCCTGCACCGGCTCGGCGTACTCGGGGACGTTGCTCGTGACCTGCGTGTCGACCCGCGGCTCGGACGCCATGTCCGGGTTCACCGTGATGGCGAAGTTCGCGACCGTGTCGTCACCGATGCGGGAGACGGCCTCGGTGATCGGGATGCGGATCCGCTGCTCGAGCATGCCGCGGGTGAGGTCGTTCGGCACCTCGAGGTAGAGGGTGCCGGCGAGCACGCCCTTCGGCTCGACCAGGTTGAGGAAGCCGTGCAGCTGCGGGGTGATGCGGTCGTCCTCCGAGAGGAGTCCGAGGACGGATGACCAGAGGTCCTCGACGGGGTCGGCCGGCATCGTCATGTCGCGCTCGTCTCCTGATGTCGTGTCGTGCTCGTCGCTGGTGCTCGTCTGCACTGGGTGTCCACCGCCGCCGGACGGACCGGCGCAGCGTCGACCGCCGGATCGTTCCTGGCGGGTCGTCGTGAGTCCGGGTGGCATCGTCGACGTCCCGGACACGTGTCGTCCCGCATGGTGGTCCACAGGGTTGTCCACAGTCTTGTCCACGACCGGCGCGAGCCGCACGACGAGGGGAATCCCCCGTCGTACCGGGCCGCTGGCCGGTCGATCACCCCACTGTAAAGGACTCGAGCGCGTCGTACCGAACGCACGTTTTCCCCAATGTGGATAATGAACGTGCGCACCGCTCCCGCGGTCGGGTCGACGACGGCGTTTGACCTGCTCGCCCCTGTCACGTACCGTTAACCAGTTGACTGCGGCCGTTCGGTCGCGCCCATCTGCGTCGTTCGGCACCGAGCGACTACACATACGTGACGGCTCGCCGCGAGCAGCCGTGTGGAGAACATCATGAGCAAGCGCACCTTCCAGCCGAACAACCGCCGCCGCGCCAAGAAGCACGGCTTCCGCGCCCGCATGCGCACCCGTGCCGGCCGCGCCATCCTGGCCGCACGTCGCGCCAAGGGCCGCACCGAGCTCAGCGCCTGATCAGGCTCCCCGCCTGATCTCGTCCTCCGGTACCGACTCGTGTTGGCCCGCGCCAACCGGATCGTCCGAGGTGACGACTACCGGTCCGTCGTGCGTCGTGGTCGCAGAAGCGCCACGGCGCACGCCGTCGTATCGGTGGTCCGTCGCACCTCGGGCGACCCGTCGAGCGGTACCGGTCCGACACGGTTCGGGTTCATCGTGGCGAAGACGGTGGGCAACGCCGTGACCCGGAACCTGGTCAGGCGTCGCCTCAAGGCGATCGCGCACGGACTGCTCGCCGACATCCCCGTCGGCTACGACGTGGTGGTCCGCGCACTGCCAGCCGCTGCGCAGGCCGGATGGCCTACCCTGCTCGAAGACGTCTCGCGCTCCTGTACGCGTGGTGTGGAGAAGGCAGCATGAACCGCAACCTGTGGACCCGGCTCGCCTGGGCCGTCGCGTTGCTCCCGCGCAACGTGTGCGTCATCGTGCTGCGCGCCTACCGTGCCGTGATCTCACCGCTCTACGGCAACGTCTGTCGGTACCACCCCTCGTGCTCCCGGTACGCGCTCGAGGCGATCCAGCAGTTCGGCGTCGTCCGCGGATCCGCCATGGGTGCATGGCGCATCGCACGGTGCAACCCCTGGGCAGCCGGGGGCATCGACGACGTCCGTGCACGGCGTCGCCCCTACGACGTCAACCGGTTCGGGTTCGTGCTCGCACCGACCCAGCCGCAGCCGCAGCCCACGGGTGGTTCCACCCTGCCGGTCCTGCTCCCCCAGCGCACTCGAAAGGCGTGACAGTCCCCATGGACCTCGGATTCATCGGAACGATCCTCTGGCCGCTCAAGTGGGTGGTCTCGGCCATCCTCGTGGGCTTCCACTGGATCTTCGAGAGCATCGGCATGGACCCCGGAGCCGGCATCACCTGGGTGCTCTCCATCATCTTCCTGACCTTCGTGGTGCGCGCCGCGCTCATCCCGATCTTCGTGCGCCAGATCAAGTCGCAGCGCCGCATGCTCGAGGTGGCGCCGCAGCTCAAGAAGATCCAAGAGAAGTACAAGGGCAAGAAGGACCAGTTCTCGCGTGAGGCCATGAGCCGCGAGACCATGGCGCTGTACAAGGAGACCGGGACGAACCCGCTGAGCTCCTGCCTGCCGCTGCTGATCCAGATGCCGATCTTCTTCTCGCTGTACTCGGTGCTGCACGAGGCGCAGATCAACAAGACGGGCATCGGCCTGCTCACGAACGACCTCGCCGCGTCGTTCGGCAACGCATCGCTCTTCGGCGCTCCCCTGCACGAGACGTTCACGAACGCCTCCGGCTGGGAGGTCCGGGTCATCGCCGGCGTCATGATCGTCGTGATGACCGCCTCGCAGTTCATCACCCAGCTGCAGCTCGTCGCGAAGAACATGTCGCCGGAGACCAAGGAGTCTCCGATGTACCGCCAGCAGAAGATGATGCTGTACATCCTCCCGCTGGTGTTCGTCATCTCCGGTCTGTCGTTCCCCCTCGGCGTCATGTTCTACTGGCTCGCCTCGAACGTCTGGACGATGGCGCAGCAGTACTTCGTCATCCGCAGCATGCCGACCCCCGGTTCCGAGGCCGCACTCGCTCGTGAGGCACGTCTCGCGAAGAAGGCGCAGCGTCGCGGTGCGGCCACCCCGGTCCTCGCTGAGGCCGGCGCCGGGGCCGGTGCCGCCGAGATCGAGGCCGTCCGCGTGACGACCCAGCGGCAGCAGCCGGTCGGCAAGAACCGTGCCAAGAAGAACGGGAAGAAGTAAGTGACCGAGCAGGACACCGCGGACGCCGTGGACACCACCGTCGACACCTCGACCGCGACCGTCGACGACGACGCCCGCGACGAAGCCGACATCGCGGCGGACTACATCGAGGAACTCCTCGACATCTGCGACCTCGACGGCGACATCGAGATCGAGGAGCGTGCGGGCCGCGTCTACCTGTCCGTCACGGACGAGGGCGACGCGCTCCGCGTGCTGTCGAAGCCGGACACCGTCTCGGCCCTGCAGGAGCTCACGCGCATCGCCGTCCAGGCCGAGACCGGCGAGTTCAGCAGGCTGATCCTCGACGTCGGCGGCTCGCGCGATGCTCGTGCGTCCGAACTGCAGCGGCTCGTCGACACCGCCATCGAGCGCATCGAGGCGGGCTCGACCACGGCTGCACTCCCCGCGATGTCGTCGTACGAGCGCAAGCTGGTCCACGACCTGGTTGCCGAGAAGGGCTTCCACTCGGAGTCCGAGGGTGAGGGTCGGGACCGCCACACGGTCGTCACCCGATGACCGAGACCGCGCCTCCCGTCCTCGAGACGGAGCCTGCGGCCGCTGCGACGCTCTTCGGCGATCGCCTCGACCTGGCGCGTTCCTTCACGAACGAGCTTGCTCGACGCGGTGAGGAGCTCGGCCTGATCGGCCCGCTCGAACTGCCGCGCTTGTGGACGCGACACATCCTCAATTCTGCGGTGCTCGCTCCACTCCTGGAGGAACGGGGCCGGGTCGCCGACGTCGGTTCCGGTGCTGGACTCCCCGGCCTGGTGCTCGCGATCGCCCGGCCCGACGTGCACCTCACGCTCATCGAACCGATGGAACGGCGAGTGGATTGGCTGACGTCAGAGGCCTCGCGCCTCGGCCTCGACAACGTCGAGGTCGTCCGTGCCCGTGCTGAGGACGTCGCCGACGACATCGTGGTCGACCAGGTGACTGCTCGGGCCGTCAGCGCGTTGTCGAAGCTGATCCCCCTGACCGTGCCCCTGGTTCGATCCGGTGGCCAGCTCATCCTCATGAAGGGCGCCCGCGTCGAGGACGAGATGGAGAAGGCCCGAAAGGTCATCCTCCGGAAGCGTCTCGCCGATGTCGAGGTGCTCGAGCTCGGAGTCGGTGTGGTCGAGGAGACCACGCGCGTCTTCCGGGCTACAGTTGACTGACGCTGCGGCTCGGGCCGGTTCGACCGGCCACCAGTGGCTCCGCGTTCCACGTGAAACACCGAACCGGGGAAGAGGCACTCGTTGAGTTCATCGACCGATTACGACGCGTCGACACCGCTCGCCCGTGAGATCGCTGATCTGAACCGTCGTCGCCGTGCGATCGCGACGCAGCAGTTCCCGCTGCCTCCGAAGACGCGTGTCTTCACGGTGTCGAACCAGAAGGGTGGCGTCGGCAAGACCACCACCACGGTCAACCTCGCCGCGGCGTTGGCGCACGGCGGAGCGCGCGTGCTGGTGATCGACCTCGACCCGCAGGGCAACGCCTCCACGGCGCTCGGTGTCAACCACCAGGCCGAGGTCCCGAGCATCTACGACGTGATCGTCGACGAGGCACCGATCGCCGACACGGTCCAGCGTTCCCCCGAGTCGGACACGCTCTGGTGCGTACCGGCCACGATCCACCTCGCCGGCGCCGAGATCGAACTGGTGTCGCTCGTCGCTCGCGAACAGCGCCTGCGGACCGCACTGGACCAGTACCTCGAGTCGCTGGACGAGCCGTACCACTACGTCTTCATCGACTGCCCTCCGTCGCTCGGACTGCTCACGATCAACGCGTTCGTCGCAGCGCGCGAGGTCCTCATCCCGATCCAGTGCGAGTACTACGCGCTCGAAGGGTTGAGTCAGCTGCTCCGGAACATCGAGCTCATCGAGCGGCACCTGAACCCGAACCTCGCCGTGTCGACCATCCTCTTGACGATGTACGACAGCCGGACGAACCTCTCCAACCAGGTCGCAGCAGACGTGCGGGAGCACTTCGGCGAACAGGTACTCGAGGCCGTGATCCCCCGATCCGTCCGCGTCAGCGAAGCCCCGAGCTACGGGCAGAGCGTCGTTGCGTACGACGTCAACTCAACCGGCTCGCTCTCCTACCTGGAGGCGGCAGCCGAGATCGCAGCACGAGGAGCACAGCACTGATGGCACCGAAGCGAACTGGACTCGGACGGGGTATCGGAGCCCTCATCCCGACGGCGTCGGAGCAGCAGGACCGCCCTGTCGACGTGTTCTTCCCGACCGGCGGATCGCCGGCGTCTGCACCGCTCGTCGACGGTGCGACCGCGGAGGAGCTCGTTGCGGTTCCCGGCGCGCGTCTGGCGAACCTGAACCCGCTCGACGTCGTGCCGAACGCGCAGCAGCCGCGCAAGGAGTTCCGCGAAGAGGAACTGCAGGAACTCGTCCACTCGATCCGCGAGATCGGTGTCCTGCAGCCGATCGTCGTGCGCCCGATCGCCGGCGCCGCTGGGACCGAGCCGCAGTACGAGCTGATCATGGGTGAGCGCCGACTCCGGGCCACCAAGGAGCTCGGGCTGAGCACCATCCCGGCCATCGTCAAGGACACGCCCGACGATGCGATGCTCCGCGATGCCCTGTTGGAGAACCTCCACCGTGCGAACCTCAATCCGCTCGAAGAGGCGTCGGCGTACCAGCAGCTGCTGGCGGACTTCGGGATCACGCAGGAGCAGCTCGCCCAGCGGATCGGCCGCTCCCGTCCGCAGATCACCAACACGATCCGTCTTCTGCGTCTCCCCTCCCCCGTCCAGCGGCGTGTGGCAGCTGGCGTGCTCTCGGCCGGACACGCACGTGCGATCCTCGCTGCGCCTGATGCCGAGGCCATGGAGTACCTCGCCGAGAAGATCGTCAACGAGGACCTGTCCGTTCGGGCCGCCGAGTCGATCGCGCAGCAGCTCGCGGCGAAGACGCCGGTGAAGCCCAAGGCGGAGCCGTCGAAGCGGCAGGTGCACTTCAACGACCTGGCGGAGCGGCTCGGGGATCGATTGAACACGCGGGTCAAGATCGCTGTCGGGGCGCGGAAGAGCTCGGTGACGATCGACTTCGCGAACGGGGATGACCTCAACCGGATCCTCGGGGAGCTCGGTATCGAGGACGTCGCGGGCTGACGTTCGGCCGTCTCCTACCGCGGATGTCTCTGTACGGCGCTGTGCGGCCGCCTGCCGGCTCGACGGCGTCGTCGGGTCCGTGGGTCTGACGGCGGGTCTACTGGGCCCTGAGTGAGCCTGCTGTGGCCTCTCGGGTACCCCGTTGTTCGGGTACCTGATCGTGCAGCAGCGTTTCACGTGGAACATCGAGTTGAAGCGCCGAGGGTGGTTCGTGTCGGCCAGCAAACGCCGTTCTGTCCGATCGTGGCGCCGTGCTCGCGCCTACCGGAGCCGTCAGATCGAGCGATCTCACCCCTGCACGGAGCGGCCGGGAGCGGCCAGGGGTCGAAACCAGCGGCTCTCAGGAGCCCGCCGTCGCGGTCATCCGGGCGATGTACTCGCGATGGGGCAGTCGAGCGGCTGCGGCGCGTCTCGAATCCGGCCTTGTGCCGAGCGGCACGTTCGCATGCGTATGGATGTCGGATGACCCGCGCGGTACGAGGCGGAGTAGGTCCCCGGGGTCCCCTGCGGCAACGCCGCGATCCGTGATGGGCGGGGCGCTCGGGCCGGGCTGCTCCCCCCGTTGGGCGATGAGCTGCGAACGACCATCTCGGCGCCTGGCACGGAGCCCTCGGTCTGCGAGACGCTGCGAAGAGCTCCTGCTCGAGTGCGATGAGATGGGCGCGGGCCAACTGATGGCTCCGTCGAGATCCTGCGTCACGGCCGTACGCAGGGATCCCGCACCCGTCCCGGCATGCATCGAAGTGAGGGCTGTGGCTTCGGGCCGGCTCGCTCTGGGTGCAGCCCTCCGGCGGCGCCTATGGATCGTGGAGAGGTAGACACTGGAGGCCGCGATGTCTCCCAAGTGTCTTCCGCGCGGGCTTGGGCGAATGTTCCACGTGGAACGGGTGGATCAGGCCGGAGGTTTCACGTGGAACACGGCACGAAGCTTCCACAGCCCGACGGCCGCGAACACCGGCTTCAGCAGGATCATCTCTCCGAGCCGGTAGTCGTCGGCAGCCGCGAGCCGCCCAACGAGCTCCGGTCGCTGACGCCCGAGGTAGACACGCGCCTTCTCAGCGTGCAGTCCGTTCGATGCGAAGGCGACCCAGTTAGCGGATTTGATCCACGGCAGCGCATTGCGCACGTTCTCCCACGTCGAACGACTCTCCGACTCGATCGCGATCGGACCGTCCCACCCGAGAGCGCTCTCGATGTAGTCGCGGAGGAGCCCGGCCTCCGCGACCGTCCCAAGCACCGCTCCCCCACTGCAGAGGATCTGAGCGGAAGCGCCGGCAGCGCGAGCCGAGCGTGCTGTGCGGACAGCGATCCGGGCCCGCCACCGGTTCACGACGTTGATGCGACGACCCCGATTGCCGAACCCCAGGACGACGACGAGCCCAGTAGATCCCTTCGTCGGTCGTGGAAGCCGTCCAGCCCGACGTGCGGCCCGGCAGTGCACGGCTTCGCCTGCGGCCAGTGTCACGAGACCCACGGCCGCCAGGACGGCGGCAAGGGATGTTCCACGTGGAACGTGTCGGCACCCCACGATCGCGGTGTCAGGCCCGGTGGTCGCGGATCGCCTGCTCCGCGAGTTCGGCGTAGGTCCATCCCAGGTCGAAGCCCGACGCGGAGAGGGCCTGCGGCACGAGGGAGGTCTCGGTGAGCCCGGGGAGGACGTTCGCCTCGAGGAACCAGGGCGTCCCAGCGGCGTCGACGATGAGGTCGACGCGCGAGATGTGTCGCAGACCGAGGGCCTCGTGGGCTGCCACGGCGGCGGCGGACGCAGCGGCCGCGAACTCCTCGGACAGGCGGGCCGGCGTGTAGAAGGTGGTCTCGCCGGCGTTGTACCGAGCCTCGAACCCGTAGATGCCGCTGCGCGGGACGATCTCGACGGCGGAGAGCGCCACCGGACCGTCGCCGGTGTCGATGATGCCGACCGCGACCTCGGTCCCACGGATGAGCTGCTCGACCACGACGTCGTCGCAGTACGTGTACGCGGTGACCATCGCGCGCGGCAGGTCGTTCACGTCGTCGACGAGGGTGACGCCCTGGGCGCTGCCGCCTCGGGCCGGCTTGACGGCGAGTGGGACCGGGTGCTCGACAGCGATGCTCTCGAGGACGCCGACCGCGCCGAGCTCCCGGAAGACGTCGTGCGAGAGCGTGACCGAGCGCGGGGTCCGGACGCCCGCCCGCGCGACCAGCGCCGAAGCGGTGGGCTTGTCCCATGCCAGCCGGGCCGACGTCGAACGTGAGCCGACGAACGGGATGTCCAGCGCCTCCAGGATGCCCCGCAGGGCGCCGTCCTCACCGGAGGCGCCGTGCAGAGCTGGCCACACGACGTCCGGGCGGCTCTCCCGCAGGGTCGGGAGCAACGATGCGTCTGCGTCGCGGAGGTCCACCTGCCAGCCGTACCCGGTCAGCGAGTCGGCCACACGGCGACCGGACCGCAGGGAGACGTCACGCTCGTGCGAGATCCCTCCCGCGACGACGACGACGTGACGGCGGGTGAGCTCGGCCATGCGGATGGACCTCCGGTACTGCGGGTGGAACGGTGAAAAGTGCTGATCAGGAGATGTTCGGCGGCGGAGCGCTGACGGACGATGCGGGTCGGACGACCGCGTTGGGCCGCGTCGCGGACCCGAAGGTCTCGACCAGCTCGAGCTCGTCGTTGACGACGTTCGCGAGCCGCTTCACGCCGACGCGGATCTGCTCCGGCGTCGGGTAGCAGAACGACAGCCGGATGTGACCGCCGCCGCGTCCGTCGGCGTAGAAGGCCGTCCCCGGGGTGTACGCGACGAGCTCCTTCACCGCCCGCGGCAGCATCCCCTTCGAGTCGAGGGACTCGGGCAGGGTCAGCCAGACGAAGAACCCACCGTTCGGCTTCGTCCAGGACAGGTCCGGCAGGAACTCCCCCAGCGCGGACAGCATGGCGTCACGACGCTCGGCGTAGAGGCCCCGGAAGGTGTCGACCTGACCCTTCCAGTCCGCGGCGTCGAGGTAGGCGTTCACGACGTACTGGCCGAAGGAGTTCGGCGCGAGGACGGCCGACTCGTTGGCGAGGACGAGCTTCTCGCGGATGGCGTGGGGTGCGAGGGCCCAGCCGACCCGGAAGCCCGGCGCGAGCGTCTTGGAGAACGAGCCGAGGTAGACCACGCCCTCCTCGTCGATCGATCGGATCGCCTGCGGCGCCGGCTCGTCGAACCAGAGGAGGCCGTACGGGTTGTCCTCGAGCACGAGGATGTTGTTCGACCGGCAGATGTCGAGGATCTCGATGCGACGCTCGCGGCTGAGGGTCACACCGGCGGGGTTGTGGAAGTTCGGGATCGTGTAGAGGAACTTGATCCGCTTGCCCTGGGTCCGCAGGTTCGCGATCGCTTCGCGCAGCGCTTCGGGGACGAGACCGTTCTCGTCGGTGGTGACGTGCACGGTCTCGGCCTGGTACGACCGGAAGACCCCGATCGCGCCGACGTAGGACGGCGATTCGGCGAGCACGACGTCGCCCGGGTCGATGAAGAGCCGGGTGACGAGGTCCAGCGCGTGCTGCGAACCGGTGGTGACGACGACGTCCTCGGCGCTGGCACGGATGCCCTCGAGGCTCATCACGTCGACGATGTGCTCGCGCAGGGACCGCAGGCCCTGTCCTCCGCCGTACTGGAGCGCCATGGCGGCATCCTCGGCCATGACACGGTCGAGGGAGCCCGTGACGAGCTCACGCGGCAGGGCGGAGACGTACGGCATGCCGCCGGCGAGCGAGACCACCTCGGGCCGCGACGCGACGGCGAACAGAGCTCGGACCTCGGAGGCGCTCAGCCCGGCGGTGCGCTGGGCGTAGGAGTCGTACCAGGGGTCGAGGCTGTTGCCGTTCGTCATCTTGGCTCCGTTCCAGCGGGACCTGCCCGCCACTCACATTCCCGCCACACTACGACATCGACCCCGGAAACCCGGGCCCCGCGACGGGGCCGATCCTGAACCCGTGGCCCGGGAACGCGAGCGGCCCCGCACCCGGTGGGGTGCGGGGCCGCTCGGTGGGGCAGGTGCCTACGCGAGGAACTCTGCGAGGTCGGCCTCGAGCGCCGGCTTCGGCTTCGCGCCGATGACGGTCTTGACGACCTCGCCGCCCTTGAAGACCTTCATCGCCGGGATCGACGTGATCTGGTAGTTCATGGCCGACTGGGGGTTGTCGTCCACGTTGAGCTTCACGATCTCGATCTTGCCGGCGTGCTCTTCGGCGATCTGGTCGAGGATCGGCGAGACCGCGCGACACGGGCCGCACCACTCGGCCCAGAAGTCGACGAGGATCGTCTTGTCGGACTTGAGGACCTCGTCCGAGAAGGTGGCGTCGGTGACTGCCTTGGCGTTGGACATGTGTGCTCCTTCGAGAAGTCGATCAGTGGGTGCAACGCCCGGGGCGCTGCGGTATTCCGTGGATCAGGCGTGGGCGGCTTCGACGTCGACCGTGACGGGCGACTCCGGGGTGACGCCCTCGGCGGGGCCGGTCAGGGCGTCGTCGAGCTCGGCGAGGTACTTCTCCGCGTCGAGCGCCGCGACGGTGCCGGAGCCGGCAGCCGTGATGGCCTGGCGGTAGGTCGGGTCGATGACGTCACCGGCGGCGAACACGCCGGGCAGGTTCGTCTTCGAGGAGCGGCCCTGGACCGCGATCGTCCCCTCGGGAGCAATGTCGATCTGGCCGTGGATCAGGTGCGTGCGCGGGTCGTTGCCGATCGCGATGAAGAGGCCGTCGAGGGAAAGTTCGCTCTCGGTGCCGTCCACCGTGTCGCGCAGCGTGACGCCGGTCACCGCGGAGTCACCCGTGATGCCGGTGACCTCCTTGTTCCACGCGAACTCGATCTTCGGGTCGTTCATCGCCCGGTCCTGCATGATCTTCGACGCGCGCAGGGTGTCCTTGCGGTGGATGACCGTCACCTTGTCGGCGAAGCGGGTGAGGAACGTCGCCTCTTCCATCGCGGAGTCGCCACCGCCGACGACGGCGATGTTCTTCTGGCGGAAGAAGAAGCCGTCGCAGGTCGCGCACCAGCTGACGCCGTGGCCGGACAGCCGCTCTTCGTCGGCGAGGCCGAGGTGGCGGTACGCCGAACCGGTCGCGTAGATGACCGCGAGGGCCTCGTACGTCTCCCCGGAGCCGACCGTGACCTTCTTGACGTCACCGGTGAGGTCGACCGACACGGCGTCGTCGTACAGGACCTCGGCGCCGAACTTCTCGGCCTGTTCCTGCATCTTGATCATGAGGTCCGGGCCCTGGATCCCCTCGGGGAAGCCCGGGAAGTTCTCGACCTCGGTCGTCTTCGTGAGCTCGCCGCCGGTCTCGACGCTGGAGGCGACGATCAGGGGCTTGAGCTCCGCGCGTGCCGCGTAGATGCCGGCGGTGAACCCGGCCGGGCCGGAACCGATGATGATGAGCTGGCGCATGCCTCGCTGCCCTTCCGTAGATAGCTGACCGGGTCAACACATGCTACCGGCGTGGCATTCCGCATCACCCGGGAGCGCGTCAGCGACCGAGCCGCTTCCGCAGGATGTCGACCGCGCCCCGGATCTCGCCGTTCTTCGCGACGACGAGCGCCCCGAAGTAGACGAGCACCATCACGGCGCCGGTGAGGGCGATGGTGATCAGTGCGCCGGAGACGTCGGACATCGCGAACCCGTCGGCCGAGAAGCCGCCGAAGAAGTTGACGACGACGAGCCCCACGACGCCGGAGATGAGCGCGGCGATGACGAACTGCACGTGCGACCGGGTGACGATCGGCCCCTCGATGCCGTTCAGACGCTTGCGGACGAGGACGAGCGCGATGATCGTCTGCACGGTCCCCGCGACGGTCGTGCACACCGCGATCGAGACGCCGATCACGTTGCCGGGGAAGGTCGCGACGGCGAGGGCGCCGATGACGAAGAGCACCGACTGGACGCACTGCATCAGGAACGGCGTGCGGTGGTCGTGCAGGGCCCAGAACACCCGCTGGATGATGAAGAGCATGCTGAACAGCACGAGACCCGGCATGTAGGCCCACAGGACCTCGGCCATCGCCTGGGTGTGGTCGAACCGGTTCTCCCAGATCCGGGCGAACGGCATCGCGAGCACGATGAGCGCGACGCTCGCGAACACGGTGAACAGGCCGACGATCCGCAGTGAGAGCGAGAGGTTCCGGCGGACTGCTCCGAGGTCGCCGCGTTCGGCGTCGTGGCTCATCCGCGTGAAGTACGCCGTCGCGATGGAGACCGCGATGATCGAGTGCGGGAGCATGAACAGCAGCCACGTCGTGCCGAGGGTGGCGATGCCGGCGCCCCCGGCGAGCGATGCGACGCGGGACTGCACGATGCCGGCGAGCTGCGTCACGAGGATCATCGCGAAGAGCCACCCGGCGGCCGTCCCGGTGGAGCGCAGCCCCACCCCGCGCCAGCGGAAGTCCGGTCGGAAGGTCAGTCCGGCACGCCGCCAGAAGAACGGCAGGAAGGCGGCCTGCGCGAACACGCCCAGTGACGCGCTGCCGGCGAGGACGGCGATCTTGATCGCCGTCCACCCCTCGGTGGAGGAGTTGACGTCGCGACCGCCGAACAGCGCGATGAAGACGATCAGTCCAGCGATGGCGATGACGTTGTTGAGCAGCGGCGCCCAGGTGAAGGGCCCGAACACCTGCTTCGCGTTGAGGACCTCGCCGAGGAGCGAGTACATCGCGTAGAAGAGGATCTGCGGCAGGCACCAGAACGCGAAGGCGACGGCGAGGTCGGTCTGCGCGTCGGTGAAGCCCTTGCTGTCGCCGGACGCCTGCTGGCTGTACACGGAGACGAGGAACGGTGCGAGGAGCGTCGCGACGATCGCGATGACGATGAACACCGACCCGCCGAGCGTCACGATCTTGTTGACGTAGGCCACGCCGCCGTCGGTGTGCTGCTTCATCGACCGGACGATCTGCGGGATGAGCACGGCGGACAGCAGGCCGCCGGCGATGAGCGCGTAGATGTTGTTCGGCAGCTGGTTCGAGATGCCGAAGGCGTTCGCGGCGTCGGAGCCGGTGTTGCCGATCGCGAAGGCGAGGACGAAGGTCTTCGCGAAGCCCAGGATGCGCGACAGCATCGTGCCGGCGGCGAGCATCGCGCTGGCACGGCCGAGACTGCGCTCGGCGGCCGGCTCCGCGTCGACGGACGGCTCGGGCTGGGTGGCGCTGATGGTCGGCTCCTCGGGGTCGGCTGTCGGTGCGTCGCGCACCGCGGTGTCGGACTGGAGGAACGGTGCCCGCCCGTCGTGCGGCGATGCGGCGGGCACGGGGTCCCCACCGACCACCGGCTGGACCTCGAGCAGCCGGTTCGGGTCCTCGTCGTCGTCCTCGTCCACGTCGCCGTTCCGGCGACGGCGACGCTTCCGGATGCTCCGGAAGATGCCGAACCCGAAGATCGCGACGAGCGCCACCGCCGCGGCCGCGGTGATCACGGTCTCCCACTGCGCCTGGACGTTCAGCTCGACGGTGGCCGGGGTCGCGATCTTCACCCCGGTCGGACTCGTGAGGGAGAGGGTCAGGTTGACCTTGCCGTTCGCGACCGACTGGACCGGCACCGTCGTGCGGGTGGAGGAGTCCGGCTGGATCTTCACCTCGATGTCGTTCCGCACCACCCGCAGCGCGGAGTTGGACGGCTGCACGGACAACAGCACCGTGACCGGGAAGTCGGAGCGGTTCCGGATGGAGATCGGCAGCGAGGACCGGTCGCCGAGCAGGGTGAGGCTGCTCGAGTCGGGGATGCTGATCTGCGAGGTCTTGCCCGCCCAGTTCGCGACCTGGGCGTCGACGGCGGTCGCGAGGCCTCCCATGTCGGTGCGCCAGGCGTTCGAGGCCAGGGCGAGCAGCCGGAGTCGGGCGGGCGCGGTCAGGTCGGTCGGGGTGTCCAGCGCGGACGCGAACCCGGCGAGGTCCTGCTCGCCGTCCACCAGTCGCTGCAGCTGGTCGATGCGGGCGTCGCCGTTCGTCCCGGCGGACAGCGTGAGGGAGCCGGCCGTGGCGGAGGCCGCGGTGGAGAGGTCCGCCGGGGCGACCCAGGCGGTGTCCTCGAGCGCGTCGAGGGCCTGGCTCAGCCGCGCGGAGTTCGTCGGCCAGTCGCGACCGAGGGTCAGCAGGATCGGTGCCTCGGCGGTGCCCGCCCGGGCGGAGGTGGCGAGCGTCGCGGTGAGCTCGGACATGGCCGTCGACCACTCCTGCTGGCTCGACGCGGTCGCCGCGGTGCGGAGCAGGGCGGACATCGACTGGTCGGACACGAGGACGTGTTGCCCGGCGATCTGCTCGGACGCGGCGATCGTCGTGTCCGCGCCGGCCGACGTGTTGCCGCTCGACACGATCGTCGTCTTGGAACCGGCCTTCGCGAGCGCCGGCAGGTCCGCCGCGGTGACGGTGCCGTCCGACGGCCAGGCGATCCCGTCCATCGAGTAGGGGAAGTCGAGCAGGGAATCGGTGGTGGGCAGCGTCGCGGGTGCCTCGTCGTCCGTCCCGGAATCGGCGGTGGCGTCGTCGGTCGGTGACGTCGAGGCGGAGGGGTCGGCCGTCGGGCTCTGCGGGTCCGCCGTCGGGGTCGGGGTCGGGGTGGACGCGCCGGGGAAGTTCTGCTGCTTGATCTCCTGGTCGAGGGATATCGGCGAGAGGACCCCGTCGGCTCCCGCTTGCCGGAGGCCGGTGACGTCGGCGTCGGCGTACGGGAGCGCGAAGGTCTCGTTCCGGAGCGACTCGAGCCGGTCCAGCCACGCGGTCGCCGACGACGGTGCGTTCTCACCGAGGATCCGGATGGACGCGATGATCCGCGGGTCGATCGCGACGGCGACGTTGTGGTCCTCGGCGGCGTCGAGCTGCTGGGTGAGCGTGCCGTCGACGGCGGTCGCTGAGGCCAGGACGCCGGCCGTCAGGACGCCCTGGTTCGTCGCTGGGACGGTGATGGGCATCGCGACCGAGACGCTCACCGGCGTCTGGTCCGTCTCGGGGTACCAGGTGATCGCGGACCGCGCCACGGCGTAGGTGTCACCGGCCGTGTACTCGGCGGCGATGCGTCGGGCACCGAACGACGAGTACCCGCCGAGGGCGACGTTGCCCGAGACGATCTTCACCGAGCCGAGCGTGACGGATCGGTGTGCAGGGACCGCCGGGACGTCCACGGAGTCCATCGGGGCGCCGAGGTAACCGGTCGTGCTGGTGTCGGCGAGCCAGTCGGAGAGGACGTCGCGCGTGCTCACGGAGCGGAAGATGTCGAGCTCCGCGGTGCCGGCGGGGACGTCCGCGTCGGTGTCGTTCGTGACCGTGACGGAGAGCTCGAGGTCCTCGTCGCGCTGGACGATCCCGCGGTTCGCCGGCGCGATCGTGATCGTCGTCCGGCCCTGCTCGGCAGCCGCCGGGTGTGCGGCGTGCGTCGTGGTCGTGGAGGCCGTCGTGGCGAGTGCACCGTCGGCCGCAGCGGGCGCGACGACGAGGCCGAGCGCGACGAGGGCCGACGCGGCGGCGGCGAGCGTGGTGCGGAAGATCTGCATGCGGGAGGGGCCACGGGGTCGGTTCGGGCCGTCCACGAGTGTATGAGGCCCGACCATGAACGCTCCCGTGCGCGCGCACGTTGTGGAGAACTCAGGCCTGCGATCTGGGAGGATGAGGACCGTCATGCAGTCCGTTGCCCAGGCCGTCGAGCGACTCGACGCACTCGCCGCCACCGAGCCCGTCGCCATCCTCGCTCGGGCCTTCGCCGACGCCGGACACGAACTGGCCCTCGTCGGCGGGCCCGTCCGCGACGCCTTCCTCGGGCGAGCGGTCACCGACCTCGACTTCACCACCGACGCCCGTCCGGACGACATCCTGCGGATCGTCGGACCGATCGCGAGCAACACCTGGGACGTCGGTCGGCAGTTCGGCACCATCGCCGCGCGGGTGGCCGGCGAGCAGGTCGAGATCACCACCTACCGCAGCGACGTCTACGACGGCGAGACCCGCAAGCCCGAGGTCGCGTTCGGCGACACCATCGAGGACGACCTGCTCCGCCGCGACTTCACCGTCAACGCGATGGCGCTCCGTCTGCCCGCACGGGAGCTCGTCGACGTGCACGGGGGCGTCGAGGACCTCCTCGCCGAGCGCCTGCACACGCCCCAGGCCGCCCGGGTCTCCTTCCGCGACGACCCCCTGCGGATGATGCGCGCCGCCCGGTTCACCGCGCAGCTCGGCTTCACGGTCTCGGACGAGGTGCGCGAGGCCATGACGGACCTGGTCGACTCGATCGACATCGTCTCCGCCGAGCGGGTCCGCGACGAACTGGTCAAGCTCCTGAACACGGACGAACCGGTGGACGGCGTGCGGCTGCTCGTCGACACCGGGCTGGCCGAGCGGTTCCTCCCCGAACTGCCGGCGATGCGGCTCGAGATCGACGAGCACCACCACCACAAGGACGTCTACGAGCACTCCCTCACGGTCCTGACGCAGGCGATCGGCTACGAGGCCGAGCGGCACCCCGGCGAGGCCCCCGACACGGTGCTCCGACTCGCCGCACTCCTGCACGACATCGGGAAGCCGGCGACCCGCAAGCTCGAGCCCGGCGGCGCCGTGAGCTTCCACCACCACGACCTCGTCGGCTCGAAGCTCGCGAAGAAGCGGCTCCGTGCCCTGCGCTTCGACAACGACACCATCGCCGCCGTCAGCCGCCTGATCGAGCTGCACCTCCGCTTCTTCGGCTACACCGACGGCGCGTGGACCGACTCCGCCGTCCGTCGCTACGTCCGGGACGCCGGCGACCAGCTCGAACGCCTGCACGAGCTCACCCGCTCCGACGTCACCACCCGGAACCGCCGGAAGGCCGACCGGCTCGCCTTCGCGTACGACGACCTCGAGGACCGGATCCGGGAACTCTCCGAGCAGGAGAAGCTCGACTCGATCCGTCCGGACCTCTCCGGCGACGACATCATGCGCATCCTCGACATCCCGCCGGGGCGTGCCGTGGGCGAGGCCTACCGCTTCCTCCTCGAGGTGCGGATGGACGAGGGCCCCCTCGGGTCCGACGATGCCGAAGCGCGTCTGCGCGAGTGGTGGGCCGCCCGCGACGCGACCGCCTGACGGACGCGATCGGTTCTGCACAGCCGGTGGCGCGCCTCCAGGCCGTCCGCTAAGCTTGCCGGGTTGTCCGCACGCACACTGCGTGGCAGGACACATGCATCAACCCTCCTGCCCCGAGAACTGCTCGGGGCCGCTGAGACCAGAGGAGGTGGGTTCCGCATGCACCAGTACGAACTGATGGCGATCCTCGACCCCGAGATCGACGAGCGCACTGTCGCTCCCAGCCTGGACAAGTTCCTCGCTGTGATCCGCAACGACGGTGGCACCGTCGACAACGTGGACGTTTGGGGCCGTCGTCGTCTCGCCTACGAGATCGCGAAGAAGTCCGAGGGCATCTACGCCGTCGTGGACTTCACGTCCACCCCCGAGGCCGCCAAGGAGCTGGACCGTCAGCTCGGCCTCTCCGAGGCCGTGCTCCGCACGAAGGTCCTCCGCGCCGAAGAGGGCATCGCGCAGGTCGCCGCCCAGAAGCAGCGCGACGAGGCCCGCGCGGCCCGCAAGGCCGCCAACGCAACCGCGACCGCGAGCGCCGAGTAACCCGTGGCCGGCGAAACCGTCATCACGGTGGTGGGCAACCTCACCGCGGACCCGGAGCTGCGGTACACGCAGAACGGGCTCGCCGTGGCGAACTTCACCATCGCGTCGACTCCTCGCACGTTCGACCGTCAGGCGAACGAGTGGAAGGACGGCGACGCGCTGTTCCTCCGTGCGAGCGTCTGGCGCGAGTTCGCCGAGCACGTGGCGGGCTCGCTGACGAAGGGCTCGCGCGTCATCGCGCAGGGTCGTCTCCGTCAGCGCTCGTACCAGGACCGTGAGGGCCAGCAGCGCACGAGCATCGAGCTCGAGGTCGACGAGATCGGCCCGTCGCTCCGCTACGCGACCGCGCAGATCACCCGTGCTGCGGGTGGCTCCGGCGGCGGTCGTGGCCAGGTCGGTGGCGGCAACGCCCCGGCGGGCAACGGCGGCAACGGCGGCGGCTGGAACAACAACGGCGGCGGTCAGTCGGACGCGCCCTGGTCCCCCCAGGGTGGCCAGCAGGGCGGCAACGCACAGTCGAACGACGTGTGGAGCACCCCGGGCGGCACGTACGACGACGAGACCCCGTTCTGATCCTCCGCGGTTCAACGGACACAACTTCCACTTCTTAAGGACAAACAATGGCTGGAAAGAGCACCGGCGATCGCCGGAAGCCTCGCGGTAAGGGCGGCAAGAACGCCGCTCCCGCGAAGTCGATCAAGGTCGGCGTCATCGACTACAAGGACGTCGCGACCCTTCGCAAGTTCATCTCGGAGCGTGGCAAGATCCGCGCCCGTCGCATCACCGGCGTCTCCGTCCAGGAGCAGCGCCTCATCGCCCGTGCCGTGAAGAACGCCCGTGAGATGGCGCTCCTCCCCTACGCCGGCTCCGGCCGCTGATCGGAGGTCGACACATGTCGAAGCTCATCCTCACCCACGAGGTCTCCGGCCTCGGTTCCGCCGGTGACGTCGTCGACGTCAAGAACGGCTACGCCCGCAACTACCTGATCCCGCAGGGCTTCGCTGTCGCGTGGTCCAAGGGCGGCGAGAAGCAGGTCGAGTCGATCCGTGCGGCACGTGCCGCTCGCGAGCTCGCCACCATCGAAGAGGCACAGGACCTCAAGATGAAGCTCGAGAACGCGACCATCAAGCTGACCGTCAAGGCCGGCAAGGACGGTCGTCTGTTCGGCTCCGTCCGTCCGGGCGACGTCGCTGACGCCGTCCAGGCGCAGGGCGTCGGCTCGCTCGACAAGCGCAAGGTCGAGGTCCCCGCGACCATCAAGACCGTCGGTGACCACGAGGCCACCGTGCGTCTGCGCGAGGACATCACTGCCGTGATCTCGCTCCAGGTCGTCGCCGCCAAGTAACACTGGCTGCGGTCTTCCGCTCACGACGGGCGGGTCTCCTCCGGGAGGCCCGCCCGTCGTCGCGTTCCGGGGTCGTCGGTGGCGGTTCCGACCCAGGAGGCGCGGCTCGTCCCGCGCTGACCGGTTACTTCTCAGACAGGCTCGCGCTTGCTGGGAACGGCTTGGGAAAGTTGTCCTCAGGTTTCCGTTTGTCAACTGTTTTTACACAGGCGAAACGGTCGGATCGGCAACCTTCAATGCGTACTTGAACCCCACTTCTCCACACATGGTGTGGAACATGAAACCCCAGGTCAAGCGGTCGAAAGTGTGTTCCCCAGCCCAGTTGTCCACACCCCTGTCCACAGTTGTCCACACACCATCCCGGCGTGTTCCGCAGGCTCTCCACAGAGTTATCCACAGGGCCGTTTGCTGGGGATAACTCTGTCCCCGTAGCTTGGCCCAGCGACTCGGCGATGTCGGTCGCCCGGGGTAGAACAGGGACGGTCGGTTCGTGACGGCCGCCGTCGGGCGGACCCGTCGCAGCCACTGGACGAGCCGCCACTGAACAAAGAGGAGCAAGTGTGTCGATCGCGCATCTCGAACCCGCGCCGCAGGACTACGCGGATCGTGGTGGCGCGGAACGCACTCCCCCGCACGACATGCTCGCCGAGCAGTCGACGATCGGCGGCATGCTCCTGTCGAAGGACGCCGTGGCCGACGTCATCGAGACCGCACGTGGCGTGGACTTCTACATCCCCAAGCACGAGGTCATCTTCGACGCGATCCTGTCCCTCTACTCGCACGGTGAGCCGACCGACGTCATCGCCGTCACCGACGAGCTGACGAAGACGGGTCTGCTGTCCCGCGCCGGCGGCGCCGAGTACCTGCACAGCGTCACGAGCATGGTGCCCACCGCGGCGAACGCCGGGTACTACGCGGCGATCGTGGCGGAAAAGGCCGTGCTGCGCCGCCTCGTCGACGCGGGCACCCGCATCGTGCAGATGGGCTACGCGTCCGAGGGTGAGGTCACCGACCTCGTGAACAGCGCCCAGGCCGAGGTCTACAACGTCGCCGGTGGAGTCCAGACCGAGGACTACGTCCCCCTCACCGACGCCATCTCCGCCGCCCTCGACGAGATCGAGGCCGCGAAGGGGCGCGACGGGCAGATGACCGGTGTCCCGACCGGCTTCGCCCAGCTCGACGGCCTCACCAACGGCTTCCACCCCGGCCAGCTCATCATCATCGCCGCCCGCCCGGCCCTCGGGAAGTCGACGCTCGCGCTCGACCTCTGCCGCGCGGCCGCCATCAAGCACAACGAGACCGCCGCGTTCTTCTCGCTCGAGATGGGTCGCGCCGAGATCGCGATGCGTCTGCTCTCCGCCGAGTCCAGCGTGCCCCTGCAGAACATGCGCAAGGGCACCGTCGACTCCCGCGACTGGACGACCATCGCGCAGACCCGTGGTCGGATCAACGACGCGCCGTTCTTCATCGACGACTCCCCCAACATGACGCTCGTCGAGATCCGGGCGAAGTGCCGGCGCCTCAAGCAGCAGCACAACCTCCGCATGGTCGTCATCGACTACCTGCAGCTCATGACCTCCGGCAAGAAGGTCGAGTCCCGCCAGCAAGAGGTCTCCGAGTTCTCACGTGCGCTGAAGCTCATGGCGAAGGAGCTCCAGGTCCCCGTCGTCGCACTGTCGCAGCTGAACCGTGGTCCCGAGCAGCGTGCCGACAAGAAGCCCCAGATCTCCGACCTGCGTGAGTCCGGGTCGATCGAGCAGGACGCCGACATGGTCATCCTGCTGCACCGCGAGTCGGCGTACGAGAAGGACAACCCGCGGCAGGGTGAGGCGGACCTCATCGTGGCGAAGCACCGCAACGGGCCGACGGACACGATCACGGTGGCGTTCCACGGGATGTTCTCGAGGTTCGTGGACATGCCGCAGTAGGCGGTTGTTGTTGTGGCTGCCGGTATTACATGTCAAACGCGCAGCCTATATTGTCCAAGGCCTCGCTTTTGACAAGTATTGCTGCTTGGCCAGCACCGCTGATGGGTTGGAGGACAAGTTTCGTTGCGTACGCGCAGGTGCCGCCCAGGTGCAACAGACTGTGTCGAAGCTCTATTCGATCCGGGCACACTTCAGCTGCCGAGGGCATCGCCGAGTCCTGGTCTCCCTCCGGTAGCAACGCTGTTTTCCGTCAGGACGGGATCTTCTCCTGGCGCCTCAGAGACTGCGTGCGCCTAGGGAGCGCTCAGGGCCTCTCCTTCCGGCGCTCCTCCCTTGCGTGCATCGAAAATCGCCATGCGCTCGGAATATTCCGTAACCGCGTGTATGCTGGTGTCCTGGACGACCTCTCCCCGCGCGCATCACTCCTCGAGACGGTCAGGCTGTCTCGAGGTCTGACGCAGACTGCTCTCGCGGAGGTATCCGGGGTGTCGCAAGGCACCCTGTCGAAGGTCGAAACCGGTCTGCTCGACCTCGATCCTGAGCGCTGGGCCGCCGTTGCAGACGCACTCGGTGTACCCGTGGAGGCTTTCCTCGAGGCACGGGCAGCGATAGTTCCGGCTCGGGTGTTCCACCGAAAGAAGAAGTCGACCCCGAAGGGCGCCCTCACCAAGATCGGCGCAGACGCGGCCCTGATGCAGCAACGTGCGGACGCGATCCTCGGCCACGCTCGCTCCGAGCTGCGTCGGCACGACCTCGAAGATGGGTTCGTCACGCCGCAGGAAGTTGCCCAGGACGTGCGCTCCGAACTGCGGCTCGGTCAGGACCCGATCTCTGACCTGATCGCAACAGTCGAAGCTGCGGGCGTCGCTGTCTTGCGGTGGCCCCTCGAGTCCTTGCAGGTCGACGCAATCGCGACGTGGCCGGCCGAAGGTCGGCCAGTCGTCCTCGTCGGCGAACACGTTCCCGCCGAGCGCCAGCGATTCACGATCGCGCACGAGCTCGGGCACGCCGTGATGCACAACGACGCTGGCGGTGACGAGCAGGAACGCCAAGCGGACGCCTTCGCTGGCGAGTTCCTCCTCCCAGGCCGAAAACTGCGGGTCGAGTGGCCAGCAGACCCGAGCCTGGAGACGCTGTTGCCCCTCAAACGGCGGTGGAAGATCTCACTCGCTGCGCTGATCCGTCGCGCCCAGGACGAGGCGCTCATCGACGACCGGACCTACCGTGAATGGAGCATCCGGCTCAGCACCTCCGGGATGCACCGTCGCGAACCAGACCCGATCCCCATTGAACAACCTCAAGCACTTACGAAATCCATCGCCGCCGCCCTCGACGGCGGAACAACGATCGATCAGCTTGCACGCAAGGCACACATGCTTCCACAGGAGTTCTCATCAACGTTCATGGAGGAACACGCATGACGACCCAGTTCTCAGTCATCAACAACACCGCACTGTCGGCGCTCGCTCCTGCGAGCCCCACGCCACGTCCCATCGAACAGGACGCTCGCGAGTTGCTCGCAGGCCGGCAATTCCACGTCTGCGGCGACAACGTCCTCCACGCGATGGACTCTGTCTCCCGCTACACCGGCGGTGTCTTCGCAGCCGGCGCTCACGCCATGTCACGGGTGCAGCGTCTGCAATCGCAGCACCCGACGGTACCGATGATCGCGGAACCCGCCGCCGTGCGGAACTACTGGGCGACTGAAGACGCCCCGTTCCAGCTCGACCGAGACGAGAACGAACTGATCCCTCCCAGCCTCGACTGGCACCTCAGCATGCAACGCATGGCCGGAAGCGCGTTGGCGATGACCCCGACCGGACAGATCAAGGCGGGAGACTCCCGCACCCTCAAGAACGCCCTCCGCGAAGCGAACGCCATCGACCGCGACGACGTCCTGTTCACCCTGCCGCTGAGCGCAGGATGGCTGAGCAACCCCGACTACGCCCGACAGGTCGTGAAGGTCATCGACCGCAGCCGCCACCCGGTCGCGTTGACCTTCACCGACAAGAAGAACCCGCTCGAGAGCCGCAAGCGCATGCGCGCATACCGACGACTCATCACCGAGACGACCGGCACCGTCCTCGCGTACCGGGTCGACATGTTCGGCTTCGATGCCGTCGCCCACGGCGCGATCGCCTCAGCGATCGGCGCGTACCCCTCGGTGCGCCGGCTCAACCCGGTCGGCACCCGCGGAAGCGCCATCGACCCTGCAGACATGGCCCCACACATGCTCGTTGGCGACATGCTCCGGTTCGTCCGCACCAAGCAGATGCGGCGGGTGTGGTTCGCGGAAGCAGAACCGTTCGTGTGCTTCTGCGTCGTCTGTGACGGACAGCCCATCGATCGCCTCTTCGGAACGGACGAAGACCGGAACACCGGGCACCTCCACAACCTGGTGGAGATCGGGCGGCTGCACGACGCGACCACAGGTCTCGCACCCAGCGCTCGGCTCGCCGCCTGGGACGATCAGGTGAGGGGAGCGCTGGACACCTACCCGCAGCTCGAGACCCACATCCGCCGGCCACTGCCGATTGCGGATGACCTCGAAGTGTGGGCAGAGCCGGTCAAATGAGGTGACCGCCCGGGAGAAGGCGCAGGAACTGCTCGTATACGAGCTCGGAGAACCGCCATCTCGCCGCAGTCCATCGGCGAGGCCTGAAGGGCGCCGGTTCAAGGACTCGATCGTCCTGCAGGCCGCAGACGATGCCGATGCCGTAATGCGAGGCTTCGGTCATTAGCATCGACCAGTCGGCAGTACCTTGCTCTGCAACCCGAACGACGCGTGGGCCGTATCCGACCCACTCGTGGGCGACAGCACACCCACGCGTCCAGCTGTCCGCCTCCGCTGTGATCTCGAGCACGTCGACCACCGGCTCGAGAATACGGCGCCCCCACACCTCGCCTGCGGGATCCGCGACAACAGCAGCAACAGTGTGACCTTCATGACCAGTTAGGAGTGCGGTGAAACGCGGCGAAACCGGAGCTAGATCATCGTCTGGAAGCGTCATCGCAGCCGCCAGCAGTTGTTCGTCCGGCACCGCAGACACAGCGCTCCGGACACGACGGCGATGTTCGGCTAAATCAACCCCGTACACGACGGTCAGCGCAGCGCCGTCGAAGACGCCCGAGTGGCAGAACACCCGATGGTGATCGGGCACCGAGTCGCGGAACGACAGAGGAATCGGGTGCAGCTCCGCAGTCACCGGGCATCACCGAGGACTGTCCCGAGATCCAGGGCGGCGACGATCCGGCATGCGTCATGTTCGCGTTGTCGTTGATCTCGCAGCATCCTGTTCCTCCCGCTCTCCATGACCCTATGCGGCCGGTCCGACTCCATGACCCTATGCGGCCGGTCCGACTTCGGCGCCGAACGCGATGGCTGCACAATCGTAATCCGCACGACGACCAGCCCCGTGACCGCTGAGTTGCCTGGATACGACCGCTGTGGGGCCTCCCCCGAACCTGTGTGCGGCGGTGGTTGCTCTGACGAGACGCGAGCAGGCCACACGCCGACGAGCGGTGTGAGCGCTGACCCCTCCTGAGGGCAACAGCGCCTCGTGGCGGCCATTAGTGACGAGCACGGCTACGGCGCCGGTGGCGGCACGGGATCCGGCGCGTACAAGGTCGAGTCCGTCGCGGCTGGCGCTTACACGGTTGCAGCCGTCTGCGCTGACACGGACAGGATGACAGTTTCCGTGCTTCACAACGGTTCTGTCATCAGCACGGGGACGATCACATGCGGAGCAACCGCCGTGCTGCCGGCCGCCTGGTCAGGGGCCAACGGGGCTGTCATTAAGGTCTCAAACACCCGCGACAAGGGCCAGTGGGCAGTAGCGCTAAATGCTGCGGGATGGCTCCCCGAGCAGTCGAGATAGGTGCAAGCAGCGCCGCTCGGCGCGGTGCGGAAGAAGTCGTGGTCGAAGACCGTTGACGAGGTCGTTCACCGAGCGTGGCAGTGACCGCGCCAGCGCATGGGGAAGTCGCGTGGATGATTGCCACCCCGCGGATCAAGTCCCGCCTGTGGCAGTGCCGCAATCAGCGTCGCGCGCTAGGGCGGGGGAGGCGAGTTTCGCTACGACGCACGGGGAGTAGACGGCGCGCAGCCTGGCACCGGAGAGCTCGGATGAGCGTCGTGCTCACTTGTGTTCTCGAAGTCCACCGCACCAGCACCCGGCTGCACCGTGTGGTAACTCACCACCCCGACACGGCCCGCGGACGTCGACACCCGGGACTCGACCATCCACTGAGGTCCTGTGCTGAGCATCCCGGCAGCGCCCCGACGGCAACGCCCCGACGGCAGCGACGACGACCAGAGCAGCGACCGAACTCGACCTCACCAAGTTGTTCTCGCCACCATTGCACCAGATGGCTGCGGGCAGCCGCGTCCGGCAACAGATCGACCCGGATCATCAAACCGCACCACACCGCCTCAATAGCCGATCGGCTACCGGACGCCGGGGACGGTGCCAACTGCCGACTGATGAGTCGCACCGGTTGCTTTGGATGATCGGGTAATGGGGTAGCTGCGCGAGGCCATCAGCTGCCGAGATGGGGCTCGTCCCGCTGCCCCAACCACGTCGAGATCCCAGTCCACGGTGTGCTGGGATGCCCGTACATTCGGAGGATGACGAGTTCGTTGGATTCGAACACCTTGACCGTGGGGGAGCGTCGCATTGGTCGTCTGGTTGGTGACCTAGCGAGGGTTGGCGGTGGCGACGTCGTCCTGGAACGCACGGACGATGGCATTGTGTTGGAGATGACGTGGTCGTCACCTGATGATGGGCCGGTTCCACGTTGGTTCCGCGCGGAATCAGACATATTCGACCTGATCGAGCATTCGAACCTCGAGGAGACCCCGACGTCGCCCGATGTGCCGCGGCTGCTCCAGTTCCGTGACCGGAGGGGGCTCGTCACACTTCTCGGCTGCCGTAAGGGCGGTTACAGCGCCAGAAGTGGAGGTCCGGGCAGCGGACGTGTCCGCGTGCAGCACGCTGTCTTCGGTGGCCGAGAGCAGTGCGACTACAGCGCCGCGTTCGCGCTTCGAACGACCGTGTCCCACCTCCGTAACTGGATCGGCGCGAGCGCCTGGACTGCGTACGAGTCGTCCGAGACGGCGTTGGAGTACCGCCGTGAGCTGTCGGAGGATGTCGAACTCGGACGGTGGGGTGCCGTCGATATTGTGCTGCGGCCGCAGGCCCGGATGGCTGAACGCGAGGAAAGCGACCTCATCGAGCTCCGCACCGAGCTTCTGGTTGAGACCCGCGCACGAACAGCGGTCCCATGGGAGCGTCACCTTCGCGCACATACCGCACTCCGCGACCTCCTCGTCGTGTCGGGTTGGCATGCGGAGGTCGGTGCGATGCACTCTGTGCAGCATCCAGCGGACGCGTACATATACCGCGACGGCGACGAGCGAATGTTCTGGCGGCCGGTGACCTCCGGTCAGGAGAAGACCGCCGTCCGGCCCAAGCGCCGACACCACCTCATTACCTACGAGGATCTCGGACCGGACGGCCTTCGTCGCTGGTTTGCAATCTGGGCTCGGCTGCAGCGTGTCATCGATCCGATCGTGAGCAGCATCGATATGCGCAACGTCACCCCTGTCGCGTTGCTTGCGCAAGTGGGACCCGGCGTTGAGGCCTTGGGGTATGAGCTATCCCGCCGCGACGGGATGAGCAGGAAAAAGGCTGGCAGGGTGATCCTGGCGAGTCGCTTTGCCCGGATACTCGCCGATGTCGGTGACGTCCTCCCATTCGACGGCGCGGACTGGGCTGCGCGGATGGTGAGCACCTACAACGGGATCAAACACGCCAACCGAGACATGCCCGACCTTCTCGATGTGCTGAATGCTGAACGGGAATGCGTCCTCATCGTGCGAGCTTGGTGTGCTCTCCAGATTGGGGTAGATCGTGCTGTGCTTCGGGAGCGGATCCGCGAGGACGCTCAGTCGCAACCTTGGGTGCTGGACTAGAGCTAGGACGCTTCAGCGAACGATCGGACGACGGGCGCCTCAGCTCGCGGTCGCGGATGGCGACGGTTGGTGATCGGCGCGCTGGCGCTCGACCTCCTCGCCCAAGTCAGCCAAGTCGGTAACGCGCTTCGGCTTATAGCCGTCAATGTTCACGAAAATGCCGGTGGGCTGGCCGCTTGGGTCGACCGTCATGCTGAGTAGCGCGTCCTCGTCGATCCAGGTGCACACGCGGAAGTGATCAGGTTTCTGGCCGGTATGGCGCTGTTCATAGCGCGGGGGCTCCTCATCAGTCAACTCGTATGCCGCCTGAGTCTCGCCGAAGACGAACCAGTCGTTGCGCCTTGCGTCGGGTGCTTCGGCGTCCCCGAACAGCTTGTCGCCGAGGAAGCGACTCCACTGGTCCTGGTGGTGGGTCACAAATCGGGCAGCACGAGTGGCTTGCTCACGCTCCGCTGCAGCCTTCTGACGTGCACGGACGTCGGAGCGTTGCCGGTGGGCGATCAGCGCTTTGGTCAGGAGGTCATCACGTGTGGACATACGAGGACCGTAGCGACCCCCGGGAGTGAGCGATAGACGTTCGGCGTCGTGAACACCTACCTCGTGTCATCAGCAGTACCTTCCTCGAAGGAGGGCAAGATGACCAGTCACAACTTTCAGACCCTGCGCGGCGCGGTGATCGCTGAGTCGAGAGCCACCACCTGGGCAGGAGCGGTCGAGGAGTGGGAAGTGGTGGCCCTGGAGGAAGACCCAACGGCGACGGGCGTGTGCGTATGCGGCAATACCGGTCTGCGCTACCTCTATACGATCCGGAACGCCACGACAGGTCAGCAGTTGTTCCCCATCGGAAGCGTGTGCGTTGAGTACTTCGAGGTCGCGGAACTGACGGAGAGCGTGTCCGCCCTTCGGAGGCTGTTCGACTTGCGCGCCGCGTTCATCGATCGGAAGCCCGTGACACTCACGACCGACTACTTCTCTCGTGCGCTGCTGGCTGACTTGTGGGAGCACGGCGCCTTCCCCGACAACGACTTCAACCGCGGCGACGGAGAGCGCGACTACCAATTCCTCCTCGACTGGTTCAACAGCCGCAGCGAACCGAACACGAAAGAGCGCCAGAAAATTTGGGTCCTGATCAACAAGGCGATCAGGTCCTTCGTCTTGGCTGACGAACGATTGAGTTAGCACGTTCCGGTGACCGGCGGGCGCTGTCTCACCAGCCGATCCACTGTCGAGACTGGGAGTGGCGATGTCTGATGGGCGCCGACACGTCCACTAGGCGACTGGCTCACGCCTCTCCTGATGCTGACATAGCGGACGTCGAACACCGGGCACACGACGCGAACGCTGCCCCTTCCCGTCCCTTCGAGCGTACTGAGCACGGCCGACGCGCCTCGCACCTCAGTCCGCAACCACGCCGCCAGTCCGAACTCCCGTTCGCCGGCCCCCGGCCCCAGGTGTCCGCTGTCGGACACATGAGCAACGGCCCGCGGGATTGTTCCCGTGGGCCGTTGCTCATGGTGTCGTCGACTTGGTCAGCTGTCGGAGCCGGTCAGCTTCCGATCGCCAAGTGGTCTGGTCAGCGGTACGGCGCCGAGTAGTGCGTAGCCGATTGCACTGCATGGGGCTTTGTGCTCTGTGCCCCAAGCGGTGATGTCCACGGTTGAGTCGGTTTCACGAACGGTGACGCCCTTCGGAGTTACGCATGTCTTGTTCGTGATGCTGACAACGGGGTTGCCGTTCTCAATGCGTGAGGTGTCTGTCCACGGAAGGGTCACCATGCCTTCTGTGTCCGTCAGCACAGTGAGTGTGGATGGGGAAGTCGTATTCGGCGTCGAGGTTGTCGGCCCAGCGGTTACGCCGTCGCGGGCGGCGCAGCCGGTAAGCCCCACGCCAAGTGTGAGCGCCACTGCGACGCCGAGCACGACGATTCTCACGGGCTGACCGAGATGCTTGAGCCGAGGATCTGCTTGATCCGCGAGATGTTCGAGTACCAGACGGTGTGGTAGTCCGCCCCGCTACCGGAGATGTTGCCGGCGACGATGACCTTGCCGTTGCTGGTCTTCGTGATGACGGGGCCGCCACTGTCGCCCGGCTGTGAAATGAGAGCGTTCGGGTTGTACGCCGCGTCCAGGCCGCAGATTTTGGTGGTCTTGTCGATGAGGTCCTCGTACTGGTTGACGCACCCGTTCACGATGGTCACCTTCGCCCCGCACTGGTAGCCGGTCGTGGTTCCATCCGTGCACACTTCGGTGCCGACCTGGGAGATTGCTGCTCCGGCGACCTTCACGTAGGTGACGTCGCCCTTGTCGCGGGAGATGTAGAGCCCGGTGGTGAACCCCTGACCGCCGCTGAGGAGCGCCACGTCGGGGTTGTTCGCCTCGTAGTGGACGCTTGTTGCCTTCCCGATGGAGCCGGTGGTCTGCATGACGGTCCCGTCGAAGTACCCCTGCTCCCACGCGGTGCCGTTCGGTCCGCAATGGCCCGCGGTGAGCATTTTCCCGCTCCAGAGGCTGGTCACCGTGCACCAGATCACCTTGCTTCCGCTCTGCCGCACAATGCGGTCCCCACCGACGTATGGCGGCACGTCGAGGAACGGGGCGTAGTAGCCGGGTGTCAGACCTGGAGTGATGGTGTTGCCGGGGGTTCCGGAACCAGAGCCTGGGCCCGTCGTCGGCCGGGCGGTAGCCTGCAGCTTCCGCTCCGGCACGGGCGCGGAGATGTCGGCGAAGCCGACGGCGCTGTGCACCAGGTCTTCCTGCGTGATGACGGTGTTTGCTCCGAGTCGTGCCCGGAGGCCGACGGCTTGGCCTGCCGTGTAGGAGGTCAGCCCGACGTGTGTGACGCCGGAATCATCGAGGTACCAGGTCGCAAGCTGGTCGTCCTTCAGGCCGACGGCGGCAGTTGCGGCCGGTACGAGGTCGAGTCGCTGATCGTGGGTGAGTGAAGCCGCGTTCCCCGTCCCTGGTGCGATGGCGATGATGGTCGCCGACGCGATCAGAGCAGAGCTCAGCAGCGCGGTGATGCGCTTCATTGTGTGTCCCCTCGAAGGCAGCTAGCCCCTCCAGCTGCGCTTCTCTGAGGGTGACCCGGTCTGTCTACCCCGTCAAATGAGAGGACGCACAGTGTCGCGCACGACTGGAACGTTGCCGTTCACCCTGACGCTCGACGGCGCGGAGTCGCGCGAGCACCCGGCCCAATGAACTGCGCCTGACGGCGTCTCGATACCCGATAGGCGAGCGGACAGCGTCTCGCACACCTCAGGAAGCCGTCGCTCCGCGCTCGAACGCCTCGACTTCACGGAGACTCGCACGGATCTCCTCTCGAATAACGTGGCCACTCTTTGAACCGGCGACGATGTCCCGCAGGTGTTCCAACAGCTTGTGAGCGAACGTCGACGTGCGACGCTGCAGGTTCGGGGGATCCTTCTCCTCTGAGATGGTGTCGATCGAGGTGAAAAACTCCTGCCACAGCTCCAGACTCTTTCGATCCTCCTCGTTCGCAAGCGCCTCGATCAATACGCGTTCCGAGAGGACGTCAATTAGGGCAGCCATCCGCCGCTCTGGCACACCACCGCGCTGTGGACTGATGGCCAGGTCTGCCCACTGATTGATCTTGGGAGCCAAGGCCGTCATCGCCCCGTACATCCGTTCCCGATATCGGTCTGAGCGCTCGCGCCGCAGGACAAGCCAGGTGACTCCCGCCGCTACGCCAGCACCTGCAAGCGTGGCCAACAGCGTGGACAGGAAGCTCGGCCAGTCCCAGTTCCCCAAGGACGCAGTCAGTTGGTCGATCGAATCGCGCAACTCGCGTATGTCACTCACAGTCGAAAGCTAACGGACCACTGCGTCCATGGACCGCGACACAACGGCATCCGCACTGATGGTGCCCGTCCGATAGCCGATCCATCAACGGGCACGCCGAGCTGACGTCCTCTCAGGAGGCGGGGAGAGCGTGGAAGAACTGGCCGTGTGGGCCGACGATGGCAACAGGTGTGCCGTTGACCGACAGGACGGTGCCGTTGTCGGCGTCCGCCGGGAGCTGCTTCGCGACTTCGGGAAGTACTGACTTGCCTTCGTTACTGATCCACACAGCACCGCTCGCACGCACCTTGCCGACGAACAAATCGCGTGCGCCCGGACTGAGGTACACGAGCACGGCGCTGTGGAACACGACCAAGGTCGCATCAGCTGGAGCCCGCGCGGCGACCTTCTCGAACTCCTCGTACAGGTCACCCGCGACGAGCAGCGGTTGTTCTGCCGCCACGAGGGATGCGGCGGCGCGGAGGTTCCGGCGGCGCTCGTCATGCTCGGGCCAGACGAGCGTCTCCAGCCATTCCAGTGACGCCGAGTCCGCTACGTCGAGCGGGTTGAGGTCGATGCCGGCACGCCAGACGACATCTGGTAGCTGCGTCGGGGCCGGACGTCCGCGTAGCTCGGTTTCGAGCACGACGGTGCTGCCGCTTGAAGGTGCCAGTTCGTCGACTCCGCTCTCGGTGATGAAGCGGTACGCGTACTTATCCGGGTAGAGGCATAGCCCCGCGGATGCACCTACTTCGAGCAGGGCGATAGGTCCGCTGATCTTCGCCAGTTCGGGTAGGAGCACGGCACATCGGCGGACCTCGTTCGTCTGCGTCGCATGCGTGAGTACTACCTGGCGGACCGCGTCCCACCTGGCGACGAACTCACTCCTTGCCTCGTGATAGGGCACGAGGGGCACGCCGGCCATCCGAGCAGAGGCGAAAACAAGGTTCGGTTGCCGCTTCGTCGCGGGCAGTTCTTCGATCAGCTGCACGACGTCGTCATCGGCTGCGACACCAGTCGCCCAATCAAAGTACAGATCGGAGACGTCCTGCGCTTCGACCTTCGCCCACGCCTGGTACTTCTCGCCAGTCACACTCACGGTCGCATCCTACGGATGGGCTCGAGCCAAGCTCGGAACCCGACTTACCAAGGGCGTCCGCTAGGCGATCGGCTTGCGGGAAGCGACCACGACGCGGAGCGCCGCGAATACGACGACACCGAGCGAAGCTGCCCACACCTCGCCGGCGCGCTCGCCCTGGGCGCGGGCATGCTCCTGCCGCAGATCCTCATGTGGACCACCACCCCCAGCGGCCGCGGGAGCGACCGGAAGATCCGTCGCTTCCCTGATGCCGAGGCGCGCGGGGACGAGTGACGGCGCCCTACGGTCGGACTAGTTTGGCCTCGACGAGCTCCTTGCGCAGGTCATCCTTCCAATTCGACCCCGGGTACTGGACGTACCCGACGCCGGCAATGTCAGACGGCTTCTCAACGCCGGCGTTGACCACGACCATCTGCTTGCGTCCGAGAGTCCCCAGGAAGTAGCCGAGCTCGAGCACAACATTCTGGCGAGCACGAGGGCTCGGCTTGACTCCGGCGTCATAGTCGGCGACCGTCTCGCCAACATCGTCGGGGGTGAGTAGAACGATCACGTAGCCGGTCTTCGCGCCGTAGCTCTCAAACTTCTCGATGATCGTCATGGCACCCCCCGCCTCCTCGGCGAGGGAAAGTGGCATCGTGCCCGTCACACGGTGGACGTAGACCCTGATCGAGTTCAGCGCCGCTTCGTCATGGCCGTGCACCACGAAGATCTGGCGGTCCGCAGACTGCACAGCGGGTGCAGCAGCGGGCGTGCCGGCGGGTGGTGGCGCCGGCTCTGGTGTCTCGGCACGCGGAACGTCCGAGACTGCCCACGAGTCGACTTCGTCTGCAGGAAGAGCCCATGAGTCAGGCTCGGACGACGTCACGCTGGGTGAGGACGGGAACACCTCGTTGGTGGCATCCGGGAACGGGAACACCTCGTTGGTGGCCTCCTGTTCCGTCGGCAGCCACCACGTCGGAACCTCCGACGGGTCTCTCGCGTCGAGGTACTCCCGAAATAGGTCCTTCACTCGATTCGGCGCGTGCTCCGCGACCCATTCCGGTAGGTCAGGCATCGACGGTGCCAGCACCTCCATGCGCTGAGCCTCACCGTCAGCTCCGCCGACGCCCTCATCGAGGACTCGACCAATGCTCTCGAACGCCGCGTCCGCGTAGTCATCGTCCCCGAAGGAGAGCGATCGGTAGAGGCGGGGGTGTGAGGACAAGATGTCTGAGGTGCCGGTCTCACGCCCGAACTGACGCCACTCTTGCTCCCCCCAGCGCGCAGCGGTGTAGTAGCCAGCGGCCATCTGGAGGGGATCAGGTCGAGCCATGCTCGAATCATACGGTTCGGGTACGTCCTGCATAAACGATCGTCTGTGCTGGGTCTCTCGACGTCACCCCCGTACTTCCGCGGCCACCGAATCGTCAAGACTGTGAGCAGCTTCGCTCGGTGTTGTCGTTTTCGCCGCGATCGGGGTCGGGTCAGGTGGTGCCGATGCCGATGCCGATGCCGGTGCCGAGGTCGAGCTGCGGGCTGCTTCGACGACGTCGCTGGTGATGACGTCGAGTTCGACCCGTCTCGGAAGCCGATCCCCTGCCGGTACTGCGCGGGGTCTATAGCCTCGGCCGATGAACTCGACAACGCGGAGTGCGGGATACAAGTGGATCCTGCTCGACGCCGACGGCGTCCTACAGTCTCCCGAGCAGCCCTTCGTTACCGCGCTTGAGCAAATCGCAGGAGACACGGCCGAGGCCTGGCTAGCTGACACGTTCCGCGGCGACGGTCCGGTCATCACCGGACGACAGGAAGTGCTCCCCGTGCTGGGCGACTTCCTACGAGCGGTCGGCTCGGACGCCGATCCCCGAGAGGTCTATGTGCAGCTGTGGGAGAGCATCCACCTGCACGAGGACGTGCTCGAACTCGTGGACAGCTGGCGCTCCACAGGACGACGCGTCGCTCTCACAACGAACCAGGACCCTGGCCGCGCCCGCTTCATGGGCAACGCACTCGCCTTCGATGAGCGGTTCGACCGCAGCTACTACTCGTGCAACCTAGGAGCGGGAAAGCCCTCCGCGCGGTACTTCAAGTACGTGCTCGCCGACCTACAGGTCGAACCGAGCGAAGTGATCTTCATTGATGACACCTACGCGAACGTCGTGGCGGCGAAGCACCTTGGACTCGCTGCCCACCGCTGGCAGCACGGAGACAACCTCGGCGCACTCGCGAGGTACGTCGGAGCAGCACCCGAAGAGGTTCACCCTCCCTCGATCAGCTAAATGGATAGACGGCCGTGACTGCCAGCACGGCGAGCCGTTGCGTCCGGTTGACGATCGCCTACCGGGCAGGGCCGCCAGGTGCGGAGCGGAGAGCTGTGAGGTCGCGCATCCACGCCACTGCCCGCTCGAGCTGACCGGTTTCGGCAAAGAGGCGTACTTGCTGCGTGCCGGACAGCACGGCAGCGAGTTCGCCCCGGTCAGCCGGGCCGAATCCGAGCTTCTGCCAGAAGGGCCCCGATCGGCGTGAGAAGAGCCACGCCCGCGTCGCGCGCCCAGGCTAGCTGCTTCCTCGAGGGCGAATCTCGCGAGACGGGTGCCGGCACCAGCGGCGCGCCGTGTGCTCGAGACTGCGACGCTCCGGATCAAGACGTCTGCACCGTCAGTGCTTGTCTCGTATCCGGTGCTGCCGACGATTTCGCCATCGTGGTCGCGCTCGACCCACACTCGCACGGCGGTCGAGTCGAGCCCAGCGATGGTGAGGTCAGCTTCGCTGAGGAACGCGCGGAGCTCCTGGACATCGTCGTTCGTCACCGGCGAGTAGGTCATACCTCATGCTCTCGCACCACGCCGCCCGGTCAAGGATCGTTCTCCGGATGCGGGCCGGCAACTCGGTGAACCGGGCCAACAGGTTGGTCTCAGAGTTCCCCGATTTGACCCTCACGCCGCGTGAGGGCAGAACGTGGACCCATGAGCAGCTACTACAACGCCTTTGAGATGAGCCCGGTCCCCGCCCCCGGCCCTGACGTGGTCGTGCCTGAGCCATTCCACGGGATCTACGGGATGCCGTCGTTCGTGACGATCCCGACAACCGACCTGGCCGCTTCCGTCGACTTCTGGACCCGCGGCCTGGGCTTCTTCGACCTGTTCAGCGTGCCGGGCAAGCTCGTGCACCTGCGCCGGTGGGCCTTTCAGGACGTCCTGCTGGTCCCAACCGCGTCCGCTCCGGATCAGCCGCCGGCGGTGAGCTTCAGCTTCGCGTGCGTCCTGAACCAGATCGACGCCCTCGTCGCCGCGTGCCGAGCCCACGAGGCGGGCGTGGTGAGCGAGCCGCGGGACACTCCCTGGGGCACCCGCGATGTCGAGGTGATCACGCCGGAGAGGGTGCGAGTGGTCTTCACTGCCGCGAAACCCTTCGAGCCGGCCAGCCAGACCGCCAAAAACCTCGAAGCGATCGGTATCACCGCACCTGGCGCCGACGGCGAGAAGAATGGAGCGCATGCCTGATGACAGCGACGCCGTGGACCTGACTGTTGGTCAGGCCGCGGCGCGCCTGCGCGTGACGGTCCGGACGTTGCATCACTGGGACGAGATCGCCCTTGCGAGGCCGTCGTCACGGTCAGCTGCCGGGTACCGGCTCTATGCCGAAGGCGACCTCGAGCGGCTGCGGCGCATCGTCGTCTACCGCGAGCTGGGGCTCGACCTGGAAGCCATTCGGAGCGTTCTCGACGATCCGAGTGCGGCTGTTGTCATTGCGCTGCGCGCCCAGCAGTCCCAGCTTGCGGCGCGGATCGAGCATCTCAGCGCGCTGGGCGATGACCTGGCCCGGATGGCCGACGCCCACGAGCACGGGCTGCTCATGACCGCTGAGGAGCAGACCGCGACGTTCGGGCCTGGATGGAATCCGCAGTGGCCGGCTGAGGCACGGCAACTCTACGGCGATACGCCGGAGTGGCGGCACTACGCCGAACGCTCCGCGTCACGAACCGTGGACGACTGGCAGGCCGTCGCCGATGCGTCGGCGGCGTTTGATCAGGCCCTTGCCGACGCAATGGATGCTGGTGTCGAACCCGGCAGCCCGACCGCGGACGCTCTCGTTGAACAGCACCGCGAGGTGTTCTCCGCCTACTTCCCTATTACCCGGCAGATGCAGGTCGTCCTCGGCCGCATGTACGAAGCCGATCCCGCGTACGCCGCACACTACGACGGCGTCCGAACCGGCCTCGCCTCGTGGTTGCGTCGCATCATCGACGCCGGCGCACGCGCCCGCGGCATCGACCCCGACACCGCCACCTGGCATTAGGAGTCGCAGCTCACGGTGGCGCGCGTAGCAGCCGACGTCAACGTGGGAGCGAACGCTACCCTGAGCCACCGTCTCGATGATCGATCGCTCAGCGAGCGACTAGAGGCTGATGAATTCCGTCGCCCACGCGACGATCACGCCCACGCCGGCGAACACTGCCACAAGGGCTCCGACGATGACCGTGAGCTGCTGGTCCTTGTTCATCCCCATGCTCGGAGCATATGAGATCCGCCCGCTGCAGCGGTCAGTGGCCGTCTCGACGGCCGATCGGCTCACGAGACGGATCGGGGCGGCTGTTGCGCGCTCAAGACGAGATGTACTGCCTGTCGCGCTTCGTCAGGAACAAGCCGTTCCTCGTCGAGTGACATTGCGGCGATCCAGCTCGGGTCGTACTCGTTACCTGCCGACGCACGGCGCAGCTCAGGTCCTCCGAGCGACACCTCCGTGGAGGTCACTCGCACCGCAAAGTAGGCGGCGGGCACGTCGCCGTCCACGGGAACGTCGAGCAGATCGCCCACGTCGCCTTCGAGCCCGGTCTCTTCGCGGAGTTCACGGAAGCAGGCCTCGCGCAGGTTCTCGCCCTCTTCGACGCCGCCTCCGGGGAGCACGCAGTAGCTCCGACCGTCCTTGCGTCTCTTGATCACCAGCACCTGCTCATCGAGCACGACGACTGCGGCTGATCGAATACGCATGATCTCAGTTCACCATCCACCACCTCGGTCCGGCAGGCGTCACGACGTCCGATCGGCCTCTGAGCGCTGGTAGCGTCCAGAGATGGCGCAAGCGATCGGCGGTCCGGCTCGATCGAAGATCCGCGAGCTGCTCGCGATCCCGGCGCCGGAGTCGATCCACCCGACGGCGGTCCGCCGTTCGCCGCTCTGCCACGAGGGCTCGGTGTGGAGCGAGCGCATCGAGCTCGACACCCTCGACGGCGACACGATCCCGTGCCTCCTCCTCACGCCGGATGATCCCGCCGGCGTGGACGTCATCGCCGTTCACCAACACGCGGGGGCGTTCACTGTCGGCAAGAGCGAGCCGGCGGGGCTGACGGGCGACCCGGCACTCGCCTACGGTGCAGCGCTCGCGAGTGCCGGAGCGCGGGTGATCCTGCCGGACCTCGTCGGGTTCGAGGAGCGACGACGCGACTGGACCGACGACCCCGCCGCGGACGAACGGCTCGACGCATTGTTCCGGGTGTCGAACGGCAGCAGCCTGCAGGCGAAGCACACGCGCGACATCGCAACGGTGACGAGCTGGATGCAGGACACGGGTGCGGTCGGCACCGACCTCGAGATCATCGGGCACTCGCTCGGCGGTCAGGTCGCGCTGTTCTCCCTCGCTGTCGACCCCCGCCTGACGCGGGGCGTCGTGAGCTGCGGCATCGGGACGCTGGCCTCGTTCGAGTCGGAACGCATTCGCCACAATCCCGCGTGGTTCGTCCCGGGGCTCACCGCGGCCGGCGACGTTCCGCTCGTCGCCTCCGCCGTCGATCAGCCCGTCTTCGTCGCCACCGGACGTGACGATCGCCTCTTCCCGCTCCACGGCGTGCGGCAGGTCCTCGAAGCGTTCCGCCCAGGCATCCTGACTACCGAGGTGTTCAACGGCGGACACGCGATGCCGGCGCACGTCCTGGACGCAGCCGTCCGGCATCTGCTCCGAGAGCGGAACGCAGACTGACCTCCTCGCCCGTCCGGTCGTCGATCGACCGGCCCTCCGTCACGCCCCCACCTGCACGACCCCGATCGCGGACAGCACGAACGCCACGATCGCCGCGCTCGACCGGAGGACGTCGATCTGCTCCCACCGCACCACGACCCGCTTCCAGTCCGCCGGCGGGTCGAGCGGATCCCAGTCGTTGACCCCGATGTTGATCGGGACCGTGCCGAGGAACGACGCGAGGACGAACACCCCGAGCGCCGCCGCGGCTGCCACTCGCCACCCGAGCCCGTCGCCCGCGCCGGCGACGACCAGGACCGCGACCGTGGCGAGCACTGCCGGCACCATCAGCATCGGCACGACGACCTTGAGCGACTTGACGAGCGCGATCCGCGTGCGGAGGTGGGCATCGTCCGGCAGGGAGGCCATCGCGGGTTGGACGCCCCACCGCACGATGAACTCCTCACCGGCGAGGAGACCGACGAGGACGAGCTGCACGACCAGGACCACGTTCACGGACCACAGCCTCGTCCGTGCCGCTCACGCCACGCTGACGTGGCGCTCACACGGGTTCGACGGAACCGTCACCGGTGCCTGGGAGCCGCGACGGCGCGCATTCGACCACGAAACGGAACAGGAGCGGCCCCGCTGCCAGCGGGGTCGCTCCTGTTGACCGTGGCCCTTACGACTGCGCGACGCAGACCTGCTTGACGCTCGTGACGTGGCCCGTCGAAGCGCCGATCTGGAACGTGTACGTGTGGTACCCGGAGTTGTAGCTGTACGAACCGCTCTTCGTGACCACGCGGATCAGGTTCGTTCCGGCCGAATTGCGGTCTGGTGAACCGAAGATGTGGACTTCACCCGTGCTCGTCCAGTTCAACTGGGCGGTCTTGTTCCCGCACCCGATGGTCAGGAGTGACCCGATCTTCTCGGCGTGTGCCGGACCTCCGGTGAACAGGGTGGCGGTGACGACGGCCACGGCGACCAGCAGGAGAGCGCCGAATCGCTTTCGACCGGTAAAGGTCGACGTCGTTTCTCGGGAGATTTGGCTGGTGATGTTCATGTTGCCTCATTCACTTCCGCTCGGGGATTCCCCGAAATGCCTTCGGGATCCCGTTCGGACGCTAACACCGGCGAGATGCGGTCAACAGTCCGCTGTTCTGTGGACTGCAATTCCCGGAGCATTGCGTATAGGGTCTCCGCCACAGCCGCAGCAGTGTTCCTCGGGCACGCTGGAGCGGCACCGCTGACGATCGGGGGACCGTGCAACAACGCTGTGACCAGTGCCGACGACTCATCCAGGGTGAGCCGGTCCGGACGGCTACGCGGACGCTGTGCGACGCGTGCGGGACGACCTTCCTCGGGCTGGCTGCCGGAACGATGGCCGGCAACGGCGACGTCGGGCAGTCGATCGCGACGGCGGGCTGGTTCGAGCGACTGCGCCGACGCAAGCTGGACTGAGCACCGCGATCGAGGTCAGCGCACCGCTGCGAGCACCGCCGCCTCCTCGTCCACCCCGAGCCCGGCCCACCGCGGCCGCTCCACCCCGCGATCCCGCTCGTCGTCGAGCACCCCGGCGAGGGTCTCTGCCAGCGGACGACTCCGACCCCCGGCATCGCGGAACGCCCGCGCAGACCGGTGCATCAGCGCCGCATCGGAGTGCGGAAGCCACAGCGGCAACGACCTCGGCCCCGCCCAGTACTGCACGTCGTGTGAGAGCAGGACGTCGTCCTCGACCTCGACGAGCTCGCCGTCGAAGCCCGTGGCCTCGACGGCCAGGCGGAAGAAGTCCCGCATCGGCACGACCTCGCCGACGGCGTTCACGACCCCGGTGTGACCCGTCCGCCAAGCACGTCCGACCCACGCGGCCAGGTCCGCGACGTCGATGACCTGCACGGAACGCCCTTCCGACGTGGGGACCAGCACCGGCCCGGGTCGGTTGAGTCGGGCGGGCCAGTACCCGAACCGGTCGCTCGGGTCGCCCGGGCCGACGATGAGGCCGGGTCGGGCGACCAGGAGCCGCGATCCGAGTCGGTCGGCGCTGCTCCGCTCGGCGGCGACCTTGGCGTCCGCGTACTGCGTCAGGTCGACGGGTTCGACGACCTCGGCGGTCTCGTCCGCGCCCGGTTCGTCGTTCCGGGCGTAGACCGAGGTGGTCGAGACGAGCGTCCAGTGCGCGGCGGAGTCCGCGAGCGCGTCGAGCGCGGGACGGACGAGGTCCGGATCGGACGAGAGTTCGACCACCTCGTCCCACGCGCCACGCACGGGTTCGTAGGCACCGTCCGCACGACGATCGGTGCGGACGAGTCGGGCGCCGTGCGGGACGTCACCCGTCGCACCGCGTGCGAGGCAGGTGACCTCGACGCCGTCCTCGAGGAGGTCCCGGACGATCGCACGTCCGAGCCATCCGGTCCCACCCAGCACCAGTGCCCGCATGGACCCATTCAACCGTTGTCGACACCGAGCGTCCGGCTCGTCCACCCCGCCAGCGCGGCGGTCGCCGTCCTCGAGATCGTGGCGTCGGGGAGCATGCTCGTGAAGCCGTGGAAGGCTCCCGGCCACACGTGCAGCTCGGCGTCGACGCCCGCCGCCCAGAGTCCGCTCGCGAAGGCCACGGTCTCGTCGCGGAAGACCTCGGCGCTGCCGCAGTCGACGTAGGTGCGCGGGAGTCCGGCGAGGTCCGTCGCCCGCGCGGGAGCGGCGTACACGGACACGTCGTCGGTGGCGCGTCGGCTGCCGAGGTAGGCGTCCCAGCCGAACCTGGTCAGCTGGCGGTCGGCGACGCCGACACCGTCGATCTGCACGGTGGAGACGGTCTCGTCGCGGTCGTCGAGCATCGGCGACACGAGGATCTGGGCCAGCAGCGACGGCCCGCGTCGATCGCGGGCGAGCAGGGCCGTGCCCGCTGCGAGGCCACCCCCGGCGCTCTGACCGGCGATGACGATGCGGTCCGGGTCGATGCCGAGCTCCTCGGCGTGCTCGGACACCCACACGAGCCCGGCGTAGCAGTCCTCGACCGGGAACGGGTCCGGGTACTCGGGCGCGAGCCGGTAGTCCACGCTGACGAGCACGACGTCGTGGACCAGCAGCCAGTCGTCGTAGGAGTCGAGGTTCCCGAGGTGGTGGCCGAACACCATGCCGCCCCCGTGGATCGTGTAGACCCCCGTGGTCGCGCCGGTGCGACCGATGCGCTGGATCACCGCGAGGTCGATCGGGTCGCCGCCGTGACCGGGCACGGTGATGCGTCGACGCTCGTACCCGCGGGCGTGCAGCCGTGCGTCGAGTTCGGCCTCGGTGACGTCGAGCTGCCGCATGTGCGGCAACACCTCGGGCGTGATGGTGACGGGGCCGCGCGCTGCGAGGGCGTCGAGGAACGGCACGAGTTCGGGGTCGAACGGCGGGCGGGTGGTGACTTCGGACACGGGTGCACTCCTTCGATGAAGAAGTGGCGACCCCCGTGAGCCGCGTGTGAGTACCCGGCAGCCGATGGGGCGCGGGCCTTTTCCCTCTGCGCCCGACGATAGCGCATCCCCGACGGGTGCCCACCCACGCCGATCAGGTCGGTCGGTGCTGCTCCGCGTACCGACGCGCACGACCGATCCGCCGGACCGAGAGCGGGATCGCCCAGGCGAGCACGACGACCATCGCGACCAGGAAGACGACGGGCAGCAGCCCCAGGTCGCCTCGGACCGCGGACGACACGAACTGGAACGCGATGGCGACGTACAGCAGGCCCGTGAACACCAGCTGGAACTGCAGGGCCAGGGGGACGATCCGGGCGTACCGGACCGCTCCGGCGCGGTCGGCCTCGTCGAGCGGGAGCTCCTTGCCCCGCAGCACCACCTTCGCGTACCGCTGCAGGCGGCCGAGGTCCCGCCCACCGCTGTCGCGGAGCGCGCGGTTCAGCGGGAGCGCCACGACGATCGCGGCCATCGCCGTCGCGGTGAAGGTCAGCTGGCCGCCGAGCAGCACGACCTGGAGGAGCGCGCCGCCCCGGTCCGAGAAGGCCGCAATGAGCGTCACCCCGATCGTGCAGACCACCGCAGCGATGACGAATGTCGTCGCGATCGAGCGGATCGCGCGTCGGACCAGCCCGACGCCGGGGACGTCGTCGCTCAGGTCGCTGATGGGCGCCTCGGTGCCGCGGAACAGCGCACCGAGCGGGCGGGCGACGGCGAGGAGCACCCCGGCCCCGACGACGAGCAGCACCGGCACCCAGAGGGGCGCCTGCGCCGACAGAGCCGCCAGCACGAAGACCACGGCGGCCACGACGTCGACGGCGGCGACGACCGCCGAGACTCGGAACAGAGAGCGCTGGCTCTCGGGGGACGAGCGGTGGTCGTAGTAGCCGGCCAAGGCCCCGACGAGGACCGGTCCCATGACGACGAGCGGCGTGCAGACGGCCGCGGCGACGAGCCAGCCGTGCGCCGCGCTCCCGAGCTCGAGCGCCACGAGCAGCCCGCCGCCGAGGGACAGCGCCGTCGCGACGACGATCGTGGCGATGTACAGCAGGACCCGGATCACACCGTCGCCTCGGTCCCCCGGATCCGCCCGACGACGACGTCGACGATCCCCGCGAGCAACGCCGCCGCGACGAACCCGAGCGCCACGCCCAGTCCGAGCGGCAACCCCTGCGCGTAGTCGCCCTTCGAGCTCGCGAGCGCCGAGTAGAACACGCTGCCGACGGCGGCGATCCCGATCGCGGACCCGACGCGCGCACCGACCTGGATGAGCCCACCGGCCGAGCCGCCCTGCTCCACCGGCACCTCGGACAGCGTGAGCGTCTGGTTCGGCGAGATCGTCAGTCCGGAGCCGACACCGGCGACGAGGAGCGGCACGACGAGCCACCACCCGAGGTCGGACCGGTAGTGGTTCGCGACGACCCAGATCACCCCACCGAGGCCGATCAGGACCAGCACGGTCCCGACGACGATGAGCTGTCGGCCGAACCGCGAGACGACGCGACCGCCGATGGTCGACGCGACCCCGGACCCGATCGCGAACGGCACGGACGACAGGCCGGCGAGCAGCGCGGAGTAGCCGAGGCCGGACTGCAGGGCCAGCGTCAGGACGAAGAACAGCGGCGTGAACCCGGCGAAGTACAGCGTCGCGAGTCCGACACCGAGCGAGAACGACCGGCGGCGGAACAGTCCGAGGTCGATGACGGGCTCCTTGGACCGCGCGTACCGCCGCTCCCACAGCACGAACAGCGCGCCGAGCACGACGGCGGCGACCACGAGCCACCACTTCGCCGTGCCCTTCCACTCCTGCGACTGCACGAACGGCAGCAGCAGGGCGACCACCGCGGCGCCGAGCAGGACGATCCCGACCGGGTCGAAGTCGTGCTTCCGGCCGCGTTCCACCCGGCTCGCCGCCGGCAGGTAGCGGAAGGCCAGGAGGATCGTGACGAGTCCCACGGGCAGGTTCACGAAGAAGACGAACCGCCAGCCGTTCTCGGTGCCGAAGGCCGTGATGAGCAGACCACCGACGAGGGGGCCGATCGCCGTGGCGATGCCGACCGTGGCGCCGAACAGCCCGAAGGCGGTGCCGCGCTCCTTCCCGCGGAACAGCTGCTGGATGAGCGCCGTCACCTGCGGTGTGAGCAGACCACCGGCGAGGCCCTGCACCAGCCGCGCGACGACCAGCACGATCCCGTTCGGGGCGAAGCCGCAGAGCGCGCTCGCCAGGGTGAACAGGCCGACCCCGATGACGAACATGCGCCGGCGGCCGGAGGCGTCGCCCAGTCGACCTCCGGGGACGAGCAGGAGTCCGAACGACAGTGCGTAGCCGGACAGGATCCACTGCACGGCCTCCGGGGTGGCCCCGGGGAGTCCGGACGAGATCGACTGCAGCGCGACGTTGACGATCGACACGTCGAGCAGGACGATGCCGCCGCCGAGCAGGCAGATGACGAGGGCCTTCCACCGGTTCGGGTCCGGCTGGTCGCCGGATCCGGCGTCGGAGTGCTCGGATCGCTCGGGGGGCGCGGCGGTGGCCGCGTGGTGCGCATCGTGGTGCGCGACGGTGGGAGCCGCGTCGGGCTCGGCGGGGAGTCGGTGTTCGGGTGCCATGACGCTCTCACGCTAGGCCGCAGCGGAGGCGCTGGTCCGGCGAGCACGGATCTTGTCCACACCTTCAGGAGGCGCGGTGCGGGTCCGGTACGCCGGCTGGCAGCATGGCCTGGTGACCGATCCGGACCCCGCCCTCGTCCCCGAGCTCCTCGTCACCGACGTGGACGCGAGCATCGCCTTCTGGTCCGGCCTGTGCGGGTTCACCGTGGCCTACGCGCGTCCCGAGGAACGGTTCGCCTACCTGACCCTCGGGTCGGCGCACGTCATGCTCGAGCAGACCGGGGTCGGTCGGAACTGGCTCACCGGGCCGCTCGATCGACCACTCGGCCGCGGGATCAACCTGCAGATCGGTGTCCCGGACGCGGACGTCGTCGCGGCGTCGCTCCGTGCCGGCGGTGTCGAGCTCTTCATGCCGGCGGAGACGCGCTGGTACCGCGTGGGCGACGAGGAAGCCGGGGTGCGGCAGTTCCTGGTCACCGATCCCGACGGCTACCTGCTGCGCTTCCAGTCGTCCACGGGGCGTCGACCGGTCGCGCCGTAGCGCGACTCACGCGTCGTCGCGCAGCGACCGCACCATGCTCCGCAGTGCTCGGAGCGCCGCGCCCTGCTCGTCGGCCGACATCCCGCTGAGCATCCGGACCTCGACCCCGCGGACGGCTGCCGAGGCCTCGGCGAGACGCTCCCGCCCGAGCGGGGTGAGCTGGACTGGCAGCGCCTTGCCCACCGGTGCCTCCGACGCGCGCGACACCGAGCCGTCCCGTTCGAGCGCCTGCAGCAGGACGTTCATCGACTGTCGTGTCACGAACGCCCCGCGAGCGAGGTCGGAGTTCGACGACCCCGGGCGCTGCGCGAGCAGCTCGAGGCACGAGTAGTGCGTGACGGTCATGCCGAGCGGGCGGAGGACCGACTCCATCGCGGTGCGGAGCGCGCTCGCGGCCTCCTTGAGCAGGTACCCGAGGGACGTGTCCAGGTCGATACCGTGTCCGTCTTGACGCATGTCAGTAGTCTGACATAGGTTCTTCTGTGTCAGATAACTGACACCAACGAAGGAGACCCCATGCCCGTCACCGGCCCCGACTTCATCTCGCTGCAGACCCGCGACCTCGACGCGTCCCAGGCGTTCTACGAGCAGTACCTCGGCCTCGTCCGGTCGCAGGCGGGTCCGCCGCACGCGGTGGTCTTCGAGACCACGCCGATCGCGTTCGCCCTGCGCGACCTCGTGCCCGGCACCGACCTCGACGCCGTGGCGCAGCCGGGCATCGGCGCGGCGATCTGGCTGCACGCGACCGACGTCCAGGCGATCCACGACGCCTTGGTCGCCGACGGCCACCGGATCGTGTCCGCGCCGATCGACGGCCCGTTCGGTCGGACGTTCACCTTCGCCGACCCGGACGGGTACCAGGTGACGCTGCACGACCGCGCCTGACGCCCTGGCACGGGCGGACCGGACGGTCTACGGTGTCGCCATGAGCGATGGCGCCGGGGACGAGCAGCTGTGGCGGTCGATCGTCGGGCGCCCAGCGCTCTGGATGGCCGTGGCGTGGACCGCCCTGGGCGTGGTGTGGCTCGTGTTCGCCGCGGTCGAGGGCGGCGACGACGCGTGGCGGTGGATCATCGGTGCGGTCTGGATCGCGCTCGGCGTCGGCCGGATCGCCGTCGCGGTCTGGGACCGGCGGCACCACCGTGGGCGGTACGCCGGGCGCTGACGCGGCGGCGCGGCTGGTGTCAGTCGTCGTCGGGGGTGGTCCGGCGACGGGCGACCAGCAGGACGGCGACGAGCGCGGCGGCGACCACGATCGCGATCCCGCCGAGGACCCACGGCGTCGCCCCGGGCCCGGACGACCCGGCCGTGGCGCTGGTCGCACCGGCACCGGCACCGGCACCGGCTGTGGCGCTCGGCGTCGGGGTGCCCGCGCTCGGGGTCTGCGTCGGTCCCGTCGCCGTCGGGGTCGGGGTCGGGGCCGGGGCCGGGGCCGGTGCTCCGGTCGACGTGAACCGGTAGCTCCCCGAGATCGGGTGTCCGTCCACCGAGACGCTCCGCCAGGTCACCGTGTACGAGCCGGCAGCCGTGAGGTCGGCGGCCGTGCGCAGCGTGCTGCCGTCGACGTCGACACTCCCCGCGCCGACCTCGGCGCCGTCCGGGCCGGTCACGCTGACGACGATCCCGGACTCGAGCCCGGCCAGCGGTGGCTCGGAGAACGTGAGGGCGACCTGGTCGAGGTCACCCCCGACCGTCGTGTCCGCGGCGGGTGCGGTCGAGGCGAGGACGTCGTGGGCGGACGCGGGGGCCGCCGTGACGAGGACGAACGCCAGGGCGACGGCCGACGCGGCGGTGGCGAGGAAGGCACGGAAGGGCACGGTCCATTGTCGCCGATCCTGACCGGACGCACAGGAGGTCGGCCCGGACGACGGACTCCGCGACGGCTCAGTCCATCGCGTCGTCGTAGACCCCGATCAGCCGGTCGAGGAAGGTCTGCACCGTCGCACGCTCCGCGGGATCCAGGTCGTCGACGATGCCCTCGATGCCCTCGATGAGCGGCAGCACGAGGTCGTACGCACGGTCCGAAGACTGCTCCGCCGCCGTGACGACGAGCTTGCGTCCGTCGCTCGGGTGCCGTTCCCGTCGGACGTGCCCGGCGCCCTCGAGCCGGTTCAGGACGAGCGTCATCGCGGCGGTCGAGATCTCGAGCCGACGGGCGAGCTCGGTCGGGGTGGCCGGCCCGGTCGCGATGAGGTGGTCCATCGCCTCGAGTCCCGCCGCGTCGACCGACAGTGCCGCGGCGAGGTGCCGCTCGAAGCGCTGCTGCCGGACACTGACCTGCTGCACGCGGGACCGGATGTCGTCGTCGGGGAGTGATCGCCCGTCGCGTCGCGCCGTCGCCCGGTCGTGGCGGTCCTGCCGGTCGTCGGGGTGGTCGGTCGCTGGGTGCTGGTCGTCGTTCGGCACGTCCACCATGGTAGTCGTGTACATTGCCAATCTCATTGGTAATCAACGACGTGAGGGACCATGACCGATCACACCCGCGGACGCGTGCTCATCTCCGGCGCGAGCATCGCCGGCCCGGCGCTCGCCCACTGGCTCCACCGCTTCTCGTTCGAGACGGTCGTCGTCGAGCGCGCGCCGTCCCTCCGCACCGGCGGGCAGAACGTCGACGTGCGCGGAGCCGGGCGTGAGGTCGCGCGCCGGATGGGCATCGAGGACGACATCCGCGCTGCCACGACGGGCGAGGTCGGCACCCGGTTCATCGGTCCGAGCGGCCGGACGATCGCGGCGTTCCCGGCGGGGACCTCGGACTCCGGCGGGGCCACCGCCGAGCTCGAGGTCCTGCGCGGTGACCTCGCGCGGCTCCTCGTCGACGGGACGTCCGACACCACCGAGTACCGCTACGGCGACCGGATCACCCGCATCGACCAGGACGACGACGGCGTGACCGTGGGGTTCGAGCACGGCCCGGACGACCGGTTCGACCTGGTGGTCGCGGCGGACGGCATCGGATCGAGCACCCGTCGCCTGGTGTTCGGCGACGAGCCGGAGATCCGCTCGCTCGGGCTCGAGACGACGTACGGCACGATCCCCCGGACCGCGGCGGACGACGACTGGTGGCGCTGGTACAACGCACCGGGTGGCCGGTCGATCACCCTCCGTCCCGACCAGCACGGGACCATCCGCGCGGCGATGTCGGTCGTGACGGACCGCAAGCGGGAGCGAGCCGGCTCCGAGCGCGGCGACCTCGATGCGGTGCGCCGCCGCCTGCACGCGGTGTTCGGCGACGCCGGGTGGGAGGCCGAGCGGGTCCTCGCGGGGTTCGACCACTCCGAGGACCTCTACTCCGAGGCGATCGGACAGGTCCACGCCCCGCGCTGGTCGGACGGCCGGGTGGTGCTCGTCGGGGACGCCGCGTACTGCGCCTCGCCGGTGAGCGGCATGGGCACGAGCCTCTCGCTCACCGGTGCCTACGTCCTCGCTGGGGAGCTCGCCGCCCACGTCCACCACCGTGACGCCCTGCGCGCCTACGAGCGCATCATGCGCCCGTACGTCGCGAAGGCGCAGCAGCTGCCGCCGGGCACGCCGCGGATCGCGAACCCGAGGTCCCGGCTCGGGATCGCGGCCTTCGGCACCGCCGTCCGCGTGGCGTCGCTGCCCCTCGTCGGGCGCCTCGGCGCCCGCTTCGCCACCCCACCGGCCGAGGCGATCGACCTGCCGGAGTACGCGCACCTCGAGTGAGCCGGTGGCGGACGGGAGGCGCGGTGCGGGCCCGCCACGCGCCTCCCGTCCGTCCCGTCCTCCCGTCCCGCAGCGATGTGCGCTACGGTCCGGTCATGATCGTCTGGATCAACGGGACGCACGGCGTCGGCAAGACGACCACCAGCAGGCTGGTGCAGCCGCTCCTGCCGGACGCTCGCGTGCTCGATCCGGAGAAGGTCGGCGAGACCCTCATGGACGTCCGGCCCCCGCTGCCCGAGTCCGGCGACTTCCAGCACTGGGACCCCTGGCGACCGCTCGTCGTCGAGACCGCGCGGCAGGTCCTGGCCTTCGCGGGCGGCACGCTCGTCATGCCGCAGACGGTCCTCGTCGAGCGGTACTGGCGGGAGATCGCGGACGGGTTCGCGGCGCACGGGATCCCGGTCCGGCACTTCGTGCTGCACGCGGAAGAGGAGACCCTGCGGGACCGGATCCAGAACGACGCCGTGATGGGGCCGTCCACGTTCCGGTCCAGCCGCGTCGAGCCCTACGCCGAGGCGGCACGCACCTGGCTGCACGCCGCGGCCGAGGTCGTCGACACGACGGACACCCCGCCCGAGCAGGTGGCACGGAACATCGCCGACGCGGTGCTGCAGGTCGCACGGTGAGCGCCTTCGTGCAGCGGTCGCAGTGGTCGGTCGTGACGTCCGAACCGGCGGACGCGGCGGAGCTCGTCACGCGGATCCCCGACGTCCGACGGGCCACGGTCGAGGGTGCGCCCTCGGGGTTCTCGTTCGAGGAACGGCGACGTGGCTCCGAGCTGCTGTCGCTCGTGTCGATGGCGAGCACCGGTGTCGTCGAGGGAACGGTCGAGGCCGAGTCCGCGATGGTCCTGTTCTGGCTGAAGTCCGGCAGCGGTGCGGTCGACGGCGACGGTGTGCCCACCGGCCGTCCGGTCCTGTTCCGCCACGACCCGCAGCAGGTCCGGTGGGACGGGTTCCAGCTCGACCTCATCCGCATCGACCGGACCACGGTGGAGCAGGTCGCTGCCGAACGCGGCGCCTGGCAGCCCGGGCCGATCGAGTTCCAGCCGCACCACATCCCCGAGGGCCCGACGCTCGCCGCCTGGTGGTTGATGGTGCGCGCGGTGGCGGCCGACGTGCTGCGCGGTCCGGAGGAGGTCACCGAGGAGCACGAGCGCGAACTGACCCGCTTCGCGGCGGGCGGCCTGCTCACAGCGGTCCCGCACTGGCCGGTCGGGCAGGACCAGCCCCGCACGGCAGCGGCGGCACGGTTCGCCCGGGCCGAGGCCTACCTGCTCGAGCACGCGACCGAACAGATCACCGTCGAGGACGTCGCGGCGGCCGCGGGCCTGAGCATCCGCGGGCTGCAGGACGCGTTCCGGCGCCACCACGGCATCACGCCGACGACCTACCTCCGGCGCATCCGACTGCTGCTCGCCCGTGAGGGCCTGGAGTCCGGGGACGACCGGAGCGTCGGGGACGTGGCGCGGGACTCGGGCTTCGCGCACCTCGGACGGTTCGCCGGCAGCTACCGCGACGAGTTCGGGGTGCTGCCCCGCGAGACCTGGCAGGCCGCGCGCCGCCGCTGAACGGCGCGGCCCGCTGATCACGCCGCCAGCGGCTGGTCCCGCAGCGCCGGGCAGTGCTCCGGCGTCGGGTGATCGGTGATCGCGATGACCTCGTCGAGCCGGTCCCGAGCGGCCTCGAGCTCGGCGAGCTGCGCCGTGATCCGGTCCCGCTCGGCGACGAGGAGCGCGAACGACTCCGGCGTCGCCACCCCTGCGTCCACGCACGGCAGCAGCTGCACGATCGTGCGGCTCGGCAGCCCGGCGGCGAAGAGCTGCTGGATGAGCTGGACCCGCTCGACGGCGGGCACGGCGTAGGAGCGCTGGCCGCTCGCCGTCCGTCCGGCCAGCAGCAGGCCCTGCTCCTCGTAGTACCGGAGCGACCGCACGCTCACGCCGGTCGCCGCAGCGAGGTCTCCGATGCGCACGATCTCCTCCTTGCACCTGACATCGATGTGAGGTCTTAGCGTAGCCGAGCCGCTGCGGGAGGTGCCCGCTCGGCAGGAGGAACACCATGGACATCGCTGGATCGGTCGCACTCGTCACGGGCTCGAACCGGGGCATCGGACGACGGTTCGTGCAGCAGCTGCTCGAGCGCGGCGCCGCCAAGGTCTACGCCACGGCCCGGCGCCCCGAACTGGTCGACATCGAGGGGGTCGAGGTGCTCCCGCTCGACATCACCGACCAGGCGTCCGTCGCGGCGGCAGCGGCTGCGGCGTCCGACGTGACCCTGCTCGTCAACAACGCCGGGATCACCACGCAGGGCTCGCTGCTCACGGACGACCTGACCGACGTGCGGCGGGAGATGGACACGCACTTCTGGGGCAACCTCGGGATGGTCCGGTCGTTCGCGCCGGTGATCGAACGCAACGGCGGGGGCGCGATCGTGAACGTCCTGTCGGCGCTGTCCTGGTTCGCGTACCCGGGCTCGGGCGGGTACGCCGCCGCCAAGGCCGCGGAGTGGAACATGACGAACGCCGTCCGCCTCGAGCTGACCGGCCGGGGCGTCGCCGTCCAGGGGCTGCACCTCGGAGCCGCCGACACCGACATGATGGCCGGGTACGAGGGGCCGAAGGTCGACCCGGCCGAGGTCGCCCGGCTCTCCCTCGACGGTGTGGAGCGGGGCGCGGCGGAGGTCGTCGTGGACGACTGGAGCGCCGGGGTCAAGGCGTCGCTCGCCGAGGCGCCCGAGCGGTTCTACGCGCAGTTCGCGTGATGCGGCCAGCGTGACCCGGGGGCGGACGGGAGGGACGGTGCGGGCCCGCACCGTCCCTCCCGTCACGGCCGGCGTGCCGCTGGCGCGTCACGCCGGTACCGGCGGGTGGGGCCCTCCTCCCGTCCGCCGCTCCGCACGTTCCGCGCGCTCGGCGCGTCCTCCGCGCTCGCCGCGTCAGGACCGCGCACGGGATCGGACCGACGGCGTCAGCGATCCGTCAGGACGCTGTCCGCACGGCCGCCCCCGCCGGATCGTGGAGTGGTGACCCTGACCGCGATCCTCCCGACGCTCCGCGCGTCCCTCCCCGACCCCGTGGACCCGACCCTCTGGCCCGCCCACACCGAACCCACGACCGGGGACGTCCTGGTCGCCGCCGTGTCGATGGTCCGGCTGGCCGAACTCGCCGGCACACCGTGCGTGCACACCGCCGAGCAGGCACCGCCCCGCTACCGACCCCGCACGTGGACGCCGGGCGAGGTGAGCGTCGCCGTGGCGTCGGTGCTGCGCGTGCGGCGCCCCCGGACCGGTGTCGTCCTGCTCGAACTCGACGCGGTGCTCCCCCGGTTCGCCGTCCTCGACCAGGTGCGGCTCATCGGCCGGGTGAGCACGGCGGCCCCGACCGGGACGTACGTCCTCACCCCGTGCGCCGGCGCGGAGGACGGTCCCTTCCACCGGCTCCCGGCGCCGTTGCCCGCGGACGTCCGCGAGGGCGACCTGCTCTGCTTCCCCTGCGTGACCGCGATCCGGCACCGCGACGTCGTGGTGCCGGTCCGCGCCGAGGTCGTTCGGTGAGCGCCGTCTCCGACCTGCGCACACGCGTGGTCGACGGCCCGCACGTGTGGGGCCGGTACTCGGTGCGTCCCGTCGACCGGACGATGTGGAGCACGAGGACCCTCGTCGTCTACCCGCCTGGTACGACCCGCCGCGAGCGTGCGGTGCTCCGCGCGTGGTCGGCGTGGCCGGCCGTGGGGGCACTGCTGGCGATCGCCGTGATGGCCGCGCTGGCACCCCGCGCCGCCCTCGGGACCGTCGCCGCCGTCGGGGTGTACGCAGGCGGCTTCCTGGTGCTCGGGCGGGCCGCTCGTCGACTCCGTCCCGGTGTCCGGACGCTGACGGTGACGACCTTCCACGGCACCGGGCGACCCGAGGTGCACGGGGACGTCCGGTTGCTCGGCGCCTCGCTCGACGCGTTGACCGTGCCGGAGCGGGCGCTCCGTGCCGGTGCGATCCGACCGGTGGACTTCGAGTCGATCTGGGCCGACGTCTGGGACGACCTGCCGAGCGGCCCGCGGTCCCGGGTCAGTCGCGCAGGAACGCCTCGAGCTGCCGGGCCACGAGGTCCGGTCGGGTGATGAACGGGTGGTGCCCCGTCGGGAGTTCGACCGACCGGGTGGCCCGCGCCGCGTGCTCCCGCTGGAGTGCGACGGTCGTCGAGCGGTCCTCGGCGCACACCACCGCGGTGGAGTCCACGCCGGCCCACCCCTCGGCGCTCGTCGGCGTGCCGAACGCGCGGACGTCCTGCGAGGTGACCCGGTCCCACGCCGCCCGCTGCGTCGCGGCGTCGGCGTCCTGCAGGAACCGGGCACCGAACGACCGCTCGTCGTACCCGTCGACGACGATCCGCCCGTCGGCGTCCGGACGCACCGCGACGGGGTCCGGCTCGCTGGACATGATCGACCCCTGCGACGCCCCGACGGGCGGCAGGTAGCTCGACACGAGCAGCAGGTGCCGGACCGCGGGGTGCGGGCCCGCCTCGGCGATCACGGTCCCGCCGTAGGAGTGTCCGACGACGATGGCGTCGGGGACCTCGTCGAGGGCGCGGCGCAGTGCGGCGGCGTCCTCTTGCAAGCCGCCGCCGGTGTCGGTCTCCCCGCACGACGGCAGGGCCACGGCGCGGCTGACGATCCCGGTCCGTTCGCGCAGCAGGTCGCCGGTCGGAGCCCACCACCAGTCCCCGTCACGGACGAGGGCGCCGTGCACGAAGAGGACCGTCGGGCTCGTCACTCCATCACCATCGCGGACATGCGTGTCATCAGGCCGCGGGGGACGAAGCGGTGCGCACTCGCCAGGACGGCGTTGCGCGCGCCGGAGACGACCGTGGGTCCGCCGGCACGGGAGAACGCCCGCAGACCGACGCGTGCGACCTCCTCCGCCGACTGCCGACCGCCCTCGAGGAACGACCCGCCACCGGCGGCGTCGAAGAAGCCCGTTGCGGTCGGTCCGGGGCACAGGGCGAGCACCCGGACGCCCTGCCCGCGCGCCTCCTGCCAGAGGGCTTCGGTGAAGGACAGGACGAACGCCTTCGTCGCGCCGTAGAGCGCCATGTGCGGGGTGGGCTGGAACGCCGCGGTCGAGGCCACGGTCATCACGCCGCCGACGCCGCGGGCGAGCATGCCGGGCAGGAACGCCCGCGTCAGCCGGACCAGCGCGGTCTCGTTGAGCGCGATCTGCTGCAGGATGCCGTCCTCGGGCTGCTCGGCGAAGGTGCCGTGCCACCCGACCCCGGCGTTCGCGATCAGGACGTCGACGCGGGTGCCGTCGAGGGCCGTGATCACCTCGTCGACGCCGTCGGCCGTCGCCAGGTCGGCCGGGAGCACCCGCACGCGCACACCGTGGCGTGCGTGGATGCCCGAGGCGACGGCGTCGAGCTTGTCGGCGGACCGGGCGACCAGGACGAGGTCGGCGCCACCCGCGGCGAGGCCCTCCGCCAGCGACTCGCCGATGCCGCCGCTCGCACCGGTCACGAGGGCCAGTCGGCCCCGGAACGGTTCGGGGTTCCGCGCCACCGCTCAGCCCGCCGTGCGGAGGAAGTCGGCGATCGGGGTGGAACCGGTGTTGAACCGGATCGTCCGGCCGATCGTCTCGTCGCCCTCGACCGCGTCGGCCACCACGTGCGCGACGTCGCCGCGCGGGACCTGCGTCGAGGAGCCGTCCCAGTCGACCGAACCCGTGGGCTCGTCGTCGGTGAGGGTGCTCGGCGCGACGACCGTCCAGCGGAGCCCCGAGTCGCGGAGGACGGCGTCGGCGATCATCTTCGACTGCGCGTACGCGAAGAAGTCGTCGTCCTGCGGCACCCCGTGGTCGAGGAGCGAGCCGGACCAGGAGACCATGACGTAGCGGTCGACACCGGCCTTCGCGGCCCCCTGCACGGACAGGATCGCCGCGTCGCGGTCGATCGCCCAGGTGCGGTCGGCCGATCCACCGCCGGCACCGGCCGACCAGACCACGGCGTCGTGTCCGTGGATGAGCTCGGCGAAGTCGGTGAGGGTCTGCTGCTGGATGTCGGCGACGTGCGGCTGCCCGCCGTGTGCGCGGATCTCGTCGGCCTGGTCGGGGTCGCGGATGACCGAGGTGACGGTGTGGCCGCGGTCGGTGAGGATGCGGGTGGCGAGGAGTGCGACCTTGCCGTGGCCGCCGAGGACGATGACGTTGCTCATGCGTCGGACGCTACTCGCGGCGGCTCAGCGCGCGAGGTGCGCGAGGTGCGCACCAGCGGACGGGAGGCGCGGTGCGGGCCGGCACCGTCCCTCCCGTCCGTCAGCCGGTCGCGTCAGCCGACCCGCCGGCGCTGCACGAGGGTCGCGACGCCGAAGGCGGCCAGCAGGATGCCGACGCACCACGCGAGGGCCACCCACAGGTCCGCGTCGAGCGGCTGCCCGGCGAACAGCGCACGGATCGAGTCCACGATCGACGTCACCGGCTGGTGCTCCGCGAACCACCGGACCGGCCCGGGCATGGAGTCGGTCGGCACGAACGCCGAGCTGATGAAGGGCAGGAAGATCAGCGGGTAGGAGAACGCACTCGCGCCGTCCACCGACTTCGCCGAGAGCCCAGCGACGACCGCGATCCAGGTGAGCGCCAGCGTGAAGAGCACCAGGATCCCGAGCACCGCGAGCCACGCTCCGACGCCCGCGCTGCTGCGGAACCCCATGAGCAGGGCGACCCCGACCACCACGGTCACCGACACGGTGTTGGCGACGAGGGACGTGAGCACGTGCGCCCACAGCGACGCCGCGCGCACGATCGGCATCGACCGGAAGCGCTCGTCGATCCCCGCCTGCAGGTCGAGGAACAGCCGGTACGAGGTGTACGCCACCCCGGACGCCACCGTGATGAGGAGGATCCCCGGCAGCAGGTAGTCGATGTACGGCGTGCTCCCGGTGTCGATCGCGCCGCCGAAGACGTACACGAACAGCAGCAGGAAGGCGATCGGCATCACGGCGGTGGTGATGATCGTGTCCGGGCTGCGGAGCACGTGTCGCAGGGAGCGCCCGGTCAGGACGGCGGTGTCGTGGATCGGGTGGGCGGACATCAGGCCACCTCCTTCGTGGTGTCGGCCTTCGTGGTGTCGGCGTCGGGACGGTGTCCGATGACGGCGAGGAAGACGTCCTCGAGCGTGGGGCGCTTCTCGACGTACTCGACCGTCGCGGGCGGGAGCAGTCGCTGGAGTTCGGCGAGGGTGCCGTCGGCGATGATGCGGCCCTCGTGCAGGATGGCGATCCGGTCGGCGAGCTGCTCGGCCTCGTCCAGGTACTGCGTCGTGAGCAGGACCGTGGTGCCGCTCGCGGCGAGGGCGCGGACGGCGTCCCAGACCTCGATGCGGGCCTCGGGGTCGAGGCCGGTCGTCGGCTCGTCGAGGAAGACCACCGACGGGTCGCCGATCAGGCTCATCGCGATGTCGAGCCGGCGGCGCATCCCGCCCGAGTACGTCCCCGCGCGGCGGGACCCGGCATCCGTGAGCGAGAACCGGTCGAGCAGCTCGTCGGCGATGCGCCCGGCGTGCCGGAGGTGCCGGAGCCGTGCGACGAGGACGAGGTTCTCGCGGCCGGTCAGCACCTCGTCCACGGCGGCGAACTGCCCGGTGAGGCTGATCGCCTCGCGGACCGCACCCGGATCGGCGGCCACGTCGTGCCCCGCGACCGACGCGGTGCCGGCGGTGGACGTCGTCAGGGTCGCGAGGATGCGGATCGCGGTCGTCTTGCCCGCGCCGTTCGACCCGAGCAGGGCGACCACGGAGCCGGCCTCGACGTCGAGGTCGACCCCACGGAGGACGCGCAGGTCGCCGAAGGACTTCTCGAGCCCCCGGACCCGGATCGCCGCGGTCACGACGGCTCCCCGTCCGCATCGGCCGCCGCGATCGCGTCGACGAGGCGCTGCTGCTCCTTGCTGAGCCACGACCCGAGGCCGTAGTTCGCCTTGAAGTCCTCGGCGAAGGCGATCGGGTCGTCGCCGACCACCGCGCGGACGCTCGTGCCGTCGGCGGCGCTCTGCTCGAACAGGTCCGCGAGGTCGTCGAGCATGCGCATGAGCTGCTCGCCGTCGCTCGGGCCGGTGTACATGAGGTACCGCTCGATGCCGTCGACGGCGGTGCGGTGGCTCGTCGGCAGCGCTGCCGTGCGGGCCTTGTACTGCTTCCAGCGCTTCTTGTCGCCGATGAGCTTGGTCGTGATGTCCGAGATCGAGATCCCCATGATCAGTCCTGTCCGTTCGTGCTGCTGGTGGTGTGCCGGAGGTGGTCGAGCCGCTCGGCGAGGAAGGTCCACGCCCGCCAGAAGTCGTCGAGCTGCTCCTGCCCGCGGGCGTTCAGCGTGAACACCTTGCGGGGCGGGCCCTTCTCCGACGGGACCTTCTCGACGTCGACGAGGCCGCGCTGCTCGATGCGGACGAGCAGGGCGTAGACGGTGCCCTCGGCGATGTCGGTGAACCCCTGCTCCCGGAGCGAGGCGGTGATGTCGTACCCGTGGGCCGGGCGGCCGGCGAGCACGGCGAGGACGATCCCCTCGAGGATGCCCTTGAGCATCTCGGTCTCCTGCTTGGGCATGCGTGCCTCCTGCGGTCGGTGCCGTGTGTCGTGCGCTGTACTCAGTGACGCTGACTACTGGTACATAGTAACGCTGAGTACCAGGAGCGCAAGAGTAGTTTCCGAACCGACACGACAGGAGCACCGATGAGCACGAAGAACGAGCAGCACACCCTGGTCCGCACCCTGGTCCTGGGCATCCTCAGCGGCGGCCGGAGCGCCACCCCGCTCGCCGTCATGGCACTGAACCACGACCGCTCCTCGCTGAAGGGCTCGTGGCAGGACTGGAAGGTCTTCAGCACGCCCCTCGGCCGTGGCGTCCTCGTCGCATCGGCCGTCGGTGAGCTCATCGGCGACAAGCTGCCGGGGACGCCGAACCGGATCTCCCCCGCCGGCCTCGCCGGGCGCGTGGCGTCCGGAGCGCTCGTCGGGGCCGCGCTCGGCACGACGGGCAGGCGCGACCTGCGCATCGAGGGCGCGATCCTCGGCGGCGTCGGCGCGATCGTCGGCAGCTTCGTCGGCTGGGGTGCGCGCAAGCTCGTCGGCGCCACGACCCGCCTCCCCGACCCGGTCGTCGCGCTCGCCGAGGACGCCGCGACCATCGCCGGCTCCGTCAAGGTGATCACCACCTCGTGACGGCACCGCGTCGGGCCCTCGTCACCGGCGGCAGCATCGCCGGGCTCTCGGCCGCCTACTGGTTGGACCGGACGGGCTGGGACGTCACCGTCCTCGAGCGCTCGGCGGGCTTCCGCACCGGTGGCCAGAACGTCGACGTCCGGGGCGTCGCCCGCGAGGTCCTCGACCGCATGGGGCTGACCGAGGCGATCCGCTCGGCCAACACGGGCGAGACCGGCACGGTGATCGTCGACGAGCAGGGGGACACCATCGTCCGGCTGCCCGACGACGACTCCGGTGAGGGGGCGACGGCGGAGCTCGAGGTCCTGCGCGGCGACTTCGCGGACGCGATCCGGCAGGCGCTGCCGGACCGCGTGCGCCTGGTCTTCGACGACGCCGTGATCGCGGTGGACGAGGACGGCTCGGACGGACGACCCGTCACCGTCCGCACCCGGAGCGGCGCGACGCTCCAGGCCGAGCTCCTCGTCGTCGCCGAGGGTGTCCGCTCGAGCACCCGCGACCTGCTCTTCACCGTCGAGCCCCGGCGGCTCGGCATCACGATGGAGTTCGGGACGATCCCACGGATCCCGTCCGACGACGACACCTGGCGCTGGTACAACGCCGTCGAGGGTCGACAGGTGCACCTGCGGCCCGACAACCACGGCACGACGAGGGCGATGCTCGCGTACACCAACGACGACGGCGAGGTCCCCGACCGGCGCGACCGCTACGCCGGCGCCGGCTGGCAGACCGACCGGGTGCTCGACGGGTTCGAGCAGTCGGACGACGTCTACGTCGACGACCTCACGCAGATCCACGCCCCGAGCTGGCACCGGGGTTCCGTCGTGCTGCTCGGCGACGCGGCCTGGTGCGTGACACCGATGGGCGGCGGCGGGAGTTCGCTGGCGCTCACCGCCGGGTACGTCCTCGCCGCGTCCCTCGCCGACGAGTCCGACACCACCGCGGCACTCGGGGCCTTCGAGGCGTGGATGCGGCCGCTCGTCGACCGGATCCAGACCATGCCGTCCGGGATCAAGCACTTCGCGTACCCGCAGACGAAGCTCGGTCTCGCGGCGCAGCGCGCCGCACACCACGTCCTGACCTCGCGGCCGGTCGCGCCCCTGATGGCGCGACTGACGCACACGGCGGACTCGGACCAGCCGCTCCCGGCCCTGGAGCCGACCCGCTGACGGACGGGAGGCGCGGTGCGGGCCCGCACCGTCCCTCCCGTCCGGCACAGGGGTTCCGTCCGGGCCTGCCACGCCCAGTCGCGTGCGCCTAGCGTGACCGGCATGCGCATCGTCGTCATCGGAGCCACCGGCCACATCGGCACGTTCCTCGTCCCCCGTCTCGTCCGCGCCGGTCACGACGTCGTGACCGTCACCCGCGGCAGCAGCACCCCGTACGCCGACTCCCCCGAGTGGCACCAGGTCGAACGGGTCACCGCCGACCGCGAGCAGGAGGACCGCGACGGCACGTTCGGCGACCGGATCGCCGCACTCCGCGCCGACGCCGTCGTCGACCTCGTCTGCTTCACGATGCCGTCCGCCGAGGCACTCGTCACTGCCCTCCGCGGCAGCGCTACCCACCTCGTGCACTGCGGGTCGATCTGGCGTGCCGGGGTCTCGCACGTGCTGCCCGTCATCGAGGAGAACGCGACCGAGCCGTTCGGCGACTACGGCGTGCAGAAGGACGCGATCGCCCGGATGCTCAAGCGTGAAACTGCCGAAGGGGGTTTGGTGACGACCTCGTTGCACCCCGGTCACATCAGCGGACCGGGCTGGATGCCCATCGGTCCGCTCGGCAACCTCGACCCGACGGTGTGGACGAAGCTGTCCGCCGGCGAGCCCGTCGAGGTCCCCGGCCTCGGTGCCGAGACGATGGCGCACGTGCACGCCGACGACGTCGCACAGGCCTTCCAGCTCGCGGTCGAGCACCGGGACGCCGCGGCCGGCGAGGACTTCTTCGTCACGGCTCCGACGGCGCTCACGGCACGCGGGTACGCGCACCTGGTCGCGTCGTGGTTCGGCCAGGAGGCGCGGCTCGAGTCCGTTTCGTGGGACCGGTTCCGCGAGACCACGGCTCCGGAGCACGCCGGTGCGAGCTGGGAGCACCTGTCGCGCAGCCAGGTGTTCAGCACCGAGAAGCCGCGGCGGCTGCTCGGCTACGAGCCCGCCTGGACGGCCGAGGCGACGGTCCTCGACGCGTTCCGCTGGCTGGTGGAGCACGGCGAGGTGGACGTCGCGCGCCCCCTCGTCGTCTGAGGTTGTGCTTGCGCCTGTGATCAGTTGCGGCTAATATCAGCCTTGGCTAATGTGCGCTGCATGCAGATCGACTGGCCAGGACACCGCAGTGATCAAGCGGGTCCGGCAGTCGAAGGAGCACGTCGTTTGGCGGGTGTCGCACCCGTACGTCCAGGGGACCGCGCTCCGGTTGATCTGCTGGTTCCCGCCGGGCACGGACCGTGTCGTCATCGCGCTGTTCTCCGGCGACAAGGCCGCGATGGGTGACGTGTTCTACGACACGGTCGGCGTCCGAGCCGACCGACTGATCGACCGGTGGGTCAACGAGACGAAGGAAGCATGATGGGCGAGAAGGACTTCGTGCACGGCAACGACCGACTCGAGCGGATGCTCGAGCGCCCCGGCATGGCCGACGCCGTGGCGGCGCTCGAGACGGAGGCGGACGAGCTCGACCGGATCTACGCCATGAGCCTCGCGATGGTGCGGGAAGCCGGTAAGCGGACCCAGGTCGAGATCGCCCACGAACTGGGGATCAGCCAGGGCGCGGTGTCCCAGATGGAGCGTCGGGAGGACATGCTCCTCTCGACACTCCGGAGCTACATCACCGCGGCGGGGGCACAGAACCCCCGGATCATCGTGACGGTCAACGGACACGACGTCGAGCTCGCGATCTGAGGTCAGGCGCGGGCGGTGACCACCAGCCCGCGGCGGCGGTGGACCGCCCAGACCGTCAGGGCGAACCCGACCAGGACCGCTCCGCCCACGGTGACCGCGGTCCACCCGCCGGCGTTCCACAGCACCGAGGCGAGTGCCGAGCCGATCGCCCCGCCGATGAAGTTCGCGGTGACGAACGCGGTGTTGAGTCGGCTGCGCGCCGCCGGGTCGATCGCGAAGAGCCGGGTCTGGTTGAGGACGTTCGTCGCCTGCACACCGACGTCCAGCAGGACGACCGCGACGAGGACGACCACGATCGACCGCGCTCCGAGGCCCGCGACCACGAGCGAGACGAGCACGACGACGATCGCCGCACCGGTCACCGGCACGGACACCCCGCGGTCGTGCAGCCGACCGACCCGCTGCGCGGCGACCGCCCCGGCGAGCCCGGCCAGACCGACGAGCCCGATCGCGCTCGTGGAGTACCCGAACGGCTCGGCGCTGAGCAGGAACGTCAGCGCGGTCCAGAACATCGTGAAGACGGCGAACATCGCGGAGCTGATGACGAGGGTCACCCGCACGGCCCGGTGCGCGGCGACGGCACGGAACACCGAGGCGATGAGCGTGGGGTACCGCACCCGGTCGCGCCGGTCGAGCTCGGGGATCGCCCGCCGGAGCAGCACGGCGAACAGCAGGGCCGCGACGGCGGCGACCACGTAGATCGCGCGCCAGCCGAACGCGTCCGCGACGAGCCCGCTGACCGTCCGCGACACGAGGATGCCGGTGAGGACCCCGGAGGCGATCGTGCCCACGACCCGCCCGCGGGACGAGGGATCGGCGAGGTCCCCGGCCAGCGGGATGAGCAGCTGCCCGGCGACGGTGGTGAGGCCGACGAGCGCGAGCGCCACCAGCAGCACGGCGAACGACGGGGCCACGGCGGCGAACAGCAGCGCGACCGCGGACGCGACGAGCACCCCGGGGATCAGGCGTCGTCGGTCGAGCACGTCGCCGAGCGGCACCACGAGCAGGATGCCCAGCGCGTACCCGACCTGGGTGAGCGTGACGAGCAGCCCGGCGACCGCGGCGGACGTCCCGAGCGAGGACGCGATGTCGTCGAGGAGCGGCTGCGCCCAGTAGAGGTTGCCGACGGCCGCGCCCCCGGCGACCGCGAACAGCAGCGTGCGCGCGGGCGTCATCCCCGCACGGTCGGTCACGGACGCCGCCGGAACAGCTCCGCGAGGTGCCACGGCCCCGGTGCGAGCCGGACGGCCGCCTCGGCGCGGATGCGGTCCTCGCGCGCGCGGTCGCGCGTGAGTTCCTCGATCTCGCGCTCGGCACGCAGGCGGAACCGGACCCGCTCGAGGAACGTCAGCGGCTCCGCGGGGCGGGTGATCCGGATCGAGTCGGTCTCGCTCATGCGTCCTCCCTCTCCGGGACGGCGGCGACCGTGGTCGCCGCGAGGTTGGCGAGGAGCTGCAGGCGCTCCTCGGACGGCGAGCCGGGCTCCGCGCCGTAGACGATGAGCGTCAGCCCGGTGTCCGTGACGAGCTCCATCGTCTCGTACGTCAGGTCGAGGTCGCCGACCTCGGGGTGGTGCACGTGCTTGATGCCGGACCGGTGCCGCATCACGTCGTGCGCGGCCCAGCGCTGGCGGAACTCCTCGCTGCGGGTGGAGAGCTCCCCGATGAGGTCCGTCAGCCCGCGGTCGTACGGGGACCGGGCCGCTTCGGCACGGAGCACGGCGACCATGTCTCCGGTCACGCTGTCCCAGTCGCGCCAGAACTCGCGACCGCGGGGGTCGAGGAAGGCGAAGCGCGCGGTGTTCGGGGTACCGGACGGGTCGAGGAAGAGCGGCGCGTAGACCGCACGGGCGAGGGCGTTGCCGGCCAGGAAGTCCGACCGGCCGTTCCGCACCCACGCGGGAGCGGTCATCGAGTCGAGCACCCGCTGCACGTTCGGCCGGACCTTCGACGTCGGGGTCTTCCGACGCGTCGTCGCCGAGGCGTTCTGCGCACGGGCGAGGTCGAACAGGTGCGCGTGCTCGGCGTCGTCGAGCCGGAGCGCCCGGGACAACGATCCGAGGACGCTCTCGGACACCCCGGTGAGGTTCCCCCGCTCGAGGCGGATGTAGTAGTCGACGCTCATGCCCGCGATGAGGGCGAGTTCCTCGCGGCGAAGGCCCTTCACCCGTCGCGCGCCGCCGAAGTCGGGCAACCCGACCTGCTGCGGCGTGACGCGCTCGCGGCGGGTGCGGAGGAAGTCGCGGACTTCGTCTCTCGTGTCCATGTCCTCCACGGTAGGTCCGATCGACAGGTCGGAGCAGGGGCTGCTGGTACCCGTCAGGTCGGTCCGGGCGGTCGTAGCGTCGTGGACATGGACACACTCACCCTCAACAACGGACTCGAGATCCCCGCGATCGGGTTCGGCGTCTTCCAGAGCGCGCCGGCCGAGACGGTCGACGCCGTGCGCACCGCGCTCGAGACCGGGTACCGCCACATCGACACCGCCGCCGCGTACGGCAACGAGCGCGAGGTCGGCGAGGGCATCCGCGCCTCGGGTGTCGACCGCGACGAGATCGTCGTCGAGACGAAGATCTGGGTCTCCGACTACGGCCTCGACGAGACCCTGCACGCGTTCGACAAGGCGACCGGCAAGCTCGGCTTCGACCACGTCGACGTCCTGATCCTGCACCAGCCCGCACCCGACCGCTTCGAGCAGACCATCGCGGCGTACCGGGCGCTCGAGCGGCTGTACGCCGAGGGCCGTGTCGGCGCGATCGGCGTGAGCAACTTCATGCCGCACCACCTCCGGTCGCTCCTGGACGCCACGGACGTGATCCCGGCGCTCAACCAGGTCGAGCTGCACCCGTACTTCACGCAGCCGGACGTGCAGCGCGCCGACGCCGAGCACGGCATCCTCGACCAGGCGTGGTCGCCGATCGGTGGCATCACCTTCTACCCGGGTTGGGGCGACGAGCGGGTCAGCGTGCTCGACGACCCGACGATCCGGGCCATCGGCGAGGCGCACGGCAAGACCCCGGCGCAGGTGATGCTCCGGTGGCACGTGCAGCAGGGCCGCAACGCGATCCCGAAGTCCACGAACCCCGGGCGCATCGCCGAGAACTTCGACGTGTTCGACTTCGTGCTCTCCGACGACGAGCTCGCAGCGCTCGACGCCCTCGACACCGGTCGTCGCGGCGGGCCGGACCCGGACGGGACCGACACGAGCCGCTTCGAACGGGTGATCCCGGAGGCCTGACGCGACCCGGTGGGGCCTGGAGGCGCGGTGCGGGCCGGCACCGTCCCTCCAGTCCCGCAGGTGGGCGCGACCACCGCGTCAGACGCGCTCGCGCGCACGCTCCACGATGCGCTCCGTCGCCGCCCACGAGGCGAGCAGCCGCAGCGCGTCCGCCGTCGGGCTCCCGGGCGTCGCCGGGTAGATCGTCAGCGCGAGCCCCGGGTCCTCGGTGAGCTCGAGCGTCTGGAAGTGCAGCTCGAGCGGACCGACCACCGCGTGCCGGAACGACTTCACCCCCGCGTAGTGCCGGCGGACGTCGTGCGCCGCCCAGAGCGCGCGGAAGTCGTCGCTCCGCATCGAGAGCTCGCCGATCAGCGCCGCGAGCCCGGGGTCGTTCGGCGTCCGCCCGGCCTCGCGCCGGAGGATCGCGACGTTCGTGTGCGCCGCGCGCTGCCAGTCGAGGTAGAAGTTCCGTGCCTGCGGGTCGAGGAAGATGAACCGCGAGAAGTTGCAGGGCCGTGCGCGCGCCGCGACGAGGTCCGAGTGCATCGCCCAGCCGAGCGTGTTCGCGGCGACGATGTCCTGTCGGTTGTTGACGATCATCGCGGGGGCGTCGGCGATGGCGTCGAGCAGGTACTGGAGCTCCGGGCGCACCGCCGCCACCGGTGTGACCGCGGCGGCACGGCGGGGCGTGGCGTTCTGGTGGCGGGCGAGGTCCCGCAGGTGCTCGTGCTCGGCCGGGTCGAGGTGGAGTGCGCCCGCGATGGCGTCGAGCACGCTGTCCGAGACGCCCTGCAGGTTCCCGCGTTCGAGCCGGGTGTAGTAGTCGATGCTCACGCCGGCCAGCCGGGCGACCTCCTCGCGGCGCAGCCCGGTGACGCGGCGGCGGGTGCCGAACGTCTCGACGCCGGCCTGCTCCGGTGTGATGCGGGCGCGGCGGCCGGAGAGGAAGTCGCGGGCTTCGTCGCGGTGGTCCATGCCGGTCACGGTACTTCGGCTGGGCGGGGGCGAGCGAGGTGCTGCCGGAACCCCCGTGCTGGGTCCTCGTGCTGGTCGGGGTCCGTCGCTCGGGCTCAGCTCGTCGCGAGCGGCACCGACACGATCCGGTCGTCGCCGTCCGTCGGGTCGCCACGCCCGTCGGTGTTGTTCGTGACGAACCACAGGGCACCCTCGGGACCCTCGAGCACCGTGCGGATGCGGCCGAAGTCCCCCGCGAAGTACTCGGTCGACGTCGAGGGGGCGTCGGCCGGCACGGCGCGCACGACCTCGCCCTGGAGGTTCGCGATGAACACTGTGTCGTCGATCACCGCCAAGCCGCTCGGTGAGGCGTCGTCGGTGGCCCACTGCTGCACGGGGTCGACGAAGCCCTTGCTCGTGCCGCCGGTGCCCTCGACCTCCGGCCAGCCGTAGTCCCTCCCCTTCTCGATGACGTTGAGCTCGTCCCAGGTGTCCTGCCCGAACTCCGACGCGAACATCGTGCCGTCGGCCGTCCACCCCATGCCCTGCACGTTCCGGTGGCCGAGGCTCCACACCGGGGACCCGGGCAACGGGTTGCCGCCGGGGACCTGGCCGTCCGGGGTCAGCCGCAGGATCTTCCCCGCGAGCGAGTCCCGGTCCTGCGCGTCCGAACCGGTACCGGCGTCGCCGACGCTCGCGTAGAGCATGCCGTCCGGGCCGAACGCGATCCGGCCGCCGTTGTGGAAGCTGTTCGACGGCAGCCCGTCGATCACGGTCGTGGCGTCCCCGAGCGCGTAGGACCCGGCGCTCCCGGACAGGTCGTAGCGCTGGATGCGGTTGCCGTCGTCGCCCGTCGAGTACACGAACAGGTCGCCCTCGTGCAGCGCGAGTCCGAGCAGACCGCCCTCACCGCCGTGCCGGACGCCCGCGATCGTGCCGACCTCGCGCGTCTTCCCGGCGCCGGTCAGTTCGAGCACCGTCGCCGAGTCCCGCTCGCTGATCAGGGCGTCGCCGTCGTCACCGGTGCGGACCACCGACCACGGGGCGTCCAGTCCGGTGGCGATGTCGGTCGTCTCGCCCCCGGGTTCGAGCTGTCCGGCGGCGCTCGCCGCGGGGGTCGTGGCGCTCGACGAGGGGCTGCTCGTGGCGGTCGCCCGACCCTCGAGCGTGCGGGCGTCGTCGTCGGTGCAGGCCGCGAGGACGAGGGCCGCAGCGGCGAAGGCGCCGAGGGCGGACAGGGTGCGGCGGGTGCGAGCGGTGGTGTGCACGGTGGTCCTCCCGGGTCGTGGGTCGATTGCACACGCGGCGGTCGGGAATCCCCTGGGTGACGGGGGTTGCGGTGGAACCCCTGTCGGCAGGGACTCCCACCAGCGCACCGACCAGCCGTTCGATGGGTCCGTGCCCGCCACCGTGACCCCGCCCGCTCCCCCGACCGCCCGCGCCGTGCCGACGGCCCTCGTCGCCGCCGTCGTGTTCCTCACCGCGGTCGCGCCGCTCGCGACCGACATGTACGTCACCGCGTTCCCGACCGTCGAGGCCGAGTTCCGCACGAGCGCGTCCGCCGTGCAGCTGACCCTCACGACGTTCTTCGCGGGCATGGGCCTCGGGCAGCTCGTCGGCGGACCGTTCTCCGACCAGCGCGGGCGCCGCCTGCCGCTGCTCGCCGGCACGCTGCTCGTCGTCGCGGCCTCGGTCGTGTGCGCGCTCGCCCCGTCGATCGGCGTGCTCACGGCGGCGCGCCTCGTGCAGGGGTTCGCGGGCGGTTGGGTGATGGTGATCGCCCGGTCGGTGGTCGTCGACCTCGCCCACGGCGCCCAGCTCGTCCGGGTCCTCAACGTCGTGATGGGCATCGGCGGGATCGCACCGGTGCTCGGGCCGCTGTTCGGCGCCGCGATCCTGGGGTTCGGTGACTGGCGGACCACGTTCTGGGTCCTCGCCGGCCTCGGGGTGCTCATGTGCGTGACCGCGGCCGTCGTCGTCCCCGAGTCCCTCCCACGGGACCGACGGCACGCCGGCGGCCTGCGCACGTTCCGGCTCGCGGCGCGGCAGGTCCTCGGTGATCGACGGTTCGTCGGCTACGTCGTCACCGCGTGCGCTGCGTTCGTCGGGGTGTTCGCGTACGTCGCGACCTCGCCGTTCGTGCTGCAGACCATGAACGGACTGTCGCCGACGGCGTACGCGATCGACTTCGCGGCGAACGCGGGAGCGATGACGATCGCGTCCCTCGTGGCCGCCCGACTCGCCGGCCGGGTGTCCACGAGACGCATCATCCTCGTCGGGCAGGCCTGCATGGGCGTCGCCGGCGCGGGCATGCTCATCGGCGCGATCTGGTTCGGGATGCCGCTGATCGTGGCCCTGATCGGCTTCTTCGTGCTCATGATCGGCAACGGGCTGGTCGTCACGAACGGTGGGGCCCTCGCATCGTCCGCCGTCCCCGCACATCCCGGGACGAGCTCAGCCGTGCTCGGTCTGGTTCAGTGGACGACGGCCGGCGTGACCGCTCCGATCGCGGGACTCGGCGGCTCGGACACCGCCGTCCCGATGGCCGTCCTCGTCCTCGGTGGCGCGCTCGTGTCGCTCTGGGGACTGCTCGTCCTCGCACGACCCCACACCACCGGAAGGACCACCTCATGACCACCATCGCCATCGTCGGAGCCGGCAAGGGCCTCGGCCTCGCCGTCGCCGAGCGCTTCGCCCGCGAGGGCTTCTCGATCGCCCTGCTCTCCCGCAACCAGGACCGCCTGGACTCCCTCGCCGCCGGCCTCCGGGAGCACGGGTACACCGCCGCCGGCTTCGCCGCGAACGTCCGCGACGGGGACTCCCTCCGCGGCGCCCTCGAGCGTGCGACCGAGCAGCTCGGGCCGATCGAGGTGCTGCAGTACAGCCCGCTGCCCGCCAAGGAGTACATGCGCCCGGTGCTCGAGACCACGGCGGAGGACCTGGTCGGCCCGATCGAGTTCTCGATCTACGGCTCGGTCAACGCCGTCCGCCAGGTGCTGCCCGGCATGCGCGCGATCGGGCACGGCACGATCCTGTTCGTGAACGGCGGCAGCGCGGTGCGCCCGGGTGCTCGGGTCACCGGCACGTCCGTGGCGTTCGCGGGCGAGAGCGCCTACGCGCAGCTGCTGCACGACGCCGTCCGTGACGAGGACGTCCACGTCGGCCAGCTCATCATCCCGTTCGGCATCGACGACGGGCAGCCCGAGCACTCCGGTGCGTCGATCGCGGACCGCCTGTGGGCGATCCACACCGAGCGCGGTGCGTTCCGGACGTTCGCCGAGCCGCTGCCCGAGTGACTGACTGACGGACGGGAGCGCGCCCCGCTCAGCGGCAACGCGAAGCGTTGCGCGGGGCGCGCCGACCGAGCCTGCGAGGGAGGAGTGCCGCCCCGCCCCTCCTGTCCGACCCTGGTCGCGTCTCGATCAGCGCGCGGCGCGCGTGATCGCCGTCGCCATCACGCGCGCGACGACGACGTTCGTCGCCGCGTCGCCGTGGATGCCGTCCGCCGACGCACCCCGGACCCAGGCCCCGTCCGCCTGCCGGAACCCGGCGAACGGGTCGACGTACGACCAGCCGTGCTCCGCCGCGTCGCGCTCCAGCGCCCGGCTGAGGACGAGCTGTCCCGCGCGGCGGTCGGCGCCCCACTGGCTCCAGGTCCAGTTCGACGGCGGGCCGGAGACGACGAGGACGTGCCGCGCACCGACCTTCCGGACGACGGCGTCCACGTTCGCGATCGTCGTCGCGGTCGGGATCGCCTGGTTCACGTCGTTCGTGCCGAGCTCGACGACGAGGACGTCCGCGTCCGGCACGGGGCCGATCTCGTGGAGGACCTCGTCGGACCGGTACCCGCTGTGCGCGTAGCCGCCGACGGCGTGGAACCGGGTGTCCGGCACGAGGTCGTGGAGCCAGGAGTCCGGCCGTGCCGTGATGGAGTCGCCCGCGTACGCGAAGGTGACCGCGCCGGACCGGTCGCCGGAGCCGAGCGCCCCGGTCACGGCGTCGTCCGGTGTGGCGGCACGGACAGCTGTTCCGCCGGCTGCGGCTCGGGTGTCCGCACGTTCGACCGGCGCGGCGGAGGCGCGACCCACGGACGGTGCGCGCTCGGCTGCGGCGGTGCTCGCCGACACGACGGCCGTGCCGACGACGAGGGATCCGCCGGCGACGAGGCAGGCGGCGGTGACGATGCTCGCGACGAGGGCGAGACGACGGGTGCGGGACACGACATCAGGTATCCCCCGGATCGGCCTGCCGTACCAGTCCCCAGACCTGGGGAACCGCGCCGCTGGCTGTGGGTCTTCGCGGCCGTTCCCAGCCGGCCGCCCCCGTCGGGTCCGGGACCCGCCGCGTCCGGTCACGGTGTGCGTCGCAGTGCCACGCGGTGGCGGCGGCCCGCGAAGACCCAAGTCCCCGCGGTGACGAGCAGCGGCAGCCCGAGCCCGAGGAGGGCGAGCACGGGCCAGTCCGCCACGAACGGCAGGTGCGTGGTGCCGGCTGGTCCCGCCGAGAAGCGGAGGGTGAGCGCCCGGATGGGCAGCAGCCCGAGCAGCGTGCCGATCACCGCACCGACGGTCGTCAGGATCGCGGCCTGCCATGCGGACACCCGGCGACGGAGCACGGGTGCCGCACCGACCGCGTCGAGGACCTCGTCGTCGCGTCGGCCGTCCGAGCGGGCCAGCCCGATGGCGACGGCGGTCGCGCCGATCGTCACCGCCGCGGCGAGGGCGAGGACGATCGCCTTGACGATGCCCTGCGCGTCGACCGGACCGGCCTCGTACTGGAAGTACGGGCCGCCCCACCGTTCGCGGTCCGCGCCGCCGAGGCTCTGCCACGCCGAGGTCAGCTCGTCGGACTGTGCCGGGGTCAGGTCCGCGGACTGCTCCGTGACGAGCATGCCGTCCACCTCCGGGACCCGGTACCGCTCGGCGGTCTCGCGGGTCATGAAGACGCCGACCTGGATGCGGGGGGTCTGCACGTCGAGCACCGCGGGGATCGTCGTCGTGGCGTCCGGACGGGTCTTGGCCGTGATCGCGGGGCTGTTCGACGTCTGGTCGCGGAACGCGTCGATCCGGACCTGGCCGTCGTGCGCGTACTCCGGCCACAGGGCGACGGCGCGGCCCGAGGTGAGCGCGTCGCGGACCCCGGCGGACGGACGGTGTCCGGTGAGGACGGCGTAGTCGTCCACCGTGCCGGTCCAGATGTGCGGCGCGGAGGTGTCCTGCGACTCCAGGTAGCGCGAGCACGACGTGGTGTCGTTCGCGCGGCAGTCCGTCCGCCCCCACGAGTGCAGGAGCGAGAGCGTCGACGGCTGGTCGCCGGCGACGTCGGGCGCGACGCCGAGCACACGGACCCGGTCGTGGTCGAGGACACCGGAGACGATCTTCGCCGCCTTCGCCGTGACGGAGGCGTCGTAGCCGCCGTCGCTGCCGTCCTCGTTCGAGAGCCAGACGTCGGCCGTCGCGACGCCGACGGCGGTGCGGTACTCGTAGTCGCGGACGAACTGCGCGTGCTCGGACGCACTCCACGTGATCGCCACCGAGGCCACGAACACGACGCTCATCACGCTCGCGAGCACCGGCACGGTCCGCACCGGGTTGCGCCGGGCGTCGCGGGCGGCGATGCGGGCGGAGAGCCCGAGCCGCGTCGCGGTCCTGGAGACGAGGGCGAGCAGCCACGGCGACGACATCGCGACCCCGAGCTGCATGAGGCACGGGCCGATCGCGACGCCGGCGCCGACGATCCAGGCGAGGTGGTCCTGCTGCACCGGACGGTCGTTGAGGAGCAGCACGCCCGCACCGCACGCCAGGGTCATCACGGTGCCCGCGACGACGAGCACCGGTGCCCAGATCCGGCGGCGGCGCTCGGCGCGCGGGTTCACCACCGCGGGGCGGAGCGAGCCGCGCAGTGCGGCGAGGACGTTCACCCGCGTGGCCGCACGGGCCGCGACGAGCGCCGACACGAGCCCCGCGAGGACGGCGGCGGCACCGATCGACAGGACCAGGCCGACCGGGACGTGCAGCCCGGGCCACGAGCCCACGTTGCCGTTGTCGGCCAGGTGGAACGCGAGCACCCCGACGCCGGTGCCGAGCGCGACCCCGAGGACGGCGCCGGTGAGCCCGAGCACGAGCCCGGATCCGGCGACGATCGACCGGACGAAGCGTCGGTCCCCGCCGACGCTCGTGACGATCGCGTACGAGCGGGTGTCCGCCCGGGTCCCGACGAGGAACGCGGCACCGGCGAGCAGGGCGACCTCGAACATCGCGAAGACGCCGAGCAGCGCCATCGCCCCGAGGAACCAGCCGATCGGGCTGCTGAGCCCGGCGCCGTGCAACCGCTCGTCGGGCGGGTCGAGCACGACGGGACGCGACTGCACCGTGATCCCGTGGGCGTTGAGCGCGCGGATCTCGGACCACGTCGGGGCGTCCGAGGCCAGGTACACGGTGACGTCGAACGGCGCAGCGGCCGTGCCGGTCGTCGGCTGCGTGGTGCCCCACGGCACGAAGACGCCCTGGGCGTCCGGGTCGGACGCGGCGTCGCGCATGGTGCCCGTGATCGTGAAGCGCTTCGTCACCGGGTCGGTCAGGTCGACCGTGTCGCCGATCGACGCGCCGAGTCGCTCGAGCGTCGCCGGGGTGACCATGAGCTCGTCACGGCTGGTCGGTGCGGCGCCGTCGAGCACGTGCCAGTGCCCGTCGAGGACCCGCGACCAGACCGCTCCCTCGACGGCCTGGATCCCGATCGGCTCCTTCGGCCCGGTCAGCACGATCTGCGCCGAGGTGACCGGGATCGACACGGCACCGGCGGGCACGTGGTCGAGGACGTCGGCGAACCGGGCCTCGCCGTCGGACTTCGCCACAGGGCTGTCCTTCGCGGACTCGGTGTACTGCCACTGGACGGGGTCCTGCCGCATGCCCGGGAGGTCCGGGCCGACGACCTGCATCTGCGCTGCAGCGTGCCCGAGGTCGTACCGCAGGCTCTCCGCCTGGGTCGGCTGCGTCGACTGCACGACGACCGACACCGCGGCGAACCCGGCGGTCGGGATGCCGATGAGGGCGACGATCAGCGCCGCCCGCCCGGCCTTCGCGAACGCCAGCCGGCGGCCCAGCCGGAGCGCCGGTCGCAGCGCGAAGGGCGTGCGACGGTCACGCCCCGAGCGGGCCCCGGCGTCGGCACGTCGCCGACGCGCGTTCACGAGGCGGTCCGGTCCGTGAGCGCCATCTCGACGCCCGAGTACACGGTCTCGTCCACGACGCGGCCGTCGCGGAGGAACACGATCCGGTCCGCCCACGCCGCGTGCCGGGCATCGTGGGTCACGAGCAGCGCGCCCGCCCCGGAGTCGACGTGCCGGCGCAGCATGCGGAGCACGACCTCGCCGGTCTGCGAGTCGAGGGCACCGGTCGGCTCGTCGGCGAGGACCAGCCGGCGCTCGCCGACGACCCCGCGCGCGATCGCGACCCGCTGCTGCTGGCCACCGGACAGGTCGTCCGGGAAGGCGTCGGCGCGGTGCCCGAGCTCGACGTTCTCGAGCGCGAGTTCGGCTGCACGCCGGGCACGGCTCGCCTTCCAGCCGTCGAGCTCGAGCGGCAGCGCCACGTTCTCGACCGCGGTCAGCGAGGGGATGAGGTTGAAGTCCTGGAACACGAACCCGACGAGACGCCGACGCAGGGCGGCGAGGTCCTTGGCCGGCCGGTCGGACACGAAGTCGCGGTCGATGACGACCTCGCCGCTGGTCGGCGGCAGGAGCGTTCCCGCGCAGGCGAGCAGCGTCGACTTGCCCGAGCCCGAGGTGCCCATCACGGCGACCATCTCACCTCGGGCGATCCGCAGGTCGATGCCGGCGAGGGCGGTGACGGCCTTCGCGCCGGAGCCGTACTGCACGCTCACGGCGTCGAGCTCGAGGAGCGGGGCGACGGCGTTCACCGGGCGCTCCGCACGGTGGCGTCGGACGACTCGGCAGCGGCCGTCGAGTCGGGTGTCGGGGACGGTCGGTAGCGCGCGACACTCGACTCCACGTGGTCGAGCCAGCGGACGTCGGCCTCGGCCTGGAAGAGCATCGACTCGAGCACGAGCGACCAGGCCAGGTCGTCCGCCGGGTCCGAGGAGCGCTTCAGCCGGGTCAGGTCCTGCAGGTTCCGCACGGCGGCGGCGCGCTGGACCTGCACGAGGCGCGGCACGTCGACGCCGGGCACCGTCACCGCCAGGGCGAACTTGATCGCGAGCTCGTCACGACCGCGCTTCGGCGGGACCGGCTCGCTGAACCAGCGTGCGACCTCCTCGTGACCCGCGTCGGTCGCCGTGTAGACGACGTGTCCGTCGTCGTCGGCGTCACCGCGGGCCACGAGGCCGTCGCGTTCCAGGCGGTCGAGCGTCGTGTAGACCTGGCCGATGTTCAGCGGCCAGCTGCCCCCGGTCCGGTGCTCGAACTCCCCCCGGAGCTGGTACCCGTAGCCGGGCCCGGCCACCAGCAGCGCGAGTACGCCCATCCGTACGCTCATGACGTCTTCCCCCTCGTTCCGTCCGCCTTGGACATACCGAGTATGCACATACCGCGTATGTGAACGCAACCCCATGACGGACTGGAGGCGCGGTGCCAGCTGGCACCGCGCCTCCAGTCCGTCACCGTGTCGCGTCAGTGACCCAGCTTCGACAGCTCCTCGAACTCGTCGTCGCTCAGCTCGACCGTCGCGCCCGCGAGGTTGTCCTCGAGGTGGGCGACGCTCGACGTGCCGGGGATCGGCAGCACCACGGGCGAGCGCTTGAGCAGCCAGGCCAGGGCGAGCTGGGCCGGGGTGGCGCCCTTGCGCTCGGCGATCTCGGTCAGCGGGGAGTCGCTGCCGGTGAGACCGCCGGTCGCGAGCGGGAACCACGGGATGAAGCCGATGCCCTGCTCGGTCGACCAGTCGAGGAGTTCCTCGGCGTCGCGCTTCTGCAGGTTGTACAGGTTCTGGACGGAGACGATCGTGGCGATCTCCTGCGCAGCCTTCACCTCGTCGACCGACACCTCGGACAGGCCGATGTGGCGGATCTTGCCCTCGTCCTGCAGCTTCTTCAGCTCGCCCACCTGGTCCTCGAGCGGGACCTTCGGGTCGATGCGGTGGAGCTGGAACAGGTCGATGCGCTCGAGGCCGAGGCGGCGGAGGCTCATCTCGGCCTCCTGGCGCAGGTACTCCGGGCGGCCGACCGGCGGCCACTCGTTCGGCCCGGTGCGGGTGAGACCGGCCTTCGTCGCGATGACGATGTCGTCGCCGTAGGGGTGCAGCGCCTCGCGGAGCAGGTCCTCGGCGACGTAGGGGCCGTAGGAGTCGGCGGTGTCGAAGAAGTCCACGCCGAGCTCGACGGCGCGCTTGAGGACACGGATCGCCTCGTCGTGGTCCTTCGGGGGTCCCCAGACGCCGGGGCCGGTGAGCTGCATGGTGCCGTAGCCGAGGCGGTGGACCTCGAGGTCACCACCGATGCGGAAGGTGCCGGAGGCGGCGGCCGGACGGTTCGTGGTGTCGGTGCCAGTGGTCATGTCCCCGGTCTACGCCTGCTTCGTTGCAGGTCTGGTGAACCGGTGTCCCCCGGGATCTGTCAGAAGCGGTTCCTATGCTCCTCGGCGTGCCCCTCCGCTCCCGCAGACGGAGTCCCGGCCGCTCGTTCGTCATCGGTGTCGTCGGGATCGCGTTGCTCGCCGGGATCGTCGTCCTCCTCGTCCCCGCCGTCCTGGGCGTCCTCGGGAGCTCGGGGTCCGTGATCGGCTCGCTGCTGCCGTGGCTCGCGCTCCTGCTCGTCCCCGTCGCCGGTGCGGCACTCGGCACCCGGTCGAAGCGGCTCGCCGTGCTGTCCCTCGCCTTCGCCGCCGCGTGGGCCGTCGCGGTCCTGCCCGGCGTGCTCGCTCCCGGCACCTCGGGGTCGCCGCAGCTGACGGTCGTCACCGAGAACATCGAGGCCGCCAACCCCGACCCGGCCGCCACCGCGAGGTCGATCGCGGCACGCGACCCGGACGTCATCGCGCTCGAGGAGCTCACCCAGACCTCGGGCACGGCGGTCGCGGGCGTCCTCGACGAGCGGTACCCGCACCACTACCGCGTCGGGTCGATCGGGGTGTGGAGCCGGACGACCCTGCGCGACGGCGAACCCCTGACGCTCGGCCTGGGCTGGGCCCGGGCGCTCCGGGTGACGGTGGACACCGGGGTCGGCGACGTCCGGTTGTACGTCGTGCACATGGACTCACTGCGACTGGGTGGCGAGGACGGTCGGCCGCGGATGCTGGCGTCGCTCACCGAGGCGGTCCGCGACGACGAATCGGAGCGGCTCGTCGTCGCGGGGGACTTCAACGGCGGTGCGGCCGACCCGGAGATGCTCCCGCTGACCCGGATGCTCGACGAGGGCGGCGGGTTCGGGGCGACCTGGCCGGCGCAGTTGCCCGTCGTGCGGATCGACCACGTGTTCACCCGGGGGCTCGGGGCGACGTCGACCGAGGTCCTGCCCGCGAACGGCAGCGACCACCGGGGCGTGCTCGTCGGCCTGCGGCGCTGACGGCGGGCGCGGGCGCGGGCGCGGGCGCGGGCGCCGGCGCGGCTGCGTCGAACCACGTTTCCGACGTCGAACCAGCCCGCGCGCCTGGTTCGACGTCGTCTTCGTGGTTCGACGCGGCCGTCAGGGCTTCCGCGGGTAGGGGGTCTCGCCCCGCTCGAGCCCGCCGACGAGCTTCGCGAGCCGGTTCTCCCGCGCCGTCGCACTCGGCGCGGTCGTGATCCGGTGGAGCACCGCGTACCGGTTCGTGGCGTCGAGTTCGGCGAACAGGGCTGCGGCCGCGGGAGCGGCGTCGAGCGCTGCCCGCAGGTCGTCGGGCACGGTGGCCGTCGCGGCACCGGCGTAGGCGCGGTCCCACCGGCCATCGCCCTTCGCACGGTCGACCTCGGCCCGGCCCCGGTCGCGCATGCGCCCCGCGGACTCGAGGGTGGCGACGAGTCCGATGTTCCGCTGCGACCAGATCGACGCCTTGCGCCGCGGGGTGAACCGCTGGCGGAACGTCGCGGTGTCCCGCCCGCGCTTCTGGCCGTCGATCCAGCCGGAGCAGAGCGCTTCGTCGAGCGCCTGGTCGTAGGTCAGCGCCGTCGGCTCCGTGGTGCCCTTCTTCGCGAGGACGAGCCATACGCCGTCGGGATCGTCCTCGTGCGTGTCGAGCCAGGCGCGCCAGGCAGCGGCGTCGGGGAGCACCAGGTCGTCCGCGTCCATGCGGTCATCGTAGGGCGGCCCACCGTCGTCCGGAGGGCCGCGCCGGACCGGTGCCGCGCCTCCTGGAGCGGCGCTCCGGATCCCGGTTCCCCGACGTCCCCGCGACCGCGACTCCGTGCGGGTCCGTCTCGACGGTCGCGGGCTCGCCCTCGATCGCCCGTCGCAGCGCCTCGAGGTACCCGAACCCGTCCCGCACGTTCGGGATGAGGCCGGGTCCGCCCTCGGCCCACTCCGACACGTTGTACACCGTCATCACCCGCGGCAGGTCGTGCTCGTCGACGTAGGCGCGGGCTCGGTCGAGCTGCTTCCGGAAGAGCTGCGGGGTCGACCCGGCGTAGTGGTACCCGGACGGGTGCGGGTGTGCGGTGTCGAGCGCCGTGAAGGTGCCGATCGCCGCGTTCTCCTGCAGGTCGGGGACGGCGCCGTACTCGACGTGTTCCGTGTAGTCGGCGTAGGTGTCGTGGTCGGTGCCGTCGTCGTAGTTGCCGTCGTAGGACGCGTTGACGATCCGGATGCCGTCGCCCACGTACCGCTCCCACCGCGCCCCGAGGACGCCGGGATGGCGGCCGAGCACGGCGACGCCGTCGTACCCGAGGTCGCGGAACGACGACGCGAGGGACCGGAGGAACGCGAGCGTCTTCGGCATGTTCAGGTTCGCGTACCCGTCGAACGCGCCGCGCAGCGACTCGAGGTCCCACGCGTTCACGGTCGCGTAGCGCTTGCCGTCGTCCGCGAAGACGTACACGTTCGGGTGGTCACGCACGGTGGCGACCAGTTGCTCGGCCCGGCGCTGGATCTCGGCCGCCGGGCCCACGCTGCCGATCGGCAGAACGTAGTCGAGCGCCCGCGAGTTCGGCGTCTGCTCGAAGTACGCCTCGAGCCAGTCGCGGCCGTTCCCGCTCCAGCCGTCGGTCGTGAAGCCGCGCGACTGGGGGAAGCTCACCGCTCGGATGCCGGCGCTCCGCAGCCAGTACGCGATCCACCCGAGGACACGGGGATCATCCCCCTCGTAGAACCCCAGCGTCGGGTGACGAGCCGGGTCGTAGCCGAGCTGCGGATCCGTCCCGCCCCCGTCGCGGTTCGTGGGGAAGTTCCACCGCCAGTCGTACCAGCCCTTCCACCCGGATCCGCCCACGAGACCGAAGTCGTTGTACCAGTGCGCGATCACGTCGATGTCGTCCGGCCCGGACCCGGCCGCGTGTTCGACGGTCGGCGGCTCGGTGAGCTCGCCGAAGTCCAGCGGTGTGCCGGCGTACACCGCGCAGTCCTCGTGCTGTGGCGTCCCGACGTCGGTGCGGTACGGCGGGTCGAACTCCGCCCAGGCCGCCCGGTCGGCGGGGTCTGCCGCGCACGGCGCTGCCGACCGGAGTTCGACGGTGGTGGTCAGGACGAGCGGGAGCAGCGCCGCGATCGACAGGACGCGGCGGGCGGTCGTCGCGACCGGGACGGAGGGGGTGCGCACGACGGAATACAAGCACACCAGATGTGCCGTTCCAGAACATTCTGCATGCGCGCGGTGCTCACACCCAGTTCGGCTGCGCCAGCACCCCGTCCGGGTCCACCTGCTCGGCGATCCGGTGCAGCCGAGAGGTGTTCACGTCGAAGTAGTCCGCCGGGTCCGTGATCGCCGCGTCGCAGTAGTTCGCGTACGCCGCGTCACCCCACGCCGGCCGCATCGCCTTCCGGAACCCCCGGACGTAGGCGTCGAAGGGTGCCGGGTCCGATCCGTCCGCGAACACGGCGGTGTACTGCACGGTCATGAGCGCCGACCGCCACGGGAACGCGGTGTCGGTCCGTCCGACGTCGGAGACGACACCGCCGAGGGCGTCGAGCGCGACCCCGCCCTCGAGGTTCCCCGCCACGTCGCCGGCCGCCTCGGCGTGGGCGACGAGCACGTCGATCTGGTCGTCGGACAGTTTCACCGATCCGATCGAGGACGTCGCCGCCTCGGACACCCGCTGCGGCTTCCCCGCCAACGCGGACATCGCGGCACCGTAGGTGAGCTGCCGCGCGGTGTGGGCGAGCGGCTTCGCTCCGGTGGCGGCGATGAAACCGTCGACGGTGGTGTCTGCGCCGGTCTTCGAACCCGTCCACACACCCGTCACAGTGACCGTCGGGGCGGTGTGCCGGCTCCCGTTCAGCAGCTTGAGCGTCGACCACAGCTCCGGGTCGGCGGTGGGCGCCCAGTCCTGCCAGGCGCGCACGACCGCCGCGGCGGCCGACCACGCGAAAGTGATCGAGAAGAGCAGGACGCCGGGCGCGGCCTGGGTCCGGTACGTCAGTGCGGTGACGACGCCGACGGTTCCACCGCCCCCGCCGCGGCAGGCCCAGAACAGGTCGGGCTCGGCGGTCGCGGAGACCTCGTGCACGGTGCCGTCCGGCGTGACGACGGTCGCACCGGTGAGCTGGTCGCACGTCAGACCGAAGGAGCGGACGAGCACACCGACCCCGCCGCCGAGCGTCAGGCCGCCGATCCCGACCGTGGGGCAGGAGCCGGCGCCGATCGCCCGTCCGGCGGCGGCGAGCGTGGCGTAGACGTCTCCGAGCTGCGCACCGGGACCGATCGTCACGGTGCCGTCGTCGTGCACGTCGATGCCGTCGAGGTCCTGCGTGCTGATCACCAGCGACCGCGGGACGTCGGTGCCGCTCGCGCCGCCCGCCGACCAGCCCGTGTACGAGTGGCCGCCGGAACGGAGCGCCACCGGTGTGTTCGTGTTCCGGGCGAAGGCCAGCCCGGCCTGGACGTCCGCGGTGCCGGCCGCGCGCAGGATGCCCTGCGGGTCGGCGTCGTCGTACCGGGGGTTCTCGACGAGCCGGGCGCTGTTCCACCCGTTCGATCCGGAGCGCAGCAGCCGTCCGGAGACCGCGGCGGCGAGGGCGTCCCACGAGTCGGGGCCGCCCGGTGCCGGTGACGCGGTCGGGGTCCCCGTGGGGCCGGGCGTCCTCGTGGCCGACGGGGACGGCGCCGGTCGACTGCACGCGGCGAGCACCCCGGCGATCCCGAGTCCGACTCCCCCGGCGAGCACCGCACGCCTGGTGGCGGGACGGGTCACGGTCCGGAGACCCCGCCGCCGGCGCCGGTGATGCCCGGGTGCGCGGCCTTCGACAGCCCCTCGGTCACCGAGTGCGCGGCCTCGGCGTCCGCTCGCGCCTGTGCCCCGAGCCGCGGGTCGGCCGGTCCGAGGTGCGCGAGGCGCTTCGCTCGTCGGTGGTTCTGCACCTCGAGCACGGTGATGACGGCGGCGATCAGCACCGCGACGCCGATCACGATCCACACGATGGTCATGACGTCCCCTCTCGTCCCGGGGTCTCGGACCCCGTGCCCGCGAGCGTACCCGAGCTGCTGATCCGGGTGGCCCCGGCCCACTCGTGCACCCACTCCGGCACCGACAGGTCCCGGTCGGTCGCGCCCGCGGCCTCGAGCAGTTCCGACGGGGACACCGTCCCGCCGGTGCGCAGCAGGAACCGTGCCTGCACCACGGCCCGTGCCACCACGGCCCCGCGGCGGACGAACGTCTGCTCCAGGTAGGCCGCGCGGTCGTCCATCCCGAGCACCCGGGTCACGAGCTCGAACCGCTGCCCGAGCGTCAACGACCGCTTGTACGTGATCGTCTGCGCCGACACGACCGGGTACCAGCCGCGCTCGGCGATCGCACCCCAGAGCCCCGAGCGCAGCATGAGGTCGAGCCGCCCGAGGTCGAGCATCGACAGGTACTTCCCGTTGTTCACGTGCCGCAGCGGGTCGAGGTCGGTCAGGGTCACCCGGAACGGCGTGCGGACCTCGTCCCAGAGCGTCGGTCGTCGTCCGCCGATCGCGGGGCGGAGCCGGACGCGCAACTGGAGCAGGAACAGCCGGAAGTACAGGTTCACGCCACGATCACACCAGGGTCGGGCCACGAACGCGCGGAACCTTGGAGGAACCGCACGAACCGGCATTCCCGGCTGACGGGTCCGGTCAGTGCCTCCCTCCAACCGAGGGACCCGGAGTAGACCTGCACCCATGCAGACACGCAAGCTCGCAGACCTCGAGGTCGGCCCCGTCGGCCTCGGCACCATGGGCATGAGCGCCTTCTACACGGGCGCCGGCACCGACGACGACGAGTCGATCCGCACCATCCACCGCGCGATCGACCTCGGCGTCACCCTGTTCGACACCGCCGAGGCGTACGGCCCCTACACGAACGAGGACCTGCTCCGCCGGGCCCTCGGAGACCGCCGCGACGACGTCGTCATCGCGACGAAGTTCGGCCTCATCACGCACACCGCCGGCGAGGAGACGCCCGCCACGGGCCGCGGCATCAGCTCCGCACCGGAGTCCGTGCGCGAGGCGCTCGAGGGCTCGCTCCGCCGCCTCGGCACCGACCACATCGACCTGTACTACCAGCACCGCGTCGACCCGGCCGTCCCGATCGAGGACGTCATCGGGCAGCTCGCCGGCTTCGTGCAGGAGGGCAAGATCCGTCACATCGGGCTCTCCGAGGCGAGCGCCGCGACGATCCGGAAGGCCCACGCGGTCCACCCGATCACGGCACTGCAGAGCGAGTACTCGCTGTGGACCCGGGACCCCGAGGGCGACGTGCTCGACACCCTCCGCGAGCTCGGCATCGGCCTCGTGCCGTACTCGCCGCTCGGCCGCGGGTTCCTGACGGGAGCGATCACGAAGCCGTCCGACCTGGACGCCGACGACTTCCGCCTGGCGAACCCGCGCTTCCAGGAGGAGGCCTTCGCCGAGAACATGCGCATCGTCGACGCCGTCAAGGAGATCGCGACCGAGGCCGGCGGGACCCCGGCGCAGGTGGCGCTGGCGTGGCTGCTCGCGCAGGGCGACGACGTCGTGCCGATCCCCGGCACGAAGCGGGTCTCGCGACTCGAGGAGAACGTCGGCGCAGCCGACCTCACCCTGACCGCGGACCAGATCGCGCACCTGTCGGCGCTGCCGGTGCCGACGGGTGACCGCTACCCCGACATGTCGACCATCGGTCGGTAGACGCGACCGGACGACGGCCTGGAGGTGCGGTGCCGGCTGGCACCGTCCCTCCAGGCCGTCTCGGCGTGCCTTCCGGGCGTCGGTCCGGTGACGGACGCGACCCACGCCCGACAGCCCGGCTCCGCGAGCGGGCGGAACATGCGCCGTTCGCCATGGGAGCCGTGCGTATTTCGCCCGCTGGCGCTGCGGGGTCGGACACATGCCCCGCGCGGCATGGATCAGCTGCCTCGGTAGGTGGTGTAGGCGAACGGGCTGAGCAGGAGTGGCACGTGGAGGTGCTCGGTCCCGCGCACGGTGAAGGCCACGACGACGAACGGGTGGAACGTCGGCACCCCGGCGGCGCGGTGGTACGCGCCCGTATCGAAGCGCAGCTGGAGGTCGCCTCGTGGCAGGACGTCCGGCCCGAGGGCAGCGCGTCCGTCGGTGTCGGTCGTGCCGGTCGCGAGGACGTCGCCGTCGACGGTGCTCAGCACGAGGCCCACCCCCGCGGCAGGTTTGCCCCGGGTTGCGTCGAGGACGTGCGTGGTCAGCTGGGCGACGACGAAGGTCGCGCGGATGCGGTGCAGTGCGATGTCCGCGAGGGCACCGGCGGCCTCGGCGACCTCCACGTCGGGATCGTTGCCGAGCCGCCGTCGGAGTTCGGCGAGGAGCTCCTCGGGCGTCCGGCCGGCCGCGCGCACGAGGAACACCCGGCCGAACCGCCGCTCGTACTCGGCGTTCCCCGTGGCGATCGCCCGGGCGACGTCGTCGTCCGCGGTGCGCATGGCCGACTGCTCCCGGGCTGACGAGGCATCGCTGCCCCGCTCACCGATTCGCGGGTGCTGCGCGAGGGCGGCGTCGAGCTCGGCGGCGCCCCACCCCCGGGCCTCGGCGGCGGCACGCGCCAGGAGCGCGGCGACGGAGCCGTACGGCCGTCCGGCGGCGAGCGCGTCGGCCCACGCCGGGACCGCCGCCCACCCGGTGGCCGTGGCGACCGCGTCGGAGACGGTCGCGTCGTCGAGATCGCCGATGTCCATGCCGCCACGCTACGGAACGCCCGTTTCACGGGGGTTACGCCGTGGTTTCCCGCGCGAGGTGGCCGACGGTCCCGGAACGGTCGCCGCTGTGGGACGGGAGGCGCGGGTCGGGCCCGCACCGCGCCTCCCGAACCGCAGGTGCGCACCTCGACGACGTCTGCGCGCGCTGCACGCCGCGCACTCGTCGTCCGCGTGCGCAGTCGCGACTAGACCTCCGCGGCGAAGGACGCCGCGCGGAGCTGCAGGTCCTCGATCCGCTGCAGCCGTGCGGCCTCGACGTCGTAGCCCTCGTAGGCGAGCGGCGGCGTCCGCCGGACGTTGCGCGAGCACTGGAAGTCCTGGCAGACGAGCGTGCCGACGGTGTTGCCGTTGCGACCCGCCTTGCCGGACCGCTTCGCGCTGTAGAACACGACGTCGTTGGGGAGCTTCACGTCCTGGCACCACGAGCACTGCGCCCGGGCACGGGGCGAGGCCTCGGCCTGCCGGAAGAGGATGCCGACGAGGTCGCCCTCGAGGGTCGGCACGACGGCGTACGCGCGCCGAGCGAGCTTCGGGTCGCGCCAGCCGAGGTAGTCGAGCGCGTCCCAGTCGACGGTCTCGAGGTCGGCGGGCAGCGTGAGGTCGCCGGTCTCCTTGCGGGAGGCGTTGACGAAGGACGTGCGGATGGTCTTCTCGCTGATGGGCAGCATGGTGGTTCGCTCTCGGACGGGCCCGGGGCACGCGGACGCATGCCGCACCGGGCGGAGGGTTCAGGGTTCGATGACGGCGGCCGCACCGAACGGTGCGACCGGGGGCATCACGCCCTGATGTCGGCGAAACGGGCGCCGACCACCTCCTGGAAGCTCACCCGACCAGCCTACGTCGACGTGTCAAGCCGGGCGCGGCTGCGCGGCGAGGAGGACGAGCGAGCCCTCGAACGTCGGCTGCGTGCGGAGCGCGCCGTGGGCTCGGTCCCACTCGCCGGACTCGAGGGCCGTCCGGAGCGCGGCGACGGATCGCCGCGCGGCCATCTCGTCGACGGAGCTCCACGCCGAGTCCGCCCGTCGTGCGCCCGGGTCGAGGAGGCGTTCCGGCCGCGCGTAGTACGCCTCGGAGAACCCGTCGACGCACGTGAACGGGATCGGCAGGCGCGTGGTCGTCACCGCGTCGCCGGCGAGGGCCGCCGCGATCCGGGCGAGCGCGGGGTACCGCCGGGCCTCGGTCGCCATGACCTCGGGGGCGTACTCGGCGAGCCAGAAGTCCTCGACACGGTCGGGGTCGCACGTCAGGATCACGATCGGACCCCGGGTCACCCGGCGCAGCTCGGCCAGCCCACGCTCGAGGTCGCCCCACTCGTGCACGGAGAAGGTCGTCATCGCGGCGTCGAACGTGTCGTCGGCGAACGGCAGGTCCTCGGCGGTGGCGTCGATCGAGGTCACCTCGCGGTCGGTGGGCTCGTAGGACCCGGCGCCGGTGCCCACGTCGAGGACCGTCCGGGCGTCACCGAGGGCCTTCGCGATCGCCCGGGCGAAGGACGGCTCCGGCCGACGGTACTTCCGGTGGTCCTGACCGTTGCGGGCGGAGTCGGCGTCCCCCGCTGAACCGTCCGTCGTCCTCGTCACGGCCCCAGCCTACGGACCGGCCCTGTCCGCGACGGAGTGGCATCGGCCCGGGACACGGACGATCCGTTCCGTCCGTGACTGTTCCGGTTCAGGAAACCCGGGGATCGCGAACCAGAACGGTCAACACTGCGACGGCACGGGACCATCGAGCGGCGGCGGGAGGTCAGTCGACCGACTCGGTCTCCGACTCGCGCAGCGCCGCGTAGTGCTCGGCACGCTCGGTCGCAGCCCACGACCCGAGGAGCGCCAGGGACCGCTCGGACTCGCTGCCGGGTTCGGCCGAGTACGAGAACATCACCAGGCCCGGGTCCGCGACGAGTTCCAGCGCCTCGTAGTCGAGCCGGAGCTCGCCGACGATGGGGTGCACGAGCCGCTTCTTGCCGGTGCGGTGCATCCGGACGTCGTGGGCGGCCCACCACGTGCGGAACTCCTCGCTCCGGGTCGACAGCTCGCCGACGAGGGTCACGAGTCCGGGCTCGCACGGGTTCGAGACCGCGGCCGCACGGAGGATCGCCACCGCGTCCCGAGCGGTCTGCGCCCAGTCCGCGAAGAACTCCTTCGCCGCGGGGTCGAGGAACGTGAAGCGCGCGGTGTTCACCGGGCGACCGGGGCCCGCGAACATCGGCGCGTACAGCGCGCGACCGAGCTCGTTCGTCGCGACCACGTCACCGCGCTCGTTCCGCACCCAGGCGGGCGCTCCCGTGATCGAGTCGAGCAGCCGCTGCACACCGGGGCGCACGCGGGTCGGGACGTTGCGGTGCATGACCTTCACGCCGGCGTTCGCCAGGCGGGCGAGGTCCCACAGGTGCACGCGCTCGTCCTCGTCGAGCTGCAGCGCACCGGCGAGCCCCTCGAGCACGCTGTCCGAGACGCCCTTGAGCGACCCCCGCTCGAGCCGCGTGTAGTAGTCCACGCTGACGCCGGCGAGCATGGCGACCTCGTGCCGACGCAGCCCCGGCACCCGTCGGACACCACCGCCGAACGACGGCATGCCGACCTGCTCGGGAGTGAGCCGCGCCCGCCTCGAGGACAGGAAGTCGCGGATCTCGTTGCGCACGTCGATACCCATGCGACGAGCGTACGTCCCGTGGCTGGTACCGCGGCAGGCCCTGCCCGTACCCGGGACGGGACGGACGGGAGGCGCGGGGCGGCCCCGCACCGTCCTCCCTCGCAGGCTCGATCGGCGCGCCCCGCGCAACGCTCCGCGTTGCCGCCGAGCGGGGCGCGCCCGCGTCAGGCGGTTGCGTCGGCCGTGATGCGCACGCGCGCCACGCGGTGACCGTCCATGGCGGTCACCTCGAGCCGGTGGCCGCCGACCTCGACGACGTCCCCGACCTCGGGCACGCGGTCCAGCGCCACCTGCACCAGGCCGCCCACCGTCTCGTAGTCGCCGTCGGGGAGGGCCGGGCCGCCGTCGGCCACGAGGTCCTCGAGCACGGTCGCCCCGTCGACGCCGTCGTGCTCGGCCGCGGGCTCGTCGTACTCGTCGCGGATGCGTCCGACGAGGTCCTCGAGCAGCGCCTCGAGCGTCACCATGCCCGCGCCGCCGCCGTACTCGTCGACGACCAGGGCGATCTGGTGTCCCTCGGTGCGCATGTCCGCGATCGCACTCGACAGCGACTTCGTCTCGGGCAGCGCGAGCACCGGACGCACGAGGGTCGACACCGGTGCGGTGGGGTCCTCCGGGCGCAGCAGGTCCCGCAGGTGCACGAACCCGTCGACGTGGTCCCGCGTGCCGTCGGTGACGAGGTACCGGGTGTGCCCGAGGTCGATCGCGTGGTCGGTGGCCGCGGCGATCGAGGTGCCCGCGTCGATCGTCGACACGTCGTACCAGGGCCGCATCGACTCGCGGAGGATCCGGTCGCCCGCGTCGAGGGCGCTCCGGGCGATCCGGCGTCCCTGGGCGTCGATGGCGTCGTGGTCCTCGACGAGACCGCGGAGCTCCTCGGTGCTCATCGACTCGCTCCGGGCGTTCGGGTCCCCGCCGAGCAGCCGCACGACGGTGTCGGTCGACTTCGAGAGCAGCCAGATCACCGGGCGCATGAGCGTGGCGAACCGGTCGAGCGTCGGGGCCACGGCCATCGAGAAGCCCTCGGCTCGCTGCAGGGCGAGCCGCTTCGGCACGAGCTCGCCGAAGACCAGCGAGAGGTAGGCGATCACGAGGGTCATCAGCACCAGTGCCACCGTCTCGGCAGCGCCCTGCTCGAGTCCGAGGCCCGTGAACAGCGGCGCGACGTCCGGAGCGATCGACGATGCGCCGTACGCGGCCGAGAAGAACCCGGCGACGGTCACGCCGATCTGCACGGCGGAGAGGAAGCGGTTCGGGTCGCGGCCGAGCTCGGCGACCCGCATCCCCCGGGACCCGCGGCGCTCGAGCTGCTGCAGCTGCGACTCACGGAGGGAGACGAGGGCGATCTCGGCTGCGGCGAACACGCCACCGACGAGCACGAAGAGGACCACGAGCCCGAAGGCGATCCAGGTGTCGGGTCCCATCAGCGGGCTGCCGGCTCAGATCGGCGACGGGCGGGCGGTCTGTGACAGTCGTCCATGCCTGTGAGCATGCACAGGGAACCTGATCAGGCGGTGAGGGAACGCCCGATGCGCGCTTCGAGCCAGGCTTCCGGGTCGATCGGGGTCTCGCCGTCCATCAGGACCTCGAGGTGGAGGTGCGCCCCGGTCGAGACCCCCGAGGAGCCGACCTTGCCGATGAACTGCCCGGCCTCGACGGTGTCGCCGACCTTCAGTGGCGAGGAGCCGGGGATCATGTGGCCGTAGAGCGTCGAGACCTCGCGCCCGTCGATCACGTGGTCGATGATCACCGCGGTGCCGTACGAGAAGTACGTGCCGGAGACCCGGACGGTCCCCGCGGCCACGGCACCGATCGGCGCGCCCATGCCCGGGTTGAAGTCGAGGCCCTGGTGGAGCGACGAGCAGGCGCCGCACGGAGCCGAGCGGTAGCCGAAGCCCGAGCTCATCCGTACCGGCCCGGGGAACGGCGACCGGACCTCGCCGCCGTAGGACACCGACGTGCCCGGGGCCCCGGCCGAACCGCCGCCGACCGTGAAGCCGTCGCGGTCGAGGGCGGAGGCGGAGATCGCCTGCGTCACGGCGTAGTCCTGCGTGCGGACGGAGGGTGCGAGGGTCGCGGTCGCCATCGAGGTGCCGGCACTGGCGTGCGCGGGCATCGCGGACGCGGCGAACATCGCGAGGGCGGCGAGGGCGCTCGTGAGCGTCACGCGGCTGGCGCGGCGGGACCTGGAGGCGCGGGTCGCCCGGGCGACGGCGGGCACGCTGGGTGCGGGGCGACGGACGACGCGCTGGATGCGGGCGTCGACGTGCTCGGTCGTCGCACGCGCGGCGGCCGCTCGGCGACCGGTGCGCTCGGGCTTCGGCGCGCGAGGCGGCGCGGGCGTGCGCTCGGCCTTCGGTGCGCGCTCGGCCTTCGGCGTCCGCTCGCGGCGGGCCGGCTTGCGGGCTGCGGCGCGCTCGGCCTCGAGGGCGGCGCGACGGGACAGGTGCACCACCGGGGTGTCCGGGTGCTGGTCGAGTTCGCGTGCAGTCGTCATGGCCGCCCACCATTCTGCACGACTCTGTCGCTTTGTACAGGTCCTTTCGTGATCTCATCGTTACCGAAGTGCTGGGAGGCTGCTGATCCCACAGCCAGCCCCGGCCCCGGCGGCCGCCCGATCAGTAGTGTCCGCAGTGAGCGAGCGGAAAGGACCCTCCACATGGCCCGAACACCGCGCGAGCGGCACGAACCGGTCGACCTGGCGTCGGCGCACGTCGTGCTCGCGGGGACGCAGGAGCTCCTGCCGGTGCTCCGGACCGCTGCCGTCCGGGCCGGGGTCGACGCCGCCCGGATGCGCGTGGTCGGGGTGGACGACCTGCCCGATCCCGAGGAGACCTGGGACGCCGAACTCGCGGTCATCGCGATCCGTCGGCCCGGTGACGACCCGGCGTTCCACCGTGCGCACGAGGCCGCCGAGATGATCGACCCGCTGCTCGGGCCGCACGCGGTCCGGATCGTCGTGACGGTCTCGGGGCTGACCCGGCTCGCGCCGAAGGTCGAGCGGACGCTGACGTCCGAGGTGCTCCACCAGATCGGCGCGGCGTCGGCACCGTCCGGGTTCGAGCGGCCGTTCCGGAACTTCCGGATGCGCGTGGGGCTCGCGGCACTGAAGACCGCCGGCGTCCGGGTCTTCCGGGTGCGCATCGGCGAGTGACCGTCACCGTGCGGGAGCGCCCCTGAGCTCGAGGGCGATCTGCTCGGCGTCGAGGTTCTGCAGCATCGACTCGAGCACCTCGGCGTCGAAACTGCCGTCGTCGCGGGCGTCGAGGATCGCGGCGCGCTGCGCTTCGAGCACCGCCAGGCGCCGGGCCTTCTCGCGCCCCATCCACGCCCGGAGTTCGGCGGGGTCGGCGGCCTCGAGCTCTTCCCGCGCGCGGGGTCCGGCCTCGCTCGTCCCGGGGACCTGCTCCGCCGCTGCCCGCATGAGCTCGAGGAGCCGCTTGCGTTCCTCGGTGTCCTGCGCGGCGGTGTCCGTCGTCGGTGCGGCGATGCGACGGAGGAGCGGCCCGATCGTCCCGCCCTGGACCACGAGCGACAGCAGGGCCACGGCGAACGCGACGAAGACGAGCAGTGACCGCTGGGGCGTGCCGTCGGGGAGGGTCTGGGCCGCCGCGACGGTCACCGCGCCGCGCATCCCCGCCCAGACCACCGCGGTGCCCTCCCGCCAGCCGAGCGGCGCCTTCGTGTAGTACGCGATGTCCGCCAGGGTGCGACGGACCCGCACCGCGAACCGGTCGAGTTCCCGTTCGGACGGAGCCCGGTTGCCCGGTCGGTGTTCGCGGATCACCTCGCTCATGGCGTCGCGGTCCTGCGCGTGCATCTCCGCGAAGCGGGTCTGCATCCGTTCGCCCCGCTTGGCGCTGGCGGACAGGGCGAGCAGCAGCGGCACGACGTATGCAGCCCGGACGAGGACGGTGAGCACGAGGGCGCCGACGGCGATGAGGAGCGCCGGCCCGATCCCGGCGTGTTGGTCCTGCACATCGCCGAGGATCGACGCGAGCTGCAGCCCCATCGTCAGGAACACGGCACCCTCGAGCACGAGCTCGATCGTCTGCCAGTTCTGGGCGTCCGACAGCCGGTGCCCCGGGGGGAGCCTGCGCGGGCCGACGATGCCCGTGAACAGCCCCGCGACGACGGCCGCGACCAGGCCGGACCCCTCGAAGTGCTCGGTCGGGATCGCGGCGACGAACGGCACCGCGAAGGACAGTGCCGTGTTCACCGCGGCGTTCGGCACCCGGGACCGCACCCAGACGTTGAGCCAGCCGACGAACCAGCCGATGACGACGGCGATCGCCACCGCCCGGGCGAAGTCCCCGAGCGCGCCCCAGAACGAGAACGACGCGCCCGCGGCGAAGATCGCGGTGCGGAGCAGCACGAGCGCGGTCGCGTCGTTGAGCAGCGACTCGCCGTCGAGGATCGAGATCGCCCGCCGTGACACCGAGGTCTGCTTGACGATCGAGGTCGCGACGGCGTCGGTGGGGCTGACGATCGCCCCGAGCGCGATGCCCCACCAGAAGCCCAGCCCCGGGACGACCCACGCGAAGAAGAGCCCGAGCACCAGGCTCGACGCGACGACGAGCAGGACCGACAGGCCGCTGATCGCGCCGAACTCCCGCCGGAAGTTCATCGACGGCATCGACACCGCCGCCGAGTACAGCAACGGCGGCAGCACCCCCGCGAGGATCCACTCCGGTTCGATCCGGGCGTTCGGGATCCACGGCACGAGGCTCGCGGCGACGCCGACCGCGACGAGGACGAGCGGCGCGGCGACCCCGATGCGCGGGCCGAGCACGGCGGCGCCCGCGATGGCGACCAGGGCGACCACACCGATGACGAGGAGTTCGTTCACTCCCCCAGCGTGGCACCGTTCCGGGCGATCAGTCCCGGTCCGGCTCCGCGCTGTGGACCGCCGAGGCGTTGACCGCGTGGTGTGGAGGAACGACGTGGGCGACGACCGCGACACTGCCGGCGGCCAGGACGAGCGCGAGCGTGCCCGCGGTCACGGCGGTCCCGATCCGCCGCAGCCGCGAGCCCGACCCACGGTCCCGCGGCGCGAAGCGGGCGAGCCCACGACGCGGCGTCGGACCGACCAGCCACGGCCCGGAGCCGTCCTCGTCGTACGAGAACGGCCCGGACCCGTCCGGTGCGTACCGGTACGGCCCGCTGCCGTCCACGGCGTACGCCGAACGGAGGTCCTCCGCGGACCACCCGAAGTCCTCCGGTGTCTGCCGTGTCGTCGACATGCGCGCCTCCTGCGGTCGTGTGGTGCGGAAGACCACTCCACGCGACGTTCCTATGAGTCGACAGTGCGCCTCCAGGAAGCCATCCGAGCATCTGCTCCACGCAGGCGGCACCATGTATCTTGATGTCGAGACATCCCGTTGCGCGAGTAGCGTGGACGTACCGACGGTCGAACAAGGGAGTACCCGCCAGCATGGCCAAGATCATCTACACCCTCACGGACGAGGCGCCGTTCCTCGCCACCCACTCCTTCCTCCCGGTCATCCAGGCCTTCGCCGGCACCGCAGGTGTCGACGTCGAGACCCGCGACATCTCGCTCTCGGGCCGGATCATCGCCCAGTTCCCGGAGCGGCTCACCGCCGAGCAGCGCCTGGACGACGCCCTCGCCGAGCTCGGGGACCTCGCGAAGACCCCCGAGGCGAACATCATCAAGCTGCCGAACATCTCGGCGTCGATCCCGCAGCTCAAGGCCGCGATCAAGGAGCTCCAGGCGCAGGGCTACGACCTGCCGGACTACCCCGACGAGCCGACGACCGACGACGAGCGCGACGCCCGCGCCCGCTACGACCGCACCAAGGGCAGCGCCGTGAACCCGGTCCTGCGCGAGGGCAACTCCGACCGCCGCGCACCGCTCTCCGTCAAGAACTACGCCCGCAAGCACCCGCACCGCATGGGCGCCTGGAGCCACGACTCGAAGACGAACGTCGTGACGATGGGCACGGACGACTTCCGCTCGAACGAGCAGTCCTGGATCGCCCCCGCCGACGACGTCCTGACGATCGAGTTCGTCGGTGCCGACGGCGAGACCACGGTCCTCAAGCAGTCGATCCCCGTCCTCGCGGGCGAGGTCGTCGACGGCACGGTGCTGCACGTCCGCGCGCTCGAGGCCTTCCTGCAGGACCAGATCCGCGCGGCGCAGGAGCAGGGCATCCTGTTCTCGGTGCACCTCAAGGCCACGATGATGAAGGTCTCCGACCCGATCATCTTCGGCCACGTCATCCGCGCGTTCTTCCCGAGCGTCTTCGAGCGCTTCGGCGCCGACCTCGCCGCCGCCGGGCTCAACCCGAACGACGGCCTCGGCTCGATCCTCGCCGGGCTCGACGCCGTGCCGAACGGTGCGGAGATCAAGCAGGCGTTCGCGGACGGCATCGACGCGGGCCCCGAGCTCGCGATGGTCGACTCCGACAAGGGCATCACGAACCTGCACGTCCCGAGCGACGTCATCGTGGACGCCTCCATGCCCGCGATGATCCGCACCTCGGGCCACATGTGGGGTCCGGACGGCGAGGAGCACGACACCCTCGCGGTCATCCCGGACTCGAGCTACGCCGGCATCTACCAGGCCACGATCGAGGACTGCCGTGCCAACGGTGCGTTCGACCCGGCCACCATGGGCTCGGTGCCGAACGTCGGCCTGATGGCGCAGAAGGCCGAGGAGTACGGCTCGCACGACAAGACCTTCGAGGTCCCGGCAGCCGGCCGCGTCCGCGTGGTCACGAGCGGCGGTGAGACGGTCATCGAGCACGAGGTCGAGGCCGGTGACATCTGGCGCGCCTGCCAGACCAAGGACGTCGCGATCCGCGACTGGGTGAAGCTCGCCGTGACGCGTGCCCGTGCGACCGGCTCCCCCGCGGTGTTCTGGCTCGACGAGACCCGTGCGCACGACGCGAACCTCATCGGCCTGGTGCGGACGTACCTCGCCGAGCAGGACACCGACGGGCTGCAGATCGAGATCCTCTCCCCCGAGGACGCGATGCGCTTCTCGCTCGAGCGCATCCGCCGTGGTGAGGACACCATCTCCGTCACGGGCAACGTGCTCCGCGACTACCTCACCGACCTGTTCCCGATCATGGAGCTCGGCACCTCGGCGAAGATGCTCTCCGTCGTCCCGCTCCTCGGCGGCGGCGGCCTGTTCGAGACCGGTGCCGGTGGTTCGGCGCCGAAGCACGTGCAGCAGCTCGTCGAGCAGAACTACCTGCGCTGGGACAGCCTCGGTGAGTTCCTCGCCCTCGCGGTCAGCCTCGAGCACCTCGCCGGTGTGACGGGCAACGAGCGGGCGAAGATCCTCGGCGAGACGCTCGACCGTGCGACCGGCACGTTCCTCGACGAGGACAAGTCGCCGGGGCGCAAGCTCGGGTCGATCGACAACCGCGGCAGCCACTTCTACCTGGCGAAGTACTGGGCCCAGGAGCTCGCGGCGCAGACGACCGACGCCCAGCTCGCCTCGGCGTTCGCCGAGATCGCGGCGACGCTCGACGAGCAGGAGTCGACGATCGTCGAGGAGCTGAACAGCGTGCAGGGGCACCCGGCGGACATCGGCGGCTACTACCGTCCGGACGACGCCAAGACGAGCGCCGTGATGCGCCCGTCCGCCACGTTGAACGGGATCCTCGCCGCGCTGTAGACGCGGGACGCACGGACAGGAGGCGCGGTGCCGGCTGGCACCGCGCCTCCTGTCCGTCGTGTGGTGGCGACCCGGGCCGCGCTTCGTGAGCAGGAACGGTCGGGTCCGCATCACGAACCCGACCGTTCCTGCTCACGAAGGCAGCGCGTCAGCCGCGGGACGGGACGGGCGGGCCGGCGGCCAGCAGCGCCACGAACACCAGGGCGACGGCGACGACGCCGACGAGGATCGACACCGCGGGGTGCCGCACCACGAAGAACAGCAGGCGGTCCCAGAAGCCGACGCGCCCCTCGGCACCGCGGCGCCACGGGCCCTCGAGCATCCCGCGCCGGGCCACGGCGACCTCGAACGGCACCGTCGCGTACGGCACGACGGCACTCGCCCACCCGAGCACGAGCGCTCCGGCCGACCACCGCTGGTTCACCGCGACGACGGTCGTCACGACGAGGTACGCCAGGAACACGAAGCCGTGCACCCCGCCCCCGATCCGGACGCCCCAATCGCCGGCACCGAGGCCGTACTTGAGCACCATCCCGGCGATGAGCATGGTCCAGGTCACGAGTTCGGCGACCGCGGCGGCGCGGAACAGGGAGCGGGGAGTCATGCGGACATCGTCGCGGACGCCTCCCGGGAAAGCCCCGACACTCCGGTGGTCGTATCGATTCGACGACCAGGCGGACTAGCGTGGGAGCCATGTCGACGCCGACCGAATCCCGTCCCCTGAACATCGTCGTCTGGAACGAGAACGTGCACGAGAGCCGGGGTGACGAGACCGTCGTCGGGCACTACCCCGACGGCATGCACACCGTGATCGCCGCCGCGCTGCGCGAGCACCACCCCGACGCGACCGTGAGCACGGCCACCCTGCAGGAGCCCGACCACGGCATCACCGCCGAGCGCCTGGCCACCACCGACGTCCTGTTCTGGTGGGGCCACGCCGCCCACGACGAGGTCAGCGACGCCGTCGTCGACCTCGTGGTCGATGCCGTGCACGCGGGCATGGGGCTCGTGGTGCTGCACTCCGGGCACTACTCGAAGCCGTTCAAGCGCCTGATGGGCACGACCTGCTCCCTGAAGTGGCGGAACGACGGGGAGCGCGAGCTCGTCTGGACCGTGGCGCCCGAGCACCCGATCGCCGCGGGCGTCCCGCACCCGATCGTCATCGACCGCCAGGAGATGTACGGCGAGTACTTCGACATCCCGCGCCCCGACGAAGAGGTCTTCCTGTCGACGTTCGCCGGCGGCGAGGTCTTCCGCTCGGGCGTCGCGTACCGCCGGGGCCTCGGGAAGGTCTTCTACTTCTCCCCCGGTGACCAGGAGTACCCGGTGTACCACCACCCGGACATCCAGCGGGTGCTGTCGAACGCGGCCGCGTGGGCGGCGCCGGTGTCCGAGCGACGCGAACTGACCGCCGACCCCCACCCGCGGGACTGGTTCCTGGGCGAGGGTGCGGGTAGACAGGACGGGTGACCCACCTCGACGCCGCAGCGCACCGGTCGGCCGTGGTCGAGGCGCTCGGCGTCCTCGGCAGCGGCCCCGAGGAGCGCTTCGACCGCATCACCCGCATGACGCAGGAGGCCTTCGGGGTCCCGCTGTCCTTCCTCAACCTCGTGCACGACGGGCTCGTCACGGCGCAGTCCACGCAGGGCTGGCACCAGGGCTCGAGTGTGCCGGCCGAGTCGGTGTTCTGCGCCACCACGGTCCTCACCGACGAAGCGATCGTCGTGCCGGACACGATGCTCGACCCGCGGTTCGCCCACCTCGCCGCGGTCACCGAGCAGGGCATCCGGTTCTACGCGGGCGCACCGCTGTCGATGCTCGACGGCACGCGCGTCGGCACGCTCTGCATCATGGACGCGGCGCCGCGCACGCTGACGGCCGAGGACATCGACCTGCTGCGCGACCTCGCGCGCTGGGCGGAGCGGGAGCTCGGGCACACGATCGAGCGCGACCGGGTCCGGCGGGTCGTGGAGGGCCTCGTCCCCGGACCCGTCGAGGTCCCGGGGTACTCGCTGGAGGTGCTGACGCTCCCCCGCGAGGACTCCGGCGACGTCGCGGACTGGCGGGTCGCCGCCGACGGCCGCCTGCACTGCACCGTTGGAGCCGTCCCGGCAGCCGGTCGCGCCTCGGCACTGCTGGCAGCAGCGGTCCGGGCAGCCGTGATCGCGCGGACCGACGTCGACATGGAGACCGCGATCGTCGGCCTGGAGGCGCAGGTCGCCGCCGACCTGTCGGCTGCGGACACCGTCGGGTCGCTCTTCCACCTGCGGCTCGACCCCGCGTCGGGTCACGTCGAGTACGGGGACGCTGGGCACGGCCTCGCGGCCGTCGTGCGCGCGGACGGCGGTGCCGCGGTGCTCCGGTCGCACGACCTGCCGATCGGCCTGCAACCGGAGGCGACGGCGCGGACCCCCGGTGCGCTCGACCTCGCGTCGGGAGACCGCGTCGTGCTGTGCACCGACGGACTGCTGGCCGCGGTCGGTGACCTCGAGACGCTGATCGGATGGGTGCGGGACGCCGACGACACCGCGAGCCTGGTCGACCGGGTCCGGGGTGTCGCCACGGCCGGCACGCTCCTCGTCCTCAGGCGCGACTGAGCGCGACGGGCCGCCCGCGCCCGTGACCGACCGTCAGCGCCCGCGGTCGTCAGCGCTGCGCGGGCTTCGCGGTCAGGGACACGACCAGCAGCGTCGCGAGCATGCCGAACCCGGCGAGCTCGATCCCGAGGCCGGCGAGCTGCCAGTAGGCGCTCCCCACGACCTGCGGCTGCGTGATCGACTCCGGCCACCACCCGTCGATGAGCGGGAACGACCCCGGGAACGGATCGAGGCCGAACACGACGAGCCCGCCGAGCAGGAGCACCACCCCGAGCGCCGCCATCGCACCCCGCGACCCTCGGAGCATCCGGGCGACGAGTGCCGCGGCGATGCCGGCCAGCCCGACCACGGCGATCGCGAACGCCAGCACGACGACGGTCTGCGGCGCCAGCGCGACCCAGTCGAGCACGGCGATCGGCAGCAGCAGCCACCGACCCGTCCGTGCCCAGCGCACCGGGTTCCGCCATCCGTCCATGCCGGGAACCGTACGACAGCCGACCGGGGAGGTTCCCGGACGTCACCCGGACACCGCCTGGGACGGCCGCATCGGTACGCTTGCAGGATCATGGCGCAGGACGGTGGCACGCGGCAGCAGCGGGCGGTCGCCACCCGTGCCGCGATCCTCGACGCGGCGGCGGGCGAGTTCGACGAGCGCGGGTACCTCGGCACCTCGATGGACGCCGTCGCCGAGCGGGCCGGCCTCACCAAGGGTGCGCTGTACTTCCACTTCACGTCGAAGGCCGACCTCGCCGGCGCGGTGATCGCCCGGCAGCACGAGGTCTCCCGGCGGTACGGCGAGGCGGCGGCCGCCCGCGGGACGACCCCGCTCGAGGTGCTCATGTGGATGTCCCAGGGCCTCGCGTCGCAGATGATCCACGAGACCGTCGTGAGCGCCGGCATCCGTCTGTCCACCGAGGCCGCGACGGCGGACGTGGCCCGGCAGGACCCGTACGCCGACTGGATCGCCGTGGTGACCGACCTCGTCCGACAGGGCATCGACGCCGGCGAGGTCGACCCCGCGTGGGACCCGGAACTCGTCGGCCGCGTCGTCATCCCCGCGTACACGGGGGTGCAGACCGTCTCGGACGTCCTCGCCGACCGGTCGGACCTGTACGTCCGGCTCCGTGAGCTCTGGACGGTCCTGCTCGCGGCCATCGTCTCCGACCGGGTGCGCCCGGAGATCCCCCGGCTCGTCGCGCTGATCGCCCCGCTGCCCGACGACGCCTGACCCGACGCCTGACCCGACCGCCACGCGACGCGGGTCCCCCCATGGACACCCACGTCGCTGGTCCCTCGAGGCTACCGAGCGCCCGCCCCGCCCGGCTCTCCCCAGTTCACGGGTGTGCGCGCCCCCGGCTACCCTGACCCGATGGCCACCCCCGCCGCCGAGGTCGACGTCGACGTCCCGCTCGTCGCCGCCCTGCTCCGCGACCAGCACCCGGACCTCGCGGACCTCCCGCTCGCGATCGTGGCGAGCGGCTGGGACAACGTCGTGGTCCGGCTCGGCGAGCTGCTCGCCGTGCGGCTCCCCCGCCGGGCGGCCGCTGCGGCGCTCATCGAGCACGAGCAGCGGTGGTTGCCGGAGATCGCGCACCGGGTGGCGGCGATCGTGCCCGTCCCCGATCCGGTCCGCACCGGACGCCCGGCCCTCGGGTACCCGTGGTCGTGGAGCGTCGTCCGCTGGCTGCCCGGTACCCCGGCGGGCGAACGCGCCGGTGGCGTGCGGGTGGCCGAGGCGCTCGCCGCGTTCGTCGAGCTGCTGCACGTCCCCGCGCCGCCGGACGCCCCCGTGAACCCCGTCCGCGCGGTGCCGCTCGCCACGCGCAGCGACAGCGTCCTGACGCGACTCGCGACGGCGGACGTGCCCCGGGCCCGTGAACTCGCGGCAGTCTGGCGGACCGCGGCGGCGCTGCCCGCGTACGCCGGGCCTCCCGTCTGGGTGCACGGCGACCTGCACCCCTTCAACGTGCTCGTCGACACCGCGCCGGACGGCGGGACCCGCCTGTCGGCGGTCGTCGACTTCGGCGACGTGACGGCGGGCGACCCGGCCGTCGACCTCGCCACCGCGTGGCTCACGCTCGACCGGGAGGCGCGGCGCACCTTCCGCGCGCGCGTCGCGGCCGACGACGACACCTGGGAACGGGCGCGTGCCTGGGCCGTCTCGATCGGTTCGGCACTCCACCTGTCCGACGACCGCGCGTTCCGCGCCGTCGCAGGCCGGGTGATCGGAGAAGTGCTGGACGACTGAGTCCGCGCGGGGCTATCGTGACCGCACCAATCCGTGCACGTGAAGATCGGAGGGGCCGTCATGACCCTCGAGTTCCGCGTCCAGCACGACGTCGCCACCGACGCCTCTCCCGTCCCGTCCACCCCGACCCGCACCGGCTTCCGCGGGCTCCTCGACCGGTTCTCCGCACGCCGTTCCGCTGCGCGCGACCGTCGCGTCGAGGCCCGGTTGCAGGAGCTGGACGACCTCGCCCGGCTGCTCTCCGGGGCGCGCGGCGTCATCGAACGGGGGTGGATCCAGCACGCGTGGTTCGCGTACGTCGACGAGCACGGTCGGATGCGGAAGGCCTCCAGCGCCGCGGCGATGGACGTGCAGGGCCGCCCCCTCGTCGCCGCGTGCCTGGTCGGGTCCGTGGTCTCCGCTGCCGGTGGCCCGCACGCCGTGCACTCGCAGCAGGTCCAGCGCGCCCTCGACCTGGTGTGGCACGCCCTCGCCGTCGACGAGGGACAGCCGGTCCTCTGGTGCCCGGCACCGGACGTCCGGATGGGACGGGTCCGCGACCTGACCAGCTGGAACGACGCCCCGGCGCGGAACTCCGGCGAGGTCGCCGGGCTCCTGCTCACCGCCGAACGGGTCGCCGTGCAGGAGTCGGAGCGCGTCCGCGAGCGTTCGGTGGCACGATCGAGGGCATGACGAGCGCCGACCCGGTCCCCGAGGTCCACCCCGCACCGGCAGCACCGACCATCGCCTCGAGCGGCGGCTCGATGCTGTCGGACGAGGGGTCGACGACCGGCATCGACGCCGAGGTCCTCAAGCGGACGCTGCACCGGTACCTGCAGAAGCACCGCGCGGCACTGGTCGCCAAGCTCGACGGGCTCGCCGAACGGCAGGCGCGGTGGCCGGTCACGCCGACCGGGACGAACGTGCTCGGACTCGTGAAGCACGTCGCGGGCGTGCAGGCCATGTACTTCGGCGAGGTCTTCGGACGCCCGCTGCCGAACGCGCCCGCCTGGCTCGAGTCCGAGGACGGCGACGACATGTACGCGACGCTCGACGAGACCCTGGACGACGTCGTCGCGTTCCACCACCGCAGTGCCGCGCACGCGGACGCCACGATCGAGGCGCTCGACCTCAACGCCCGCGGGGTCGTTCCCTGGTGGCCGGAGGACCGCCGGCGGGTGACCCTGCACCGGATCCTCGTGCACATGGGGTACGAGACGGCCCGGCACGCGGGGCACGCCGACATCGTGCGCGAGATGCTCGACGGGCTCGCGGGTGACGGGGACGGCAACCTCGCCGAGAAGACCCCGGACGAGTGGGTCCTCTGGCGCGAGCACCTCGTCGACGTCGCCGAGCGGTCGGGACTCCGCGACCTCGGCGCATAGCCGACGACTGCTCGGGATCGTTACCGTTCTCCCAGGGTCGGGGCGCTGCATCGGTCCTGACCGGGTGTTTCCGGCTTCGCGGATCCGTAGGGAGTCGCTCCGGCGCCCGTCCCCGGTTGTGCGGTGACCCTGCCCCCTGCGTAGGTTCGAACCCACTTGTGCCCCGACCCGTGGGCAGTTCGGCCGACCGGAGGGGAGCGTTCTGCGCGTGTTCCAGTACATCGGGGAGCGGTGGGACCAGATCTGGTTCGCGTCGTGGCAGCACTTCTCACTGGTCGTCCAGTGCACGGTGCTCGCGACGCTCATCGCCGTGGTCCTCGCCACACTCGTCTACCGCAGCGAACGGCTCACCTCCGTCGCGAACGGGGTCTCGGCGATCGGCCTGACGCTCCCGTCCTTCGCGGTCATCGGTCTGCTCATCGTTCCGCTCGGCTTCGGCGTCGTGCCGTCCGTGGTGACGGTCGTCTTCTTCGCGACGCTGCCGATCCTGCGCAACGCCGTCGTCGGCCTCGCCGAGATCCCGCCGACGGTCGTCGAGTCGGCGCGGGGCATCGGCATGAGCCGGTTCCGCACCCTGCTCCAGGTCGAGCTGCCGATGGCGTGGCCGATCATCCTCAGCGGTGTGCGGGTGTCCGCGCAGATGGTGATGGGCATCGCCGCGATCGCCGCCTACGCGCTCGGCCCCGGGCTCGGCGGTTTCATCTTCTCCGGGCTGTCCCGCCTCGGCGGTGCGAACGCCCTCTTCTCCGTGACGGTCGGGGTGGTGGGGGTCGTCCTGCTCGCCCTCGTCCTCGACCTGCTCCTCCTCGGCCTCGGCCGTCTGACCATCTCGAGAGGTATCCGTGTCCAGCACTGACTCCGCCACCACCACCGCTCCCGCCGGCGACGTCACCGGCCGCCGCATCCTGCTCGACGAGGTCACGAAGCGGTACCCCGGTCAGACGAAGCCCGCGGTCGACGGCATCACGCTCGAGATCCCGGCCGGCAAGATCGTCATGCTCGTCGGCCCGTCCGGCTGCGGCAAGACGACCACCCTCAAGATGATCAACCGCCTGATCGAACCGACCGAGGGACGCATCGTCGTCGGCGAGGACGACGTCACGGGGATCGACGCGGACGAGCTCCGTCGCCGCATGGGCTACGTGATCCAGGCCGGTGGGCTCTTCCCGCACATGACCGTGGCGGCGAACATCGCGATCGTCCCGAAGATGCTCGGGTGGTCGAAGGAGAAGATCGCGGCCCGCGTCGACGAGCTCCTCGACCTCGTCTCGCTCGACCCCGACACCTACCGCGACCGGTTCCCCCGCGAGCTCTCCGGCGGCCAGCAGCAGCGCGTCGGCGTCGCCCGGGCGCTCGCCGCGGACCCGCCCGTCCTGCTCATGGACGAGCCGTTCGGCGCGGTCGACCCGATCACCCGCCAGCGCCTGCAGGACGAGCTCCTCCGCATCCAGGAGGAGCTGCACAAGACGATCGTCATCGTGAGCCACGACTTCGACGAGGCCGTGAAGCTCGGCGACTGGATCGTGATCTTCACCGAGGGCGCCCACATCGTGCAGTACGACACCCCGGAGCGGATCCTCGCGGAGCCGGCGAACGAGTTCGTCGAGAACTTCATCGGGTCCGGCGCCGGGCTCAAGCAGCTCACGCTGAACCGGGTCCGCGACGTCGAGCTCGCCCCCGCGGTGACCTGCTCGCCGGGCGAGGAGGCGAAGGCCGTGCTGCAGCGCATGCAGGAGGCCGGTGGCCACGGGCACGCCGTCGTCGTCGACCGCCGACAGCGTCCGATCGGGTGGCCGACGCGTCGTCAGCTCGAGCGGCTCGACCGGATCCCGGAGGGCATCGAGCCCGACCTGCCCGTCGTGGGCGGGGCCGCAACCCTGAACGACGCGCTCGACACCATGCTCGTGTCGAGCGCCGGCGCCGCACTCGTGACCGGCCGCGGCGAGGCGTTCCAGGGCGTCATCACCGTCGAGACGGTCATGGACGCGATCACCCGGTCGCGCGCCGCCGCCGCCCAGGAGCAGGCCTACACGCCGGTCGGGACGAACACGAACCCGATCGAGACCATGCCGTCGTCGCCCGTGGTGGCGACCAGCGGGGAGGACCTGTGAGCGCGGTCGCCGCCGGGGCGGGGACGGGCAGCCGCACCGGGTGGAAGGGGCTGCTCGTGCAGCCGATCGCCATCCTCGTGGTGCTCGCCGGGTTCGCGGTCTGGCTCGCCACGGCGGACCTCACGCCGACCGAGCGCACCACGCTCAACCCGGCGGACATCCTCGCGCTCACCGGGCAGCACCTCGTGCTGACCCTCGAGTCGACCGTGCTCGTGCTCGTGATCGGCATCCCGCTCGGCGTCCTGCTCACCCGCGGGCCGCTCCGCCGTGCGAGCGTGTACGTGCTCGCCGTCGCCAACTTCGGGCAGGCGGCACCGGCCGTCGGGCTCATCGTGCTGCTCGCCGCGTGGCTCGGCCTGAACTCGTGGTCGGCCGTCGTCGCCCTCGTGCTCTACGCGATCCTGCCGGTGCTCCGGAACACCATGATCGGCATCCAGAGCGTCGACTCGCGGTTGGTCGAGGCCGGGCGGGGCATGGGCATGAGCGCGTTCAGCGTGCTCGTGAAGGTCGAGCTGCCGCTGGCCGTGCCGGTCATGCTCTCCGGCATCCGCACCGCGCTGGTGCTGCTCGTCGGCACCGCGAGCCTGGCGACGTTCGTCGGCGCCGGTGGCCTCGGACTGCTCATCACCACCGGCGTGAACCTGTTCCTGCCGAAGGTCCTCGTCTCCGGGGCGCTCCTCGTGGCGCTCCTCGCCCTGTCCATCGACTGGATCGGCCGCGTGGTCGAGACGGTCGCACGACCGAAGGGACTCCGATGACCCACGACGCCCCGAACGCGACCCACGACGCGCCGCGCGCCGATCTGCGGGGCGCACGCCGCGCCTCCCGTCCGACCGTCCGTCGCCGGGTCGCGACCGCCACCGCCGTGGCGGGCGCGGCCGCCCTCGTGCTGACCGGCTGCGGCCTGCAGCCGGCGACGTCCTTCGTCCCCGCCGCGGACCCCGGTTCGATCCAGCGCATCGACGACCTGCCGGACGGCGCGCACATCACCGTGACCTCGAAGAACTTCACCGAGCAGCTCGTGCTCGGCAAGATCGCCGTGCTCGCCGCGAAGGCCGCCGGGTTCGACGTCACCGACGAGACGAACGTGCCGGGCAGCGTCGCCGTCCGCGAGCTGATGACCTCGCACGGCGCCGACTTCACGTACGAGTACACGGGCACGGCCTGGCTGACCTTCATGGGCCACAGCGAGGGCATCCCGGACAAGACCGAGCAGTGGGAAGCGGTGAAGCAGGAGGACGCCGGCAACGGCCTCACCTGGCTCGAGCCGGCGCCGATGAACAACACGTACGCCTTCGCCGTCCGCGACGAGGCCGTGTCGGAGCTCGGCGACATCAAGACCCTCTCCGACATCACGAAGCTCCCCGTCAGCGATCGCACGTTCTGCGTCGAGTCCGAGTTCAACTCCCGTGCCGACGGCTTCAAGCCGATGCTGAAGAAGTACGGGCTCGAGCTCGGCGGCTCGGGCGACAACGGCATCCCGACGAAGAACGTCAGCATCCTCGACACCGGCACGGTCTACACCGCGACCGATCGTGGCAAGTGCAACTTCGGCGAGGTCTTCACCACCGACGGCCGCATCAAGTCGCTCGGGCTCACCGTGCTCGAGGACGACAAGGGCTTCTTCCCGGCGTACAACGTCGCGCCCGTGCTCGACTCGGCGACGCTCAAGGAGTACCCGCAGCTCGAGGACGTCTACGACCAGATCTCGCCGAAGCTCACGGACGCCGTGCTGCAGGAGCTGAACCGGCAGGTCGACGTCGAGGGTCGGGAGCCCGCCGACGTCGCCTTCGACTGGATGGTCAAGGAGGGCTTCATCACGAAGCCGTGATGCGGGCGCGGCGCGCCGCGCGCGCCGCGCCGCGCTCGCATCGTGAGCAGAAATGGTCGGGTCCCCGAGCGGCACCCGACCATTTCTGCTCACCATGCGACGGACGGGAGGCGCGTGGTGCGACGGACGGGAGGCGCGTGGCGGCCCCGCCCCGCGCCTCCCGGCCGCTACTGGCCCGTGATGCGGGCCGCGGTGTCGCGGATCGTCGCGACCACCCGCGCGCGGACCTCCTCCGGGTCCGACCCCTCGTGGCGCGCCGAGCTCCGCAGCCCGGTCATGCACATGCCGAGCAGCATCTCGGCCGCCTGGGGCGTGGCCGCGTCCGGACCCCAGGCCGGGTCCCGCTCGAGGATCGTCCGGACCGCGCCCGTCATCGCCTCGGCGACCGTGGTCATCCGGGAGACCTGGCGGCGCATGAGCTGCGGGAAGCGCACGATCACCTCCTTCCGGGCGAGCCGCTCGTGCTCGTCACCGAAGGACTCCCCGAACACCAGGAACGCCAGGTCCACCACGGCCTGTGCCGCGGGCTCCCCCGCGACGGCGGCCAGGTGGGCGTCGAGCGTCTCGGGCGCGAGGTCGAGCTCGGTGTGCCCGAGGACCGCGTCCTCCTTGCTCTCGAAGTAGTTGAAGAACGTGCGCGGGGAGACCTCGGCGCGCGTGGCGATCTGCTCGATCGTGGTGCGGTCGATGTCCTGTTCGAGTGCGAGGGAGCGTGCCGCCTCGGCGATCCGGTGCCGGGTCTCGAGGCGTTTGCGGTCGCGGAGGCCCATCTCGGAGGCGGGCGCGGTGTCGGGCATGGCCCGACTGTAATCGGAACGTCACATCGTTTACAGCAAACGCAAACTTGCAGTCCTGCAGCGGACAGTACGGTGGGCGCATGACCACTCCCGTGCTCGAGGCCCGTGGCCTCGCCAGGACCTACGGCCGCGGCGCGACGCGGTTCGACGCGCTCAAGGGGGTGTCGCTGCAGGTGAACCAGGGCGAGAGCCTCGCGATCGTCGGCAAGTCCGGCTCCGGGAAGTCCACGCTCATGCACCTCCTCGCGCTGCTCGACAAGCCGTCGGCGGGTCAGGTGCTCCTCGACGGCACCGACGCCGCGACGCTCAGCGCGCGGCAGGTGAACCGCACGCGGAACAGCACCTTCGGGTTCGTCTTCCAGCAGTTCTTCCTCACGCCGAAGACCTCGGTGCTCGAGAACGTCGTGCTCCCGTTGAAGATCGCCGGCGTCTCCGGTGCCGAGCGGAAGCGCCGGGGCATGGCCGCGCTCGACGCCCTCGGCCTGGCCGACAAGGCGAAGAACGACGCAAACGACCTGTCCGGCGGGCAGAAGCAGCGCGTGGTCATCGCGCGTGCACTCGTCGGGGAGCCGAGCGTCATCTTCGCGGACGAGCCGACCGGCAACCTCGACACGAACACGGGGCAGGTGGTCGAGGACATGCTCTTCGGGCTGCAGCGCGACCGGGGCATCACCCTCGTGGTCGTCACCCACGACGAGGAACTCGCCGAACGCTGCGACCGGCGCGTCAACGTGCGCGACGGACTCATCGTGGGCGGGAGCGACGACGCCGTCGACGCGCCGGCCACCCACGGAAGGCACTCCGCATGAACGTCCTCGACCTCTTCCGCACCGCGGTCGCGAACACCTTCCGGTCGAAGCTGCGCACGACGCTGACGGTCATCGCCATCTTCATCGGCGCGTTCACGATCACCCTGACCTCGGCCATCGGCACGGGCGTCAGCAACTACATCGACACCCAGGTGGCCTCCATCGGCGACACCGGGTCGCTGACGATCACCAAGGCCGTCGAGTCGTCGACCGACTCCGGGCCGGCGAAGTACGACCCCGACGAGTCGAGCCAGAGCGTGGACCGCGGGCCGGCCTCGTTCGCGTACCTGTCCCAGTCGGACGTCGACAAGATCACGGACGTCTCGGGGGTGAAGAGCGTCCGACCCGCCGTCGCCCTGAGCACGAAGTGGGTCGAGTACGACGGGAAGGGCAAGTACGTCGTCGACATCGCCGCCAACGCCGGGGAGCTCGACGCCGACCTCGCCGCCGGGAAGCAGCTCGACGACGCGTCCTCCGCCGGCAACCAGGTGCTCCTGCCCACGAACTACCTGGAGAACCTCGGGCTCGGCAGCGCGAAGGCCGCCGTGGGCAAGGAGCTGACCGTCGCGGTCGACGACTACCAGGGCAAGGAGCACACCCTGACCGCCACGATCGCGGGGGTGCAGAACGAGTCGCTGTTCGGCGGCGGTGCCGGTGCGAACGCCGCGCTCACCGACGCGATGCAGGCCGCACAGGAGACCGGCAAGCCCTCGTCGATCGCCACCTCGTACGCCAGCGCCACCGCCACGCTCGACAGCGGTGCGTCGGCCAGCAGCGTGAAGAGCGCCCTGTCGAAGGACGGCTACACCGGGCAGACCATCCAGGACCAGCTCGGCCAGTTCCAGACGGTCATCAACGGCATCGTCGGCGTGCTCAACGCCTTCGCCGTGATCGCGCTCGTCGCGGCCGGGTTCGGCATCATCAACACGCTGCTCATGAGCGTGCAGGAGCGCACCCGTGAGATCGGGCTGATGAAGGCGATGGGCATGGGCGGCGGGAAGGTCTACACGCTGTTCTCGCTCGAGGCCGTGTTCATCGGGTTCCTCGGCAGCGCGATCGGTGCGGGCGTGGCGATCCTGCTCGGGACGGGGATCTCGAACGTCCTCGCCGGGACCGTGCTCAAGGACCTGCCGGGGCTGCAGATCATGCAGTTCGCGCCGTCCTCGGTGATCACGATCATCCTCGTGGTGATGTTCATCGCCTTCCTCGCGGGCACGCTGCCGGCGCGTCGGGCGGCCCGGCAGAACCCGATCGAGGCGCTCCGGTACGAGTAGGCGCACGCGTGCCTAGTCTCGAGGGGTGGCGGCGTTCGGACGGGACCTCGGGGACGGGTACACGCTGACGCTGCGCGACCTCACCACCGTCCGGCCGCTGCACGAGCTCGTCGTCGCGAACGCCGACCGGCTCCGTGCCGCGGAGCCGTGGGCGTGGCAGGAGCAGACCGTCGAGACGATCGGCCTGCACACCGAGCACCTGCTCGGCCAGTACGCGATGGACCGCGCGCTGCCCTGCGTCATCCGGCAGGACGACCGGGTCGTGGGTGCCGCCTCGCTCGCCTTCGACCCGTACCTGGGGCAGGCATCGCTCGGCTACTGGGTGGACGCGGGCCAGGAGGGACGGGGTGTCGCCCGGCGCGCCGCCACCGTCCTCGTCGGGGTGGCCCGGGCGCGGGGCGCCGCGCGTGCTGAGATCCGGACGGCGGTCGACAACGTGCGCAGCCGGGGCCTCGCCGAGCGGCTCGGCTTCACGCACGAGGGCACCCTGCGGAGCGCGATGCCGCTGGGGCCGGTGCGGGTGGACGTCGCCGTGTACGGCCTCGTGTTCTGAGCGGGCAGCTCCGGGGCGGAGGGTCGACCGGGTCAGCGGCCCTGCGTCGCGCCCGACCACACGGCGAACGCGCCGCCCACCACGAGCAGCACGAGCAGCAGGATCCACACCGCCAGTGCGACGAGGTTCAGGAAGATCCCCCACGCGGCACGCCCGCGGGCGAACGGTTCGCGGCTCCGCGAGGCGACGCCGAGGCACAGCCCGACGATCGGCGCGACGAACGTCCAGCCGGCGAGCAACGAGCAGACGCCGAGGACGAGACTCGCCGTGCCGAGCCCGGTGCGGGGGGATTCCGAGTACGTGACCATGCACCCGACGCTACGGGTCCGTGGGAGGCGGGTCGTCCCTCCAGGGCCTGATCCGGGTCCACCTGCGGACGGATGGTCACCGGACGCCGGTATCGTCGACTGCATGGCCTTGTTCGGACGACGCAGCAAGCACGACGTGCGCGACCGACCCGTCAGTCAGGTCGAACTGAAGCGCGCCGTCGACGAGGGCTTCCTCATCGCGAAGGCCGCGGTCACCATCGCCGTGGGCAACCGGATCATCACGAACGCCCTCCGCGACGAGGGGTACTTCGACCACGCCGTCATCGCCGACGCCGCGCGCGAGGAACTCCACCGCATGGCCGAGGAACAGCGCGGCGACGCTGCCCGGATGCGCGAGATCCGCTCGAGGTCGAGCAAGCAGAAGGGCCGTTCGCGGCACCAGCACGACTACCGCCGCGGTGACGACCTCAAGCTCCGCACGCGTGAGGCGACGTACGAGCAGCTCGCGACGATGCTCGACAAGCGCCGGGACGACCAGGGCTTCGTCGACGGCATCGTCCTCGCCGCACGTGCCCGCGCCTGGGACGACATCGGCACGACCGTCGTCGGGCGGCTCGGGTGGGCGCAGCGTCCGGCGGACGACTACGAGGTCGGGCGCGACGACCGGCTGCAGCAGATGCTCGACGAGGACTTCGCGGCGCTGCTGGCGGAGCACCCGGTGGGGTCGACCCCGGTGGACGCCGACGAGCCCGACGCAGCGGACGCGGGCGACGACGGGTCGGACCCGGCGGACCCGGACGCGACGCGCGTCTGACCGGACCGGCCGTCGGAGCGCAGCGATCTCGACGGCGTTGCGGCCCGTCGCCGGCAACCGGCCCGCGCCTGATGCCCGGCACCTCGGTCCACGCGCTGCGGCTCGGAGCGGATCTGCTGAAGTCGTCCGCGCCGTGACCGTTCCGGTTCGCGGATCACGGGGTTCGCGAACCGGAACGGTCATCTGCAGAACCGGGAACGGCCCTGGAACGGACGCGATGACGGGCTGCACGCGGGGGCGTGGCAGACCCGCGCCTCCAGGGCGCCGAACGGTGCGGAGCGCGCCTCGATCACCGTTCGCCGTGAGGGGGATGCGGGCGCGCTGCCCGAGACGGCGCGCAGCAGCGGTCCCTAGGCTCGGGGGCATGGTGGATGCGGTGGTCGTCGGAGCCGGACCGAACGGACTCGCGGCGGCGGTGACGCTCGCGCGTGCCGGGCTGTCGGTCGAGGTCGTCGAACGCGCCGACACGATCGGCGGTGGTGCGCGGACCGCCGAACTCACGCTGCCCGGGTTCCTGCACGATGTGTGCTCCGCCGTGCACCCGATGGCGCTGCAGTCCGAGTTCTTCCGGCGCTTCCGTCTCGAGGACCGCATCGAACTCCGCCTGCCCGAGGTCCAGTACGGGCACCCGCTCGACGGCGGCCGTGCCGGGATCGCGTACCAGGACCTCGCGCGCACCGCCGAGTCGCTCGGCATCGACGGCCCGGCGTTCCGGCAGCTCATGGCCCCCCTGTCCGGCAACGCCGACCAGGTCGCCGACTTCGCCACCGGCGCCCTGCTGCACGTCCCGCGGCACCCGCTGAGCGTCCTCCGGTTCGGGTTGCGGGCGCTGGAGCAGGGCACGAGTGCGTGGAACCTCCGTTTCCGCGACGAGGTCGCCCCCGCCATGGTCTCCGGCGTCGCGGCCCACTCGATCCAGCACATGCCGTCCCTCGCCACGGCCGCCGCCGCGCTCTCCCTCGGCGCCTACGCGCACGCGCGGGGCTGGCCCGTCCCGATCGGCGGCAGCCAGGCGATCGTCGACGCGCTCGCCGCCGACCTCGTCGCGCACGGCGGCCGGATCGAGACCGGGCGCGAGGTCCGCTCGCTCGCCGACCTCACCCCGGCCAAGGCGGTGCTGTTCGACACGAGCGTCCCCGGGATGCTGCGGATCGCCGGGAAGCAGATCCCGACGCCGCGACGGGGTGCCCTCCGGCGCTTCCGGTTCGGCAACGCCGCCGCGAAGGTCGACTTCGCGCTCTCCGACCCGGTCCCGTGGACGAACGAGGCGCTCCGCCGCGCCGGCACGGTGCACATCGGCGGGACCCGCGCCGAGATCGCGGCCGCCGAGGGTGCGGTCGCACGCGGCCAGCACGCCGAGCGACCGTACGTGCTCGGCTCGGAGCCCACCGTGGTCGACCCGAGCCGCGCGCCCGCGGGCAAGCACGTCTTCTGGGCGTACGCGCACGTCCCCGCCGGGTCGGACGTCGACCAGACCGAGGCGATCACGCGGCAGATCGAGCGGTTCGCGCCCGGCTTCCGCGACACCGTCCTGCAGTCGAGCAGCCGCACCGCGGTCGAGATGGGCGCGTACAACCCGAACTACGTCGGCGGTGACATCGCCGCGGGTGCCGCGAGCTTCTGGCAGCTGGTCAAGCGTCCGGTGCTGTCGTCCGACCCGTGGCGCATGGGCGGCGGCATGTACCTCTGCTCCGAGGCGTCCGCCCCCGGCCCCGGTGTGCACGGCATGGCCGGCTGGCACGCGGCCCGGGGCGCCCTGCGGCACACGTTCGGGCTGCCCGAGCACGTCGATCTCACACCGGAGGACTGACCATGGCGAAGAACGTCCGCATCCTGCACTGCCGCCCGGAGGACGTCTTCGACGTTCTCGCGGACGGCTGGCTCTTCACGACGTGGGTCGTCGGCGCCTCGCGGATGCGCGGGCAGGACCCGGGCTGGCCAGCGGTCGGCACCCGCCTGCACCACTCCTTCGGCGTCTGGCCGCTCGTCATCGACGACGTGACGACGGTCCTCGAGTGGGACGCCCCGCACCGCATGGTCATCCAGCCGAAGGGGTGGCCCCTCGGCGAGGCCCGGGTCGAGCTCGTCGTCGAGGAGCACCGCCGTGGCTGCAAGGTCACCATCGTGGAGAACGCCGTGGCGGGGCCGGGCGCCTGGGTGCCGGACCTCCTGATGCAGCCGATGATCTGGATCCGCAACCGCGAGACGCTGCGGCGGCTCGGCTGGGTGGCCGCGGGTCGCGTCGCGACGTCCTGAGGGACGGGAGGCGCGGTGCGGGCCCGCACCGCGCCTCCAGTCCGTCCTGTGGTCGCCTCGGCACCGGCCCCGCGAACGGGGACGCTGTGGCGGGGTCCTGGGTCCGCCAGACTGACCGGGACATGCTCGCTGCACCCGACCACCGCCCCCTCCGGCCCCGACGCACGACCCTCGTGGTCGGCCTGGCGCTGATCGCCGCGACCGCCGTCTCCGGGTGCTCGCACCGAGCCGAGCCCGTGGGCCTCGACGATGCGTTCCCGGACTGGGCGAAGGGCGTGCAGGACCGCTGGGCGGGACAGCCGGGCGAACTCGGCAGCGGCACCGGCTCGAACGACTCGTCGAGCCGACTGTCCCTCGGCACCGGCGAGGACGGGGCACCTGCCCGGGTGAGGGTGTCGATCACGTGCCAGGGCGACGGCACCGTCCACATGGCGGTGTGGGCCGGCCGGATCGTGGACGGGGCCGAGAGCGGTAAGCGGCTCGCCTCGGGCGAGATCCGGTGCGGACACGACGAGGACCTGTACCTGCGCACCCGGAGCGAGTGGGTCACCATCGGTCCGACGTCCGGGGACTCGACCGTCGGCTGGTACGCGGCCACCTACAGCGACCTCGCGGCGACCGCCGCCGACTGACCGGGGGGGGGGGGGGGGGGGGGGGGGGGGGGCCGGGGTACACACCGGTCCACCGTGTGCCCGACCGACCCGATCCGGTGCACATCCGCCTGCTTCCCCGAGCTGGTGCGGTTCGACGCGGCGCACGCGCCGGGGTGGGGTGCCGACCGGACCTGGCGAACGCCTCCGAGCAGCCTGAGCGATCGTCGGGACTCGTGCGACTGAGCGGACGTACAGGCCTACCGTCCCTCGGTGTCGGGCCGAGGGAGCCCGGCGCCGAGGGGGGGTCGGGTCGTGCAGCACACGTACGGGCAGCAGTTCGCGGAGATCTACGACGACGTCTTCCCGCCGGACCCGGGCCTCGTCGAGGTGCTCGCTTCCAGCGCACCGGCGACGGCGCTCGAGCTCGGCGTGGGGACCGGTCGCGTGGCGATCCCGCTCGCGCAGCGGGGCATCAGCGTCACCGGCGTCGACCTGTCCGCCGAGATGCTCGACCGGTGCCGCGACGGCGCCGACGACGCCGGCGTCGACCTCGACCTGGTGCAGGGCTCGATGACGGACCTCCGCCTCGGACGGCGGTTCGACCTGGTCTTCTGCGTCTGCGCGTCCATCTCGATGCTGCTGACCCGCGAGCACCAGCGCGAGACGCTCGCCACCGCGCGGGACCACCTCGCCGACGGCGGCCGCTTGGTCGTCGAGACGCACAACCCGGACGCGGTGCTCGGCCTGCACGGCGGACGTCGTCGTGAGACCTGGTTCGTCCCGTACCCGGGCGCCGGCCGTGGTCTGCAGACCTACGCGACCCTGGACGAGCCGACCGGACTCTGGCAGGTCAGTCACCTGTGGCACGACGGCGGACGGACGACCATCGGGAACGAGGTGAGCCTCCTCACACCGGTCGAGGTCCTGACGGGCCTCGGTGCGGAGCTCGGGCTCGCGGTGCGGTCCGTGACGGGCGACCGGGACGGCGGTCCGGTGACACCGGAGTCCCCCACGTACACGGTCGAGTTCGAGGTGGCGTCGTGATCGGGTTCGTGGACCGCGTCGTCCGCGGTGTCGTCGACCGGTCGGCCGACCGCGGGAACGTGCTCGCCGCGACCGAGCGGGCCTCCGCGCTCGTGGTGCTGATGGGGAGTCTCGAGCACCTCGCGAACGCGGACAACCGCCGGACGGGCGGCCTGAACGACTGGACCCTGCTGCGGGGCTCCGCGCTCGTCCGCAACGAGCGACTGCGCCGCGTGCTCGACCGCGTCTACCGGCCCCGGGTGGTGACCGCGATGCACGGGCTCCGGGTGGCCGCCGCCCTCGTCCACCTGTCCCCGGTCCGCGACCGACGCGTCCGCGCCGCGGCGTCCGCCGTCACGGTGCTCACCGGCTACGCACTCGGGCCGCTGCACCACAACGGCGGCGACGGCAGCGACCAGGCGGCGTTCTTCACGCAGGGGCTGTCGGGTGTGGCCCGGGCCTCCGGACGACCCGCGACGGTGGACACCGCGCTGTGGGCGGTCGCGAGCCAGGCGACCCTGTCGTACCTCGTGTCGGGGTGGGTGAAGCTGATGGGTGAGCCCTGGCGGAACGGCTCGGCGCTGCTCGGGGTGATGCGCACGCGGACCTACGGTTCGGAGTGGGTGTGGCGGGTCCTGCGCGACCGGCCGGCACTGGCGCGGGTGGGCGAGGTCGCCACGCTCGTCCTCGAGTGCGCGTTCCCGATCGTGTTCGTGCTCGGCCCGCGGATGCGCGTGGCGTACCTCGGCGCGATCGCCGGGATGCACCTCACCATCGCCGCGACCATGGGACTCGGTCGGTTCCTTCCCGCGTTCCTCGCACTGCAGCCCGCGGTGCTCTACGTCACCGCGGACCGTCGATCGGTCGTGCCGCGTCGTCACGACGGGTTCCCGTGGGTCCTCGGCGTGATCGGGGCCGCGGTCGGGACGCAGGCCGTGGTCCGGCAGGTCGTGGACGCCCGGCGCAGTCGACGTCCCCGTGCCGGGCAGACCGTGGTCGAGACGCCCACCGGATCGCGCCTGGCCGTGCGGTACCGGCCGGCGACCTCGGGCCCCGGCGCACCCCTGGTGGTGTTCGAGAACTCGCTCGTCGCGGTCCAGGAGTACTGGGACCCGATCATCGCGGAGCTCGGCGGCGACGTCGCCACGCTGACGTACGACCGTCCCGGAACCGGGGCGAGCACGGCTCCCGGTGCGACGCTCGCCACCTACGCGGAGGACCTCCGCTTCCTCGTCGGCCGCCACGCCGACGACGGACCCATCTGGCTCGTCGGGCACTCGTTCGGCGGGCACCTGCTCCGACGCCACGCGGCCGAGCTCGGGCGCGACGTCGCCGGGGTGGTCCTCCTCGACCCGACCACCGGTTTCGTGGACCGACCCGACGAGGACGTCCTGACCGCCGTCCGGTCGCTCACCGACGGCTTCCCGCTGATGGAGTGGTCCCTCCGGACCGGCTGGGGATGGCTGCTCGACGCCACGACCTGGGCGATCCCCGCACGCCAGGGACGGTCCGACGACCTGAGCCCCGTGTACCGGAACGCCCGACTGTGGCGCACCGGCCGCGCGGAGTGGCAGGCCGCGGAGCCGGACCTCGTCGCCGACCGACCCGGACGCCGCATCCCCGAGGGTGCCGACGTGCTCGTCGTCACGGCGAGCACGAGCGACGAACTCCAACCGGCCGTGAGCGCCGCGCACGAACGCGTCGCGAACGAGCACGACGGTCGCCGCGAGGTCGTCCGGTCCACCCACGACGGGCTGCTCGTCCACCCCGGACCGGTCCGACGGGTCGGCGCACTCGTCCGCGAGGCGATCGGGGTGGACCGATGAGCCGCCGTGGGGACGGTCGGGCCCTGCCCCTCGCGATCGGCCTCGCGCTCTGGATCATCGCGACGGTCATCGGCCAGCACCCGAACCGTCGGTTCGACCGGGTCCGGCAGGTCGACACCGCCGCGCTGCTCATCCCGAACTGGCGCTTCTTCGCACCGATCCCCGCCTCGATGGACTTCGAGCTGCTGCACCGGTACCGGCAGGACGACGTGGTCAGCGAGTGGACGCGGACCAAGGACGTCGCAGCACGCCGGCTCCGGCACATGCTGTGGTTCCCGGACCGGCGGGTCGACAAGGGCCTGTTCGACGTGGTCGGACGGTTCCTGGTGGCAGCGGAACAGCTGCCGGACGGGTACGAGACGGGCGCCGACTACCGCGCGCTGCTCGCCTTCGTCCGCCGCGTCGTCGCCGCGCAGACCGGTGGTCGCGCCGATGCCGTCCAGTTCGCGATCGTCCGCACGGGCGGTCACGACGACAGCGTGCCCGTCGAGGAGCTCTTCGCATCCCGACGGGAACCCATGCACGACGGGGACGGCCCCCGTCGGCAGCCGGACGCCGCCTCCGCAGCGTCCGCACGACCGAAGGAGGAGACCAGATGAACGCCAACACACGGACCGCGCTGTGGTTCGCAGCACCCGTCGTGCTCATCGCCATCGCGGTGGCGATACTCCTGTTCGACCTGCCCGGCTTCGCGTGGCTGTCGGTCCTGGTCGTGCTCGGCATCGCAGCCGCAGTCTTCGTCGTCTCGGCACGACGAGAGTGACCTCGGCCCACCGGGCCGGGAACCGGGCCCAGCGCCCGACCATCACCATCGCAGAACGGAAGGAATCCAGCATGACCACCATCGCCGACATCGCGTTCGACAGCGACCGCGGGCAGCGGTTCGCACCGGAGCAGCCCCTCGCCGCGACCCCGCTCGCAGCGCTCGCCGCCACCTCGGTCTTCACGGGTGCGGTCGCCGCGTACGCGGTCGAAGAGGCCGTCGGGAACTGATCAGCAGGACATCGAGGAAGGAAGCAGCGCATGCAGCAGACACGACAGCTCGACGCCGTCCCGTTCGACAGTGACGAGGCGACCACGTTCTGTGGTCTCCGTCCCGTCGCGGCCACCCCGGCAGCGGTGGCCTGGGCCGGCGCCGTCGTGGCGGCGGCCGGGGTCGGTGCCGCCATCGGGGACGCCGTCGACTGACGGAGCCGCGTGACGGCGCCGGTGGGCGCCGTGTGCGGGCAGGACGGGAGGCGCGGTGCCGGACGGTACCGTGCCTTCCGTCGTGGACGGTGCGGGTGCGCTCCGCGCTACGGCCGGGTGTCGACGAGCGCGACGAAGCGGCTGCCGATGCCCTCGACCTCGTGCCGGGTGAAGCCCGCGACGGGGTCCGGCGCCTGGTAGGGCTCGTGGTAGTCGCACATCAGGTGGTCCCAGTCGGGCCACCACTTCTTCGGACGTGCCTCTTCCGCGAAGCCGCAGACCACGCACCCGAGACGGACCCAGACCTTCCTGGTGCCGGTGCGGTTGGCGCGGGACTGCACGAGCCAAGCGGGCGGGTCCTGCTCGATCGCCGTGAGTTCGGCCTCGCTGAGGTGCGAGGGGATCCCGTGCCGGGTCGCCATCTCGAGGGAGATGTCGAGCCGGACGGCGGCGTCACGTCGGGAGAGCATCCGACCAGCGTAGAGCGCCGACATCGAGCGGTGGGGACGGGTGTCGCTGCGCCGACGCTCGCGCTACGATCCCGACATGCGTTCTCCTCGTTCTTCGTGGTGGCTGCGGTAGCAGCCTCCTGACGCATGGTCGCGGGCTGCACGGCAGCTCGCAGACCGCAGGACCGTCGTGCAGCCCTTTCTCTCGAGAGGGCAACTCCAGTGGACACGTTCACCGCCACACAACACCGCATGCACGACCTCGACGCCCGCATCCGGGCGCGACCGGACCGGTTCCGCGTCCTGACCGGCGAACGGCCGACCGGTCGGCTGCACCTCGGGCACTTCTTCGGCACGATCGCCGAGCGCGTCGCGCTGCAGCGGCGCGGCGTCGAGACCTTCCTGGTGCTCGCCGACTACCAGGTCATCACCGATCGGGACACCGCTGACCACGTCGCCTCGAACGTCCGCGAGGCGGTGCTCGACTACCTCGCGGCCGGACTCGACCCGGCCGCGACGACGGTCTTCACGCACTCGTCGGTGCCGGCGCTGAACCAGCTGCTGCTGCCGTTCCTCAGCCTCGTCACCGAAGCGGAGCTGCACCGCAACCCGACCGTGAAGGCCGAGGTCGCGGCATCCGGTCGCGCGCTCAGCGGCCTGATGCTCACCTACCCCGTCCACCAGGCCGCGGACATCCTGTTCTGCAAGGGCAACCTCGTCCCGGTCGGGAAGGACAACCTGCCGCACGTCGAGATGACACGGACGATCGCTCGGCGGTTCAACGACCGGTTCGGCGCGCTGTTCCCCGAGCCGGAACCGCTCGTCACGACGTCCCCCGAGGTCCCCGGTGTGGACGGCCGGAAGATGAGCAAGAGCTACGGCAACGCCATCGCGCTCGGCATGACCGACGACGAGACCGCGGACGTCATCCGACGGGCACGCACGGACGGTGATCGGCACATCACCTTCGACCCCGAGCGCCGGCCGGGGGTCGCAGCGCTCCTCACGACCGCGGCACTCTGCACGGACTCGACCCCGGAGGCGATCGCCGACGAGATCGGCTCAGCGGGCGCGGCGGCGGTGAAGCGTGTCGCGGTCGAGGCGGTCAACGAGCGCTTCGCCGCGCACCGACGCCGTCGTGCCGAACTCGCTCTCGACCCGTCGATCGTCCCCTCGGTGCTGGCGGCCGGGAACCGTCGGGCGAACGAGATCGCCGAGGCGACCCTCGATGAGGTCCGCACCCGGATGGGCATGCGGTACACCGACGAGCCGATCAGGCCTCGCTGCGACTGAACTCGCTCGCCCGGCGGACCTGGTCGTCCGTCAGCGCGACGCCCGTGTACCGCTCGAACTGCCGCGCCGCCTGCAGCGCGATCACCTCGGCACCGGTGATGACCTGCTTGTCCGCGGCGCGACCGGCGCGGATCAGCGGGGTCTCGGACGGGAACGCGACCACGTCGAACACGGTCGTCGCCGCCCCGACGCGATCCTGGTCGAAGGCGAGCGTGTCCTGCTGGTCGCCGCGCATGCCGAGGGGCGTGACGTTCACCAGGACGTCGGTGACCGGCGCGTCCCGCTCGTCGGCGACCCACTCGTACCCGTACTGCGCAGCGAGGGCCGGCCCCGCCTGCCCGTTGCGTGCGACCACGGTGAGGTCGTCGAACCCGGCACCCCGGAACGCCGCCGTGACCGCCTTGGCCATGCCGCCGGAGCCGCGGAGCAGCACGCTCGCGGACGGATCGACGGCGTGCGAGGCGAGCAGCGACGCGACTGCCTCGTAGTCGGTGTTCGACGCCGTGAGGACGCCGTCGTCGTTCACCACGGTGTTGATCGACTCGATCGCCGCCGCGGACTCCTCGACGACGTCGACGAGCGGGATGATCGCTTCCTTGAAGGGCATCGAGACCGAGCAGCCGCGGATGCCGAGTGCCCGGATGCCGGTCACCGCGCCGGGGAGGTCGGTCGTGGTGAACGCCTTGTAGACGAACTCCAGCCCGAGCTCGTCGTAGAGGAAGTTGTGGAAGCGGGTGCCGATGTTGCTCGGTCGAGCGGCGAGTGAGATGCAGACCTGCATGTCCTTGTTGAGGATGGGCATGTCGTCACTCTCCCATGACAGCAGGGATGGAGCGGTCCACAGCAGCCATATGTGGAGGGGGTGGGGTTGTCCCCACCACGGATGCGGGTGTCCCCCGGATTCGATGTCGGATCGATCGTCCGTACCGTCGACGACATGAACACACTCATCCGCCCCCGCACCGGCCGCCTCCTCGCCGGGGTCTGTGCCGGCATCGCCGACCGGTTCGGCTGGTCCCGCACCCTCGTCCGCATCGCCTGGGTCATCCTGAGCCTCTTCCCGGGGCCGCTCTGGATCGCCTACGTCGTCCTCTGGATCCTCATGCCGAACCAGGGCTCCCGGCGCTGATCCCCCACCCGTCCGGACGGGTTAGTGTGGCGGGGTGCCGGTCTCCGTCTTCGATCTGTTCAGCATCGGGATCGGTCCGTCGAGTTCCCACACCGTCGGACCGATGCGGGCCGGACGCGCCTTCGCCGCCCGCGTGGCCGAGGCTCCCGTCGCGACGATCGCCGTCGACCTCTACGGCTCGCTGGCCTCGACCGGCCAGGGCCACGGGACGCTCAGCGCGGTCGTCGCCGGCCTGATGGGGTCCGACCCCGAGACCGTGGACCCCGACGCGATGACCCGATCGCTCGTCGAGCTCGAGGAGACCGGCGTGCTCCGGCTCCAGGGCGGGTCGAGCGTCCCGTTCCGGCTCGCCGACATCGTGCTCCACCCGCTGACGATGCTCCCCCGCCACCCGAACGCGATGCGCCTCCGCGCCGCCGACGCGTCCGGGGCGACCATCGCCGAGGAGACGTACTACTCGATCGGCGGCGGCTTCGTCACGAACGACTCCGAGGGGGACGTCGCCGAGACCGCGATCCCCGTCGACGACGCCGTGCCGTACCCGTTCTCGAGCGGCGCCGAGCTGCTCGCGGCCTGCGCGGCGACCGGGCTGCCGGTCAGCGGGGTCGCACTCGCCAACGAGACCGCCACGCGCAGTACCGACGACGTCCGCGCCGGCCTCCTCCGCATCCACGGCGTCATGGAGTCCTGCGTCGAACGGTCCGTCGAGCGCTCCGGCACGCTCCCGGGCGGACTCACCGTGCGACGCCGCGCCGCGAACTGGTTCGAGCAGCTCACCGCCGACGACCCCGGGCACGACCCGCTCTTCGCGATGGAGTGGGTGAACCTCATGGCGATGGCCGTCAACGAGGAGAACGCCACCGGTGGACGGGTGGTCACCGCTCCGACGAACGGTGCCGCCGGCATCATCCCCGCCGTCCTGTACTACGCGCTCACCTACGTGCCGACGGTCACGACGGCGAACCGCGACGACACCGTGGTGCGCTTCCTGCTGACCGCGGGCGCCGTCGGTTCGATCTACAAGGAGCGCGCCTCGATCTCCGGTGCCGAGGTCGGCTGCCAGGGCGAGGTCGGATCGGCGGCGTCGATGGCCGCCGCAGGGCTCGCCGAAGTGCTCGGAGGAACGCCCGAGCAGGTCGAGAACGCCGCCGAGATCGCCATGGAGCACAACCTCGGGCTCACCTGCGACCCGATCGGCGGGCTCGTCCAGATCCCGTGCATCGAGCGGAACGCCATCGCCGCGAACAAGGCGATCAACGCGGCGCGGATGGCGCTGCGGGGTGACGGCGTGCACCACGTGTCGCTCGACCAGGTCGTCGAGACGATGCGGCAGACCGGCGCCGACATGTCCACGAAGTACAAGGAGACCGCGATGGGCGGGCTCGCGGTGAACGTCCCGCTCTGCTGAGCTCCGCCCTCGGGCGGGTCAGCCGTGCAGCAGCGTCAGCAGCCGGGCGGTCTCGGTGGCGATGGCGTCGCGTCCCGCGGAGACGTACTTGCGCGGATCGACCACGTCCGGACCTTCGTCGAGCACCGCTCGCAGGGCCCGGGTGAAGAGGCCGTTCAGGTGCGTGGAGATGTTGATCTTCGTCATGCCCGCCCGGACGGCTGCCCGCAGCTCGTCGTCCGACAGCCCCGAGGAGCCGTGCAGGACGAGCGGGACCGGCACCGTGGCGCGGAGCTGCTCGACGAGCGTCCGGTCCACCGATGCCTCGCGCGTCTGCATCGCGTGGGACGTCCCGACGGCGACCGCCAGTGCGTCCACACCGGTGTCGGCGACGAAGGCAGCGGCGTCGTGCGGATCCGTGCGCACACCGGGAGCGTGCACGCCGTCCTTGCCGCCCACCTCACCGAGCTCGGCCTCGATCGCGACCCCGGCGTCGTGGCACCGGACCGCGAGTCGACGGGTGGCCTCCACGTTCGTGGCGAAGTCGAGGTGCGATCCGTCGTACATGATCGAGTCCACCCCGAGGTCGATGCCGGCGAGCACGAGCTCGGGGTCCTCGATGTGGTCGAGGTGCACGAGGACCTCGACGTCCGCGGACCGCGCGATCGCCGCGGTCGCCGTCGTGATCGGGGCGAGGCCGCCGTGGTAGCGGACGCAGTTCTCGCTGATCTGCAGGACCACGGGGAGCCCCGCTCGCTCGGCGCCGGCGACGATCGCCTCGGCGTGTTCCAGCAGCACCACGTTGAACGCCCCGACGCCGCGGTGTGCGGTCCGTGCGGCGTCGAGCAGTCCGGTGAGGGCGAGGTCGGTGATCATGCGTGGCTCCAGGTCGGGTCGGAGGGTCGTGCGCCGGACCGGGCACCGTCGTCGTCCGCGAGGAACCGGCGGACGGCGTCGACGTCGACCTCGCCGGCGACGGGCCGGAGGACGGCGGCGGCGCCGAACGCGGCAGCGGATCGGAGCGCGGCGTGGTCGACGCGGGGCGTGGACGGCGCGGTCGTGGTCGGACTCGTCGGGCCGTCGGACGACCCGCGCAACAGCGCGGCGAGGAGCCCGGCGGTGGCCGCGTCGCCGGCACCCGTGGGGTTGCCGGAGACTCCCGGGACGGCGCGCACCTCGGTGACCCCGGTGCGCGTGTGTGCCGCCAGACCGTCCGCGCCACGGGACACCACGACGGCGCCCGCGCCACGGTCGAGCAGCTGCAGGGAGCCGCTCCGCTCGTCGTCGGCGCCGGTCGCCTCGAGGAGTTCGTCGCGGTTGGGCTTGCAGATCGTCGCCCCGGCGTCGGCGGCCGCGAGGAGCGCACCGCCCGGACAGTCGACGAGGCTCGGCACCCCGCGCATCCGAGCGGCGGCCACCCAGTCCGCGACGACGCCCGGGTCGGCGCGGTGCGGCAGGGAACCCGAGACGACGAGGAACTCGACGTCGCCGTCGAGCTGCTGACCGATCACGTCCGTGACGGCGATCCACTCATCGGTGGTCACCTCGGGTCCGGGCTCGCCGAACATCGTCGGGTGCTCGACGTCGTCGACGACGGTGACCGTGGTGCGGGTCTCCCCCGTCACCGCGATGTCGACGTGCGCGAGACCGAGGGCGTCGAGGCCGTCGGCGATCCACCGGCCGGCAGCCGCACCGAGCGGCAGGACGGCGCGGGACGGGATCCCGACCGCGTCGAGCACCCGCCCGACGTTGAGGCCCTTGCCACCCGGACGACGGGCGACGTCCAGGACGCGCTGCGTCGTCCCGACGCGCTGACGGGCGACACGGTAGGTCACGTCCACCGCCGGGTTGGGCGTCACGATGAGGATCACCGGAGCACCGCCGCGGTCGTCCGCAGGTCGAGGACGCGCCACGGCTCCGACCGCGCGGCACTGCTGGGGCCCTCGTCGATCACGAGCAGGTCGGCGGGAGCGCCGACCGAGAGCGGCGCCGGGAGGCCGAGCAGGCGTGCCGGTCGCGCCGACGTCGCCGCGACGACCTCGGGCAGCGGGGTGCCACCGTCGAGGAGGCGTCGGGCGGCGTCCTGCACGGTGATGGTGCTGCCGGCGAGGGACGATCCGTCGGCGAGCAGCGCGACGCCGTCACGGACCGAGACCGCCGAACCCGCGATCGCGTGCTCGCCGTCGCCGCAGCCGGTGGCGGCCATCGCGTCCGAGACGAGCACGAGGCGGTCCGGCGCGGCTCGCCGCACGAGTTCGACCGCCGCGGGATCGAGGTGGTGCCCGTCGACGATGCACTCGACCAGGACGCGGTCGTCGGTCAGGGCGACGCCGACCGGGCCCGGCCGGCGGTGGTGCAGTGGGGGCATGCCGTTGAAGAGGTGCGTGACGAGGGTGGCACCGGCGTCGATCGCTGCGCGCGTCTCGTCGGCGGAGGCATCGGTGTGACCGATCGCGACGACGACACCGGCGTCGACGAGGCGGCCCACGGCGTCGATCGCTCCGGGGAGTTCCGGCGCGAGCGTGACGATCCGGAGCGCGCCGTCCGCCGCTGTGAGGAAGTCGTCGAGCTCCGCCGGGTCCGGTGCGTGCAGGAGGTCCGCCCGGTGGGCACCGCGGCGCGCCGGTGACAGCCACGGCCCCTCGAGGTGGAGCCCGGCGAGCGTGCCCTCGGCGACGAGGACACGGAGGCGTCCGAGTGCTGCGATCGTCTCGGCGGCCGGGCCCGTCGCGACGGACGCGATGAGCGACGTCGTCCCGCGTGCGCGGTGGTGGCCCGCAGCGAGTGCGGCACCGTCCGTCGTGGCCGTGGCGAAGTCGTGCCCGAGCGCCCCGTGGGCGTGCAGGTCGACCGCCCCCGGCAGCAGCGTTCCTTCGATCGTCACCGCGGTGTCGGTCCGCGGGGGTGTCCCGGATCCGCTCTCGAGGACCGTACCGGCGTCGTCGACCGCCAGCCACCCGTCGTGGAGGTCGTGCGTCGCGGTGAGGATCCGCCGCGCACGCACCAGGGTGCTCATGCGTGCACCTCGGCGTCGAGCGCCGTGCGCGCCAACAGCCCGGCACCGATGGCACCGGCCGCATCGCCGTGCCGTGCCGGGGCGAGGACCGGGACGCGCAACCCCGGGAGCCGTTCGACGAGGGCCGTCCGGAGCGGATCGAACAGCAGCGGGCCGGACTCGGCCAGTCCCCCGCCCACGATGATCGTGTGGCAGCCGGCGACCGTCGTGGTCCACGCCAGGGCGTCCGCGAGCACGTCGATGCACTCGTGCCAGACCGTGGTGGCCACCGGGTCCCCGGCGCGGACGCGGAGCATCGCCTCGTGTGCCGAGGTGGCGCCCGACCGACGGGCGACTCCCCCTGCGGACGCGATCTCCTCGACGCGGCGCCCCGCGTGCGGCCCGGTGGGGATCCGCACCTGTCCGATCTCCCCCGCCCAACCGCCGCCCGCGACGACCACGCCGTCGACGACGAGGGCACTCGCGAGTCCGGTGCCGACCGGGACGAAGGCGACGGAACCACGGGTGAGCGCCGGTGCCGCGCCGGAGGTCTCCGCCAGGGCGCCGGCACGCACGTCGTGTCCGAAGGCCAGCGGGACGTCGATCCCCCGTGCGGCGAACTCGGCCCGGACCCGGTCCCGCACCGGGACGTCCCGCCACCCGAGGTTCACCGCGAGGACGACGGTGCCGGCCCCGTCGTCCACGACACCCGGCGTCACGAGGCCCACCGCATCGAGGTCGCCACGGCGCAGCGCCCGTTCGGCGAGCTCCGCTACGACGGTGGCGAGCATCGTCGCGTCGGTGTCGCCGCGCGGCGTCGGGACGCGGGTCTCGTCGAGGACGAGTCCGTCGGCGCCGGTCAGTCGGGCCTTGATGCCCGTGCCGCCGACGTCGACCCCGAGCACCGCGCCTGCACCGCGCATCAGGTGAGGATGACCGAACGGGTGAGCGAGCGGGGGTTGTCCGGGTCGAGGCCGCGTCCCTCGGCGAGGGCGACCGCGAACCGGTGCACCACGACGAGCCCGGCGATCGGGTCGAGGTCGTGCTGGACGAAGCGCGCACCGGTCGCAGCGACCTCGTCCGCGAGCCCCTCCGGCGCGGTTCCGAGCGACCAGACGAGTCGGCCGGGCTGGGCGATCGCGATCGGACCGTGCCGGTAGTCCATGGCGGGGTAGGACTCCGCCCAGAACTGCGCTGCCTCGCGCGTCTTCAGGGCGGCCTCGAACGTGAGGCCGACCGCCGGACCGCGGCCCACGAAGGTGACCTGCTCAGCATCGAGGAGGTCGTCGATCGGGAGGCCGAGGGCGGTCTCGGCCTGCGCTGCGAGGGCGTCCACGTCGTCACCGATCGACGCACGGAGGAGCGCGAGCGTGGTCGTCGCGAAGCGCGTCTGCACGACCGAGCGCTCGTCGGCGAAGGGCAGTGCCACGACGACGTCGGCGACGGCGGCGGCCGGGCTGTCCGGGACCGCGGTGACGAGCACGGTGCGTCGACCGCGCAGGGCCTGCAACAGGTCCACGATCTCGGTCGTGGTGCCGGACCGGCTGATCGTCACGACCCGGTCGTAGTCGCGGCCGATCGGGTACTCCGAGCCGGCGAAGGCGTCCGTCACGCCCAGGCCCGCCTGCTCACGGGCGACGGCGTAGCTCATCGCGATGAACCAGCTCGTCCCGCAGCCGACCACGGCCACGCGTTCTCCGGGCTGGGGGAGCGACGCCTCGAACGACGAGAGGAGCGCGGCGGCAGCGCGCCACGTCTCCGGCTGCGACGTCAGTTCTGCGCTCACGAAGGTGTCGGTCATGGGTGCCTTCCGGTCCGGTTCGATCCGGGTGATCGATGATGAGGAAGCGTAGCGAGCGATCGTGCGCGATGGAAGAGCAAAACGTCATTCCCGATCATCGGCTGCGCGCGGTGACGCCATAAGATGGCCGACATGACCCCTCAACAGCGGCTCAACGCCCTGCTCGAACTGGTGAGCGAACGCGGCAACGTGTCGATCGCCGAGATCGGGGAGCTGCTCGGGATCTCGCCCGCGACCGCCCGACGCGACCTCGCGACGCTGGCGGACCAGCGCCTGGTCACGCGCACCCACGGCGGTGCCGCGGCGCTCGGGGCAGGCTACGAACTGCCACTGCAGTACAAGATCGCCCGTCAGGCCGAGGCGAAGACCGCGATCGCCCGCGCCGCCTCGCGGCTGGTGCAGCCCGGCGACACCGTCGGGCTGAACGGGGGGACGACGACGACCGAGGTCGCCCGTGAGCTCGGCAAGAGCGAGCGCTTCACCCGGGCGGACGGCGAGTACGGGGTGACGATCGTCACCAACGCGTTGAACATCGGGTACGAGCTGTCGGTCCGCGCCAACGTCAAGATCGTGGTCACGGGCGGCGTCGCGCGGCGGCAGTCCTACGAGCTCGTGGGCCCGCTCGTCCGGGACACCCTGGACGAGTTCGCGCTCGACGTCGTCGTGCTCGGTGTCGACGGGCTGAGCGGCCAGTACGGCGCCACGACCATGCACGAGGGCGAGGCGGAGGTCAGCCGGCACTTCGCGTCCGTCGGGCGCCGGGTGATCGTGGTCGCCGACTCGACCAAGATCGAACGGGCGACCTTCGCGCGGATCTGTCCGCTCGACCGGATCGACGCACTCGTCACCGACCAGCCCGTCCCGTCCGCGTTCGCCGCGGAGCTCGCCAGTGCCGGTGTGGAGCTCGTCGTCGCCGACTGAGCGGACGAGTCCTCCGGGGGACTCCCCGGCGTAGGTCTGTGCACGACGTTTCGATCGTGTAAAACCATCCACACCCTCCCCATGAGCGTTCGTTGAGCGCCTATTGTGCATTCATGATCGATTCGGCATCATGGGCGTCACAATCACGCAAGGGAGCGAGATGAGCATGGGTGACGCGTTCACAGCACGACCACTACGGGTCGGCATCGTCGGCATGGGGCAGCGTGCGGCGATCGCCCGCCACGTGGCCGAGGCGGCTGCCGCCGCTCCCGACCTGGAGGCGCGGGTCGTCGCCGTCGCCGAGGTCACCGAGCAGGGGCGCGAGCGGGCCCGGGCCGAGTACCCGGACGCCCTCGTCGTCGAGCACCACGGGGGACTCGTGGGGGTCGTCGACGCGGCGATCGTCACGACCCCCGACTGGACGCACGCCGCGATCGCGATCGACCTGCTCCGCGCCGGCATCGCGGTCTACCTCGAGAAGCCCATGGCCATCACGGTCGAGGACGCCGACGCCGTCCTCGACACCGCTGCGGAGACCGGCACGCCGCTGTACGTCGGGCACAACTTCCGTCACGCCGCGGTCGTGCGGCTGATGCGCGAGATCGTCGACCGCGGGGAGATCGGCCAGGTCAAGGCGGTCTGGTGCCGGCACTTCGTCGGCAACGGCGGCGACTACTACTTCAAGGACTGGCACGCCGACCGCACCAAGGTGAACTCCCTGCTCCTGCAGAAGGCCAGCCACGACCTCGACGTCATCCACGCGCTCGGCGGCGGGGACACCGCGCGGGTCGTCGGCATGGGGTCGCTGTCGGTCTACGGCGACGTCACCGACCGTCGCGACCGCAGCGGCGAGCTCATGGGGGACTGGTTCTCCCTCGACAACTGGCCGCCCCTCGAGCAGACCGGGCTGAACCCCGTCGTCGACGTCGAGGACGTGTCGATGGTGATGATGACCCTCGACAACGGTGTGCAGGCGAGTTACGAGCAGTGCCACTTCACGCCGGACTACTGGCGCAACTACACGGTCATCGGGACCGAGGGGCGGCTCGAGAACATCGGCGACACCGGCGGTGGCGTCGTGAAGGTCTGGAGCCGTCGTCGCGGCTGGGACGTCGCGGGGGACCGCGAGTACCCGATCGACGGGGTCGCCGCCGGCCACGCCGATGCCGACCTCCTCACGATGACCGAGTTCCTCCGGCACGTCGCGCTGGGGGAGCCGACGACCCTCTCGCCGATCGCGGCCCGTGCCGCCGTCGCCGCAGGAGCGCTCGCGACCCGGTCGCTCCGGAACGGATCCGTCCCCATCGACGTCCCGCCGCTCGCGGCCGCGACGATCGCCCACTTCACCGACCCCACCCCGGCCGTCACCCGCTGACGGACTCGCGAAAGGACACCCGATGCACGCACCCACCTCTGCCAAGGGCCGCGGCCGTCGCCGTGCGCTCCTCGGCGCCGTCGCCGCGATCGGCGCAGCCGTGCTCCTCGCCGGCTGCAGCACGTCCTCCGGCGCCTCCAGCGCCGGCGGCGACTACGAGAAGGCCGCCAAGGACACCAAGGCGACCCTGACGTACGCCGTCTGGGACGAGAACCAGGTCAAGGCGATCAAGGCGAACCTCGAAGGGTTCAACGAGGAGTACCCGGACATCAAGGTCAACGTGGACGTGACCCCGTTCGCCAGCTACTGGACGAAGCTGCAGACCCAGGGCTCGAGCAACACCCTGCCCGACGTGTTCTGGATGAACGGCCCGAACTTCCAGCTCTACGCGGCGAACGGCAAGCTCGCGCCGATCACCGGCGAGGTCGAGGCCGGCGCGATCGACCCCGCGAAGTACTCGTCCGCCCTCAATGACCTGTACACGTACGACAAGACCCAGTACGGCGTCCCCAAGGACTTCGACACCATCGGCGTCTGGATGAACAAGGCGCTCTTCGAGAAGGCCGGGGTCGCCATGCCCTCGAAGGACTGGACCTGGGACGACTTCCAGAAGACCGGAGCCGAGCTCTCCGAGAAGCTCACGGCCGACGGCGCGTACGGCGCGGCCGGCGGTATGGACGGGCAGACCACCTACTACGACACGATCTTCCAGGCCGGTGGGAACGTGATCGACGCGGACGGCACGAAGTCCGAGTACGACACCGCCGCCGCCGAGGCCGGGCTGCAGTTCTGGACCGACCTCATCGCGTCCGGGGCGTCGCCCTCGATCAAGCAGCTGACCGACACCACCGCCGACCAGTGGTTCACCTCGGGCAAGCTCGCCATGTACCAGGGCGGCAGCTGGTTCCGCTCCGCGTTGACCGGCACCGACCTCGAGAAGGACGTCGTCGTGTACCCGCTCCCCAAGGGCAAGGAGCAGGCGACGGTCATCCACGGTGTCTCCAACGTCGTGTCCGCGAACACGAAGAACAAGGCCGCCGCACAGGCGCTCCAGGTCTACCTCGCGAGCAAGCAGGCCCAGCAGCAACAGGGCGACATGGGTGCGGTGATCCCGGCGTACGAGGGCACGCAGAGCGCCTTCACGAAGACGATGCCGGACGCCGACCTGCAGGTCTTCCTCGACGCGGTGGACTACGCCAAGCCGCTCCCGGTCTCGAAGAACACGGCGGCGTGGAACACCCTCGAGACGAACCTGCTGCCGAGTGCCTTCGACGGATCGACCCCGGTCGACGACGTGGCGAAGCAGCTCGCGCAGAAGATGGACGCCGCCCTCACCAAGGAACAGTGAGCCCCACACCGTGACGATCCACACCGAGCGACACCCGACCTCGGACGCCCCGGCCCGGACGCAGCGTGCGTCCGGGCCCGGGGCCCCGGGCTCCCGGCGTCCGACCGCCGGCACGACCAGACCTCCGGCGCACCGGACCGACGGGTTCTGGCCGTGGCTGTTCGTCCTCCCGTTGCTCGTCGGCGTCGGGACGTTCTACATCTGGCCGATCATCCAGACGTTCTGGTACTCCTTCACCACCTGGGGTGTGTTCGGCGGCGCCACCTTCTCCGGCATCGCGAACTACGTCCGGCTGGTCTCCGATCCGCAGCTCTACCAGTCGCTGCTCAACACGGTGATCTACACCGTGATCGTCCTGCTCGGCATCCCCGTGGCGGTCTGGCTCGCCAGTCTGCTCAACACCCCGGGCCTGCGGTTCGCGCAGTTCTACCGTGTGCTCTTCTTCCTGCCCTACGTCGCCATGCCCGCCGCGATCGCACTCGTCTGGCGGATCATGTTCAACGGCGACTACGGCATCGTGAACTGGTTCATCGGGCTGTTCGGGATCGACGGGCCGTACTGGATCTCGACGCCCGGCTTCGCGCTCGTCGCGGTGAGCCTCGTCGGGCTGTGGTCCTCGCTCGGGTTCTCGATGATCATCCTCGGCGCCGGCCTCAAGGACATCCCGCCCGAGCTGTACGAGGCAGCCGAGCTCGACGGCGCCTCTCGCTGGCGGCAGTTCCGATCGGTGACGGTGCCGCTCCTCAGCCCGAGCATCTTCTTCGTGGTGATCGTCACGACCATCTCGAGCTTCCAGCTGTTCGACCTGCTCTACGCGATCCTCGGCAGCACCAACCCGGTGATCCCGAAGACGATGTCCCTCGTCTTCTACTTCTACAGCGCCGGCTTCATCGACAACGACAAGGGCTTCGCGGCGGCGATCGCGATGGTGATCTTCGTCCTCATCGGCATCGTCACGCTCGTGCAGTTCCGGTTCCAGCGGAAGTGGGTCCAGGCATGACCGCCACCGTCACACCGACCAGGACCGGCCGCCGGCCGGGCCGCCGCGGCGGCAGCCACTGGTGGATCCACGTCGTCCTCGGCGTCGGCGGGTTCGTCATGGCGTTCCCGTTCCTGTGGCAGATCATCATGTCCCTGTCGACGAACGCGCAGGTGCAGTCCGTCACACCGACCTTCTGGCCGGGGGAGCTGCAGTGGCAGAACTACGCGCAGGTGTTCGAACGCCTGCCGTTCCTGAGCCAGCTCGGGACGTCGGTGATGGTCACGATCATCCGGACGCTCGCGCAGATCGTGCTCTGCACCCTCGCCGGCTACGCGTTCGCCCGCATGCGGTTCCGCGGCCGGGCGATCCTGCTCGCCATCGTCCTGTCGATCCTGCTCGTCCCGTCGCAGGTGTACCTGATCTCCCAGTACCAGATCGTGCAGGGGCTCGGATGGTTGGACACCCTGATGGGCATCGTCGCACCGGGGCTGTTCAGTGCCTTCGGGACGTTCCTGATGCGGACCGCGTTCCTCAACCTCCCGCCGGAGCTCGAGGAAGCCGCTCGGATGGACGGCGCGAACCCGTTCCCGACCTTCTGGCGCATCATGCTGCCGTTGGCCCGACCGTCGATCAGCGTGCTGGCGATCACCACGGTCCTCTGGTCGTGGAACGAGCTGCTCTGGCCGCTCGTCGTGTCGACCCGTGCCGAGGACATGCCGCTCGCCGCAGGCCTCGCGACCCTCTCCAGCGACCGCACGATCGACTACCCCGTGCTCATGGCCGCGAGCCTCATGGCCATGGCGCCGGTGCTGATCATGTTCGTCGTGCTGCAACGCCGCGTGATCGACGGCCTGGCCGCGTCCGGACTGAAGTGACGCCCGACCACGACCGGCTCGACCGCGACCGGCTCGACCGCGACCGGCCCGACCACGACCGGATCGTGCACGACGGGACCGAGCTCCTCGCCGCGGCGATCGGAACCGTCCCCGACCCAGGAGAGCTGGCCGCCGCACTCGAGTCGACCGTCCACGGCCTGCCCGACAGCGCGATCGTCGACGTCCTCCGCGCCGTCCGACCCCGGACGGCAGCCTGGCTGCGTGCCCACGGCGCCTCGGCCGACCAGGCGGCCGACAGCATCGCGGACGTCGACCGCAAGCTCGCGCGGTACGGCCTCCGGGGAACCGGTCTGGACTGGTTCTGCGCGATCCTCACCGCCCGCGTGGTGACGGTGGGGCGCCTCCAGTTCGAGATCGGCGACACGACGGCCGACGGCTCCGCGGCCTGGGGCGTCCACGTCCCCGAGACGGGTCCCCTCGACGCCCCCGCGTGCGACCGATCGTTCGACGAAGCGCCCGCGCTCCTCCGTGCCGTGGCACCGGCGCACGTGGCCGGCTGGTGGCAGTGCCGCTCGTGGATCCTCGACCCCGGGCTCGCCGACGTGCTCGGCCCGGACGCGAACCTCGTACGGTTCGCCCGTCGCTTCGAACTGGGACCGCCCTCGTCCGGTGACGCCGCCGAAGGGGACGGCGGTGTCGCGAAGTTCGTCCTCGGCACGACGCTGCCCGACGCCCGCGCGGCGGTGTCACGCGGGTCGATCCCTTCCGGCCGCCTCGCCGCCGGGGTCGCAGCCCGGTGGCGGTCGGGCGAGCACTGGACGGCCCGCACCGGGACGATCCGGGTCGCCGACCCGGGGCGACCGCCCGGAGCGCGATCGTCCGGAGCCGCCCGACCCGGTGCCAGCACCCCGGGCGTACCGTCCCACGCATGACGAGGCCCGACCGCGACCACCTCGACGACGGTGTCGACATGTCCTTCGAAGAACGCCGCCAGGACACCTTCCGACGCATGTCCGGCTCCGACGAGCACGACGCCGACCCACGGATCGAGGTGTCCCGCGCCGAGGACGGCGACGTCCGCATCGACGTCTCCGACAGCGCCGCGGTCCGCCCCGGCGGCGGGACCTCGCAGCGACCCCGCGGTGACGGGGACGCGAACACCGCGGATTGAGGCTTCCGCGATCCGGTCCCGGCCAGTAGCGTGCGGAGCAGACCGCGCTCCGCGGACAACGGGCACCATCGGATCGACGCGAGGAGTCGACATGGCCGGCAAGTTCGAGATCTGGACCGACGCCAAGGGGGAGTACCGCTTCCACCTCAAGGCGGGCAACGGCGAGGTCATCGCCACGTCCGAGGGGTACGCCTCGAAGGCGGGTGCGAAGAACGGCATCGCCTCCGTGCAGCAGAACGCGCCCGGCGCGGAGGTCGTCGAGCTCGACTGACGGTGGCGCACGGCATGATCGTTCCGTGCACCTCGTCCTCCGCCGCGTCGACGGCGGCGTCCTCGCGACGCCCCTGACCGACGCGGGGACCGCAGACGGCGAGCCGATCCGGGTGGACGAGCCGCGCCTCCCGGCGTTCGTCGCGTCCCGGGACGCGCCCGACGTGCGCTGGGTGTGGGACGACACCGCGCGCTGGTACCCGGCCGTGCTCGCGGCCGGCGGCCGGGTCGGGCGCTGCATCGACCTGCGCCTGTGCCGCCGCATCCTGCGATCGGCCCTCGCGGCACGGGACACCGCGCTCGCCGCCGCGCCCGTCGACGCGTGGGACGCCGCCGTCCAGGAGGCGCGGGTCACCCGCCCGACGCACGCCCGCCTCTTCGACGACGCGCTCTTCGACGTGTCGCCTCCCGACGACGAGCTGGACCCGGTGGCAGAGCTGCGGGCGCAGCTCGACGCGGTCGCGTCGTCGACCGCGCCGGGTGCGCTGCGGCTCCTGGTGACGGCGGAGTCCGCCGGCGCGCTCGTGGCGGCGGAGATGCTCCACGCCGGGCTGCCCTGGCGCGCCGACGTGCACGAACGACTGCTCGAGGACGCGCTCGGACCGCGGGTGCCGTACGGCGTGCGACCTCGGCGGCTCGAGGAGATAGCGGCCGTCGTGCGCGAGCGGCTCGGTGACCCGTCGCTCAACCCGGACTCGCCCGCCGACGTCCTGAAGTCCCTGCGCCGGGCCGGCCTGATGGTCACGAGCACGCGGAAGTGGGAGCTGCAGGAGATCGAGCACCCGGTCATCGAACCGCTGCTCGAGTACAAGCGGCTCGCGCGGTTGCTGACCGCGAACGGCTGGACCTGGCTCGACGAGTGGGTGCACGACGGTCGGTTCCACCCGAAGTACCTGGTCGGCGGGGTCGTCACCGGGCGCTGGGCGGCCGACGGCGGGGGAGCGATGCAGCTGCCGAAGGGCATCCGCGCCGCCGTGGTCGCGGACGACGGGTGGAAGCTCGTGGTGGCCGACGCGGCGCAGCTGGAGCCCCGGGTGCTCGCGGCGATGGCCGGCGACCGGGCGATGGCGGCGGCCGGGGACGGGCGCGACCTGTACGACGGCGTCGTGGCCTCCGGGGCGGTCGAGACCCGGCAGCAGGCCAAGGGCGCGATGCTCGGCGCGATGTACGGGGCGACCCAGGGCGAGGGCGGGCGGCTCGTCCCGCGGCTCGAGCGGGCGTTTCCGGCCGCGCTCGGACTCGTCAGCCGGGCAGCCCGGGCGGGGGAGCGGGGCGAACCCGTGACGACCTTGCTCGGCCGGACGTCACCGGTGCCGGACGCCTCGTGGTTCGCGGCGCGGAACCAGGCCTACACGGTCGAGGGGACGCCGGCGATGCAGCGGGCGGTGGAGTCGCGGGCACGGAGCTGGGGGCGGTTCACCCGGAACTTCATCGTGCAGGGCACCGCTGCCGAGTGGGCGCTCGCGTGGATGGGGTCGTTGCGCTCGCGGCTCGCCGAGCGCTTCCCGGGGCCGGTGACGGACGGCCCGCACCTGGTGTTCTTCGTGCACGACGAGATCGTGGTGCACACCCCGGCCGAGCACGCCGAGTGGGTGGCCGAGCAGATCCGGGCCGCCGCTGCCGATGCCGGGCGACTGCTGTTCCGCGACTTCCCGGTGGTGTTCCCGCTCTCCGTGGCGGTCGTCGACGACTACGGCGCCGCGAAGGACTGACGAAGACTTGAACCACCTGGCGATGATGCAAGTACCAGGCTTGTTGATTGAACATGTTCTCTCGTGATTCAAGTCCTGGCGCCTAAACTCGTCAGGTGAACATCGCCCGCTTCCGCGACAGCCCGCTCGGTGCGCTCGTACCGGTCGGCGGTGTCGACGGTCGCACCGGCTTGCGGTACGACCACTTCGGTTTCTCGCCGCACCCGCTCGGGGATGCCCCACCGCTCAGCGGGAGTACCTGGGCCGCTGTCTCGCGGGCGAACCGTGCGCTGGGCCGGCTCGAACAGGGCGCCGTCCTGCTTCCGAACCCCGGGATCCTCCGCCAACCGACCCTCCGACGCGAGGCACAGAGCACGTCAGCGCTCGAGGGGACGTTCGCGCCGCTGGACGACGTGCTCGCAGCCGAGGCGGTCGGGGGGAGCGGGCGCTCGGCTGCCCTGTCCGAGGTGCTGAACTACGTCGAGACCGCCGAGCGGGCCTTCGACTGGGTCGCGACCGCGCCGGTCACCCTCGGTCTCCTGGAGGAACTCCAGGGGCTGCTCGTCCGCGGCACGGCTGCCGACACCGGGCAGGCAGGACGCGTCCGTGAGGTCCCGGTCGCGATCGGCACCCGTGGTGGCGGCATCGAGGACGCGCGGTTCGTCCCGATGCCACCCGGTACCGGGTTGCGCGCGGCGCTCACGGACCTCGTGCACTGGATCGAGGATGCCGGCGATCGGCAGGAGGATCCGGTCCTCGCAACGGCGATGGCGCACTACCAGTTCGAGACCATCCACCCGTTCAACGACGGCAACGGTCGGCTCGGTCGGCTCCTGATCGTCCTGCAGCTGATGCGTGCGAGAGTGCTGACCGAGCCGCTCCTGAGCGTGTCCCCGTGGTTCGAGGCGCGAAGAGAGCGGTACCAGGACCACCTGGCCGAGGTCAGCGCGTCCGGGGACTGGGACGCCTGGGTGCGGTTCTTCGCCGATGGCATCGAGCAGTCGGCGATCGACACCGGCACGCGCATGACCGAGCTGCTCGCCGTCCAGGCCGAGTACCGCGAGCGCATCCGCGCGAGCGGCGGACGCGGGATGGTGCTGGAGATCGCTGACTTCCTCATCGGTACGCCGTTCGTCTCGATCCCGATGCTCGCAGCGGCGACGGGCAGGACGTACCAGGCCGCGAGCAACGCCGTGGCGAAGCTGTGCGAGCTGGGCATCCTCAGCGAGGTGGAGCGCCAGGGGATCAGGGTCTTCCGCGCGTCGAACGTCGTGGCCGTCACGATGCGTCCACCGGCACTCCGCTGACCTCCCGCACTCGCACACCGGGACTCGGGCAGGGTGGGTCGATGCAGACCGATCACCCCGAGGCCCCCGACCAGCGCGTCGGCGACGTCGACCTCACGACGTGGCGCACCCGCGCCGGCCGGGCGTCCGCGGACGGCTGGGCAGCGCTCGGCCACCGCTGGGGCGCGCTCCCGCTGCTCGTGGTCACCCTCGCGATCGGCATCGGGGTCGCCGTGACCGCGACCTGGGCGGCCTCCGAGGTCTACGACGCCGTGCGCGAGGCCGACGACGTCGCCGTGCTCGACCGCCCCGTGCTCGACTGGATGCTCACGCTCCGGTCGCCGACGGCCGACACCCTCGTGACCTGGTGGACGGACGTCGCCGGCACCATCGGGATGCCGATCGTCGCCCTGGGGTTCCTCGTCGGGTTCACGATCCAGCGTCGTGCCTGGACGCCCCTCGTGCTGCTCGTCGCGGCCGCGGGCGGGTCCCTGCTCATGACGGTCGCGGGCAAGGACCTCATCGGCCGTGCCCGGCCGCCGCTGCGCGACGCCGTCCCGCCGTACGAGCACTCGCCGTCGTTCCCGTCCGGGCACACGCTCAACGCGACCGTCATCGTCGGGACGATCGTCTACCTGCTGCTCCTCCGGCAGTCGAAGCTCGTGACCCGGGTGCTGACGATCGTCGCCGGCACCTTCTTCGTCGTCTCGGTCGGCATCTCGCGGGTGTTCCTCGGTCACCACTGGCTGACCGACGTCCTGGCGGCGTGGGCGCTCGGGCTCGCCTGGCTCGCGCTGGTGATCACGGCGCACCGCCTCTACCTCACGGCGCTCCGCCGCGGTGCGCGACCCGTCAGGTCGTCCCGGTAGGTTGCCCCGCATGGAAGAACGGGTCTTCGGCGGTCGGTACCGCGTCACGGGAACGCTCGGGCACGGTGGCATGGCCTCCGTCTACCGGGCGGTCGACGAGCAGCTCGGGCGTGAGGTGGCGGTCAAGGTCTTCCGCATCGGAGCGGTCGACCACGGCGAACGCGCCCGTGCCGAGGCGGAGATCCAGACCCTCGCGGCGCTCCGCAGCCCGGCACTCGTGACCCTGTACGACGCCGCGCTCGACGACGTGGACGGCGACTCGTACCTCGTGATGGAACTCGTCCCGGGCAGCGACCTCGCGACGCGACTGCGCGAGGGGCCGCTCGACCGTGCCACCGCCGCGGGTGTCGGGGCGCAGGTCGCGGACGGCCTCGCGGCGGCGCACGCGCAGGGCATCGTCCACCGCGACGTGAAGCCGGCGAACGTGCTGCTCGAGAGCGACGGCGTCCACGTCAAGCTCGCCGACTTCGGCATCGCCCTGCTGCGGGACGGCGCCCGGGCCACCCAGACCGGCACGGTGATGGGCACGGCGGCGTACATCGCACCGGAGCAGGTCCTGGCGCAGCCGATCACCGGCAAGGCCGACGTGTACGCGCTCGGCCTCATGCTCCTCGAGGCGCTCACCGGCAAGCAGCCGTTCCCGGGCAGCGCGGTCGAGTCCGCGACCGCTCGCCTCACCCGCGGTCCGGAGATCGACCCGCACCTGCCCACCGCCTGGCGCACGCTCCTGCACGTCATGACCGCGCAGGACCCGGCGGACCGGCCCTCGGCGGCCGAGGCGGCACAGCGACTCCGTGCGCTCGGCCACGACGACGCCGCTCCGGCCACGCAACTCCTCCCCGGCCGTCCCGGCACGGTCACGCCGGCCGTGGCGGGGGCGGCGGCCGGTGCCGTGGCGGCGGGCGCTGCGGGTGCCGCCCGTGCGGACGAGGCGACGCAGGCGATGCCGGCGAGTCGCGCCTCCGGGGCCGACGACGCCACGCGAGCCATGCCGACCGCGCAGCCCGGCGGCGCCGACGACGCGACGCGCGTCCTGGACGCGCAGCGGCCGAACGCCTCCGACGACGTCGCGACCACGGTGCTCGGCGCGCAGGGGGGCCGCAGTGCGGAGGGCGCGACCGGAGCGGTCGGCCGTGCCGGAGGCCCCCGTGGCCCGGTCGCGGCACCCCCGGCCCCGGCTCCGGACGACCGACCTCGGCGCCGACGCGGGCCGATCATCGCCGCCGTGGTGATCGGTGTGCTCGTGCTCGCCGGCATCGTCGTCGCCGTGTTCGCCCTGAACGGGGACGACGGGTCGACGCCGGCACCGACCGAGTCGAGCTCGCCCTCGACCGACGACCAGCAGCCGAGTGAGCCGGCGGAGCAGCCGTCCGAGCCGGCGGAGCAGCCGTCCGAACCGGCCGAGCAGCCGTCCGAGCCCGCACAGCAGCCGTCCGAACCGGCCGAGCAGCCGTCCGAGCCGGCACAGCCGAGCGACCCGGCGGACGACCCCTCGGTGGGGCCGCAGCCGTCGAGCCCGGCGTCCAACCCCGTGCAGGCTCCGCAGGACGGCGCCGACCCGGCCGTCGACACGAGCGGTCCGGGCAGCTCCGGCCCCGGGAACTCGGCGAACGCGCCGGGGCACAACCGGGGCTGACACGCCGAGGGTTTTCCTCCAGACGGTGGACCAAATACGCTGGGCCGGTGCGAGAACTGCAACGGAGCGGTGGCCCGACGACGGCCGTCGCCGCGCGGAACGGTGTCGGCTTCGGTTCGGCGGAGGGCTGGCTGGTCGAACGACCCGCGGGTGAGCACGTCGCCGCCGCGGTCGTCCCCGGGTTCGCCGGTCGGACGATCGAGTCGGGTGACGAACTCTCGTGGGTGTGGTTCCCGGAGCGCGTGCTGCCGGACGGTGCGACGGAACCCACCGAGGACGACCTGCCGCACTTCTGGGACGCGACGGCGTTCGCGCTCGACCTGGTCTGCACCGACGGCACGCGGCTGAGCGACGCGGCGCGCGACCAGTACGGCGACGCGCTCACGCCGGAGGCGCAGGACGCCGCGCGCAAGCAGTGGGTCGACCAGTGGAACCGTCGGGCGGTGGACCTCACCCCGCTCGCAGGCCGGGTCGTGGACCGCCTGGAGGCGCGGCTCGGCTCCGCCCCGCACCCCACGACCGCAGACGGGTCGCGCCCGCACCTCCGCGGCTGGCTCGACGCCGTCCGCATCGGGCCCGCGCGCCCCGTCCCGCGCACCCCGCTCGACCACGTCCGCACGACCCGCGGCACGCAGGCGTCCTCCCAGTTCTCCCGCGGCAACAACGCCCCGCTGGTCGGCATCCCGCACGGCGGGGTCTTCGGCCTCCCCATGACCGACGCCTCGAGCAACCGCTGGCCGTACGCCTACCAGGAGCACGACCGCACCGACGCGACCGGCCGGGTCCGCCCGGCGATCCAGGCCTTCGCGACGAGCCACATCCCGTCACCGTGGATGGGGGACCGGGGCGTCTTCCAGGTCATGCCCTCCCCGCTCGACACCCCCGATCCCGACCGGGCCGCCCGTGCCCTCGGCTTCGACCACGACGACGAGCAGGACGGCCCGCACCGCTACCGGGTCGACCTCGACGAGGGCGTCACGGCCGAGATGACCGCGGGGGAGTTCGCCCTCGGCTTCCGGTTCACCGGCACCCGGAGCATCGTGCTCGACCACCACGGCCGGGTCTCGGACGTCTCGGTGACGGTCACGGACGGCACCGCCGTGGTCGAGGCCCTGCTCGACGACCGTCCGGGCACCCCGCCCCACTTCGTGCACGTCCGGGTCCCCGGGGTGACGGCCGACCACACCACCGTCGGCGAGCAGCAGCTCCGCGGCTGGTTGTCGCTGTCCGACGAGGCCGAGGGCACCGACGTGCTGCTCGGGATCTCCACGGTCTCGTTCGAGGACGCCCGCGCGAACCTCGACGCCGCCGGCCCGTTCGACACCATGCGCGCCCGTGCCGAGCAGCTCTGGACGGACGAGCTCGCCACGCTCTCCGTCGAGGGCGCGACCCCCGACCAGCTGACGAGCCTGTACTCGGGGCTCTACCGCCTGTTCCTCTACCCGAACCGTGCCGGCGAGACCGCGCGCGACGGGGTTCCGCGGCACCGCTCCCCGTACGGCTCCGTGCAGGCCGAGCCGATCCGCGACGAGCCGGGACCCGAGGTCGTCGACGGGCCGTTCACCACCACGAACGGCTTCTGGGACACCTACCGGACCGCCTGGCCGCTCCTCGCCCTGCTCACCCCGGAGACGGCGGGCGACCTCGCGCAGGGCTTCGTCGAGCACCACCACGACGGCGGGTGGACGCCCCGGTGGAGTGCCCCCGGCGCCGAGGACTGCATGACCGGCACCACGAGCGACACCGTCTTCGCGGACCTCGCGGTGAAGGGCGTCACCGGGTTCGACCTCGCGCAGGCGTACCGCAGCGCACTGCGGAACGCGACCGTCCCGCCGCGCGACGAGCGTGTCGGACGCAAGGGGAGCCTCCCGGGTGCCTTCCGCGGCCACGTCGACACCGCGACCCACGAGGGGATGAGCTGGACCCTCGACGCGGCCATCAACGACTGGGGCCTCGCCGTCATGGCGGGCCTGCTCGCCTCGCGTGCCCGGACACCCGCCGACCTCGCGCGCTACGAAGCCGAGTCGGAGTGGTTCGCCCGTCGGTCCCTGCAGTACCGGAACGTGTTCGACTCCGAACGGGGCTTCTTCATCGGGCGCGACCCCGACGGGTCGTGGCGGGTCGGCACCGAGTTCGACCCGCGGGACTGGGGCGACGACTACACCGAGACGAACGCGTGGGGGACCGCCTTCACCGCTCCGCACGACGGGTCCGGCGTCGTCGACCTGCACGGCGGCCCGTCCCGCTTCGACGCCGCGCTCGACGCGTTCTTCACCACCCCGGAGACCGGCGCGACCGTCCGCTCCGGCTCCTACGGCTTCCCGATCCACGAGATGACCGAGGCCCGCGACGTGCGGATGGGAATGCTCGGGCTCTCCAACCAGCCCGCGCACCACATCCCGTTCTCCCCGATGTTCACCGGGCGGCACGACGAGGCGCACCGCATCGTCCGCGAGGCGCTGCAACGGCTCTTCGTCGGGTCCGACCTCGGGCAGGGCTACCCCGGCGACGAGGACAACGGCGAGATGAGCGCCTGGTACGTCTTCGCGACGATCGGCCTCTACCCGCTGGCCCCGTCCACGGGCACCTACGTCCTCGTGCCGCCGTCGGTCCGCAGGACGGTGCTGCAGCAGCCGGGAGGCGCGCCCACCGTCATCGAGGTCGCCGACGGCTCCGAGGGCGCGTACGTCGCGTCGGTGACGGTCGACGGCTCACCCTGGACGTCGGTGAGCATCCCCCACTCGGTGGTGGTGTCGGCATCGCGGATCGTGTTCACGCTGTCGCCCGAGCCGCAGGGCTGGGCATCGGACACCCGCCCGGTGTCCGCGTCCGACGTGCACGGGTACCGGGACACCCCCGTCGACCTGCTGCCGGTCGGCCTGTCGTCCGCCGACCTCCCGTCGCCCGCCTCCTCGCTCGTCGACGACACCGGGCGGACGGTCACGGTGCTCGCCGCGGGGACCTCGGTGTCGTTCGACGTCCCCGACGTCCCGACCTCGCTCTACACGGTCACCGCGGCGGAACCCGGGGTCCACTCGTGGGAGGCCGCGCTCGGGGACACCCGCGTCGCCGTGCAGGACGCGGTGTTCGACTGGGCCGGGCAGACCCGGGTGTTCCGGTTGCAGGGCTCCGGGACGGCCTTCACGTTCACGGCCGTCTCCGACCTGCCGATCACCCAGCTCGAGCTGATCGCGGCGGACGGACAGCGTTGACCCGCCGTTCACCGGGCGGGGGCATGCTCGGCTCATGTCGATGAGCACACCCTTCGATCCCGAACAGGACGGCCGCTCGATCCCCGTGGACGGCTCCGACGAGGACGAACTGCAGATCGAGGAGGACCGCGGCGCCGACGTCGGCGAGGACTCCGCCGACCCGAGCGTCTCACCGGTCCGTCACGACGACGAGGACGAGGCCGGCGGCGGCCCAGTGTTCCGGCGACCGCAGGCCGGCGACCGCCTGCACCCGGACGATCTCTGACGCGTTTCCAGGGCGATTGCCAAGCGGACCGGGCATGCTCGGGCGCATGTCGATCGCGAACTCGTGGGACCCGTCCGGTGGCCGTGCCATCCCCGAGGACCAGGTGAAGGAAGACGGGCTCGAGCTCGACGAGGAGTCGGCGGCCGAGCTCGGCATCACGTTCGACGTCGTCGGCGGAGCGTCGGCCGACCCCGCGGGGGTGTCGCCCGTGGACGTGGCGGTCCCGAGCGCCCCCACCCGCGCCGACTGACCCGCGCGCCGACCCGCGCGCGGCTGCCCGCGCCGCGCGCTGCTGCTGCCCGCGCCGCGCGCTGCTGCCTGCGCCGCGCGCGGCAGCGCTTGTGCTGCGCACAACCAAACGCACCACGAACCGCGCGGAACCGCGGTTCGACGCGCGTTCGGTTGTGCGACGGCAAGCGACGCCGCGGCCGCGGGCCGCGCGCCGCGGGCCGCGACCGCGGGCCCCGCGGCGCGTCAGCGCCCGGCGCGCCCGCCGGGCACGCGGTACTTGAACCCGACGTGCGAGCCCGTGAACCCCAGCCGCTCGTAGAACCGGTGCGCGTCCGTCCGGTCCGCGTCCGAGGTCAACTGCACGAGCGGCGTCCCGAGTTCCCGGGCGGCGACGTCGGTCACCCACCGCATCACCGCGCTGCCGATCCCGCCCGAGCGCACGGCACTGCTCACCCGGACGGCCTCGACGAGCAGCCGGGCGGACCCACGCCGGGCCATCCCGGGGATCCGCGTGAGCTGCAGCGTGCCGACGACGACGTCCCGCTCGTCCGTCACGACGAGGAGCGCGTTCGCCGGATCCTCGACGATCGCCCGGAGCGCGGCGGCGTACAGCGGCTCGTCCTCCGGCGCGGCGACGTCCCCGCGTGCGGCACTGATCGGGTCGTCCGACAGCAGCGCCATCAGGGCGTCGAGGTCGTCGGGCGAGGCGTCCCGGACGGTGACCGGGCCGGAGCGGGCGACGAGGGTGACGGGCAGGGTGAGGTCGTGGAGCACGGGTCCCACCCTGCCCGATGCGCTCACGGAACGGTGTGCCCCGCGGCGGTGAACACGCGGTACCACTCCTCGCGCGAGAGCACGACGTCCGACCCGGCAGCCGAGTCCCGGACGCGCTGCGGGTTCGTCGTGCCGAGGACGACCTGGAAGTGCGCCGGGTGGCGGGTGATCCACGCCACGGCGATGCCCGTCGGGGTGACCCCGTGCGCGGCCGCGAGCTCCTCGAGGACGTCGTTCAGCTCGGCGTAGTGCTCGCGATCGCCGAGGAAGACGCCGTCGAAGAAGCCCTTCTGGAACGGCGACCAGGCCTGCAGCGTGATGTCGTTGCTGCGCGAGTGGTTGAGGATGTCGTTGTCGCGGTCGATCGACTGGTCGAGGCCGCCCATGTTCGCCGTGACGCCCTGCGCGATGACGTTCGCGTGCGTGATGCTCAGCTGCACCTGGTTGAACGCGAGCGGCTGCCGCACCGAGCGGCGCAGCAGGTCGACCTGCCCCGGCGTGTGGTTCGAGACGCCGAAGTGGTGGACCTTGCCGGCGGCGTGCAGCTCGTCGAAGGCCTTCGCGACCTCTTCCGGCTCGACGAGGGCGTCGGGACGGTGCAGCAGGAGGACGTCGATGTGGTCGGTCTGCAGTGCCGTGAGGGACTCGTGCACGGACTCGATGATGTGCTCGTACGAGAAGTCGAAGTACGCACCGTTCGGGGTCGGGCGGATGCCGACCTTGGTCTGCAGCACGATCTCGGCGCGCTCGGCGGGGGAGAGGGTGACGGCCGAGCCGAAGCGCTCCTCGCAGCCGTGCCACCCGCCGTACACCGCGGCGTGGTCGAACATGGTCACGCCCGCGTCGCGCGAGGCGCGGTAGAGCGCGCGGATGTCCTCGTCGCTCATGTCGTTGATCCGCATCAGGCCGACGACGACGTCGGAGGCGGTGAGGTCCGTCTGTGGCAACTCCAGTGTCTTCACGCCCTCGATCCTGCCATCGGCGTGCCCGGGCAGGCAGGCCCTGTCCGTACCGGCATCGGCGCGAGCGACGGACGGGAGGCGCGGCTCGGCCCGCCACGGCCGTCGCGGCTGTCAGGCGGTCCGGTTCAGGGCACCAGGACCGCGAGCACGCCGGTCCCGTCGGACCAGCTGCCGGTGAGCGTGCGGCCTGCGGGCAGCTCCGCCCCGACGACACGGGCGACGACGAGCGTCCCGTGGTCGGTCGCGACGGAGGTCAGGGCGCCGGAGGTCTGCGCGTCCACGGTCGTCACGGCGGGGGAGTCGGCGTCGGACCCGCTGCCCGAGGCCGTGCCCTCGGCGTCCCACGCCCCGGATCCGTCGGCGCGCTCGAGGGTGGCCTCGTGCCCGCCCGTGGCGATCGCCCGGCGCAGCACGTCGGCGTACGCCGGGTCGCCCACGGCGTCGTAGACCCAGCGTCGTCCGAGCACGGAGTGGTTCATCTCGGTCACGAGGAAGGCCTCGGCGCCGTCGAGCGGTGCCCCGCGGTAGGTCAGCGGTGCCTGGAGCACCCGGCCGTCCGTGGTGCGCACGAGCACCGTCTCGACGCCGACCTCGCCCGCGGGGTCGTCGAACCGGAACTTCCCGGCGATCGCGAGGTCGTCGCCGGCGGAGACCCCGCTCCAGGGCTGGTCCGGCAGCCAGGCGGCGAGCGCCTCGAGCTTCGACGGGCGGAGTTCTGCGCGGTGGATGACGGCCATGCCCCGACCGTACCGGGGTCAGTGCACGGAGAACCCGCCGTCGACCGCGATCGACTGCCCCGTGACGTACGCCGAACCGGGGCCGGCGAGGAACACCGCGGCGGCGGCGAAGTCCGAGGCGAGCCCGTTCCGCCCGACCAGGGTCCGTGCCGCGAGGGCGGCGACGGTCGCGGGGTCGGCACTGAGCCGTTCGTTGAGCGGGGTCCGGACGAAACCGGGGACGAGGACGTTGGAGGTGACCCCGTGCCCGGACCAGGCCTCTGCCTGGGACCGGGCCAGCGCCTCCAGGCCCGCCTTCGAGACCCCGTACGCGCCGCTGGCGGCGAAGGGGCGGTGCGCCTGCTGGGAGCTGATGCCGATGATGCGACCGTACCCGCGGGCCGCCATGCCGGGCGCGAGCCGCTGCCCGAGCACGAACGGTGCGTCGAGGTTCACGGCCATCGTGGCGTCCCAGGTGTCCTCGTCGAGGTCGGCCATGGGCGGCCGCAGGTTGATCCCCGCGGAGTTGACGAGCACGTCGACATCGCCCGCAGTGTCGGCGAGGGCGTGGGCTCCGGCGCGCGTGGACAGGTCTGCGACGATGCCGTCGGCCGAGCCACCCGCCTGCCGGATCGCAGCGACGGTGGCGTCGATGGTCGCCGCGGTCCGGGCCGCGACGAGCACGTGTGCGCCGGCGTCCGCGAGGGCGGTGGCGATCGCTCGCCCGATGCCGGAACTGCCTCCCGTCACCAGGGCGGTGCGTCCGTCGAGGCCGAAGAGCTGCTGCAGCGACATCCGGCCAGGCTAGCGAGGCCCCGTACGCTGGGCCGGTGCGTGACGACCTGCTGCCGATGCTCGCCTGCCCCGTCTGCGCCGAGCCCCTCGGCCGTGTCGACGGTGGCCAGGTCGGCTGCGCCACGGGCCACCGGTTCGACGAGGCCAAGCAGGGGCACCTCACGCTGCTGCCCGCGAAGCGTCGTGCGCTGACTGCGGACACCCCGGAGATGGTCGACGCCCGACTCCGATTCCTGGGGCGGGGGCACTACGCGCCGGTCGAACGGGCCGTGGCCCGGGCGGTCGCGTCGGTGGACGTGCCCGGTGTCGTCCTCGACGTCGGGTCCGGGCCGGGCACGTACCTCGCGCACGCGCTCGAGGCCGTCTCGCGGCTCGGTGTCGCACTCGACCTGTCCGCCGTCGCGATCCGACGGGCCGCTCGCATCCACGAGCGTGCGGGGGCCGTCGTCGGGGACGTGACCGAGCGCCTCCCGGTCGTCGACGGCGCAGCCGCGGTCGTGCTGGACGTCTTCGCGCCACGCAACCAGACGGAGTACGCCCGGGTGCTGCACCCCGACGGCCTCCTCGTGGTGGTGACCCCGCGCACCGGACACCTGGCGGAGCTGGCCGAGGCGACGATCACGGTGGACCCCGAGAAGGAACGGCGGCTGCACGACTCCCTCACGCCCGCGTTCGAGCAGCGTTCGGCCGAGGACCTCACGTGGACGATGGAGCTGTCCGCCGAGGACGTCCACGACGTGGTGCACATGGGGCCGAGCCACCACCACGTCGACCCGGGGCAGGTGTTCGCGCCGACGAGCGTCACCGCTGCCGTGACGGTCAGCACGTGGAGTCCCGCGCGCTGACCGCCCGTCACCGCGCCTGTCGCCGGGCGGTGTGGGCTCGCCCACGTGCACGATCGACCGCGATCCCGATCCGGGCGAGCAGGAGCACGGCGCCGACACCACCCGTGCCGATCGGGGTCACGAACAGGCCGAGGTCCATCCCCGGCATCCTCCACCAGTCGATCGACCACGCGGCGACGACGGCGAACGCCAGCAGCATTCCGGCTCGCCACCACCAGCGCCCCGGCAGCCGTCCGACGCCGAGCGCGGACAGCACCAGGAGCGCCCAGCACCCCTCCGGCGCGAAGGACCGCGGGTCGTTCGTCCCGCAGGTGGACACGGCGCACTCCCACCGGACCTGGTCGGCCACGCCCGCGTACCAGCGGAACAGCAGCACGGCCGCGACGAGGGCGAGGAGCGCCACCGGCGGGCCGGCCCAGCGCCACACCCGGCCGAACCGGGAGCGGCGTCGACGCGCGGCCACCCACCCGTCGCCGAGCTCGTAGCCGGGCATCGGACGGAACTCGGGCATGCCGGCACGCTACCGGCGGTCGGATTTCGTGGGGAAGTGGCTCGGAAACGTCACGCGACGTCGAGCGCCCAGATCACGCCGAAGCGGTCGCGGAGCTGCCCGGCCAGCGGCGCCCAGGCCGACGGACCGAGCGGCTGCCGGATCTCGGCCCCCTCGGACAGCGCCGCCCAGTACCGCTCGAGCTCGGCCGCGTCGTCACCGTGCACGTACACGTAGAACGCGTTCGTGCCCTGGTCGTACGGCTGCCCCGGCCAGACGTCGAAGGCCATCACGCGCAGCCCGGCGTCGGTGGCGACCTGACCCCAGACGATGCGGTCGGCCCAGTCCGGCTCGTCCGAGGCGCCCATCGCGCCGTAGGTCATGGACGCGACCTCGCCGCCGAAGACCGAGGCGTAGAAGTCGAGGGCCGCGCGGGCCTGTCCGTCGAAGTTGAGGTGGGTTGTCGTTTCGATGCTCATGGGACCAGCATCCCGGGCATTGCGGTCAGATCCTGTCCGCTTCTCCACCGATACTGGAGGCATGTCCGGACCGTCCTCGCGCATGCTCGCGCTGCTCTCGCTGCTGCAGGTGCACCGGGACTGGCCCGGCGACGAGCTCGCCGGACGGCTCGAGGTCAGCCCGCGCACGCTCCGCCGCGACGTCGACCGGCTCCGCGGCCTCGGCTACCGCGTGGAGGCACTGCGCGGCCCGGCCGGCGGGTACCGGCTGGCAGCGGGTGCGGACCTGCCCCCGCTCCTGTTCGACGACGACCAGGCGGTCGCGATCGCCATCGCGCTCGCCGTGGCGCCCGCGTCCGGCGCGGACATCGCCGAATCGGCCGCCCGTGCGCTCGCGACGGTGCGGCAGGTGATGCCCGCGCGTCTGCGCACACGGGTGGACGCGATCGACGCGGTCACCTCGGCCGGTCGCACCCCCGTCGACCCGGAGGTCCTCGTCGCGGTGAGCGAGGCCGTCCACCTCGGCGAGGTCCTCCGCTTCGGGTACGGCCCCGACGAGACGCCCCACCGGGTCGAGCCGCACGCGGTGGTCGCCCGGAACGGCCGCTGGTACCTGCTCGACTGGGACCTCGACCGCGACGACTGGCGCACCCACCGCGTCGACCGCATCACCCCGCGGATGCGGACGCGCGTGCCGTTCACGCCGCGTCCCGTGCCCGGTGGCGATCCGGCAGCGTTCGTGGCCGCGCGGTTCAAGGGGTCCGACCGCGAGGACGTCTGGCCCTGCACCGGCACCGCCGTCCTCGAGGTGCCGGCCGAGACCGTCGCGCCGTACCTCCCCGACGACGCCGTGCTCGAGCCGCTCGGCCCGGACCGGTGCCGTCTCACGCGCGGCTCCTGGTCGTGGGAGGGCCTCGCGGCGGCGTTCGCCGGTGCCACCGCGGACTTCACCGTCGAGGGGCCCGACGAACTCCGTGCGGCGACGGCCGTACTCGCCGAGCGGCTGGGGCGAGCGAGCGGGCGTTAGTGACGCGCATGCGTGTGTCAGGAGCGCGTCAGGAAACCGTTAGGGACGGGTCTGGAGGTGCGGTGTCGGATCCAGCATCGGTTCGGCACCACACGTGGTGCCGTCCGCGTCGCCCGGCGCGGACCCCGTGAACCTCTGGAGTCCCTCGTGTTCGACGTCTTCGTCGTCGCCGGTGTCCTCGCCGTGTTCGGCGTGGTTGCACTCATCGCCAAGGCGGTGGAACGGCTGTGATCGTCATCACCATCGCCGCCGCCGTCCTCGGCGTCGCCTCGCTCGTGTACCTCGTCTGGGCCCTCGTGCGCCCGGAGAAGTTCTGATGAGCACCGCGGACACGTGGGCCGGGATCGTCCAGGTCGCCACCCTCGTGCTGCTGCTCGTCGTCGCCTACCGGCCGCTCGGCGACTGGATGGCGCGGGTGTTCACGCCGACGCGGCACAGCCGGGTCGAGCGCGGGGTCTACCGGGTGATCGGCGTCGACCCCGATGCCGAGCAGTCGTGGCCCGCCTACCTGCGCGGCGTGCTGCTCTTCAGTGCCGTGGGGCTGCTGCTCGTGTACCTCCTGCAGCGCATCCAGGTCGTGCTGCCCGGCGACCTCGGGCTGCCGAACGTCGGGCCGTCGCTCGCGTTCAACACGGCGGCGTCGTTCGTCGCGAACACGAACTGGCAGTCGTACTCGCCCGAGGTCACCGTCGGGTACACGGTGCAGATGGCCGGCCTCGCGGTGCAGAACTTCCTCTCCGCGGCGGTCGGGCTCGCCGTCGCCGTGGCGCTCGTCCGCGGCTTCGCCCGTCGACGCTCCGGCACGCTCGGCAACGTCTGGGTGGACGTCGTCCGCGGGACCGGCCGGCTCCTGCTGCCGGGTGCGTTCGTGTTCGCGATCGTGCTCGTCGCCGGTGGTGTCATCCAGTCGTGGGGGAGCGGCACCGACGTCACGACCCTGGTCGGCGGGACGCAGCACATCCCGGACGGGTTCGTCGCCTCGCAGGAGGCCATCAAGGAACTCGGCACGAACGGCGGCGGCTACTTCAACGCGAACTCGGCGCACCCGTTCGAGAACCCGCAGGCGTGGACGAACCTCGTCGAGGTCTTCCTCATGCTCGTCATCCCGTTCTCGCTGCCGCGCACGTTCGGCCGCCTGGTGGACGACGACCGTCAGGGCTACGCGATCCTCGCCGTGATGGGCGCGATCTTCCTCGTCTCGCTCTCGGTGATGTCGATCGCCGAGCTCGGTGGCGGCGGCAGCGCGACCCACGCCGCCGGGGCCGCCATGGAGGGCAAGGAGGTGCGGTTCGGCATCCTCGGCACGACGCTCTTCGGGACGACCTCGACCGCGACGTCGACCGGCGCCGTGAACGGCATGTTCGACAGCTTCACGCCGATCGGCGGGATGATGGCGCTCGTCAACATGATGCTCGGCGAGGTCACCCCCGGCGGCGTCGGCTCCGGGCTGTACGGGATGCTCGTGCTCGCGGTCATCACGGTGTTCATCGGCGGGCTGCTCGTCGGTCGGACCCCCGAGTACCTCGGCAAGAAGATCCGGGCCCGCGAGATGACCTTCGCGTCGCTCTACATCCTCGTCACCCCGACCCTGGTGCTCCTCGGCACCGGCCTGTCCCTGGTGCTCCCGGGCGTCCGCGAGCAGGTCGTCGGCACGTCGATCTTCAACCCGGGCAACCACGGCCTGTCCGAGCTCCTCTACGCCTTCACCTCGGGCGCGAACAACAACGGCTCGGCGTTCGGCGGCCTGACGGCGAACACGACGTGGATGAACTCCGCGCTCGGCGTCGTGATGCTGCTCGGCCGGTTCGTCCCGATGGTGTTCGTGCTGGCGCTCGCCGGGTCCCTCGCGACCCAGGACCGGGTGCCGGAGACCGTCGGCACGCTGCCCACGCACCGGCCGCTGTTCATCGTCCTGCTCGGCGGCGTCGCCGTCGTCGTGACCGCACTCACCTACTTCCCGGTGCTCGCACTGGGACCGCTCGCAGAAGCCCTCGCCCGATGAAAGCCGATACCATGACCACCGCGACCTCCGAGCACGAGGCGACCAGCGCCTCCAGGCCGGCCACACGCTCGTCCGCCTTCGGACCCCGTCAACTCGTGGCGGGCCTCCCGGGTGCCCTGCGCAAACTCGACCCGCGACTGATGTGGCGGAACCCCGTCATGTTCATCGTCGAGGTCGGCGCCGCGCTGACGACGGCAGCAGCCGTCGTCGAGCCGTCCGCGTTCACCATCGCCATCGCCGTGTGGCTCTGGCTCACCGTCGTCTTCGCGAACCTCGCGGAGTCGGTGGCCGAGGGCCGGGGCAAGGCACAGGCCGACACGCTGCGGAAGACCCGCTCGACCACGAGTGCCCGTCGGGTGCTCCGGTACGACCGGTCCGACGCGGCGGCGACCGGCAACGAGACCGAGGAGGTCGCGTCCGTCGACCTCGCCAAGGGCGACGTCGTGGTCGTCGTCGCGGGCGAGGTGATCCCGGGCGACGGCGACGTCGTGGACGGCATCGCGTCCGTCGACGAGTCGGCCGTGACCGGTGAGTCCGCCCCGGTCATCCGCGAGTCCGGCGGCGACCGGAGTGCCGTCACCGGCGGCACCCGGGTGCTCTCGGACCGCATCGTCGTGCGCATCACGTCGACCCCCGGTGAGACCTTCATCGACCGGATGATCCGGCTCGTCGAGGGTGCCGCCCGGCAGAAGACGCCGAACGAGATCGCGCTGAACATCCTGCTCGCCTCGCTGTCGATCGTGTTCGTGATCGTCTGCCTGACGATGCAGCCGATCGCCGGGCTCGTCGGGGCGACCGTCAGCGTGCCGGTGCTCATCGCCCTGCTCGTCTGCCTCATCCCGACGACGATCGGTGCCCTGCTCTCCGCGATCGGCATCGCGGGCATGGACCGACTCGTGCAGCACAACGTCCTGGCGATGTCCGGCCGTGCGGTCGAGGCCGCCGGGGACATCACGACCCTGCTGCTCGACAAGACCGGGACGATCACGTACGGCAACCGCCGGGCGTCGCGTGTTGTGCCGGTCCCCGGTGTCACGGAGCCGGCCCTGATGGAGGCGGCCGCCCTGTCGTCCGCCGCGGACGGGACCCCCGAGGGGCGGTCCATCGTCGACCTCGCCGCGGGAGCGGGCGTCGCCCCGGACCTCCCCGCCGGTGCCGTCGAGGTGCCCTTCACCGCACAGACGCGCATGTCCGGCGTCGACCTGCCCGACGGCAGCTCCGTGCGCAAGGGTGCCGCGTCGGCAGTGCTCGCCTGGGCTGCAACCGGTTCAGCCGGTGTCCCCGAGGAGGTCGCGCAAGCCATCGACGCCACGGTCGTCGAGGTCTCGGACCAGGGCGGTACCCCGCTCGTCGTCGGACGCCGCGCACCCTCCGGTGCGGTCACGCTGCTCGGGGTCGTCCACCTCAAGGACGTCGTCAAGGACGGCATGGCGGCACGGTTCGCCGAGCTGCGCGAGATGGGGATCCGCACGGTGATGATCACCGGCGACAACCCGCGCACCGCGAAGGCGATCGCCGCCGAAGCCGGTGTGGACGACTTCCTCGCCGAGGCCACGCCGGAGGACAAGCTCGCCCTGATCCGCAAGGAGCAGGAGGGCGGCAACCTCGTTGCGATGACCGGTGACGGCACGAACGACGCCCCGGCCCTGGCGCAGGCGGACGTCGGCGTGGCGATGAACACCGGGACGACCGCGGCGAAGGAGGCCGGCAACATGGTCGACCTCGACTCGGACCCGACGAAGCTCATCGACGTCGTCCGCATCGGCAAGCAGCTGCTCATCACCCGCGGGGCGCTCACGACGTTCTCGATCGCGAACGACATCGCCAAGTACTTCGCGATCATCCCCGCGATGTTCCAGATGGCGTTCCCCGGGCTCGCCGCGCTCAACGTCATGGGGCTGCACAGTCCCGCGTCCGCGATCCTCAGCGCCGTCATCTTCAACGCGCTCGTGATCGTGGCGCTCATCCCGCTGTCCCTCCGCGGCGTCGCCTACCGCGCCGCCTCGGCATCGTCGATCCTCGGCCGGAACCTGCTCCTCTACGGGCTCGGCGGCGTGGTCGTCCCCTTCATCGGCATCAAGCTCATCGACCTCGTGGTCGGTCTCATCCCGGGGTTCTCCTCATGACGTCTGCATCTCGTTCCTCGTTCCGCTCACTCGGGGTGGCCGTCCGGCTCACCCTGCTCAGCACCGTGGTGCTCGGCATCGCCTACCCGCTCGCGGTGTGGGGCGTCGGCCAGGCCGCGTTCCACGACCAGGCGAACGGCTCGATGGTGACGTCGTCGGACGGCACCGTCGTCGGGTCGTCGCTCATCGGGCAGTCGTTCGACGGCCGCGGAGCCGACCGGTGGTTCCAGTCGCGGCCGAGCGCCGCGGGGGAGAAGGGCTACGACGCCGGGGCGTCGAGCGGGTCGAACCTCGGGCCGTCGAACCCCGACCTCCTCCGCAGCGTGCAGGAGCGGCGTGCGGCGGTCGCGAAGGCCGACGGGGTCCCCGTCGCCGACGTGCCGGCGGACGCGGTGACGGCGTCGGGCTCCGGCCTCGACCCGGACATCAGCCCGGAGTACGCGCTGCAGCAGGTGTCCCGCGTGGCCGCTGCGCGGGGGATGTCGGAGTCGGCGGTGCGCACGCTCGTGGAGCAGCACACCGAGGCGCGGCAGCTCGGGTTCCTCGGGGAGCCCGTGGTGAACGTGCTCGAGCTGAACCTGGCGCTCGCGAAGGCGTCCTGACCGTGCCGTCACGCCGCTGCCCAAGTCGGCCGCCCGCCGATGCCGACGACCAGGTCGTCGTGCTCGTCGACGAGGCGCCGGACGGCTGCGGCGTGGCGGTCGCACGGTCCGACCGTCTCGGCGAGGTGGGCCAGGAGCTCGAGCGAGTGCACCGGGGTCCGCTTCGGCAGGCTCGACAGTCGCGCGACGAGGTCGGGTGGGGAGCCGAACGTCGGCGGCGGGATCCGGAACTTCCGGGCCCAGATCCGCGTGTGGTGCGCGCAGCAGTTGCGCACGTGCGTCAGGTGCTGCAGGCAGGGGCGGAGCGTCGCGGGTGGGAGCCGGAACGCTGCGGCGATCTCGTCGCGGGTGGCCGGCTCGACACCTGCGGCGATCCGGGACAGTTCGCCGAGGCTGAGCGCTTCGGCGAGCATCCCGAACGGGACGCGTTCGAACCGCCGCTCGCGCCATGCCGACCCGACGGCGGGATCGGCCGCGTGCTCGAGTGCCGATCGAACGCGGCGGAGCATCGCACCGTGGTCGAACGTCGCGCGGAAGGACCGCGGGTCGACGTACCAGCGCGATCCGAAACGGGCTCCGGCTGCGACGTCGAGCCGACCACGGAGCGCGAGTTCGACCTGCTCGACCAGACCGAGTGTGACCGATCGCAGCGAGCTGTCGAAGTCGTGCACCCGCCAGACCGAGGACGCGGAGTCATCGAGCCCCAGCGCCTGCAACGCCTGCCGGAACTGCGCGTGGCGGTAGCGGGACATCGCGACCGTTGGGTCTGGCATCGATCGGCTCCGAGATCGGGGGAACGTGTGATCTCGGGCAAGCCGGCAGCAACTACAGCGCAGGGAACGAACGTGAGCGGGGAAGAACACCGTCCCGCGTCCGAGACGGACGCGGGACGGGACAGTCCCACCCGATTTGAGGAAGCTGATGCTCGAGCCTTGGTGGGAACGGTTGTGAGGAGAATATCAGTCGATCGGTCGTGGAGCAAGGGTGGACGCGAGAGGATGAGCACGTGAAGCGCGGGAAGCTGCGGGTCCTGCTCGGTGCGGCGCCCGGTGTCGGCAAGACGTTCACGATGCTCGAAGAGGGGCACCGACTGCGCGCCGAGGGCCGCGACGTGGTCGTCGCCGTCGTCGAGACCCACGGCCGCGCCGCCACGGCCACACTGGTCGACGGGCTCGAGGTCGTCCCCCGACGCATCGTGGAGCACCGCGGCGTCCAGCTCGACGACCTCGACCTCGAGGCCGTGCTGGCTCGCCGGCCCGACATCGCGCTCGTCGACGAACTCGCCCACACCAACGCGCCCGGCAGCACGAACGAGAAGCGCTGGCAGGACGTCGAGGCGATGCGGGACGCCGGGATCGACGTCATCTCCACCGTGAACGTGCAGCACATGCAGTCCCTCGGCGACGTCGTCCGCGAGATCACCGGCACCGTCCAGCGCGAGACCGTCCCGGACGCCGTGGTGCGCGCCGCGGACCAGATCGAGGTGGTCGACCTCGCCCCGGCGGCGCTGCGCGAGCGACTGTCCGACGGGCTCGTCTACCCGGCGACCCGGATCGACGCGGCGCTGTCGAACTACTTCCGGCTCGGCAACCTCACCGCCCTGCGCGAGATCGCCCTGCTCTGGCTCGCCGACGAGGTCGATGACGCACTCAAGGCCTACCGCGCCGAGCACGGCATCGACCACCGGTGGGAGACCCGGGAACGCGTCCTCGTCGCCCTGACCGGCGGTCCCGAGGGCGAGACCCTGCTGCGCCGCGGCGCCCGGATCGCCGCCCGCAGCGCCGGCGGCGAGCTCGCCGCCGTGCACGTCACGACGAACGACGGCCTCCGCGAGCGCCACCCGGGGGCGCTCGGGAAGCAGCGCACCCTGCTCGAACAGCTCGGCGGGACGTACCACCAGGTGGTCGGCGACGACGTGCCGACGACCCTGGTGCGGTTCGCGAAGTCGATCGACGCGACGCAGATCGTCATCGGGGTGAGCCGCCGCAGTCGGCTCGCCGCGGCGATCACGGGCCCGGGCATCGGCAACACCGTCATCCGCGAGTCCGGCGACATCGACGTCCACGTCGTCACCCACGAGCGGGCCGGCGGTGGCTTCGCCCTGCCGAGGCTCGGCGGCAGCCTGTCCCGCGGCCGGATCGTCGCCGCGTTCGTGCTCTCCCTCGTCGCCGGTCCACTGCTCACCTGGCTGCTGTCGTTCAGCACCGACCCCGACTCGATCACCGTGGACGTGCTCGCGTACCAGCTGCTCGTGCTCGTGGTGGCGCTCGTCGGCGGGATGTGGCCGGCCGTCTTCGCCGCCGTGCTGTCCGGGCTGAGCCTCGACTTCTTCTTCGTGCAACCCCTGCACCGGGTCACCGTGCAGCAGCCGTGGCACCTGGTCGCCCTCGTCATGTACGTCATCAGTGCCGTGCTCGTGAGCTTCGTCGTGGACCGCTCGGCCCGTCGATCGCGAGCCGCCCGCCGCGCCGCCGCCGAGTCGGCCCTCCTCATGGGGATCGCCGGCAGCGTGCTCCGTGGCGACGACGCCCTGCAGGCGCTGCTCGACCGGACGCGCGAGGCCTTCGGCTTCGCCGGCGTCCGGATCCGCCAGGGCGACGAGGTGCCGGCCACGTCCGGGACGTTCGGCGAGACGCCGGACGCCGCCACGTCCCTCCCGTCCGGCGCCGTCCTGGAGTTCGCGGGCGCGCCCGACGACCCGACCCAACGCCGACTGCTGCGTGTCGTCGAGCAGCAGCTCGACGCCGCCGTCGAGCACCGCGACCTCACCCGCGCGGCCGTCGACGCCGAGCGCATCGCGGCGGTGGACCGGGTGCGGAGCGCGATCCTCGCGGCTGTCGGCCACGACGTGCGGCGGCCGATCGCGGCCGCCTCGGCGGCCGTGCAGACGCTGCGGGCGCCGGACATCGAGTTGTCGGCGGACGACCAGGAGGCGCTGCTCGCCACCGCCGACGAGAGCCTGCGTCAGCTCGCGGTGCTGTTGGCGGACCTGCTGGACGTCAGTCGCGTGCAGGCCGGGGTGCTCGCCGTGACGCCGGTGCCGCTCGCCCTCGAGACGGTGGTGGCCCCCGCGCTCGACGAGCTCGAGCTCGGTCCGGACGACGTCGACCTCGACCTGCCCGCCGACCTCCCGCCGGTGCTCGCCGACGCCGTGCTGCTGCAGCGCGTCGTCGTGAACCTGCTCGCCAACGCCGTGCGGTACGCCCCGGAGGACACACGGGTCCGCATCGCCGCGAGCGCGTTCGGCGGCGGCGTCGAGCTCCGGGTGGCCGACCACGGCCCCGGCATCCCGTCGGACCGCGTCGACGAGGTGTTCCAGCCGTTCCAGCGCCTCGGCGACACTGACAACGACACCGGACTCGGACTCGGACTGGCCCTCGCCCGCGGGTTCACCGAGGGCATGGGCGGCACGATCGAGGTCGACGACACCCCCGGCGGCGGACTCACCGTCGTGGTGCGGCTGCCGATCGCCGGACACCTGGGAGTGGAGATCCGATGAAGGGCCGTGCGCGATGAAGGTCTTGATCGCCGACGACGACGTGCAGCTCGTCCGGGCGCTCGCCGTGACGCTGGCCGCCCGCGGGTACGACGTCGTCACCGCCCGGGACGGCCGGGCCGCGATCGACGCGGTCATCACCGAGCGGCCCGACCTCGTGCTGCTCGACCTCGGGATGCCCCGGCTCGACGGCATCGGTGTGCTCGAGGGCATCCGGGCCTGGTCGCAGGTCCCGGTGCTCGTGCTCTCCGGTCGGACCGACTCGTCGGACAAGGTCGACGCACTCGACGCCGGCGCGGACGACTACGTCACGAAGCCCTTCCAGATGGACGAGCTGCTCGCCCGACTCCGGGCGCTCGGCCGACGGCAGGTCGCGGCAGCGTCGGCCGCGGGTGCGACGCCCTCGGTGTCGATCGGGGACCTCGTCGTCGACCTCGTCGCGAAGCAGGTCACGCCGCCGTCCGGTCCGGCAATCCGACTGACCCCGACCGAGTGGCGGTTGCTCGAGGTCCTCGTGACGAACCCCGACCGGCTCATGACGCGCGAGATGCTCCTCACCGACGTGTGGGGACCGTCGCACGGCAACGACTCCGGGTACCTGCGGTTGTACATGGCGCAGCTGCGGCGGAAGCTCGAGCCGGACCCGGGACACCCGCGCTACCTGGTGACCGAGTCGGGCATGGGCTACCGCTTCAGCCCCGCCGGGATCACGCCCGGGAACTGACCGCGGCGAGCTCCGCCCGGGTCCGCGCGCCGAGCTTCCGGAGCAGGTTCGCCACGTGGTACTTCACCGTGTTCGGGCTGATCCCGAGCCCGTCGGCGATCTCCCGGTTGCCGATCCCGGTGGCGACGAGCCGCAGCACGTCCTGCTCCCGCGGCGTGAGGTCGGACGCCTCCGACGACACCGGCGTCCCCGCCGGCGGGTCGAGCGGGATCGCGATGTCGAGCACGGACCCCCAGCCCGCCGTGGACGCCACGTGCAGTTCGCCGTCGAGGGTCGCGACCCGCTCGGCGATCGGCCGGACGGTGTCGTCGTGCACGTCGAGCGTGCCGGCTCCGTCGTCGCGGAGCTGCATGAGCAGGTTCCGGCCGTCGCAGTCCCACTGGATACGGACGCGCCGCGCAGCTCCCTCGTCCACGAGGGCGAGCACCGCCGTTCGCACGATCGCCCGGGCGCTGTGGGCGACGTCGCCGGGGAGTGCTCGACCGGTCGCCGGCGGTTCCACGAACTGCACGTCGAGGTCCCCGAACCGGACGAGCGGACGGAGGTCGGCCCGGAGCCGCGAGAACGCCCCCGTGACCGGTTCGAGCAACGCGCCGCGCTGCCGGTCCGTCACGGTCCGGAGGTCGACGAGCGCTGCCGACGCGATCTCGACGGCCTCGGCACGGGCGGCCGCGTCGCCCACGCGCGGCGACCGGAGCACGGCGAGCACCGACTCCAGGGTGAGTGCGTGCCGGTCCGCCTGCTCCGCGACGGTGCGCGCGTGGTCGGCGGCGGCGAGGCGTCCTGCGGGGTCGCGCCGCGCCTCCTGGACGGCCGACGGAGCCGCCGTCCCGTCGTCGCGCACGTTGTCGGTCACGTGACCAACCGTACGACTCCCACCCGAGCGGGTGGGGCCACCCGATCGGATGGGGACCCCGCCGTGTCGGGTAGCGGCGGCGGACCCGCGTCCCGACCACGATCGATGGCATGCCCGCTGACACCGTGACCGACGCCCTCGCCCTGATCGTCCGCGAGTCCGCCGACCTCGCCGAGACGGTCCGGGGCGACACCGATGCCGCGCTCGAGCTCCTCAGCGGTGCCGAGCGCGTGTTCGTCCACGGAGCCGGCCGCTCCGGCCTCGCGCTGCGGATGACGGCCATGCGGCTCATGCACCTCGGACTCGACGTGCACGTCGTCGGCGAGGTGACGACCCCGGCCATCCGGACGGGGGACGTCCTGCTCGTCGCGAGCGGCTCCGGCACGACCACCGGCATCGTCCAGGCGGCGCGCACCGCGGTCGACGTCGGCGCTGACGTGCTCGCCGTGTCGACGACCGACGACTCGCCGCTCGGCGCGCTCGCCGCCGTCACCCTCGTCGTCCCCGCCGCGACGAAGACGGACCGGTCGGGCAGCGCCTCCGAGCAGTACGCGGGCAGCCGCTTCGAGCAGGCCGTGGTCCTGCTCGGCGACGCACTCTTCCACGCCCTGTGGACCCGGAGCGGACGCTCCGCCGACGACCTGTGGCCCAGCCACGCCAACCTCGAGTGAAAGGCACACCCATGCAGATCCAGTTCGCCATCGACACCCTCACCACCGAGGCCGCGCTCGACCTCGCCGCGAAGGCCGCCCCGAGCGTCGACGTCCTCGAGCTCGGCACGCCGCTCATCAAGAGCGCCGGGCTCTCCGTCATCACCGCGATGAAGGAGGCGCACCCGGACAAGACCGTGTTCGCCGACCTCAAGACCATGGACGCCGGCGAGCTCGAGGCGGACATCGCGTTCGCCGCGGGCGCCGACCTGGTCACCGTGCTCGGCGTCGCCGGGGACTCCACCATCGCGGGCGCGGTCGCCGCTGCCGAGAAGCACGGGAAGGGCGTCGTCGTCGACCTCATCGGCGTCGCGGACAAGCCCGCCCGGGCCCGTGAGGTCGTCGCCCTCGGCGCGCAGTTCGTCGAGGTGCACGCGGGGCTCGACGAGCAGGCCGAGGAGGGCTTCACCTTCTCCACCCTGCTCGAGGCCGGCGAGGCCTCCGGCGTCCCCTTCTCGATCGCGGGCGGCGTGAACGCGTCGTCGATCGCGGCCGTGCAGGCGTCCGGAGCGATCATCGCCGTCGCCGGGAGCGCCATCTACAGCGCGGACGACGTCGCAGCCGCGGCGGCGGAGCTGCGCGCGGCCGTCACGGAGGCGGCGGCGGTCTGATCCGGCCCAGGAGGCGCGGGTCGGCCCGGCAGGGTCGGCTCGCACCCGCGGGCGGTAGCGTCGGGGCGTGACGATCACGCTGCGCCGGGTGACGGCGGACGACTGGGAGACCTGGCGTCCGGTCCGGCTCGCGGCGCTCGCGGACGCTCCCGAGGCCTTCGGGTCCACGCTCGCCGACTGGGCCGACGCGCCCGAGCACCGGTGGCGGACCCGCCTCTCGATCCCCGGAGCGCTCGACCTGCTCGCCCACGCCGAGGACGACTCCGTCGTCGGCATGGCCAGCGGCGTCCCGGGCGAGGACCCCGGCTCCGCCGAACTCATCTCGATGTGGGTCGACCCCGCCGCCCGCGGCCGAGGGGTCGCGGCCGCGCTCATCCGTGCGGTCGCGACCTGGGCCGCGAGCGCCGGGGCAGACACCCTCGACCTGTCGGTCATGCCGGACAACGCCACGGCCCGTCGCACGTACGAGCGCTGTGGCTTCACCGCGGCCGACGAGCCCGGTGACCCGCTGCCCGACGGTCGGCACGAGGTCGTGATGCGTCGTGACCTCGCCGCCAAGCGCACGCTGGACGCCTACGAGCGTGCTGCCGACCGCTACGCCGAGCGCACCGACGACCACCGTGCCGGGCTCGTCGACGACCTGCTCGCACTCGTCCCGATCGGGGCGCGGGTGCTCGAGCTCGGGTCGGGCCCGGGGCGTGACGCCGTCGCGCTCGAGGCGGCCGGACTCGTCGTCGACCGGACCGACGGAGCGCGGTCGTTCGTGGACGCGCTGCGGTCCGCGGGGCACGAGGCGCGCCTCGTCGACGTGCGCTCGGACGCGTTCGGCGGCCCGTACGACGCCGTGTTCGCGAACGCCGTGCTGCTGCACGTCGGTCGGACGGAGCTCGAGGGCGTCCTCGTGCGGCTCCGCGACGCCGTGCACCCCGGCGGTGTGCTGGCCGCCACCGTGAAGTTCGGCGACGGCGACGCGTGGAGCACGCGGAAGCTCGACCTCGCCCGGCACTTCACCTACTGGACGCCGGGACCCCTGGCCGAGGTCGTCACCCGTTCCGGCTGGACCGACGTCGACGTCCGTGAGACCACGCGCCCGGGTGCCGACGAGCGCTGGCTCACCGTCACCGCCCGACGCCCGCAGGAAGCAGGGAGACCATGAACCGAGCACTCCGCTGGACCGCGTGGGTCGTCGCCGTGATCGTGCTGATCGCGGTGGTGTTCCTCGTCTGGGCGAACATCGTCATGCAGGGCACCCGGAGCGCGGCGCTGCAGGTCTGGCGGGACGACCGTGTGGCCGTCCGGGACGCCGGGGACGCCGTGGTGATGACGCCGACCGGCACCGCGAACGGCGCGGGCATCGTGTTCATCCCGGGCGCGAAGGTCGATCCGTACGCGTACATGGCGACGTTCCGGCAGGTGGTCGCCAGCGGGACGACCGTCGTCATCACGAAGCCGACGCTGCACCTCGCCTTCTTCGACACCCGCCCGCTGTCGACGTTCGAGTCCCACGCCCCCGACGTCCGGTCCTGGGCGGTCGGCGGGCACTCGCTCGGTGGCGTGCGCGCGTGCCAGCTCGCGCCGGACGCCGACGGGCTGCTCCTGCTCGGCAGCTACTGCGCGAACGACATCAGCAAGTCGTACATCAGCGTGCTCAGCGTCTCGGGGTCGCGTGACGGGCTCTCCACCCCCGAGAAGGTCGACGCCGCGCGGCACCTGCTGCCGTCGAACGCGACGATGACCGAGGTCGAGGGCGCGAACCACGCCGACTTCGGTGCGTACGGTGCGCAGCCCGGCGACGACACCGCGACGATCTCGCGGACCGACGCCCGGCAGCAGATCGGTTCGGCGATCGAGGAGTGGGTGCGGACGCTGCCGTCAGGCGCTGCGCTGCGCTGAACCTCCTGCACAGCGAACGAGTGTGTGAACTCTTTCCACAGGGGCCCGGCGCGCCTGAACGCCGGTCCTGGAGCGGTCCTAGACTCGTCCGGAAGCAACGTCGACGACCCCGTCCCCCGGAGGGCAGCACATGACGACGCCGGACCGGCGCACACCCGCGCGACTCGCTGACCAGCGAGCGCTCCTGTTCGACCTGGACGGTGTCCTCACCCCCACCGCCGACGTCCACATGCGTGCGTGGAGCCGGCTGTTCACGCCTTTCCTCGCCCAGCACGGCGTCGCTCCGTACACGGAACAGGACTACTTCGCGTACGTCGACGGCAAGCCCCGGTACGACGGGGTGCGTTCCCTGCTCGAGTCCCGCGGCATCGACCTGCCGCAGGGCACCCCGGACGACCCGCCGGACGCCGACACGGTGTGCGGGCTCGGCAACCGGAAGAACGCCGAGTTCACGGCCGAGCTGACCGAGCACGGGGTGGAGCCCTACCCCGGTTCGCTCCGGTTCCTCGTCGCCGCCATCGACGCCGGGCTGTCCGTCGCCGTCGTGTCGAGCTCCGCCAACGCCGTGCAGGTGCTCCGCACGGCCGGCATCCTCGAGCGCTTCCCCGTGGTGGTCGACGGCCTCGTCGCCCGCGAAGACGGTCTGGCCGGCAAGCCCGCGCCCGACACCTACCTCGACGCCGCGAGCCGGTTCGGCCTGACCGCTGCCGAGTGCGTCGTGGTCGAGGACGCCACGAGCGGGGTCGAGGCGGGACGGAACGGTGCCTTCGGGCTCGTCATCGGCGTCGATCGCGGAGCCGGGGCCGACGCGCTCCGGGCGCACGGCGCCGACGTCGTGGTCGGCGACCTCGACGAACTCGTCGACGAGCTGCCGGAACCGGCCACGAGCACGACGTAGGCGAAGCGGCCGGGGCGATCCGCGCCTCCAGGCCCTCCCGACCCTCCCCACGAACACCCTCCTCCCCCACGGAGCACCATGAACCCCATCACCTCCGACCCGCTGGACCGCGTCCGCTACCCGATCGACGAGTGGGCCCTCGTCGAGACCGAGTACGCGCCCGACGAGCAGGGCGTCGCCGAGACGAACTTCGCCGTCGGCAACGGGTACCTGGGCCTGCGCGGCAACCTCGACGAGGGTCGTGGCGGCGTGCAGTACGGCACGTACATCAACGGTTTCCACGAGACCTGGCCGATCCGGCACGCCGAGGACGCCTTCGGCTTCGCGAAGACCGGGCAGACGATCATCAACGCGCCCGACGCCAAGGTGATCCGCCTGTACGTCGACGACGAACCGCTCGTCCTGGCCGAGGCGGACATCCTCCGGCACACCCGGCGGCTCGACTTCCGGGGCGGGTACCTGTTCCGCGAGACCGAGTGGTCGACGCCCTCGGGCAAGCGCGTGCTCATCCGGTCGCGGCGGCTGGTGTCGTTCACCGACCGACACCTGGCGGTCATCGACTACGAGGTGACCGTGCTCGACGCGGACGCCTCGATCCTGCTGTCGAGCCAGATCCTCAACCGGCAGGACGTGCAGGACGAGTACCACGCGGGGATGCGTGCGGCGGCGAACGCGTTCGACCCGCGCAAGGCCGAGGCGTTCACCGAGCGGGTGCTCGAGCCGAAGCTCAAGCGCAGCACCGGCGGCCGTTCGCTGCTCGGGTACCAGGCGGCGAGCTCGGGCATGACGATCTGCGTCGGCGTCGAGCACCACCTCGAGACCGAGAACAGCTGGGACGAGTCCTCGTCGATCGAGGACGACCTGGCGAAGCACGTCTACCGCGTGCAGGCGCGCGCCGGGCAGCCGATCCGCCTGACGAAGCACGTGGTCTACCACACGTCCCGCGGGGTCCCGGCGCGCGAACTCGCCGACCGCTGCGAGCGGACCCTCGATCGCTCGCGTGCCGAGTCCGTCGACGCGGCCTTCGCGCGGCAGGCCGAGTGGATGGACGACTTCTGGGCGCGGAGCGACGTCGAGATCGTCGGGCAGCCCGCGCTCCAGCAGGCCGTCCGGTGGAACCTGTTCATGCTCGCGCAGGCCACGGCCCGGACCGACGGGCACGGCATCGCGGCGAAGGGCGTCACGGGCTCCGGGTACGGCGGCCACTACTTCTGGGACATGGAGATCTACGTCCTGCCGTTCCTGTCGTACACGGCGCCGATCGTCGCCCGGAACGCCCTGCGGTTCCGCTACAACATGCTCGACGCGGCTCGGTCCCGCGCCCGCGAGCTGAACCAGCACGGCGCGCTGTTCCCCTGGCGGACGATCAACGGCGAGGAGTCCAGCGCCTACTACGCCGCCGGCACCGCGCAGTACCACATCGACGCGGACATCGCGCATGCGCTCATGCAGTACGTCCGCGCCTCGGACGACCGCGAGTTCCTCAAGCGCGGTGCGATCGACATCCTCGTCGAGACCGCCCGCCTGTGGGAGGACCTCGGGTTCTGGCGGTCGAACGGCGACAAGAAGTTCCACATCGACGGCGTCACCGGTCCCGACGAGTACACGACGGTCGTCGACGACAACCTCTACACGAACGTGATGGCTCGGGCGAACCTGTGGTTCGCCGTGAACGCCTGCCGCGAGCTCGCAGCCGACGACCCGGAAGAGTACGAGCGCATGGTGCGGCGGACCGGGCTGCAGGCGCAAGAGGTGACCGACTGGGAGCACGCGGCCGAGTCGATGGAGATCCCGTTCGACCCGCACCGTGGCATCCACCCGCAGGACGCCCAGTTCCTCGACAAGGAACTCTGGGACCTCGACAACACCCCCGAGAGCAAGCGCCCGCTGCTGCTCCACTACCACCCGCTGGTGATCTACCGGTTCCAGGTCCTCAAGCAGGCCGACGTCGTGCTCGCGCTGTTCCTCCAGGGGCACGAGTTCACCGCTGCCGAGAAGCGTCGCGACTTCGACTACTACGACGCCCTCACGACGGGCGACTCCACGCTGTCGGCGGTCGTGCAGTCGATCATGGCGGCCGAGGTCGGCTACCACGACCTCGCGTTGCAGTACTTCCAGACGGCGCTGTACGTCGACCTCGCCGACCTGCACGGCAACACGACCGACGGGGTGCACATCGCCTCGACGGGCGGCATCTGGGGCGCGGTCGTGAACGGGTTCGGCGGCATGCGGGACCACGGCGGCCGGATGACCTTCAACCCGCGGCTGCCGAAGGACTGGGAGCGGATCACCTACCGCCTGACGGTGCGCGGATCGCGTGTGCGCGTCGACCTCGAGCAGGACGCCATGACCTTCACGGTCGAGACGGGCTCCGGGTTCACCGCGTGGGTGCACAACCAGCAGTGGGACGTCACCGCCGGCGAGCCGACCGTCGTGCCGCTGCCGCACCAGGGCCCACGGATGTCCGGGCGCGCGCCGACGACGGCCGACATCCAGGGCACCCTCCGTGCCGACGGATCGGTCGTCACGGCGTCGATCCCGACGATCTCGCTCGACCGCGACCTGGAGCCGGACGACACGACCGCCTGACACCCTCCGAACGCGCCCAGGCGGGTGCGGGCACCATGGCTCGCCGTGCCCCGCTGGGCCGATGGCGTCTCCCCGGGCACGGATCGTGCAACGAGAGGAGACACCATGGGCAACCGGTTCGAGGGCAGGGTGGCGATCGTCACGGGTGCCGGGTCCGGCATCGGCGAGGCGACCGCGCGGGCGTTCGTCGACGAGGGCGCGTCCGTCGTCCTGACCGACAGCGTCGACGAGAAGGTGCGAGCGGTCGGCGACAGCCTGCCGAGCGACCGGGTCGTGGCGCTCCACGCGGACGTCGCGAGCCCGGCCGACTGGCAGCGGGTCGTCGACACGGCCATCGAGCGGTTCGACCGCATCGACGTGCTCGTGAACAACGCCGGCACCTTCAGCTCCGGCGACATCACGGACATCACGCCGGACGAGTGGCACCGCGTGATCGAGACCGACCTCTCCAGCGTGTTCTACGGCACCCGGGCGGCGCTGCCGTTCCTCCGTGCCACGAAGGGGTCGATCGTGAACACCTCGTCGGTGTCCGGCGAGGACGCGGACTGGCGGATGAGCCCCTACAACGCGGCGAAGGGCGGGGTCTCGAACTTCACCAAGGCCGCCGCGCTCGACAACGGGCAGTTCGGCGTCCGCGTGAACGCCGTGGCGCCGGGGCTCGTGTGGACGGACCTCACGCAGGACCAGGCGGAGGACGAAGAGCTGCAGGAGAAGTTCGAGGAGCGGATCGCCCTCGGCCGCGCGGGTCGTGCGCACGAGGTCGCGGCGGCCGTGCTGTTCCTGGCGAGTGACGCGGCGTCGTTCATCACCGGGGCGATCCTGCCGGTCGACGGTGGCACCACCGCGAGCAACGGGCAGCCGCCCCAGTCCTGAGCGTGGCTGTCCGCGGCCGGTCGTCGCCGCTCAGTCGGCGACGAGTTCGACCTTGAACCGTTCGGCGTCCTCGAGGAACGCCGCGTGGTGGTCCGGCCCGCCGGCGTGCGGATGGCGGTCCTCGTAGAGGCGTCGCCATCCGTGCGCGGGCGCGGCCGCCCAGATCCGGGCCACGTCGTCGGTGCCACCGGCGTGGAACGCGAGGTGGCTCAGGCCCGGGCGTCGTCGATCGTGCTCGCCCGGCAGCGGAGCGGTCTCGAGCACGACGTACAGGTCGCCGAGCCGCCAGCTCCGCCCGTCGGGCCAGCGCTGGAAGGGCTCGTGGCCGAGCTCGGTCAGGAGCCAGTCCCACGCGGGACCGGACGCGTCGAGGTCGGCGGTGCGCAGTTCGACGTGGTGCAGACCACCCCGGCTCACAGGAGCTTCCGGAGCGTGTTCGCGTTGCGGGTCGTCGTCGTCCGCTTGAAGCGTGCGGCACCGGCCCGCTTGGCGAACACCGTGTCTGTGCTCGACCCCTTCGGGCACGACCAGTAGACGACCCTCACGCCGCGTGCGACGCGCTCGACGGACTCGTCGACCTCGAGGTCGGCCAGCAGGTCGTCGAGGGCGTCCTCGTCGGAGCCGAACACGACGTAGTCGTGGCGGTCCTCGGCGGCGGGGAACGGGAAGCCGTCCACGACGGCGGCAAGCTCGTCGTGGGGGACGAGCACGATCCAGGCGTCGTATCCGAAGCGGTCCCGGAGCGACTGCTCGATGTCGGTCTTCAGGGCGGCGGCCGTGCCGTCCGAGCCGAACACCACGTTCCCGGAGGCGAGGACGGTCCGGACGTCCTGGTAGCCGCGTTCCCGGAACAGCGCCGCGAGTTCGGCGCTCCTGATCGTGATCCCGTTGACGTTCACCCCGCGCAGCAGCGCGACCCACCTGGTCATGCCCGAACCGTACCGCCCCCGGCCGACCCCTGGCCACTTGTGTTCAGAACGCGTTCTGAATAGCCTTGATCCGTGACGATCCTCGCCCCTGCTCCCGTACCGTCTCGGCCTCGTCGCGCGGTGCAGTCCTCCGACCTCTCGCGCCATGCGAAGGAGGTGTTCGCCGCGGCCGAGCAGGAACCGCTCGAGGTGACCCGTCGCGACGGCAAGCCGCTCGTGCTGACGACGAAGGAGCGCTCGGACGACGACGAGGCCGTGCTCGACATCGCCGCGCAGCTCATCGCCGCGGTGACGATCAACGAGCAGTTGCCGCTGCACGACCGTCTGGCGATCCCCTACCCGTGGCTGAAGCTCCTGAGCCGCGCCGATCAGCAGCGGTTCGCGAAGGAGATCGTCGAGGTCGCACGGGGTTCGTTCTCGCTGCGGCAGCCGCGCCGGCTCCTGCTCGAGATGCAGGCATGGCGGAACTCCGCCGAAGCCATCGCCGCCGGCTGGGACACCTCCGAGGTCGAGGTGACCGACAGCCCCGTCGTCGTCGAGAAGCCCTGACGGGTGGCCCGTCGTTCCGGCGTGGTGCGGCCGGTCCGCACCACCGAGTACACGATCGTCTTCGGGAACCGAGCAGCGGAGCAGGGATGGCGGGACGTCGTCGCCACGCAGCGGAACGCCGTGGCGGCAGCATGGGAACGCCTGACGACCGACCCGCTGACCGAGGACCTCGCGTGTCACGCGCTCCGTGGTGAGCTCGGGTCCGTGACGCACTCCGGGCGGGTGTGGGTCCGCCGGCAGTACGAGCTCCGTCGCGGTGCTCGGCTGTGGTTCACGGTCGACGAAGCGCAGATGGTCGTCCATCTCCTCGCGGTGCACACGCACCACCCGAACGCCACGAAGTGAGGCACCTCGGAGCGGAGGGAGCAGCGGTCCGGTAGACGGGACCCATGACGAACGACGCACCGCACGACGACGCACAGGGCCCCGACGAGCAGCACCGCGTGCCCGAGGGGGTCTCGGACGCCACGGTCGAGGCGCTCGGCACCCTGTCGGCAGCGGTCGAGGTGATCGAGCACGCCCGCGGACTGCTCTACGGGTTCCACCGGCTGACCGGGATGGCGGACCTGAACCTCGGCGAGGCCGTCGAGCAGCTCCGGGACGCGGGCCACACCGAGCTGGCGGACCGCATCGACTCGGAGCTCGTCGGACGCAACGTCATCGCCGGCCGGTGGACGTTCCAGGTCGTCGAGGACTACGACGACGGGTACTACGCCCTCGCGAAGGAGCTCGAACGGACCGCGCGGGACGAGCTCGTGCAGGGACGAAAGCACCTGTTCGAGGCGGGCATGAAGGAGGACCGGCGCTCCCGGGGCCGACGCCACCACGAGGCGACGCCGGCCGACCTGGCGGACTGAGGCCGCGCCTCCCGCGCCTCAGCCGACGCCGAGCAGCACCTCGAGCGGCCCCCGCGCGAAGTACAGCAGGAAGCCCGCCGCCACGACGTACAGGAGCCACGACACCTGACGGCCACGACCGGACAGCAGCTTGATGAGCACCCAGCTGATGAACCCCGCACCGATGCCGTTCGCGATCGAGTAGGTCAGCGGCATGATCACGATCGTCAGGAACGCCGGCAGCGCCGCCCCGAAGTCGGTCCAGTCGATGTCCTTCACCTGCGCCACCATGAGCGCACCGACGACCACGAGCCCGGCGGCCGCGACCTCGAGCGGGACGACCTGCGTGAGCGGCGTGAGGAACATCGACGCCAGGAACAGCAGGCCGGTGACGACGGAGGCCATGCCGGTCCGGGCGCCCTCGCCGATGCCGGCGGCGGAGTCGATGAACACGGTGTTCGACGACACCGAGGCGCCACCACCGGCGATGGCACCGGCACCCTCGACGACGAGCGCCGACTTCAGGCGCGGGAAGGTGCCGTCGGGGTTCGCGACACCGGCGGCCTTCGCGAGGCCGGTCATCGTGCCCATGGCGTCGAAGAAGTTCGTGAAGACGAGGGTGAAGACGAGCATCGACGCGGCGATGGGGCCGATGCGGGTGAAGGCACCGAAGACGTCCGCGTGACCGACGAGCGACAGGTCGGGCACCGCGAACAGCGCGGAGGGCAGCCCCGGCGCGTTGAGGTTCCAGCCGGTGGGGGAGTCGACCGAGGTCGGTACCGTGAAGATCGCCTGCAGGATGATCGCGATGACCGTGGTCGCCACGATGCCGATGAGCAGGGCGCCCCGGACCTTGCGGGCCATCAGCGTGCCGATGATGACGAGGCCGATCAGGAAGACGATGGTCGGCAGTGCTGCGATGGAGCCGTCCTCGCCGAGCTGCAGCGGCGGGGAGGCGTTCTTCGTGGTGCGGACGAACCCGGAGTCGACCAGGCCGATGAACGCGATGAACAGACCGATGCCGACGGTGATTGCCGCCTTGAGCTGCGCGGGCACGGCCGTGAAGATCATCGTCCGGATGCCCGTCAACGCCAGGATCACGATCACGACGCCGTTGATGACGACGAGGCCCATCGCCTCGGCCCAGGTGACCTGGTGCACGACGCTGACGGCGAGGAACGAGTTGATCCCGAGCCCCGCGGCGATGCCGAACGGCAGGTTCGCGATGAGGCCCATCGCGATCGTCATGAGCCCGGCGACGAGTCCGGTGGCCGCGGCGACCTGGGCGTTCTGCAGCCAGCCGCCGAGGACGTCCTGCGGCGCCTGGTCCTGGCTGAACCCGCCGAGGATGAGCGGGTTGAGGATGACGATGTAGGCCATCGTCACGAAGGAGACGAGGCCGCCCCGGATCTCGCGGGGGATCGTCGATCCGCGGTGCGTGATGGAGAAGAAGCGGTCGAGGCCGGTCGCGAAGCGGTTCCGGGGCGTGGTGTCGGTCTGCGGGGCGCTCACCGAACAAGCTTAAAGGGCGCTGGGTTTCCGGCACGTCACAGCTTCCTTCCAGGGGATTTCCTGGAGGCGCGGCTCGCCTCGACGGGGTACGTCACCCCCGGTGGCCGGTCGCGTCCTGCGGCCAGGGCTGGTGTTGGATGGACGGGTGAACCAACGTCTGGACCGTGCGCGCATCGAGTCCGCCGTGCGGGAGCTCCTGCTCGCGATCGGCGAGGATCCCGACCGCGCGGAACTCGCCCGCACGCCCGCTCGTGTGGCCGAGTCGTACGCCGAGTTCTTCTCCGGCATCGGGACGGACGCGGTGGCGATCGCCCGCGACGGCACGGTCCACGCCGAACCGGGCGACCGCGGGCAGCTCGTCATCGTGCGCGACGTGAAGTTCCGGTCCGTGTGCGAGCACCACCTGCTCCCGTTCCTCGGTGTGGCGCACCTCGCGTACGCGCCGGGGGACCGGCTCATCGGCCTCGGCACGCTGTCGCGCGTGCTCGACGCGGTGGCCTCCCGTCCGCAGCTGCAGGAGCGGCTCGGCGAGCAGGTCGCGGCGACCATCGCCGAGGGGCTCGGGGCCGCCGGCGTCCTCGTGGTCCTCGACGCGCAGCACCAGTGCGTGACGACCCGTGGGGAGCGGCAGACCGGGTCGACGACCGTGACCGTGGCGGCGACCGGCACCCTGGCCGAGGCCGCCGGACGGGCCGAGGCGATCGCCCTGATCGGTGCCGGTGCAGGCGCGGATGTCGGGGCCGGCCGCGGGGCGGACGCGTGACGACCGAGCGAGGCGGGGCGCGCCAGGGCCCTGCTGCCACCGCACCCGGGTGGGTCGTCCCCGACCTGCGCGAGCCCGTGCGCACCATCGGCCGCCGGACCGTCGACTTCGACCACCGCATCGCCGTCATGGCGATCGTGAACCGCACGCCCGACTCGTTCCACGACCGCGGCGCGACCTTCGCACTCGACCGTGCCGTCGAGGCCGCCGTGCACGCGGCCGAGCAGGGCGCGGACTGGGTCGACATCGGCGGCGTGAAGTTCGCGCCGGGGCCGGAGCTGCCCGCCGCCGACGAGATCGACCGCGTCGTCCCCGTCGTCCGGCAGCTCGCGCAGGAGTCCGACGTGACGATCAGCGTCGACACCTTCCGGCCCGAGGTCGCCGCAGCGGCGATCGAGGCCGGTGCGAGCGTGGTGAACGACACGACGGGGCTGTCCGACCCCCGGATGGCGGCCGTCGTGGCGGACTCCGACGCGACGATCGTGATCACGCACTCGCTGGCGGAGCCCCGTCGTCCGCTGCCGGCCCCGCCGCAGTACGGCGACGTGACGACCGAGGTCGTCGGGTTCCTGCGCGAGCGGGTCGACCGGGCCCTCGCGGCTGGCATCCCGGAGTCGCGGATCATCGTCGACCCGGGGCACGACCTCAACAAGAACACGGTGCACACGCTCGAGCTCACCCGACGCCTGCCCGAGGTGGTCGCGCTCGGCTACCCGGTGCTCGCGGCGGTCTCGAACAAGGACTTCGTGGGGGAGTCGCTCGGGCGCCCCCGCGGTGAGCGACTGGCGGGGTCGTTGGCGGTCGCGACCGTGAGCGCGATGCTCGGCGCGCGGATCGTCCGGATGCACGACGTCGCCGAGAGCGTGGACGCGATGCGCATGGTCGAGGCGACGCTCGGCTGGCGGGCACCGGTGGAAGCGCGGCACAACACGTGAGCGTCCTCCCGCCGTCGATCGCCGACCTGTCCGACGACGAGCTGCTCGAGCTGTACACGGCGGGGGCGGTCGCACCCTGGCTGCGGGTGAACTTCGTGACGACGCTCGACGGCTCGGCGACGGCCGCGGGTGACGGGGTCTCGGGTTCGCTCGGCGGGCCGGACGACCTGCGCGTGTTCGACCTGCTGCGCCGGGTGGCCGACGCGGTGCTGGTCGCCGCCGGGACCGTCCGTGACGAGGGCTACGGGCCGATGGTGCTGCACGACGCCGACGTGGCCTGGCGGCGGGCACACGGGCTGCCCGACCACCCGGTGTTCGCGATCGTCTCGGGCTCGCTGTCCCTCGACCCGGCGTCCCCGGTGTTCACCGAGGCGCCGGTGCGTCCGATCGTCCTCACCTCGACGACCGCAGCGTCGTCGCCCCGGGCCGCGGCGCTCGCGGCGGTCGCGGACGTCGTACCGTGCAGCTCCGACGACGACCCGGACACGGTCGACCCCGTCACCCTGCGGGACGCCCTGGTGTCGCGCGGCTTCGGCACGGTGCACTGCGAGGGCGGACCGACGTTCTTCGGGGCGCTCGTGGCGGCGGACCTCGTGGACGAACTCACGCTGACGGTCGACCCGTCGCTCGAGGGTGGCGCCGGCCCGCGCATCACCCGCGGCGGTTCGCCCGACCTCCGGCGCTTCCGGCCGGCCCACGTGCTCCTCGGGCGTGACGGTGTGCTGCTCACCCGGTACGTGCGGGCACCCGACCCCGGCGAGTGACCGGCACCACGCACCCGACCCCGGCGAGTGACCGGCACCGCGCGCCCGACCCCGGCGAGTGACCGGGGCGGCACGCTAGGGTCGGGCGCGTGATCGACATCGTGGCGTCCGGGGTCCTCTTCGACATGGACGGGACGCTCGTCGACTCGACCGCGGTGGTCGAGGCGACCTGGACCCGCTTCGGTGTCGAGCACGGCATAGACCCCGCGGAGATCCTCGCCTTCTCGCACGGCCGCCAGGCGATCAGCACGATCCAGCGCTTCCTGCCCGACCTCGACCACGACGAGCAGCTGCGGATCGCTGCCGGGCTCGTCGCCGAGGAGCGCGAGAGCACCGAGGGCATCTCGGAGGTCCCGGGCGCCGGGGCGTTCGTGTCCCGGCTGGTCGACGCCGGGGTGCCGGTCGCGATCGTCACGAGTGCGCCCCGCGACCTCGCGGTGGAGCGGATGCAGGCCGCCGGGGTGCACGTGCCCGAGGCGCTCGTCGCCTCCGAGGACGTCGAGCACGGCAAGCCGCACCCGGACGGGTACCTGCGCGGTGCGGCACTGCTCGGTGTCGACGCCGCCGACTGCGTGGCCTTCGAGGACGCACCCGCCGGGCTCGAGGCCGCCATCGCCTCAGGGGCTACCACGGTCGTCGTGGGGACGCTCGAGGCCGACGTCACCGCGGGACTGTACCGAGTGGGCGGCTACGACGGCATCTCCGTGGAGCGCGAGGGAACGGCCTTCCGCATCCGCGGCTGACCCGATCGCCGCCCACGGCTGTCCACCTGCGGACGCTTCCAGCGCTCCCCGACGACGCTGGTCGTGCGGCCGGAACGACCGGGCCGCGGAAGGAACGACCATGGCAGCACTCGACGGCAAGAAGATCCTCGTCATCGCGACGAACTACGGCGTGGAGCAGGACGAGATCGTCGTCCCGATCGACCAGCTCCGCGAGCGCGGCGCGACCGTGACGGTGGCGGCGCAGGAGACCGGGGCGATCGCGACCCTCGTCGGCGACAAGGACCCGGGCAAGAACGTCGACCCGGACACCACCATCGCCGGTGTCAACGCCGGCTCGTTCGACGCGCTCGTCGTCCCCGGGGGCACGATCAACGCCGACACCCTCCGCACCGACCAGCAGGCGGTCTCCCTCGTGCAGGCGTTCGCCGAGGCCGGCAAGCCCGTCGCCGCGATCTGCCACGGGCCGTGGACCCTCATTGAGGCCGGTGTCGTGTCGGGGAAGACGATCACGTCGTTCCCGTCGCTGCAGACCGACGTGCGGAACGCCGGGGCCGAGTGGGTCGACCAGGAGGTCCAGGTCGACGGCGGGCTCATCACCTCGCGGAACCCGGACGACCTGCCGGCGTTCGTCGACGCCATCGAGTCCGCACTGACCGCGTAGCCGGCACTGCGCTGGCGCGTCAGGGGAGCGCGACGGGGCGGGCCGTGCGGAGCACCGCGGGACCGAGGGCGAGGACGCCGTCGGACTCCGGGTCGCACCGCACCCCGCCCCGCCCGCGCATCGCCCGGAACGCCCCCGGGGCCACCTCGTGGTCCATCCAGGCGCACGGCTTCGCCGGCCGGTACCCGCGGAAGCGGACCACCCCCTGCCCGGAGTCGAGCGCGAACGGCTGGCCCCGGAGCGCCTCGACGTCCGCCCCGCGGAGGAACACGTTCCGCCGGGTCGCGACCGGGTCGACGGCCGCACCGAGTTCGGCGGCGACGGCGTCGAGCCCCTCGAGACCGATCACGGTCACCGAGGCGTGCACGTGCGCCCGCGACGCGAAGTACCGGTCGCCGACGATCCCGAGTCCCGCGCGCAGCTCGACGCGCTCGCGCAGGTCGTCCGGCTCGCCGTCCAGGGCGGGCAGCGCCCCGTCCGCCGGTCGCCCCTCGTACCGGTGCCGCCGGGACACCACCAGCAGCGCGATCTCGACGTCGGTCCGGCAGGGCAGGTCGCCGGAGTCGGCCACGTCGTCCACCAGGGTCACCCACCCCACGCTAGCCGCGCCTCCAGGCCTGCGTTCCCGCACTGACGGGTGTCCGCTGCCCTGTCTGATTTCCGCCAGTCGATGTCGGTGAGCCGTGTCAGGCTGTGGGCATGTCCACCGCACCAGACACACTGCACGCCGAGCGCTACCGGGTCGTCGCCTCCCGCGATGCCCGGTTCGACGGGCAGTTCGTCACCGCCGTGCACTCCACCGGCATCTACTGCCGCCCCTCGTGCCCGGCCCGGACGCCCCGCGAGTCCGGCGTCACCTTCTACCGCACCAGTGCCGCCGCGCACCTCGCCGGCTTCCGCGCCTGCAAGCGCTGCCTGCCCGAGGCGACACCGGGCAGCCCCGAGTGGGACCTCCGCGAGGACGTCGCCGGACGCGCCATGCGCCTCGTCCTCGACGGCGTCGTCGAACGCGACGGCGTGCCCGGCCTCGCCGCCCGCGTCGGGTACTCCGAGCGGCAGCTCAACCGCATCATGACCGCCGAGCTCGGTGCCGGGCCCAAGGCGCTCAGCCGGGCGCACCGCGCACAGACCGCGCGGACGCTGCTCACCTCGTCCGACCTGCCCGTCGCGGACGTCGCGTTCGCCGCCGGGTTCGCGAGCGTCCGCCAGTTCAACGAGACCGTGCGCGAGGTCTTCGCGGTCACGCCGACCGAGCTCCGCGCACGCCGCACGCTCCGACCGGTCGCGGACGGGGCGCTGCACGTGCACCTGCCGGCGCGCGCGCCGTTCGACGCGCAGGGGCTCCTCGACTGGCACGCGCTCCACGCCCTGGCGGGCACGGAGCAGGTGGAGGTCGACGACGCCGGGCGGGTCACGTCGTACGGACGGGTGCTCGACCTGCCAGGAGGCGCGGCCTGGTTCAGCGCCTCGGCCGCCGTCCCCGGGGTGGCCGGGCGGGGGAGCGGGATCGACCTGCGCGTGCGGGTCACGGACCTCTCCGACCTCCCGACGCTCGTGGCGCGGGTGCGCTCGTACTTCGACCTCGACGCCGATCCGGAAGCCGTCGACGCCGTGCTCGGCGCGGTGCCCCAGCTCGCCGACGCCGTCGCCCGGGTCCCCGGCATCCGGCTGCCCGGCGCCGTGGACCCGCACGAGATCGTCTTCCGGACCCTCATCGGCCAGCAGGTGTCCGTCGCGGCGGCCCGGACGGCGCAGACGCGGTTGGTCGCGGCGCTCGGTGCGCCCGTGCCGTCCGCGATCGCGCCGGACGGCCTGCTGTTCCCGTCCGCCGCCGTCATCGCGGCCCGCGGGCACGAGGTGCTCCGCGGCCCGGCTGCCCGCGTCGACACGATCCTCCGGGTGGCCGCCGCGCTCGCCGACGGGTCGCTCGTGGTCGACGGCGGGCAGTCGCTCGACGAGCTGCGCGCCGGACTCCTCGCGGTGAAGGGCATCGGGCCCTGGACCGCCGACTACGTGGCGCTCCGGGTCCGCCACCACCCGGACGTCTTCCTCCACAGCGACCTCGCCGTGCGCAACGGTGCACAGGAACTCGGGCTGCCCGGTTCGGCGCGCGAGCTCTCCCTATGGTCGGAGCAGGTGGCGCCGTGGCGGAGCTACCTCACGATGCACTGCTGGCGACCGATCATCGACCGCGCGACGGCGACGACCGGTGCGACCCACACGACCGCGGCTCCGGCCGCCCGGAAGGACGAACGATGACCGATGCGACGATCCAGACGCTGGACACCCCCGACGGCCCCTTCACCGTGCTCGAGGACACCGAGGGCCGCGTCCTCGCCTCGGGCTGGACGGACGACGCGGAGCGCATCCTCGCGCGCCTCGCCGACCGGCACCGGCCGGAACGCGTGGTGGACGGACGTGTGGCCTCGGCGGACGCCGTCGACGCGTTCTACGCGGGCGAGGTCGAGCACGCGATGCAGGTGCCGGTGCGTCAGTTCGGCACCGAGCTCTTCGCCGAGGGGTGGCGGCAGCTCCGGTTGATCCCCGCCGGTGGGACGTTGACCTACACCGGGTTCGCCGCCGCGATGGGGCGACCCGACGCCGTCCGGGCCGCGGCGAGCGTGTGTGCGCGGAACGCCCCGGCGCTGTTCGTGCCGTGCCACCGCGTGCTGCGGACCGACGGCACGCTCGGCGGCTTCGCGTGGGGGCTCGACGTGAAGCGGTCCCTGCTCGAGCGGGAGTCGGTGGGCACGACGGCCCTGGTCTGACCTATACGAAACGCACGAGCGCGGACCCGCCTGGCGTCGATCATCGACGATGCCCGGCGCGAGCCCGTCTCCCTCACGCGACGCCGCCATCGCGGAGAACGAACGCATCGAGGTCATCCCGTGCGCGCAACGTGTCATCCGCACGCTCCTCGCCGAGCACCGACGTCCCCCAGCCGCGCGGAAGCTCGTGAACCGACCGGGTTGGCGGATCCGTTCGGCCGACTCTCGCCTCATCTATGAGATCGACGACGGCCGGCTGCTGGTGGTCGTGGTCGACGCCGGCCACCGCCGAGCGATCTCCCGCGAGCGGTGACGGGTGGGGGCGCTGACGGTCAGGAACGCTGAGCGTTCCACTCGTCGAGCAGGTCCGGGATGCGGCGCTGGACGAACCGGAAGAACCCGGCCATGTCGAGCACGCGCTCCCGGGCGGCCGGCACGTCGAGCGACGCCGCCGTGGTCTCTGCGACGGATGCGAGCCGTTCGTACAGCGCCTGGTTGTTGACCGACGCCGCGTACCAGGCGTGCTCGGGCAGCTCGTACACGTACCGACGGTCGCCCGCGACGCGTTGCCGGGTCATCATCCCGACGGTCTGCAGGTAGCGGACTGCTCCGGACACGGCGGCGGGGCTGACCTCGAGCTCCGTCGCGAGCTCCGCGGCGGTGAGGGCCGACGACTCGCTGGTCAGTACCGCGACGAGTGCGGCGGCGGGCATCCGGGGGAACCCGGCGTCCGCGAACGCCTCGACGAGACGGTTCGCCTCCGGCGTCACGGGCGGGTCTCCTGGCGACGAGCGAGCACGAGAGCGACGATACCGAGGAACACTGCGACACCGAGCAGCCACCACGCCCCGGCCCAGTCGACGTGCGCGGCGGGGACACCGGGCGTGTGGGTGAACGGGCTGATCTGCCGAGCCCAGTCCGGCACCCGCAACAGGCCGCCGAACTGGCCGAGCAGGAGCGCGACCCCGAGGGCGACCCACACGAGCCACCCGGCGATCCTCGGGAGCGCGACCGCGACGACGGCCGCGACGCCGATGAGCACGAGCGCTGCCGGGATCTGCGCCAGCCCGGCCGCGACGGTCGACCAGAACCGGTCCGTCCCGGTCGCGATGAACGCCAGTCCGCCCACGACACCGGTCGTGAGCGACACCGCCACCGCCGCGCCGACGCCGATCCCGAGCCACTCCCCGAGACGCCGGACCCGTCCGACCGGCGTGGCGAGGAGGAGCTCGGAGCGGCCGTCGCGGTCGTCCTCGGCGGCCCGGTTCAACGCTCCGATCCCGGCGGCGGCCGCGAGGATCGAGGTGATCCCGACCACCGCGGCGACGAACTCGTCCAGCAGGGCTCCGCGGCCGCCGGGTACCAGGGTCTCGAGCAGCCTCGTCACAGAGGAATCGGCGCCGATCGCGTCGATCGCCGTGGTGCCGAGTCCCCCGGCGAACGCTCCGAGGACCGCCCCACCGACGGCCCAGGCGAGCACGGTGGTCCGGTGCAGGCGCCAGGCGAGCCCGAGCGACGTCCGGAGTCGACCGTCCGCGCGACCCGGTCGTTCCTGGAGGAGACTCGCGCCGAGGTCCCGCCGGCCGCGCACCACCAGGGCTGCCGTGACGCCGACGACCGCCACGACCAGGCACGGCACGAGCGGTCCCCAGTCCTGTCGCGTGAAGGGGAAGACGTGCTGGCCCCACCCGATCGGGCTCAGCCAGCTCGGCCAGGCACTCGTCACGGTGAGGCCGTCGGCGCTCCGGGTCCCGACGGCGTCCCCGGCCGCACGGAGCAGGTACGTGGCGGCGACGACCCCGACGCCGATCGCGTTCGTCGACCGAGCGGTCGGCGCGACCTGCGCCACGACGACGGCGACGCCGGTGTAGGCGAGGCCGACGCACGTGGCCGCGGTGCCGGCGAGGGCGGACCCCGACGCCGGCAGGCCGCCGGCCGCGAAGCCGAGCGTGACGAGCAGACCGAGCAGGACGTTCGCGGCCGTGGCCACCCACACGGCTGCGACGAGCGGGCTCCGGCGGTGCACCGGGCCCGCGAGCAGGAGCTCGGCTCGGCCGGAGTCCTCGTCCTGCCGGGTCTGCCGGGTCACCAGGAAGACCGACATCAGGCCCGCGACGAGCCCGAGGTACGTGAAGATCTCGAAGAACGCGTACGCACCCTCGTCGGTGCCGTCCGGGACGCCGCGGATGGCCAGGAGGCTCGGGGTCGCCGTGATGAGCTCGACCAGCGTCCGCCGCTCGGCGGCGTCGCCGAACGCCTGCGGCACGGCCGCTGCGGTGGCGGCGGCGAGCAGCCCGCCGACGACGGCCCAGACCGGCACCCGGACACGCTCGCGACGGAACGCGCCCCCGATGACGGTCATCGTCCCTCCCGGCCGTAGTGGCGCAGGAAGAGCTCCTCGAGCGAGGGCGGCTCCACCGTGAGCGCCTCGACACGGTGGCCGTCGAGCGCCGCGATCACGCCCGCGACCGCTGACGCCTCGGCGCCGAACCGCAGGGTGCCGTCCTCGGCGACCAGGTCGTGCACGCCGGGCAGCGCCCGGATCGCGTCCGCCGGGGCGTCCGTGGTGACGGACACGCTGCTCCGGGTGAGGTGTCGCATCTGGGCGAGGGTGCCTTCCTCGACGACCTGCCCGGCACGGATGATCGTCACCCGGTCGCAGAGCGCCTCGACCTCGCTGAGGATGTGGCTCGACAGCAGCACGGTCGCCCCCTCGGACCGGACGCGGCGGACCTCGGCGCGGAAGACCTCCTCCATGACGGGATCGAGGCCGCTCGTGGGCTCGTCGAGCACGTACAGCCGGGCAGGCCGGGCGAACGCGGCGACGAGGGCGACCTTCTGGCGGTTGCCCTTCGAGTAGGACCGGGCGTGCTTGCGGGTGTCGAGGTCGAAGTCACGGACCAGGCGCGCGCGGAGCTCCGGCACCGCTCCGCCCCGCAGCCCCGTGAGCAGGTCGATCGTCTCGCCGCCGGTCAGGTTCGGCCAGAGTGCGACGTCGCCCGGCACCGAGGCGAGGTCCGCGTGCACGGGCACGGCGTCGCGCCACGGATCGCGCCCGAACACGCGCACCGAACCACCGCTCGCTCGGAGCAACCCGAGCAGCACCCGTACCGTCGTCGACTTCCCGGCGCCGTTCGGGCCGAGGAACCCGTGCACCTCGCCGGCGGCGACCCGGAGGTCCAGGCCGTCGAGCGCGCGGGCACGTCCGAAGGTCTTCACGAGCCCGGATGCCACGACCACATCGTCCATGCCGCGAACGCTACACCTGATTCACGATTTTGTGAATCACGTGATCGACCCGGTGTTCTCCCCCTGGTTGCGGGTGTCGACGCGGGGGCACGGGGCTGTCATGCTCGACACAACCGACCCGCCAAGGACCAGACCCGAAGGACCCCACGCGCGCCAGCGGCGCACCGCGGTCGACCCACCTTCGAGGACCCCATGGACCAGCACGTCGACCGCACGGTCGTCTCCGCGGACGGCACGGTGCTCGCCGTGTCCGACGCCGGGACCGGCCCCGCGCTCGTCGTCGTCGGCGGGGCGTTCGACCACCACGGCACCCCGTTCGTCACCGGCCTGACCGCGACCCTGCAGGACCGCTACCGGGTCATCACCTACGACCGACGCGGCCGCGGCGCGAGCGGCGACACCGACCCGTGGGCGATCGAGCGCGAGGTCGAGGACCTCGCGGCCGTCGTCGCCGACGTCGAGGGTCCCGTCACGGCGGTCGGCCTCTGCGTGGGCGCGGGCGTGGTGCTGCACGGCCTCGCGGGCGGGGTCCGACTCGACGCCGCCGTGCTCTGGGAACCGCCCTACCGCGCCACCGTCGACCCGCACGCCGACGACGTCGTCTTCGCGGACGTCCTCGACGAGCACGTCGCGGTCGGACGTCGCGCCCAGGCCGTCCGGGCGTTCCTCGCGCACGTCCTCGGCGTCCCCATGGGCCAGATCACCGCACTCCGGCTGAAGGGTGCGCTGTGGCGGTCCCTCGTCGTCGACGCGCACGTGCTGAGCCGTGACGTCCGGGTCCTCAACGGTCTCGCGATCCCCGAGCGGGTGGCCGCAGCCGTGGGCGTGCCCGTCCTCGTCGCGGCCGGCGGCGACGGCCTCGAGTGGATGCGGCAGGCGGCCCGGGCGGTCGTCGAGGCCGTCCCGGGTTCGGAGTACGCCGAGGTGCCGGGGCAGGGACACGTGCCCGCACCCGAGGCCCTCGGCCAGCTGCTCGACCGCTTCACCGCGCGGACGGCCGCACGGCGCTGACCACCGGGGCTGCAAGGATGGTCGTCGTGAACGCACCTCGCCTCGGACTCCTGCTCGACGTCGACGGGCCCATCGCCAGCCCCGTCTCGCGCACCATCGCGATCCCGAGCATCATCGAGGACCTCGTCGCGCTCGCGGCCGAGGGCATCCCAGTCGTGTTCAACACGGGGCGGAGCGACGCCTTCATCCGGCAGGAGGTCGTCGGACCGCTGCTCGCCGGCGGTCTCGCGGCGGGCGGCCGCGTGCACGCCGTGTGCGAGAAGGGCGCCGTCTGGTGCTCGATCGGCCCGCAGTACGAGGGCGGCATGGGCGAGCTGACCGTCGCCGAGAACCTGGCGCTGCCGCGGGACTACGCCGACGAGATGCGCGAGCTCGTCCGCGACGAGTACGCCGACCTGGTCTTCTTCGACGAGACGAAGCGCGCGATGGTCTCGATCGAGCAGCGCGTCGAGGTGCCGAACGCCACGTACCTCGCCCGCCAGCCGGAGTTCGACGCGAAGGCCATGGCCGCGCTCCAGCGCCGCGGGCTCGGGGTCCGCCGGCTCGACGACGTCCGCCCCGACGCCGACGGTGCCGTGCAGTGGCGCATCGACCCGACGATCATCTCGACCGACGTCGAGTCCGACCGCAGCGGCAAGGACATGGGCGCCGAACGGTCGCTCGAGCTCCTCGCGCAGGACGGCGAGCTGCCCCTGGCGTGGCGGACGATGGGCGACTCCCGGAGCGACTACGCGATGGCGGACTGGCTGCACGCGAACGGCCACGAGGTGGCGCACGTCGACGTCCGCCCGTCCGACGGGGTCCCGGCGACGCCCTACCCGGTGCTCACGGCACCCGACGGCGTGATCCACGACGACGCCGGAGCGCGGTTCCTGTCGGACTGGCGCCGGTCCGTCTGAGCCGAGCCGCGCCTCCCGGGCCCCGGACCACGCGCTGTCGGAGGCCGCGCTGCCGGGCCACACCCGTCCGCGGTGTTTGCGTGTCGGGGTGGTACACCAGTAATGTCGCGGGGTCCGCCGCCAGCCGATGACGGGATCCACCCCATGGCACAGAAGCTCCGCATCAAGTCGATCGAGGCCTCACTGGCCGACTCCGAGGAGCAGGGCCGGTCCCTGAAACGCTCCCTGAAGACGTTCGACATCGCCGCGATGGGGATCGCGGTCGCCGTCGGCGCCGGCATCTTCTCGGTCGGTGCGAACGCCGCCGCGAACTTCGCCGGACCAGGCGTCATCATCTCGTTCCTGCTCGCCGCCGTCACCTGCGGCCTCGCGATCATGTGCTACGCCGAGTTCGCCTCGACGATCCCCGTCGCCGGCTCCGCGTACACGTTCACCTACGCCACGATGGGCGAGCTGCTCGCCTGGATCGTCGGGTGGGACCTCATCCTCGAGACCCTCACCGCCAGCGCCGTCATCGCGAAGTACTGGGGCATCTACCTCAGCACCGCGTTCGAGGTGTTCGGCGTCGACCTGCCGAGCACGATCCAGCTCGGGCCGATCCCGTTCACCTGGGGCCCGGTCCTGATCGTCGGCATCTTCACGGTGCTGCTCGCGTTCGGCACCCGCCTGTCGTCGCGGGTCTCGGCCGTCATCACGGTCATCAAGGTCGCCATCGTCGTGTTCGTCATCGTCGCCGGTGCGTTCTTCGTCAAGGCCGCGAACTTCACCCCCTTCATCCCGCCGGCGTCGCCCGCCCGCGGCTCGGAGGGGAGCGTCTGGACCCAGTCGCTCGTGTCCTGGTTCACCGGCTCGGAGCCCGCCCAGTACGGCGTCTTCGGCCTGCTCGCCGCGGCCTCCCTCGTGTTCTTCGCGTTCATCGGATTCGACGTCGTCGCGACCAGCGCGGAGGAGACCGAGAACCCGCAGAAGACCCTGCCGCGCGGCATCTTCATCGGCCTCGGTATCGTGACGCTGCTCTACGTCGGCGTCAGCGTCGTCATCACGGGCATGGTGTCGTACCAGCGCCTGGCCGAGGAGAAGACGCCGTCGCTGGCATCGGCCTTCGACATCGTCGGGCTGCCGTGGGCCGCCGGCATCATCGCGATCGGCTCCCTGATCGGTCTGACCACGGTCGTCATGGTGCTGCTGCTCGGCCTGTCCCGCATCGTCTTCGCGATGAGCCGTGACGGCCTGCTGCCGCGCTGGTTCTCGAAGACGAACGAGAAGACGCAGACCCCGGTGCGCGTGCAGGTCGTCGCGGGTGTCGTCGTCGCGCTGCTCGCCGGCTTCACCGCGGTCGACAAGCTCGAGGGCATGATCAACATCGGCACCCTGTCCGCGTTCGTGCTCGTGTCGATCGGGATCATCGTGCTCCGTCGTTCGCGGCCGGACGCGCCGCGTGCCTTCCGGGTGCCGTGGTCGCCGGTGCTGCCGATCGTCTCGGCGGTGCTGTGCTTCTGGTTGATGTTGAACCTCGAGGTCGAGACGTGGCTCCGGTTCGTCATCTGGCTCGTCGTCGGGTTCGCGATCTACTTCGGGTACAGCCGTCGCAACAGCCGGGTGGGCAAGGGCCTGCAGTAGGGCGGGCGCGCGCTCTGGCGCTGGCGCTTGCGCGGGCGCTGGCGCTGGCGCTGGCGCTGGCTCTGGCGCTGGCGGGCGGGTCGAACCAGGTTTCCGACACCGAACCACGCGCGGGGGCTGGTTCGGTGTCAGAAACGTGGTTCCACGCGGCCACCCGCCGTGCGCCGCGTCAGGCGCCCAGCGCGAGCGCCGCGCCGAACCCGAGCATGACGAGCGCGACGAGCCCGTCGAACACGCGCCACGTCAGCGGCTTCGCGAACAACGGTCGCAGCAGCCGTCCGCCGAACCCGAGCGCGCCGAACCACATGCAACTCGCGAGGACCGCCCCCACCGTCCACCACCACCGCTCCGCCGGCCCCTGCTGGTTCGCGACGGACCCGAGGAATACGAGCGTGTCCAGGTAGACGTGCGGGTTGGCCCACGTGAACAGGAGCATCGTCACGACGGCTGTCCGCATGGTGACGGCGCGGTCGGTTCGTCGGGGTCCTGGAGGCGCGGTGCGCGTCCGTCCCGCACACACCGTCGCCGAGGTGGCCGGTCCCACCGCCGCGGTCGCCACCGGCACGCCGTCGTCCGCCGCCGCCGACTCCACCCGCATCGCCGCGCCGGACGGCCACAGCGCCCGCCGAGCCGCGAGCACCCCGTAGGTCACCAGGAACGCCGCACCGACGAAGCGGATCACCACGAGCGCCTCCGGGAACCGCTCCACCACGACCCCGACACCGAGCACCCCCGCGAGGATCAGCACGGCATCCGAGAGCGCGCAGACCACCACCGCCGCTGCGACGACCCGTACCGACGAGGTCACCGCGAGCCGGAGCAGGTACGTGTTCTGCACACCGATCGCCACGATGAGCGCGAGCCCGGTACCGAGGCCGGCGAGCAGGGGGAGGAGTGTGGTCACGGTCCGACCGTACGGCCGCGGCCACGTGCAGTACAGCTCACGTTCCTGATGCTGCGTAAGCTCAGCTGCATGCCACGAATGCAGCGCGAACACCTCGAGACCCTGCTCGCCGCGGTCGACCACGGGACGCTCGACGCCGCGGCCAGAGCGCTGTCGATCACGCCCTCGGCGGTGTCGCAGCGCATCAAGTCGATGGAGCAGCAGGTGGGCCGGGTGCTCCTGCAGCGGACGACGCCCGTCCGCCCGACCCCCGACGGCGAGGTCGTCCTCCGTCACGCACGACAGGCCCAGTTGCTCGACGAGGAGACCACCCGGGCGCTCGGCGGCGGCGACTCGGTCGTCCCCTCGATCCCGCTCGCGGTGAACGCCGACTCGCTGGGTACCTGGTTCCTCGACGCGCTCGCCCTCGTGCGTGCCGACACCGAGGTCGTGTTCGACCTCCACCGCGAGGACCAGGACCGCACCGCCGAACTCCTCCGCGCGGGCACGGTGATGGCGGCGGTCACGGCCGAGGCCGAGCCGGTGCAGGGGTGCTCCTCGGTGCCGCTGGGGATCGACCGGTACCGGGCCGTCGCCTCCCCGTCGTTCGTCGCCCGGTACCTGCCGGGTGTCGACAGCGAGCAGCGGATGACACGGCTCCTCGACCGGGTGCCCCTCGTGGACTACGACCGCGACGACGACCTGCAGCAGGGGTACCTGCGGCGGGTGCTCGGCCACGCGCCGTCCGGGCCTCGGCACTTCGTCCCGACCTCGGCGGACTTCGCCCGTGCGGTGTCGCTCGGCTTCGGCTGGGGGATGCTGCCGGAGGCGCAGTGCCTCGATGCCCTCGACCGGGGTGACCTCGTCGAGCTCACTCCCGGCCGTCGGGCGGACGTGGCGCTCTGGTGGCAGCGCTGGAACCTGGCCTCACCGCTGCTCGAGCGCGTGACCGAGGCCGTCCGGGCGACCGCGGCCGAGCGGCTCCACCCCGCCGGTCAGGCCGTCGCCCGGTAGCGGAGCCCGTCCACGAGCAGCCCGACGAGCAGCTGGCTCTGCTCGATCGTCGGAGCACCGTGGCACAGGTCGGCCACCGCGTGCAGGAGCTGCTGCGCGTCGACGTCGGGGCGGATCGTCCCGGCGGCCGCTGCGTCATCGAGGAGTCCACCGAGGGCGCCACCGAGTCGCGCGAGGAAGTAGTCCGGCAGCGCCTCGAACGCCGGGTCGCCCGAGTGCAGGGCGGCGGCGAGCCCGCGCTTCGTCGCGACGAACTCGGTGAACCGCTGCAGCCACAGGCCGAGCGCTTCGTCGGGAGCGTGTGCGGCGGCGAGCTCGTCCGCGGCGGCCGCCGTCGACTCGACCGCCCGCTGGAACACCGCGACGACGAGGTCCGAGCGCTGCGGGAACCGTCGGTACAGCGTGCCGACCCCGACCCCGGCCCGGTCCGCGATCAGCTTCGCGGGGGCGTCCACCCCGTCGGTCGCGAAGACGGCCTTGGCGGCGTCGGTCAGGGCGTCGGCATTGCGTCGGGCGTCGGCGCGCACGGAGTCCTCCTCTTGCGTAAACGGAAAGCCGTTCCGTATAGTTCCGGAAGAGCGTTCCACTTCGGGCCACGATACGGCACCGACACCCGGAACGCCATCGACAGGAGGAACCGCACATGCAGTACCGCACCCTCGGCCGCACCGGCATCCAGGTCAGCCCCTTCGCCCTCGGCGCCATGATGCTCGGCACCGACGGCAGCATCGGCAACGGCGACGAGCAGGACTCGATCCGCATCGTCCACCGCGCACTCGACGCGGGCATCAACTTCATCGACACCGCCGACCGCTACTCGCAGGGCGGCTCCGAGGAACTGCTCGGCAAGGCGCTCGCCGGCCGCCGGGACGACGTCGTCATCGCCACCAAGTTCAACGGCCCGATGGGCGACGACCCGAACCGGCGCGGCAACTCCCGGCGGTGGATCACGCAGGCCGTCGAGGGGTCGCTGCGGCGCCTCCGGACCGACCACATCGACCTGTACCAGGCGCACCGACCCGACGACACGGTCGACCTCGAGGAGACCCTGTCCGCCCTGACCGACCTGATCCGCAGCGGCAAGGTCCGGGCGATCGGCAGCTCGGACTTCCCCGCGTCGATGCAGGTCGAGGCGCAGTGGACGTCGGAGCGCCGCGGGCTCGAGCGCTTCCGGACGGAGCAGCCCACGTACTCGATCCTCAACCGCGGCATCGAGCGCGAGGTCCTCCCGGTCGTCCAGCGGTACGGCATGGGGTCCCTCGTGTGGAGTCCCCTCGCCGGCGGCATGCTGACCGGCCGCTTCCGGAAGGGGCAGGACACCGACCTCGCCCGCGTGACCATGTTCCGGCACAACCGCGACGAGCGACGGATCGACGCCGTGGAACAGGTGGTCGCACTGTCCGAGGAGACCGGCATCCGGATGACCCACCTCGCGATGGCCTTCGCGATCGCGCACCCCGGCGTCACGAGCGCCCTGATCGGCCCGCGCTCCGTGGAGCAGCTCGACGACCTGCTCGCCGGTGCCGACGTGGTGCTCTCCGACGAGGTCCTCGACCGCATCGACGCGATCGTCCCGCCGGGCACCGACGTCGGACGGCTCGACCAGCAGTACCAGCCGCCGGCCGTGCTCGACGCCACCCTGCGCCGACGCCCCGCCGCGGGACGCTCCGCGGTCTGACGTCGCGTCGGGGGCGGCCGCTTGCGGGAAACCGCACGATCGCCGCCCCCGAGACTTGTTCACACGTTCGTCACGAACCAGCACCACCGTCGGACCTACGCTCGCAACACCGACGGCGACGGGCCGTCGACAGCACGACCGCACCACGACACGACACACCGAACACCGCGACCGCACCCACGGTCGCGAGCACCGCCGGCGCAGGATCCCTAGTCCCTCGCCGGCCGGACCTCCCGAGGGTCCGGATCCATGTCGCCGCAGCCGCCGACGCCCGTCTCACGATGCGTCGGCGCCTGCGCTCGACCACGCGTGAGTCCTCTCCGAACCCGACAGGAGACCACGCCATGTCCGCACCACCCGACGTTCGTCGTACCCCGACGCCACTCCGAGCACCAGAGGCGACCGACGAGCTGCAGTCCTTCGACTTCCAGCTCCCGGCACCGCTCACGCCGCGCGACCGCGAGCGCGCCCGACGCCGCCGGCAGACCGAGCCGGTGCCCTACGTCCGACCGCGTGCCGAGAGCCGGGCGCACAGCCCCGTGATGGTCCTCATCGTGCTCGTCGCCACGCTCGGCGTGATGGCGTACGCGGTGTTCCTCCTCGACCCGGCGAACCGGGGCGACTTCCTGCCGTACGGACTCGTGATCGTCGCCGAGAGCGTGCTCGTGGGGCAGGCGCTCCTGTCCATGTGGACGATCCTCTCCGGCGGCTCCGACCCCCGGGACTTCGCGTTCCACCACACCCAGGACACCCTGTTCGACCGCGACACCATCGCCCGCAGCGGCGCCGCCGACCAGCCCCACCGCTGGCCGATGCACGTGCGCGGACGCCGGGTGGACGTCGACGTCTTCATCACCGTCTACGGCGAGGAGCTCACCAAGGTGGCCGCGACCGTGCAGGCCGCGGTGGCCATGCGCGGCGAGCACCGCACGTGGGTGCTCGACGACGGGCGGAGCGACGAGGTACGGGCGCTCGCCGAGGAGCTCGGCGCCCGGTACGTCCGTCGGCTCTCGTCGCACGGCGCGAAGGCGGGCAACATCAACCACGCGCTGACGCTCGCCAAGGGCGACTACTTCGCGGTCTTCGACGCGGACTTCGTGCCGAAGCCGGACTTCCTGTTCGAGACCGTGCCGTTCTTCGCCGACGACGGGATCGCCTTCGTGCAGACCCCGCAGTCGTACGGCAACCTCCACAACCTCGTCTCGCGGGGTGCCGGGTACATGCAGACGGTGTTCTACCGGTTCATCCAGCCCGGCCGGAACCGGTTCAACGCGGCGTTCTGCGTCGGGACGAACGTCATCTTCCGCCGCGAGGCCATCGACGAGATCGGCGGCATGTACACCGACTCGAAGTCCGAGGACGTCTGGACGAGCCTGATGCTCCACGAGCGCGGCTGGAAGACCGTCTTCATCCCGATGACCCTCGCCGTCGGCGACGCCCCGGAGACCATCGAGGGCTTCACCAAGCAGCAGCTCCGGTGGGCCACGGGCGGCTTCGAGATCCTGCTCACGCACTTCCCGTTCCGCCCGAAGCACCGGCTGACGATGGACCAGCGGCTGCAGTACCTCGTCACCGCGAGCTTCTACCTGACGGGCATCGTCCCCGGGCTCCTCCTGCTCGTACCGCCGCTCGAGATCTACTTCGACCTGCGCCCGATGAACCTGACGATCGGGGCCGGCGAGTGGGTGCTGTTCTACCTCGGCTTCTACGGTGCGCAGGTGCTCCTCGCGTTCTACGCCCTCGGGTCGTTCCGGTACGAGACGCTCCTGCTCGCCGCGGTCTCGTTCCCGATCTACGCGAGCGCGCTCTGGAACGTCGTCTGCGGCAAGGAGCAGGCGTGGCACGTCACCGGCGCCTCCCGTGGTCGGACGCCCTCCCCGTTCAACTTCATCGTCCCGCAGGTGCTCGTGTTCGTGTTCCTGGCGTTGACGAGCGTCGTGGCGGTCTGGCGTGACCTCGACAACGGGCAGCTGACGCTCGCGACGGCCTGGAACACCACGAACACCCTCGTGTTCCTCGCGTTCATCATCGCCGCGTTCCGCGAACAGGCCCGGAACCGCGTGACGGACCGGCTGACCGCGATGCTGGACGGGGTGACGGCATGACCTGGACGAACCGACTCCGGCTGTTCGCGGGGCTCATCGTGGTGCTCGTCGTCGTGGCGGCGTGCACGCTCGTCTTCAACCAGCGGCAGAGCGCCGTGGCGAGCACCTCGGCGGCGATCGCCGCGCAGGAGTACGCCGTCGGCACCGACTACGGCGGGACCGTCACCGAGGAGTACGTCGAGGAGGGCGACACCGTCCGGAAGGGCGACCAGCTCCTGCAGGTGCAGAGCCTCCAGCTCGCGCAGGACATCCGGAAGGGCGTCGTGGGCGCGAACACGCAGACGAGCGCGTACGACATCGGCGCCGACGGCTTCATCACGTTCAAGGCCGAGGTCTCCGGCACCGTCGCCAAGGTCGACGTGAAGACCGGCGGATACGTGCAGGCCGGCTCCGAGCTCGGCACGATCCACAAGGAGGACAGCCTCTTCGTCACCTCGAGCTTCATCGTGACGGCCCGGGACTACGGGCGGATCCGGAACGGCGCCGCGGTCGACCTCGTGCTCCCGAACGACACGACGATCCGGGGCACCGTGAAGAGCGTCAGCGTCGAGACCAACGACCAAGGACAGGCGAAGACCACGGTCGACGTCGAGAGCCCCGAGCTCTCCGCGTCGCCGTCGAGCGGGATCACGAGCCCCGGGACGCCGGTGGACGCCACCCTGCACCTGCGGGACGACGGCCGGCTCGCGGGCGTCACGGACCTCGTCCGTGACTTCGCGCGGCAGATCGGACTGTAGCCCCATGCTCCGGCTGCCTCGGTCTGCCCGTCGCGACCAGGCGCCGGACGCGCGCCGTCGGGTCGGCGTGCGCCGTGCCTCCAGGCTGTCCACCAGCGTCACCGTCGTGACGGCCGTCGCGATGCTCGTGACCGCGTGCACCGGTCCTGGAGGCACGGATCACCCCGGCGAGACCACCTCGCCCACCACGAACGGTGCGGCACAGGCGCGCGCGGTCGCCGCTCTCGGCGACGTCGCGTCGTCGAAGGCGGGCGCGATGCGCCTCGCCGACGGCCTGCTGCCGCCGACGAACCGCTGGTTCTCGGGACTCGTCTTCGGCGCGGCACCGCAGCCGGTGTTCCCCAGCCCGATCTCGTGGCAGGTGACCGACGACGGCTTCGCGGCCGGGCTCCCCACCGTCACGGCCACCGAGAAGACCATCGCCGGCGGCGCGACGCAGCAGGTCGGACTCGACCTCGGTGCGACTTCGACCCTGGTGTCCGCCTACGACTCGGTGTCCGTGACCGTCGAGCACCGTGACGGCTCCACCGTCCTCGGGCACACGGTGGTCGCCGAGGGCTCGCCGCTCGTGACGTACACCGCCGCGCGTGCCGGCACCGTCACCGCGACCTCGCCGATCGACGGCACCGGGGACGGTACCGGGACCGTCACCAGCGGTGGCCGGACCTGGCAGCTCGTCGTCCGCGACGGGACGATCGACGGCGACACGATCGACGTGCGGTCCGGCGGCAGCGTCGTGCTCCTGCCGGTCCCGGACGGCGCGACCGCGGCCCAGACGGCCCGGCTCGTCGCCGCCGCCCGTCCGCTCACGGGGGTCGCGCTCGACCGCAGCGCCTCGCGGGGGAAGCAGCGCACGACGCTCACGTACGACTTCGGCTCCGGCGACCGGGGCGTGCTCGTCCCGCAGCCGGGGCAGGGCACGACCGGCCTGGAGTGCACCGGCCTGCACTACGAGACCGTCCAGGGACCGGCCCCGGTCTGCACCGGCACCGCCCTGCGGTTCGCGGTCGACACGGTCCGGCCCTCGGACACCCTCGACCTGTCGGGGCTGTCGTCCGCGGAGCGAGCGGCGCTCGTCACCCAGGTCCGCGCCGACGCTTCCACGGTGGATGCCTCGTCGTACGCCGCGGACAGCTACGGCGGTGGGAAGGACCTGTACCGCGTCGCGAACCTGTACCGGCTCGCGACGCAGCTCGACCTCTCGTCGGTGGCGGACGCGCTGAAGACCTCGGTCGTCGACGAGCTCGACCAGTGGTTCGACCCCGCCGGGTGCGGGACCCGCACGGCGCGGTGCTTCGCCTACGACCCCACGCTGCACGGGCTCGTCGGGCAGGAGGCCTCGTTCGGCTCCGACGAGTTCAACGACCACCACTTCCACTACGGCTACGTGCTGTCCGCAGCCGCCGTCCTCGCCGCCGACGACCCGGCGCTCGTCAGCCGGTGGCGGACCGTGGCCGACCTCGTCGCGGCGGACATCGCCTCGCCGGAGGCCACCGCCTCGTTCCCGGCGCTCCGCGTCTACGACCCGTACGCGCAGCACTCGTGGGCGTCCGGGTTCTCGCCGTTCGCGGACGGCAACAACCAGGAGTCGTCGTCCGAGGCCGTCTCGGCGTGGAACGGCGTCGCGCTGTGGGGAGCGGTGTCCGGCTCGTCGTCGGGGTCGTCGTCGGGGTCGTCGTCGCTCCGGTCCGTCGGGACCTGGCTGCTCTCCAACGAGGCGGCTTCGGCCGCACGGGACGTGCTCGACCCGGACCTCTCCGCGTTCCCGGAGTTCCGGCACCGGGTGGTCTCGCTGACCTGGGGCGGCAAGCGCGACCACGCGACCTGGTTCAGCGCCGCGGCGGCCGCGCCCGCGGGCATCGAGCTCATCCCGATGCCGGCCGTGGCGGCCTCGTACGTCGATGCCGGTGGGGCGGCGCAGATCCGTCGGGTGCTGGCCGAGGCCGTGCCGGACGGCAGGTACGACGTGCAGTTCGGCGACTACCTGCTCATGTACCGGGCGCTGGCGTCACGGGCCGATGCGGCCACGGCGCTGCGGGAGGCGCGGGCGTTGCCGGACGCGGTGGTCGACTCGGCGAACTCGCGGTCGTACATGCTGGCGTGGATCATGTCGCGCGCGTAGCGCCGGCGCGGTGGCCGCGCCCCGTCAGGTCTGGCAGCGCGGACACCAGTAGGTGTCGCGCAGGGTCAGCTCCGACTCACCGAGCTCCCCGTACCGGATCGGCGTCCCGCAGCGCAGGCACGGCTTCCCCGCTCGGCCGTACACCCAGAAGCGCCGACCGGGCCGATCGACCCCGGTGGTCACACGGGCGCTGCGGTCACGGTTGGCGTGGATGAGCCGGCTCGCCAGGGCGATCATCCGCGCCGGGTCGTGCACCTCGCGCACCGGACGAGTCGGCAGGACGCCGCGCAGGAAGCACAGTTCGTTGCGGTAGACGTTCCCGAGGCCGGCGAGCACCCGCTGGTCGAGCAGTGCGAGGCCGACCGGACGATCAGGGTCCCGCGTCAGGTTCGCCAGCGCGAGGTCGGCGTCCCAGTCGGGACCGAGCAGGTCGGGGCCGAGGTACCCGACGATCTCGGACTCCTGGTCGCGGGGGACGACCTCGAGCACCCCGAGCGCGAAGCCGACCGTCGAGACGTCGGCAGCGTCGAGCACCACCCGTGCCTGGTGTGCCGGGCGACGCCAGCGGTCCCCGGGCGCGTAGACGTCCCACCGCCCCTCCATCTTGAGGTGCGAGTGCACGGTGAGGTCGCCGATCCGGTGCAGCAGGTGCTTGCCACGCGGGACGACCTCGTCCACCGTGCGGCCGACGAGGTCGAGCGTGGCGAACGCCGGCACCCGGAAGTCGCTGCGGGTGAGGACCTTCCCCGCCAGTGCGGCGTGGAGCCGACGGGCGGCGCGGAAGACGGTGTCGCCCTCAGGCACCGGGCACCCCCGTCGTGCGCTCAGACACGGAGACGCAGCCCCTGCGGCGTGGCGGTGAACCCGGCTTCGCGCAGCGCCGAACCGAGCGGCGTCTCGAGGACGAAGTCCCCGTCCACCCGCTCGACCGAGAGCTTCCGCAGGCCGCTCCGCACGGTCGCGGCGATCGACGCCGCCGCCACGGCGAGGTCCGCCGGGTCGTCGGTGAAGGTCAGCACCGACTTGCCACCGCGTTCGACGTACACCGCGAGGTGCCCGTCGACCGTCGTGACGAGCGCACCCGCCTTGCGCCCGGGCCGGTGCCCGCGGTCCGTCGTCTTCGCGGGAGCGGAGTCGGCGGTCCCACCGGGACGACCAGCGGTACCGTCGGCGCCGCCCGGACCGTCGTCGTCGGGCCCGGGGGCGGTGTCGGACGGCCACGGCAGCGATGCCCCGTACGCGTTCGCCGGGTCGGTCGCCGCGAGGGTCAGGGCATCACGCGACCGGTCCGGGTCGGCCCGTTCGTCGTCGTCGATGTCGCGCGCGTAGGTGCGGAGCCGGTCGACGGTGGGCCCCGTCGCGAACTGCGCGGCACCGAGGCCCTCGACGAAGTAGCCCCGGCGTGCCCGGCCGGACTCCTCGAAGCGGGAGAGCACCCGGTACACGCCGGCGAACCCGCCCCGGACGCCCTCGACCTGCACCGCGCCGCGGGTGACGACGCCGTACCGCTCGAGCAGCTGTTCGGCGGTCGCGGCGGCACGGACGGTCGCGTCGGACTCGGCGAGGGGGAGCAGGGACCACCGGCCGCCGACGGACGGCGGACCGGACTGCGTCGGCATCGTCGGCCGACGACGCCCGCGGTACGCCCGTGCGCGGGGTGCGCTCGAGCTCTTCGCCTTCCCGCCGAGCATCGCCCGCAACGGCGCGAAGGTGTCGTTCGTGATCTGTCCGGCCCACACCAGGTCCCACAGTGCGGTCGACAGGGCGGTGTCGTCGGTGCTGCCCACGGCCTGCCCGAGCTGCCGGAAGAAGTACGCGCCGCCGCCCGCGAGCGCACCGAGCACGTCCCGCTGGAGCTCGGTCGTCTCGTCACCGGAGGGCTCCGCCAGGGTCGTGGTCGCGGTGTCGGCGAGGTGCAGGCGGATCCAGCCGTCGTTGCCCGGCAGGGTGCCGCCGCCGGACCAGAGGACCTCGCCCGTGGCGGTGAGCTCGTCGAGCATGCTCGGCGCGTAGTCGCCGACGCGTGCCGGCAGCACGAGGGTCTCCCACGCGCTCGCGGGCAGTGCCACCCCGGCGAGCTGGTCGACGACCTGGAGCACCCCGTCGACGCCGCGCAGCCCACCGCGGGTACCGGCGGTCCGGACGTGCTGCCACGCGGGCAGGAACCGCGCGAGGGCGTCCGGCGCGACCGGCTCGACCTCGTGCCGGAGCGCCGCGAGCGACTTCGTGCGGATGCGGCGGAGCACCTCGGCGTCGCACCACTCCGCACCCTGGCGATCGGGACGGAACTCGCCCTCGACCACGCGGCGGTCGGCGACGAGGCGGCGCAGGGTGTCCTGCACGACGGCGATCCCGAGCCCCAGCCGTCCGGCGGCGTCCTGCGCGGAGAACGGCCCGTGCGACCGGGCGTACCGGCCGACCAGGTCGCCGAGCGGGTCGGCCACCGGTTCGACGAACGCCGTCGGCACGCCGATCGGCAGGGGCACCCCGAGGGCGTCGCGCAGGCGGGAGGCGTCCTCGATCACGGCCCAGCGGGTCGCACCGGCGTGCGAGAACGCGAGCACGCGGCGGTCCCGCTCGAGCGCGGCGAGCACGGTCTGCAACTCGGTCGTCGCTGCGGCGCGGTCATCCGCCTCCGCCAGCCAGCTCCGGTCCACGATCTCGTCGAGGTCGAGCGCGCCCACGAGCCGCAGGACGTCGACGATCCCCTCGGCGTCGCGTGCCCGGCGGTCCGGTGAGAGCCGCTGCAGGTCACGCTCGACCGAGGCGATGACCGCCGGGTCGAGCAGCTCGCGGAGCTCGGCACGACCGAGCAGCTCGCCGAGCAGCGTCGAGTCGAGGGACAGTGCGGCCGCCCGACGCTCGGCGAGCGGGGAGTCCCCCTCGTACATGAACGCGGCGACGTACCCGAAGAGCAGCGATCGCGCGAACGGCGACGGCGTCTCCGTCTCGGTCTCGACCAACCGGATGCGCCGGCCCGCGATGTCGTCGGCGATCCCCAGCAGGGCGGGCACGTCGTACACGTCCTGGAGGACCTCGCGCACGGTCTCGAGCACGATCGGGAAGGTCGGGTACTTCTGGGCGACCTCGAGCAGCTGCGAGGCCCGCTGCCGCTGCTGCCAGAGCGGGGACCGCTGCCCGGGGTTCCGGCGGGGCAGCAGGAGCGCCCGCGCGGCGCACTCACGGAAGCGCGCGGCGAACAGCGCCGACGCCCCGACCTCGTCCGTCACGAGCGCTTCGAGGTCGTCCCGCTCGAACACGAACAGGTCGGCGCCGGGAGGCTCGGCATCGGTCTCGGGGATGCGCACGACGATCCCGTCGTCGGCGGCCATGGCGTCGCCGTCGATCCCGTGGCGCTCACGGAGTCGTGCGGCGACGGCCAGGGCCCACGGCGCGTGCACCTGCATGCCGTACGGCGAGTGCAGGATGAGCCGCCAGTCGCCGAGCTCGTCACGGAAGCGTTCGATCACGAGGGTCGTGTCGTTCGGCACGTGTCCGGTCGCGGCGCGCTGGTCGCGGAGGAAGGTGAGCAGGTTCGTCACGGCCCGTTCGTCGAGCCCGCCGGCGGCGACCCTGGCACGTGCGTCGTCGTCGGAAGCCCCCTCGACCTCACGCACGAAGGCCCCGGTGGCACGGCCGAGTTCCGCGGGGCGACCGATACCGTCGCCCTTCCAGAACGGCACGCGACCCGGCTGCCCGAACGCGGGGCTGACGATCACCCGGTCGTGGGTGATCTCCTCGATGCGCCAGCTCGTCGCACCCAGCGCGAAGACGTCGCCGACGCGGGACTCGTAGACCATCTCCTCGTCGAGCTCGCCGACGCGTGAGGCCTTCTCGCCGACCATGAACACGCCGAACATGCCGCGGTCGGGGATCGTCCCGCCGCTGGTGACCGCGAGCCGCTGGGCACCCGGACGCCCGGTCAGGGTGCCGTGCACGCGATCCCACACCAGGCGCGGGCGGAGCTCGGCGAACTCGTCGCTCGGGTAGCGCCCGGTCACGAGGTCGAGCGTGGCCTCGAACGCGGAGCGGGGCAGACCGCTGAACGGGGCGCTCCGCCGCACGAGCTCGAACCAGTGCTCGACGTCGACCGTGTCGATCGCCCCCGCTGCCACGGTGTGCTGCGCGAGGACGTCGAGCGGGTTCGCCGGCACCGAGATCGACTCGATCTGCCCGGCGACCATCCGCTCGACCGTCACGGCGCTGTTCACCAGGTCGGCGCGGTGCTTCGGGAACAGCACGCCGCGGGAGATCTCGCCGACCTGGTGCCCGGCGCGACCGACGCGCTGCAGGCCGCTCGCGACCGAGGGCGGCGCCTCGACCTGCACGACGAGGTCGACCTCGCCCATGTCGATGCCGAGCTCGAGCGAACTCGTCGCGACGACGCAGCGCAGTCGACCGGACTTCAGGTCGTCCTCGATGATGGCGCGCTGGTCCTTCGAGACGGAACCGTGGTGGGCGCGGGCGAGCACCGGCACGGCGGCATCGGAGCCCCCGCCACCGGTCTGCCCGGACGCGCCGATCACCTGCGCCGGGGGCCGCTTCGTGCCCTGCGGTGCGACGGCGTGCGCCGAGGTCCGTGCCGGGGACTGCGGACGCCCGCGCGCGACCGGCAGGCCGTCGTCGGCGGGGGAGGCACCGGCCGGCACCAGCGCCCCGTCGCCGACCGAGCCCGCCGCCGCGAGCACGCGTTCCTCGTGGATCTCGTTCAGCCGTGCCGTCAACCGCTCGGCCAGGCGGCGGGAGTTCGCGAACACGATGGTCGACCGGTGTTCCTCGACCAGGTCGACCACGCGTTCCTCGACGTGGGGCCAGATCGACCCGTTCGTCGGTGACTCGGTCGCGTCCGCACCGACGGGCGGTGCACCGAGCTCGGCCATGTCGTCGACCGGCACGACGACCCGCAGGTCGAACGTCTTCTGCGCCGGCGGGGCGATGATCGACACCGGTGCGCGTCCGCCGAGGAACCGCGCCACCTCTTCCGGGGGGCGCACCGTCGCCGAGAGCCCGATCCGCTGCACGGGCTTCTCGAGCAGGTCGTCGAGCCGTTCGAGCGAGACCGCCAGGTGGGCGCCGCGCTTGGTGGACGCGACGGCGTGCACCTCGTCCACGATGACGGTGTCGACGTTCACCAGGGTCTCGCGCGCCTGCGAGGTGAGCATGAGGTACAGCGACTCCGGCGTCGTGATGAGGATGTCCGGCGGCTGCCGCAGCAGCTTCTGCCGATCGGACGACGGGGTGTCACCGCTGCGGACCCCGACCGTGACGTCGGGTGGTTCGAGCCCGAGGCGCCGCGCGGTCTGGGTGATGCCGACGAGCGGGCTGCGCAGGTTCCGTTCGACGTCGACGCCGAGGGCCTTCAGCGGGGACACGTAGAGCACCCGGGTGCGCTGCTTCGCGGGCGGACGGTCGGTCGAGCTGATGAGTCGGTCGATCGACCACAGGAACGATGCCAGCGTCTTGCCGGACCCCGTCGGGGCGATCACGAGCGCGTGCTGCCCGGTGGAGACGGCGTCCCACGCACCGGCCTGCGCCGGGGTCGGTGCGGCGAAGGCGCCGCGGAACCACTCCGCGGTGGCGGGGGAGAAGCGCTCGAGGACGTCCGTCATGGTCCGTCCCATCCTGCCCGCCACCACCGACAGCGGCCCGTGCGGACGTACCCCTTGACAGAGCGATAGTTACCGATCTATCGTTAACACATCGCGATACGACGAAGACGATTCCGGTCAGACCGTTCGCGAGCCGACTCAGCACGACGGAAGGACGCATCATGCGACCCATGCACAACGACTTCGACACCACCCAGCACCCGCGCGGCCCCCGTTTCGGCGGCGCGCGGCAGCACCACGGCGCCGGCTTCCCCGGCCGCGACCGCGGTGACCACGACCACGGCGGACGCGGCGGCTTCGGCCCCGGCTTCGGCCCCGGCTTCGGTCGCGGCTTCGGACCCGGCTTCGGCGGTCCGGGGTTCGGCGGTCCCGGCTTCGGCCGCGAACGCCGTCGCCGCGGCGACGTCCGCCTCGCGACCCTCGGCCTGCTGGCCGAGGGCCCGCAGAACGGCTACGCCGTCATCAAGACCATCGCCGAACGCACCGGCGGCGCCTGGAAGCCGAGCCCCGGTTCGGTCTACCCGACGCTCCAGCAGCTCGTGGACGAGGACCTCGTCGTCTCCACGGGAGACGGCCGGAAGACGCTCTTCGAGCTCACCGACGCCGGCAAGGCCGAGGCAGAGGCGAAGGCGGACGAGATCGCCGCGGCCTTCGACGCGCCGGGCCTCCCGGACTCGTCCCGCGAGTTCATCGAGGCGCTGCGGAAGACCATGGGCGTCCTGCACATGTACCGCACCAGCGCGACGGAGGAGCAGGCGAAGGCGGCGACCGCCAAGATCGACCAGCTCCGCAAGGACCTCCTGCAGATCCTCGCCGACTGACGTCGGAACCCGTGACGGGAGGCGCGGTGCCAGCTGGCACCGCGCCTCCCGTCCGCATCGTGAGCAGCAATGGTCGAGTCCGCACGTCGGACCCGACCATTTCTGCTCACCAAGCGCGCCGCGGGACGCGCCGAGCGCGCCGAGCCCGCCGAGCGCGCCTACGCGCCGATGAACGCGGCCACGTCCGCCAGCTCCGCTGCGGACACCGCGTGGGGGAGGCCCTCGTACGTGCGATCCGTGACGGTGGTGTTCGTCGCCGCCCACGCCTGCGTCCGGGCGGTGGCCTCGCCGGGGATCACCGGGTCGAGGTCGCCGTGCCCGAGGAACACCCGGGGCCGGACGGCGGCGACGGCCTCGTCACGCGAGTCCGTCACGCCCGGGACGACGAAGCCGGACAGCGACACCGCGAACGCGAACGCAGCGGGCCGTGCCCGGAGCAGTTGCAGCGCCATCGACCCACCCTGCGAGAACCCGAGCAGCCCGATCCGCGGGTGCTCGGCCGCGACCGAGTCGATCCACTCGAGGACACCGGCGACGGACTCGTCGACGGGCCCGAGTGCCGGGGAGCCCGGCGTGCCGAGCGGGTACCAGCTGTACCCCTGCCCGAACGGCATCGGCGCACGCAGCGACGCCAAGGTCCACGACGACGGCAGCGCCGGGGCGAGTCCGAGCAGGTCGCGCTCGTTCGACCCCACCCCGTGCATCGTCACGAGCAGCGGGGTCCCCGCACGCTCGGAGGGGCTCCGGGTCCACTGCACGGCATCGCGATCGATCATGTGGACGACAGTAGTTGACGCATCAACCATCCCCAACCCCCGCGCCTTCCGCCGAACTCGCCACAGTGACTGGTAGACACGGTGCATGGCCTCGCTGCGCACCCCCGACCCCGACTCCGGCTGGCTGTCCGACGAGGAGCTCGCGAACGTCCGCCGTCGACTGCCGATCTGCTACGTCGAGGCGGTGCCCGTCCGCACCGACGGCCTCGGCGTCGTCACCGAGGTGGGCGTGCTGCTGCGCGTCGCCCCGAGCGGTTCCATCGCCCGCACGCTCGTGTCCGGGCGCGTGATGTTCGGCGAGTCGATCCGGACCGCATTGTTCCGGCACCTCGAGAAGGACCTCGGGCCGATGGCGTTCCCGCAGCTGCCGTCGAGCCCCACCCCGTTCACCGTGGCCGAGTACTTCCCGCTGCCCGGCGCGTCCGTCTACACGGACGAACGGCAGCACGCGATCTCCCTCGCGTACGTCGTCCCCGTGACCGGCACGTGCGAGCCCCGGCAGGACGCCCTCGAGCTGACCTGGATGAGCCCGATGGAGGCAGCTTCCGACGCCGTTGCCGACGAGATGGAGGGCGGTCGCGGAGCGCTCCTCCGCGCCGGACTCGCATCGGTCGGCGCCCTCATGTAGCGGCCGACGCCACCCGCGCACGACGAAGCCCCCGGATCCGAATCGGACCCGGGGGCTTCGCAGCGCGGTACTGGACCGGCTTACTTGTTGTCGTTCTTGAGGCTGTCGGCCACGCCTGAAGCGGCGTCCTTGACGTTCGTACCTGCCTGCTTGGTGTCGGCCTTGACCTGATCGGTCTTGCCTTCAGCCTTGAGGCGGTCGTTGTCCGTCACGTTCCCGACGGCTTCCTTGGCCTTGCCAGCTGCCTTCGCAGCGGCGTTCTTGACGTCTTCGATCCCAGCCATAGGCTCTCCTTCCGACAGCGGACAGTTCCCCGTCAGTCGCTCGCGCGGCATCCGGTGAAGGAGAACCTACGCCCGTGGAGTGCGTCCGTGCTCAGGCGGCGTGGAGGTTCCCCACGCCGACAGGATCAGCGCGCGGAACCGGCGGGACCGCGGTTGGTCGACGCTGTGCGCGGCGCGAGCCGTCAGCGCGCGGAACCCGCCGGACGGGAGGCGCGGCGCGAGCCACCACGACGGTTGCCGCCCGACTCGGTGCCGGACCCACGACCGGCGGCGTAGCCGCCCTCCGAGGACCAGACCGGAGCGGACCCGCCGCGGACGGTGTCGCTCGACGCGCGACGGCTGCCACCACTGCGGCGACCGCCGGACGCGGCACCCGAGCGCTGCCCACCGGCGGAGCCGGTCGACGCGCCGGCGCCGGCCTCGGCGGGACGACCGCCGCGACGCCCTGCACCGGACGACCCGGAAGCCGAGCCGGTGCGCGCGGGCTGCGCCGCGCCTCCGGGACGACCGCCGCGACCACGGCGACGGCCGCCGCTCGCGTTGTCGGACTCGGTGGTGCGCTGCTTGGGCTGGCGCTGCTGCTGTGCCGGCTGCTCCGGGGCGACGTGGCGGACCGGAGCGATCTCGCCGACCAGCTCCGTGACGGCGGGGGAGTTCGCCGTGACCTGCTGCGGCGTGACCTTGATCGCGGCCGCGCGCATCATCTGCGCGACGTCGCGACGCTCGGCGGGCATCGTCACGGTGACGACGTCACCGGACGAACCGGCGCGGGCGGTACGGCCCGAGCGGTGCAGGTACGCCTTGTGCTCGGTGGGCGGGTCGACGTGCACGACGAGCTCGACGTGGTCGACGTGCACACCGCGGGCGGCGACGTCGGTGGCGACGAGCACGAGGGCCTCGCCGGAGGAGAACTTCGCGAGGTTCCGCTCACGGGCACCCTGCGACAGGTTGCCCTGCAGGTCGACGGCCGGGATGCCCTGGCTGCTGAGCTGCTTGGCGAGGCGCTTGGCGTGGTGCTTCGTGCGCATGAAGAGGATGCGACGACCGGTGCCGCTCGCGAGCGTCCGGACGAGGTCCTTCTTCGCGTCGGCGTCGGCGACCTCGAACAGGTGGTGGGTCATCGCCTCGACGGGGCTGTTCGCCTCGTCGACCGAGTGCATGACCGGGTTGTGCAGGAACTTCTTGACGAGCTTGTCCACGCCGTTGTCGAGCGTGGCGGAGAACAGCAGACGCTGCCCCTGCTCGGGCGTGGCCTGCATGATCTTGGTCACACCGGGGAGGAAGCCCATGTCGGCCATGTGGTCGGCCTCGTCGAGGACGGTCACCTCGATGTCACCGAGGTTGACGTGGCCCTGCTGCATGAGGTCGGCGAGACGGCCGGGGCACGCCACGACGACGTCCACGCCGCCGCGCAGGGCGTCGACCTGACGACCCTGCCCGACGCCGCCGAAGACGGTCGTGGTGTTCAGGCCCATGGCCTTGGCGAGCGGGGCGAGGGCGACGTCGATCTGGGTCGCGAGCTCACGGGTGGGGGCGAGCACCAGGGCACGGGGCCGGCCGGCGCGGCGCTTGCGGCCACTCGCGGCGAGGCGGGCGACGAGCGGGATCGCGAACGCGATCGTCTTGCCGGAGCCGGTGCGGCCACGGCCGAGCACGTCCTTGCCCTGCAGGGAGTCGGGGAGCGTGTCCTCCTGGATGGGGAACGCGGTCTCCTTGCCCTGGTCGGCGAGGACGGCGACCATCGGCGCGGGGACGCCGAGGTCGGAGAAACGGATGTCTTCGTTGGTCATGGTGACCTTTCCAACCGGAGTGCTCCGGCTGTGGTCGCGCTTGCGAGGCAGCGCGCGGGCGGGATGCGCGCCAACGGGTGTGGCTGGCGCAGTCGCCGCAGCAGAGAAGCCTGGCACCTTCGGGAGGTGCTCGATCATCGGTCCGTGGACCGGGAGTTCGGGGGCGTCCGTACGACGCACGAGGCGATCGGCGCCTCGAGTACGTCCAGCATAGCGTGCGCGGGTCGGATCCCCCAGGCCGAGGTGTCCGCCGGCTCGTGCGAGGATGCACCGGTGCGCACCAGAACCGTCCTGCTGACCGTCGCGACGGCCCTCGTCGCCGTCCTGGGGACGGCGTCCTGCGCCGCCGCGGTGCCCACCGCGTCGTACCGGAACCTGCCCACCTCGGGCGTCCCCGACTACCAGCTGGGCGGCTCGTACGCGCCGCCGGCAGGTGTCACGATCGTCGAACGCGACAGCACCGCACGCCCGGCGGCGGGGAAGTACTCGATCTGCTACGTCAACGGCTTCCAGACCCAGCCGGAGGACGCCGCGATGTGGAAGCGGGACCACCCGACGGCGATCCTCCGCGACCGATCGGGCAAGCCGGTGTCCGACCCGGGCTGGCCGGACGAGATGTTGCTCGACACGACGACCGCTGCGAAGCGCGCGACGATCGTGCGGGTCCTCACGAAGTCCGTCGCCCGGTGCGCCGATCGCGGGTTCGACGCCGTCGAGTTCGACAACCTCGACTCGTGGACGCGCTCGAAGGGGAAGCTGACGCGCTCCGGGAACCTCGCACTCGCCGCCGCGCTCGTCCGTCTCGGGCACGGCGAGGGGCTCGCGGTCGGGCAGAAGAACACGCCGCAGCTCGGGGCGTCCGGGCGGAAGCAGACCGGCTTCGACTTCGTGGTCGCCGAGGAGTGCTTCGTCTACCAGGAGTGCGGCGAGTACACGAAGGCGTACGGCAAGCGGGTCATCGACGTCGAGTACTCGGACAACAGCGAGCAGTCGTGGTCGTCGGTGTGTGCCTCGGCGAAGCGGCCGGCGATGACGATCCTCCGCGACCGGGACCTCGTGACGCCGTCGAGCGACGACTACGTGTTCGAGCGCTGCTGACGCAGCGCGCCGGACGCGGAAGGCCGCGGCACTGTGCGAGGTTCCACGTGCCGTGGGACGCGCGCGGCATCGCACGCCGCGCGGAACCTCGCACACTGCGGCGCGGCGCGCCCTGACGCAGCGCGCGCCCGCGTCAGGCGGGCCAGGCGTCCCGCAGGGCGGCAGCGGCCTGGTCGGCGGACAGCCCCGCGGCCCGTGCGGCGGCAGCGAGGGCACGGGCGGCATCGGTCACCGACGACGGAACCTCGGCCGGTCGGATCACCCGGGTTCCGGCGCCGCGTGCGGTCTGCACGAGCCCGGCCTCTTCGAGCAACTGGTACGCCCGCGCCACCGTCCCGGCGGCGAGCCCGAGCTCGTCCGCGAGTCCACGGACGCTCGGCAGCCGTTCACCGTCCACGAGGTACCCGGCGCTGATCTGCGCGGCGATCTGGGACCGGACCTGCTCGAACGGCGGGATGCGCCCTCCGGCGTCGATCGCGACGAGACCCGACATGTGCTCCACCCTAGAAGTCGTACTGCTCGCCGACGGGGATCGGGACCGCGACGGTGTTGCCCGGAGGCGCGAGCGGGCACGCCCACGCCGGGTCGTACGCGCACGACGGGTTGTAGGCGAAGTTGAAGTCGAGGACGAGCTCGCCGTCGTCGCCCCCGAGGTCCGCGCCCTTGATCGTGTCGACGAGGTAGCGTCCGCCGCCGTAGGTCCCGCGGGCCTTGCCGGCGCTCGAGTCCTTGACCGGGATGAACACGCCGCCCGCGTAGCCGCCGTGCGACCACACGTCGAGCGAACCGATGCCGGCCAGGGTCACGACGCCGAGCCGGTCGAAGTGCACGATGCCGTCGGTGCCCGTCTCGACGTCCATCGCGAGGGGCTCCGCCGGCTCGATCCGGGCACGGAAGCGCCACGACGGGTCGTAGTCCGGGACGGGCAGGGACTCGAAGTCGCGGGCGTCCTCGTCGAGCAGCGGGCTGGCCGGGTGCTCGCCGAACATCGCGTCACGAGTCTCGCGCCACAGCGCGTGGGCGGTCTCCGGGTCGTTCGTCGCCCGCACCCGTCGGTACAGGTCGAAGGTCATCCGCCGCCAGTCCACGGTGGCGAGCGTGCTGTGCACGCGGTCGTCGGTTGCCGGCTCATGCGTCTGGCTCACGGTACGAGCGTACGCCCTGCCTGGAGGAACGGCGCGGGTCCGGCGGTCAGGCCGCGGCTCGTCGGGCGCGCCGCCAACCGGGCGCGAGGGCGCGCATCCGCAGCGCGCGCCACTGCCAGATCACCCACATCCCCGGCCAGAGCAGGACGCCGAGCACCGCGGGCCGCATCCGGTACGAGAGCCGGTCGACGAGGCGCGTCCGACCGTCCCCGAGGTCGACGGTCGCCATCCGGTGCTGCATCGACATCCGTCCGAACAGCCCGCTCGTGCCACCGCCGTTGTCGCGTTGCACGGGCACACCGCGCACCTCGTACAGGTCGAGGTCGACGTGCGTGTCGCCGCTCGGGACCACGCCGAAGGCGCTCGCGGTGATGGGGTGCGGCTCGCCCGGCACCCAGCGCACCGGGAACCCCTGCGGATCGCGCGACCGGTAGACCAGGAACGGCTTCGTCACGGCGACCATCACCGCCGGGGACAGCAGGGCGTCACGCACGGCCTCGACCGGTGCGTCGAGGGTGATCCGGATGCCCACGTGCATGCCGCGAACGCTACTCGTGCGCGGTGGACGAGCGGCGGGCCCGGCGGCAGGCGTGCCGGACGGCATCGCGTCAGGCGTGCCGGGCGGATCGGCGTCGAGCGCCCTCGGCGCGGTCGTGCCGACGGAGCCGTTCGGCGAGGGACAACCGGACGGTCGGCCACTCCGACGCGATCACGGAGAACACCACGGTGTCCCGCAGCGTGCCGTCACGACCGATCGAGTGGTTCCGGAGCACGCCGTCCTGCTTCGCACCGAGTGCCGCGATGGCCGTGCGGGACTGGAGGTTGTGCCAGTGGGTCCGGAACTCGACCGCGATGCACTGCCAGACGTCGAACGCGTGCGAGAGCATGAGCAGCTTCGCTTCGGTGTTGATGCCCGTGCGCTGCGTCGACCGCGACAGGAACGTCGCACCGATCTCGACCCGGCGGTTGCCCGTGTCGGGGTTGAGGAACGTCGTCGACCCCACGACCCGGCCGGTCGGGCGGTCGCGCACCGCGAACGGCACCATCCGTCCCGCTGCCTGCTCGGCGAGCCGCCGGTCGATCTCGTCGTCGACCTGTGCCGGGGCGGGGATCGAGGTGTACCAGGTGCGCCACAGATCGCCGTCCGCGACCGCCGCCCGCAGGTCGTCCGCGTGCTCGGAGCCGAGGGGCTCGAGCGTCACGCGGTCGCCGGTCAGGGTGGGTGCGGGGGCGATCTCCATGGCAACAGATCCTACGGTCGCCGACCCTGACGAACCCCGGACGGCGGAGCACCTGTGGAAAGGATCAGGGACCCGCCGACGGCTATCGTGTCGCAGGTGGCAGCACGCACGCAGGAGAAGTACCAGGTCCGCTTCGCATGGGGGACCGGCGGCGCCGCGCGGATCGCCCCGGGGACGCACCTGGTCGTCTGGGTCGACGTCCTCCCGGCGTCCGCGGCGCACGACGGACCCGCCCGCCGACGGGCGCTCCGCGCGGTCGCCGCGCAGGTGCCGGACGGTCCGGAGGTCGTGCTCGGCCACCTCGGCAACGCGACGGCGGTCGCGGAACGCGTGACGCGCCTCCAGGCCGAACGCGGTGACCGCTGCGTCGTCGCGATCGTCGCCGCCGGACGCCACCACGCACCCGGTGACGACGCCGCGGAAGCGGCGGGCGAGGCCGCGGACGTGCCGGACGCACCGGACTTCGCGGTCGAGGACCTGCTCGCGGCCGGTGCCGTGGTCGACGCGCTCGCCGAGGTCGGGATCGACCACACCTCGCCCGAGGCGGCGGCCGCCTGTGCGGCCTACACGGGACTGCGGCGGGCGGTGAAGCACCTGGTCAGCGCGTCCGAGGCGGCCGCGGCGCTCGAACCGGCCGACGTGCACGCGGCGCTCGCGGTGGACGGCCAGCTGGAGACCCTGCGGGAATCGAGTTCGCGCGCGTAGCGTTCGACCTCCACATCCGGTACCCCGCCGGACCGCAGAGCGAAGGAGCGTGCCGTGAAGGCAGTCGTCGGAGACACCGTGATCGCCGAGGCCCCGCAGGAGGACCTCATCCAGATCGAGGGCAACTGGTACTTCCCGCCGTCGAGCGTGAAGAGCGAGCTGTTCACCGAGAGCCCCACCCAGTACCACTGCCCGTGGAAGGGCGACACGCAGTACTACACGGTGAACGTCGACGGGCAGGCGCTGCAGGACAACGCCTGGTCGTACCCGACGCCCATCCCGTCGTCGTTCGACCGCGTCGGCAAGGACTACTCGGGCTACGTGGCGTTCTGGAAGGGCGTCCGCGTCGTCGACTAACCGGCCAGCGTCAGCACGATGAGCGCCACGTTGAGCGCGACGATCACCAACGCGATGACCCCCGCGACGACGCGGGTGGTCATCGCGTTGACGTCCGCACCCATCACGCTGCGCCGGGACGTGTAGACGACCAGCGGCACGATCGCGAAGGCGATCCCGAAGCTCAGCACGACCTGGCTCACCACGAGCAGCATCGTCGCGTCCGCGTTCACCGCGAGCAGGACGATGGCGGGCACGAGCGTGACCAGCCGTCGGGCCAGCAGCGGGATCCGCACGTGCAGCAGTCCCTTCATGATCTCGGCGCCGGCCATGCAGCCCACCGAGGTCGAGGCGAGCCCCGACGCCAGCAGCCCCACCGCGAACAGCACGCCCACGACCGGTCCGACGTGCTCGGCGATCGCCCGCTGCGCTCCGGGGATCGAGTCCGTGTCGGCGACCCCGGGCAGCGTCGCCGCCGCGAGGACGAGCATGCAGATGTTCACCCCGCCGGCCACCAGGAGCGCCAGTCCGACGTCCCACCGCGTCGCGACGAGCACCCGACGACGCTCCGGGCCCGCCGGGACGTCGCCGTGCCGGTCGCGCGCCAGGGCGGAGTGCAGGTAGACCGCGTGCGGCATCACCGTCGCGCCGAGCATCGAGGCGGCGAGCATCACCGACCCGGACCCCTCGAACCGCGGGACGAGCCCCGAGACGAGCTCGCCCGGTGACACCTGCGCGAACAGCAGCCCGGCGCAGAACCCCACCGTGAGGATCGCGAGCATCGCCGTCACCACGGCCTCGAACGTCCGGGTGCCGCGGTGGCTCTGCAGGGTGAGGATCGCCATCGAGACCACGCCGGTGATCACCCCGCCGGCGACCAGTGGCAGCCCGAAGAGCAGGTGCAGCGCGAGTGCGCCGCCGATGACCTCGGCGATGTCGGTCGCGGCGGCCACGACCTCGGCCTGCGCCCAGAACAGCAGCCGGGGCGTGCGCTTCATCCGCAGGCCGAGGTGCTCCGGCAGGGACTTGCCGGTGACGACGCCGAGCTTGGCGGAGAGGTACTGCACGACGACCGCGCTGGCGTTCGCGGCGACGAGGACCCAGAGCAGCAGGTAGCCGTACTTCGCGCCCGCGGTGAGGTTCGCGGCGACGTTGCCGGGGTCGACGTAGGCGATGGCGGCCACGAACGCGGGGCCGAGCAGGGTCAGGCCGGCCGCGCGCTTCCGAGGCGTGGTCGTCTCGGCGGGACGGGCAGCGGTGTCGGTCATGCAGACAGCATGCCAGAGGATTCGGCACGCCGAATCCTTGTTTTCGTGACGCACGCGAATCGGCCCGGGCCGGAGCCGCGAGCAGGCCAGGAGGCGCGGGTCGGCTCAGACCGCCGCGCGTCGGGCCCGGTGCGCCCGCACCTTCGCCCGGTTGCCGCACCGCTGCATCGAGCACCACCGGCGTGTACCCCCGCGCGACGAGTCGTAGAAGACGAGGCCGCAGTCGTCCGCCGAGCAGCGGCTCAACCGCGTCGGCTGTCCGTCCGCGGCGACGTCGTCGAAGCCGACCTCGGTGAACAGGGCCACGGCGTCCCGTGCGACGCTCGACAGCGCCTGGGCGAGCCGCACCCGGTTCGCGCCCGCACGACGACGGCCGCCGGGCAGGCTCGGCGGCACGTCCGGCAGCGCGGCGAACAGGTTGACCGTGTCGATGTCGTCCGGTGCCGGGCGCGTGCGACCCGTCCCGGCGCGGAGGCCGGCAGCCACCGCGGTCCGTTCCGCCGCGGTCGAGGCCGGACCCGGAGCCGCGGCGACGGCCAGTCGGGCGATCGCTGCACGGAGGGCCCGGGCGTCCTGCAGCTCGCGGGCGGTCGCGCCGACGTCGATCGGCTCGGTGTGGTCGCTCAGCCACTCGTCGAGGTCGGCCGGTGTCGCGAGCAGTTCGCCGAGCTGCGCCCGCGGACGTCGGCCGTCCGGATCGTCGGCGAACCCGCCGGTGTGTGCGAAGTCGAGGGCGATCCGTCCGGCGTCGAAGAACCACGTGGAACCGGTGTCCGTGCGGATGTGCTGCCCCGTGTGCATCCGCCCAGGCTAACGGGTTACCGGCGCGCCTCCGCATGCGATCGGCATCATGCGGTAGCTCGGCTGGCCTCCGCCGCTCGGCGCTCCCACGCGATGACGTTCCGGGGGTCGAACCGGCGGGAGCACTTCGCGCACGCCAGCGGCCGGGTCGGGGTGCGGTAGCGGAAGTGCTCGTGCCCGGCCGGACACGTGCCGATCCACGGTGCGAGTTCGCTCGCCACGGGGCCGTCGTACAGGCGTGTGCCCGTGTAGCCGAGTGCCTTCGCCGTCCGGCGCCACGTGGGTCCGTGGCCGGCGCGGGCCCCGGCCACCGCGTGCGCGATCTCGTGCAGGAGCACCTGGTCGACGTCGTCCTCGGAGAACCGCACGGCGAGGTGGCGGCTCACCGTGATGCGCTTGCGGGCGAAGTCGCACTGGCCCGCCCGGGTCTTGGCGTGGTCGAACCCGAACGACCAGCTGCCCGCCCCGAGGTGTGCCGTCATCAGGTGTTCGGCGCGGGACCGGACGGCCTCGAGCGTCGTCACCGTTCGTCGTCGCCGGGTTCGTCGCGTCCGGCCTGGCCCTTCTGCGCGGCACGTGCGGCGATGCGGCCCCAGAGTTCGTCCGCCTCGGTCCGGGCGGCGTCCGGCGCACCGAGGACCCGGCGGCGCACCGTCGGGGTCTGCTGCACGGGCTCCGGAGCGCGGGGTGCGGCCGGTTCGTCCTCGTCCGCACGGCGTGCGGCGACGTCGCGGGCGGTGCGCGGCTTGTCCTCGGCCGGGGGCTGCGCGACCGAGGCCCGGAGCGCTGCCTCGACCGCCGTGCGGAGCGCCTCGGTGCGCTCCGACGGCGCACCGGCCTGGCGGAACGCCTGGTACGCCCGGGACAGCGCGGCACGGGCCTCGTCGAAGCGGGAGAGTTCGAACAGCGACCAGCCCTCGAGCTCGGCCGCTGCGCCCTCGAGCTCCGGCCACTCCTCGGTCCGGGCGGTGTCCCGTGCCAGGGCCGACTCGGTCGCGGCACGCTCGTACCGCCCGAGGTCGTGCAGGACGTGCGCGCGACGGATCCGTGCGGAGACCTTGTCCGAGCGCTCCCCCGTGAACATCGTCAGGCGGAAGACCTCCTCGGCGATGACGAGCGACTCGTCGAGCCGACCGAGCAGGCGGAGGAGCTCGGCACGCTCCGCGAGCGCGTCGGTGCTGCGGCTCTGCCCGAGGTCGCGCAGCCGCTGCTGGACGGCGTCGGCGTCGACCGCGGGGCGCAGGCTGATCGGAGCGAAGGTGCTGCCGGGGCTCACGCCGGCCGTCACGGGCGCCGCATGACGCGGTTCCCGGGCGCGGTCGGTGCGGTCGGGCTGCTGGCGGTCGTCGGGCGGGAGGGACATCGGTTCGAGGGTAACCGCGCCGCCCCGAGAGCGAGCGGTGCCACGCGCACGGGGGTCACGCTCGTGTCGCCCTCGGGGACGAGGACGGCCCGCCGTGCGGGTGCACGACGGGCCGTCCGGGACGATCTGGTCGGGTCAGGACATCCCGCTGGCCGAGACGGCCGAGATGAGGATGGCCACCACGAACGCGATCGCCGCGACGATCGCGAGGATGATCGCGAAGACACCCCAGCCGCGTCCGCGCTTCGTGACCGCGGCGACGATGCCCTGCACGATCGCCCACAGGCCGAGCGCCGAGCCGAGGTAGAACAGCAGCGACCCGGTGACGGCGCTCGACGACGTCGTGAGCGCCATGATGTCGGACTCGCTCGGGGTCGCCCCGCCGTTCTGCACGGACTCGCGGAACGCCTCGGAGCCGCCGAAGACGCCACCGAACAGCGCGCCGCCGATGATGCCGACCACGAGCGCGGCGACGGCCACGACGAACGCGATGACACCGACGGTCTTCTTCTTGGCCTTCGGCTCCTCGTAGCCCTGCCACGAGGGGGCACCGGCGCTCGCCGGAGCCGCTGCGTAGGGCTGCTGGCCAAACTGGGGCTGCCCGTGCTGCGGCTGCCCGTACTGGCCCTGCTGCTCGGCGTACTGGGTCGACCCGTACTGCGGGGTCTCGCCCTGCGGTGCCTGGTACTGCTGGGCCTGTTCGCCCCAGCGCGGCGCGTCGGCCTGCGGGGCCGGCTCGCCGTACTGCGGCGTGGAGGCGGGAGCGGGGTCGACCCGCTCGCCGTAGCGCGGTTCGTCGGCCGAGGGAGCGGGCTGCTGCGGCGCTCCGCCCCAGCTCGGCGCCTGGCCGTCGCCCGTCCGGTCCTCGTTGCTCCGGTCGTCGTTCGTCATCAGGGATCCCCTTGCTCGGTCGCGCACCTGCGCGGTCGTTCAGACCCATCCTGGCAGGCGGACCCTCCGCGTGCGCGGCATCCGCCCGATCGCACGGCGACCGTCGGCCCGGCCCACGGTCGCGCGTCAGCCGCCGAAGACGCTCCGGTTCGGCTCCGGCGACGCCACCGCGGTCTGGTCGGTGACGATCGGCGCCCCGGCGATGAACGCCCGCAGCTCCGCCCCGTGCACGACCTTCGCCGGCATCGGGTCGGAGGAGTACCGACGAGGCATGTCCGCCACGGGCAGGTCCGTCGGCGACCCGAGCAGCACGATGTTCCCGAACCGCCGGCCCTTGAGCATCCCGGTGTCCGCGACGGCCGCCACCGACGGCAGCACCGCCTGCAGCGTCGACGCCTGCCCCCGGGCGAACGCGAGCCCGGCCCCGTCCGCCACGTTCACGGCCACGATGCCGGTGGGCGACAGGAACTCCGCGACCTCGCGGTAGAACTCGATGCTCGTCACGTGCGCGGGGATCTGCGAGCCGCCGAACACGTCCACCACGGCCAGGTCCACCGTGCCGCGCAGTCCGGCGGGGAGCTTGCCGAGGACCTCGCGGGCGTCGCCGTACCGCACCCGGATCGAGGCCCCGCGGGGGAAGGGCAGCGCGTCCCGCACGTGGTCGACGAGGTCCCGCTCCAGTTCGATGACCTGCTGCCGGGAGCCCGGCCGCGTGACCGCGACGTACCGGGGGAGCGTCAGGGCCCCGGCGCCGAGGTGCAGCGCCGTGACCGGGCCGTCCGGGAGCAGGTCGATGGCGTGCCCGATCCGCCGGATGTACTCGAACGCCAGGTGCGTCGGGTCCTCGAGGTCGACGTGCGACTGCGGCGTCCCGTCGACGACGAGCGTGAACGACCCCGGGCGGTGCCGGTCCGGCTCGACCACCGCGTACCCCGCACCGATCCGGAACCCGTCGAACGCATCAGCCATGGCACCAATCGAACACCACCGCGATCACCACCCGCGTCCCCACCCCTGGTTGGTGTGCCCGCCGACGCTGTCGATCGAGGCTGGTACCACCGGCCGGGAGACGCCCGCCGGACCTCCTCGGAAGGCGGACACCATGTCGGTCCAGCTCCTCGTGAACATCCTCGTCGGCATCGCCCTGGTCGCGTTCCTCGGGTACCGCCAGGCGACCTGGCAGTACCTCGACCCGGCGCGCATCTGGCGCACGCCGCCCATCATGGCGATCATCGGCGTGGTCGTCCTCGCCCAGACGAAGGCGACGATCACGACGACCGACGTGGTGTTCCTCGGGATCGAGGCGCTCATCACGATCGGGGTCGGCCTGACCATGGGCAGCATCACCCGCTTCCGCACGGTCGGCACCCCGGACGCCAAGGGCCGCACGATCCAGTCCCGCACGGGTGCGCTCGGCGCGGTGCTGTGGATCGTCCTCATCGCCGTCCGCGTCGGTCTCGACGTGCTCGGCGGCCACCTCGGCGCGCACCTGCTCACGTCGACCGGCACGATCCTGCTCGTCCTCGCGCTGAACCGCGCCGCACGCGCCGTCGTCATCGACGGCCGCATCCCCCGCGGCGACCGCCAGCCGCGCGGCATGATGGTCCGGTGACCCTGCTGACCGGCCAGGACGAGACCGACCTCCCCGGAGGCCGGTCCCGTTCGGGCGCCGCCTGGGGGCTCAACGCCCTCGGCATCGCGATCGTCGCGTTCTGGTTCGTGAAGAACGGCATCGCCCTGCAGCACCCCGCGTGGGTGTGGGTGCTCGGCGCGGTGGCGCTCGCCGCGTGGGCGCTCCGCGAGTTCGGTCGCACACCCCGGCTCCTCGTCGTCGCCGGGGTCCTGATGATCGCCGCGGGCACCCTGACGGTGGTGCCGACGGACTCGCTCATGATCGTCCCCGTGATCGTCGGGATCGTCCTGCTCGGCGCGAACCTCCGCGTCCCGGTCTGGGCGGCATCCGTCGCCGCACTCGCCGCGATCGTGGTCGTCGCGGTGTCCGCCTCGATCGAGCACGCCTCGGTCCAGTTCGTCCTCGGGACGAGCGGCGGCACGCTCCTGGGCGTCCTCATCGGCTTCAGCCGGCGGCAGTTCCGCATCGCGGCGGAACGGGCGCGCGAGGCCGAGCGGGACCAGCAGCGCGCCGAACTCCTCGCGGACCGGTCCCGCGCCGCCCGGGACATCCACGACGTGCTCGCGCACTCCCTCGGCGGCCTGGTGCTCCAGCTCGACGCGGTGGAGGCCCTGCTCGAGGCCGGCCGGGTCGACGACGCCACGAAGCGCGCCGCCGAGGCCCGCGCGCTCGCCGCGGACGGCCTGGCCGAGGCGCGACGTGCGGTGCACGCCCTGCGGGACGACGCCGAGACCGACGCCGAGGCGGACGCGGGCCGGTCCGCGGTCCCGCACCGTGCCTCCCGTCCGACCACCGACCCCGCGACGGGCCTGGCGGCCCTCGTCGACGCGCACCGGTCGTTCGGCGGCGAGATCGTGACGCAGGGCGACACGGCGCTCACCGACCTCGATGCGGCCCACCGCGCCGCCGTGGTCCAGGTGGTCCGGGAGGCGCTCAGCAACGCCCGCAGGCACGCCCCCGGCCGTCCCGTGTCCCTGTCCGTCATCCGGGACGGCGACGCCGTGGACGTCGTGGTCGCGAACCCGCTGTCCGGCGGCGGCCACGGCCTGCTCGGGATGCGCGAACGCTTCGCGGAGCTCGGCAGCGGCGCTGCGGTCGAGGCGGACCGGTCGGACGACGAGTTCGTCGTGGCGATGCACCTGCCGGTCGACGAGCTGGCCGCCGAGGGGGACCGCCCGTGACCATCCGCGTCCTCGTCGTCGACGACCAGGCCATCGTGCGCGACGGGCTGGTGACGGTGCTCTCGCTCGTGGACGACCTCGAGGTCGTCGGCGAGGCGTCGGACGGCGCCGAGGCGGTCGCCGCGGTCGAGCGGGAGTCCCCGGACGTCGTGCTCATGGACCTCCGGATGCCCGGCGTCGACGGCCCGACGGCGACGGCACGCATCACCGAGGGGCACCCCGGGGTCGCCGTGCTCGTCCTCACCACGTTCGCCGACGACGAGTCGATCCTGACCGCGCTGCGGGCCGGCGCGCGCGGGTACCTGACCAAGGACGCCGGCCGTGGCGAGATCGCGACGGCGATCCGTGCGGTGGCGTCGGGGCAGTCGACGTTCGACGCCACCGTGGGCGCCCGGCTCGTCGCCCAGCTGGCCGGCGGCACCGGGCCCGCGCCCGTCGCGACGCCGGACCCGATCGAGTCGCTCCGCGCACGCTTCCCGACGCTCACCCCGCGCGAGGCGGACGTGCTCGGGCGCATCGCCGAGGGTCGGTCGAACCCGCAGATCGCCGCCGAGCTCTTCCTCACCGTGCCCACCGTGAAGTCCTACGTGAACCAGGTGTTCACGAAGCTCGGCGTCCGCACCCGCGCGGAGGCCGTCGCCCTCGTCCTGCGCTGACCCGGGTCCGCGGTCCCGACCGGCCGGTCCACCCGGCGCAGGTGAATGCGTGCACATGCACCACCAGCGGACGCCAAGGGTCGTCGCCTACCGTTCACCGGGTCGTCACCTCGGTGCGTCGATCCGCGCAGTGCCCCACACATCGCGCGCTTCCGCACCCCGCTCGTGACCGCGGCGCGACCGTCCGGCAACCCCCACTGCCCCTCGTGCGCGCGCCGTCGGCGTGCGCCGGGCTCCCCGCTCTCCTGCGCGCCGCCCGTGGTCCGCCCGCCGCGACCATTGAATACATTGCGTGCGTTATGTAAAATATGAGCACGAACGGACCCGATCCCACGAGGAGTCGACCCGCATGACCGACACCATGAGCGTGCCCACGTACCGCCGCACCACCGCGAGCCGTCCCGCGGTCGCCACCCGCGCCTCCCGTCCGTCCACCCACACCGAGCGCGAGCACGCGCCGACCTGGATGCGTGCGGTGGGTGCGATCCTGCTGGTGGGCGGGCTCGGGCTGACCGCAGCGGTGCTCGGATGGCCGGGCGACGCTCCGGAGACGGCGCTGCTGGTGCCGGCGCTCGTCGGCGTCGCGGTCGGGTTCCTGCTCCTCGTCGCCCGCTCGGGGTGGACGGTGACGGACACCCACGTCGTCCTGCACTTCCGGCCGCTGCCCGCGCGACGGATCGCCCGCGACCGGATCACCGACGTGCGACTCGTCGAGGCGGACGCGTCGACGTACGGCGGCATCGGGCTCCGGATCGGACGCGGCGTCCGCGCGCTCATCCTCACGCCGGGGCTCGGGATCGAGTTCACCGACGACCGCGGACGTGTCACGTTCGTGCGGACGCGGCAGCCCGAGGCGGCGTTCCGCGCCCTGCGCTGACGGGCGTTGCGCGTCCTGCGCCGGCGGGTGTGGCCGGGCTGCGGAGCAGGGAATACCCACGCTGTCCACCGGCTTATACACGGCACTGCCGAATTCGGTCAAGCCAGGACTGGACATCCGCGACGAGCCCGACCTATGATGGCAGTTCGCGCTCCCTGGCATCCGTGTCGTCATATTGCGGTCGACGCAGCGTTCTTCCAGAACGTGCCCTGGTGGTGCCGGTCCCGTATATGTCGGCGGGTCCCGTCCACCCAGATCATCGCACACGTGCACAGCTCACCGGCCGTCGCGTGATCGCGTGTCTTCGAGGGGTGCGCTGAAGCGTCAATCCACTCACCTACGTGCTGCTCGTCAGTACCGGCCCGACGGGGCCTACCGGAGGTCAAACCCTTGGCTGCTGCGCCCAACGCATCCACCAACCCCAAGAACGGTCGCAACCACTCGCGACTCTCGTTCGCTAAGATCACGGACACCCTCACGGTTCCTGATCTGCTCGCACTCCAGACGGAGAGCTTCGACTGGCTCGTCGGCAACGACGTCTGGAAGGCCCGCCTCGCCGAAGGTCAGGAGCAGGGTCGCACCGACCTCGCACTGCACTCCGGGCTCGAGGAGATCTTCGAGGAGATCTCCCCGATCGAGGACCTCGGCGAGACCATGCAGCTCGGCTTCACGTCGCCCGAGCTCGAGGACCCGAAGTACTCGATCGACGAGTGCAAGGAGCGTGGCAAGACCTACGCTGCCCCGCTCTACGTCAACGCCGAGTTCATGAACCACATGACCGGTGAGATCAAGACGCAGACCGTCTTCATGGGCGACTTCCCGCTCATGACCGAGCGCGGCACGTTCATCATCAACGGCACCGAGCGTGTCGTGGTCTCGCAGCTCGTCCGCTCGCCGGGCGTGTACTTCGAGCGTCAGCAGGAGAAGACCTCCGACAAGGACATCTACTCCGCCCGCGTGATCCCGTCGCGTGGTGCCTGGCTCGAGTTCGAGATCGACAAGCGCGACCAGGTGGGCGTGCGCATCGACCGCAAGCGCAAGCAGTCGGTCACCGTGTTCCTCAAGGCGCTCGGCATGACGAGCGAAGAGATCATGGACGAGTTCCAGGGCTTCGCCTCGATCGAGTCGACCCTCGAGAAGGACGCCATCCTCACCAAGGAAGAGGCGCTCAAGGACATCTACCGCAAGCTGCGTCCGGGCGAGCAGGTCGCCGCCGAGGCCGCGCGTGCGCTCCTCGACAACTTCTACTTCAACCCGAAGCGCTACGACCTCGCGAAGGTCGGTCGCTACAAGGTCAACCGCAAGCTCGGCATCGACGCGCCGCTCAGCGACTCGGTCCTGACCGTGCAGGACATCGTCCGCACGATCAAGTACCTGGTCTCGCTGCACGCCGAGAAGACCACGCTCGACGGTGTCCGTGACGGCGAGCCGGTGCAGCTGCGCCTCGACGTGGACGACATCGACCACTTCGGCAACCGTCGCATCCGCGCCGTCGGCGAGCTCATCCAGAACCAGGTCCGCACGGGTCTGTCCCGCATGGAGCGCGTCGTCCGCGAGCGCATGACCACGCAGGACATCGAGGCGATCACCCCGCAGACCCTGATCAACGTGCGCCCCGTCGTCGCCGCGATCAAGGAGTTCTTCGGGACGTCCCAGCTGTCGCAGTTCATGGACCAGAACAACCCGCTCGCGGGCCTGACGCACAAGCGTCGCCTCTCGGCCCTCGGCCCGGGTGGTCTGTCCCGTGAGCGTGCCGGCGTCGAGGTCCGTGACGTCCACCCGTCGCACTACGGCCGCATGTGCCCGATCGAGACCCCGGAAGGCCCGAACATCGGCCTGATCGGCTCGCTCGCTTCGTTCGGTCGGATCAACTCCTTCGGCTTCATCGAGACGCCGTACCGCCGCGTCGTGAACGGTCAGGTCACCACGACCATCGACTACCTCACGGCCTCGGAAGAGGACGACTTCGTCGTCGCGCAGGCGAACGCCCCGCTCACCGACTCCTTCCACTTCCAGGACGACAAGGTGCTCGTCCGGAAGAAGGGCGGCGAGGTCGAGCTCGTCGGCAAGGACGAGGTCGACTACATGGACGTCTCCCCGCGCCAGATGGTGTCGGTCGCGACGTCGCTCATCCCGTTCCTCGAGCACGACGACGCGAACCGCGCCCTCATGGGTGCGAACATGCAGCGTCAGGCAGTCCCGCTGCTCCGCTCCGAGTCGCCGCTCGTCGGCACCGGCATGGAGGGCTACACCGCCATCGACGCCGGCGACGTCGTCACCGCGGACAAGGCCGGTGTCGTCTCCGAGGTCTCGGCCGACGCCGTGACCCTGCAGCTCGACGAGGGCGGCACGCAGACCTACTACCTGCGCAAGTTCGACCGCTCGAACCAGGGCACGAGCTACAACCACCGCGTGGTCGTCTCGGCCGGTGAGCGTGTGGAGCAGGGCGAGGTCATCGCCGACGGCCCCGCGACGGAGAACGGCGAGCTCGCGCTCGGCAAGAACCTCCTCGTCGCGTTCATGCCGTGGGAGGGCTACAACTACGAGGACGCGATGATCCTGTCGCAGAACCTCGTGAAGGACGACACGCTCTCCTCGATCCACATCGAGGAGTACGAGGTCGACGCCCGCGACACGAAGCTCGGCAAGGAGGAGATCACCCGCGACCTCCCGAACGTCAGCCCGGACCTCCTGGCCGACCTCGACGAGCGCGGCATCATCCGCATCGGTGCCGAGGTCCGCCCCGGCGACATCCTGGTCGGCAAGGTCACGCCGAAGGGCGAGACCGAGCTCAGCGCCGAAGAGCGCCTCCTCCGCGCCATCTTCAACGAGAAGTCGCGCGAAGTCCGCGACACCTCGCTCAAGGTGCCCCACGGTGAAGAGGGCACGATCATCGGCGTCAAGGTGTTCGACTCGCAGGACGGCGACGACGAGCTCGGCTCGGGCGTCAACCAGCGCGTGGTCGTGTACATCGCCCAGAAGCGCAAGATCACCGCGGGTGACAAGCTCGCCGGTCGTCACGGCAACAAGGGCGTCATCTCGACCATCCTCCCGGTCGAGGACATGCCGTTCCTCGCCGACGGCACCCCCGTCGACATCGTGCTCAACCCGCTCGGCGTCCCCGGCCGCATGAACTTCGGCCAGGTCCTCGAGATCCACCTCGGGTGGCTCGCGAAGCAGGGCTGGAACGTCGAGGGCATCCAGGAGTGGGCTTCTGCCCTCCCCGAGGCAGCCCGCAGCGCGGAGCCCGGCACGAAGGTCGCCACCCCGGTGTTCGACGGTGCCTACGAGCGTGAGATCGAGGGCCTCCTCGACTCGACCCTCCCGAACCGCGACGGCGAGCGCCTGATCGGTTCGTCCGGCAAGGCGCAGCTCTTCGACGGCCGCTCCGGCGAGCCGTTCCCGGAGCCCGTGTCGGTCGGCTACATGTACATCCTCAAGCTGCACCACCTGGTCGACGACAAGATCCACGCCCGTTCGACCGGTCCGTACTCGATGATCACGCAGCAGCCGCTGGGTGGTAAGGCACAGTTCGGTGGACAGCGCTTCGGCGAGATGGAGGTGTGGGCGCTCGAGGCGTACGGCGCCGCCTACGCCCTCCAGGAGCTCCTGACGATCAAGTCCGACGACATCCTCGGCCGCGTGAAGGTCTACGAGGCGATCGTCAAGGGCGAGAACATCCAGGAGCCGGGTATCCCGGAGTCGTTCAAGGTCCTCATGAAGGAGATGCAGTCGCTCTGCCTGAACGTCGAGGTCCTCTCGGCCGACGGCCAGGCGGTCAGCCTCCGCGACACGGACGACGAGGTCTTCCGTGCCGCTGAAGAGCTCGGCATCAACATCTCCTCGCGGTTCGAGTCGTCGTCCGTCGACGACATCTGATCCCGCCCGTACTCGTAACGAATCCAGCTAGAGAGAAGAACATTGCTCGAAGCAACTTCATTTGACGCACTGCGGATCGGTCTCGCCACGGCCGAGGACATCCGCCAGTGGTCGTACGGCGAGGTCAAGAAGCCGGAGACCATCAACTACCGCACACTCAAGCCCGAGAAGGACGGTCTGTTCGGCGAGCAGATCTTCGGTCCGTCCCGCGATTGGGAGTGCGCCTGCGGCAAGTACAAGCGTGTCCGGTTCAAGGGCATCGTCTGCGAGCGCTGCGGCGTCGAGGTCACCAAGTCCTCGGTCCGCCGTGAGCGCATGGGCCACATCGAGCTCGCCGCGCCCGTCACGCACATCTGGTACTTCAAGGGCGTCCCGTCGCGCCTCGGTTACCTCCTCGACATGGCGCCGAAGGACCTCGAGAAGGTCATCTACTTCGCGGCGTACATGATCATCGACATCGATGAAGAGGGCCGTCACGCCGACATGCCGGGCCTCGAGAACGAGATGCGCCTCGAGATCAAGAACCTCGAGGGGCAGCGCGACTCGATCATCGCCGACCGCCTCAAGAAGCTCGAGGACGACCTCGCAGCGCTCGAGGAAGAGGGCGCCAAGGCCGACGTCAAGCGCCGCACCAAGGACACCGCCGAGAAGGAGATGTCCCAGGTCCGCAAGTCGTTCGACGAGGACATCACCCGCCTCGAGCGCGTGTGGGAGGACTTCCGCAACCTCAAGGTGGGCGACCTCAAGCCCGAGGACGCCGTCTTCCACGAGCTCCAGGACCGCTTCGGGATCTACTTCGACGCCTACATGGGCGCCGAGGCGATCAAGCTGCGGCTCGAGGCGTTCGACCTGGCCGCCGAGGCCGAGGCGCTGCGCCTGCAGATCGCCGAGGGCAAGGGCCAGAAGAAGATCCGCGCGATCAAGCGTCTGCGCGTCGTCAGCTCCTTCCTCGCCACCGGCAACTCGCCGGCCGCGATGGTGCTCGACGTCGTGCCGGTCATCCCGCCGGAGCTGCGCCCGATGGTGCAGCTCGACGGTGGCCGCTTCGCCACGAGTGACCTCAACGACCTCTACCGTCGTGTGATCAACCGCAACAACCGTCTCCGCCGCCTGCTCGACCTCGGTGCCCCCGAGATCATCGTGAACAACGAGAAGCGCATGCTGCAGGAAGCGGTCGACGCGCTGTTCGACAACGGTCGTCGTGGTCGTCCGGTCACGGGTACCGGCAACCGCGCCCTGAAGTCCCTGAGCGACATGCTCAAGGGCAAGCAGGGTCGTTTCCGCCAGAACCTGCTCGGCAAGCGCGTCGACTACTCGGGCCGTTCGGTCATCATCGTCGGCCCGCAGCTGAAGCTGCACCAGTGCGGTCTGCCCAAGCAGATGGCGCTCGAGCTCTTCAAGCCGTTCGTGATCAAGCGCCTGATCGACCTGTCGCACGCGCAGAACATCAAGTCGGCCAAGCGCATGGTCGAGCGTTCGCGTCCGCAGGTGTGGGACGTGCTCGAGGAGATCATCCGCGAGCGCCCCGTGCTGCTGAACCGTGCGCCGACGCTGCACCGTCTGGGCATCCAGGCGTTCGAGCCGCAGCTCGTCGAGGGCAAGGCCATCCAGCTCCACCCGCTCGTGTGTGCTGCGTTCAACGCGGACTTCGACGGTGACCAGATGGCCGTGCACCTGCCGCTGTCGGTCGAGGCCCAGGCCGAGGCCCGCATCCTGATGCTCGCCTCGAACAACATCCTGAAGCCGTCCGACGGCCGTCCGGTGACCCTGCCCGCACAGGACATGATCATCGGTCTGCACCACCTCACGACCGTCCGCGAGGGCGCCGTGGGTGAAGGCCGTGCGTTCTCCTCCGTCGCCGAGGCCATCCTCGCGAAGGACCAGGGCACGCTGCACCTCAACGCGCTCGTGAAGATCCGCATGGCGGACGTCCACTTCGCCGAGGGTGAAGCACCCGAGGGCTACGAGCAGGGCGACACCGTGCTGCTCGAGACGACCCTCGGCCGTGCGCTCTTCAACGAGACCCTCCCGGCGAACTACCCGTTCGTCCAGAAGGTCACCGACAAGGGCGTGCTCTCCGCGATCGTCAACGACCTCGCCGAGCGCTACTCCAAGACCGAGACGGCCGCCGCGCTGGACCGGATCAAGGACGCGGGCTTCTACTGGGGCACGCGCTCCGGTGTGACCGTGGCGCTCTCCGACGTCGTGACGCCTCCTCGCAAGAAGGAGATCATCGCGGGCTACGAGGTCCAGGCCGCCAAGGTGCAGGGCGAGTTCGACAAGGGTCTGATCACCGACGCCGAGCGTCGCGCCGACCTGATCAAGATCTGGACCGAGGCCACGAACGAGATCGCGCAGGAGATGCGCGACAACTTCCCGGTCGACAACACCATCAACCGCATGGTGTCGTCCGGTGCTCGTGGTAACTGGCTCCAGGTCCGCAACATCGCCGGTATGCGTGGTCTGGTGAACAACCCGAAGGGCGAGATCATCGCCCGCCCGATCATCAACTCGTACCGCGAGGGCCTGACCGTGGCGGAGTACTTCATCGCCACGCACGGTGCTCGCAAGGGTCTTGCCGACACCGCGCTCCGTACCGCGGACTCCGGGTACCTCACCCGTCGTCTCGTGGACGTCTCGCAGGACGTCATCATCCGCGAGGACGACTGCGGCACGACCCGGGGCCTCGAGCTCCCGATCGCGACCGTGGGCGCCGACGGCAAGCTCGTGCGCGACCCGCGCGTCGAGAACACCGTGTACTCCCGCACCCTGGCCACCCCGGCCGTGGACGCGAAGGGCACGGTCGTCGCCGAGGCCGGCGAGGACGTCGGTGACGTCCTCATCGACAAGCTGCTCGCGGCCGGTGTCGAGAGCATCAAGGTGCGCTCGGTCCTGACCTGCGAGTCGAGCGTCGGTGTCTGCGCGAAGTGCTACGGCCGTTCGCTCGCCACGGGCAACCTCGTCGACATCGGCGAGGCGGTCGGCATCATCGCCGCCCAGTCCATCGGTGAGCCCGGTACCCAGCTGACGATGCGTACCTTCCACACGGGTGGTTCGGCCTCGGCCGACGACATCACCCAGGGTCTGCCGCGTGTCACGGAGCTCTTCGAGGCGCGTACCCCCAAGGGTGCGTCCCCGATCGCCGAGGCCCCCGGCCGCGCCACGATCGAGGACACCGACAAGGGTCGTCGCATCATCCTCACGCCGGACAACGGTGACGAGCCGTTCATCTACCCGGTGCTGAAGCGTGCGACGCTCCTCATCGAGGACGGCCAGCACGTCGAGCTCGGCGAGCAGTTCATCGCCGGCACCGTCGACCCGAAGGAAGTCCTCCGCGTCAAGGGTGTCCGCGAGGTCCAGAAGCACCTCGTCAACGGTGTGCAGGACGTGTACGGCTCGCAGGGCGTGCCGATCCACGACAAGCACATCGAGGTCATCGTGCGCCAGATGCTCCGCAAGGTCACCGTCGTCGACCACGGCGACACCGACCTGCTCCCGGGCGAGCTCGTGGACCGTTCGCGGTACAACGAGCTCAACCGTGCGGCGCTGCAGGAGGGTCGCAAGACCGCTTCCGCTCGCCAGGAGGTCATGGGCATCACGAAGGCGTCCCTCGCGACCGAGTCGTGGCTCTCCGCCGCGTCCTTCCAGGAGACCACCCGCGTGCTCACGCAGGCGGCCATGGAGGGCAAGCAGGACCACCTCGTCGGCCTCAAGGAGAACGTCATCATCGGTAAGCTCATCCCCGCCGGGACGGGCCTCAGCCGGTACCGCGACGTGGACGTGAACGCGACGGAAGAAGCGAAGGCGGAGCGGTACCCGAACCGCATCTTCGCGGACGACTCGTCGTTCTCGGACGCCGACCTGAGCTTCGTCGACTTCGACAGCTTCTCGTCGGACGACTTCACGCCGGGCACCTACAACTGAGCCTGAGCTCCACCGGAACGGCCCCCGCATCCTCGGATGCGGGGGCCGTTCCCGTTGGTGGCGTGACGGCTCAGACCGCGCGGTCCGCCCCGTTGTCGCGTCCGGAGCCCCGGCCGGTCTCGTCGACCAGGGAGAACAGGCTCAGGACGTTGCCGTCGGGATCGCGGACGTCGAACCAGTCGACTGCTCCGTCGACGCACTCGACCGGGCCGATGTCGATCCCGAGTGCGCCGATGCGTGCGTGCTGGGCGGCGACGTCGTCGACGCCGAAGCGGACGCTCACGGGGTTCTCCTCGGCGTCGGCGTCCTCGTAGAGCTGGATCCAGATGCCGCCGACCTCGTACTCGGCGATGCCCTCGTCGGGCTCGAGGTCCGGTTCGGCACGTTCGAACACGGCGCCGTACCAGAGGCAGGACGCCTCGATGTCGGTGACGGGCAGCCCCACGGTCACGCTCGTGATGTCCATGACTCATCATGTCCCGGAGCAGGGCTGCGCGTCGAGCACTTTCCGCCGTCGCGCCCGTGACCGATGGCAGGCTGGTCCGATGGCAACCCTGCGCGAACGGATCACCGCCCCGGCCCACCTCGAGCTCCCGGTCCCGATCGCCGGGCTGACCTTCCGGGCGGCGAACCGCGACGACCTGGCGGCCGTGCACGCCCTCGCCGTGGCGGCCGCCGCGGTGGATGACCCACACGCTCGTCCCTCCACAGCGAGCCTGGAGCGGACGTTCTCTACCGAAGGACTCGACATCGCTCGGGACACCCTCGTCGGCGTCGATGCTGATGGGCATGTGCAGGCGTACGGCATCGTCATCGACGTCCCCTCCCGCGTCACCGCCGCTCGCGTGGTGCTCGAGGGGGCGGTCCACCCCGCACTGCGCGGCCGGGGCATCGGCCGTCGTGTGCTCGCGTGGCTCATCGGGCGCGCGCGGCAGCGACTCGCCGCGCTCGACCTCGACCTGCCGGCGACGATCGAGGTCGGCGCCGCGCAGGGGACCGGTGCGCTCCGTCTGGCGGCCCACTTCGAGTTCGAGCCGGTCCGCCAGTGGGTCGACATGCAGGTCGTGCTCGGCGACCGCGCCGAGATCGTGGTCCCGCCGGTGCCGGACGGGTACGTCGTGCGTGCGGCGGCCCTCGACGACGTCGAGCCGCTGCGGATCGCGAAGAACGACGCCTTCCGCGACCACTGGGGATCGCAACCGATGGTCGAGTCCGACTGGCGCGGGTTCCTCGCCGCGGCGACGGCCCGGCTCGACCTCGGCCGCGTCGTCGTCGACCCGTCGGGCCGGATCGTGGCGTTCGCGCTCGTCGAGGTGGATCCGGACGGCTTCGCCGCTCGCGGCCGGTCCTTCGGGTACGTGCACTGGGTCGGTGCCGTGCGGGCGGCACGAGGGACGGGACTCGCGCCGATCGTCCTCGACGCCGCGCTGCAGGGGATGCGTGCCGAGGGGCTGTCCGCCGCGGTCCTGCACGTCGACGCCGAGAACCCGACCGGCGCCGGACGCATCTACGAGCGGCTCGGGTTCGTCCCGGGGCCGGTGCACGTCACCGCGTCGACGACCCTCTGACGGGGGTCGTCGCGGCCCTCGGCGCGCACGCCGTCGGCGGTGTCGATACCCGCGGGTACCCCTGCACTGGGGCCACCGAACACCCCCTCGCCCCCTCGTTGTGGGACTGCGGTGGCCGTTCCGTGCGGACGTAGCGTGGTCGGGCGTCGAACCCCTGCGGCGCTCGTCCCCACGAACCGCGCGCGACCCGAAGGAGGCTCCGCAGCTCATGGCCACGCTGTCCGAGATCCTCATCCTCAACGGAGCCCTGCCGATCGAGCACCTCGACTCGATGACCGGCGACGAGGAGATCGACGACCGTTCGATCCGCTCGCTCGTCGACCAGGGCCTCGTCAGCGAGGCGCAGTACATCACCGCGCGCGCTGCGTCGAACAACTCCAAGACCGTCCCGCTCACGGACTACCCGGTCGACGGCACCGCGGTGTCGATGCTCCCGGCGGCCCTCTGCCGTCGGCACGGCGTGCTCGGCGTCGGGTTCGAGGGCGACGTCCTCGTCCTCGCGATGGTGAACCCGACGAACGTGCTGGCGATCGACGACGCCCGGACCGCCTCCGGACGCCCCGTGAAGCCGCTGCAGGTCGACGAGCGCGACCTCGCCGCAGCGCTCGACCGCTACCTGCGTGCCGACGACGAGCTGAACGACCTGACCTCCTCGCTCGAGGAAGAGGCATCGGCGCAGACCCAGCAGCAGGTCGACCTCACCGACGGCGCGCTCGACGACGTCCCGATCGTCCGGTTCGTCAACCTGCTCGTGTCCCAGGCCATCCAGGACCACGCGTCCGACATCCACATCGAGCCCGGCGAGCACGAGGTCCGGGTGCGCTACCGCATCGACGGCGTGCTGCACGAGATGGCCCCGGCGCCGAAGAACATCCAGAACGGCGTCATCAGCCGGCTCAAGATCATGAGCGACATCGACATCGCCGAGCGTCGGAAGCCGCAGGACGGCCGCATGTCGGTGCGCCACGGTGGCCGGCAGATCGACCTCCGCGTCGCGACGCTCCCCACCGTGTGGGGCGAGAAGGTCGTCATGCGGATCCTCGACAACACGAACACGTCGATGTCCCTCAAGGACCTCAACCTGCTCGAGCAGAACTTCCAGGCGTACCAGCGCTCCTACTCGAAGCCGTACGGCATGATCCTCGTCACCGGTCCCACCGGGTCCGGCAAGTCGACGACGCTCTACACGACCCTCAACGCGGTCGCCCGTCCCGAGATCAACGTCATCACCGTCGAGGACCCGGTCGAGTACCGGATGGCCGGCATCAACCAGGTGCAGGTCAACCCGAAGGCCGGACTCACGTTCGCGTCGGCCCTGCGGTCGATCCTCCGGTCCGACCCCGACGTCGTGCTCCTCGGCGAGATCCGCGACCACGAGACCGCGCAGATCGCGATCGAGGCCTCGCTCACCGGTCACCTCGTGCTGTCCACGCTGCACACGAACGACGCCCCGTCGGCCGTCACGCGACTGACGGAGATGGACATCGAGCCGTTCCTCGTCGGGTCCGCACTCGACTCCGTGGTCGCCCAGCGTCTGGCACGACGGCTCTGCGACCGCTGCAAGGCCCCGGCGCAGTACACGCCGGCGCAGCTCGTGGCGCTCGGCTTCGTAGGCACCGAGGACACCGCCGTGCCGGAGTTCTTCGGCCCGGTCGGCTGCGCCGTCTGCTCGAACACCGGGTACCGCGGCCGCATCGCCCTGCACGAGGTCATGACCGTGACCGAGGAGATCGAGCGCCTCGCCGTCTCGCGTGCCTCGAGCGCCGAGATCGGCCGCGTCGCCCAGCAGCAGGGCATGCTCACCCTCCGCCAGGACGGGTGGGAGAAGGTCAAGCTCGGCATGACGAGCATCGACGAGATCCTGCGCGTGGTCGCGTAGGCGTGGGAGTGGAACGATGACCGATTCCGTCTACGACATCTCCGTTCCCGGCGACGAGCCGGTCGCGGGGTGGCACCCTGGACGTCCCGGCAACGAGGTCGGCGGTCGCCGCGCCGCCCGGCTCGCGGCCGCAGCGGCGCAGCAGCCGACGTCGCCGGCCGTGGAGGCGCAGATCGCCCCCGCCTCGGCCGCGCCGGTCTACGACCTGTCGGGTGACACAGCGTGGCCGGCTCCGGCTGCGCCCGTCGCCGGTGCCGCCGCACCCTCCGCGTCCGTCCCGAGCGGGTCCTGGCCGGCGCCGTCCGGCGACCCCGTCGCCGTGCCGGTCGCGCAGCCGCACGCCCGCCCCGCGACGCCGTCCGCAGCCGTCCCGCCGTCGACCGCGTCCTACGGCTACGCCGACGCGGTGACCCAGCACCTGCCGGTCGTGCCTGCGGAACCGACCACGATCCTCCCGACCGTCGCCCACGTCGCGGCCACCCACGTGCCGGCGCCCGCCGGCCACGACGAGATCAACTTCACCCGCCACGCGCGTGAGGTCGCCGACCCCGACCTCATCACCGCGCTCGCCCAGGTCGTCTACCAGGGTGCGTCGGACCTCCACCTCACCGCGGACGCGGCCCCGACCGTGCGCGTCGACGGATCCCTGCGGCCGGCGGTCCCCGGTGGGCCGTGGGCGCGGAACAAGGTGATCGCCGCCCTCAAGACCCTGCTCTCGGTCGAGCAGGCCGGGCAGTTCGACCACGAGCAGGAACTCGACTTCGCGTACTCGCTGTCGCCCGAGTACCGCTTCCGCGTGAACTACTACCAACAGCGCGGGAACTGGGGCGCGGCCTTCCGCATCATCCCGACCAAGATCAAGACCCTCAAGCAGCTCGGCATCCCCGAGCACGTGGGGGAGTTCGCCAAGCTGCCGCGCGGACTCGTGCTCGTGACCGGGCCGACCGGTTCCGGCAAGTCGACCACGCTCGCCGCGCTCATCGACCTCGTCAACGAGACCCGGGCCGACCACATCGTGACGGTCGAGGATCCGATCGAGTTCATGCACGACCACAAGAAGGCGATCATCAACCAGCGCGAGGTCGGGGCCGACACGCACTCGTTCGCCGCCGCCCTGAAGCACGTGCTGCGCCAGGACCCGGACGTCATCCTGATCGGCGAGCTCCGCGACCTCGAGACGATCTCCGTCGCCTTGACCGCGGCCGAGACCGGCCACCTCGTGTTCGCCACCCTGCACACCCAGAGCGCTCCCGGCACGATCGACCGCGTCATCGACGTCTTCCCGCCGCACCAGCAGGGGCAGATCCGGACGCAGCTCGCCTCGACGCTCGAGGGTGTCGTCTGCCAGACGCTCGTGCCGAAGGCCAACGGTGCCGGCCGGGTCGTCGCCACCGAGATCATGAGGACCACCCCGGCCATCGGGAACCTCGTGCGCGAGGGCAAGACGTACCAGATCACCTCCGCGATGCAGGCCGGACGTGACATGGGGATGCACACGATGGACCAGGACCTTGCCGAGCTCGTCAACGTCGGCACCGTCACGCGGGCTGCCGCGATGGAGAAGGTGCACGACCACGAGGGCTTCGACCGCCTCGTGCAGCGCGTCGAGTCCCCGTCCGACTCCTCGGCCGCCGCGATCGCCGCGTCCGAGATCGACTTCGGCGACAAGTACTCAGGAGGCCACTGATGTCGCTCGCCTACGACTACCGGGGGCGCGACGGCGCCGGGAAGCTCGTCAAGGGACGGCTCGACGCGTCCTCCGAAGGAGCGGTCGTCCAGCGTCTGCGGGGCATGGGCGTCTCACCGATCGCCATCACCGAGGCGAAGCCCGGCACCGGACTGCAGACCGAGATCAAGATCCCGGGGTTCGAGAAGGGTGTGGGGCTCAAGGACCTGGCGATCATGTCGCGTCAGGCGTCGACCATGCTGACGTCGGGGCTCTCCCTGCTCCGCGCGCTGTCGATCCTCGCCGACCAGACGGAGAACAAGAAGCTCAAGGTGATCCTCGGGAAGGTCCGGGACGACGTCGAGCGCGGTGTCTCCTTCTCCGACGCCGTGGCGAAGTACCCGGTCGACTTCCCGCCGATCATGATCAACATGATCCGGGCGGGTGAGACCGGCGGCTTCCTCGACCAGGCGATGGACTCCATCGCGACGAACTTCGAGAAGGAGCACAAGCTCCGGTCGACCATCAAGTCGGCGATGACCTACCCGGTCGTCGTGCTGGTGATGTCGCTGCTCGCGGTCGTCATCATGCTCATCTTCATCGTGCCGATCTTCCAGGACATGTTCTCGAGCCTCGGCGGGCAGCTGCCGGTGCCGACGCAGATCCTCGTGACGATGTCCCACGCGATGCGGTGGCTCGGACCCGTGCTGGCCGTCGCGGTCGTCGTCGGGTGGCTCTGGTTCCGCGCCAACAAGAACACCGATCGTTTCCGCGCCGTCCGTGACCCGCTGATGATGCGTCTGCCGGTGTTCGGCCCGCTGACGAAGAAGATCGTCATCGCGCGGTTCGCACGCAATTTCTCGAACATGATCGGGGCCGGCGTCCCCATTCTGCAGGCATTGCAGATCGTCGGTGAGGTCTCGAACAACTTCGTCGTGCAGAAAGCACTCGAACGGGTTGCGGAAAGCGTTCGGAAAGGTGAATCGATTTCCGCACCGCTGGCAAATGAGAAAGTATTCCCGAGCATGGTCTCGCAGATGATGGCGGTCGGTGAGGACGCGGGTTCGCTCGAGGTGATGCTCGAGAAGATCGCGATCTTCTACGACGCCGAGGTCGAGGCGACCACAGAGTCCCTGACCGCCCTCATCGAGCCGTTGCTCATCGCGTTCCTGGGCGTGGTGGTCGGCGGGATGATCGTGGCGCTGTACCTGCCGATCTTCCAGATCACGTCCCTCATCAAGTAGGAGCGACTTTCCGCTACCCCTCGTGCGGGGGAGGAATTACCCCCACTGCCCCCGGGAGTGGGGGTATTTCGCTCCCCACTTGCCCCCCGTTCTCGGGATTCCGCCCGGAATTGGCCCTGAATACTCTTGTCAGCGGCGGCGAGCACGCCCCGAACAATCTTCCCATCGCATTCCCGAAAGAATGGAAACACCATGTACTTCGCTCTCATGGGCAAGCTCGAGGCTCGCCGCAAGGGACTCCTCGAAGAGGACGAGAAGGGCTTCACGCTCATCGAGCTCCTCGTCGTCGTGATCATCATCGGCATCCTCGCCGCGATCGCCATCCCGGTGTACCTCAACGTGCAGAACAACGCGAAGGACTCCGCGGCGAAGAGCGACCTCGCGAACGCCAAGACCGCGGTCATCGCCTACCAGACCGAGAAGGGCGCGCTGCCGGACGGTTCGACGACCGGCCAGAAGTTCCTCGCCGCGACGACCGAGCTCGGCAAGTACGGACTCACCGTCAGCGACGGAACCAAGGACCTCAAGTACGGCACGGCGCCGGCAGCGGGCGCTTCGACCTTCTGCATCCAGGAGACGTCGTCCGCGAACAACACCTTCAGCATCACGGAGTCGACGTCGGTCAAGACCGGCGGTTGCTGAACCAACTGATCGTGTGAAGGGCGGTCCGTCGTCGGACGGGCCGCCCTTTCGCTCACCCGAACACCGACCAGGAGGTGACCATGATCCAACGACTGCGGGACGCCCTCAGCCCGCGCGACGAGCGCGACGCCGAGGCCGGCTTCTCGATCATCGAGGTCATGGTCGCGATGATGGTGTTCGCGGTGATGTCGGTGGGCATCGCCTACGGCATCGCGAACACCCTGCAGCTCACCCAGACGACCCGTGGCCGAGAGACCGCGGTGGCGCTGGCGTCGCAGGACATCGACACCCTCCGGCAGACCGCCGCGGCGTCGACCGCGGGGATCTTCAAGGTGATCAGCAAGGCGGGGGCCGACAACACGAAGACGGTCGGCAACGTCGAGTACAAGATCGACCGAGCAGTCTCGTGGGTGCAGAGCGACGGTGCGACCGGCGCGTGCGGGTCGTCGACCGGCAAGCTGGCCTACAAGAGCATCGTCGAAACCGTGAGCTGGCCCAGCCCGCGCAGCGGTGGGACGAGTTCCACCTCGGTGACCTCCGCCATCGCGCCGAGCGACGCCGTGACCGACCCCGGGTACGGCACGCTGATCATCTCGGTCGCGACGGCGGCCGGCGCCCCGTACGCGGGCGTCGGCATCACGGTCACGCCGGTCTCCGGCGGCGGTGGCTCCGCGCTCACCACAGCGGTCCAGCCGACCGACGCACAGGGCTGCTCCTACGCGGTCAACGTGGTACCGGGCGACTACACGGTCACCGCGAACACCACCGGTGGCATCGACACGAACCAGGCGCAGCCGTCCTCCCAGTCGCCGATCACCGTCTCCGCCGGCGCGAGCTCACCGGTGCCGTTCGTGTACGACCGCGCGAGCCAGCTGACGCTGCAGTACGCGAAGGGCTACAACGCGACGCTCCCCACGAACATGGTGACGGTGCTCTCCTCGACGGTCGGCGGCCTCGACACGGTCAAGCCGTGGGACGTCACCAGCACCTCGCTCGCCGTCACGTCCGCCTCGACGCCGAGCCTGCCGGTGTTCCCGTTCACCTCGGGCTACACCGTCTACGCGGGTCCGTACTCGAACAGCTCGGCGTCGTCCTCGAGCTGTCTCAGCCCGAACCCGTCGGCATGGTCGACACCGAATCCCTCGGGGGCGGTCGGCTCGGCACCGGGGACGATCGAGACGTCACCGGGGGTGCCGTCCTCGGCGTCCGTGATGATGGGCGTCGCAACGGTGAAGGGGGTCAAGAGCCGCTACGTGACCGCGGTGTCGTCCTCGAACCCCGCTGCCGGTGACCCGGGGTGCTCCGCCGGCATGACGATGAAGTTCCCGCTCTCGTCAGCGGACACGGCGACGATCGCCCTGCCCTTCGGGACCTGGACCCTCTACTCGGGGACGTCCTTCGGCGCGACGACCAAGAACGAGATCGCCTCGAACGCCTCCAACGTGAACGCGGTCACGAGCGGCCGCGTGAACCAGAAGAGCGCGCTCGTGGTCATCAGCTACGACAACACGCTCACGCTCGACCCCCGAGGGCAGACGTCGTGACCGGGGCCCTCCGTCGGATGCACGCCGATCAGTCGGGCGTCACGCTCTCCGAGCTGCTGGTCGCGGTGAGCGTGGCGATGGTCATCCTCGTCGCCGTCGGCGGCTTCTTCACCGCCACGCTCCGGGCCGGTTCGACGAACACCACGTCCGACCAGAACGCACGGTCGGCGTCGATCGTCATGAACTCGCTGACCCGGTACGTCCACGCGGCGAGCCTGTTGCCCAAGGCGGACGGCAGCTACGCCGCGGCGCTGACGGAAGCCGCGCCGACACGGACGACCTTCTACGCCTACATCAACCTGGACGGCAACAGCACCGACAAGCCCGTCCAGATCCGGTACTCCGTCAACGCTGCCAAGCGGATCGTCCTGGACCAGTGGGACGGCACCGCCAACAACGGCTTCTGGACGTTCCCCGCCACCTCGCAGACGCCGACGCGCAGCGTCGTCGTGGGTGGACCCGTCGCGTCCCCCACGGTCGACGGCGACCCGCTGTTCGAGTACCTCGGGGCCAACGGCACCACCGTCCCGACGCAGTCGGACGGCACGCTCGCCGCGACGCAGCTCGGGAACGTCCGTGCCGTGCGCGTGAACCTCGAGCTCGGCTCGTCGACGGCCGGCCTGTCCGGGAACACCCACATCCAGAACACCCTGTACCTCTTCAACGTGGTCTACGGGACGAACACCGGAGGGACCCCGTGAGGCGGATCCACGCACTCCTGGACCGGGCCCAGCGCGACGAGCGGGGCATGATCCTCGCCAACGTGCTCATCTTCGGCACCGTCATGATGCTGCTCGTCGCGACCATGATCGCCGTGTCGACGTCCGGCGCCGTGAAGTCGGCGACCGACCGCAACTTCCAGAACGCGATCGCCGCCGCGTACGCGGGGCTCGCCGACTACCAGTCGAAGCTCTCGAACGACAACGGGTACGCCCTCTACGGCAACGCAGCCGCGCAGTTCAGCAAGGACAGCGGATCGACCTTCAGCGGACAGAACGGCAACGACGCCTTCTCGAAGTGGGCCGGGGTCGTCGGGTCGACGGACCAGTGGTACCGGTACGAGGTCGACAACTCGAACTACTCCTCGAAGGGCGTCCTGAAGGTCCGCGTGACCGGCAAGTCGGGCGGCAGCGTGCGGTCCCTGGTCGCCAACCTCAAGGGCGACGGCTTCATCAACTACCTCTACTTCACGAACTACGAATCGTCGAACCCGGCGATCTCCGGCAGCTCCTGCACCACCATGTACCAGTGGCAGAGCGGGACGAAGTGCCAGTCGGTGCAGTTCGCCGGGACCGACGTCCTGAACGGTCCCATCCGGACGAACGACGTGTTCACCGCGGCCTGCTCGACGGTGTTCAACGGCACCGTCGAGCAGCACGACACGAGCGTCCGCCCGTCCAGCGGGACGTGCAGCGGCGTGTTCAACGGCGGCGCCGCGACCGCGGTGCCCTACCTCGGGCTCCCCGCGCTGAACTCGAACATGTCGCAGGAGACCCGCACGGACACCCCGACCACGGTCCCTCGTCCCGGCTGCCTCTACACCGGGCCGACGCGGGTGTCGTTCCTCGGCAACGGCAAGATGACCGTCTGGTCACCGTGGTCCAAGGCGACGCAGATCCAGGTGGTCGCGTCGACCGGTGAGGTCAAGGCGGGAGCCGACCTCGCGAAGTCCGCCGCACTGTGCGGGACCATCTCGGACCTGCAGAGCGCTGCCGGTGCCACCATCACGACCCTCCCGGCGAACCTCATGTACGTCCAGGACGTGCCGACCGCCTCGAACAACGCCAACTCCTGGGCGGCGAACACGTTCCCCTCGAAGTACACGAACACGTACTGCACGACGACGGTCACCGTGCGATCGAACGGGACCACGACGACCACGACGAACCAGCCCTTCAGCAACGGGCAGGGCTTCCCGGCCGCCGGCGAGTGGATCAACGGCGGCACGTCGGGTTCGTACGCACAGACCGGGTCGGCGTCGGACACGTACAGCTGCTCGGCGGGGGACGTGTTCGTCAGCGGCGCGTTCGCCGGTGCCATGACCATCGCGTCGTCCGGCACGATCTGGGTGACGGACGACATCACCTACGTCAGCGCGACGAACGACATCCTCGGACTGGTCGGGCAGAACGCCGTCGAGGTCTACAACCCCGCACGCTGCACCTCCTACCCGACCGTCTACCAGTGGGGCGTCGGCAACGTCACCGACACCACACGCTGCAACCAGAGCGGCGTCCGACTCCTCAACCGGACCGGCGGCGAGTCCCTGACGATCAGCGCGGCGATCGCGAGCAACGCGGGGACGTTCTGGAACCAGAACTACGACATCGGGTCGAAGCTGGGTGTGCTCAAGGTCATCGGCTCCATCGCGCAGAACTGGCGTGGACCCGTCGCGACCACGGGCAGCACGGGGTTCTCGAAGAACTACGTCTACGACCAGCGCCTGCTGACCACTGCGCCGCCGAAGTTCCTCCAACCCGTGTCGACCTCCTACGGCGTGACCACGCAGGTGGAGGTGCAGGCGGCGTTCAAGGCGGACGGCTCGTGCGCGACGACCAGCACGGGGGCGTGCAGGTGATCGGCGTGGGCGAGGTCCTGCCGATCGTCGTCGTCCTCGCCGGCGTGCTCGGCCTGCTCGTCGGCTCCTTCCTGAACGTCGTCGTCCACCGCGTCCCCGCCGGCCTCTCGGTGGTGTCGCCGCCGAGCTCCTGCCCCGGGTGCGGACACGCCATCCGGCGTCGGGACAACGTGCCGGTGCTCTCCTGGGTGCTCCTGCGCGGACGGTGCCGGGACTGCGCGGAGCCGATCTCGCCTCGGTACCCGATCGTCGAGCTGTCGACCGCACTGCTGTTCGTCGCGGTCGCGGCCGTCGCGGTCTCCGGACCCGTGGTGATCGGACCCGTCCGTGTCCCTGCAGCCCAGGCGGTCCTCCTCGCGGCTCTGCTCTACCTCATGGCGGTCTCCGTCGCCCTCGCGCTGATCGACCTCGAGACGCACACCCTGCCGAACGCGATCGTCTACCCGTCCGCCGTGGTCCTCGCCGTCCTCCTGGTCGTCGTCTCGGTGCTGAGCGGAGACCTCGCGGCCCTCGGCCGGGCGGGGATCGGGGCGGTGGTCCTGGGCGGCGCCTACCTCGCGCTGGCCGTCGCGGTCCCGGGCGGGATGGGGCTCGGCGACGTGAAACTCGCCGTCGTCCTCGGGCTCGTCCTCGCGTACCTCGGATGGGGACCCCTCGCAGTGGGTGCTTTCGGCGCCTTCGTGGTCGGAGGTACCGTCGCGATCGCGCTGGTCACCACACGACGTGCGCGATGGCGCGGTGGCGTGCCGTTCGGGCCGTCGATGCTGATCGGCGCGTGGATCGGCATCGTCTTCGGACACGCTCTCTGGACCGCCTACCTCGGGGTCCTCGGACTCGCCTGACGCATCCTCCACCGACCACTCCTCGACGAAAGCAGCAACATGGGCAAGAGCATCGTGGGCATCGACATCGCGGGATCCTCGATCCGCGCGGTCGAGGTCGCGAACGCCGACCGCGCACGCCCGACCGTCCTGCGGTTCGCCGAGGTCCCGACCCCACCGGACGCCGTCAGCCGTGGCGAGGTGCTCGAGCCCAACACGGTCGCGTCGGCACTGCGTTCCCTGTGGTCCATCGGCCGGTTCCGCTCGAAGGACGTCGTGCTCGGCATGGGCAACCAACGCGTGCTCTCCCGCGACCTGACCGTCCCGGCCGCACCGTTGGCGCAGATCCGCGAGAGCCTGCCGTTCCAGGTGCAGGACATGCTCCCCGTTCCCGTCGTCGACGCGATCCTCGACTTCTACCCGACCGCCGAGGCGATGAGCGACAACGGTCCCGTCGTGCACGGCCTGCTCGTCGCGGCGATCAAGGACGCGGTGCTCGCGAACGTCAAGGCCGCGCAGCTCGCTGGCCTCAACCCGGTCGGCGTCGACCTCATCCCCTTCGCCCTGACCCGCGTCCTCGTGGGCCGGCCGGGGCTGCACGGCACCACGGCGCTGGTCCAGCTCGGCGCCGACACGACGACCGTCGTCCTCGTGAGCGACGGCGTCCCCCAGTTCGTCCGCATCATCCCGACGGGCGGGAACGACGTCACCAAGACGCTCGCGGCAGCGCTCGACATCGAGTTCGGACAGGCCGAGGTCGTGAAGCGGCACCTCGGCATCGGTACGGGCGCTCGCACGCCGGACGACGCGCGCGCCGTGTCGGTCATCGCCGACGCCGTCACGGAGCTCATCGCGAGCCTCCGGAACACGATCAGCTACTTCGTCAACACGCGCCCGGGCGACCACGTCGAGCGCATCGTCCTCGTGGGCGGTGGCGCTCGCCTCGTCGGCCTCCCCGAGGCGCTCGCCGCGCACACCCACCTCCCGGTGCAGCGCGGCTCGGCCTTCGCGGGGGTCGACCTCGCGCGGTCGATCCCGGTGCAGGACGTGACGGACCACGAGGACGCGATCGCCGTCGCCTACGGGCTGGCAGTGGGGAGTCGAGCAGCATGACCGCCACCGACGTCCGGGCCGCAGCGCCCGAGGACACCACCGGACCCGGACGGGGTCGCGCTCCGCGCGGCCCGCGCACGACGGCGTCCACCTCGATCGCGGGGCGTGAGCCGCGCGTCGACCTCCTCCCGCCCGAGGTCCACACGGAGCGCCGCGAACGGGCCATCGCGCGGCGCGCCTGGCTCGGCGTGATCGTCGCCGCCGCGGTCGCGGCCCTGGGCTCCGGCGGCGCGTACGTGCACCAGCTCGACACGGCGCAGTCGTACCTGTCCGCGCAGAACGAGACCACCTCGCTCCTGCAGCAGCAGCAGCGCTACTCGGAGGTCCGTTCGGCCGAGAACGACACGGCCCTGCTCGAGGCCGCCCAGTCCGTCGGCGGCTCCACCGAGATCGACTGGAGCTCGACACTCGCGCAGCTGAAGTCGGTGCTCCCCGCCGGCGTCTCCATCACCGCGATGACGATCGACTCGGCGGACTCCACCGAGTCCTTCGCGCAGTCGACCGTCCCGCTGCAGGGGTCACGAGCAGCGACGATGCAGCTGACGATCCAGAGCCCGAGCATCCCCTCGGTCCCGGACTGGACCGCACGCCTCTCGCAGCTCCGTGGCTACGTCGACTCGACGATCACGTCGGTCGCGCTCGAGGAGGACACGGGGCAGTACTCGGCGACCATCCAGGCGCACCTCGGCGCGAAGGCGTTCGACGGCAAGTACACGAAGGACGGATCGAAGTGAACAAGAACCGTCTCTCCCTCATCATCGCGTTGGCCGCGACGCTGGCCGTCCTCGCGGGCGGATGGTTCCTCGGCGCACAGCCGCAACTCGCACAGGCGTCCGACAACAGCGCCCAGCAGGCCGACATCGACGCGACGAACGCCCGGAACCGCGCCGAACTCCACCGACTCGAGGAGGCGTACACGTCGCTCGACGCGACGAAGGCCGAGCTGGCTGCCCTGCGGGCCTCGGTTCCGTCCTCGACCGACACCGCCTCGCTGCTGAACCAGCTGAACGGCGCCGGCGCAGCCAGCGGCGTCACGGTCACGTCGATCACCATCGGTGACCCCAAGGCGTACGCCCCAGTGGCCGCGGCGGAACCGGCCCCGTCCGCGAGTGCGTCACCGTCGTCGACGGCGTCCGCGTCGGCAGCGCCGACAGCCGCAGCGACGCCCGAGGCGCCGGCCCCGCACAGCGACGCCCAGATCACGAGCGCGAACTTCGTGGTCGTGCCCGTGACGGCGGCCGTCAAGGGGTCGTACGACCAGGCACTCGCCTTCACGAAGAACGTGCAGAACGGTCAGCGGCTGTTCCTCGTGAACGGGGTCGCGGCGACGAGTTCCGACTCGGGCGGCGACCCGATGGCCGACCAGTCGTGGTCGCTCTCCGGGTACGTCTACGTGCTCGCGGACCCCGCCACGAACGGCTGACCCGACCCCCACCAACTGGGGTCCGACGCGCCACGCCGCACCCTCTTCCGCACCGCCTCCCGCTGTGCTTACGATGCTCCTGAGCCCGCGCTCGCGGCTGCTCGTCCCTCTCTCGAACGGTCGCTCGAAACGGCCGTTCCTCGTCGTGCCCGGAGTCGCGCGTGTTGGCTGGAATCGTGGAGTTCCTCGGTTGGTTCGGAGCCGTAACCGTCCTTGCTGGTTACCTGCTCTTCTCGATGGGCAAGCTCCCGAACGGCCCGGTGTACCAGCTGTTCAACCTCGTAGGCGGGCTCGCCGTGGCGATCAACGTCGCGGCGCACCACGCCGTCCCGTCGGCGATCGTGAACGGCATCTGGGCGATCGTCGCGGTCGTCGTGCTCGTCAAGATGGCGAAGGCCCGTCGTGCGGCGAAGCAGGGTGCCCCGTCGACCGAGACGCCGGTGCTCCACACCGAGCCCCCGGCGACCACGGCGGTCCTGCCGATCGTCGGACCGGCGCTGCGCGACCACGAGGCGGAGGCGACGCTCGCCGTGGCACCCGCGCCGCGCCTCCAGGGCCCGGACGCCGACGGCGACGCGACCACCACGCCCGACGCGACGCACGCGACCGACGCGACGCACGCGACAAGCGCGCCCGACGCGACCAGCACGGCCGACGCCCCGACCGCAGCCGCGCCGATGACCGAGTCCATCCCGGTCATCACGGCCACGATCGCCCTCGCGCTCGTCGCCGCAGCGCAGGAGCACGCCGACCAGGCGACCCACGCCGACCCGACCCACGTCGACCCGGCCCACGCCGACCCGACCCACGCCGACCAGCAGACGCACGCGAACGAGCCGCAGCGCGCAGACGCCACCCCCGCCTGAGCCCCGCCAGCGATACGATCACCGCATGTCCCGGTGGTTGATCGCGACGATGACGTCGATCCTGTTCATCGCGCTCGTCATCGCGGTGACCGGCTTCGAGGCCCTCCTCGCCGACGTCGAGGTCATCTCCCAGCCCGACGCCACCCCGTACCTCGGCCCCGCGATGGTGCTCGGCGGTGCCGTGGTGGTGTTCCTCGCGACCGCGGTCGGCTCCCGCGAGGGCAACCCCGGCGTCACCGGCCTCGTCGCCGCGGCGACCTGCTACCTGGTGATGCTCGGCGTCGGGGCGGTCGGCTACAGCCTGGTCCGCAGCGACCTCACCGAGCTGCTCGTGTTCCCGGCCGGCTACGCACTCGGCCCGTTCGTCGTCGGTTCGGTGGTCGTGGCACTCCTGTGCGTCGTCGGCGGGATCGCCGCGGCCCGGGCCCAGTCGCGCGCGTCGGGGGTGCGCCCGGAGCCCGGCGATGACGGTGCCCGCCGGTAGTCTTCCTGCAGCACCAGAGGACGACGGGGGACCGATGACCGACCAGCACCAGGCCGACGGATGGGGATCCGTCCCGGCCGTGGACTCGATCCGCGGCACGCGGGACGCACCACCGGCGGGGGCGTCCGGAGCGCAGCCCCGGCCCCGTCGTCGACTCGGTCGCGGTCGGCTCGTCAGCATCGTCGCGGGTGGCGCGGCCGTCGTGCTGCTCCTGGTCGCGGGCGTGGTCGGCTACTCGGTCGGCACGTCGACGCACGCCGCCGATCGTCCGGTCCGTGCCTTCCTCGACGACCTCACGGCGGGTCGGGTGGGCGCCGCGCTCGACGTGGCGGGCATCGAGCACGACGAACGCGACCTGCTCCTCACCAAGGCCGCCTACGCGAAGGCGAAGGACCGCGTCACGGGGTACCGGATCGCCGCCACGCGTGCGGACGGCGACACCGCCACGGTCACGGCCTACCTGCGGCAGGCGGGGCGCGACGTCTCGTCCACCTTCACGCTCGACAAGACGGGCACCGACTGGGGCGTGTTCCCGGTCTGGCAGCTCGAGGCACCGCGGCTCGGTGCGGTGGACGTCAGCCTGCGCGGCCCCACGGGCACGAAGGTGTCGGTGGCGGGGCAGTCCGTGGTCACGTCGAAGGACGGCACGGCGACGCTCACTGCCCTCCCCGGCACGTACGACGTCGCGGTGGACGGTGGCGAGTGGTACTCCGCCAAGGCCGCGACGGCGACGGTCACCGGGTTCGGGGGCACCGCCTCGAGCCCCGTCTCGATGACGACGGAGCTCACCGCAGCGGGCAAGCGGTCCGCCCAGGCGGCGGTGGACGCGTGGGTCGACGGCTGCATCGCCTCGACCGAGGCGGCACCGGCCGGGTGCAGCTTCTACGCCTACGGGCAGGACGCCGCGTACACGTACACGAACCAGAAGTGGACGCTGGACACCCGCCCCACCGTGTCGATCGGCGGGTGGGTGTCGAACGGGTGGCTCGTCACGACGACGTCCTTCGGCCGGGCCACGTTCACGGCGGACATCTCCGGCCCGGGCGGGGTGGGCACGGCATCCGCCGGACCGATGAACGTCAACGCCAGCGGGTACGTCACGGAGTTCACGGACGCGGGGGCGACGTTCCGCTCGGCGGTGGGCAACGGCTCGTCCGACACGGGCTCCTGACGCCGCGCACGACGCGCCCCGGTGCGTCCAGGAGGCGCGGTGCCGGCCCGCCACGTCCGTCCAGCGGCCGTGGGTCCGGTCCACCGCGCCCGGCCGGCGGCCGTGGGTCCGGTCCACCGCGCCCGGCCGGGCGGAGCGCCCCGCGCCCCGCGTGACCACCCACGCGACGCCTGTTCGCCCAGGGCACTCGTCACGCGCCTCCAGGGCGACGCGCCCGGATTGATTTCGCCGGGTTACGCGGGTAATCTCTTCCGGGTGTGCGCCTTCGGGCGTGCCCGAAAAGTCCGGTCCGACCAACGGTCGGCCGGAACACTCCGTCCCCCACTCGTCATCCGCCGTCAGGCGGTGATCAGCGTGGGACGAGGAAGTCGGCGGACCGCGCCGGCCGGAGAACACGAGCGAAGAACCAGGAGAACAGTTGCCTACTATTCAGCAGCTGGTTCGCAAGGGTCGTACGCCGAAGGTCACCAAGACCAAGGCGCCCGCCCTGAAGGCGAACCCCCAGCAGCGTGGTGTGTGCACCCGCGTCTACACCACCACCCCGAAGAAGCCGAACTCGGCACTGCGCAAGGTCGCTCGTGTCAAGCTCTCGAACGGCACCGAGGTCACGGCCTACATCCCCGGTGAGGGCCACAACCTCCAGGAGCACTCGATGGTGCTCGTGCGCGGCGGTCGTGTGAAGGACCTCCCCGGTGTCCGATACAAGATCATCCGCGGTGCGCTCGACACGCAGGCCGTGAAGAACCGTAAGCAGGCACGTAGCCGCTACGGCGCGAAGAAGGGTTGAGCCAATGCCTCGTAAGGGTCCCGCCCCCAAGCGTCCCGTCGTCGCAGACCCGGTCTACGGCGCACCGATCGTCTCGCAGCTCGTGAACAAGATCCTGCTCGACGGCAAGAAGGGCCTCGCCGAGCGCATCGTCTACGGTGCCCTCGAAGGCGTTTCCGCCAAGAACCAGCAGGACGCCGTCGCGACGCTCAAGAAGGCGCTCGACAACGTCCGTCCCACCCTCGAGGTGCGCAGCCGCCGCGTCGGTGGCTCGACCTACCAGGTCCCGGTCGAGGTCAAGCCGCACCGCGCGAACACCCTCGCGCTCCGCTGGCTGACCTCGTACGCCAAGGCCCGTCGCGAGAAGACGATGACCGAGCGTCTCATGAACGAGATCCTCGACGCGTCGAACGGTCTCGGTGCCGCGGTCAAGCGCCGTGAGGACACGCACAAGATGGCCGAGTCGAACAAGGCCTTCGCCCACTACCGCTGGTAGTCCCGGCACCGTCCGGGCGCCGGTGGTCATGAACCCCGGCGCCCGCACGGACGCCAACCTCTCCTACAACTCTTCCGGAGGAACCCTGTGGCACAGGACGTGCTCACCGACCTGAACAAGGTCCGCAACATCGGCATCATGGCGCACATCGATGCCGGCAAGACCACGACGACCGAGCGCATCCTGTTCTACACGGGCATCACGCACAAGATCGGTGAGGTCCACGACGGCGCTGCCACGATGGACTGGATGGCGCAGGAGCAGGAGCGCGGCATCACGATCACGTCGGCCGCGACGACCTGCTTCTGGGACAACAACCAGATCAACATCATCGACACCCCCGGTCACGTGGACTTCACGGTCGAGGTGGAGCGTTCGCTCCGCGTGCTCGACGGTGCGGTCGCCGTCTTCGACGGCAAGGAGGGCGTCGAGCCCCAGTCCGAGACCGTGTGGCGTCAGGCCGACAAGTACGACGTCCCGCGCATCTGCTTCGTCAACAAGATGGACAAGCTGGGCGCCGACTTCTACTTCACGGTCGACACCATCATCAACCGCCTCGGCGCGGAGCCCCTCGTGCTCCAGCTCCCGATCGGCGCCGAGAACGACTTCGTCGGGATCGTCGACCTCATCGAGATGCACGCCAAGGTCTGGCCGGGCGACTCCAAGGGTGATGTCACCATGGGCGCCCAGTACGAGGTCCAGGAGATCCCCGCGGACCTCAAGGACCGTGCGGACGAGTACCGCGCCAAGCTGATCGAGCGCGTCGCCGAGACCGACGACGCCCTGCTCGAGAAGTACTTCGGCGGCGAGGAGCTCACCAAGGACGAGATCAAGGCTGCGATCCGCAAGCTCACGATCGCGTCCGAGGTCTACCCCGTCCTGTGCGGCTCGGCCTTCAAGAACCGCGGTGTCCAGCCGATGCTCGACGCCGTCATCGACTACCTCCCGTCCCCGCTCGACGTGCCGCCGATGATCGGCCACGACGTCAAGGACGAGGAGAAGGAGATCATCCGCAAGCCCGACGCGTCGGAGCCGTTCTCGGCCCTCGCGTTCAAGGTCGCGGTGCACCCCTTCTTCGGTCGTCTCACCTATGTCCGCGTGTACTCGGGCTCGATCGAGTCGGGTGCCCAGGTCATCAACTCGACCAAGGGCAAGAAGGAGCGCATCGGGAAGATCTTCCAGATGCACTCCAACAAGGAGAACCCGGTCGACAACGTGACCGCCGGCCACATCTACGCGGTCATCGGTCTCAAGGACACCACCACCGGTGACACCCTGTGCGACCCGACCAACCAGGTCGTCCTCGAGTCGATGACGTTCCCGGAGCCGGTCATCGAGGTCGCCATCGAGCCGAACACGAAGGCCGACCAGGAGAAGCTCTCCACGGCCATCCAGAAGCTCGCCGAAGAGGACCCGACGTTCCGCGTCGAGCTCAACGCCGAGACCGGTCAGACGACGATCAAGGGCATGGGCGAGCTCCACCTCGACATCCTCGTCGACCGCATGAAGCGCGAGTTCAAGGTCGAGGCGTCGGTCGGCAAGCCCCAGGTGGCCTACCGCGAGACCCTGACCAAGGTCGTCGAGCGCTACGACTACACGCACAAGAAGCAGACCGGTGGTTCCGGCCAGTTCGCGAAGGTGCAGATCGCCCTCGAGCCGATGGAAGTCACGGCCGAGAAGGTCTACGAGTTCGAGAACGCCGTCACCGGTGGTCGCGTCCCGCGTGAGTACATCCCGTCGGTCGACGCCGGTATCCAGGACGCCATGCAGGTCGGCATCCTGGCCGGGTACCCGACCGTCGGCGTGAAGGCCATCCTCAAGGACGGCGCGGCGCACGACGTCGACTCGTCCGAGATGGCGTTCAAGATCGCCGGTTCGATCGCCTACAAGGAAGCGGCCCGCAAGGCCGGTCCGGCGATCCTCGAGCCGATCATGGCCGTCGAGGTCCGTACTCCGGAGGAGTACATGGGCGACGTCATCGGTGACCTGAACTCCCGTCGTGGCCAGATCGCCTCGATGGAGGACGCCTCGGGCGTCAAGGTGGTCCGCGCGAGCGTGCCGCTGTCCGAGATGTTCGGCTACGTCGGCGACCTGCGGTCGAAGACCTCTGGTCGTGCGGTCTACTCGATGACCTTCGAGACCTACAGCCAGGTCCCGGCCAAGGTCGCCGAGGAGATCATCGCGAAGAACGCGGGGGAGTGACGCTCCAGCGTCTCTCCACAGGCGGGGGTGCCCGGCGACGGGCCCCTCGCCACCAAGTACAGTAAAGACACACACTGCACGCCAACGGTTCACGAACCGGGGGCATGCTCTCCGAGTCCTGAGGAGGACCCACAGTGGCCAAGGCCAAGTTCGAGCGGACCAAGCCGCACGTCAACATCGGAACCATCGGTCACGTCGACCACGGCAAGACCACGCTCACGGCGGCGATCACCAAGGTTCTGCACGACCAGTACCCGGACCTCAACGAGGCCCGTGACTTCGCTCAGATCGACAACGCTCCCGAGGAGCGCGAGCGCGGCATCACGATCAACATCTCGCACGTCGAGTACCAGACCGAGAAGCGCCACTACGCGCACGTCGACGCTCCTGGTCACGCTGACTACGTGAAGAACATGATCACGGGTGCGGCGCAGATGGACGGCGCGATCCTCGTGGTCGCCGCCACCGACGGTCCGATGCCCCAGACGCGTGAGCACGTGCTGCTCGCCCGCCAGGTCGGCGTCCCCTACATCGTCGTCGCGCTGAACAAGTCCGACATGGTGGACGACGAGGAGATCCTGGAGCTCGTCGAGCTCGAGGTCCGTGAGCTCCTCGGCTCGCAGGAGTTCGACGAGGACGCCCCCGTCGTGCAGGTCTCGGCGCTCAAGGCGCTCGAGGGCGACGAGAAGTGGGTCAAGTCCGTCCAGGACCTCATGGCCCAGGTCGACGAGCACGTGCCGGACCCGGTGCGCGCCACCGACCAGCCGTTCCTGATGCCGATCGAGGACGTCTTCACGATCACCGGTCGTGGCACGGTCGTCACCGGTCGTGTCGAGCGTGGCACGCTCGACCTCAACTCCGAGGTCGAGATCGTCGGTATCCGCCCGACGCAGAAGACCACGGTCACGGGCATCGAGATGTTCCGCAAGCTGCTCGACAAGGCCGAGGCCGGTGACAACACCGGTCTGCTCATCCGTGGCCTCAAGCGCGAGGACGTGGAGCGTGGCCAGGTCGTCGTGAAGCCGGGTTCGGTCACGCCGCACACCGAGTTCAAGGCGAACGCCTACATCCTGACCAAGGAAGAGGGCGGGCGTCACAACCCGTTCTACGCGAACTACCGTCCGCAGTTCTACTTCCGCACCACGGACGTCACCGGCGTCATCACGCTGCCCGAGGGCACCGAGATGGTCATGCCCGGCGACACCGTGTCGATGGCCGTCGAGCTGATCCAGCCGATCGCCATGGAGCCGGGTCTCCGTTTCGCCATCCGTGAGGGTGGTCGTACGGTCGGCGCCGGTACGGTCGAGGAGATCGTCAAGTAACTCCGGTTACCACGCGTCAGCGGGGTCGGACCTTCGGGTCCGGCCCCGCTTTCCGTTTCCCGGGAGTTCGCTCGCGTTCGGCGGACAGATCGCGGGGATCGGAGCACGATGTGGGCCAAGCGGCCGGATCGACCGGCCATCGAGCGGCCGGGTCACCTCCGGCCGGCAGGGAGGCAGCATGGCCGGCTTCGACGACATCCAGAAGAACGTCTCCGCCAAGGCGGAGGAGGTCACCGACCGGGCGAAGGCGTTCGTGGACGAGAACAAGGACAAGATCGAGGAGGCGCTGCAGAGCGACAAAGCGGAGGACGTCTCCGACAAGATCATCCACGGCCTCGCCGACGGCATCAAGAAGGTCACGGGCGGCAAGTTCGACGAGCAGATCGACAAGACCGCGCAGGACCTGGACGACAAGATCGGCAACAACGGCGAGTAGGTTCGACGCCGACGACGGACTGGAGGCGCTGCGCACGACGTGCGCAGCGCCTCCAGTGCCGTCTCGGGCCCGGCCCGATCGACAGGCCGGTTCGATCGTCAGGCCGGTTCGACCGTCGTGGTGACGACCCAGCGGTGTTTGCCGATCGTGCGCTGGCGCGCGAACCCGAACCGCTCGAACGTCGAGAGCGCGCCGTGGAAGAGGAAGCCGGCCGGCACCGTCCCGGCGGGTTCCGGGTAGCCCTCGACGGTCCCGCCGCCGGCGGCGGCGATGAGCGCGAGCGCACCGCCGAGCGCCTCGGTGGCGACCCCCTGTCGGCGGTAGCCGGCGCGGACGTAGGTGCAGCCGATGCGCCAGGCCGGATCCGGACCGACCTGCGACCGGTCGTACACGCGACGGTTCTTGATGCGGACGACCTCGGAGACCGGCCCGTACTGGCACCAGCCGACGCACCGCTCCCCGTCGAGGACGAGCGCGGCGTGGGTGGTGCCGGCGAGGACGCGGGCGTGCTTGCGCTCCCGGTTGCACGCGGCGTCCCGTGTCGGCCCCTCGTCGTGGAAGCCGATGCAGAAGCAGCCGCTCGGGAAGCCGTCGCTCGTGCGGCAGAGCTCGTCGAAGGCGTCCCACGTGGACGCGTCGAGAGGACGTACGGTGTACGACGCCATGGCGGCAGCGTAGACGTGCCGGAGGCCTCCTGGGTTGACCGGCGCAGTTGTCCCCACAAGGTGGGACGCGATGTACCCCACTCGGGGTGTTGTTGCGGTTTCCCGCGACTCGATACCGTGGAGTCGCGAGGCCGACCCGGCCTCTCGTGGTGACCCGAACACCCACGCGCGCGCCCAGGGATCCCTGCCCGGATGGTGCCGCATCGCTGCGCTGTGCTCGGCGTCGCCCGACGACGACCCGAGAGCACACCCGATGCGTCCTGCCCTGTTCCCCGCCCGTCCGCGCGCCCTGGCGATGCTCGTCGTGACGGCGCTCCTCGCCGGACTCCTCGCGGTCCTGGCGGTCGCGCAGCCCGCGGCGGCGGACTCGGTCGTGACGGTCACTGCGAAGGCTCCGGCCACGGCGCTGAGCGGGGCCCCGGTGAACGTCACGCTCACCGCGACGAACAGCACGCCGGCGTCGGGCGGCACACCGCTGTACAACCTCGGGTACTCCTACCTGCTGCCGGCCGGAGTGACCTACGTCGCCGGTTCGGCGAAGGCATCGGGCGTCGCGCTGCCGGACCCGACCACGAGCACCCCGACGGCAGGTGGCCTGCTCCTGGTCTTCTCGAACGTGTCCGACCTCGTCGCGGGTGACGAGAAGTCGATCACCTTCCAGGTCCAGCCCTCGACGACGACCTACCCGGTGGGTTCGTCGTTCGCCGGGACGGTCCAGGTCGCCGGCAGTGGGAACGCGCGGAACGTGCCGACGTTCGACCCGACGACCGGTGCCCCGGCGACCAACGCGACGAACGCCGCCACGGCGAAGTCGACCACGACCGCGATCGCCGCGATCAAGGTCACGAAGGCCGAGGCCAGCCCGGAGAACGAGCTGGTCCGCGGCGTCCACGACCACCCGACGGTCTACACGCTGACGGTGCAGAACACCTCGACCGCACCGAGCAACGGCGTGACCGTCACGGACTACCTGCCGGCGGGCCTCGAGTTCCTGCAGTGCGGAGCGGTCGACAACACGACCTCCGGGCCGGAGTACGCGGGAGCGCCCGACCTCACGGCAGCGACCGCGGCGAAGGCGTCCGGGACCCTGACGCCGGCGAACTGCCTCACGCCCCAGAGCGTCACGACCGTGAACAACGTCCCGGGCAAGGGGACGGCCGTCTTCACGAAGGTGGTCTGGAACCTCGGCCAGCTGACGAACGCGCCCGTGACGATCCAGTACCTCGCCGCCGTGCCGCTGCGCGAGAACACCATGACCTTCGCCACCGGCAGCCAGACGCCCGCCGCTCCGACCACGGCGGCGCTGGCCAGCACGGCGAACCTCGACAACAACACCGGCGCGTCGACCAGGCAGAACACCGCGGACACGACGTCGAACGGCCGCGGCCAGACGAACACGGTCACTGCTGCCGGCACGTACACCGGCAAGGTCGACGGAACGGCGACGCCGGCGCAGAGCTCGACGGCGTCGATGACCGTCGAGGCGATGGACCTCGCGGTGGCGAAGTCCGTGACCACGCCCGTCGACGGGAACGTCTTCGCCGCGGGCCAGCAGGCCACGTACTCGCTCCTGATCCGCACGAGCGAGTACGAGTCGTCCGCCGGCATCACGCTGACCGACACGATCCCGGACGGACTCTGCCCGGCGTTCCCCGCCGGGACGAAGACCACCGGGACCATCCCCGCGGACTGCGACCCGAACACCGTCAGCGCGCTGAACCAGCCGATGACGAACGGGACCGTCGACCAGGTCGCCTACGACGCCGCGGCGGGCACGTTCACGATGACCTTCCACGTCGCAGACCTGGCCACCGACGGCTCGGTCACTGTCTCGTACAAGGCGCTCATGCGGGACAAGTACTCGGTCACCGGCGCGGGCGGCCCGACCGCCGCCGGCGACGACTTCACGAACAAGGTCCGGATCGCGGGGACCTCGACCGGTGTCCACGGTGACACCGGCTCGACGGCGGTCGTCGACGACTCCGCGGCGACGATCGTGTCGAACTCCCCGAGCATCGCGAAGTCCGTGCTGCCGCGCGCGTCGAGCGACGGCGTGCGGAACTCCGCCGACTGCACCGCGACGACGCGCACCGGGTACCAGACGACGACCCCCACCGCCCCGTTCCAGCTCGGCGACGTCGTCTGCTTCCGGCTGCAGGTGGACTTCCCGGCCGGTGTCCAGAGCCGCAACGCGACGATCACCGACATGCTCCCGGTCGGTACCACCGCGGCCGGTGCGACGTGGACGGAGGGCACCGACTGGACCTACGGGTCGGAGAGCTCCGTCCCCGCATCGGACGTCACGCTGAAGTCCTCGAGCGCGACCACGGCGTCGTTCGCGGTCGGTCACACGATGTCCGGCGCGAGTGGCACCTACGTCGACGGTGACGGCCAGGCGGTGCGCCTCGTCCTCTACGTCGCGGCGACCATCAGCACGCAGGGCTCGAGCAGCACGAAGGTCGACCTCGTCGACAACCTCATGAAGTTCGCGCAGCAGAACACGAAGGGCTCCGTGACGAGCCTGCGGTCCTCGGTCGGCTACACGGTCGCCGGCACCCCGACCGCGACGCTCGCGAAGGACATCGTCAAAGCGGACGGGACCACGGTGTCCAACCCCACCACCACCACCGAGGGCCAGGTGCTCAGCTACCGGCTGAACGTCGGCAACACCCCGGCCACGGGGACGACGTCGGCCATCGGCAGCGTCACCGTCTGGGACGCCCTGCCGTCGAAGGTGACCTGTGCGATGGTCACGAACATCTCCGACCAAGGCGCCTGCGGTGCGGCGCCCACCGGGGCGGCGACCAAGTTCACGGGTGTGCAGTACCTCACCTGGACGATCCCGTCGATCGCCGCGAGCACGACGAAGAGCCTGACGTACGACGTCCAGACCCCGTCACCGGGCTACGTCGGGACCACGTTCCCCAACTACTCCTCCGTCGTCTCCTTCACGACCGCGACGGACTCCGGTGCCACGACCACGTGGATCCCGAAGCGCGGGGCCAACGCCACCGCGTCCTCCACCCCCGCGGCCGGTCAGGGCACCGCACCGCAGGCCGACGCGAACCGCTCGGTCGCGATCCCCGGTGTCACGGTCGCGAAGTCCGGGGCAGCGGTCGCGGACTCGACGCTGACGAACCTGTCCGGTGACGCGGCCGCCCCCGGTCAGACGCTCGGGTACAAGTACTCGGCGACGATCGCGGACCGCACGAGCGCCGCGAACGCGACCCTGACCGACCCGCTGCCGACGGGCGTCGGCCGGACGGCTGCCACCTCGTGGACCCTCACCTTCCCGGACGCGACGACCATCACGGTGCCGGCGAGTGCGCAGGGCACCGACGTCACCGGGACGTACGGCGGGCAGACGTTCACGCTCACCGGGACCGGCAACGCCAACGGTGCGGGCGCCGTCCTCTTCCCGGCCACGTTCGACAACACGACCGGTGCGCCGGTGAAGTTCGAGGTCGTCGTCACCGGGCTCCGCGCGACCGCGGGCGTCGGAACGTACCCGGCGTCGGACGGCACGGGCTTCACGACCGCGGCACCGAAGAACACGGCCACCTTCACCTCGAAGCCCTCCGGCGTCACCGCGTACACCGCGACCGCGTCGAAGACGGTGACCGTGCAGGCCCCGACCGTCGCGATCGACAAGTCCGACGACCTCGGTGGCCGCACGGTCGCCGGTGGCGACACCGTCACGTGGACCCTGAGGACGACGAACACGGCCACGAGCGCGGACGCACGGTCCACCCTCGTCGGCGACTGCTTCCCGGACGCGTTGACGCTCACGTCGAGCTCGGCGGCCGAGACCACCCCGACCTCCGCGCAGCGCGCAGCGTTCGGCAGCTGCCCGACCGGCACCACGCTGCACGTGTGGAACGCGACGAGCGACGGCGTCCTCGCCGCCGGGGCCTCCGCCACCATCACGGTCGTCGCGACGGTCAAGCAGGACGCTCCCGCCGGCCAGACCTACCGGAACACCGCGCGCGTGCTGGCGTCGAGCCTGACGACCGACTACGCGACGGCGAACAGCTCGTACGTGCAGCTCGCGAGCGACACGGACGACGTCACCGTCACCGGTCCCTCCGTCACCAAGCGGCTGACGGCACCGACGTGGAACCCCGGGACGGGGGCGTCGACCGGCACGGCCAGCACGGACCCGTCGGGCACCGCTGCGCTGCAGGTCCGCCCCGGTGACGGCGCGACCTACACGATCACGACCACCATCCCGGCGAACGTCGCGCTCTACGACGCCCGGATCACGGACGTCCTGCCTGCCGGCACCGCCGCGACCGGCACGCCCACCGCGACGAGCTCCGACGACGCCGTGACCGCGACCCCCTCGGTCGACGGTGCCTCCGTCGTGGTCCGGCTGTCGGACATCCCGACCGGCATCGACCACCCGGTGACGATCACGACGTCGATCCCGGTCACGGTCGGCACCGACCAGGTCGCGGGCACGGGGCTCGCGAACACCGCCACCCTCGCGTGGAACCGCACGAGCAAGGGCGCGGCGCCGACCGACGCGTCGGTCACGTCGAACGCTGCGAACGGCAGTGTCGTCGCGCCGTCGCTCGCGATCGCGAAGACCGCGACGGTGGGCTCGCAGACGTCCACGACGATGAACGTCGAGCCGGGCCAGACGATCACCTACCGGGTGACCGTGACGAACTCGGACTCGCCGGCATACGGCACCCCGGTCACCGACTGCGTGCCGGACGGCATCACGGTCGACCGCGCGTCGCTCACCGCCGACGGCGCGGAGATCGCCGCCGACGCGGACTGCGGCGGCGGGCGGATCACGTGGCCGACTGCGGTCATCGGAGCCGGCGCGACGGTCACCCACACCTACACGGCGAAGCTCGCCGAGGACGCCACCCTCTCCGGCAGCCCGCTGGTGAACACGGCGTCGACCGGCGTCTACCACTCGCTCGCCTCGGGCGGAGCGGACTACGCCGCGGCGCGGGCGACCGCGAGCGTCACGCCGTCGTTCCCCCGCGTGGCCGTGACGAAGTCGAACGACACGATCGGCGGGTTGTCCTACGTGGGCGTCGCCTCGGACTTCAGCGTGACGTTCTCGAACACCGGGAGCGCTGCCGCGTCGGTGCGCGTGCAGGACGTCCTGCCGGCGAACTGGTCGTACGTGTCCGGCAGCGCGACGGTCGCACGTGACGGCGGTGCCGCGTCCGCCGTGGCCGACCCGACGCGCAGCGGCGGGACGACCCTCACGTGGGCGGACCTCGGCGCGCTCGGTGCCGACCGGTCCCTCGTGCTGCACTACCGCGCCGTCCCCGGCACCGGTGCGACGACGGACCCCGGCGCCGGCACCTCGATCGCCCACACGAACCACGTGACGGCGACGGTGACGAGCGCATCGGGCGGCACCGGTTCGGCGAAGGGCTCCTTCGTCTCCTACCCGAACGGCGGTGACGACGCCACCGCGACCGCACGGATCGCGGCGGCCGACCTCGCCCTGACGAAGACCGCCACGACGTCGAAGGTCGTCGCCGGTGCCACCACCGCGAAGGCCTGGACCATCCGGGTGACCAACACGGGCCCCGACGCCGCGCACGGCACGACCGTCGTGGACGCCCCGACGGGCCTGGCCACCGGTTCGACGCTGGCCTTCACCGGCAGCGGTTGGACCTGCACGCCGGACGACGGCACGTGGTCCTGCGTCAACGGTGCGACCGTCGCGGCGGGCGACTCGTTCCCCGAGCTCGACGTCGCGCTGACGCTGCCGGCGAACGCACCGCTCACCGCCGTCCGGAACACCGCCACGATCCACCAGGGCACGGGCCAGACCTTCGACCCGGAGAGCGGGAACGACAGCGACACCGCGAGCGTGACCCCGGTCGCGATCGCCGACCTCGCGATCACGAAGACCGGTCCCTCCGGGACGGTGCAGGCCGGCCGGACGATCTCGTGGAACCTCTCCGTCGAGAACCGCACCGACCCGACGACCCAGAGCGTCTCGGACGCACGCGGCACGGTGACCGTCACGGACACGCTGCCCGACACGGTGACCCTCGTGGGTGCGACCTCGGACGACCCCGCGTGGACCTGCGCCACGGACGACGACACCGTGACCTGCACGCGCGACGGCCTCGCGAACGGCACCACCGCCGGCGCGATCACCGTCACCGCGACCGTGCACCCGGACGTCACCGCCTCGCAGTCGATCGTGAACACCGCGGCCGTCGCGGTCGACCCGACGCGCACGACGGACCCGACCTCGTCGAACGACGACGCGGAGGCGACCACCGGCGTGGACGACACGACCTCGCTGACGATCGCCAAGGCGTTCGGCTCGACGGCGCAGACCGCGCCGGACGCGACCGACCGCGCGGCCCTGGTCGCGGGCGAGTCCGCGGACTGGACCATCCGGGTCACCAACACCGGCACGGCCGACGCACGCACGGTCCGGGTCTCGGACACGCTCGAGTCCGGCACGCGGCTCAGCGCCGACGGGCCGGTCGACGAGGCGACCGACACGATCACCCAGACGGACGGCGCCTGGACCTGCACCGCACCCGCCGCCGACGGGAACGACGTGACCTGTGCGCTCGACGGCACCCTGGCCGCCGGGAAGAGCACGACGTTCACCATCACGGTGACGACCCCGTCGTCGATGTCCGGCACCCTGCTGAACACGGCCGTGGTGACCGCCGACAACGCGGCGCCCGCCGAGGCGCAGGGCCGCAGCGACGCCACCCAGACCGCCGGCCTGTCGGTGACGAAGACCGCGGACGTCGAGACGGTCGACGCCGGGAAGGACGTCACCTACACGATCACGGTCGCGAACCCGACCGGCCCGTCCGACCTGCCCGCCGGTGACGGCACCTCGCCGAGCGTCCGCGTCCAGGACACCCTCCCGGCCGGCGTGGAGTTCCGCGGGCTGACCGCGGCGACCCAGCAGCACTGGACGCTCGAGTCGAACCAGGACGGCGTGCTCACCCTGTCGACCGCCGACGGGATCGCGGCGGGCGCGACCGACCCGAACACGATCGTCCTGACCGTGCACGTGCCGGCGTCCTTCCGCGGGTCGTCGATCGTCAACACCGCGACCGCGGCGCCCGTCACGGCCACCGGCCCGACCGCGCACGACGAGGCGACCGTCGACGTCACCACGCACGCCGACCTGTCGATCACGAAGGAGCGCACGAGCGCCCCGAGCGCCGACGCCGGCACGACCGTCACCTACGACGTCACCGTGACGAACGACGGCCCCTCGGACGCGCAGGACGTCACGTGGACCGACACCCCGCCCGCGGGGATGACGGTCACGAAGGTCACGACAAACGACACGGCCTGGGAACAGGGCGCGGATCCGAGCACCTGGTCGACCGACGTGGTCGCGAACGGTGCGACCACGGTGTTCCACGTGACCGCCTCGATCGCGTCCGGCACTCCGGCCGGCACGCTCCGCAACACCGCGGTCGTGTCGAGTGCGACGCCCGACACGGACCCGACGAACGACACCGCCGGTGACGACGTCACGGTGACGACGCACGCTGCGCTCCGCCTGACCAAGACCCCGGTCGAGAAGCCCGGGTCGACGACGGCCGCGAAGCGCGTCACGGCCGGCGCCGAGCAGACCTGGTTGCTCCAGGTCAGCAACGAGGGTCCGTCGGACGAGCAGCCCACCACGGTCGTCACCGACCAGCTGCCCGAGGGGCTGACGTTCACCGGCGCCTCGAGCGACGGAGCGGTGTGGACCTGCGACGGCACGACCGACCCGACCCTGGTGACGTGCTCGCTCCCGACGACGATCGTCGCCGGGACGGACGCCCCCGGCCTGTGGATCACCACGAAGCTCGCGTCCGGCCACACCGCCGGCACGATCGAGAACCGCGCGGTGATCACCGGCCAGGGCACCACCCCGCCGGTCGGGACGAACGACGAGCCGGTGACGAGCCCCCTCGACGTCGACGAGGTGGCGAACGTGGCCATCACGATCGGGCACGACGGCACCGCGGTGATCGGCAAGGACCTGCCGGAGACGATCCGGGTCCGGAACGTCGGCCTCTCCGACGCCGCGGCGGTCACCGCGGCCTACACGCTGCCGAAGGGCCTGACGTACGTCGGGGCCGAGGCCGACCCCGCGTGGACCGTCACGTCCGTCACGAAGAACGCCGACGGCTCGACCACGGTGTCGTTCGCCCTCGCGGGCACGCTGCCGGCGGGCTCGCTCGCCCCGGCGATCACGGTGCACCAGACGCCGACGGCCGCCGCCTACCCGGGCGTGCAGCCGAGCGCGACCGTGGCGACGAGCACGACCGAGACGACGCTCGCCGACAACGACGACTCGGACGAGCTGGCCGTCGACCCCGCGTCGAGCCTGGCGGTCACGAAGACGCACACCGGGCAGCTGGTCCGCGGGGAGACCGTCGGGTACACCATCACGGTGCGCAACGACGGCCCCACCGAGGACCCGGGCCCCGTGGTCGTCACGGACCGTCTACCGGCCGGCCTCACCCTGGTGAGCGTGAACGACGCGAAGGCGGCGACCTGCACCACCGGGCAGACCGTCACCTGCACCCTGACGGGTCCGCTCGCGGTGGACGGGAAGGTCGCGTTCCAGGTCACGGCGAAGGTCGCGACGGACGCACCGGACCGCATCACGAACGTCGCCACGGTCGAGTCGCCGACGACGCAGGTGGTGCCGGTCGCGGGTTCCGCCAGCCCGACGGACCCGATGCGCGCCAGCGACCCGGCCCCGGTGCGCGACGCACCGGAGTCGGCGAGCGAGCTCGCCTTCACGGGTGCGGCCGGACTCGGCATCGGTGCGCTGATCGCGCTCCTCGCGATGGCGGCCGGTGGCGTCCTGCTGGTGACGCGCCGACGTCGCCGAGCGTGACCACCTGACGGACGGGAGGCGCGGTGCCGGCTGGCACCGTCCCTCCCGTCCGTCGCCGGGCCGGGTCACAGGCGGTGGCGAGTTGCATCGAGAGCGTGACCCGTCTCCGCCGCTCCGCGACCAACGGTCGCGGCTACCACCGCGTCCGCAGCGGGCGTGGCTTCTCCTACCGCGACCCGGACGGCACCACCGTCACCGACGCCGCTGTCCGTCAGCGTCTCGAGGACCTCGTCATCCCGCCCGCGTGGGACGACGTGTGGATCTCGCCGTACGACAACGGGCACGTGCTCGCGACCGGCGTCGACGGCGCCGGTCGGCGGCAGTACATGTACCACCCGTCCTGGCGCGAACGGATGGACCGCATCAAGTACGACCGTGCGCTGGCGCTCGCCGAATCCCTGCCGGTCGCACGACGCGGGGTCACCATGGACCTCCGGCGGCCGGAGCCCGACCGGCAGCGTGCCCTCGCGGCGGCCTTCCGGATGCTCGACCAGGGTTCCCTGCGGGTCGGGTCGGAGCGGTACGCGACCGAGCACGGCAGCCGTGGCCTGTCCACTCTGCTGTGCGCGCACGCCCACGTCTCCGGCGACGACATCGAGCTCGACTTCCCGGGCAAGAGCGGCCAGGAGTGGTCCTCCTCGATCCACGATCCCGACCTCGCGACCGTCATCGCGGGCATGAAGCGGCGCGGACCGAACGCCCGGCTGCTCTCGTTCCGTGCGCGCCGGGGCGCCGAGTGGGAGCCCCTCTCCGCCGAGGACATCAACGAGTACGTGAAGGAACGGGCCGGTGACGAGTTCACCGCGAAGGACTTCCGCACCCTGCACGGCACTGTCGCCGCCGCGGTCGACCTCGCGGCGACGGGACCGCAGTCGTCCGTGGCGAAACGGAAGAAGGCGGTGTCGCACGCGGTGAAGGTCGCGAGCGAGGAACTCGGCAACACCCCGACGGTGTGCCGTCAGAGCTACATCGACCCGCGCCTGCTCGACGCCTACGACCACGGCGAGACCATCGACCCCGACCGCACGCACGCGGCCGAGTCGGAGGTCCGCGCACTGCTCTACCGACAGTGACCGGGAAGGGGCCGGGATGACGTACCGTTGGACCTCGTGCCCGAACACCCCCACCCGGGCACGGAAGGACCCCACCAGTCGTGACTGACGAGTGCATCCACGGATTCCCCACCGAACTCTGCGACATCTGCGCGCCACGGCAGCGCGAGGCCGCAGAACTCCCCACCACCCCGACCCCGCGCCGCACCCGGATCACCACCTCGCTCCGGACCGTGCCCGGCCAGGCGGCGACCCCGGCGTCCTCGCTGCGGTCCCCGGTGCCCGACCTGCCCGAGGCGCGTGACTTCGCCTCGCTCCGCGCGCACCACGTGACGCACGTGGACAACCTCGACGACATCGTGGGGTCCGGTGCGATCCTCGCGTCGGACGCCGTGACGCCGGTCGTCGACGTCGCCTCCGCCGCTGCCCGGGCCGCCCGCGCCGAGGCACACGCCCCCGACGGCTCCCCGGTCGCCGCGCACGTCCCGTTCACGCTGTCGCCCGACGCGACCCGCTGGGACGAGCTGCGCACCGGCGCCGAGGGCGAGCGGTGGTCCGACGCGGCCCGCCGGACCCGGGCGACGGAGTACATCATGCTCGTCGTGCCGGTGTCGGCATTCGGGGCGTCGGTCATCGTCGCCGACCAGGACGCCGACGCCGAGGACGTCCGGTTCGCGGTCGGGCCCGAGGCCGCGACGAACCTCATCCGTCGCACGGACTTCACCGACCCGGAGATGCTCGGCCTCGAGCTGCTCGCCGGCCCGAGCGTGCCGTTCTCCGCCGTCGCGGTCATCGGCGTCCCCAACGACCGCGTCCGCCAGACGGTCAAGGCCGTGCTCAAGGACCACGGCGGACACGCTCCCCGGGTCGCGGTCTTCCCCCCGTGGTTCGTCCCCCCGGTCGTCGCGGAGTAGCCCCGACCGACCCCTGCGACGTGCCCTCCGGACCGGCTCCGGAGGGCACGTCGTGCGTCGGGGGCGACCCGCGCCTCCTGGCCCTCGATCCGCGTGGATCCGGGGAAGCGGGCCGATCCCGACACGCCCGTGATCCGCGACACGCCCGGGTTGCACGGATGCCGTGCCTATGCGAGACTTGTCCGGTTCCGAAATTCCGCGCGCGTTCGCGTGCGCAGGATCACTGCTCTGGCAGTGCACAACCCCCCTGTCCAGCAGGGCTGGGTTGGGCCGCAGGCAGCAGAACACGATCGACTCCCCACCAAGCGTGACGGGCACTGCTGTGCCCAGAGCGTGCGGGAGACGACATGCCCACGCTGAACGGCCCAGGTCGCTCCGCGCGGTTGACACGAGAACAGCGGTCATCCCCAGCGGATGCGGCCGGTTGGTTCACAGAAAACAGCCAAGCCCTGCAGGAATGCACGGTGGCGGCGGCGTCAGGCGGCCCGAGGGTGCGCGGCGCAGAGAGGACAAAGAGACACATGGCGGGACAGAAGATCCGCATCCGGCTCAAGTCGTACGACCACGAGGTCATCGACACGTCGGCCCGGAAGATCGTCGACACGGTGACCCGTGCCGGTGCGACCGTGGTCGGCCCGGTGCCGCTCCCCACCGAGAAGAACGTGGTCACCGTGATCCGTTCTCCCCACAAGTACAAGGACTCGCGCGAGCACTTCGAGAAGCGCACGCACAAGCGGGTCATCGACATCGTCGACCCGACGCCGAAGGCCGTCGACTCGCTCATGCGACTCGACCTCCCGGCCGACGTCAACATCGAGATCAAGCTGTAAGGGGGCTGGACTGATGGCGAACTCAACCAAGACCGTCAAGGGCCTCCTCGGCAAGAAGCTCGGGATGACCCAGGTGTGGGACGAGAACAACAAGTTCATCCCCGTCACCGTGATCGAGGTCGGCCCGAACGTGGTCACCCAGATCCGCAACGTCGAGCGCGACGGCTACGAGGCGATCCAGATCGCCGCCGGCGCCATCGACCCGCGCAAGGTCAACAAGCCGGCCGCCGGCCACTTCGAGGCAGCCGGGGTCACCCCGCGCCGCACCCTCACGGAGATCCGCACCAACGACTCCGCTGAGTACACGCTCGGCCAGGAGCTCACCGTCGACACGTTCGAGGCGGGCCAGAAGGTCGACGTCGTCGGCACCTCCAAGGGCAAGGGCTTCGCCGGTGTCATGAAGCGCCACGGCTTCGCCGGTGTGTCCGCTTCGCACGGTGCCCACCGCAACCACCGCAAGCCCGGTTCGATCGGTGCTTCGTCGACCCCGTCGCGTGTCTTCAAGGGCATGCGCATGGCGGGTCGCATGGGTGGCGAGCGTGTGACCGTCCTCAACCTCACGGTGCACGCCGTCGACGCCGAGAAGGGTCTGCTGCTCGTCAAGGGCGCGATCCCCGGTGCTCGCGGTCGCTCCGTCTTCGTCCGCACCGCCGTGAAGGGTAAGTGATCATGGCCACCACGACCGCAACCACGATCGACGTCCTCGACGCATCGGGCGTCAAGTCCGGCACCGTCGAGCTCCCCGCCGAGCTCTTCGACGTCGAGACCAACGTCCCGCTGATCCACCAGGTCGTCACCGCGCAGCTCGCAGCCGCGCGTCAGGGCACCCACAAGACCAAGAACCGCGGCGAGGTCCGCGGTGCTGGTCGCAAGCCGTTCAAGCAGAAGGGCACCGGCCGCTCCCGTCAGGGTTCGGTCCGCGCTCCGGAGCACACCGGCGGTGGCGTCGTCCACGGACCGACCCCGCGCGACTACTCGCAGCGCACCCCGAAGAAGATGATCGCCGCTGCTCTGCTCGGCTCGCTCTCGGACCGCGCCCGCGGTGGCCGCATCTCCGCTGTGGAGGGCTTCGTCGCGGCCGAGGTGCCGTCGACCAAGACCGCCCGCACGCTCATCGAGAAGGTCGCGCCCGTCAAGCACGTGCTCGTCGTGCTCGAGCAGGACGACGAGCTCACGCTCAAGTCGATCCGCAACCTGCCGAACGTCCACGCGCTCTCGTACGGCCAGCTCAACGCCTACGACGTGCTCAAGGCCGACGCGCTCGTCTTCAGCAAGAGCGCACTCGACGCCTTCATCGCGTCGAAGACCGCGAAGGAGATCTCCGCATGAGCGGCTTCAACAAGGACCCGCGCGACATCATCATCTCGCCGGTCGTCTCGGAGAAGAGCTACGGCCTGATCGACCAGGGCAAGTACACGTTCATCGTGGACCCCCGTTCGAACAAGACCGAGATCAAGCTCGCCATCGAGAAGATCTTCGACGTCAAGGTCGCGAGCATCAACACGCTGAACCGTCCGGGCAAGACCCGTCGCACGCGCTTCGGCATGGGCAAGCGCAAGGACACCAAGCGTGCCATCGTGACGCTCAAGTCCGGTTCGATCGACATCTTCACGGCTGTCGGCTGAGGACCAGAGGGATAAATCATGGCTATTCGTAACTACAAGCCGACGACCCCCGGTCGTCGCGGCTCGTCGGTCGCCGACTTCGCTGAGATCACCCGTTCGACGCCGGAGAAGTCGCTGCTTCGTCCGCTGCCGAAGACCGGTGGCCGCAACAGCTCCGGCCGCATCACCACCCGTCACATCGGTGGTGGCCACAAGCGTCAGTACCGCGTGATCGACTTCCGTCGTCACGACAAGGACGGCATCGACGCCAAGGTCGCGCACATCGAGTACGACCCGAACCGCACGGCGCGCATCGCGCTCCTGCACTACGTGGACGGCACGAAGCGCTACATCATCGCGCCGAACAAGCTCAAGCAGGGCGACGTCATCGAGCAGGGCGCCGGCGCGGACATCAAGCCGGGCAACAACCTGCCGCTGCGCAACATCCCCGTGGGTACCGTCGTGCACGCGATCGAGCTCCGCCCCGGTGGCGGCGCCAAGCTCGCGCGTTCCGCCGGCGCCTCGGTGCGTCTCGTCGCCAAGGACGGCCCCTACGCGCAGCTCCGTCTGCCGTCGGGCGAGGTCCGCAACGTCGACGCACGCTGCCGCGCCACGATCGGCGAGGTCGGCAACGCCGAGCAGTCGAACATCAACTGGGGCAAGGCCGGCCGCATGCGCTGGAAGGGCGTCCGCCCGACCGTGCGTGGTGTCGCGATGAACCCGGTCGACCACCCGCACGGTGGTGGCGAGGGCAAGACCTCCGGTGGCCGTCACCCGGTCAGCCCGTGGGGTCAGGCCGAGGGTCGCACGCGCAAGCCGAACAAGCCGAGCGACAAGCTCATCGTCCGTCGCCGTAACGCCGGCAAGAAGCGCAAGTAGGAGTTCAGAAGATGCCACGCAGTCTGAAGAAGGGCCCCTTCGTCGACGAGCACCTGCTCCGCAAGGTCGTCACGCAGAACGAGGCCAACACCAAGAACGTGATCCGCACCTGGTCGCGTCGCTCGATGATCATCCCGAACATGCTCGGGCACACGATCGCCGTGCACGACGGCCGCAAGCACATCCCGGTGTTCGTCACCGAGTCGATGGTCGGTCACAAGCTCGGCGAGTTCGCGCCGACCCGCACCTTCCGTGGTCACGTGAAGGACGACAAGAAGGGCCGTCGCCGCTAAGGCGGCGACGCAGAGGAGGAACGAAATGGTGGAGTCGATCGCACGCGTGCGACACATCCGCGTCACGCCTCAGAAGGCCCGTCGCGTCATCGAGCTGATCCGCGGCAAGCAGGCCCACGAGGCCCTCGCCATCCTGAAGTTCGCCCCCCAGGGCGCTTCGGAGCCCGTGTACAAGCTGGTCGCCTCGGCGATCGCGAACGCACGGGTCAAGGCGGACTCGACGAACAGCTTCCTCGACGAGCGCGACCTCTACGTGAGCCGCGTCTTCGTCGACGAAGGTACGACCCTGAAGCGGTTCCAGCCGCGCGCCCAGGGCCGCGCCTTCCGCATCAACAAGCGCACCAGCCACATCACGGTCGTCCTCGCGACGCCGGATGAGGTCGAGGCTGCCGCGACGAGCAAGAAGGCGAGCAAGTAATGGGCCAGAAGGTCAACCCGTACGGCTTCCGTCTCGGGATCACGACGGACCACGTCTCGCACTGGTTCACCGACAGCACGAAGCCGGGTCAGCGCTACGCCGACTACGTGGCCGAGGACATCAAGGTGCGCGAGTACCTGAAGAAGACCCTCGACCGCGCCGGCGTCGCCCGCATCGAGCTCGAGCGCACCCGTGACCGCGTCCGCGTGGACATCCACACCGCGCGTCCGGGCATCGTCATCGGTCGCCGTGGCGCCGAGGCGGAGCGCGTCCGTGGCGAGCTCGAGAAGCTCACCAAGAAGCAAATCCAGCTCAACATCCTCGAGGTCAAGAACCCCGAGACCGAGGCCCAGCTCGTCGCGCAGGGCATCGCCGAGCAGCTCTCCGCTCGTGTCGCGTTCCGTCGCGCCATGCGCAAGGGCCTGCAGGGTGCACAGCGCGCCGGCGCCAAGGGTGTCCGCATCCAGGTGTCGGGTCGTCTCGGCGGCGCCGAGATGTCGCGCTCGGAGTTCTACCGCGAGGGCCGCGTGCCCCTGCACACGCTCCGCGCGAACATCGACTACGGCTTCTACGAGGCCCGGACCACGTTCGGCCGCATCGGCGTGAAGGTCTGGATCTACAAGGGCGACATCACGAACAAGGAGCTCGCTCGCGAGCAGGCGAACCAGCGTTCGTCGCGCCCGGAGCGTCGTGGCGGCCCCCGTGGCGAGCGCGGCGACCGCCGTGGCGGCGACCGTGGCGGCCGTCAGCAGCAGGCCCCGCAGGACGCGCCGGCCGGCGCAGGAGTTGAGGCGTAACCATGCTTATTCCCCGTCGAGTCAAGCACCGCAAGCAGCACCACCCGAAGCGTTCGGGCCAGGCCACCGGTGGCACCAAGGTGTCGTTCGGTGACTACGGCATCCAGGCGCTGACGCCCGCTTACGTGACCAACCGTCAGATCGAGTCCGCTCGTATCGCCATGACGCGTCACATCAAGCGTGGCGGCAAGGTGTGGATCAACATCTACCCGGACCGTCCGCTCACGAAGAAGCCCGCCGAGACCCGCATGGGTTCCGGTAAGGGTTCCCCCGAGTGGTGGGTCGCCAACGTCAAGCCGGGCCGTGTGCTCTTCGAGCTCTCCGGCGTCAACGAGGACATCGCCCGTGAGGCGCTGACCCGTGCAATCCACAAGCTGCCCCTCAAGGCACGCATCATCAAGCGCGAGGAGGGCGACGCATAATGGCGATCGGTTCCAAGGAGCTCCGTCCGACGGAGCTCGACACGTTCGAGAACGAGCGTCTTGCTGACGAACTGAAGAAGGCCAAGGAGGAGCTCTTCAACCTCCGCTTCCAGTCGGCCACCGGCCAGCTGGAGAGCCACGGTCGTCTCCGTGCCGTCAAGCGCGACATCGCTCGCATCTACACCGTCCTCCGCGAGCGCGAGCTCGGCATCCGTGCCACTCCCGCGCCCGTCGAGACCGCCCCCAAGGCCAAGAAGACGACCAAGAAGGCTGAGAAGCCGGCTGAGTCGGCCGAGGCCGAGACCGCCGAGGAGAAGTAATGGCGAACGAAGAGAAGACCTCCGCCGCCTCCGCTCGCGGCTACCGCAAGACGCGTCGTGGCTACGTCACGAGCGACAAGATGGACAAGACCATCGTGGTCGAGGTTGAGGACCGCGTGAAGCACGCGCTCTACGGCAAGATCATCCGTCGCACGTCCAAGGTGAAGGCCCACGACGAGCTCGGCACCGCTGGTGTCGGCGACCTCGTCGTGATCAGCGAGACCCGTCCCCTCAGCGCTTCCAAGCGCTGGCGCCTGGTCGAGATCCTCGAGAAGGCCAAGTAGGCCCCGGCCTGCTTCGGAATAGGAGACAGCAGTGATTCAGCAGGAATCCCGCCTCAAGGTCGCCGACAACACGGGTGCCAAGGAGATCTTGACCATCCGCGTGCTCGGTGGCTCGGGTCGTCGCTACGCCGGTCTCGGTGACGTCATCGTCGCCACGGTGAAGGACGCCATCCCCGGCGGCAACGTGAAGAAGGGTGACGTCGTCAAGGCGGTCATCGTTCGCACCAAGAAGGAGACCCGTCGTCAGGACGGCTCCTACATCAAGTTCGACGAGAACGCGGCAGTGATCCTCAAGGCTGACGGCGACCCGCGCGGCACGCGCATCTTCGGTCCGGTCGGTCGCGAGCTCCGTGACAAGAAGTTCATGAAGATCATCTCGCTCGCGCCGGAGGTGCTGTAAGCCATGGCGAACATCAAGAAGGGTGACCTGGTCCAGGTCATCACGGGTGCCAAGCAGGAGCGCGGCGGTGACCGTGGCAAGCAGGGCAAGGTCATCGAGGTCCTCAAGGACAAGAACCGCGTCGTCGTCGAGGGCGTGAACTTCGTCACGAAGCACGTCCGCGTCGGCCAGACGCAGCGCGGCTCGAAGACCGGTGGCATCGAGCAGCACGAGGCTCCGATCCACGTGTCGAACGTCGCCATCGTCGACCCGAAGACCAAGAAGCCGACCCGCGTCGGTTTCCGCAACGAAGAGGTGGAGAAGGACGGCGTCAAGAAGACCGTCCGAGTCCGCTACGCCAAGAAGTCGGGTGAGAAGCTCTGATGACCGACACGACTGCCGCGCCGGCGACCAAGGTCGAGCCGCGCCTCAAGCAGAAGTACAAGAACGAGATCAAGGCTGCCCTCACCGAGCAGTTCGGGTACGCGAACGTCAACCAGGTCCCCGGCCTGGTCAAGGTCGTCGTGAACACCGGTGTCGGTGAGGCCGCTCGCGACTCGAAGATCATCGAGGGGGCCATCAAGGACCTCACGGCGATCACGGGTCAGAAGCCCCAGGTCACGAAGGCCCGCAAGTCCATCGCGCAGTTCAAGCTGCGTGAGGGCCAGGCCATCGGCGCGCACGTCACCCTCCGTGGTGACCGCGCGTGGGAGTTCATCGACCGTCTCGTGACCCTCGCACTGCCCCGCATCCGCGACTTCCGCGGTCTCAGCGACAAGCAGTTCGACGGCAACGGCAACTACACGTTCGGTCTCACGGAGCAGTCCGTGTTCCACGAGATCGACCAGGACCGCATCGACCGCGTGCGTGGCTTCGACATCACCGTCGTGACCACCGCGAAGTCGGACGACGAGGGCCGCGCGCTGCTCCGCCAGCTCGGGTTCCCGTTCCGTTCCGCCGAGCAGACGGTCTAAGATACTTCGGGCGGTGCGGGCCGGAGGATTCACGTCCTCCGGCCCGCACGCACGAACACACCGATCCAGGGGAATCGCCCCAGGATCACCCGATCGCTCAGGTCGGCATTCGTGGAACGGGTGTCGAAACCAGGCGAAGAATGGACGACCATCATGACGATGACCGATCCGGTCGCAGACATGCTGACCAGATTGCGGAACGCGAACTCGGCGCACCACGACGCCGTCTCGCTTCCCAGCTCCAAGCTGAAGAAGAACATCGCTGAGATCCTCAAGCGCGAGGGGTACATCAGCGAGTGGAAGATCGAGGACGCCCGCGTGGGCGAGACCCTCACGATCGACCTGAAGTACGGCCCCGAGCGCGAGCGTTCGATCGCCGGCATCAAGCGCGTCTCGAAGCCCGGTCTCCGGGTCTACGCGAAGTCGACGGAGATCCCCCAGGTCCTCGGTGGCCTCGGCGTGGCGATCCTCTCGACCTCGTCGGGACTGCTCACCGACCGTGAAGCCGAGCAGAAGGGCGTGGGTGGGGAAGTCCTCGCCTACGTGTGGTGATCGACAATGTCTCGTATCGGACGTCTTCCCATTGACATCCCCGCTGGCGTGACCGTCTCCATCGATGGTCAGAACGTCGCGGTCAAGGGCCCGAAGGGCGAGCTCGCGCTCGTCGTCGCGGAGCCCATCCAGGCCAAGGTCGAGGAGAACCAGGTCCTCGTCACCCGTCCGGACGACGAGCGCAGCTCGCGTGCGCTGCACGGCCTGACCCGCACCCTCATCGCGAACAACATCGTCGGCGTGACCCAGGGCTACTCCAAGGGCCTCGAGGTCGTCGGCACCGGTTACCGCGTGCAGGCGAAGGGCAACAACGTCGAGTTCGCGCTCGGCTACTCCCACCCGATCACGGTCGAGCCGCCCGCGGGCATCAGCTTCGCCGTCGAGGGCAACAACAAGCTGACCGTCAACGGCATCGACAAGCAGTCCGTCGGCGAGGTCGCTGCAAACATCCGCAAGCTGCGCAAGCCCGAGCCCTACAAGGGCAAGGGTGTCCGCTACGCCGGCGAGATCGTGCGCCGCAAGGCCGGAAAGTCAGGTAAGTGATCATGGGTCTCCTCAAGACACGAGGCAAGAGCAAGTCGGCCGCCAAGGCGCGCCGTCACAACCGCCTCCGCAAGAAGATCACCGGCACCGAGGCCCGTCCGCGTCTCGCTGTCACCCGTTCGGCGCGTCACGTGTTCGTCCAGGTCATCGACGACGCCAAGGGCCACACGCTGGCCAGCGCGTCGACGATGGAGGCCGACCTCCGTACGTTCGACGGCGACAAGACCGCCAAGGCCCGTCGTGTCGGCGAACTCCTCGCCGAGCGCGCGAAGGCCGCTGGCGTCGAGGCCGTGGTCTTCGACCGCGGTGGTAGCAAGTACGCCGGTCGCGTCGCCGCGATCGCCGATGGTGCCCGTGAAGGAGGGCTGAACCTGTGAGCGACATCGCGAACACGAACGAAGACGCCAACGTCGAAACGACCGAGGCCGCTGAGGCGACCGAGGCCGAGGCCACGAGCACCACGGCCCCCGCGGCCAAGGAGCCCGAGGTCCCCGTCGTCGAGCGCCCCGTCGAGACCGCAGCCGGTTCGGCATCGAACAACCGCGACTCCGCCGACAACCGTGGCCGCCGTGGTGGCGGTCGCGACCGTCAGCAGGGTGGCGGCCGTGGCAACGACCGCAACGGTCGGGGTGGCGACAGCCAGTTCCTCGAGCGCGTCGTGACCATCAACCGCGTCTCCAAGGTCGTCAAGGGTGGTCGTCGCTTCAGCTTCACCGCGCTCGTCGTCGTCGGTGACGGCAACGGTCTCGTGGGTGTCGGCTACGGCAAGGCCCGCGAGGTCCCGACCGCCATCTCGAAGGGCGTCGAGGAAGCGAAGAAGAACTTCTTCCGCGTCCCGCGCGTCGGCAACACGATCCCGCACCCGGTGCAGGGCGAGGCCGCTGCCGGCGTCGTGCTCCTCCGTCCGGCCGCTGCCGGTACCGGTGTCATCGCCGGTGGTCCGGTCCGCGCCGTCCTCGAGTGCGCCGGTATCCACGACGTCCTGAGCAAGTCGCTCGGTTCGTCGAACACCATCAACATCGTGCACGCGACCGTCACGGCGCTGCAGCAGCTCGAGGAGCCCCGTGCGGTCGCAAGCCGTCGCGGTCTCCCCGTCGACCGGGTCGTCCCGGACCGTCTGCTCCAGGCCGAGGCCGCTGCTCTGCGTGCCGCGTCCGAGAAGGCAGGTGCGTGATGGCGATGCTGAAGATCACGCAGACGAAGTCCGTTATCAGCGAGAAGCAGTACCAGCGCGACACGCTCCGCAGCCTGGGTCTCAAGCGCATCGGCCGTACGGTCCTGCGTGAGGACAACGCCCAGAACCGCGGGTACGTCGCAACGGTCGCGCACCTCGTGAAGGTCGAGGAGGTCGACGCATGAGCGACGAGAAGAACGAGCGCGTGCAGGTCCTGAAGCTGCACCACCTCCGTCCGGCAGAGGGCGCCAAGAAGGCTCGCACCCGCGTCGGTCGTGGTGAGGGCTCCAAGGGCAAGACCGCCGGCCGTGGTACCAAGGGCCAGAAGGCTCGTTACCAGGTCAAGGTCGGCTTCGAGGGTGGGCAGATGCCGCTGCACATGCGCACCCCGAAGCTCCGCGGGTTCAAGAACCCGTTCCGCGTCGAGTACCAGGTCGTGAACCTGGACAAGATCGCGGAGCTCTACCCCAACGGTGGCGACGTCACCGTCGCGGACCTGGTCGCCAAGGGCGCCGTCCGCAAGAACGAGAAGGTCAAGGTTCTCGGTCAGGGTGACATCAGCGTGAAGCTCACGGTCTCGGTCGACAAGGTCTCGGCGTCCGCCGCCGAGAAGATCGCGGCTGCTGGCGGCACCGTCTCCCAGTAACCCCGTCGGCGGCCCGTGCGTTTGCGCACGGGCCGCCGTTACGGTTTCCTTGACAGTGGTCGGCGTCCGCCGGCCAGGTCGGTCCTGCCGACCACACCGGTGACGGCCCCTCGACGGGCCGCCGGTCCCAGAAGTTCGGAGTCCTCGTGTTCAGAGCGGTCGCGCGCATCATGCGCACCCCAGATCTTCGCAAGAAGATCGGCTTCACCCTCGCGATCATCGCGCTGTTCCGCCTGGGGTCGTACATCCCCGCGCCGTTCGTCGACTACGCATCCGTGCAGACCTGTCTCGCCAGCGCTTCGTCGCAGCAGGGTCTGTACGACCTGATCAACCTGTTCTCCGGCGGCGCGCTGCTGAAGCTCTCGGTCTTCGCGCTCGGCATCATGCCGTACATCACGTCGTCGATCATCGTGCAGCTGCTCCGCGTGGTCATCCCGCACTTCGACGCCCTCTACAAGGAGGGGCAGTCCGGTCAGGCGAAGCTGACGCAGTACACGCGCTACCTCACCATCGCGCTCGGCGTGCTGCAGTCCACCACTCTGATCACGGTCGCCCGCTCCGGTGCCCTGTTCGGCACCAACGCCTCGGCCTCCTGCTCGTCGATCATCTCGAACGACAGCTGGTACGCGATCATGCTCATGGTCGTCACCCTGACCGCCGGTACCGGCCTCATCATGTGGATGGGCGAGCTCGTCACCGAGCGCGGCATCGGCAACGGCATGTCGCTCCTCATCTTCACGTCCATCGCGGCGCAGTTCCCCTCGGCGCTCTGGGCGATCGAGCAGTCGAACGGCTTCGAGCTGTTCCTGTTCGTCATCCTCGTCGGCCTGGTCATCATGATGGCCGTCGTGTTCGTCGAGCAGTCGCAGCGGCGCATCCCCGTGCAGTACGCCAAGCGCATGGTCGGTCGCCGCACCTACGGCGGCAACAACACGTACATCCCGATCAAGGTGAACATGGCCGGCGTCGTGCCCGTCATCTTCGCCTCGTCGCTGCTGTACCTGCCGGCCCTGGTCGCGCAGTTCAACCAGCCCTCCGACGGCAGCGAGCCGGCGGCGTGGGTGACCTGGATCCAGAACAACCTGACCTCGGGTGACAACTGGTTCTACATGGTCCTGTACTTCCTGCTCATCGTCGGATTCACGTACTTCTACGTCGCGATCACCTTCAACCCCGAAGAGGTCGCCGACAACATGAAGAAGTACGGCGGCTTCATCCCGGGCATCCGGGCCGGTCGTCCGACGGCCGAGTACCTCGACTACGTTCTCACCCGGGTGACGTTGCCCGGCTCCCTGTACCTCGGTCTCATCGCCCTGATCCCGCTGGCGGCGCTGGCGTTCTTCGGTGCGAACCAGAACTTCCCGTTCGGCGGCGCGAGCATCCTCATCATCGTGGGTGTCGGCCTCGAGACCGTGAAGCAGATCGACTCGCAGCTGCAGCAGCGTCACTACGAAGGGCTTCTCCGTTGAGCGCACGTCTCATCATCGTCGGACCTCCCGGAGCCGGGAAGGGCACCCAGGCCGGTCGCATCGCCGACGCGTTCGGGATCCCCGCCGTCTCGACGGGTGACATCTTCCGCAAGAACGTCGCAGAGGGCACCCCGCTCGGCGTCCAGGCGAAGGCGATCATGGACGCGGGCGACTACGTCCCCGACTCGCTCACGAACGAGCTCGTGAAGTCGCGCCTGCACGAGGCCGACGCCGAGAACGGCTTCCTGCTCGACGGCTACCCCCGCACGGTCGGGCAGGTCGAGTACCTCGACGCGCTCCTCGCCGAGCAGGGCACCGGCATCGACGCGGTCGTGCAGCTCGTCGCTGACCAGGACGAGCTCGTCGGCCGCCTCCTGAAGCGCGCCGAGGAACAGGGCCGCAGCGACGACAACGAGGAGACCATCCGTCGTCGGCAGCAGGTCTACACCGAGCAGACCGCTCCGATCGTGGCGGCGTACGGCGAGCGTGGGCTCGTCGTCGACGTCGACGGCCTCGGTGGCATCGACGAGGTCGGCGACCGGATCCAGGCCGCGCTGTCGTCGCGTGGGCTGACCGCGGGCGTCTGACGCCAGCGTGGTGCGGTTCCGCAAGCCCTCGATCTACAAGACGCCGGACGAGCTCCGCGCCATGGTGCGTCCGGGTCTGCTGACCCACGACGCACTGGCGGCGGTCCGCGACGCGATCCGTCCGGGCATCACCACGGGCGAGCTCGACGCGATCGCCGAGCGGGTCATCCGTGACGGCGGCGGCATCCCGAACTTCCAGCTCGTCCCGGGCTACCGGCACACGCTCTGCGTGTCGGTGAACGACGAGATCGTGCACGGGATCCCGGGGGAGCGTGTGCTCCAGCCCGGTGACGTCGTGTCGGTCGACGCCGGTGCCGAGGTCGACGGCTGGAACGGTGACAGTGCCTTCACGGTCGTCGTCCCGGGTGGTGACGCCGGTGTCAGTGCGGCCCGGCAGACGCTCTCGGACACCACCGAGCGCGCGCTCTGGCACGGCATCGCTGCGCTCGCGCACGCGAAGCACCTGCACGAGGTCGGCGCCGTCATCGAGGACGCCATCGACGAGACCGGCGCGTGGGGCATCGTCGAGGACTACACCGGCCACGGCATCGGCCGCTCGATGCACGAGGACCCGCCCGTCTTCAACTACCGCGTCCGCGGTGCCGGTCCGGCGGTCAAGCCCGGACTCGTGGTCGCGATCGAGCCGATGGTCACGGCCGGCACGATCGACAGCTCGACGGACGACGACGACTGGACCGTCCGCACGCTCGACGGTTCCGACGCGGCGCACTGGGAGCACAGCATCGCGGTGCACGCCGACGGCATCTGGGTGCTGACGGCGGCCGACGGCGGTGCTGCGGGCCTCGCCCCGCTGGGTGTGACGCCGGTCCCGATCCCGTAGGTCGCGCCTCCCGTCGGTCGCGTCTCCCGCAGGCGGCACTGCCTGACCCGGCGCGTGAGCGCCGTCGCGTCCGGTCCCGTCGGACGGCCAGGAGGCGCGGTGCGGCCCCGCCACGCGCCTCCGGTCCGCACCTGCGCACGTCCACGACGTCTGCGCCGTGTGGACCACGTGCACTCGTCGTCAGCGTGCGCACCCGCGCACGCCGTGCGACGGGCGCAGCGCGCCGGTCTCAGTCGTTGCCGACGGAGCAGGTCTCCTCAGACGCGCTCTGTCCGGTGATCGACGAGGGCAGCGGCGTCGCCGAACCGGTCGCGGCGCTCGTGGCGGTGCCGGACGCCGATCCGGACGCCGTGCCGGTGCCGGCCGCGGTCCCCGAGGACGTCTCGGCCGAGGACCCACCGGCCGACGATGTCCCGGTCGAGGTCCCCGTGGACGGAGCAGCGGTCGCCGTCCCGCTCGACCCGGAGGACTCCTCCGACGCACGCCCCGTGCTCGAGTCGCTCAGCGAGGTCTTCTGGTCGTTCTGCAGCGCGACGTTGAGGGTGTGTGCGGCGTCCTGGTCGACGATCACGCGTGCGCTGTCCTCGGGGTCGTCCGCGACCGGGTACTGCACGAACAGCATGTTCGCCGTGCTCATCCCGCGCAGGGCCCCGGCCAGTCCGACGAGCGTGCGCGCCTGGGCGAGGCCGTCGGACAGCGTCATGTTCGACAGCGCGGCGCCGGCGAGCTTGTAGAGCGTGATCGGGTTCGAGAGCGTCCCGTCCGAGGTGACCTTGCGCAGCAGGGCCGACAGGAACACCTGCTGCGAGCTGATGCGCGCGAGGTCGCTCCCGTCGCCGACGCCGTGCCGGGTGCGGAGGAACGCGAGCGCGTCCGTGCCCTCGAGCTTGTGCGAGCCGGCCGTCAGGTGCAGGTTCGTGTAGGAGTCGTTGATCGGGTCCGCGACGCACACGTCCACGCCGCCGAGGGCGTTCGACATCTCGATGACGCCGTCGAACGTGATGAGCCCGGCGTACGGGATGCTCAGGCCGGTGAGGTTCTCGACGGTGTCGACGACGCACGAGACACCGCCGTTCCCGAGTGCCGTGTTGAACTGCGCGGACGTGGCCGCCGGGTACGTGGTCCCGCTCTCGGGGTTCGTGCACGCCGGGATCGGCACCATCAGGTCGCGCGGGAAGCTCACCGCGGTCAGCTGGGTGTGGTCCTGCGAGATGTGGATGAGCATCGTGACGTCGTTGCGGGCGCCCTCGACGTCCTCGTCCGAGTCGAACTGTCCGATGCGGGTGTCGCTGCCGATGAGCAGGATGTTCGCACCGCCCTTGATGGCCGTGATGTCGGCCGTCTGCGCGGTGCTCTGGTCGTCCGTGCTGAGCTTGACCGTCCTCGGCGCCGTGGCGAGCTGCGCACCCGCGATGGCGGCGACGCTCGTCCCGCTCACGAGGACGACGGCGAGGGTGGACGCCACGATCGACGCGAGCGTGCCCCATCCGCGGCGGCGGGGGAGGCGGCCGTGGCGGGCGAACGGGCGTCGGGTGGCGTCGGGCACGTGGTCTCCGTTCGGTGGTCCGTGCGGCGCGGTCTGCACGGGCGGGGGCGACGGCCACGCTAGGGGCCGGTGACCAACGGGACCCCGGAGCGCGCCGTCAAACCACTGTGGAACGCTCAGACAGCGCTGTGAAGCCCCAGACGTGGGGACTTCGCCGTCTCCACTTGGCAATCCTGGGTTTACCACATAGGATCGATCTTTGGTGTGTCATGCCCATTGGGCGTGGCGCCCGACCCGCAGACCGGCTCGGGGATCACACCGGTAATCCAACCAAGCGACAGTGAGGCTATGGCCAAGAAAGACGGCGTCATCGAGATCGAGGGCTCGGTGCTCGAAGCTCTGCCCAACGCGATGTTCCGCGTTGAGCTGACCAACGGACACAAGGTCCTTGCGCACATCTCCGGGAAGATGCGCCAGCACTACATCCGCATCCTCCCCGAGGACCGCGTGATCGTGGAGCTGAGCCCGTACGACCTGACCCGCGGCCGGATCGTCTACCGCTACAAGTGATCCGCGAGCTGGAAAGGAACGGCCCGGCAACCCTGCCGAGCACGAAGCCAGCGAGCACGAGGAAAGAACAATGAAGGTCAACCCCAGCGTCAAGCCCATCTGCGAGCACTGCCGTGTCATTCGCCGCAAGGGCCGCGTCATGGTGATCTGCAAGAGCAACCCGCGTCACAAGCAGCGCCAGGGCTAGTCCCGGCTGCCTGACGCGATCGCCCTCGGGCGGCTGCGAGCAGGATCCACAACTCAACATCGAACGCAGTACCAAGATCCGCGCGAGCGGGGACACCTCGGGTCGGAGGCCCGAGCACCGGTACTGCTCCACACCTCCATCGACAACAGGAGCAGCCATCACATGGCACGTCTAGCAGGCGTCGACATCCCGCGCGAGAAGCGCGTGGAGATCGCACTCACGTACATCTACGGCGTCGGCCGTACCCGCGCGGTCCAGGCCCTCGCCGAGACCGGTATCTCCGGTGACATCCGCGTCAAGGACCTGACCGACGACCAGCTCGTCGCCCTCCGTGACTTCATCGAGGGCAACTTCAAGGTGGAGGGTGACCTCCGCCGTGAGGTCGCAGCCGACATCCGCCGCAAGGTCGAGATCGGTAGCTACGAGGGTCTTCGCCACCGTCGTGGTCTCCCGGTGCGCGGTCAGCGCACCAAGACCAACGCGCGTACCCGCAAGGGACCGAAGCGCACCGTGGCAGGCAAGAAGAAGGCTCGATAGGAGACCCCGATGGCTACCCCCAAGACTGCCGCGCGCAAGCCGCGCCGCAAGGAGAAGAAGAACGTCGCCGTGGGCCAGGCCCACATCAAGAGCACGTTCAACAACACGATCGTCAGCATCACCGACCCGTCGGGTGCCGTCCTCAGCTGGGCGTCCTCGGGTGCCGTGGGCTTCAAGGGTTCGCGCAAGTCGACGCCGTTCGCGGCGCAGCTCGCCGCCGAGTCCGCTGCGCGTCAGGCGCAGGAGCACGGCGTCAAGAAGGTCGACGTCTTCGTGAAGGGTCCGGGTTCGGGCCGCGAGACCGCGATCCGCTCGCTCCAGGCCGCTGGCCTCGAGGTGGGTTCGATCAACGACGTCACGCCGCAGGCGCACAACGGGTGCCGCCCGCCCAAGCGCCGTCGCGTCTGACGCGAGGAGCAACCGGCCGCGCCCTGCTCGTCCCCTGACGGGAGCGAGCAGGGCCCGCGGCCATTCCTGGTCGTTCGATCGCGCAGGCCGTGCCGTCCTGGCAAGCGCGTGCGCGTGATCACAACTCAACAGACCCGTCGGGGCCCGGTCGGCCCCGTCGTACCGCCGAGTGTCATATAGCGGACACTCCGCCGAAAGGAATCCCACAGTGCTCATTGCACAGCGCCCCACCCTGACCGAGGAGACGATCTCCGAGTTCCGCTCGCGCTTCGTCATCGAGCCGCTCGAGCCGGGCTTCGGTTACACCCTCGGCAACTCGCTGCGCCGCACGCTCCTCTCCTCGATCCCCGGCGCGGCTGTCACCAGCATCCGCATCGACGGCGTCCTCCACGAGTTCAGCACCGTTCCCGGTGTCAAGGAAGACGTCACCGAGATCATCCTCAACATCAAGAGCCTGGTCGTCTCCAGCGAGCACGACGAGCCGATCACGGCGTACCTGCGCAAGCAGGGTGCCGGTCAGGTCACCGCAGCGGACATCTCCGCTCCGGCCGGCGTCGAGATCCACAACCCGGACCTCGTCATCGCGACCCTGAACGACACCGCGCGCTTCGAGCTCGAGCTGACGATCGAGCGTGGCCGTGGCTACGTCTCGGCGACGCAGAACCGTTCGGAGTTCAGCGAGGCCGGTCAGATCCCGATCGACTCGATCTACTCGCCGGTCCTCAAGGTCACCTACCGCGTCGAGGCGACGCGTGCCGGTGAGCGCACGGACTTCGACCGCCTGGTCGTCGACGTCGAGTCGAAGCCGGCCATCACGCCGCGCGACGCCATCGCGTCGGCCGGTCGGACGCTCGTCGAGCTGTTCGGGCTCGCCCGCGAGCTCAACACCGCGGCCGAGGGCATCGAGATCGGCCCCGCGCCGGTCGACGCTGTGCTCTCGAACGAGCTGCAGACCCCGATCGAGGACCTGGACCTGTCGGTCCGCAGCTACAACTGCCTCAAGCGGGAGGGCATCAACACGGTGTCCGAGCTCGTCGCCCTGTCGGAGACGCAGCTCATGAACATCCGCAACTTCGGTCAGAAGTCGGTGGACGAGGTCAAGGACAAGCTCACCGAGCTCGGCCTGTCCCTCAAGGACACCGTCCCCGGATTCGACGGCGCCCACTTCTACAGCGGGTACGACGAGGACGAGTCCAACAACTGACCTCGCGCTGACGCGCACGCGCGCAGCTGACGCAGCGCGCAACACTTTCACCACTGGAGAACTGACATGCCGAAGCCCACCAAGGGCCCCCGCCTCGGTGGCGGCCCCGCCCACGAGCGCCTGCTCCTGAGCAACCTCGCCAACGCCCTCTTCACGCACGGTCGCATCACGACCACCGAGACGAAGGCCAAGCGCCTCCGTCCCGTCGCCGAGCGTCTCATCACGTTCGCGAAGCGTGGCGACCTGCACGCGCGTCGTCGCGTGATCAGCATCCTGCGCGACAAGTCCGTCGTGCACACGCTGTTCACCGAGATCGCCCCGCAGGTCGAGGACCGTCAGGGCGGCTACACCCGCATCACGAAGCTCGGTTTCCGCAAGGGCGACAACGCTCCCCTCGCGTCGATCGAGCTCGTCCTCGAGCCGGTGTCGAGCACGCCGGCCCCGGTCAAGCGCGACGCGGCCCCGGCCGCTGCTGCTCCGGTCGAGGAGCCCGCCGCCGAGGACACCACCGACGAGGCCCCGGTCGAAGAGACCGAGACCACCGAGGAGTCCGCTCCCGTCGCCGAGGAGACCGAGACCGAGGCAGCTGCCGAGGTCGAGGCCGACGCCGCCGAGAAGTCGGACGACAAGTAGTCACAGCCCCACCACGACGAAGCCCCCGCAACACGCGTTGCGGGGGCTTCGTCGCGTCCTGGGGGTGACCGGACGGCGGCCTGGAGGCGCGGTGCGGGCCCGCCACGTTCCTCCTGGCCCGCAGGCGGCCGAGCCGCAGAACGCGGACCGGCTCCGTCTCACAGGCGCGGCACCGTATCGTGACCGGCCGACACGACGAGAGGGACCGATGCAGTTCGAGCACATCGCGGGTGTGGGGACCCGGGTCTGGCGGTGGAGCCGGACCTCCGGGACGCAACCGCGCCTGCTCCACGCCGGGAAGGCGGCCGTCGCAGCCGTGCTCGCGTGGTTCATCGCGCGACACATGCCCGGGGTCGCGGCGGAGTACCCGTACTACGCACCGCTCGGTGCCGTCGTGGCGATGCAGACGACGGTGTTCGCGGGCATCCGGAGCGGGGTCCAGACGCTCGTCGGCATCGCGCTCGGCATCGTCATCGCCGGGTTCACGATGTGGGTCGGTGACCCTGGTTTCCTGGCGATCGCGCTGGCGGTGGGCATCGGGGTGCTCGTGGGCGGGTTCCGCGTCCTCGGCGAGGGCAGCTCCTGGGTGTCCACCGCCGCGCTCTTCGTCCTGCTCGTCGGTGGCGCCCACGCCGAGGGGTACTCGCTCGGGTACCTCGTGCAGATGGCCGTCGGGGTCGTGGTGGGCCTGCTGGTGAACTTCCTCGTCTTCCCGCCCCTGCGCTTCTGGGACGCCGAGCACCGGATCGACGCGGTCAACCAGGTGCTCGCGGACCACCTGGACGGGCTCGCCGAGGTCCTCGCAGGGGGCGAGCGCGACGAGAAGGCCTGGGACCGTCAGCAGGACCGACTGGACCGTGCCATCGCCGACGTCCGCTCCCGGGTGTCGATCGCGCACGAGAGCCGCCGGCTGAACCCGCGCGGAGCACTCCGTGGGTCCCGGGCACGGCTCGAGCAGGACGGTGCCCGCTTCCGTGCCCTCGAGCGGGTCGCCTGGTACACGACGGACCTCACCGAGCTCGTCGCCCGGTCGGGTCCGGTGTCGGAGGGGCTCGGGCGACCGGACCCCGAGTTCGCCGAGCCGCTCGCGACGGCCCTCCGCGAGCTCGCGTGCATGGTCCGCGGCGAGTGCCCCGAAGAGGCGGGCGACGACGCGATCGCCGAGGTCGAGCGGGCGCTGGACGCATCGCGCGAGAACCCGTCGCACGTCGCGGTCACGTCCGCCGCACTCGTGGCGATGCGCGGCATCGTGGAGTCCGAGCGCCGGGCGACGAACGACCTGGACACCCGCACGGGGCCGTCCGCCTTCCGGAACGCCCGCGGCTGACCCTCGACTTCATAACACTGCAGTTATAGAGTGTCGACGTGCACGCGTTCGACGTCCTCGGTGACCCCGTCCGACGCCGGCTCACGGAACTCCTCGCCGAGGGGGACCGGACGGCCGGTGCGCTGACCGACGTCATCAGGGCCGAGTTCGGCATCTCCCAACCCGCGGTCTCCAGGCACCTGCGCGTCCTGCGCGACGCCGGGTTCGCCACGGCGGCACCACGGGGGACCGCACGCGTCTACCGACTGGAACCCCGCGCCGTCGAGGAACTCGACCGCGCCGTCGAACGGTACCGCGCCCTCTGGCGGCAGCGCCTCGACGCCCTCACGACCGAGATCGCCCGGGCCCGACGTGCTCCGGGTGCCCCCGCCGACGTCCACCACGAGGAGCACTGACATGCGCACCACCGACGGCACCGTCGAGGACTCGCCCTCCGGCGGGTACCTCATCCGCTTCGCCCAGACCTACCCGACGACCGTCGAGGACCTCTGGGACGCGATCACCGACCCCGAACGGCTGTCGCGCTGGATGGCCCCGTACGAGGGCGACTTCCACCTCGGCGGCCGCTGGCTCGCGCGGTACGACGACGGCACGGTCTTCACCGAGGGGACCGTCACGGCGTGCGACGCTCCGCGCACGTTCACGACCACCTGGCACGCCCGCGACGAGCACGAGACGACGATCACCGTCACGGTCGAGCCGGTCGAGGACGGTGCCGCCCTCCGGCTCGAGCACGACCGTGTCGGCGGCCGGGACTACGCACCGGGGTGGCACACGTACCTCGAGCTGCTCGAACTCGACCTCGCCGGGGACCTCGACGGCATCGCGGCCTTCGACTGGGACGCGCGCTACGCCGAACTCCGGCGGCGGTACCCGGTCACGTGATCCCGGGCCGGACGCGTGCGGTCGTCCGTAGACTCGTACCGTGTCTGAACTGCCGCGCGTCGCCGTCCTCGGGCCAGTGACCGTCGCGGATCCGACGGGAGCGCCGACGGCGGTGCCCGGTGCCCTTTCGCGGTCGTTCCTCGTCGCGCTGGTGCTCGCGCGCGGACACGCCGTGACGACCGAGGCGCTCATCGACGAGCTCTGGGGCGACGACCAGCCGCGGGGTGCCCGGGCGGCGCTGCAGACCCTCGTCTCCCGGCTCCGGCGCAGCACGGCCGACGGCGTCGTCGTGTCGACCAGCACCGGGTACGCACTCGGGGTCGACCCCGGCTCGGTCGACCTGACGGCCGCCGAGCGCGCGGCCGCCAGCGAGGACGTCGCGGTGGTCCGGGCAGCGCTCGACGGCTGGCGGGGCGACCCCGGCGCAGACGTCGACGGGGACCTCGGCGCCGCGCTCGCCGACCGCGCGGCCACTGCCCGCCGTGCGCTCCGACGCCGGCTGGGCGAACTCCTCCTCGACCGCGGGGACGCGGCGGGAGCGGCAGCGCTGTGGCTCGCCGAGTCCGAGGCGAACCCGTTCGACGAGGTCGCCGTCGCCGGGTGCATGCGCGCGCTGGTCGCCGCCGGCCGGAACGCCGAGGCGCTCGCCGCGTTCGCGACGCATCGCGACCGCCTCGCGGACGAGCTCGGCGCGGACCCCTCGGCCGACCTGGTGCGGCTGAACGCCGATCTGCTCCGCCGGTCCGCCGCCGACTCCGGTCGTGCTCGTCGGGTCGGGCTGCGGGCCGCGCCGAACACGCTCGTCGGGCGGCAGGAGGACCTCGCCGCCGTCACGGACCTCCTGTCCCGCAACCGGCTGGTCACGATCCTCGGTGCGGGTGGGCTCGGCAAGACCCGCCTCGCGCAGGCCGTCGCCGCCGGTGTGCCGCCGACCACCGGCGTGGTGGTGTTCGAGCTCGCGCCGATCGCCACCGCCGAGGACGTCGTCCCCGCGCTCGGTGCCCTGCTCGGGGTGGCCGAGTTCCGCTCCGCCCGGGCGCTGCGGGAGGTCGTCGTCGCCGACCTGCGCGCGCGGGTGGGGCGGGCGCTCGGGGAGGCCCCGACGGTCCTCGTCCTGGACAACTGCGAGCACCTCGTCGGTGACGTCGCCGGGTTCGCCGCCGACCTGCTCGCGAGCATCCCCGACCTCCGGATCCTCACGACCTCGCGCGCACCGCTCGCGATCGCCGGCGAGGTCGTGGCGCCCCTCGCGCCCCTCCCGGTCGAGGCCGACGGCGCCGCGGTCCGGCTGTTCACCGAGCGCGCCCGGGCCGCCCGACCCGGGGCCGTGCTGCCCGTGGACACCGTCCGCCGCATCTGCACGCGGCTCGACGGGTCGCCGCTCGCGATCGAGCTGGCCGCGGCGCGGATCCGGGGGATGAGCATCGACGAGATCGAGCGCCGGCTCGACGACCGGTTCGCGCTGCTCCGCGGCGGCGACCGCAGCGCCCCGGAGCGGCACCGCACGCTCCTGGCGGTCATCGAGTGGAGCTGGCGCCTGCTCGACGCGGGCGCGCAGGACCTCCTGACCCGCCTGGCACTGTTCCCGGACGGCCTGGCGGTCGACGCCGTCGAGGCCGTGGCCGCGCCGGACCGCCGGGACGATGCGCTCGACGACCTCGCCGAACTCGTCGAGCAGTCCCTCGTGCAGCTCGTCGAGGTCGAGGGGGAGCCGGTCCGCTACCGCCTGCTCGAGACCGTCCGCGAGTTCGGGGCCGCACGGCTCGACGAACGCGGCACCACCGAGGCGGTGCGCACGGCGATGATCCGCTGGGGGCGGGACTTCGCCGCCGCCAGGAACCTCTTCACGCTCACCGGCCCGGAGCAGCTCGACCGCTTCCACGAGGTCCAGCGCGAGGCCGACAATCTCGTGACCCTGCTCCGCTGGAGCCTCCGCGCCGACGACGCCTCGGCGACCGCGCACGTCTTCGCCGCCCTCGGGGCCTACTGGACGCTCCGGGGTGCCCACGGCGAGGTCACCGCGATCGCGTCCGACGTGGTCGCGGTGCTGCGCTCGGGTCCGCCCGCGGCCGAGGACGTCGCCGCGGTGCACGTCGGACTCGTCGTCGCCGGGGCGTCCTCGGCGTTCGACGACCGCCGGACCGCCGCGTGGGCGATCTCCACGCTCCGGCGCCTCCGCCGCGTCGGGACGACGGGGTTCCCGGTGCTCGACGCACAGGCGGCCCTGCTCCTGACGCTCGGGCGTCCGGCGGCGGGCACCGCGCTCCTCGCGCGCCTCCGCGACGACCCCGACGAGGGCGTGGCCGGCACCGCCAACATGCTCAGCGCGCCCCTCGCCGAGAACGACGGCGAGTTCGCGGCGGCCCTCCGGTACGCCACCCGGGCGCAGACCCTCGCGGAGCGCGCCGCCGACGCGTGGACGATCGGCACCGTGGCCGTCACCATGACGCAGCTCCTCGCCCAGACCGGCCGGTACGCGGACGCCCTCGCGAACGCCGACCGCGCCCGTGAGCAGCTCGAGCGCTTCGGCGCCGAGGACGACCTGTACGAGATCGGCTGGACCGTCGGGCTCTGCTCGGCCGCGACCGGCGCCGTGGACACCGCCCGGTCGATCGCCGCCGAGCTGCAGCACCGACCGGTCTCGGGGCGCGGCGGCTTCGACGGCGACCGCTCCCAGATCGGCGTGCTCGCCGTCGCGATCGGCGCGGAGTGCCTCCGGTTCGAGGGCGACCTCGACGCCGCTGCAGCGCAGTACACGGCGGCGTGGGACTGGGTGTTGCCGCACCGGAAGGCGACACCGCACTGGACCGTGATGGCGGGCGCGGCGCGGATCGCAGCGGTCGACGAGGCGGCGCTCGGCGCGCCCGACGGAGCCGCACCGCGCCTCCAGGCCGACGAGCGCGCGGTCGCTCGCCGCATCCGGAAGGCCGCACTCGTGATGATCCGCGTCCACCCGTGGTGGCTCGACCTGCCCGTCATCGGCACGACGCTGGCGGGACTCGCGGTCGCGGCGGCGCGCAGCGACCGTCCGGCCGAGGCGGCCCGGTGCTGGGGCGCCGCGATGCGGTTCGGCACACGGCAGGACTTCGCGGTGCTCGCCCACGGACGGCTCCGGCCGCTCCTCGTCGACGCGCTCGGCGCGGCCCGCGTCGCGGATGCCGAGACGGCCTCGGCCGGATGGGACCGGACCGAGGCCGTCGCGCGGGCGAGGACGCTGCTGGAGGACCTCCGCTACGCCTTCCGCATGTAGGCGCGGACCGTCAGCGGCGCGAACACGGCGACCACCACGGCGGCACCGAGCAGGCTGATCCAGAGGTCACCGGTGACGGCGCCGTGGTTGATCAGCTCGCGGACCGCGGTGATGAGGTGCGAGATCGGGTTGACCTCGGTGAACCAGCGCAGCCAGCCGGGCAGGGTGTCCGTGGGGACGAACGCGTTCGACAGGAACGTCAGCGGGAAGAGCACCAGGTTGGCGATGCCGGAGACGCTCGACGCGGTGCGGGCGATCACGCCGAAGTAGGCGAAGATCCAGCTGATCGACCAGGCGACGACGATGACGAGCACGCCGGCCAGCACGACCGCCGCGGCACCGCCCTCGGGACGGAGGCCCATGATGATGCCGACCGTGAACGTGATGGCGGTGGCGATCGCGTACCGGACCGTGTCGGCGAGCAGCGCACCGGCGAGCGGCGCGATGCGGGCGATCGGCAGGGACTTGAAGCGGTCGAACACGCCCTTGTCCATGTCCTCGCGGAGCTGGACACCGGTGACGATCGAGGACGTGATGTTCGTCTGCACGAGGATGCCGGGGATGATGACGGGCAGGTAGCTGGACACGTCGCCGGCGATCGCGCCGCCGAAGATGTACGTGAACATCACGGTGAAGACGATCGGCATGAGCGTCACGTCGAACAGCTGCTCGGGCGTGCGACGGACCTTCACCAGGCCGCGGTACGCCATCGTGAAGGACTGTCGGACGGTCGCGCCGAGTCCGGAGCCGCCGATGCCGGGGCGAGGGGCGACCCGCGGCGCCGAGGTGGGGGTGGGGGCGATGGTGGTCATGCGATGCTCCCTTCGAGCTCGCGCGTGGTGTCGTCGTCGGTGGAGGCCGGGGCACCCGTGATGGTCAGGAACACCTCGTCGAGCGTCGGCTTCTGCACGCTCATCTCGGCGAGGGAGATGCCGGCGTCACGGAACGACACGAGCAGGTCGGTCACGCGGTCCGGATCGGACATCGGCGCGGTGAGGCGCGAGCCCTCGGGGCTGGCCACCGCGTCGACGCCGAGGCTGTTCCGCACGATGGCGCGGGCGGCGTCGAGTCGGAGCGGGTCGGCCAGCCGGAGCTGGAGCGAGCTCGACCCGATGGACGCCTTCAGCTCGTCGCCCGTGCCCTCGGCGACGACGCGGCCGTGGTCGATCACGGCGATGCGGTCGGCCAGCTGGTCGGCCTCGTCGAGGTACTGCGTCGTCAGCAGGACCGTGGAGCCGGTCGCGACGAGCTCCCGGATCGTGTCCCACATCTGGGCGCGGGTGCGCGGGTCGAGACCCGTCGTGGGCTCGTCGAGGAACAGTAGCGGCGGCTGTGCGATGAGGCTCGCGGCGAGGTCGAGACGCCGACGCATGCCGCCGGAGAAGTTCTTCAACGGACGCGACGCAGCCTCGGTCAGCCCGAAGCGCTCGAGCAGCTCGGCGGCCTTCCGCTTCGACTCGGCGCGGCCCAGGCCGAGCAGTCGCGAGAAGATGACGAGGTTCTCGGTCGCGCTGAGCGTCTCGTCGACGCTCGCGTACTGGCCGGTCACGCCGATGAGGGAGCGGACGGCCTGCGCCTCACGGCGGACGTCCCGCCCGAAGATGCGGGCCTCGCCGGCGTCCGCCTTGAGCAGCGTCGCGAGCATGGAGATGGTGGTGGTCTTGCCGGCGCCGTTGGGGCCGAGCACGCCGTAGACCGTGCCGGCCTCCACGCGGAGGTCGACACCGTCCACTGCGCGGTTCGTCCCGAAGGTCTTCACGAGGCCGGTGGCCTCGACCGCGAGCGGTGTGGTGGTCATTCGCGCAGGTCCTTTCGTGGTGACCCGACGTGGTTCGTCGATGTCGAGGACGATGGTGCCGCGGCCCGCTCACGCGCCACTGACGTGGCACTGACACCGGGGCGGGGCGCGTGTCAGCACGGGGGCCAGGAGGCGCGGTCCGGCCCCGGTACGGTGGCCTGGTGGACGAGACGGCGGGCCCGCAGGGCGGCGGTGACGGTGGCGGCGTGCGGCTGCGGTTGGACATCGCGTACGACGGTGCCGCGTTCTCCGGGTGGGCCCGGCAGCCGGGTCTCCGGACCGTGCAGGGCGCGCTCGAGGCCGCGCTCGCCACCGTCTTCACCCGGTGGGGCGAGCCGCCGCTGCTCACCGTCGCCGGGCGCACCGACGCGGGCGTGCACGCCACCGGGCAGGTCGCCCACCTCGACCTCACGTCGGCGCAGTGGGACGCGCTGGCCGCCAAGCGGGGGTCGGGGCGCTCGCCGCTGGACGGGCTCGTCAAGCGCGTGAACGGCATCGCGGCGCCGGAGGGGGACGTCGTCGTCACCCGGGCCTCGGTCGCGCCGGAGGGGTTCGACGCCCGGTTCTCGCCGCTGTGGCGCCGCTACTCGTACCGGATCGCGGACGCCGACGCCCCGCGCGATCCACGTCGACGGGGGCACACGGTCTGGCACCCGACGCGGTTGGACCCGGCGGCGATGGAGCGCGGTGCGCTGCGGCTGCTGGGGCTGCACGACTTCGCGACGTTCTGCAAGCCGCGCGAGGGGGCGACGACCATCCGGACGTTGCAGGAGTTCCGCTGGGACCGCGAGCCGGACGGCGTGCTGGTGGCGCGCCTCCAGGCCGACGCCTTCTGCCACTCGATGGTGCGCGCGATGGTGGGGGCGACGATCGCCGTCGGAGAGGGCCGGTTCGGCGCCGACCGGCTCGAGGAGCTGCGGGTCGCCGAGGCCCGGACGAGCGAGTTCACGGTCGCGCCGGCGAAGGGCCTCACCCTGACCGAGGTCGGGTACCCGGCGGACGACGACCTCGCGGCGCGGGCGTCGCAGACCCGCGCGCGACGCGAGTGAGCGGATCCATGCTCGCTCGCCGAATTGATATCGCACACTGAAATTTGAACGTTGACATCCTGACTGCCAGAGTGGCACCGCGCGGCAACGATGCCCGCGCCGCACCACACAAGGGGATGGCAGTGAATCGGATCGGTACAGCAAGGGTGATCGGGGCGATCGTCGTCGGCACGCTGATGGGAACCGCCGGAGCGACAGCTGCGTCGGCAGCGCCCGTGACGGCGTCCAGTTCGAGTGTCAGTTCGGCAAGCTTCGTCAGCGCGACCGGGGGCACCACGACAGGTGGACCCGTGGGTGGCCCGACGACCGGCGCGCCCATCGGCACGGATGGGGCCTCCACCAACGGGGTCCCGATCGGTCCGATCATCAACTGGGTCAAGCGGAACGCACCGTCGTTGATCACCCCGATGAAGAACGCCGTGAAGAAGGGCTCGGCCGCGTTCAAGAGGTGGTGGGCGGGGGTCGCCGGTTGGATCAAGGCCGCGATCAACGCGATCGCGACGATGACGATCCAGCAGCTCTTCGACGCTCTCTGGAACTACTTCTTCTGAGCTGCAGGAAGGCATCATGACGATCGATCTGTGCAACGTGGGGGTGCGCGGTCGCGGACGGCCGCGGCTCGACGACATCACGATCCAGTTCGCTCCTGCCATGACGTACGGCCTCGTCGGTCCGAACGGTGCGGGGAAGACGTCGCTGATGGCCGCGATCGCGGGGCTCGTGAGACCGTCGACGGGGACCATCAGCGTTGCCGGAGGGCAGTCGGTCGTCATCGGCGCCGTCCTTGCCGAGAACGGGCTCCATCCTGGCCGCACCGTCCGGGAGACACTGTGTCTGCGGGCCGCCTACGTGGGAGCGCCGCGGAGCGACGTCGCAGCAGCGCTGCAGTCCTCCGGGCTCGAACGGGTGGCGCGAAGGCGCGTCGGGGCGTTGTCCCTCGGGATGAAGATGCGCCTCGGGATCGCGGTTGCGCTCCTCGGGGATCCAGTCGTCGTGCTGCTCGACGAGCCGATGAACGGCCTCGATCCGAACGGGATCGTCTGGGTGCGTGAGACCGTGCGCCGCCTGCGCGCGCGCGGCGCTGTCGTGGTGATCTCGAGCCATCTGCTGACCGAACTCGAGTCCATGATCGACGTCGCCGTCGTCATGAGCAGTGGTCGCATCGCTTGCGTGCAGTCGATGAACCTCCAGGCGTCCAGCGGATGCATCATCGAAGTGTCCGACACGACGAGGATGATCGACGCGCTGACCGCGACCGGAGAGACGGCGGAACGCCGCGGCGACCGGATCCTTGCTGGCTGCGCGGTCGCCGAGGGAGTGCGAGTGGCGGTCCGTCACGACATCGACGTCCGCTCGATCGTCCCGGCCTCTGTGGATCTCGAGATGATCTACGCAGAAGCCTCAGCGGGAGAGCACATCGCGGAGGTCGGTCGATGATCAGCGCTTCCCAGCACGTCCGCCTCGAACTGCGCAAACGCTTGGACACTCGAGGAGCCATGATCGGCTACGGCGCCATCGTGCTCCTCGTCGTCCTGTGCGCGATCTCGAGCGTCTCGCTCGTGCTCCGGAACGGCTCGTTCGATGCCGGAGAGGTCATCATCACGGTGAGCTTGCCAGGGGCCCTCGTCTCGGCCGTCATCGGGGCAGTGTGCGGTGTCGGAGACGGACGCGCCGGAGGAGAGCGCGACGGGATCCTCACCGGGCTCCCTCGCGGCACGATCTACGGAGCGCGAGCCGCGGCCTGCGCCTGCCTGGTGGCCGGCGTCGTGCTCCTGTCGCTCGTCGTAGCCGCGGTCGGCGTGGTCGCAGCGGTGTCCCTCGGGGGCCACCTGAACTCGGCCTCGATCGGAGCGCCGATCGGGCAGGTGGCAGCGCTGACACTGTCGTCCGCGGCCATGGCGTTCGGGATCGGGGCCTCCGTGCGCTCGCTCCCCCTGGCGCTGGTGAGCGTCGTGCTCATCGTGCTCGTGGCGGACGTGGCATTGTCATTCGCCGGCGCGTGGACCGCATGGATTCGTTTCAGCGCGGTGCAGGGCGGCGTTCTCGGCGAGTCACGCGTACTGCCGGCGGTCACCTCCGGTCTCGTCTGGATCGCAGTCCCGTGCGTCGGCGGATACCTCAGAACACGCACGGTGGAAGCATGACCCAGGAGCGCCCGGCGAAGGCCGCCGGTCGTCGACGAACCGCGATCATCGTGCTGGTGATCCTCGCGACGATCGGAGCTCTGGTCGCCGGTGTCTCGCACCAGGACCCGTGGATCCGCTGGCCGGCCCTGCTGCTCGGGGTCGGTGCGGCAGGGGGATCACTGGCGTTGGCCGCCAAGCGGAACTCGCTGATCGGGTGGTACGCGGCGACCGGCGGCGTGCTCCTCTTCCGACTCGTCAAGGAACTCGTCGCAGGCTGATCGACCAGGAGCACGCCCGCTCGGCGGTACCGTCGGGGGATGACCTCCCGCGAACCCCGCTCCGTCGTGTCCGTCGCACCCGGGGTGGTGTTCGTCGAGGGGCCCGTCTCGAACTGGGTGGTCCTCGCCGAGGAGGACGGTGTCGCACTGATCGACGCCGGCTACCCGGCCGACACCGACCTCGTGCTCGACACCGTGCGGTACGCCGGCCACGAGCTCGACGACCTGCGCCGGGTGTACGTCACGCACGGGCACGTCGACCACGTCGGCGGCATCCCCGGCATCCTCGAGCGGTACCCGCACGTCGAGGTGCTCGCCCACGCCGACGAGCTCGACAACGTGCGCGGGCCCGCGCGGCAGCAGGTGACGCCGGCCGAGATCGGTGGACGACTGGCCGCGCCCCGGGTCCTCCGGTGGCTCGCCCGCGCAGTGCGCTCCGACGCGCTGCGACCCACCGCGGTGCCGACCGCCCGCGCGTTCACCGGTGCGGACTTCGTCGGCCGGGCGATCGCACCGCTGCCGGCCACCGGGCACACCGACGGGTCCACGGCCTACCTGCTGCCCGCCGCGAACGCGATCGTCACCGGGGACGCCGTCGTCAGCCGGCACGACACGCAGCCGTCGTCGTGGGAGCCGCGGCCGCGCATGATCACATCGTTCTTCACGGCCGACCAGGAACGAGCGCTCGAGTCCGCGCGGGCGCTGCCGATCCCGGACGTCCTGCTCCCCGGACACGGGCCGGCCGTGCACCGCGTCGGGTCCGCCTGGCGGCCGATCGGGTCCTGATCCCCGGGCATCCCGCACCGCCGTCGGCTGCACCCCGATCAGGGGTGGAACGGATCGTTCACCCGCCGGAAACCTGAGGGGCCCCGCAGATCGGTAGCGTGCGACCATGCACAGATCCGTCGGGCGCACTCTGCTGTGCGCCACCGCTGCAGCCGCGCTCGTCGCCGCTCCGCTCGTCTCCGTCTCCTCGGCCAGCGCGAACGCCCAGGGCACCGGGCTCGTCATCGCCGAGGCCTACCTCAAGGGCGGCAGCGCGAACCAGCCCTTCACGAACAAGTTCGTCGAACTCGGCAACCCCACCGACAGCCCCGTCAGCGTCGACGGCTGGTCGGTGCAGTACCGCGCGGCGACCGGTACCGGAGCGCCCTCGGTCGGCAAGCTCGCCGGCTCCGTGCCGGCGCACGGCACCTACCTCGTGCAGATGGGCTCGAACGGCACGAACGGCGAGGCCCTGCCCGAGCCGGACGCCGTCACCGGGCTGAACCCCTCCGGGTCGACCGGCACCCTCGTCCTCGCCGACCAGGCGACGGCGCTGACGCTCCCCGCCGGCGCCGTGACGACGGGCACCCCCGGCGTCGTCGACCTGCTCGGCTACGGCACGTCGAACACCTTCGAGACCGCGGTCGCACCGACCGGCACGGCGAACGCCGTCCCGGACGCGCTCACCCGTCAGGGCACGACCGACACCGACTCGAACGCCGCCGACTTCCGGGTGACGACGACCGTCACGCCGGAGAACGCCGCGGGCGAGACCACGCAGCCGACGGACCCGACCGACCCCACGGACCCCACCGACCCCGGTGACGGCGGCACGACCCCGGCCGAACGGGTCACGATCGCGCAGCTCCAGGGCACCGGCGACGCCTCGCCGTACGCCGGGAAGACCGTCACGACCGACGGCGTCGTCACCGCGGTGTACGCCACCGGCGGCTTCAACGGCTACACGGTCCAGACCGCCGGCACCGGCGGCGCGCTCGACCTCGGGAAGCACACCGCCTCCGACGCCGTCTTCGTCTACTCGTCGGCGACCGTCGGCAGCGTGGCGATCGGGGACGCGGTGCGCCTCACCGGCACGGTGTCCGAGTTCAACGGCCTGACCGAGCTGACCGTGCCCACCGCGTCCGGCCTGACGAAGCTCCCCGCCGCGGGGGTCGTCCAGCCGGTCCCGGCCACGCTGACCTTCCCGCGCACCGACGCACAGCGTGAGTCGCTCGAGAGCATGCTCGTGGCGCCGCAGGGCGACTACACCGTCGCGGACAACTACACGACGAACCAGTACGGCGAGGTCGTGCTGGCATCGGGGAAGCAGCGCCTGCTCCAGCCGACCGAGGTCGCCCGTCCGGGCAGTGCCGAGGCCGCCGCCGTGACCGCGGACAACGCGGCGCGCAAGGTCGTCCTCGACGACGGTGCGAGCACGAACTTCCTCAGCGCGGCGAACCAGTCGATCCCGGTGTCGTGGCTCACGCAGGGCCCGGTCACGGTCGGTGCCGCGGCGACCTTCCGCGAGCCGGTCGTCCTCGACTACCGGAACGACTCGTGGAAGTTCCAGCCGACGTCGCCGATCACCGGCGCCACCCCGGCTGCCGACCTGCCGGCGTCGTTCTCGGACGTCCGCACCGCAGCCCCGGAGAACGTCGGCGGTGACATCCGCCTCGCCGGGTTCAACGTCCTGAACTACTTCCCGACGACCGGCGACCAGCTCACCGGCTGCACCTACTACACCGACCGCGACGGCGACCCCGTGACCGTCCGGGGCGGCTGCGACGCCCGCGGTGCCGCGAACGCCGACGACCTCGCCCGCCAGCAGGTGAAGATCGTCAAGGCGATCAACGGCCTCGGCGCCGACGTCGTCTCCCTCGAGGAGATCGAGAACTCGGCGCGCTTCGGCCAGGACCGTGACGCGGCCGTGGCGACCCTCGTGGCCGCGGTGAACGCCGCGACCGGCAAGGACACCTGGGCGTACGCGAAGTCCCCGTCGAAGCTCCCGTCGAGCGAGGACGTCATCCGCCTCGCGCTCATCTACAAGAAGGACCGCGTGCAGCCCGTCGGCTCGTCGACGATCCTCACCGACTCGACGGCGTTCACGAACGCCCGCCAGCCGCTCGCGCAGGCCTTCGCCCCGGTCGTCGCGAAGCCCGGCAAGGGCACGGGTGCGCAGAAGCCCTCGGCGAAGGACACCTTCCTGGTCATCGCGAACCACTTCAAGTCGAAGGGCTCCGGCGAGGGCGTCGACGCCGACCAGGGCGACGGGCAGGGTGCGTCGAACCACTCGCGCGTCGAGCAGGCGAAGGCGCTCGTGACGTTCTCGACCTCGATGCAGCGCCAGGCGCGGACCGACAAGGTGTTCATGCTCGGCGACTTCAACGCCTACAGCGAGGAGGACCCGGTCGTCGCCCTCGAGGACGCCGGCTACACGGACCTCGGCCCGACCGAGGACGCGTCCGAGTGGTCGTACGTCTTCAGCGGACTGAGCGGGTCGCTCGACCACGTGTTCGCGTCCCATGCTGCGCTGGAGACCGTCACCGGCGTGGACATCTGGAACATCAACTCGGTCGAGTCGGTGGGCCTCGAGTACAGCCGGTACGACTACAACGTCACGGACCTGTACCAGGACGACGTGTACCGGGCGAGCGACCACGACCCGGTCGTGGTGGGCATCGACCTGCCGGGCGTCGGCACCCCGGGAGGCGGGAACCCCGGCCACGGCGGCGACCCCGGACACGGCGGGAACCCGGGTCACGGCGGTCCGGTCGCGGACGCGCTGGCGGCGCTCGCCGCCCTGCTCGCGTGGTTGCGGAGCCTCTTCGGCTGACGTTCGCTGCACCGGAAGGGAGGCGCGGTGCCGGCCGGCACCGCGCCTCCCGTCCGTCCTGTCTCCGTTTGACCGCCGTCACGTGCGTCGGGTAGGCTCTCACCTTGGTCTGCGCGCTCTGTGCGCCGGACAGTCAGATGAGCCCTCCACCGGGCCGTTCACACGGGTTCTCCCTCGTGAACACCCACCGGAGCGGGATTCACGGACTCCTCACCTCGACACGAAAGCAGCACCACTGTGACTCGTACGTTCTCCCCGAAGCCGGCAGACGTCCAGCACGACTGGATCGTCATCGACGCGACCGACGTCGTCCTCGGCCGCCTCGCCACCCACGCCGCGGCGCTCCTGCGCGGCAAGCACAAGGCCACCTTCGCCCAGCACATGGACATGGGTGACTACGTCATCATCGTGAACGCCGACAAGGTCGCCCTGACCGGTTCGAAGCTCGCGAAGAAGGTCTACTACCGCCACTCGGGGTACCCGGGCGGCCTCACGGCGACCTCCTACCCGGAGATGCTCGAGAAGCACCCGACCCGCGCCGTCGAGAAGGCGATCCGCGGCATGCTCCCGAAGAACACCCTCGGTCGCGAGCAGCTCAAGAAGCTGAAGGTCTACGCCGGCGCGGAGCACCCGCACTCGGCGCAGCAGCCCAAGGCGTACACCTTCGACCAGGTCGCACAGTAGTTCCGGCCACGACGACTTCCAAGGACTAGGTAAAACTCATGGCTCAGATCGCTGACTCCCTCGACCAGACCCCGGAGAGCTTCACCACGGAGAGCGCACCCGCCGCTTCCGAGGCCGCTCCCCGTCAGATCCTCAACGTCTCGGGCGGTGCCGTCGGGCGCCGCAAGGAGGCCATCGCACGCGTCCGTCTCGTCCCGGGCTCCGGCTCGTTCGTCGTGAACGGCCGTTCGCTCGAGGACTACTTCCCGAACAAGCTGCACCAGCAGCTCATCAACGACCCGTTCAAGGTGCTCGAGCTGCTCGGCGCCTACGACGTCGTCGCCCGCATCACCGGTGGTGGCCCCTCGGGTCAGGCTGGTGCGCTCCGTCTCGCCATCGCCCGTTCGCTGAACGAGATCGACCGCGAGAACAACCGCGCCACCCTCAAGAAGGCCGGCTTCCTCACCCGTGACGCCCGCGTCATCGAGCGCAAGAAGGCCGGTCTCAAGAAGGCCCGCAAGGCTTCGCAGTTCTCGAAGCGCTAGTCGTCACCGGCTGAAGATCGCAATGCCGCGTCTGTTCGGTACCGACGGGGTTCGTGGTCTCGCCAACGGCGAGCTGACGGCCGCGCTCGCACTGGGTCTTGCCCAGGCGAGCGCGGCCGTCCTCACACACGGACACCACGCGGACGCCCGCCGGGCGTCCGGTCGACCGCGCCCTCGTGCGGTCCTCGCGCGCGACCCGCGCGTCTCCGGCGAGTTCCTCGGTGCCGCGGTCGCGGCCGGGCTCGCCTCCGCCGGCGTCGACGTACTCGACGCCGGGGTCATCCCCACCCCCGCTGCGGCGTTCCTCGTCGCGGACATCGACGCCGACTTCGGCGTGATGATCTCCGCGTCGCACAACCCCGCTCCCGACAACGGGATCAAGTTCTTCGCCACGGGCGGCCGGAAGCTCCCGGACGAGGTCGAGGACCGCATCGAAGCGGCCATGCACGACCACTCCGCACCGACCCCCACCGGTGGCGACGTCGGCCGGATCACCCGGTTCGCCGACGCCGAGGACCGCTACGTCGTCCACCTGCTCGGCACGCTGCCGCACCGGCTCGACGGCATCCACGTCGTGCTCGACTGCGCGAACGGCGCCGCCGCGGGTGTCTCGCCCGAGGTGTTCGTCAACGCCGGGGCCCGCGTGACCCTGATCGGTGCCGACCCGGACGGCATGAACATCAACGACGGTGTCGGTTCCACCCACATCGACAACCTCGCCCGCGCGGTGCTCTCGCACGGTGCGGACGTCGGCATCGCCCACGACGGTGACGCGGACCGCTGCCTCGCGGTCGACGCCGCCGGCAACGCGATCGACGGCGACCAGATCATGGCGATCCTCGCGCTGTCGCTGCAGGAGCGCGGGCGCCTGGCGTCCGACACCCTCGTCGCGACGGTCATGTCGAACCTCGGGCTGAAGCGGGCCATGGCGGACGCGGGCATCACGATGCTCGAGACCGGTGTCGGCGACCGCTACGTCCTCGAGAAGATGACCGAGGGCGGGTACTCGCTCGGTGGCGAGCAGTCCGGCCACATCATCTTCAACGAGTTCGCGACCACCGGCGACGGCATCCTCACCGGGTTGCACCTCGTCGCCGAGATGGCCCGGACGGGCAAGACGCTCGAGCAGCTCGCGTCGTGCATGACGGTGTTCCCGCAGGTGCTCGTGAACGTGCGCGGGGTGGACCGGCACGGCCTGGCCGACCAGGGCGTGCAGGACGCTGTCGCCGCTGCGACCGCCGCACTCGGCGACGCGGGGCGCGTGCTGCTCCGGCCGTCCGGTACCGAGCCCGTCGTGCGGGTCATGGTCGAGGCGGCCTCCCAGGCCGATGCCGAGCGGATCGCCGAGGAGCTCGCGGCCGTGGTGCGCGAGCGCCTGGCGCTCGACGCGGCCTAGGCGCGCGGCGCGCGCTGGCGCGCGCTCGGCGCGCTCGCACAACCAAAGTCCGTCGGAACCACGCAGATGCGTGGTTCCGACGGACTTTGCTTGTGCGGCGGCAGCTCGAGCCGCCCCGCGGCGGCGGCCGCGGCGTCGGCCGCACCGGCCGAGCCGCGTCGAACCACGGATGCGACATCGCACCAGCCCCCGCGCCCGGTTCCACGTCGGATTCGTGGTTCGTCGTTCCCGCCCGCCGCCGGCGGCGCCCCGCGGCGCCGCGGCGTCGGCCGCCCCGCCCCGCGCCCCGCGGCGCCCCGCGCGTCAGATCTTGCGGAGCAACACCGACGACACCTTGTGGTCCGCCGCCTTCTTCAACACGAGGGTCGCCCGGGAGCGCGTCGGCAGCACGTTCTCGATGAGGTTCGGCTCGTTGATCGCCCGCCACACCTCGGTCGCCGTCCGCACGGCATCCGACCGGGAGAGCGAGGCGAACCGGTGGAAGAACGAGTCCGGGCTCGCGAAGGCCTCTTCCTGCAGCGCGAGGAACCGGTCGACGTACCAGGCCTCGATGTCCTTCGTCTTCGCGTCGACGTAGATCGTGAAGTCGAAGAGGTCGGACAGCGCCAGCCGCCCGTGCACCGGCGGCGCGAGCACGTTCAGGCCCTCGACGATGAGGATGTCCGGCTGTCGCACCACGATCTCGGCGTCGGGCACGATGTCGTACACGAGGTGCGAGTAGTACGGCGCTCGGACCTCGGTCGCGCCGCTCTTCACCTGGCTGACGAAGCGCAGCAGGGCCCGGCGGTCGTAGGACTCCGGGAAGCCCTTGCGGTCCATGATCCCGCGCCGCTCGAGCTCGGCGTTGGAGTAGAGGAACCCGTCGGTGGTCACGAGCTCCACGCGCGGGGTGTCCGGCCAGCGCTTCGTCAGCTCGCGGAGCAGTCGTGCGACGGTCGACTTGCCGACGGCGACCGACCCGGCGACACCGATCACGAACGGCGTCCGCCCGGCTCGGTCACCCAGGAAGGCCGACGTCGACGCGTGCAGGTTCCGTGCGCCCGCCGCGTAGAGCGTCAGCAGGCGGGACAGCGGCAGGTAGACCTCCTGCACCTCCTGCATGTCGAGGCGGTCACCGAGACCGCGCAGCTGCACGATCTCGGTCTCGGTGAGGGACAGGTGCTCCTTCGGAGCGAGCTGCGACCACTCGCCACGCGGGATCTCCACGAAGGGGGTCGGGTGCGCGACGGTGGTCTCCGGGATCGGCATGGGAACGAGCGTACAGACGGGAGGCGCGGATCACGTGAGCCGACCGGCTCGCGTGATCCGCGCCTCCCGATCCGTGCTGTCGGCGCGCCTACTGCGCGTTCAGGGTGAAGGTGACGTCCTTCGCTCCCGCGGACTTGAGGGTCCGCGTGAACGTGTCGCCGGTGATGGCGGCGCCGGTCGTGTAGGACCACTTCCCCGCCTCGTCGGCGGTCACGTTCATGAGGTACTTCGACCCGGAGTAGATGTCGACGCGGGCCTTCGGCTCCGCGGTGCCCTCGATCAGCTGCTTCTGACCCTGCACGAAGGTCGTGGTCGCGACCGTGATCGGCGTCGTCTGCTCCTGCTCGGCGGCGTTCAGGGTGAACGTGAGGTCCTTCGCGCCCGCGGACTTGAGCGTCCGCGTGAACGTGTCACCGGTGATCGCTGCGCCGGTCGTGTACGACCACGTGCCGTCCTCACCGGCAGTCACGTGCATCAGGTACTTCGACCCGGAGTAGACGTCGACGCGGGCCTTCGGCGCTGCCGTGCCCTCGATGCGCTGCTTCTGCCCCTGCACGAACGTCTTCGTGGTGACCGAGATCTGCTCGGCCGCGGTCAGCGTGAACGTGAGGTCCTTCGCGCCCGCGGACTTGAGCGTCCGCGTGAACGAGTCACCGGTGATCGCGCCACCGGTCGTGTACGACCACGTGCCGTCCTCGCCGGCTACGACGTTCATGAGGTACTTCGACCCGGAGTAGACGTCGACGCGGGCCTTCGGTGCCGCCGTGCCCTCGATGCGCTGCTTCTCACCCTGCACGAACGTCTTGGTCGCCACCGTGACCTCATTCGCCGCAGCCTGGGCGGCCGTGAACGTCTCGGTCAGCTCGTCCTTGCCGGCGACGAACGTGAGGTCGAACGAGTCCTCGTCGACACCGTTGAACTTCTCCGGGGTGGTGAAGGACCACTCGCCGGCCTCGTCGACGACCGGTCCGCCGATGACCTTGCCCTCCGAGCGGACGAGGATGCTGTTCACGCGGCGGGTGGTCGTGCCGGTCACGGTGAACTGCTCGCCACGCTCGTACTCGGTGGCCGAGGTGATGGTGATCTTCGGCGTGATGAGCCCGTCGGCCGCGGTGAACGTCTGCTCGAGGGACTTGTCACGGGCGACGAAGCGGAAGTCGAACGAGTCTTCGTCGAGGATCGGCGCGCCCGCGGGGATGGTGAAGGACCAGTTGCCCGCAGCGTCCACCAGGGGGGAGAACGGGATGTCCGAGCCGGCCCGCACCTGGATCGCGGTGACCTGCTGCGTGGTTGTCCCGGCGATGGTGAACGCCTTGCCGCGCTCGTACTCGGTCGCCGAGGTGATCGTGATGTGCGGCGTGACGATGCCGTCGGACGCGGTGAACTTCTGGGTGAAGGGCTCCTGGAGATTGCTGCGGAACTCGAACTCGAGCTCGTCCGCACCGGTGACGCGGCCCGGAACGGTGACCTGCCAGTTCCCGTCCGCGTCGGCCTGCCCGGAGAAGGCCGGGTTCTTGCCGGCCCACAGCGTGACGTCTCGGTGGGCGCTGGCGCCCTTGCCGGTGATGACCAGGTCCTCGCCGCGCTCGTAGGTCGTGCCCGAGGTCAGGGCGAACGACGGGATGATCTGGCCGTCCTCCGCGGTGAACTTCTGCGTGAACGACTTGTCGTACCCAGCGCGGAACTCGTACGTCAGGCTGTCCGCCGTGGTGAGTCGACCGGGGACGGTGAACGCCCACTCGCCCTCGGCACCCGCGGCGACGGAGAGCGCGAGGTTGCCGTTCTCGAACATCGTGACGCTCTGGTGGGGGATCGCGCCCCGGCCGGCGATGACCAGGTCTTCCCCGCGCTCGTAGGTGGTCGCGGAGGTGAGCTTGAACCCTCCGAGGACCGGACCGTCGGCTGCCGTGAAGGTCTCGGTGATCGGGTTCTGGAGGCCGCTGCGGAACTGGTAGGTCAGACTGTCCACGGTGGTGAACCGACCGGGGACGGTGAACTCCCAGTCGCCTTCGTCGTCCGCGGCCACGGAGAGCTCGAGGTTGCCGTCGACCCACAGCGAGACGTCCTGGTGCGCCTTGGCACCCGTCCCGGTGATGGTCAGGTCCGTCCCTCGTTCGTAGTCGGTGGACGAGGTGATGCGGAACCCGTTGCCGAACGCCGCGGTCGAGGACGACGACGTGGAAGCCGGAGCGGCCATCGCCACGGTGGCGGGAGCGATCGCGATCGACGTGCCGAGGGTTGCGATGACGCAGGCGGTGAGGGTGGAGCGCTTCTTCATGAACATCCTTCGCAATTAACTGAAATGCAACATATGCTAGATCGCTCATGCTGAGACAGCACTGCTGTGAGTCATACGATGGGACCGTGCTGCTCGCGATCGACACCTCCGCCGGAACCTCGGTCGCCGTCGTCGACCCGGGCAGTGGTCAGGCCCTCGCGACCCGCAGCACCGAGGACAGCCGCCGCCACGCCGAGGTCATCGGCCCGTTCCTCGCCGAGGTCCTCGACGAGGCCGGCATCACCCCCGCCGACGTCTCGGGCGTCGTCGCCGGCATGGGGCCGGGGCCGTTCACCGGCCTCCGCGTCGGCATCGCCGCAGCCCGCACCTTCGCCGCGGCACGCGGCGTCCCCTTCTTCCCGCTGGTCAGCCACGACGCGGTCGCGGCCGACCAGGACGGACCCGGTCCGTTCGTCGTCCTGACGGACGCGCGTCGGCGCGAGGTCTACTGGAGCGCGTACGACCAGACCGGCACGCGCGTCGCGGGTCCCGGACTCGCCAAGCCGGCGGACCTCGACGAGGCGATCCGCGCCTCCTGGCCCGACGCCGTGGGCTGGGACCGCGTGACGGCCCTGTCCATCCCGGCCTGGAGGCTCGGCGCGCTCGCCGCAGACCGGCTCACCTCCGGCGCGCCCTTCGCCGAGGACGCGCCTCTCTACCTCCGCGATCCGGACGTCACGATGCCGGGTGCGCCCAAGCGGGTGAAGCAGTGACGCTGCCTGACGGGCTGCGCCTGCGGCGCGCCCACCCGCAGGACCTCGACGACGTGATGTGGCTGGAGCACGCGTCGTTCCCGACCGATGCCTGGTCGGCGTCGCAGATGTCCGGCGAGCTGTACTCGCCGCACGGGTACTACGTCGTCGTCGAGACGACCGAGGGCGGGGCGCCGACGATCGTCGGGTACGCCGGGCTCTCCTCGTTGGCGGGCAACCCCGTGGCGGACGTCCAGACGATCGCGGTCGCGGCAGAGCAGCGGGGGAAGGGCCTCGGTCGGGTGCTCTTCACCGAGCTCCTCGACGAGGCGCGGCGGCGTGGCGTGCACGAGGTCTTCCTCGAGGTGCGGGCCGACAACCCCGTGGCCCAGGCGATGTACACGGCGTTCGGGTTCGAGCGGATCGCCGTCCGCCCCCGCTACTACCAGCCCGACGGTGTGGACGCGTGGGTGATGCGGGCGGCGCTCGCGACGGCTCCCGGCATCGGGCCGTCCGGCGTCGGTCCGTCCGGCGTCGGCCCGTCCGGCGTCGGCCCCATCGGACAGGAGGCCCTCGATGGCTGAACCACTCGTGCTCGGCATCGAGACGAGCTGCGACGAGACCGGCGTCGGGATCGTGCGCGGCAACACCCTGCTCGCGAACGTCATCGCGTCGAGCATGGAGGAGCACGCGCGGTACGGCGGGGTCGTCCCCGAGGTCGCCGCACGGGCCCACCTCGAGGCGATGACCCCGACGCTGACCGCTGCGCTCGAGCAGGCCGGCGTCACCCTCGACGAGCTCGACGCCGTCGCGGTGACCGCGGGGCCGGGCCTCGCCGGGGCGCTCATGGTCGGGGTCGGCGCCGCGAAGGCCCTCGCAGTGGCGACGGGTAAGCCGTTGTACGGCGTGAACCACCTGGTCGGGCACGTCGGCGCCGATGTCCTCCGGTCGGACGGGTCCGAGATCGACCTGCCGACGGTGGCGCTCCTGGTGTCCGGCGGGCACACGTCGCTGCTGCTCGTGCAGGACCTCGTCGGCGACGTGGAACTGCTCGGCGAGACGATCGACGACGCCGCGGGCGAGGCGTTCGACAAGGTCGCGCGGCTCCTGGGGCTGCCGTACCCGGGCGGCCCGCAGATCGACAAGGCCGCGGCGGACGGCGACCCCACCGCGATCCGTTTCCCCCGCGGCTTGACACTGCCGAAGGACATGGCCGCGCACCGCTACGACTTCTCGTTCTCCGGACTGAAGACCGCCGTCGCCCGGTGGGTCGAGCGCTGCCGTGACGAGGGGCGCGAGGTCCCCGTGGCCGACGTCGCCGCCAGCTTCCGCGAGGCCGTGGTCGACGTACTCCTGACGAAGGCGCTGCGTGCGTGCGAGGACACCGGGGTGCACCGGCTCCTGCTCGGCGGCGGCGTCGTGGCGAACGCCCGGCTGCGGGCCGTCGCCGAGGAGCGCTGTGCTGCGGCCGGTGTCGAGCTCCGGATCCCGCCGTTCGACCTCTGCACGGACAACGGGGCGATGATCGCGGCGATCGGCGCCCGGCTCGTCGCCGAGGGGCACGCGCCGAGCGACCTCGGGATCGCGGCGGACTCGACGCTGCCGGTGACGACCGTCCAGGTCTGACGCTCGCGGGCCGACGCCGTTCCGCGTCCGGTCTGCGCCGTGCTCGCGTCCGGCCCGCAGGGGAGTGTCTGTGGGAGGATTCACGTGAGGCGCCGACGACCGTGGCGCCGAGAGGGGTGGACGGTGTCCGATCAGAACCAGTGGCCGAAGCCGGGCGAGACGCCGGACAGCAACGCATCGTCGGTGCCGTCGAGTGCGGCCCAGCCCGAGTCCGGGCAGCCGCAGCAGTACGGCGCGTCCGCTCCCGAGGCACCGGCGGCAGCGCCGAACGACCCGTGGGGGCAGTCCGGACAGCAGGCGCACCCGGGTTACGGCGCCCCGCAGGGTTCGAACCCCTACGCCGCACCGCAGAACCCGTACGCGGCGCCGCAGCAGCCGCAGAACCCGTACGCCGCGCAGCAGCCGCAGAACCCCTACGGCGCGCAGCAGCAGCAGAACCCCTACGCCGCGCCGCAGAACCCGTACGCGGCCCCCGGCCAGCAGAACCCGTACGCCGCTCCGGGCCAGCAGAACCCCTACGCGGCCGCGGGCTACCAGCCCTACGCGCAGCGTCCGAAGACCAACACGCTGGCGATCCTGTCCATCGTGTTCGGCCTCGGCGCGATCCCGCTGTTCTTCATGGCGATCTTGCTCGGTCCCGCCGGCGCGATCCTCGGCCACCTCGCACTCGGCCGCATCAAGCAGACCGGTGAGAGCGGGCGCGCCCTGGCGCTCACCGGTGTCATCGCCGGCTGGGTGATGACCGGTGTCTGGATCCTCTGGATCATCGGGCTGTTCGCGTTCGCCTCGATGGGGAGCTCGTACTCGAACTACGACGACTACGGGTCCGGCGCCTTCATCGGCTGACCGGAACCCCGGCGACCCGCTCGCACAACGAAAGTCACCCCGAACCACGGATCGCCGCGGTTCGGGGTGACTTTCGTTGTGCAGAGCGCGAGCGCGCCCGCGCCGCCCGCGCGCCCGCCCCGCGGCCTAGCCGGCCACGTCCCCCAGCCGCTCGCACAGGATCGCGGTGTGCCGTCCCTCCAGACGGGTGAGCACGAGCGTGACGCGCCCCCGTCCGCGCAAGCGCAACCGCTTCCGGAACTGCGCCGGGTCCACGTCGACCCCGCGCTTCTTGATCTCGACGGTCCCGATGTCGTCCGCCGCGAGCCGCGCGGCGAGCTGCTTCACGTCGAGCGGCATCGTGTCGAGCACCCGGAAGCCCTGCGCGAACGGTGTCGTGACGGCCCGGTCCGAGGTGACGTACGCGATGCCGTCGGAGAGCATCCGGCCGTCGAGCGACCGGGCGAGGTCGCCGATGAGCCGCGCACGGATGACCGCCCCGTCCGGCTCGTACAGGTACGCGCCGAGCGCGCCGACCTCGACGTCCGCGGCGTCGGCGTCGCCCGTGAGCTCAGCGATCCCGTGCGCCCCGATGACGGTCGCGGCACGGCGGACACCGGGACGGGCGAGGGGGCCGAACCAGAGGGCGAGCTCGACGACCTCGCGGTCCACGGAGGTCCACTGCGCCTCGGCCGTGTCCGGGATGAGGTCGCGGTCGACCCCCGGCCCGAGCTTCACACCCGTCGGGGTCGTCGTGGCGGCGGCGAACACGGTGTCGAGCGAGGGGGACCAGTCGTCCGGGTCGCCGAGGCGCTTCGTGTTCGCGTGGCCGGAGGTCCGGCGCGCCGGGTCCATCCAGACCCCGTCGACGCGGGACAGGTCGAACGAAGCGGCGTCGCCGAGCTCCACCCGGGCGGAGTCCCAGAGCGAGAGGTTGTGCGTCGCGACGGCCGCGGTGACCTCGTCACGGTCGACCGCGGTGACCTCGAGGTCGAGCGCCGCCATCGCCATCGCGTCCCCGCCGATGCCGCACCCGAGGTCGGCGACCCGGGTGAGCCCCGCGGCGGCGAAGCGTCCGGCGTGCTGCGCGGCGACCTGCAGACGGGTCGCCTGCTCGAGGCCGGCCTCGGTGAAGAGCATGCGGGAGGCGAAGTCGCCGAATTTCCCACGGGCCTTCTGCCGGAGCTTCGCCTGCGTCAGGACCGCCGCGACGAGGCCCGGATCGTGTCCTTCGGAGCGCAGTCGTGAGACGACCCGGACGATCTCACCACCGTCGGACACGGCCGGGGTACGGTCGAGCAGGGCCATCCCCTCGGGGGTCAGCAACTGGGCGAGATCGGCGGCTTCCACCCGACGATCCTCCCAGGTCGCCGAGAGCCCGGTCGGACGTTGGCACTCGGATTGACCGAGTGCCAACGACGCCCTAGAGTTGGGGCGGTTGGCACTCTCCTGTGCGTAGTGCCAACACGGTTTTCATCTGTACCGAGTCAGTACCGAGAAAGAAGAGGTCACCGTGGCCGTCAGCATCAAGCCGCTCGAGGATCGCATCGTCATCCGCCAGGTCGAGGCGGAGCAGACCACCGCTTCCGGTCTGGTCATCCCGGACACCGCGAAGGAGAAGCCCCAGGAGGGCGAGGTCGTCGCCGTGGGCCCGGGTCGTATCGACGACAACGGCAACCGCGTCCCGCTGGACGTCGCCGTGGGTGACAAGGTCATCTACTCGAAGTACGGCGGCACCGAGGTCAAGTACTCGGGCGAGGACCTCCTCGTCCTCTCGGCGCGCGATGTCCTCGCGGTCATCGTGCACTGAGTCCAGTACACATCGCGAACGCCCCGTTCGGCTCCGGCCGGGCGGGGCGTTCTCGCGTTCCGCGCCGGGGTCGGCGGGCCCAGGAGGCGCGGCTCGGCCCCGCACCGTCGGTGCCCGTTCCTAGGATGGTTCCGTGAGTGAACCGTCCCCGGCGCGCCCGGCCCGCAGCGAGGCATCCGTCGGCGTCGTGCAGGCGATCATCGCGTACGGGCTGTGGGGACTCATGCCGTTGCTCTTCGCGGCGATGGCCCCCGCCGGCGCGTTCGAGATCGTCGCCTGGCGGATCGTCTTCGGGCTGGTGTTCTGCGCGATCGCGATCGCCGTCACCCGCTCCTGGCTCCGGACCCGCACCCTGATGGCCCAGCGTCGGGTGATGCTCGTGATGGGCCTCGCGGCCGTGCTCATCCTGGTGAACTGGACCGTGTACGTCGCGGCGACGACCACGGGCCACACGGTCGAGGCGGCGCTCGGGTACTTCATCAACCCGCTCGTGACGATCGCGCTCGGTGTCGTGGTGCTCCGCGAACGCCTGCGTCCGCTGCAGTGGACCGCCGTCGGCATCAGCATCGTGGCCGTCGTCGTGATCGCGGTGGGCTACGGACAGATGCCGTGGATTTCCCTCGTGCTGGCGTTCTCGTTCGGCCTGTACGGGCTCGTGAAGAAGCGGGTCGGTGGCACGGTGGACGCCCTGAGCGGCCTGACGATCGAGACCGTGTGGCTGCTGCCGATCGCCGTGGTCGCCCTGGTGGTCCTCGGCACGACCGGCCTCGGCGGCGGGGTGACGTTCACGAGCGAGGGCTGGGTGCACGTCCTCGTGACGGTGCTGACCGGGCCCGCGACGGCCGTGCCACTGCTGCTGTTCGCGTCGTCCGCCCGTCGGGTGAGTCTGTCCACGCTCGGGCTGACGCAGTACCTCGCGCCGGTGATGCAGCTGCTCGTCGGGGTGGTCGTGCAGCACGAGCCGATGTCGGGTGCCCGGTGGTTCGGCTTCGGGATCGTCTGGCTCGCCCTGGTCATCCTGACGGCCGACTCGTTCCTGGCCGCTCGGGCATCGCGGCGCCGGGCGGTGGCGCCCACCGCGGCCGAGCCGGTCTGACCGGGCCGAGCCGCGCCTCCAGGGCCCGTGTCCTGTCCGCCTGCCGGCCCGCCCGCCGGGCCCCGAGTCTCGGCCCGGCGGACAGTTTCGCGCCGTGTCCGCCACGGAACTGTCCGCGCAGCCGAGTCTCGGCACGCCGTCGTCGCCGCCGCCGCACGCGACAGCGCCCCGCGGCCGGGCCGCGAGGCGCTGTCGATCTGGTGCTGCCGACTACTTCTTGACCGAGCCCTGGATCGCGCTCTGGTAGACGGGCTTGTTGTCGCCGTCGAACTTGTAGATGCCGATGTAGGCGCTCGACGGGTCGTTGTTGTCGTCGAACGGACCGATGCCCGACGGACCCGTGTAGTGGATGTCCTCACCCTTGTCGAGCAGGGCGACGCAGTCCTTGAACGTCGAGCACTCCGTGCCGCCGTCGGCACCGGACACCGCGGCCATGTTGGCCTGGATGGTGCCGGAGTCCGTGCCCTTGCCCTTCACCGCGGCCAGCGCGGCGAGGACGGTGGCGTCGTACGACTCAGCCGCGTACGAGTAGTCGGCGAGGTCCTTGCCCGACGACTTCTTGTAGTAGGCGGACAGCTGGGCCTTGAACTCGTCCTTCGGCGAGGCACCGGGGATGGTGCCCTGCGCGCCGGTCAGCGTGCCCTTGTCGAAGTCCTTCGAGTAGTCCGCGGTGTTGCCGTCGGACATGTAGATCTTCGACATGTCGGCGTCCTGCGACTTCAGCTCCGGGATGATCGACTTCGTCTCGTCGAAGGCCAGGACGACGATGGCGTCCGGCTTCGTGGCGAGCGCAGCGGTCACCTCGGAGGAGAAGGTCGTCTGGCCGGGCGGGAACTCCTGGCCCTTGCCCTTGCCGCCGTAGACGACGGATCCGCCCGAGTCCTCGATCGCCTTCTGCACGGTGTTGCGGAGGCCGGTGCCGTAGGTGTCGTTGAAGACGAGGAACGCGACCTTGGCGTTGCCGTCACCCGTGACGAGCTGGCCGAGCGCCGAACCCTGCACCGAGTCCGGCGGAGCGGTCCGGTAGTAGTACGACGAGTAGCCGGACAGGTCCGAGGCGGTGTTCGCGGGGGAGATCTCCACGATGCAGTTGCTCGTGAGCTGGTCGATGACGTTGAGCGTGACGCTGGAGGACTCGGCGCCGATCGCGACCGGGACCTTCGCGTTCACGAGCTTCGTCGCCGCGGAGCTCGACACCGTCATGTCGTTGCTGTCACCGGAGTCGGTGGCGGGGTCGATGGTGACGTCCTTGTCGAGCACACCGCCGGCCGCGTTGATGTCCTGCACCGCGAGTCCCACACCGGACTCCGCGGGCGGGTTCAGGTAGGCGAGCGAACCGGTGAGCGGGAGGATCGTGCCGATCTTCAGCGCGTCGGTGCCCGGGGTGTCGGGGGCCTTGCAGCTCGCGGCGGGGTCCTTCTTCGCGCCTCCCGACGCGGAGGAGGACGGTGAGGTGCCGCCGCTGGTGGTGGAACAGGCGGCGAGGAGGAGCGCCGCCGCTCCTGCCACTGCCAGTGCCGTGGTGGCACGGGTGGTTCTGATCATCCGTGGAGCCCTTTCTCTGCGCGGAACCTCAGGTCCCGCTGGGGATGTGAGAGAACGTAGGGTCACGGTGTTTCAGCCGCGTGACGGGGCGGTACGCAAAGTGTTTCGTTACCCAGCCGTGACGCGAGGTCTGCGGAAACCCGCGGGTCTCGAGCCGGGCGCCCGGGCGCGGTCGACCGGACCCGCGCAGTCCGGACAGGGACGCCGGCCGCCCGGGTGGGGGCTGGCCGGAGTCAGGCGTCGAGCTCGGCCTGGGACCGGAGGACGCAGAACTCGTTCCCCTCGGGATCGGCGAACACCACCCAGCCGCCGGTCGCCGTGCGTCGGTCGGCCAGTTCGAGCGCGCCGATGCCCCGCAGCCGGACGACTTCTTCGTCGCGGGTCCGGTCGGTCGGCCGCAGGTCGAAGTGGATGCGGTTCTTCACGGCCTTCGCTTCCGGCACCTCGATGAAGAGCACGTGGTGCGAGCCGTCGGGAGCGACGATCATGCACTCCTCGTGCCCGGGCGCGTTCGGGTCGTCGGCGACGTCGACGTAGCCGAGGACCTGCTTCCACCACTCTGCGAGCGTGTAGGCGTCACGGCAGTCGATCGAGGTGTGGGACACGGCGCTGACCATGCCGCGACCCTACTGCCGACCGACGACGAACGCCCCCGCTCCGTCCGGGAGCAGGGGCGTTCGAGGGTGCTGGTCGGGTCAGCGGCTGTAGTTCGGCGCCTCGACGACCATCTGCACGTCGTGCGGGTGCGACTCCTTGAGCCCGGCCGGGGTGATCCGGACGAACTTGCCGCGGGCCTTGAGCTCCGGGACGGTCCGGCCGCCGACGTAGAACATCGACTGCCGCAGGCCGCCGACGAGCTGGTAGACGACGTTCGCCACCGAGCCGCGGTACGGGACCTGGCCCTCGATGCCCTCCGGCACGAGCTTGTCGTCCGAGGGGACGTCGGCCTGGAAGTAGCGGTCCTTCGAGTACGAGGTCTTCTTGCCGCGGGTCTGCAGGGCGCCGAGGGAGCCCATCCCGCGGTAGGCCTTGAACTGCTTGCCGTTGACGAACACCAGGTCACCGGGCGACTCGTCGGTGCCGGCGAGGAGCGAGCCGAGCATCACGGTGTCGGCGCCGGCCACGAGGGCCTTCGCGATGTCGCCCGAGTACTGCAGCCCGCCGTCGGCGATGACCGGCACGCCGGCCTCACGCGCGGCGAGGGAGGCCTCGTACACGGCGGTGACCTGCGGGACGCCGACACCCGCGACGACGCGCGTCGTGCAGATCGATCCCGGGCCGACGCCGACCTTCACGGCGTCGACACCCGCGTCGATGAGCGCCTGGGCGCCCTCGCGCGTGGCGGCCTGCCCGCCGATGACGTCCACCGCGGCGAACGCCGGGTCAGCCTTGAGACGGCGGACCATGTCGAGCACGCCGGCGCTGTGGCCGTTGGCGGTGTCGACGACGAGGACGTCCACGCCGGCCTCGCGCAGCGCGGTCGCGCGCTCCCAGGCGTCGCCGAAGAAGCCGATCGCGGCGCCGACGCGCAGGCGTCCGGCGTCGTCCTTCGTGGCGTCCGGGTACTTCTCGCTCTTGTCGAAGTCCTTGACGGTGATGAGACCGCGGAGCTTGCCGTCCTCGTCGACGAGGGGGAGCTTCTCGATCTTGTGCTCGGCGAAGATCGCGACGGCGTCGTCCGGGTCGATGCCGACCGGGGCCGTGATGAGCGGGGCCTTCGTCATGACGTCGCGCACGAGCGTGGTCTGCTGCTCGAACGGCGCCACGAACCGCATGTCGCGGTTGGTGATGATGCCGACGAGGGTGCCGTCACCCTCGACCACCGGCAGGCCGGAGACGCGGAACTGTCCGCAGAGCGCGTCGACCTCGGCCACGGTGGCGTCCGGGCTGGTGGTCACCGGGTTGGTGATCATGCCCGACTCGCTGCGCTTGACCTTGTCGACCGCGGCCGCCTGGTCGGCGATCGACATGTTGCGGTGCAGGATCCCGATGCCGCCCTGTCGGGCCATGGCGATCGCCATGCGTGCCTCGGTCACGGTGTCCATCGCCGCGGAGAGCAGCGGGACGTTGACCGTGATGCGCTTGGTGAGCCGGGACGCGGTCGACGCCTCGCTCGGGATGACGTCGGTGTACCCCGGCAGGAGCATGACGTCGTCGTACGTGAGTCCGATGAATCCGAACGGATCCGGCTGGTCCATGGGTCCCCTTCGTGGGCGAGGTGAAGTGGTCGAGACACCGGGAACGCTGCGGCGGGTTCCGGATAGACCATGGTAACGCGCAGGCGCTCTTCCGCATTCCGCCCCGTGGACACCCGTGAGCAGCCAGGAGGCGCGGTGCGGCCCCGTCCCGGGACCTCCGTCCGTCCTTCCTCCACAACGTCACAGTTGCGGCACGAATCACACAGGGAACGTGATGGAAACACGGGTGTCACACAATCCCCCTAGCGTCCTCGTCATCCGAACGAGAGGCTCTTCCGTGGGATCCATCACTCCGCCGGGACCTGCACTGCTGCGCAGGTTCCGCCTCCGCCCTGGACGAAAGCGACCGGTCATCATGGCCGTCCTCGTGCTCGCGTTCATGGCGACCTTCCTGATCGACTGGGCGGTGACGCTGCCGGCGATCGGCGCCACCTCGGCCCCGACCGCGAGCGCATCCGCGTCCGCGAGCACCGCACCCGCCAGCACCCAGCCGTGCACGGTCAGCCCGACGAACGGCTGCATCCAGGGCACGATCACCGACTCGGACCGCGAACCGGTCCCGGGCGTCGACGTCGACGTCGCCGGGCCGGGTGGCTTCGCGCAGACCGCGACGACGTCCGACGCCGGGCGCTGGTCGGTGAGCGTGACCGAGGCGGGCAGCTACACCGTGAGCGTCGACCAGGACACGCTGCCCAAGGGCCAGTACCTGACGAACGCGGCGGACGCGAAGCGCACCGTGTCGGCGAGCCTCAACGCGAACGTCGGGCAGATCTTCCAGCTGTCCGACCAGCAGGGCGTCGTCACGAACGACGACGCGACGAGCGTCACGCCCCAGCGCGCCTGGCAGCAGTTCGCGTCCGGCATCCGGCTCGGGCTCCTCATCGCGCTGGCGTCGGTGGGCCTCTCGCTCATCTACGGCACGACCGGCCTGTCGAGCTTCTCGCACGGTGAGCAGGTCACCCTCGGCGGGTTGCTCGCCTACCTCTTCGCGAACCAGCTCGGGTGGAACATCTGGCTGACGGGGGTGGTGGTCACGCTGCTGTGCGCGGCGACCGGGTACCTGCAGGACGCCGGCATCTGGCGGCCGTTGCGGCGCAAGCGCATCAGCCTGACGCAGCTCATGATCGTGACGATCGGGTTGTCGATCGCCGCGCAGTACGCGTTCCAGTACTTCTTCGGCGCCTCGACCGTCCGCATCCAGCAGGGCAACCCCGAGACGGTCCGGTTCGCCGGGGTCACGCTCACGGTGCAGTCGTACGTGGCGATGGGCATCGCGCTCGTCGTCCTCGTCGCGACCGGTCTGTTCCTCGCGAAGACGCGCTTCGGCCGTGCGACCCGCGCGGTGTCGGACAACCCGGCACTGGCCAGCGCGTCCGGCATCGACGTCGACCGGGTCATCCGGTTCGTGTGGACGCTCGCCGCCGGCCTCGCGGGGCTCTCCGGCGTGATGCTCGGCCTCGTGCTCAACGGCGTGAACTGGCAGACCGGCCTGCAGCTGCTGCTGCTCATGTTCGCCTCGGTCACGCTCGGTGGCCTCGGGACCGCCTACGGCGCACTCGTCGGCTCGATGATCATCGGCGTCGTCGTGGAGCTCACGAACCTCGTGCTGCCCGGTGACTTCAAGTACGCCACCGCCCTCGTGATCCTCATCCTCATCCTGCTGTTCCGGCCGCAGGGCATCTTCGGCCGCGCCGAGCGGATCGGCTAAGGAGCGCCGCCATGGACTACATCCTCAACCTGCTGTCCTCCCTCACGCAGGAAGCACTCGCCCCGACCACGGCGGCGTTCGCGCTCGCCGCGATCGGCCTCAACGTCCACTTCGGACTCACCGGACTGGTCAACATGGGCCAGGCGGCGTTCCTGCTGCTCGGCGCCTACGGCTTCGCGATCTCGATCACCAACGGACTGCCGTTCGTGATGGCCGTCCTGGTCGCGTTGCTCGTGTCGATCGTGTTCGCGATCATCCTCGGCATCCCGACCCTGCGGCTGCGCGGCGACTACCTGGCGATCGTGACGATCTCCGGCGCCGAGATCATCCGCATGGTGGGACGGTCGAGCCTGCTCACCACGACGACCGGCGGCTCGAACGGCATCACCGGGTCGAGCTACCGCGACCCGTTCAACGCGCTCAGCCCGCTCCCCGACGGCACCACCACGATCCTGTGGTTCACGTACTCGAACAACGGCGTCAACGGCTGGTGGATCCGGATCGCGGCGTGGGGGCTCGTCGCCCTGTTCACGCTCGTGCTGTTCCTGCTCATGCGGAGCCCCTGGGGCCGTGTCGTGAAGGCCATCCGCGAGGACGAGGACGCCGTCCGCTCCCTCGGCAAGAACGTCTACTCGTACAAGATGCAGGCGCTCGTGTTCGGCGGTGCGCTCGGGGCCCTGGCCGGGATCATCTACGTCCTGCCGAGTTCGGTGCAACCGGACGCGATGGGTCGCTCGATGACGTTCTTCATCTGGACGGCGCTCATCCTCGGCGGTGCGGCGACGGTGTTCGGACCGGTGCTCGGCGCCGTGCTCTTCTTCGTCGTCCGACTCGCGATCCGCACCCTCGCCGGTGACTTCATCCCGAACTCGATCATGAACGCGCAGCAGGCCGAGCAGTTCTCCTACGTGCTCGTCGGCGTCGCGCTCATGCTCCTCATCGTGTTCCGTCCACAGGGCCTCCTGGGCAACAAGAAGGAGTTGACGTTCAGTGTCTGAGCCGTACGCCCACCCCAAGAACGACCCGATCCTGGTCGTCGACGACGTCACCCGTCGCTTCGGCGGCATGACCGCGGTCGACGTCGACCACCTCGAGGTCCAGCGGGGATCCATCACCGCCCTCATCGGCCCGAACGGCGCCGGCAAGACGACGTTCTTCAACCTGCTCACCGGGTTCGACAAGCCGAGCCCCGGCGCGACGACCCGGTTCGACGGCAACACCCTGCAGAAGACCAGCGCCACCCACATCGCGAACAAGGGCATGGTCCGCACGTTCCAGCTCACGAAGGCGCTCAGCCGCCTCACCGTGATGCAGAACATGCTCCTCGGCGCCCGCGACCAGCCCGGCGAGAACTTCTTCGTCGGCCTCGTCCCGGCGCTCTGGCGGAAGCGGGAGCGCGAGATCACGGCGAAGGCCGAGGACCTCCTCGCCCGCTTCAAGCTCGACACGAAGGCCGACGACTACGCGGGCTCGCTGTCCGGCGGGCAGCGCAAGCTCCTCGAGATGGCTCGGGCGCTCATGTCCGACCCGACGATGATCATGCTCGACGAGCCGATGGCCGGCGTGAACCCGGCGCTGACCCAGTCGCTGCTCGGGCACATTCAGTCCCTGCGCGACGACGGCATGACCGTGCTCTTCGTCGAGCACGACATGCACATGGTCCGCCACATCTCGGACTGGGTCGTCGTGATGGCCGAGGGCAAGGTCGTCGCCGAGGGCCCGGCCGACACGGTGATGGACGACCGTGCGGTCATCGACGCGTACCTCGGTGCGCACCACGACACCGACCTCGGTGACGACTCGCTCCTCAACGAGGAGACCTACGAGGAACTCGCCGAGGAAGTAGCGGAAGAAGACGAGCAGGAGGCGACCCGATGACCGACGCAAGCGAGCCCACGAACGCGAGCAGCGCCTCCAGTCCGTCGCCGGCGACCGCCGCTCCGGCGGCCACGCTGGAACGCGAGCCCGTGCTCAGCGCGAAGAACCTCGTCGCCGGCTACCTGCCGGGGGTGAACATCCTGAACGGCTGCGACCTCGACTGCTACCCGGGCGAGCTCATCGGGATCATCGGGCCGAACGGTGCCGGCAAGTCGACGCTCCTCAAGGCCCTGTTCGGCCTCGTGTCCATCCGCGAGGGCTCGGTCACCCTGCAGGGCGAGGACATCACCAACCTCAAGGCGAACAAGCTCGTGCAGGCCGGCGTGGGCTTCGTCCCGCAGACGAACAACGTCTTCCCCTCGCTCTCGATCGAGGAGAACCTGCAGATGGGGCTGTACCTGCGGCCCCGGAAGTTCGCCGAGCGGCTCGAGGTCATCTACGACCTGTTCCCCGTCCTCGGCCAGCGGAAGGGCCAGCGTGCCGGATCGCTGTCCGGCGGTGAGCGGCAGTCGGTCGCGATGGCCCGGGCGCTCATGATGGACCCGAAGGTGCTGCTGCTCGACGAACCCTCCGCGGGGCTGTCGCCCGTGCGCCAGGACGAGACGTTCATCCGCACACGTCGGATCAACAAGGCCGGTGTGTCGATCGTCATGGTGGAGCAGAACGCGCGACGCTGTCTGCAGATCTGCGATCGTGGGTACGTGCTCGACCAGGGGAAGAACGCGTACTCGGGCACCGGGAAGGAGCTCGCCGACGACCCGAAGGTCATCGAGCTGTACCTGGGGACGCTCGCCAAGGACGTCGACTCCGCGCGCTGAGCGAGCGGTGTCGACCGTGGGTGCCGCTGTGGGGGCGGTACCCGCACCGAGTGGGGTCGTGCGTGGACGCTCAGCGCCGCACGGCCCCGCTCCTCATGCGGACCGGTGCGCGGCCCACGTCGCCGGGACGGCGCGTCGTCGGCCAGGAGGCGCGACCCGCCCCCGCCGGGTCGCTATCGTCGGTCGCGTGCGGACTCCCGGCCCCCTCGTGCTCGACGCCCTCGTGTGGCTGGTGTTCGCCGTGCTCTTCGTCGGGGCGGCGCTGCTCGTGAAGGTCGCCGCGGCGCTGGTCGGCGTGCTGGTGGTGCTCGCGCTGCTGCTCGGGCTCGTCCTGCGGACGCTCCGCAGGCGCCGCGCACGCCGGACGCGCTGACGTCCGCCGCGCGCCCTGCCCGTCGCGCCCGTGTCACCCGGGGGACACGACCGCTAGGCTTGCCGGGTGAGTGAAGTCGAGATCGGTGCTGGCAAGCGCGGACGTCGGGCGTACGCGTTCGACGACATCGCGGTGGTCCCCTCGCGGCGCACGCGTGACCCGCGTGACGTGAGCGTGCAGTGGTCGATCGACGCGTTCACGTTCGAGTCGCCGATCCTCTCGGCCCCGATGGACTCCGTCGCCTCGCCCGCGACGGTCATCCAGATGGGCCGGCTCGGCATGCTCGGCGTCCTCGACCTCGAGGGCCTCTGGACCCGCTACGAGGACCCGACGCCCTACTTCGACGAGATCAAGGCGCTCACCGACGGCAACGTCACGAAGCGCATGCAGGAGATCTACTCCGAGCCGGTCAAGGCCGAGCTGATCACCGCGCGCCTGGCCGAGATCCGCGCCGCCGGTGTCCCGGTCGCCGGGTCGCTCAGCCCCCAGCGCACGCAGGAGTTCTCGCAGACCGTCGTCGACGCCGGTGTCGACCTCTTCGTCATCCGCGGCACGACGGTCTCGGCCGAGCACGTCTCGCAGAACACCGAGCCGCTCAACCTCAAGAAGTTCATCTACGAGCTCGACGTCCCGGTGATCGTGGGCGGCGCCTCGACCTACACGGCGGCCCTGCACCTCATGCGCACCGGTGCCGCTGGTGTGCTCGTCGGCTTCGGTGGCGGCGCGGCATCGACCACGCGGGCCGCCCTCGGCATCCACGCCCCGATGGCCACGGCGGTCGCGGACATCGCGGGCGCTCGCCGTGACTACATGGACGAGTCCGGCGGCCGCTACGTGCACGTCATCGCCGACGGCGGGCTCGACACCGCCGGCGACGTCGTCAAGGCCATCGCGATGGGCGCCGACGCCGTGATGCTCGGCACCGCACTGGCCCGCGCGACCGAGGCCCCCGGCGGCGGGTTCCACTGGGGCGCCGAGGCGCACCACCCTGAGCTGCCGCGCGGCCGCCGGGTCGAGGTCGGCACGATCGCCCCGCTCGAGAACGTCCTGAACGGCCCCACCCCGACGTGGGACGGCCGCGCGAACATCGTCGGCGCCCTGCGTCGATCGATGGCCACGACCGGATACTCCGACGTCAAGGAGTTCCAGCGAGTAGAAGTGGTCGTGGCGCCGTACCACCGGAACTGACGGTGGCACCCGCACTCCGGCGCGGGTGACGCCCGGCGTCACCGTGACACGGAGGCGACGATGGCGAAGACCAGCACGAGCACGTCCAGCGCGACCCGGCCCGCCCGGCCCGAGACCGCCGCCCCGGGGGTGGGGTTCGACCCGTCGGCGAAGCTCGGCCCCGACGAACGCGCGGCCGCCATCGAGACCCTGAAGACCAAGGAGCTCGACGTCCTGGTCGTCGGCGGTGGCATCGTCGGTGGCGGCAGCGCACTCGACGCCGTCACCCGTGGCCTCAGCGTCGGCATCGTCGAGGCCCGCGACTGGGGCTCGGGGACCTCGAGCCGCTCGTCGAAGCTCGTCCACGGCGGCATCCGCTACCTCGAGCAGCTGAACTTCGCGCTCGTCCGCGAGGCACTGATCGAACGCGGCCTCCTGCTGCAGCGCATCGCCCCGCACCTCGTGAAGCCCGTCCGCTTCCTCTACCCGCTCAACCACCGCGTGTGGGAGCGCTTCTACATCGGCATCGGCATGGCGATGTACGACGTCTTCAGCTGGTCCGGTGGTCGGCCGCCGGGGGTCCCGCACCACCGGCACCTCAGCCGGAGCCAGGTCCTCAAGAACATGCCCGGCCTCAAGAAGGACGCCTTCGTCGGCGGCATGACGTACTACGACGCCCAGGTCGACGACGCCCGGTACGTCGCGTCGCTCGTGCGCACGGCGGCGTCGTACGGCGCCTCCGCCGCGAGCCGCGTGCGCATCGAGGGCTTCATCAAGGTCGGCGAGCGGGTCGTGGGGGCGCACGCGCACGACATCCAGACGGGCGAGAAGTTCGACATCCGGGCCAAGCAGGTCGTCAACGCGACGGGCGTCTGGACGGACGACACCCAGGCGATGGTCGGGACCCGTGGGCAGTTCAAGGTGCGGGCGTCGAAGGGCGTGCACCTGGTCATCCCACGCGACCGCTTCCAGTCGAACACGGGCATGATCCTCCGCACCGAGAAGAGCGTGCTCTTCGTGATCCCGTGGGGCCGGCACTGGCTGGTCGGCACGACGGACACCGACTGGTACCTCGACAAGGCGCACCCGGCGGCGACCGCGGCGGACATCGACTACATCCTCGAGCACGTCAACAAGGTCCTCGCGGTCCCGCTCACGCGTGAGGACGTCGAGGGCGTGTACGCCGGACTCCGGCCGCTGCTCGCGGGGGAGTCCGACCAGACGTCGAAGCTCAGCCGCGAGCACGTCGTCGCGCACACGGTCCCCGGGCTCGTGGTCGTCGCCGGCGGCAAGTGGACCACGTACCGCGTGATGGGCAAGGACGCCATCGACGAGGCCGTCGCGGCGATGGACGGGAAGATCCCGGGCTCGACCACCGAGGACATCCCGCTGCTCGGTGCCGAGGGCTACCCGGCCGCCTGGAACCGTCGCGGCCGCACCGCGCGGAGCTTCGGCGTGCACAAGGTCCGCATCGAGCACCTGCTGAACCGCTACGGCACGCTCGCGACCGAGGTGCTCCGGCTCGTGAAGCAGGACCCGTCCCTCGCCGAGCCGCTCCCCGGTGCCGACGACTACATCGGCGCCGAGGTCGTCTACGCGGCCTCGCACGAGGGCGCCCTGCACCTCGAGGACGTCCTCGCCCGCCGCACCCGCATCTCGATCGAGGCGTGGGACCGCGGTGAGTCGGCGGCCCCCGTCGCCGCGAAGCTCATGGCGGACGTGCTCGGCTGGGACCAGGAGACCACCGAGAACGAGGTCTCGAACTACCTCAAGCGCGTCGCCGCGGAACGCGAGTCGCAGCTGCAGCCCGACGACGCCTCGGCGGACCGCGTGCGGCTCGAGGCGCCGGACATCGCGTTCGGCTTCGACGAGGACGACGTGGTGGTCGGCGGTGGCCGGTCGAGCGGCGCGGAGGGCGCCAAGGCGTCCGACGAGCAGGTGGTCGGCGAGAAGACGAGCGAGCCCGAGTAGGACGCGCCCCGTGCCTCCTGGCTCTCGACTGCCTGGAGGCGCGGGTCGGCTCCGTCAGGCAGCGCGCGACCGGTGCGTGGTCCGGCGAGCACTGATCGCCTGGCCGACCACGAGGACGAACGGGATCGCGGCCAGCGCGATCGCGCTGGTGACGAGGAGGACACCGGCCCAGGCGGTGTGCGCTCCACCGCCGACGCCGTACGCGTCGGCGACGTCCATGCCGAGCCAGAAGCCGCTCCACCAGGTCATCGGACCGCCGAGCGCGACCACCCCGAGCAGGACCGCGGCCGTGACGTACGGCCGTGCGCGGGTGACGACGAGCGAGGTGGCGAGGCCGATCGCCAGGGCGACGCCGACGACGGCGATCCCGACGACGACGGCGATGTCGGTGCCGACCGCGAAGCCCTGGCGCTCCAGGTGCCCGTGGACCTCGCCGAGCGAGGCGCCCGGCACGGCCGCGAGTGGATCGAGCACGAGTGCCTGGACGGCGAGCAGTGCGGCGTAGAGTGCCACCACCGCGATCCCGGTGCCGGCCACCAGCCGGTTGGTCCTGTCCTGCTCGTCCACAGCGTTCCCCCTGTCGTCCCCGTCCACCGGACTGTAGCGGAACGGAATGGACGGACCATCGCGGTGGTTATCATCGGGGTACTCGAAAAGGGAGCCATCATGGTCGACGTCCATCGCGTCAAACTCCCCGGAGTCGGCGTGCTGCACAGCTTCTACACCGACGACGGTGGCAAGTGCGGTGTCATCACGCACCGGTCGGGTCACTCCGACCTCATCTCCTTCGCCGACGTCTCGGACGGCGCCGACAAGTCGGAGAAGGTGTCGCTGCGCCTCAGTGAGGACGAGGCGCACACGCTCGCCGAACTCCTCGGCGGCACGCGCATCACCGAGGGTCTCGACAAGCTCGACGAGATCCCGGGCCTCAGCATCGACTGGTTCTCGGTCGACTACGACGACGCCATCGCCGGCAAGCCCCTCGGCGACCTGCATGACTCGGGCTTCATCGGCCTGACCGTCGTGGCGGTCGTCCGTGGTGACAGCGCCAACCCGGCCCCGTCGTCCGACTTCGTCGTGTTCCCGGGCGACACCATCGTCGTCGCCGGTGCACCCGAGAAGGTCGCGAAGGCGTTCTCGTTCTACCGCAGCGGAGAGCTTGCGGCCGCTGCGGCCGAGGCCCCGCCGAGGAGCTAGCCCGTGCACCTGGGTGGTGAGCTCCTCACCATCGGCATCCTCTTCATCATCGCCTACGTCCTCGGACGACTCGGCAAGACGATCGGACTGCCCGCGATCCCGATCTACATGGTCGTGGGGCTCATCGCGAGTCCCCACACCCCGTGGATCGGGCTGAACGTCGAGTCGCACACGATCGAGCTGATCGCGACGTTCGGGCTCATCCTGCTGCTGTTCAACCTCGGGTTGGAGTTCGACCAGGAAGAGTTCTACGGCAACGCCGGCAAGCTCCTGGTGTCCGGTGGCACGTACGTCGCCATCAACATGGGCGTCGGGTTCGCCTTCGGGTTCTCGCTCGGGTGGGGCACCCGCGAAGCCCTCATCATCGCCGGCATGACGGCGACCTCGTCGAGCGCGATCGTGACGAAGCTCCTCATCGAGCTCCGTCGCCTGGCGAACGACGAGACCCCGATGATCCTCGGCGTCACCGTGATCGAGGACGTCTTCATCGCGATCTACCTCGCGATCGTCTCGGTGGTCCTCTCCGGCGACACGAACGTGTGGGGTGTCGTCGGCAAGCTCGCGCTCGCGTTCGGGTTCCTCATCGTGATGTTCACGCTGGCCCGGTTCGCCGGCAAGTGGGTGTCCCGGATCTTCGCGACCCGTGACGACGAGCTGTTCACCGTGCTGTTCTTCGGCCTCGCGGTCATGTTCGGCGGCATCGGCGACCTGCTCGGTGTCACGGACGCGATCGGGGCGTTCGTGATCGGCCTGCTCTGCGGCGCCACGCGCTACCGCGACCGCATCGAGCAGCTCGCCCTGCCGATGCGCGACGTGTTCGCGGCGTTCTTCTTCGTGAACTTCGGCCTCGGGCTCGACCTGTCGACCTTCGGCGAGGTGCTCTGGCCGGTGCTCGGTGCGATCGGCATGACCGTCGCGCTGAACGCCATCGCGGGACAGCTCGTCGCGCGCATGAACGGCTTCAATGTCCAGCAGGGGATCAACACCGCCGTCATCCTGGTGAACCGCGGCGAGTTCGCGCTGATCCTCGCGACGCTCTCGGCCGCTGCAGGGCTCGAAGCCCGCATCACCGCCTTCGCGGGCCTGTACGTCCTCGTCATGGCGATCCTCGGGCCGTTGCTCGCGGTCAATTCGGACCGCATCGGTCGGCTCGTGATCCGCCCGGCCCGTCTGGCACGCCTGCGGACCCGTCTCGGCGGCCGTCGAGCGGTCGCAGCGGCTGCCGCGGCCGAGGCGGCAGAGGCCGAGTCGGACGCCGCCGCTGCCGCTCGTCGGGCGGAGCGCGACCGCCAGTTCGCCGAGGAGTTCGCCCTGGTGGAGGCCGCTGGCAGCCAAGAGCGGGAGAATGAGTCTCCGGAGACGGTGTCCGAGCCCCGGACGTCGTCGGTCGAGACCCCCGCCGAGCGCCCCGAGCGCCCGGTCCGCCAGCGCGATCCGGAGTACTGATACAGATGTGGGCCGTAGCCCGACGACCGAGGTGGATCGCGCTGCTGTTGCTGGCGCTCGTGCTCGCGGCGGTGTTCGCCGGGCTGGGCAAGTGGCAGCTCGAGCGGAGCATCGCCAACGGCACACCCCTCCCCGCGACGACCGAGAACCGGAAGAGCCTCGACGCCGTGACCGGGCCGATGCAGCCCGCGACCGAGAAGATGGCCGGGCAGAAGGTGACGGTCACGGGGACGTTCGTCGCCGGTGACACCACCGTCCTGACCGGCCGGACCGGTGGCGGGACGTACCAGACCGTCGGACACCTGGTGGACGACACGAGCGGGGCGAGCCTCCCGGTGGTGATCGGATGGTCCGACCAGCGGTCCGCCGCCGTCGCCGGTGGTGACCGTCTGGCGGACGGCACGCGGCTCACGGTCGAGGGGCGCTACTACCCGGCCGAATCGCCCGACCAGGACACCTACGACAAGGGCGAGTACTCGGCGGTCGCGCCGGCCCGGTTCGTGAACACGTGGAAGGCGTTCGACGACCGGATGTACCTCGGGTACGTCGTCGCCGACGGCACCACGGCGAAGGCGGCCGACCTCGGCACCATCGCCGACCGGGCGCCCTCGCGCGAGGTCCAGTTCGACTGGCTCAACCTGTTCTACGCGATCGAGTGGGTCGTGTTCGCCGGGTTCGCCGTCTTCCTCTGGTACCGGTTCGTGAAGGACGCCTGGGAGCGTGAGGAAGAAGAGCGGCGTGAGGCCGCACTCAGCGTCGACGGTGCCCTCGTCGACCGACGGTAGGATGGCCGATATGGCTCTGACCGTCCGTACCCGCGACATCCCGAAGATCCCGGGCGCGGTGAAGTGGTACCGCGTCTCGGCGTACATCACCGGCGTGCTGCTGCTCGCCCTGGTGGTCGAGATGGTCATCAAGTACACGCCGCTGCACCTCGAGATGCAGCTCGGCGGCGGTGCGTTCTTCGTGCCGGAGGGCACGGCGGGCAAGGAGCCCGGCACCTTCAACCTGTCGATCGGCATCCTCATCGCCCACGGCTGGCTGTACGTGCTCTACCTCTTCACCGACTTCCGTCTGTGGAGCATCATGCGCTGGAAGCCGATCCGCTTCCTGCTCATCGCCCTCGGGGGCATCATCCCGTTCATGTCGTTCGTGGTCGAGCACCGCATGCAGAAGATCGCCATGGACACCTACCACGAGCTGACCGCTGCCCAGCAGCGTGAGAAGGAGGCCGCTCGGTGAGCGAGACCGAACAGCGTCCCGTCCTCGTCGTCGACTTCGGTGCCCAGTACGCGCAGCTCATCGCGCGTCGGGTCCGTGAAGCGAACGTCTACAGCGAGATCGTCCCGCACTCGATCACGGCGGACGAGGTCCGTGCGAAGGACCCCGCGGCCATCGTGCTGTCCGGCGGCCCGTCGTCCGTGTACGAGACCGGAGCGCCCGCGCTCGACGGCGACATCCTCGACCTCGGCGTCCCCGTGCTCGGCATCTGCTACGGCTTCCAGGCCATGGCGACCGCGCTCGGTGGCGAGGTGGCGAACACCGGGCTGCGCGAGTACGGCGCGACCGACGTCACGCTCTCGCCCGGCACGAGCACGCTCCTCGGCGATCAGCCGGAGTCCCAGGTGACCTGGATGTCGCACGGCGACTCCGTGGCGAAGGCACCCGAGGGCTTCGAGGTCCTCGCGTCCAGCGCCTCGACCCCCGTCGCCGCGTTCGCCTCCGACGAGCGCAAGCTCTACGGCGTGCAGTGGCACCCCGAGGTCAAGCACTCGGTGTACGGCCAGGCCGTGCTCGAGAACTTCCTGCACCGTGCCGCCGGGCTCCCCGGCGACTGGAACTCCGCGAACGTGATCGAGGAGCAGGTCGAACGCATCCGCGCTCAGGTCGGTTCCGCCCGGGTCATCGCCGGACTCTCCGGCGGCGTCGACTCCGCCGTCGCCGCGGCGCTCGTGCACAAGGCCGTCGGCGACCAGCTCACGTGCGTCTTCGTCGACCACGGGCTCCTCCGCGCCGACGAGCGCAAGCAGGTGGAAGAGGACTACGTCGCCTCCACCGGTGTGCGGCTCATCACGATCGACGCCGAGCAGCAGTTCCTCGACGCCCTCGCCGGCGTGAGCGACCCGGAGCAGAAGCGCAAGATCATCGGGCGCGAGTTCATCCGCACCTTCGAGGCCGCGGCCGAGGCCCTCGTGCTCGAGGCCCGCGCCGAGTCGGCCGAGGGATCGGACGCCGGCGAGGTCAAGTTCCTCGTGCAGGGCACGCTCTACCCGGACGTCGTCGAGTCCGGCGGTGGCTCGGGTACGGCGAACATCAAGTCGCACCACAACGTCGGCGGTCTCCCCGACGACATGACGTTCGAGCTCGTCGAGCCGCTCCGCACCCTGTTCAAGGACGAGGTCCGCGCGGTCGGTCGCGAGCTCGGTCTGCCCGAGGTCATCGTCGGTCGCCAGCCGTTCCCCGGTCCGGGCCTCGGCATCCGCATCGTCGGCGAGGTCACGAAGGACCGCCTCGAGCTGCTCCGCGCGGCCGACAAGATCGCCCGCGAAGAGCTCACCGCGGCCGGCCTGGACGAGGAGATCTGGCAGTGCCCGGTCGTCCTGCTCGCCGATGTCCGTTCCGTGGGCGTCCAGGGCGACGGTCGCACGTACGGCCACCCCATCGTGCTCCGTCCGGTCTCGTCGGAAGACGCCATGACCGCCGACTGGACGCGCCTGCCGTACGACACCCTCGCGAAGATCTCGAACCGCATCACGAACGAGGTGCCCGACGTGAACCGGGTCGTGCTCGACGTCACGTCGAAGCCGCCGGGGACGATCGAGTGGGAGTAGTCCTCCCGCGCTGACGGCCCGGCACGCGTCCTGCGTGCCGGGCCGTCCTGCGTCCGGGGGCCCTGCTCGCGAACGGGCCGTTTCCGTCCCGCTCGGCGCCACCGACCGACGCGTTCCGCCCGCTCGGCGCACCACCCGCGGCGTGTCCTGCCCGCTCGGTGACGACGCTCGGCGACGACGATCGGCGACGACGCTCGGCGACCACACCAGGCGGCCGAGCGGGGCCAGGACCGGGAGCAGGATCGGAAGGCCCGGGAACGACGAAGGGCCCCGGCGTGTTCGCCGGGGCCCTTCGGGTCGTGCCGAGTACTAGTTGCGCTGGCTGCTCGCGACGATGGCGAGGATGCGCAGGATCTCGAGGTACAGCCACACGATCGTGACGATGAGCCCGAACGCCGCCGTCCACGCGTAGATCCGGGGAGCGCCACGACGGACGCCGGTCTGGATCTGGTCGAAGTCGAGGATCAGCGAGTACGCCGCCATGACCACGACGAGGATGCCGATGATCACGCCGAGCGGGATGCCGAAGATCTCGAACCCGAGGGCACCGAACGCGGTCTGCGTCACGCCGGTCCACATGAGGACCAGGTTGATGAGCGAGAACACCAGGTACCCGACCATCGCGACGAGGAAGAAGCGCGTGGCCTTCGGCGTCGCGCGGACCTTGCCGGAGGCGAACAGCGCGAGCGTCACGGCGAAGACACCGAGCGTGCCGAACACGGCCTGCACGACGATGCCGCCGAACGCGTTCTGGTAGTAGTGCGAGATGCCACCGACGAACAGTCCCTGGGCGAAGGAGTACGCCAGGACGAGCCCGGGCGACGGCTTCTTCTTGAACATGTTGACGAGCGCCAGCACGAACCCGGCGACGGCGCCGATGATCCAGACGATCATCGGTGCGTTCCAGCCGGCCACGGCACCCACGACGAGCACGCCGAACGCGAGCAGCGTCTTGACGATGGTGTCCTCGTACGACATGCGGTCCGTGTCGACCGTGCTCGCCGCCGGGCGGTCGTACATGTACTGCAGCTGCTCGGGGGTCATCCCGCCCTGTGCCTGCTGCGGGGTCTGTCCCCAGCCGGCCTGCTGCTGACCAGCGCCGCGCCCACCCCAGGTGTTGGGCCCCTGGTTGTTGAAGGCGGGGGACTGGTCGAAACCGGGCTTGAAGGCCATGGTGTCCTCTTCCTTGGAGATTCGAGTCCTCTCAGCCTAGGTGGGCTCGGTCGCGGAAGGCTGAGGATTCGCGGCGAGCGGAAGCGGCCCCGTGGGGACCCGACGAGCGCAGCCTACGGTCGTGCGCTGCGTGCGCGCCCCGAACCGGCCCGGAGCCCGCCGACCGCTCACGGCGAGGGTCGGGGTGGACCGGCACCGCGCCTCCTGGATCAGCAGTGCGCGCGCAGCGAGACCTCGGTACCGGTCGTCTCCGACCACAGCCGCGCGCCCTGCGTGTACGCGACCCGCACCGGACCCACCGTGCCGCCGTCGCGCGCATCGCGGCGGACGTGCACGACGAGGTCGGCGGCATCGCCCGCGGCGACCGACGCGCCGAGCGCCGGTTCCGGCTCGCCCCAGCGTGCGGGGACCGGCCACTCGTCCGTCCCGTACCGGAGCGGGTCCGACGCACCGTTCGGGTACCGGACCACGAACGCGTCGACGATGCGCACGCCGTCCCCCGGGCCGGACACCGCGCTGACGACGATCGGGTCGCCCGTCGGGTGGTCGAGCATCGCGATGCCGACGGTGGCGTCCGTGCGACCCTCCGTGCAGACCTCGCCCCCGCCCTCGGCGAGGTGCAGGGGCGCCGATCCGGAGGCCGGCACGACCCACGCCGCGACGCCGACCAGCACCGTCGCCGCGGCGACGCTGCTCCGCTTCCACCCCCGGGCGAGCCCCATGCCGTGAACCTACCGGCCCCGGGACGCCGCGCGCCGGATGTGGCCGTAGTGTCGGGGCCATGACCCTGGTGATCGCCCACCGCGGCGCGTCCGGCTACCGTCCCGAGCACTCGCGGAGCGCCTACGAGCTCGCGATCGAACTCGGTGCCGACGCGATCGAGCCGGACCTCGTGCCCACGAAGGACGGCGTGCTGGTGCTGCGGCACGAGAACGAGGTCTCCGGCACGACCGACGTCGCAGACCACCCCGAGTTCCGGCACCTGCGCACGACGAAGACGGTCGACGGGCAGAAGACGACGGGCTGGTTCACCGAGGACTTCACGTGGGCCGAGCTGCGGACGCTGCGGACCCGCGAGCGCCTCCCCGCCCTGCGACCGGGGTCGGCGGAGCACGACGGCGAGGAGCCGGTCCTCCGCCTCGAGGACCTGCTCGCGATCCTCGACGCGGCTCCACGGCCGGTCGGACTCGTCGCGGAGGTCAAGCACGCCGACTTCTTCGACCGCGCCGGCTTCCCGATGGGGCAGCTCCTCGACGGGGTCCTCGCCGAGACCGGGTGGCGCGGGGACGAGCGCCTCACCGTCGAGAGCTTCGAGAAGGGCGTGCTGCGGGACCTCCGGGAGCGCGGGACCGGCGGGCGGCTCGTCTACCTCCAGGAGGCGCGGGGCAGCGCGGCGGACGAGGTCGCGTCCCACGGGTCGTTGGCTCCCACGTACGCGGCCGAGCGGTCCGACGACGCGCTCACGGCGTTCGCGACGGAGTTCCACGGCATCAGCGTCGACCTGGGGACGCTGATGGCCGGGGTGGACAGCGTCGCGCTCGAGGATCCGGCACCCGTGCGGAGCGCCGTCGTCGACCGCGCGCACGAAGCCGGGCTCGCCGTGTACACGTGGACGCTGCGGCCGGAGAACCGGTTCCTGCCGGCGCCGTTGCGTCGCGGCGGCGAGGTCGCGGCGTTCGGCGACTGGGAGCGGTGGTTCACCTCGGTCGTCCGCACCGGCGTCGACGGGGTCTTCGCCGACCACACCGACCTGGCCGTGCTCGCCCGCTCGGCTGTCGGAGGCCCGGCCTAGACTGTCCCGGACATGACGATCGTGCTCGACCCCTTCGACTCGACGCCCGGCCGTGCTGACGGTTCCGGCGCCGGTGACCGCGCCTACGACGACCCCTTCACCGCGGGTCTGAACCCCCAGCAGAAGGAAGCCGTCGAGTACCGCGGCGAGTCCCTGCTCATCGTGGCGGGCGCGGGCTCCGGCAAGACGAGCGTGCTGACCCGCCGCATCGCCCTGCTGCTCGCCAACCGAGAAGCCTGGCCGTCGCAGATCCTGGCGATCACCTTCACGAACAAGGCCGCGGCCGAGATGCGCGAGCGCGTGCGGGCGCTGGTCGGGCAGGCGTCCGAGGGGATGTGGATCTCCACCTTCCACTCGGCGTGCGTGCGGATCCTCCGGCGCGAGGCCGAGCGCTTCGGCTTCGCGCAGTCGTTCACGATCTACGACTCCGCCGACTCGAAGGCCCTGCTCAAGCGGATCATCAAGGAGCTCGAGGCGGACTCGCTCGGGCTGACCGTCGGCGCTGCGGCCTCGAAGATCTCGAAGCTCAAGAACGAGCTGCAGGACATCGACTCCTACGCCCGGAACATCAACGCGAACGACCCGCAAGAGGTCATGTTCACCGAGGTCTTCCGGCGGTACACGAACGAGCTGCGCCGGGCGAACGCGTTCGACTTCGACGACCTCATCGGCCAGACGGTGTTCCTCTTCCGCGCCTTCCCCGAGGTCGCCGCGCTCTACCAGCGCCGGTTCCGGTTCATCCTCGTCGACGAGTACCAGGACACCAACCACGCGCAGTACGCCCTCATCCGCGAGCTCACGCGGCCGGTCCCGGTCGAGCAGGTGGACAAGCTCGAGGACGCCGGGCAGCACGTGGCCCGCATGCGCGAGGCCGACGGGTCGATCGCCCCGGCGTCGCTGACCGTCGTCGGCGACTCCGACCAGTCCATCTACGCCTTCCGCGGGGCGGACATCCGCAACATCGTCGAGTTCGAGCGGGACTTCCCGAACTCGAAGGTCGTCCTGCTCGAGCAGAACTACCGGTCGACGCAGAACATCCTCGACGCCGCGAACGCCGTCATCGCGAACAACTTCGACCGGCAGGCGAAGAACCTGTTCACGGACGTCGGCGCGGGCGACAAGATCGTCGGGTTCACGGGCTACACCGGGCACGACGAGGCCCAGTTCGTCGCCGACGAGATCCAGCGCCTGCACGAGGACGGCATGTCCTACCGCGACATGGCCGTCTTCTACCGGACGAACTCGCAGACCCGTGCGCTGGAGGAGATCTTCATCCGGGCGGCGATCCCGTACCGGGTCCTCGGCGGCACGAAGTTCTACGAGCGCGCCGAGATCAAGGACGCCATGGCGTACCTGATCACCGTCGCCAACCCGGCCGACCCGATGGCACTCCGACGGGTCCTCAACGTCCCGAAGCGCGGCATCGGCGCGGTCACCGAGACCACCCTGCAGCGCTACGCCGACGAGCACGAGACGACGATGCGGGACGCCCTCCGGCACGCCGACGAACTCGGGTTCGGGCCGAAGGTGCGCAACGCGATCACGGCCTTCGCCGCCCTGCTCGACGACGTCTCGTCCCGCGCCGGTACCCAGCCGGTCGTGGACACCCTCACGCAGCTGCTCGACGGCTCGGGGCTGCTCGAGAACCTCCGGAAGTCGCCCGACGCGCAGGACGCCGCCCGTGCGGACAACATCGACGAGCTCGTCGCGGTGACGCGGGAGTTCCAGAAGAACAACCCCGAGGGCACGCTGTCCGACTTCCTGACCGAGGTCTCCCTCGTCGCCGCGGCGGACGAGCTCGACGACTCGTCGGGAACGGTGTCGCTCATGACCCTGCACACGGCGAAGGGGCTCGAGTACGACGCGGTGTTCCTCACCGGCGTCGAGGAAGACCTGCTGCCGCACCGGATGTCGGCGAACGAGCCGGGTGGCCCGTCCGAGGAACGCCGGCTCTTCTACGTGGGGATCACCCGCGCCAAGAAGTCCCTCTTCCTGTCGCTCGCGATGACCCGCGCGCAGTTCGGTGACGTCAACGTGGCGATGCCGTCCCGCTTCCTGCAGGAGATCCCCGAGGGGCTCATCGAGTGGAAGCAGTCTCCCGGCATGGCGAACAGCCGCGGCGGGACCGAACCCCGGGCCCTCAACGCCCGACGGGGCGGCGGGATCGGCGGCTCGGGCGGCGGCGCTGGCGGCGGGTACCGCGGCGGTGGCGGCTGGGGCGGTGGCTCGTACGACCGGGCGGCCGCAGCGCAGAAGACCCGTCCGAAGACCGAATGGGCGAACCGCGTGTCCGGGCAGGTCCGCGACAACGGCGACATGGAGCTCGTGGCCGGCGACCGCATCAAGCACGTCGACTTCGGCGAGGGGACGGTCTCGGCCGTGACCGGCATCGGAGCCAAGCGCATCGCCGAGATCGCGTTCGACTCCGCGGGCCGCAAGAAGCTCCTCATCAAGATCGCGCCCATCGAGAAGCTCTGAGGCGCTGAGCCCCTGACGCCGACGCGCCCGGCCATGTCGGGCGGCGCGCTGTCGTGCGTGACAATCGCCGCGAGGTGAGGTTAGCCTTACCTAACGTGACAGCCCTCATCGAATTGTTGACCTCTGCCAACGCCGAGCGCTACCGGACCACCGTCACCACGACGGTCGACCGGCTCGCGGACCGCATCTCCGACGTCGACCGACCGACGACCGACACCGCCGCGGACGAACTCCGGGCCCGTGTCGCCGCCGTCGACCTCGACGCGGAACCCCTCGGGACGGACCGGGCGCTCGCCGAGCTCGACGACCTGTTCGTCCGCGAGGCCGTCTGGTTCCACGACCCGGCGTACCTCGCCCACCTCAACTGCCCCGTCGCGCTGCCCGCGGTCGCGGCGGAGTCGGTGCTCGCCGCCGTGAACACCTCGGTGGACACCTGGGACCAGTCGCGGATCGGGACCGACATCGAGCGGCACGTGGTGGCGTGGCTCGCCGGGCGCATCGGGTTCGCGGGCGGTGACGGGGTGTTCACCTCGGGCGGGTCCCAGTCGAACCTGCAGGCGCTGCTGCTGGCGCGAGAGGCAGCGACGGCTGCGACGGCCGCGACGGCCCCGATGCTCACCGTCTTCGCCACCGCCGAGTCCCACTTCAGCGTCCGCAAGTCCGCCCGGCTCCTCGGCCTCCCCGACGACGCGGTCGTCGACGTCCCCACCGACCAGGCCGGCCGGATGCGTCCCGCGGCCCTCGCCGAGGCGATCGCCGCGGCCCGCACGGCCGGCCGCACCCCGATGGCCGTCGTCGCCACGGCGGGCACCACCGACCGCGGCGTGATCGACCCGCTCGAGCCGATCGCCGACGTGTGCGACCTCGAGGACGTCTGGCTCCACGTCGACGCCGCGTACGGCTGCGGCCTGCTCGTGTCCCCGACCCGTCGGCACCTGCTCGACGGGATCGAGCGTGCGCGGAGCGTGACCGCCGACCTGCACAAGTCGTTCTTCCAGCCGGTGTCGTCGAGCGCCCTGGTCGTCCGCGACCCCGCCGACCTCCGCCGCACGGCCTGGTACGCGGACTACCTCAACCCCGAGGACGCCGCCGAGCCGAACCAGGTCGACAAGTCCCTGCAGACCACCAGGCGGTTCGACGCGTTGAAGCTCTGGGCGACCCTCCGAGCGTCCGGCGCCGAGGCCGTCGGGCGGGCGTTCGACGCGGTGATCGACCTCGCGGCGGCGACGCACGCGATCGTCGACGAGCACCCGGACCTCGTGCTCGTCGCGCCGACGCAGCTCAGCACCGTGCTGTTCCGGTGGCAGCCCGCCGGCGTGACCGACGCGGACGCCGACGCACTGGTGGCTCCGATCCGGGCGGCCCTCCTCGCCGAGGGGCGGGTGCTCATCGCGAAGACCGTGATCGACGGGCGCCCCTGCAACAAGCTGACGCTGCTCAACCCGGAGACGACCCCGGCGCAGATGCGCGCCTCGCTCGACCACGTCGCCGCGACGGCAGCGCGCGTCCGCGCGACCACCTCCGCCCCGGAAGGAGCAACGCGATGACCACCGCCGACGACCTCCGGACCGCCGACCAGACCGCCGACCGTCCCGTCCACGACCTGATCGGCATCGGCATCGGGCCGTTCAACCTCGGCCTCGCCTGCCTCACCGACCCGCTCGACGACCTCGACGCGGTGTTCCTCGACGCCGCCGACGGCTTCGCCTGGCACCACGGCATGATGCTCGACGACGCCACGATCCAGGTGCCGTTCATGGCGGACCTCGTGACGATGGCGGACCCGACCTCGCCGTTCTCGTTCCTGGCGTGGCTCAAGGAGACCGGTCGGCTCTACCCGTTCTACATCCGCGAGGACTTCCACCCCCTCCGCAGCGAGTACGACGCGTACTGCCGGTGGGCCGCCGACCGGCTCGACACCCTCCGCTGGGGTCGCCGGGTCACGGCCGTCGAGCACGACGTGACGACCGACGTGTTCACGGTGCACGCCGAGACCGATCAGGGTCCCGAGACGTACCGCGCACGCCACGTCGTCGTCGGCATCGGCACGGAGCCGTCCGTCCCCGCACCCCTGCGGGGCATCGACGGGCCGGCGATCCACTCCGCCGAGTTCCTGCCGAACCGTGACGCCCTGCGCCGTGCCGGGTCGATCGCGGTGATCGGCAGCGGGCAGTCCGCCGCCGAGGTCTACCGCGAGCTGCTCGAGGACGTCCGGCGGGACGGCTACCGCCTCGACTGGATCACCCGCTCGCCGCGGTTCTTCCCGATGGAGGACACCAAGCTCACGCTCGAGATGACGAGCCCGGAGTACACGGACCACTTCCACGCCCTGCCCGAGGACGTCCGCGACCACCTCGGTCGCGAGCAGCGCGGGCTGTACAAGGGCATCAGCGCGGACCTCGTCGACGCGCTCTACGACCAGCTGTACCGGCTCAGCGCGCCGGGACCGGTCCCGACGACGCTCCGCACCGAGACCAGCGTGGTCGACGCCGTCTGGCTGGCGGACCGGGGGACGTACCGGCTGACGCTCCGGCACGAGCAGCTCGGCGAGACGTACGAGCACGACGTCGAGCGGCTGGTCCTGGCGACCGGGTACCGACCGCGGTCCGCGGCGTTCCTCGCACCGGTCGAGCACCTCGTCGCCCGCGACTCCCAGGGGCGCCTGGCGGTCGCACGGGACCACCACGTCGACCGACTCGGCGGCCGCATCTGGGTGCAGAACGCCGAGGAGCACACGCACGGCCTCACCGCACCCGACCTCGGCATGGGGGCGTGGCGGAACGCGTCGATCATCCGCTCCGTCACGGGTCGGCCCGTCTACGGCCTGGAGGCGCGGATCGCCTTCCAGGAGTTCGGCCTGCCCGCCTCGGCCCGCTCCACGGCACGTGGCAGCACCGCGGACGGCGCGCCGCCCCGGCACGCAACCGAGCGCGCGGAGGTCTCCGCATGACCGTCGACGCGACCACCCTGCCGGACGTGACCCAGGTCGGCGGGGCCGAGCCGCGCCTCCTGGCCGTCGAACCCGTGGACCCGGATCGTGACGCCGCCCTCGTGCAGTCGTGGCTCGCGCACCCCGCGTCGTCGTGGTGGGGCATGGGACACCTCGACGTCGACGCGGTGCGGACGTACCTCGCGGACGTGCAGGCGGATCCCGCGCAGGCCGCGTGGCTCGGCCGTCGTGACGGCGTTCCGGTGTTCCTCGCGGAGACGTACGACCCGGGCCGGGTCCTGCTCACCGACGTGTTCGCCGCCGAACCCGGCGACGTCGGCATGCACCTGCTCGTCGCGCCGCCGCCCGCCGACGGACGGGTGCACGGACTGACGAGCGCCGTCATGCGCACCGTCGTCGAGCACTGCCGCGACGTCCTCGGAGCACGCCGCGTCGTCGTCGAGCCCGACGTCCGGAACACCGCCGTGCACGCGAAGAACGCCGAGGTCGGGTTCCGCGTGCTGCGCGAGGTCGACGTCGACGGCAAGCGCGCCCTGTTGTCCGTGCTCGACACCGACCGGATCGGGCTGCCCGAGGGCGACGGGCCCGCGGCACACCTCCGGCCGGAGCACCTCGAACCGGCCCAGCGGCACCTCGTGGCGAAGGCGATCGCCGAGTTCACGCACGAGCGCCTCGTGGAACCGCAGCCGGACGGCGGCGGCTGGCGGCTCGACGCGGGGGAGTCGACCTACCGGTTCCGAGCGCGCCGGCACGTGCTCGAGCACTGGTCGATCGACGAGGCGTCGCTGACCCGCACCCGCGCCGGTGCGGCGGCCCCGCTCAGCGCGCAGGACCTCGTCCTCGAGCTGCGCGACGTGCTCGGGATCCCCGACGCGCTGCTCGGCACGTACCTCGAGGAGATCGCCTCCACCCTCGCCAGCGCCGCCGCGAAGCACCGTCGCGGTGGGCCGTCAGCAGCGCAGCTCGCACGGGGGCGCACGGAGGGGTCCGACCGCGTCGTCGCATCGTTCCAGGACGTCGAGTCGGCGATGACCGAGGGGCACCCGGCGTTCGTGGCGGCGAACGGGCGGATCGGGTTCGGGCTCGACGAGTACCGCGCCTACGCTCCCGAGGCCGGCGGTCGGTTCCGCTACCGCTGGCTCGCCGCACGCCGGGCCTGCACGCACCTCGCGCTCGCCGCGGACCGCACCGAGCGCGACCACTGGGCGGCCGAGCTCGACCCGGAGACCACCGCCGGGTTCCGGGCCGTGCTCGTGTCCCGGGGACTCGACCCCGACGACTACGTCTGGATCCCCGTGCACCCGTGGCAGTGGCAGCACCGGATCGCCGTCACGTTCGCGCCGGACCTCGGGCGGCAGGACCTGGTCGACCTCGGCGAGGGGCCGGACGAGTACCAGCCGCAGCAGTCGATCCGGACGGCGTTCGACCGCTCCCACCCGGAGCGCTCCTACGTCAAGACAGCGCTCGCCGTGCAGAACATGGGGTTCCTGCGGGGGATGTCGCCCGCGTACATGCGGAACACCCCGGCCGTGAACGACTGGGTCGCGGCGCTCGTGTCCGCGGACGAGACGCTGGCCGGCGCCGGGTTCTCGGTGCTCCGGGAGCACGCGGCGATCGGGTACACCGGGGACGCCTACCACCGGGTCGACGTGTCCTCACCGCAGCGGAAGATGCTCGCGGCGCTGTGGCGGGAGAGCCCGCTGCCGCGGGTGACGGACGGCGAGCGGCTGCTGACGATGGCCGCCTTGCTGCACCGGGACGCCTCGGGTGACGCCGTCGTGTCGGCGCTGATCGAGGCATCGGGGCTGCCGGCCGACGAGTGGGTGCGGCGCTGGCTCGACGCGTACCTGCTGCCCGTGGTGCACTGCCTGACCGTGCACGACCTCGTGTTCATGCCGCACGGCGAGAACCTCGTGCTCGTCGTCCGTGACGGGGTCGTGGTGCGCGCGGTGATGAAGGACATCGGCGAAGAGGTCGCGGTGCTCGGGCGGCACGCCGACCGCCCGGTGCCCGCCGACATCGAGCGCATCGTGCACCCGGTGGACGACGACGAAGCGGCGCTCGCCGTGTTCACCGACGTGTTCGACGGGGTGCTGCGCTTCGTCGCGGCGATCCTCGACGACGACGGGGTCCTGCCGGAGTCGCGGTTCTGGCAGGTGGTGGGGGAGTGCGTCGACGCGCACGCCGCGGCCCACCCGGAGCGCCGGCGGCCGCTGGACCTGCGGGTGCCGGCGTTCGAGCACTCGTGCCTCAACCGGCTGCAGCTGCGGAACACGCTGTCGATGGTGGACCTGGCGGACCAGTCGTCGTCGCTCATCCGGGCGGGGGCGATGCCGAACCCGATCGCGCGGTAGCGCGCGCGGCGCGCGCGGCCGCGGCGGCGGCGCGGTGTGACGAACCAGGAATCCGACATCGAACCAGCGCGCGCGGCTGGTTCGATGTCGGTTCCGTGGTTCGACGTCGGGCGGAGCCCGCCGCCCGCGCCGCGCTACGGCTGCAGCCGCGCCGCCGACCACGCGCCGTCGGCGAGCACGTACTGCAACCGCCGGTGCATCCGGTCGCGGCTGCCGTGCCAGAACTCGACGCGGTCCGGCTCGAGTCGCCACGCCACCCAGCCCTCCGGGCGGGGCACGTCGTCCTCGGACTCGTCGAGCAGCGCGTTCGCGTCGTCGATGAGGTCCTGCAACGTCCGGGGCTCGAGCACCGAGGACTGGTCGGCGATCGCGGTGGCGGCGCGGGACTTCGGCGACCGGTCGGCGAACAGCGCGTCGGACTCGGCGTCGGAGAGCTGCACGGCCCGGCCCTCGAACCGCAGCTGCTGCATGGTCTCCCGCCAGTACACCTGGAGCGCGGCGAACGGGTTGTCGTCGAGCTGCCGGCCCGTCGGGCTGAGCGTCGAGGTCCCGAACACGAGCCCCCGGTCGTCGAGCCGCTTCACGTCCACGGTCCGCGCCGAGACCCGGCCGTCGGACCCCGCGGTGGCGAGCGTCATCGACATCGGCTCGGACACGTCGCCGTCCCGCGCCTCGTCGATCCAGGTGCGGGCGACGTCGAACGGTGATGCTGGCGGGTCGGTGTACTCCGGGAACGCGAACGAGGTGTCACCGGACAGCGGAGCGGAGGGCATGCCCCCACCCAACCGCGATCAGCCCGCCCACGTCCAGGTTGCCGGGGGACGGCCGCCACGGACCGCGGCCGTGGCCGACGCGTCGGCCCGGACGAGCGCCGGGTTCGTCCGCAGCGCCCGGTTCGTGTTGCCGGGATCCGGCTGCACGCCCGTCAGTGCGGTCTGCAGCGCGGAGGCGTCGGAGGTGGTGAACACCTCGCCGAGCAACGCGCGCGTGAGCGGCAGGTCGCGCCAGATCCGGGTGCGGACGTGGTCGAGGGCGGCTCGGATGATCGCGTCGTGGTCGAACGGGAGGCGCGGGTCGTCTCCCCCGGGCACGCGCCAGACCGCGGGTCCCGCGGCCGAGGGCGGGGCCACCACAGCGGCCGCCGCGGCCGGCGTCGGGGTCGTCACCGCCGGTGCCACCACGGCCAGGAAGGCGACGCTGATCGCGGCGCTCCGCGGGTCGCGGTCGGGTCCGTCGAACGCGCCGACCTGCGCGAGGTGCCGGACCGCCGCCGCGTCGATCCCGGTCTTGGTGCGCAGTGCGCGTCGTGCACCGTCGGCGAGGAGTTCCGCACCCTCCAGGAGCACGCCGGGGAGCGCCTCCTGGCCCGCGTACGGCGCGTACTGCCGACGCGCGGTGGCGACCCGCAACCCGTCGCTCGTCGTGAACGACATCGGGACGACGTCGATCGCGATGAGCGGCTGGTCGCGGGCCGCCGAGGTGGCGTCGGTCACGCCGTCGCCCGACGGGCCGCGCGGTCGGCGCGCTCGGTGCGTTCGCGGCGGAGGGTCTCCCGCACGTCCGCGAACGACTGCAGGACCCGGAACCGGCCGTCGACCCACACGGGCTGGAGCAGGCTCGTCGCCTCGTCCTCTGCGGTGGCCTGGTCGGTCTGGCGTATCTCGCCGGTTTCGTCGCGGTGCAGGGCGATCCGTCCCTTCGCGCTCTTCTTGCCGCTGCCCGTCTTCGGGTCCTTCTGGATGTCGACGGGCTCGCCGTCCACCAGCGCCCAGGTGGCCTTGACCGCGCTGCCGAGGTTGTCGCGGGTCATGTACTGGTACGTGTACGAGCCGATGCCGAGCACGATGTTGTCACTCGCGTAGCCCTTGGCGGCGAGTCGCTCGTAGATGCGGCGGGCACGGTCGAGGGTGATGCTGTCGCCGTAGATCACGCCGATGTGCTGGTCGAGGACCTTGAAGCCCTGGTCGTTCACGGTGTGCCCGAAGATCTCGTCGAGGAGTTCGACGACGCCCTTCTCCTCGTGGCTGCGGGCCGGGTCGGTCAGTGCCGCGGCATCGACCCCGTGCACGGTGCCGGTGACGATGTCCACCGGGTCGCCCGAGTCCGGGCGGATGACGAGCTTGCCGTCGCGACCCGTGATGCGGTCCTTGAGCTGCGGGAGCGTCTCGGTGATCACCTTGAAGAGGTCGAACCCGTCGCTCACGGCCGACACGATGCCCGTCGGGTACACGTCGAGGATCTGCTCGAAGGTCGCCAGCTCGCCCTCGGCGCCGCGCACGCACATCACGCTGTGCTCGGTGGCCGGGACGCTCGCGGCCACCCAGCCGTTGTCACCCGGGTAGTAGCGGTCGATGAAGTCGAGCGACGGCATCGAGTCGGTGCCGAGGAACGAGAGGAGGTGCCCGGCGCCACCGGCCGCGGCCGACTCGATGCTCGACTGCCCTCGGAAGGAGAAGTCGTGCGCGGCGAAGTCGATGCTGGCCGGGTCGGCGCCGGTGCGGGCGGCCCAGTCCTCCATGAGGTCGCGGTACTCGAGCGCCTTCGTTGCGACGGTCGACGGGTGCCAGATCGAGGCCGACAGTGCCGTCTCGATGTAGTTCGGCAGCCAGAAGAACTCGTCGACGGTGTTCTCGACGGTGAGGGTCGCGACGCCGATCGGGGCGAGGGTGCCCTCGGGGAGCGCGCGGATCTCGAGCGGGAGGTACCCGACGCGGTGGAGTGCCCGGACGTGGTCGGTGCCGATGTGGTTCGGGCCGAAGTACCCCTGCAGTGCCTGCTCGAACAGGCCGGCGACCTCGTCCTCGTCCGCGGCGAAGAACGGCGCCCACGCCTCGACGAGGGAGCGCTGGATGAACGCCTGCAGGCCGAACACCACGGCGTGCGTCGACTCGGGCATGTGCGCGTTCGAACGGTTCGTCCAGTTGATGAGGATCCGGGTGGTGCCGGCCGGGTAGACCTGCCGGTGCGAGTGCTTGTAGCCGTCGACGGCGAGGAGCGGGGCGATCGGGCTCGGGCCGGTGAGGCGGGGCGCGATGCCGGTGGTGCCGTCGGTGCCGGTCGTGGTGGTGTCGGTCTGCGTCATCGGATCTGCTCCGTCAGGTAAGGGGTGAGTTCGATCGTGCGCAGGCCCTCGATGGCGTTCTGCGCGGGGTAGGAGTCCGTCGTGACGATCTCCCCGAAGTGCTCGGCGAGCTGCGGGGCCCGGCCGGAGAAGACGCCGTGCGAGACCCAGAGGCCGAGGCGGTCCTTCGTCAGACCCGTCGCGGTCGCGAGGCCCATGAACGTGCCGCCCCCGTCGCAGATGTCGTCGACGACGAGCAGGCGACCGGTGTCCGGCAGCGGCTCGCACGTGAAGCCGTCGAGCTTGCCGGTGTCCGGGTTGCGGTGCTTCTCGGCGCGGAACACCGGCAACCCACAGGCGTCGGCGACCGCGGAGGCCCGCGCGACCGCGCCCTTGTCGGGGGCGATGATCCCGCTGTAGTCCGAGCCGGCGACGACCTGGTCGCGGACGACGGTCTCGCTCGTGACCACGGTCAGGCGCTCCACCAGGTCGACGATCACCGGCGAGTGCGGGTCGAACGCGATGACCTGGTCGATCCCGAAGCCGTTGATGACGTCCGCGTAGACCTTCGCGCCGAAGGGGAGGCCGCGGTCCTGCCGGGCGCCGGGCAGGTACGGGACGAGGGCGACGGACCGGGATCCGCGCTGCCGGACGGCGTCCGCCCACATGCCGAGCATGAGGAGGTCGTCGCCGTTCGTGCCGCGCAGGGTCGCGATCTCGATGAGGTCCCCCGCGTCGGCGTCGTGTGCGACCTTGACGTGTGCTTCACCGGCGGGGAACCGCATGGTGGAGAACGTCGGTGTCGCCTGGGTGCCCCGGGTGGTCCGGGTGCTGAGTTCGACTGCCATGACCCGACCGTACCACGGTATTTGTCAGTGTGACAAGAACCGGGGTGTGATCAGGGGACCGGAACCTGCACCGACACCAGTTCGCCGTCGCCGAGGTGCACCAGCGCGGAGCCGACCTGCACCCGTTCGACGATGCTGCTGCGCGGCAGGCGCATGCCGAGCAGGTCGCCCTCGGTGATCGCCTGCGGGCTGAGGAGCGCCCCCGACCGACGTCGCTTCATGTCCACCTGCCAGCCCGTGAACCCGACGCCGAACTCGGCCGTCAACCCTGCCGCGACGATGGCCTGCCCGTTGTCCGCCGCGCTCTTCACGAAGCCCTGCAGCCAGCTCTTCGCGGGTGCGTCCTTGACGAGCTCGGCATCGTCGATGACGAGGACCCGGCGGCCGGGTTGCCCGTCGAACAGCGGCGCGAGGTCGGCCTCGGTGACGTCGACGCCCTCGTGCGCGCCGAGGACGCCGGGTTCGGACGCGAGGGCGCGCAGGGGCGACTGCCGCGGGGTGACGAGCACGATCTCGCCCCCCTCGCGCAGCACCGACCGTGCGATCGACAGCAGGACGGAGCTCCGACCGGACTTCGCGGGACCGCCCACGACGAACGAACCCGCGGCCGCGAGGTCCGGTCCGATGGCGGTGAGGTCGTCCCCGCCGATGCCGACGAGGCCGAACAGGGCGGCGTCGTCGTCGCGCATCTCCCACGCCCGGTCGAACGGCACCGGCCCGGACAGCTGGTCGACGCGGAACGGCCGACGGGCACGCTCGACCGCGCGGTCGCGCTCGGTCGCGAAGGTCGCGAGGGCGGTGATCGCCGCGGCCTGCGACTGGCCGGTGCCGGCGGCGGCGAGCAGGGCGATCTGCGTCTCGGTGGCGGACTCCGACGCGAACGCCCGTCCGTCCGGGACCTGCTCGGGCAACTTGCGGGGGTTGAGCGACGCGAGGCCGTAGTCGCCGCGGTCGGAGAGCCGGAGGACGAGCTTGTCCTCGACCAGCGTCGCCATCCGGCTCGACAGGAGCTGACGGTCCCCGGTGACCACCAGGTGGATGCCGACGCTCGCCCCTTCGCGCAGGAGGGTCATCACCTGGTCGGTCGGTGCACCGTGGTCGAGTTCGCCGAGCGAGCCCACGAAGCCCTCCCACCGGTCGAGCATGAACACGATGTGGGGGAGCCGGTCGGCGGGCACGACCGCCGCCGCGCGCTGCTCGACGATGCTCGCGAACCCGCCGTCGGCGAGGACCTGCTGCCGGCGGGCGAGCTCCTGGGTGAGCTTCGTGAGGAGACGCTGCGCGCGTTCGGTCTGCACGCGCTGCACGACGGCGCCGGCGTGCGGGAGGGCCTGGATCGGCAGCAGCGCACCGTTGCCGCAGTCGAGCGCGTACACGTGGACATCGGCTGCCGAGGTGTTCCGGGCGACCGCGGCGGCGATCGTGCGGAGCACCTGCGACCGACCGCTCCGTGGAGCACCCACCACGTAGAGGTGCCCGTCCGAGTCGAGGTCGAGGCTCCGGACCCGCTGCGCCTGCTCGGCCGGGAAGTCCTGCAGCGCGAAGGGCAGCGGGCCGACCCGGGCATCGGTCGTGCTGCTGTCGTCGAGCTCCCACGCCCGGTCGTTCAGGTCGGTGAAGAGCAGCGTCTCCGGCAGGGCGTCGAGCCACGGACGGTAGGGAGCCGGTCCACCGAGCTCGGTCGCCGCCTCGGCCACCGCGCCGACCAGCTCCTGCAGGTCGGTGCGTTCCTCTGCCTGTAGCTCCTTCGACTTCGGTGGTGCCGGTGGCGTGGTGCCGAGCGACGACCACGAGACGGCTCCGGCCCAGACCTGCTTGCGTCCGGTCGACAGCCCCGGACGCCGGCCGCCCACCCGACCGGCCTGGAACGGCAGCAGCGCGCCGGCCCCGAGCCGGATGTACCCGCGGCCGGGCGTGCTCTTCTGGATCTGCGCCGCGTCACCGGCGTCGATGACGTCGGTGCTCTCGCTCGAGTCCGTGACGCGGAGCGCGATCCGGAGGTTCGTGTTGGCGCGGATGTCGTTCGACACGACACCCGTCGGACGCTGCGTGGCGAGGATGAGGTGGATGCCGAGCGACCGTCCCCGCTGTGCGATGTTGACCAGGCCCGTGACGAAGTCCGGGAGTTCGCGCACGAGACTCGCGAACTCGTCGATGACGATGAGCAGACGCGGCATCGGCGGCAGCGGCTCACCGCGGACGAGGCGGTCGACGTAGTCCTCGATGTCCTTCGCGGCGGCGTCGGCCAGCAGGTGCTCGCGGCGACGGAGCTCGGCGCCGAGCGACTCGAGGGCGCGTTCCACCAGGTGCGTGTCGAGGTCCGTCACCATGCCGACCGTGTGCGGCAGCGGCGCGAAGTCGCGGAACGCCGCACCGCCCTTGTAGTCGATGAGGACGAAGTTCATGCCCTCCGGGGTGTTCGTCGCCGCCAGGGACGCGACGATCGTCTGCAGGAGCTCGGACTTCCCCGACCCGGTCGTGCCGGCGACCAGGCCGTGCGGGCCGTCCTTGCGGAGGTCGAACGCGAACGGGCCGTCGAGGCTCTCGCCGACGACCACCTCGGTGGTGCGCGCACGCACGTTCCACTTGCCCGTGATCGCCCGCGCCGTCGGCGGTTCCAGCAGCATCACGTCGAGCAGTCGCGACGACGACGGCAGCCCACCGGCATCGCTCTCGTCGTCGGCGTCGACCATCGGCGCCACCGCCCGGGCGACGGTCTCGAACCAGCCGTCCGGGATGCGGTCCGGTCGGACGTCGGTGACCGTCGCCTGACGCTGGGCGGCGACACGGATGCGCTCCGGACCCACCGTGACGACGACCGAGCACTCCTCGGGCAGCAGGCGTGCCTCTTCCTCGATGCAGATCGCCCGGACGCCGACCGCGGGGCCCTCCTTGAGGATGCGGATCAGGCCCGGCAGTGCGCGCAGCCGTCGAGCGCCGTCGAGCACCACGACCACGTCGGGACCGGGGATCCCCCGCACGTTCGACTCGCGCATCGCCCGCTGCCGTGCGTCGATGAGCTGCCCGATCTCGGCGACCCGCGCGCCCAGCGTCTCGGCGTCGTTGCCGATCGCGATGACGGCGTCCTGCCCGAAGCCCGGTCGCGCCTGCGGCACCCATCGCAGCCACGCCCACTCGTCGGCGGACTGCGCGTCGGTGAGCACCACGAACTGGGTGTCCCGCGGGCTCTGCAGCACCGCGAGCTGCGCCACGAGCCACGACGTGAGGTGCCGAGTGTGCTCGTCGCGCCCGGCGACACCGACCACGCCGTGCTCGCCGAGGTCGACCACGACCGGCACGTCCTCGGCCAGCTTGTCGACCGCCCGCCGGTGCTCCAGCGCTGCCGGGTCCTCGAGCACGACGCCCGACGGCACGTCCGCCGTGCCGACGCGCAGCGTGAGGTAGTCGGGGTCGGTCCGCCGACGCTCCCACAGCCGGGCGCGACGGCGTAGGGCGATGTCGAGCACCGTCGCCGGATCGGGCGCGCTGGTGCGTGACTCGCGCTGGTACCGGACCACTGCCTCCAGGGCGTCCGACTCGACCGCCTTCTTCGTCTCCTCGTACTCGGCCACCCGCTGCCGGTGCGTCTTCTTGCCGTTGCGGCGGTCCCACCAGGCGTTGCCGAACATGATGATCGGCGACATGAGGCCGAATGCCAGGTACGCGACGTTGTGGAAGATCGAGATCATCACGGCCGCCATGCCGAGCGGCGCGAGCGCCGCGATGATCGGGATGGAGCGGCGCGACTGCTGCCCCGGCGCCGCCGGCAGCTTGAAGACCGTCGGCGTCTCCTCCGGCAGCAGGCGCGGCGGCCGGGTGTAGTCGAGCGTCCCGCCACCTGCCGTCAGCGTGATCGCCGCCCGGTCGGCGTCCGGGACCGCGACCGACAGCAGCGTGTCGCCGATCGTGACGACGCTGCCGGGCTCGACGGGCGTCTCCTCGTCGAGCTCCGTGCCGTCGAGGAGGACGCGCGAGCCGCGCGTCGGGATGATCGAGAACCGCCGGTTGAGGTCGAGGCGCAGGATCGCCGCGTACTCCGGGGCGGTGCGGTCCGGCAGGTGCACCGTGGCGTCCGGAGCGGAACCGACGTGTGCGATGCCCGCGTCCAGCACCACGACCGTGCCGGCTCCGGGCCCGCCCACGATGCGGACGCTCGGCAGGTCGGCCGGCAGCGGGAGGACCGGCGCGGGGGCGCCGAAGGTCAGGCGGGACCCCTCGAGCAGGACACCGTCACCGAGCCGGGCGTGCGGGGTCGTCGGGACGGCGTCGACCGCGACCTCGACGATGGACTCGGCGCTCAGGCCGAAGCGACGGGCGACGATCTCGACGACCTCGCCGAGGACGGTGTCCTCGTCGCACTCGACCACGAAGTCCGCGGTGGCGTCGGTCGGCAGGTGGGTCGCGGTGAACGTCAGGCGCACGCGGCACCTGCCACGTCGTGGGTCCTGGTCGTCGCGGAGCACCCCGTCGAGGCCCCCCGCAGCGTCGTGCTGCCGCTCATGGGTCGATTCTCGCAGGTTCCTGCGACGTGCAGGCCGGGTTGCGTCCGGCTTGTGGATGGGCGGTCGGACTGGAGGCGCGGTGCGGGGGAACGGGTCGGCTCACCTGCGACGCGTCCAGCCCCAGCGCTCACCTCGCGTTGTGGATGCGTCGGACGAACGCCTCCAGGGACGTCTCAGCGGCAGTGAAGGCCGCAGCATGATCGCCGAGACCGGTGACCGTGATGGTCAGGGTGCCGGATCGGAAACGCCAGCAGCGCGCGACCACGGCTCCCGTCGCATCGACGAACGGCCACGTCTCCGCGGTCTGCTCCCACACCGTTTGGGCGCCGGCGCGGAGGCCCTCGAAGGGTGGGATGCCGGTACCGCCCAGTCTGTCCCCGGTCGCGGTGACGGAGACGGTCGTCGTGTCCGTCGGGGATGTGATTTGCGGGCGGAAGAACGCGAACCGGAGGTCGGGCGCGCTCATCCTGCAGTGCTGCTCGAGCGACCCAGCGGTCAAGATGACCTCCACGGTCTTGAACGGTCGCACGTACCAGGGGAAGAGTCCGTAGGTGGTCGAGTTCGCCCAGCGCTTCGGCTTGCCCCGGACGTCCTCCGGCAGCGGGACGACCAACCAGTCCGCGCCGGCGAGGCCCTCGAGGTCGGGGAGGCCGACGGGCGTCGGGTCCGCGGCGCCGCTCATGACGTCTCCCGGAGTTCGAGGCTGAGCGCGAGCCGGTCCACGTGCGGCAGCGCGAGATCGACGTTGCTCTCGTGCGCGATCACCGATGTGAGCACGGCCGTGCGGGAGAGCGATTCGTCGGAGAACGGCTGCACCCATCGGACCGAGGTCTTGACGGATCGTCTCCGGAGGAACCTGCTCGGTTCCGAAGTGTGTCTGAGCAGGATCCGTGTGGCGGTGCCCAGCGCGGTGCGTGTCGTCGTGATCTCGGGGTCAGCAGTGAGCGATCCATCGCGGCGCTCCGCCCAGGAGTCGTCGATCACGAAGTCGGCCGCTCCGTCTCCGACGAGGTAGTGCACCGCGGTGTGCGCGATGACGTGCACTGACGGTCTGTTCGTGGTGAGGACGGCGAAGTCCGGCGCCTCGAACGTGTCGCGGTACCGAGCAAGGTCGCTGAACTCGCGCACGAGGCGGGCACGGTCCCTCGACGACACGGCCGTCTCCGCGAAGCTCACCGCGCGAGTGGCAGCGGCCGTCCCGACTTCATCCGGCGCCCCGGGCTCGATGAACGTCCAGGCGTCGATCGGCCGGAAGTGCAGGTTCTTCATGATTCCTCTCCTCGTGATGCGCCGCTGAGCCACCACCGGTGGAGCGCCAGTGGGCCGCTCCCGTTGATCAGTGCTCGACGCCGGTACGCCACCCAAGCGAGACCGGGGAGGGCCATCGCGAGCAAGACGGCTGCGACGACGAGGTCCCAGCGCTGGGCCGGAACGGTCCAGAGCAGGGTCAGCAGCGAAGCCAGCACGACGATCGTCAGCGCTGCGGACCGTCCGCTCATCCGGTTGGGCTTGTCGACCGCGACTCTCGTCGGGTCGCCGACGCGCACAGACGTCTCCGTCCAGCCCAGCCAGCAGGTGAGGCCGACGTTCGTCGCAGCGAGCGCGAGGCACAGTGCACCGGCCCAGGGCAGTCCCGCGGCGAACGACGTCGCAGAACCCAGGACCGGCAACATGGTTGCGACGAGGACCGGCGTCACCCGTGCGACCCCGAGCTCGTTGCAGGACGACAGTGATCCCTTCGCGATGTCCAGGCTGGATCGGGTGTCGAGGCGCTGCGCCGGAGAAGACCGCACGTCCGGTTGATGCGCCGTCAGGATGCCGGATGCGTTGAAGAGCGCCGTCAGCTGGTCGGGTCCGTCCGGGTACCAGGTCGCTGCATCCAGTTCTGCGCGAACGGTACCGGTGCCGTCGACCAGCAGAGCAGTGCGACGAGCGTGGTCGGTGAACACCACACGGCTGACCGCCATCGGGGACAGCGTCGAACCGGGAGTCTCCAGACGGCGCCACATGCCCTGGCCGTCCGTGAGCTCCAGCTGCTGACCACCGTTGACCGACAGCGATGCCGTACTCGTGAACCAAGCTGGTCCGTGTGGTCGGACCGCGTCAGTCGGTTCCCTCGTGATCCGTCGCCTGCCGATGATCACCGAGAAGGCAGCGACGACGACAGCGATCGATGCCGCGATCTGTGGGAGGCTCCACAACTCCCAGAGCAGGCGATGCGCCGTCGCTGCCACGACGAGGGCGGAGGCGACGGAGAGCGGGATGAGCGCACCACCCCCGAGGACCGCCACGCGCACGAGGAGCTCGGCACGGGTGAAGAACGCCGGTGGCCGAGGAAGGATGACCGTGGGACGTGGGGTTCCGTTGAGCGTTGCCGATGCTCCGTACCGCTGGATCAGCAACGCGAGACCGCTCGAATCGAGTGCGGTGGACAAGAGCGTCGGGCTCGACGGCGTGATCCACCAGTCGTCGATCGGCACGATGAACTCGCGTCCGTGCTCGTCGCGGATCGCGACGGCTCCGTTGCCGGGACTCGCGACGATCGAGCGCGGGACGTCCGACCAGTCGAGGGCCCAAGCGGCCACGATCCGCCCGGTGAGCGCGAGGTGGCCCGTCGACCGCACGCCGTACAAGCGGTCGTCCACGACAGCGAGTGACTCCACCTGACCCCGCGCGGCGCGTCGGTCGCTCAGCACGGCCGCGTGGGCGACCGTCTCCGCCCCGCCGATGACGCTCACCCCCAGTCGATGCGCAGGTCGCGGAGGAGCTCATCGAGCATGGGCCGAGCGAGGGCGCTGTCGTTCTCGTCCGGGACGAAGAAGGACACGACCACCGTGAGCTCGTTCAAGCCGTCGACGATGGGGATGATCGCACGAACGACCTGCATCACCGGCCGCCCCCGGCCGCCGGTGCTGCGTTCCCGCATCTCCACGAGCGTTGCACGGCCGACGGGCAGGTCGAGTGTCCCGACACTGGCGTCGCCGATGCCGGACGCCCGCGGTGCACGAGCGTCGTCGATGAACGTGTCCGCGCGGTCGACACCGGCGACGGTGTGCACGACCGTGTACGCGATCGCTCGGACCGTCGGCGCCGTGGTCGAGAGCACGAAGCAGGTCTCCGCCTTCGCCGCGGTCTGGAAGGCGGCGATGTCACGCACGACCGTTCGGAGCACCGTGCGTTCTCGACGCTTCGGCCGCTGCTTCGCCTGCGCGAGCGCATGCTCCACCGCTGCGTCGGTGACCTCGTCGACCTCACCCTCGTCGTCGAGCAGCGTCCACGCGCGGTTGTAGTTCCACAGCAGGCGAGTCATTCGTCTCCTCTCGGGGCTCCGATCACGATCCACCGTCCGAGCCAGACCGGTGCCTTTCCCCGCTCTGCGCGACGGCGACGGAACGTCAGCCACGAGACCAGTGGGACGGCGAGCACCAGGAGCAGGATGCTGGTCGCAGAGAAGATGTTGCCCTGCTCGAAGTACCAGACGGCGACAGCTGCTCCGATGAGCGGGATGCCCACAGCGACGAGGTGGCGTCGGGTGAGCGCTGGCTGGTCCGGACGTCCGTGCTGTTCCGGACGGATGCGAGCGACGGGGAGGCGCGAACTCGATTCGACGACGAAGACCGCGGCGACCGTTGCGACCGCGATGGCGGCGAACAGCGCCGTGACGATCGTCGCGGTGTCCCCGGGGCCCGCCGACCGAGCCCCGGCGAGCACGACCGTCGTGAAGGCCGACGATGCGAGGAACGGGTACGCGGGTACGGCGCCCAGGACGTTCGGCAGCATCAGCGACGACGGGCCGACGCGGCTGCTGCGCATCTCGTCAAGCGCGAGCGCGGGCTGGTTGCGCAGATCGTCGGATGCGACGGTAAGGACACCGAGACGCTGCAGGAACTCTCGGAGGACGAGTGCCTCGTCCGGCGACGGCGCCCACAGACGCAGCGGCAACTGCGCGCGGACGGTGTCCGTTCCGTCGATGAGCAGCACTCGAGGGTCCTCGTCGTGCACGAACGCCGCGCGCACCAGGGCATCCGGCCCGAGATGCCGATCCGGTGTTGCCAACCGTTGCGCGATGCCCTGCCCGTCGACGAGGACGAGACCCTGGTCGTCCGCGCTGATCGACGCCGCGTTGCGGAACCAGGAGGGGCCGGCCACGGGCCGGAGTGCCGGCGCGTCGGCGCTCCTGGGTCGACGCCTGCGCCCTGCGGCGACGACCAGCACCACCAATGCGTTGGCGGCGGCTGCACCGGCCGAGATCCATCCGAAGGCCGGGGCGTCGGGGGTGCGGGTCATCGCCAGCACGATCGGGCCGAATGCATCCGTCAGGAATGCGCCGAGTCCGAGCAGGATGACGACGACCAGGATCTTCTGACTCCTGCGGCGTCGCCGCTCATCCGTGGGTGTCAGGACGTGGGCCGAGGCGAAGTGGCCGGGCGGTGGATCATCGGTGCCGAAACGATCGAGCAACGCGGAGAGACCGCTCGAGCGGAGTGCGAGTTCCTTCGGCACGATGGAGACGGGAGCCATCCACCAATCGTCGATCGGAACGAGGTAGAGGCTGCCGCTCACGTCCTCGATCAGCACGGCGCCGTTGCTGGCTGTGGGCGCGAGGTGCCTCGGGAGGACGTCGCCGTTCAGGAACCAGGCGCGGGCGACGGTGTCCGTCGTCGTTCGTTCACCGCCCTGGTCGAGGACGACGAGCCGATCTCGCTCGTCGATGACGAGCCGCATGGCACTGGTCGCAGCGGCCGCCCGGTCGCTCGACGCAGCAGGGCGGGCAAGGGTTTCAAGCATCGATGACGATCTTCGCAGCGAGGGCGTCGATGCGTGCGATCAACAGCTCGGCGAGTGCGGGTTCGGCGCTGCTCGATGAGAGGACGACGAGCTCGTCACCCACGACCCAGGACCACGATGCTTGGACCACGACGAAGGCTGCGCCGTCCGGCCGTTCCAGCGCGAGGCGTTGGACCAGTCGCAGCGCGTCGCCGCTGCTCGTGGGGAGCATCGATTCCTCGATCGGCCAGATCGGATCAGGCGCACGGAGGCCAGCCCGGGCGACCCCGGCGGGACGGCCGTCGAGCGGGGCCGTGCGGACGGCGACCCAGCCGACCTCGCGCGAGTCCTCGAGGACCGTCCAGGCTGCTGCTGCATCCGTTTCGTTGAGGAGTCTGATGATCGTCGGCGCACTCGAGGGATCACGACGATGCGCTTCGAGGTCGAGTGGACGGAGCGTGTCGGTCGGTGGCCATGTGAACTTCATCGCCCGCCGTCCCAGGCGAAGCCGGTCATCAGGATGTCGAAGTGTGCAACGCGCTCGTCCACGAACGGATCGCCCGCGCACTGGAACGAGATCAGCGCGAAGGAGCCGTGCTCCTGCGGCACCGGCAGGAGGTAGTCCACGCGAGTCGTCCTCGCTGGCCCGCCTGATCCCGATGCAGCGAGGAACGCCGCGGCGATGTCACCGGGGAGCGACGCCGGCAGCGATCCTCCTCCGTCGATCTCTCCTTCGGACCGCGCCCGGAGTGCTTCCCCCACGGGCAACTCCGTGAGCGTCGTCGATGCACCGAGCACCGGAGCGACCGCACGGAGTTCGAGATCGGCGATCGTCGGTCCGAGGTAGACCACACCGACCGTGAACAACATGTTCATCGGTACTCCGCCGAACTGGCCGTCGAAGAAGTACAGGTCTGTCGTCCCCGCGTTCGCCATCGTGCCGAAGGCGGAGCGGATGTCGTCGCGCGCGCGGCGCCGTGCCTCCACAGCCGTCGGGTCGTCCCCACCGCGGAGGACCAGGTGACGATCGGCGAACGCTCGCGAAGCGCGCTTCGGATCGCCGTCGACCGGGTACCGGTACCACCCGTCGGGCAAGAGGACTCGGTACTGCGTCACAGGGAACCGACGTGGATCTCGCTCTTCGACTTCCAGTACCCGTTCCAGTCCGTGGCGGCGGAGACGACGTTCACCACGGGTTCCGGCAGATCCGGGAGACCGGGAAGTCCGGAGCCGGCGACGACACCGTTGGCCAGCGCTGCGCGCGTCGCTGCCTCGCGTGCGAGGGCGGAATCCGGCGCGAGCTTGAGGACCTGAGCGGTCTCCATCAGACCGCCGGTCACGTACGTGTCGAGCAACGCCGTGAGGGGCTTCCGTCCGACCGCTTCTGCCTCCCGGATGCCGGCATCGCCACCCCGGAGGAACGCACTCAGCTCGCCGCCCACTCCGGCGTTCGCGTTTCGCGCCGCAGCGGCAGCCGATGCTGCACGTGTCTCTCCCACTGCGCCCCGCAGCAGCCCCATCGCGGAGCTGGCGTACTTGGCGGCACCGAACCCGACCCCGGCCAGTGCGAAGCCGAGGGCGTCCTTGCCGACGTCCCCCGCGCTCGCGTCACCCGCCACCGCCTGCGTTGCCGTGATCAGCAGCTTCGCGCCGGCCACAGCGAGCCCGATGGCGGCGATCACCGGGAGCGCCACGGGGAAGAAGATGGCCGCGACCACGGTGACGACCAGGAGGACGGCGCCGACGGCGTCGAGCGCATCCTTGATGACGTTGAGCACGCCGCGCGCCCCGTGGATGGCCTGCTTCACGTGGTCGAACCAGCCGTCCTTCAGCCCGTCGTCCGCGCCCTGTCGGATGCGATCGGCGACCCGACCGGCCAGCTCCCCGTACTCGCCCTCTTCGCCGAAGGGCCCGGCGAGCCGGTGGATGATCGCCTTCGCCGCGTCGATGTCGCCCTGCGCCGCACTCAGCGCCCGGTCCTGCGCGTCGACCTGGTCCTGGTGTTCCGGACTGTCGGCCTCGGCCGTGATGGTCTGGTTCGCCGCAGCGCGGTGCGCGTCTCGCGCATCCTGCGCCTGCAGCAGGGCTGCGTCGGCCTCGCGCTGGAGCCCCTCGAGCCCGTCCGCCCACTGGTCGAGCGCGGCGGCGAGCTCGGTGTAGCGGCCCTTGGCCTTCTCGATGGCGCCGGCGAGGTCTCCGGCGGAGTCGCGGAACTTCGTCCCCGACTCGCTCTCCCAGCCCTCGCCGTCCTTCAGGCTGTTGAGGCGGTTGACCTGCTCGGCGATGGCCTGCTCGATCGAACGGGCACCGGAGGCGGACTGCCGGATCTCGGCCGGGTCGCCGGGCACCGGGTCGAGCTGCATGTCGACGGCGCTCCAGTCGCTGGGCCGTGCCATCAGCTGTCCTTCCCGAGGATCTTGTTCGCGAGCTCGACCTCGGTCTGGGTGAAGCCGTCGTGCGCGCTCTCGGCCATCTCGGCCACGGCCTTGATCGACTCCTGGAGGCGCCCGCGCCGGATGTCCCAGTTGCCGGCGAAGTCGTCGATCGCACTGCCGACCGTCATCGAGCCGATGCCGGTCTTGTAGTCGGATGCGGCAGAGGCGACGTGTTGGAAGTCGCCGTGCAGCCTCGAGAGGTCGGATGCGAGATTCCCGATCAGGTCGAGATCGAGCTTGATGGTGCCGGCCACGGTTCCCCCGGTGGATTCCTACTGCTGCTGGTCGTTCGACGCCGCCCCTGCGGCGAGAGCGGTGGCCGGCACCCCCAGGCGCCGGCCACCGTCGTGCTGGTCCTGACTAGCCGATGCTCGAAGCGAGCTGCTCGTCCGTCGACTCGAGCGTGTTCGCCGCGCTCTCGAGGAACCCGGCCATGCCGTCGATCGCCTGGATCGTCTGCGTCGCGCCGGAGTTGAATTCCGAGTACGTCGCGTCGAACGCCTTGGACGACTTGTCGGTGACGTAGCCCGACGACACGAGGTTGTCGATCTGGCTCTTGAGCTGGCTCAGCTGGTCCTCGATGGACTTCTGGCCGTTGCGCAGCTGCGAAGCCTGGTTGCGGAGATCGTCGTAGGTGACGTTGACGTTTGCCATGTGCATACCCTCCCGATGCGGTATTTGATGTACCGGGAGCCCCCCGGCGGTTCGACGATACTTGATTCCGTTGCATCTCGCACCAGGTGGGGACAAGAACCAGAACGAGGGGTACACCGTGGCACGACGTCGCAAGGACGAGGGGACACCGGAGCGTCCGGTCGTCACCCACGCCGAGGTCGAGCGCGATCGACAGGCCGGTCACCTGTCGCGGGCGTGGGTGCTGCCGAGCGCACCGGTGTCCGACCGCGAGCCGGACGCCGTGGTGCACACCGACCAGCCGCTCCCCACGATCGGCGTGGTGCCGCGGCTCGTGCTCGAGGTGGCACCGGGCAACGTGGTGCCGCTCGACCAGCCGGTGGTCCTGGGGCGCAAGGTCCAGACGGCGCCCGGACGGCGTGCGGTGCTGCTCGACGACCCGGGTCGTTCGGTGTCGCGCGAGCACGCCGCGATCCGGCCGACGGGCGACGGTGGGCTCGTGGTCGAGGACCTCGGCTCCGCGAACGGCACGGTGGTGGTCCGGGCGTCCGGGGCGCAGGAGCCGAGCGTCGGTGGCGCGCAGGTCGTGGCCCGACCCGGTGACGTGGTGATGGTCGGCGACTACGCCGTCCGGGTCCTCGCCGGCTGACCCCCGCCCGCGTACCGCCGCATCGTCCGCAGGAGCAGCGGCCCCGGCAGCCGCAGCAGCCACCCGGGCAGGATCGCCCGTGCGACCCGTACCCGGCGCACGGTCCGCCGGAAGCGCCGCTGTTCGCGCGGCCCCCACGCGAAGCCGTACTGCGACCGGAGGGCGTCCGGGAGCATCCCGACGGTGACGACCCGCACGAGCGGCATCGCGGCCCGCACCCACAGCGGCGCGAACCGGGGGTGCAGCAGGTCGCGCACGACGCCGCGGGCGTCGTCGGTGACGCGGAGCCCGGCGAGTGTGCCGGTCCAGTAGCGGTCGAAGTCGGCGACGGTCGCCGGCCAACGGTCCGCCGGCACGCGCAGCGCGGTGCCGATCGGGGCGTAGGCGTCGAGCACGCGTTCGGCCAGCGCGGGTCCCGCTGGCGTGCCGAACAGCTCGTGGGCGCGCATCGCGGAGTCGTACAGGGTCGCGGCCACCCAGAGCTGCCGGTCCACGTCGTCGGCTCCGGCGACCGGCCGGTGGGCGCGGTCCACGAAGCCGGCCGCGACGGCAGCGTCGGCGTCGGTGCCGACCACCACCGCGTACACGAACGTGAGGGTGTGGGCGAGCCGTTGCTGCGGCCGTCGAGCGAAGTCCGAGTGCCGGCGGACCCCCGCTGCGACCACGGGGTCGGCGATCTGGAGCAGGATGGCGCGGCCTCCGGCGGCCACGGGCGTGCTGTCGGCGAGGAACCGACGCAGGTCGCGTTCCGGGACCCCGCCCACGGACGGACTGGAGGGACGGCGCGGGCCCGGCCCCGTTCCTCCCGTCCGGCGACCGCTCACGGTCGTGGCCCGCGCCGTCCGGCGCGGAGGCGGGGGAACACGTCGATCACGATGGCAGCGGCGAGCGCGAGCGTCCCGCCCACCAGGGCGGCGACGAGGAACGCCGCGCTCCCGACCTGCCCCGTCGCGGCGGCGACCAGGACGGCGACCAGCCAGATCGCCGGGAGCGGCCAGAGGTGGCTCGGCGATCCGGCGACCACCGCGAGCAGCACCCCGGCGACGACCAGCGGCACCCAGAGCACGTTCGTGCCGCACGGCGGTCCGTACGTGCCCGGACCACAGTCGGTCACACCGGACCGGACACCCGTGTGCGCCGCGGCCGCGACGAGCAGGAGCGATGCGAGGGCCAGCAGCCGAGCCACGGCGGGCATGCTGCGGACACTGTCCTGGACGCGACGGAGCACGGCCCGATCGTACTGGGCCGTGCTCCGTGGGGGCCGTCGGTCAGAGGGGCTTCGTGCCGAGGTCGTTCCCGAGGTCGGGGCGGTCCTCGTCGTCGTCGTGCTCCCACAGGTCGGGGGAACCCTCGCGCGGCGAGCCACCGGTCGGGCCGTCGTCGGTACCGTCACCGGGCTGCGGCTCGACGGTCTCGCCGGCGACGGCGTCGTTCGTGACGGTCTCGAGGGACTCCTCGGACTCGTCCACCTCGTACGGGCCGACGTGCTCGCGGTCGACGTCGTCGTCGCGACGCTGCTGGGCCTCGAAGTCGTCGACGGGGCTGATGCCGGGATCGCTCATGGTGGTTCCTTTCCGTTGCGGGCTTCCTGCCTACCCGTCAGGCCTCGACGGGCGTCCGGTTTCGTGTCGTGTTCACCCGGGGGACACCTGCCGGTCACGCCGCCAGGGCAGCATCGCGGGTGCTCGGGGGAGTGGAGCGCGGTCGCCGACGGGTGGTCGAGCGACCGCGCCTTCCCGCCCGGGCGATCCCGGCGAGTCAGAGCCGTTCGAGCAGGTCGTGCCGCTCGATGTCGGCCAGCGCGAGCGTGCGGTAGCCGGCGGACTCGAAGAACACCGTGATGCGGTCCTCCTCCGTGCTCATCACGACGCCGGTGCCCCACTCGGCGTGCTCGACCCGGGCGTCCGGCGGCCAGGCCGTGTCGTTGGCGCCGTCGGCGACGTGTGCGGCGGCCTCGTAGGCCGTCCCCGACGAACAGGTGTCGCAGTTCCCGCACGGTTCCGGCAGCTCGTCCCCGAAGTAGCCGAGCAGGAACTGCCTCCGGCAGCCGGTCGTCTCGGCGAGCTGGCGCATCATCGCGATCCGGGACTCCTCGACCCGCTCCCGCTCGGCGGCGCGGTCCGCGGCGGCACGGGCCGCACGGCCGGCGTCCCGTGGACCGTCCGGCACCCGGGCGATCCCGTCCACGTCCTCGCGCAGGGCCCGGGCGTCGAGCAGGGCGTTGAGCGCGCGACCCGCGGTCCGGCCGGAGAGGCCCGAGGCCTCCTCCACCGCCGAACGGGGCGACGAACCGGTGGCCGGGACGGCGTCGAACACGGCGCGGACCGAGGCGGGGCGCGGTGCCCCGGACGCGAAGAACGTGCGCAGGCCGAAGTCCTCGGCGCGGTAGTGCAGGGTGGCGCCGGCGGGTTCGGCGTCCCGTCCGGCACGCCCGATCTCCTGGTAGTAGGCGTCGATCGACTCGGGCACGTCGGCGTGCACGACGTACCGGACGTCCGGCTTGTCGATGCCCATGCCGAACGCGCTGGTCGCCACCACGACGTCGACGTCGCCGTCCAGGAACCCGGTGTGCACGGCCTCCCGCTCCCGGATCGGCATGCCGGCGTGGTACGGCCGGACCCGACGACCCCGGGCGGCGAGCGCGTCCGCGTACTCCGTGGTCGCCGCACGGGTGGCGACGTAGACCACGGTGGCGCCGTCGAGCTCGGCCACCTGCTCGACCACGGCCGCGCGCTTCTCGGCGTCCTCGGCGTGCCGGACGACCTCGAGCCGGATGCCGGGCCGGTCGAAGCCCGACGCGAGCACGAACGGGTCGCGCATGCCGAGCCGTTCGACGATGTCGTCCCGCACCGGAGCGGAGCCGGTCGCGGTCAGTGCGAGCACGGGCGGACGGCCGAGACGCTCCGCGACCTCGCCGAGCGCCAGGTAGTCCGGGCGGAAGTCGTGGCCCCAGGACGAGATGCAGTGGGCCTCGTCGACGGCGAGCAGCACGACGCCGGCGTCGCGGAGTCGCTCGAGCACGTCGTCCTTCGCGAGCTGTTCGGGCGCCAGGAACACGTAGCCGACCGCACCGGCGGCGACGGCGTCCCAGGCCTCGGCGACGGCGCGGGCCTTCCTCGTGGCGTTCATCGCGACGGCGCGGGGAGCGCCCTCGTGGTGCTCGAGTCCGACGACCTGGTCCTCCTGCAGCGCGACGAGGGGCGAGACCACGACGACGACGCCGTCCAGCTCGAGGCCGGCGACCTGGTAGATCGCGGACTTCCCCGATCCGGTCGGCATCACGGCGAGCGCGTCACGCCCGTCGAGCACGGCGTCGATGACGGATTCCTGGTCGGGACGGAGGCGCCAGCCGAACACGTCGGCGGCGCGGGTACGGAGCGCGTCGTTCACCGTTCCACACTGCCGGGCGGACGCTGGGGGACCGTTCGACGGGTGCGCCCAGCGGATCGGGCGGGGCGGAGGTGATCCGCGCCTCCCGACCGACGGGTGCGCGCACGACGTGACGGGCGCGCACCGCGCGTCCACCTGCCGGCGCTAGGCTGGCTGCCGGCCGTTGTCTCGACATCGAGCGACCCTCGATGGTGAGTGTGGCGACCGGGTAACCGATGCCGATCGCACGGAACGTGCGGGAAGAAGAACAGCGTGGATCTTTTCGAGTACCAGGCCAGGGACCTCTTCGAGTCCTACGGCGTCCCCGTGTTGCAGGGGATCATCGCCGACACCCCGGACGAGGCGAGGGCGGCGGCCGAGAAGATCGGCGGAGTCGTCGTCGTCAAGGCGCAGGTGAAGGTCGGCGGTCGCGGCAAGGCCGGCGGCGTCAAGGTCGCCAAGACCCCGGACGAGGCCTACGAGCACGCCCAGGCGATCCTCGGCCTCGACATCAAGGGCCACACCGTCAAGAGGGTCATGATCGCCCAGGGCGCGGACATCGCCGAGGAGTTCTACTTCTCGGTGCTGCTCGACCGGGCGAACCGCTCGTACCTCTCGCTCACGAGCGTCGAGGGCGGCATGGAGATCGAGCAGCTCGCCGTCGAGAAGCCCGAGGCCCTCGCCCGCGTCGAGGTGGACCCCCTGACGGGCATCGACGCCGCAGCCGGTCGTGCGATCGCCGAGCAGGCCGGGTTCCCGGCGGAGCTCGTGGACCAGGTCGCCGACGTCTTCGTCAAGCTCTACGACGTCTACAAGGGCGAGGACGCGACCCTCGTCGAGGTGAACCCGCTCGTCCGCACGGGCGACGGCCAGATCCTCGCGCTCGACGGCAAGGTCTCGCTCGACGAGAACGCCGACTTCCGGCACGAGGGCCACAAGGCGCTCGAGGACACCGCGAGCGAGGACCCGCTCGAGGCCAAGGCGAAGGCCCACGGTCTCAACTACGTCAAGCTCGACGGCCAGGTCGGCGTGATCGGCAACGGTGCGGGACTCGTCATGTCGACGCTCGACGTCGTCGCCTACGCCGGTGAGCGCCACGGCGGCGTGAAGCCCGCCAACTTCCTCGACATCGGCGGCGGCGCCTCGGCCGAGGTCATGGCCAACGGCCTCGACGTCATCCTCGGCGACCCCCAGGTGAAGAGCGTCTTCGTGAACGTCTTCGGTGGCATCACCGCCTGCGACGCCGTCGCGAACGGCATCGTCGCCGCGCTGGGCATCCTCGGCGACGCGGCCACCAAGCCGCTCGTCGTGCGCCTCGACGGCAACAACGTGGAAGAGGGTCGGCGGATCCTGGCGGAGGCAGCGCACCCGCTCGTCACCGTCGCCGCGACCATGGACGACGCGGCCGAGCAGGCCGCCGAACTCGCCGCCGCAGCGGCCTGAAGGGACTGACCATGTCGATCTTCCTCAACAAGGACTCCAAGGTCATCGTCCAGGGCATCACCGGCGGCGAGGGCACCAAGCACACCGCGCTCATGCTCAAGGCCGGCACGCAGGTCGTCGGTGGCGTCAACGCCCGCAAGGCCGGCACCACCGTGACCCACGGCGACGTCGAGCTGCCGGTGTTCGGCTCGGTGCGCGAGGCCATCGACACCACCGGTGCCGACGTCTCCATCGTCTTCGTGCCGCCGGCGTTCGCGAAGGACGCCGTGACGGAGGCCATCGACGCCGAGATCCCGCTCGTGGTCGTCATCACCGAGGGCATCCCCGTGCAGGACTCCGCGGAGTTCTGGGCGCACGCCAAGGCCCTCGGTGGCAAGACCCGCATCATCGGCCCGAACTGCCCCGGCATCATCACCCCCGGGGAGTCGCTCGTCGGCATCACCCCGGCGACGATCACCGGCAAGGGCCCGATCGGTCTCGTCTCGAAGTCGGGCACGCTGACCTACCAGATGATGTACGAGCTGCGTGACCTGGGCTTCTCGACCGCCATCGGCATCGGCGGCGACCCGGTCATCGGTACCACGCACATCGACGCGCTCGCCGCGTTCGAGGCCGACCCCGAGACCGAGGCGATCGTCATGATCGGCGAGATCGGCGGCGACGCCGAGGAGCGTGCGGCCGACTACATCAAGGCGCACGTCACCAAGCCGGTCGTCGGCTACGTCGCGGGCTTCACCGCACCGGAGGGCAAGACGATGGGCCACGCTGGCGCGATCGTGTCCGGCTCCGCCGGGACGGCCGAGGCGAAGAAGCAGGCGCTCGAGGCTGCCGGGGTGCGTGTCGGCAAGACGCCGTCGGAGACGGCGGCGCTGCTGCGCGAGGTGGTCGCGAGCAAGTAGCGCTCGCGGGTCCGGACGGACGGACGGGAGGCGCGGTGCCGGCTGGCACCGCGCCTCCCGCATTTCCTGACGAGCGTTGGTGATATTCGACATGTTGTGTGTCGTAGATTTGCCGGGTGCAAGAAACGTTCCCGCTCCTGATCGCCTCCGCCCCGGTGGTCGTCATCGCCGCTGCTCTGGTCCTCCGCGCCTTCGCCCGACGGTGGTCGGGCGACTCCGACCGGGGAGGTGCTTCGTGACCGTCGAGGAGCGCCTTCCCAGCGCCCGCCGCGTCGGACCGGTCGCGCGGGTGCTCGGCACGATCGGCGTCATGCTGTTCGCCTCGGCGGTCGTGGTGACGGTGGCGTCCCGAGGGCTCGACACACCGGCCCGTGCGGTGTTCGTCGTCATCGCCGTCGCCGCGTGGCTGCACCTGCTCTTCGCCGTGCTGCCCGACCGAGCACACCGGCGACGCGTCGTGACGGATCCGACCCACGCAGCGCTCGACGTCGCGGTCCTCGTCCCGGTCTACAACGAGGATCCCGGAGCACTGAGGCGGTGCCTCCGCTCCTTCCTCGAGCAGACGCGCCGCCCGCAGACCGTGGTGGTGGTCGACGACGGCTCGACAGCGGCGGACTACGACGTCGTTCGGGCGTGGTTCCTGCGCGAGGCGGGAGCGGTCGGCGTCCGTGGAGTGTGGCACCGCACCGTGAACCAGGGCAAGCGTCACGCCCAGGTCGAGGGGGTCCGGTTCACGCCCGGAGCCGACGTCTACGTGACGGTCGACAGCGACAGCATCCTCGATCACCGGGCGATCGCCAACGGACTCCAGCCGTTCGCCGACCCGCGGGTGCAGTCGGTCGCGGCGCTCATCCTCACGACGAACTACCGCCAGAGCCTGCTCGCCCGGTGGATGGACGTGTACTGCCTGGGGCTCCAGCTGTTCGAGCGCTCGGCGTTCTCCCGCTTCCGCGCCGTGATGGTGAACTCGGGCGGTTGTTCGTTCTACCGCGCGGCTGTGATCCGGGACAACCTCGACACGTACCTCGGCAAGACGATCCTCGGCCGGCCGGTCCAGTTCTCCGACGACAGCATGCTGACCCTGTTCGCCCTCCGTCGCGGCCGTGCCGTGCAGCGCGAGGACTGCTTCGCCTTCACCCTGATGCCGGCGACCCTCGACCACCACGTCCGTCAGCAGGTCCGCTGGATGCGCGGGTCCTTCATCCGGTCGATCTGGCGGATGCGGTACCTGCCGCTCGGGCGCGCCGCGTACTGGCTCCACCTCGTCAAGTGGACGCTCTACGTCCTGGCCTCCGCGACGCTCCTGCAGTTGCTCCTCGACGGAGCGCTCTTCCGGTGGGAGACGCTCGTGAGCGGTGCGCTCGCGGCCGTCCTGTTGTACGTCACCGCCGTGCTCCGCTACGTGTTCGTGATCCGGTCCGACCAGGGGCACCTGCAGCGGTGGCTGACCTTCGCGACGGCGCCGCTGGCTGCGGTCTGGGGACTCACCGTGCTGCGGGTCATGCGCTGGTACGCCATCGCGACGTTCGCCCGCACGGAGTGGGGCACGCGTGGGGAGATCGAGGTCCGTGACGGGTCCGCTGCCTGAGCGGCGGTCGATCGGTGGGCGCCCGGACTCGACGCTGGTCAGGCGGGCACGTTCAGCGGCACCGGGCTCGCGCGCATCGTGTCGACGAGGTGGGCGGGCCATGCGGCGGCGATCTGCCGGTCGTTGCCGGAGCCGTCGACGTTCGCCGAGGCGAGGGTCTGACCGCCGTCCGGCAGATGCAAGAAGTCGCGGTGGGTGAACGCGCCGGTGACCTTCGCGGCCGTCCCGGTCTCGACGGCGACCCGGTGGAGCCAGACGTCGTCGGCCGCCGGGGAGAGTCGCATGAACTCGCCGTGGCGGTCGCGCAGCGCCTCGAGCATCTCGGGGGTCATCGCGTGGCCCCGGGTCCCGGTGGCGAGGTTGCGCGGGGAGGCCGGGCCGCGCTGCACCTCGGCCCAGGATGCGTACGGGGCGAGCCCGACGCCGGCGAACGTGACCTCGCGCGAGCGGTGCGCCGTGTTCGTGGTCGGGTCGGTGGCGTGTGCCGACATCAGTCGGGCGAGCCACTCGCGCGGGTACATGAGGTCGTCGTCGGCGGTGACGAGCGGGACGTCGTGGGTCCGGAGGGACTGCACGTACGGGTAGTACTTGGTGTGCGGCCGGTAGCCGGGCGTCGACCGGAGCTCGAGGCCGCGGCGGACGAGGCGGCGGAGACCCTTCGGCGGGTCGGCCACGGCGTCGGCGTCGTCGAGCCAGAGGACGAGTCGGCTCGGCAACACCGTGCCGGCCGCGATGCTCTCGATCGCCAGGTGCACGGTGGCGATGCGTCGGCCGTGGCTCGTCAGGCTCACCGCCGGGCCGTCCGCGGCGCCGAAGACGGGCGCCGCGGTGGTCAGGTTGCGCAGCGCCAGCGTCGCTGCACGCTGGAGCTTCCGACTTCTGATTCCCTGATACATCACATGACAATGGTGCCGCACGCGGTCCCGCCGCACAAGGGCCGATCCTGCGCGGTGTCCCGCGCGGCTGCCCGACGAAGCGGGTCGCGGCACGTATCCTCGCTGCGATGAACCGCCTGGGAACCGCAGTGCTCGCCGCGATCGAGGCGGTCGTGACGGTCGGCGTCGGCATCGGGATCGCCCTCGTGCCGCTGACGCTCCTGTGGGGCTTCGAGTACGGACTCCAGGTCGACTGGGACGTGTTCTGGAAGGCCACGGGGAGCGTGTGGCTCGTCGGGCACGGGGTCGACGTGTCGTTCGTGCTCGGTTCGGCGCTCGCGAAGTCGTCCGGCGTGAGCGGCGCCACCGACCCGATCCACGTGACGCTCGCGGCGCTCGGGTTCGCCCTCGTGACCGCCTGGCTCGCCGGACGTGCCGGGCGCCGGTTCGCCGAGACCGAGCACCGCACGACCGGGCTCCTCGTCGGCACCGGCGTCGTCGCCGTCCTCGGGCTCCTCGTCGCGCTGTCGTCCCGGTCCGCGGCGACCGTGCCGACGCTCTGGCAGGCGATCGTCCTCCCGGCGCTCTGGTTCGGGATCCCCGCACTCGTCACGAGCGAGGTGTGCCGACGGCGACGGGGGCTCCCGGCCGACCCGGTCACCGGGCGCGTGCTCGACCAGCTCGACCGTGTCCCGACCGCCTGGCGTGCGATCGCGGCGTTCGGCCTCCGTGCCGGCACCGCCGCGACGGCTGCGGTCGTCGCCGTCGCCGGGGTCGTCGTCGCCTTCCTCCTCTTCGCCTCCTTCGCCGAGGTCATCTCCCTGTACGAGCGGTCGCACGCCGGCGTGGTCGGCGGGATCGCCCTGACGGTCGGCCAGCTCGCGTTCCTGCCGGACTTCGTCGGCTGGGCGACGTCGTGGCTCGTCGGGCCAGGCTTCGCGATCGGGACCGGTTCCAGCGTGTCGCCGATCGGCACGACGCTCGGGCCGATCCCCGGCCTGCCGGTGTTCGGCGCGCTCCCGGCGTCCGGGCACGCGTTCGGCCTGGTCTGGGTCCTCGTGCCGGTCGTGGCCGGGTTCGCGGCCGGCGGCCTCCTGCGTCCGCGGCTCGTGCAGGCCCTCGGCAGTGCGAACTCCGCCCTGCACCGGGCGCTCGGCGGCGTCGCAGCGGGGATCGTCGCCGGTGTGCTCACCGGGCTCGTGGCGTGGCTCTCGGCGGGGTCGTTCGGCCCGGGCCGCCTGGCAGACGTCGGTCCGCACGCGCTGGTCGTCGGGGCCTTCGCGGCCCTCGAGGTCGGTGTGCCCGCCGTGGTGGCGCTCGCGGCCGGCAGCGACCTCGTCCGGATGCCCGAGCGCGGGTGGGCCCGGGAACAGTGGCACGAGACGGACGACGGCCCTGCGGACATGGACGCCGAGACCGCTGCCGACGGCTCGCTGCTCGCCGCACTCGACCGTGCCGGTGCCGGTCGGACCACCGACGTGCACCGCTTCGTGGTCGAGGAGACGCACGGCGGCACCACGGCCGACGCCGCACGCGCCGACGATGCCCAGGCCGACGGCGGCCGCGCCGACGGTGCCCACGGCGGCGACGCCCGGGGTCTGCCGGGGCGCGGCGGACCCGAGCAGGGCGATCGGGCACGCGTCGCCGCCACGCGGTACGACCGCGACGATGCGACCGTGGGCCGCGTCCCGGGCAGCGGCCCGCAGGGGTCGGGAAACGGCACCGAGGGCGGGAACGGGCCGGGGACCGGGGCCGACAGCAGCGCGCGGACCGAGCCGACCCGCACCGAGACCGAGGCGGGCGGCCCGGCGGAGTCGAGCCGCGCCTCCCGAACGGCACCCGACCCCGCACCGGACCGCGACCCGGACGCCGACGTGGCACTGCCGGACTGGGCCCGCACGGACGCCGTCGCCGCCGACCGGGTGCCCGCCGACCACGTCACCGATCGCCCGCGTGCCACCGGCCGCGGGGGAGTCGGCGCGATCCGCGACCGCCTGCGCGGAGCGGCCGACGGCGTCCGCGAGCGCGCCGGCGACCTGCGCGACCGGGTCACGGGATCCGACGTCGACCGCGAGCCGGACGAGGCCGCCACCGCCGTGCCGCGTGCGCCGGGGACGGAGCCGCAGCCCGCGTTCCCCTGGAGCACCGAGGAGTTCGTCGCGGGTCGCGACGACGTCGAGGACGTCGACGACCGTCATGGCGACCGGCACGAGGACCGGGCCAGTGCCGAGGGCGGCTCGGTGCCGTCTGCGCCGACCGTGCAGCAGCAGCGGTGGGACGCCACGGACCAGATCCCCGAGGACGAGCTGCCGTGGTGGCGCCGCCCGAAGGACGACCGGTGACCGCAGCCCGGTAGGGTTGTCCCGTGCTCGAACTGGTCGTCCTGATCTCCGGTGCCGGCTCGAACCTCCGGGCCCTGCTCGAGGCGACCCTCGACGCGGAGTACCCCGCCCGGGTCGTCGCCATCGGTGCCGACCGCGACGCCGAGGGGCTCGGTCTGGGCGAGGAGTTCTCCATCCCGACGTTCACGGTGCCGTTCTCGCGGTTCGACTCGCGCGAGGAGTGGGGCCGCGAGCTCGCCGCCCAGATCCGGCCGTGGTCGCCGGACCTGCTCGTGCTGTCGGGCCTCATGCGGCTGCTGCCGCCGGCGGTCGTCTCCGAGTTCGGCCCCGCGGTGATCAACACGCACCCCGCGTACCTGCCCGAGTTCCCGGGCGCCCACGGCGTGCGGGACGCCCTGGCCGCCGGCGTGGAGCAGACCGGTGCGAGCGTGATCCAGGTCGACGACGGCGTCGACAGCGGTCCGATCCTCGCCCAGGAGCGGGTCCCCGTGCTCCCCGGCGACTCCGAGTCGACGCTGCACGACCGGATCAAGCCGGTCGAGCGACGCCTGCTCATCCAGACCATCCTCGACATCGCCAACGGCACCACCGACCTGAAGGGCACCCCGAGCGCATGAGCGTGCACGCAGCCGACCCCAGCCTGTACCGCGACCGGGACCTCGTCCCCGTGCGGCGGGCGCTCATCTCGGTGAGCGACAAGTCCGGCCTGCTCGAGCTCGCCGGGGCCCTCGCCGACGCCGGTGTCGAGATCGTGTCGACCGGTTCGACGGCGCAGACCATCCGCGACGCCGGGTACGCCGTCACGGACGTGTCGAGCGTCACGGGCTTCCCCGAGTCGCTCGACGGCCGGGTGAAGACGCTGCACCCGTCGGTGCACGCCGGGCTCCTCGCCGACCTCCGACTCGAGTCGCACGAGCAGCAGCTCGCCGACCTCGGCATCGAGCCGTTCGAGCTCGTGGTGGTCAACCTGTACCCGTTCGTCGAGACGGTGGCCTCGGGTGCCGACACCGCGACCGTGGTCGAGAACGTCGACATCGGCGGCCCCGCGATGGTCCGCGCCTCGGCGAAGAACCACCCGAACGTCGCGATCGTCGTGTCGCCGTCGTCCTACGCCGAGGTGGTCGAGGCCGTCCGTGCCGGCGGGACCACGCTCGAGCTGCGGAAGCGCCTCGCCGCCCAGGCCTTCGCGCACACCGCCGCGTACGACACCGCGGTCGCCGGCTACTTCGCGAGCGACGTCGTGGCGGACGCCGCGGCACCGACCACGCGCGGGGACATCGAGACGCCGGGGTCGTTCGACGAGCACCTGACGGTGGACGCCGACCTCGCGGCGACGCTCCGGTACGGCGAGAACGCCCACCAGGCCGCGGCGCTGTACACGAGCGCCGGTGGCACCGGGATCGCCCAGGCGGCGCAGCTGCACGGCAAGGAGATGTCGTACAACAACTACGTCGACGCCGATGCCGCCGTCCGCGCGGCCTACGACTTCGCCGAGCCCGCCGTCGCGATCATCAAGCACGCCAACCCGTGCGGGATCGCGATCGCCCCGGCGGACGCGGCCGACCCGATCGCCGCCGCGCACGCCGCTGCGCACGCGTGCGACCCGCTCTCGGCGTTCGGCGGGGTCATCGCCGCCAACCGACCCGTCACGAAGCAGATGGCCGAGACGGTCGCCGACATCTTCACCGAGGTCGTCGTCGCGCCGGCCTTCGACCCCGAGGCGATCGAGATCCTCTCGCGGAAGAAGAACATCCGCCTGCTCACGCTGCCGACCGACTTCGCCCTCGCCCCGCGCGAGGTCAAGCAGATCTCCGGCGGGTTCCTCGTGCAGGACGCCGACCGCTTCACCGCGTTCGACCAGTCCGCGTGGACCCTCGTCGCGGGCGAATCGGCCGACGAGCAGACCCTGGCCGACCTCGCCTTCGCGTGGAAGGCGAGCCGTGCGGTGAAGTCGAACGCGATCCTCCTGGCGAACCAGGGCGCGAGCGTCGGCGTCGGCATGGGGCAGGTGAACCGGGTCGACTCGTGCCACCTCGCGGTGAACCGTGCGGGTGAGCGCGCCACCGGCAGCGTCGCGGCCTCCGACGCCTTCTTCCCCTTCGCGGACGGGCTGCAGGTGCTCCTCGACGCGGGCGTCCGTGCGGTCGCCCAGCCCGGTGGGAGCGTGCGCGACGACGAGGTCATCGCCGCGGCCACGGCTGCCGGCGTGACGATGTACTTCACGGGCGAGCGGCACTTCTTCCACTGAGTCGAACAACCGGCAACTCCGGGAAACGCTTGCGCACCACGTTCGACTGTGAATAGTCTGTAAGGCTCCGCGACAGGCACGCCGACGGCCCCAGTGTCCACGACAGACACCGGCCGGCGGCACCGCGGACACAACGGTGACGATGACGACGACTGGAGTGACGATGAACACGACGACCGGAACCGTGGCGACGGCTGCCCGTGCGGGTCTCGTGCTCTTCGTGGGGACCGCTCCCGACGCACGACCGTTCGGTGGGGCACGTGGCATCCGCCCACGTCCCGCACACGCGGCCGTCGCGCCGTACCCCCACCGGGGTGCGCCCGCCGTCACGGCACCGCTGTCCGCGTAGGGCTGCCTCCCACAGCCAGCGACGAGCCGTCGGCACCGCCCGACGACGACGAGCACGCGACGAGCCGCCGCGACACCAGCGACGACGACGAGCACGGGCCAGCGCGAGCCCACGCCTGAACCCGGGGGACGACTGTCTCCCGGTGCACTCCGACCGAACCGACGCCGCGCGCGACGCGGCGGCGGGCGACCGCGACGAGGACCGAGCACGCCCCACCGGGGTGGGCACGGCCCGGGACGCGACCGACCCGCTCGGCCGACGACCACCACGCAACGGACACCGAGCCTCCAGACCGACGGCTGCGACAGCAGCGGCCGATCCAGAGGATTTCGGCACGACGCACGAGGACGCAATCCATGTCCAAGACGCCAGACCAGGCGCGCCCGTCCACCGACCGCCCCTCGACCTTCCGCGCGATCGCGCGGATCTACCCCTACGTGAAGCCCTACCAGGGCCGGCTCATCGGCGGCATGTTCGCCGCCATGGGCGCCTCCCTGGTCGCGCTCGCGATCCCCTACGTCCTGCAGTGGCTCGTCGACGGTCCGCTGTCCTCGAAGGACTCCGCACAGATCTGGCCCGCGGGTCTCGGTGTGCTCGCGCTCGGCGTGCTCGAGGCGTTCTTCATCGCGTCCCGGCGTCGGATGGTGATGCGGCCGTCGACGCGCATCGAGACGAGCATGCGGAACGCGCTCTACGCGAAGCTGCAGGACCTGCCGGTGGCGTTCCACGACCGGTGGGAGTCCGGGCAGCTGCTGTCCCGCTCCGTGTCCGACCTGTCGCTGATCCGCCGGTGGCTGGCCTTCGGCGTCGTGCTGCTGGTCGTCAACATCGTCACGATCGTCGTCGGCTTCGTCGTGCTGTTCACCTTCGGGTGGCTGCTCGGCCTGGTGTTCCTCGTCGCGTCGATCCCGCTGTGGATCAACGGCCTGCTGTTCGAACGTCGGTACTCCGTCGTCGCGCGCCGCAGCCAGGACCAGGTCGGCGACCTCGCCACGAGCGTCGAGCAGTCGGTGCACGGCATCCGCGTGCTCAAGGCGTTCGGCCGCGGTCGCTACAAGCTCGACGAGTTCAGCGAGCAGGCCGAGGCGCTCCGCGGCACCGAGATCGAGAAGGCGAAGGCGATCGCGGGCATCTGGCTGTGGCTGCTGCTCGTGCCCGACGTCGCGTTCGCGCTCTGCCTGCTCGCCGGCATCTGGCTCGCGAGCCAGGGGGAACTGTCCGTCGGGCAGCTGTTCGCGTTCTTCGCGACGGCGACGGTGCTCCGGTTCCCGATCGAGTCGATCGGCTTCCTGCTCTCGATGACGTTCGACACGCGCACCGCGGTCGACCGCTTCTTCGAGGTCATGGACTCGGAGAACACGATCACGGACCCCGAGCACCCGGAGACGATCACGGAGCCGCACGGTGCGCTGTCGTTCAACGCCGTGCACTTCCGGTACCAGGACTCCCCGCCGCAATTCCCGGACCTCATCAACGGGGTCGACCTGCAGCTCCGACCCGGTGAGACCATGGCGCTCGTCGGGCTGACCGGCTGCGGCAAGACCACGCTGCTGTCGCTCGTGCCACGGCTGTACGACGTCACGGGCGGCTCCGTGACGATCGACGGCGTCGACATCCGCTCGCTGACCCGTGCGGAGCTGCGGCGCCACGTCGGTGTCGCGTTCGAGGACGCCACGCTGTTCTCGACGACCGTGCGCGAGAACGTGCTGCTCGGTCGCCCGGACCTGTCCGGCGACGAGGCCGAGGCCCTCATGCGCGAGGCCCTCGACATCGCCCAGGCGTCCTTCGTGGACGACCTGCCCGACGGGGTCGACACCCGTGTCGGCGAAGAGGGCCTGTCCCTCTCCGGCGGGCAGCGGCAGCGCCTGGCGCTCGCCCGTGCGATCGCGGCGCGGCCGTCGGTGCTCGTCCTCGACGACCCGCTGTCCGCGCTCGACGTCGACACCGAGGCGCGGGTCGAGGCCGGTCTCCGCCGCGTCCTCGCCGAGACCACGTCGCTCATCGTGGCGCACCGCCCGTCGACCGTGACGCTCGCCGACCGGGTGGCGCTCATGGAGAACGGCGTCGTCACGGCCGTCGGCACCCACTCGGAGCTGATGGCGAACAACGACCACTACCGCTACGTCATCTCGTCGCTCGACGACGACGACGCCACCGCACGAGAGGAGGCGATGGCATGAGCCAGCAGGAGAAGAACCTCCCGGTCGACACGTCGGCCGGTCCAGGAGGCGCGGATCCCGTCGTCGACGACATCGCCGACACGCAGGCTGCCGCGCCCGTCACCGCGTCGATCACCACGCTCGGCGTGCGCGGCGAGGAGCGCGAGGACTTCACCAAGGCGGAGAGCAGGCGCCTGCGGCGCCGCTCCCTCGCCCTGCTCGGGTCGCTCGCCGCGCCGCTCAAGGCCCGGCTCGTCGTCCTCGCCGTCGTGGTCGTGGTCTCGACCGCGGGCACGGTCGCGGGCCCGGCGCTCATCGCCTGGGGCATCGACAACGCGCTGCCGGCGGTGATGGAGCAGAACGACTGGGTGCCGGCGTTCGGCGTCGTCGCGACGTACATCGTCGTGGCGGTGCTCGGTGCCGTGCTCACGGCCTGGTACACGGTGCTGGCGGCGCGGATCAGCCAGGCGATCCTGTTCGACCTGCGCAAGCGGGTGTTCCTGCACACGCAGCGGCTCTCGCTCGAGTTCCACGAGACCTACACGTCCGGTCGGATCATCTCCCGCCAGACGAGTGACCTCGACTCGATCCGCGAGCTGCTCGACTCCGGGCTGAACCAGCTCATCCAGGGCGTGCTGTACATGGTGTTCACCGCCATCGCACTTGTGGCGCTCGACCCGACGTCCGGGCTCGTGCTCGCGGTGTCGCTCGTGCCGCTGTGGTTCCTGATCCGCTGGTTCCAGTCCAACTCGCAGACGCTGTTCCGCGCCACCCGTGTCACCTCGGCGCGCGTGATCGTGCACTTCGTCGAGACGATGACGGGCATCCGGGCGGTGCAGGCGTTCCGCAAGGAGTCCCGCAACCGCGACGAGTACGGCGGCTACGTCGAGGACTACCGGCAGGCGAACACGAAGGTGTTCAACCTGTTCGGGACCTTCGACCCGGTGCTCGTGCTCATCGGCAACGTCACGCTGGCCGCGGTCGTCGTCGTCGGTGGCTTCCGGATCGTCGGCGGGACGCTCGAGGTCGGCGCGCTGCTCGCCGTCGCGCTGTACGCCAAGCGCTTCTTCGACCCGGCCCAGGAACTCGCGATGTTCTACAACGGGTACCAGTCGGCCTCGGCCGCGATGGAGAAGATCTCGGGCGTGCTCGAGGAACGGCCGAGCGTGCCGGACCCCGCGAAGCCGGTGAAGCTGCCGGACGCCACCGGGAAGATGGACTTCGACGACGTCGTGTTCGCGTACAACAAGGGCAAGGTCGTCCTGCCCGAGTTCGACCTGCACATCCCGGCGGGGCAGACGATCGCGCTCGTCGGGTCCACCGGTGCCGGCAAGTCGACGCTCGCCAAGCTCATGGCGCGCTTCTACGACCCGTCGCAGGGTTCGGTGAAGCTCGACGGCGTGGACCTGCGGGACCTCGACACGAAGGACATGCGCCGCGCGATCGTCATGGTCACGCAGGAGGCGTACCTGTTCTCCGGCACCGTCGCGGACAACATCGCGCTCGGCAAGCCGGGGGCGTCACGGTCCGAGATCGAGTCGGCGGCGAAGGCGGTCGGCGCGCACGAGTTCATCATGGCGCTGCCCGACGGGTACGACACCGACGTGAACAAGCGCGGTGGCCGGGTGTCGGCCGGGCAGCGGCAGCTCCTGTCGTTCGCCCGGGCGTTCATCGCGGACCCGAAGGTGCTCATCCTCGACGAGGCCACGGCGTCGCTCGACATCCCGTCGGAGCGGCTCGTGCAGGAGGGGCTCGAGACGCTGCTCGCCGACCGGACCGCGGTGATCATCGCGCACCGGCTGTCGACCGTGGCGATCGCGCACCGGGTGCTCGTGATGGAGTACGGCCGGATCGTCGAGGACGGCACCCCGGACGACCTCATCGCCGGGACCGGACGGTTCGCGCAGCTGCACGCGGCCTGGCGGGACTCGCTCGTGTAGCGGCACCGTCGACCGGCGCTGTCGATCGGCATTGTCGGACGAACCACGGATCCGACGTGGAACCACGCACTCGCGCTGGTTCCACGTCGGATTCGTGGTTCCACGTGGTTGGGTTGACCCATGAGCGACGACAGCGTGCAGCCCGGCGGCGTGGCCCTGCGCGACCCCTTCTACGGGGCACCCTTCACCGAGGCCGTCCGGCGGTTCTGGCGGAAGTACACCGTGTTCACCGGGCGGGCCTCCCGTTCCGAGTTCTGGTGGTGGTGGATCACGTCGCTCGCGATCGGCCTCGTGCTGCAGCTCGTGCCGCAGGTCTTCACGCCGGACACCCCGGTGCTCGAGAACCCGGTCGGCTCCTACCTGTTCGTGCTCTGGGGGCTCGCGACGCTGATCGGGTCCCTCGCCCTCGGCGCCCGACGGCTGCACGACGCGAACCTCTCCGGCTTCTGGCAGTTCCTGCACGTGGTGGTCGGCATCGGCTCGCTCGTGCTCTTCGTCATGTGCCTGCTGCCGTCGAACCCGAAGGGCGCACGCTTCGACGCGTGACGGTGCCGCTCAGAACGGGTCGTCCGCGTCCGTGGCGGGTGACCAGCGCGCCCGACGCATGTCGATCCTCCAGGTCGTCGTCCCCTGCACGAGCGGGGTGCCCTCGGCGCGGTAGTGCTCGTGCGCCCGGGCCTCGTGGTGCACCGGGGGCAGGCCGCCGGACCGCACCACGCGCCACCACGGCAGGTCGGAGCCCTCGTGCGCCATGACCTTGCCGACGGCACGCGACGCCCGGGAGCCGAGCGCCGCGGCCACGTCGCCGTAGGTCATCACGTGACCTGCCGGGATGAGCCGGACGACCTCGGCGACGGCTGCGCCGAAGTCGTCGGGGGGAGTCTCGGTCACACCAACTGCAGGACCGCGAAGTGGTCGCCGTACTGGGTCTCGCGCACGACCTCGAACCCGACGGCGCGGAAGAACGCCTCGGGGCTGTCGTCGCCACCGGGTTCGTACACGACGGTGAGGCGCTCGAGCCCACGGTTGCGAGCCTCGTCGGCGAGGCCGTGCACCGCGAAGCGACCGACGCCGCGACCCTGGGCCGTCGCGGACACGTTGACGCGCCAGATCGCGCTGCGCAGTTCTTCCTCGGCGTTGTCCTCGTCGAAGGTGCCGATGATCATGCCGACGACCTCGTCGCCGTCGAGGACCACGCGCGTCCACGCCGAGCTCGGCTTCACGTCCGACTCCGCGACGCCGTAGGTCGTCGGCTGCACGAACTGCTCCTGCCCGGGCTTGAGCGTCAGGGAGTTCGCCGCCGCAGCGGTCGACGCGGAGAGTTCTTCGAGGCGGAGGTCCGTCATGCCGCTCAGGGTAGCCGTGCGACCCGTGTGGGGGCCAGCGGGGCGGGAGACCGATACCGCACCGTTGTGCCGACCGTGCACGATCGACCGGCGCGGTATGGTCGCGGCATGGCAGAGCATCGGCGCGGGGCGAACCTCCCGTCGATCGGCGGGTTCAACCGGACGGTGGTGCTCGACGCCGTGCGCCGCTCGCCGGACGGGCTGAGCCGCGTCGAGCTCGCGTCCCGCACGGGCCTCAGCGCGCAGACCGTGTCGAACGTCACGCGGTTCCTCATCGAGGCGGGGATGATCGCCGAGTCCGGCACGGTCGTGTCCGGTCGCGGCAAGCCCCGCACGATCCTGCGGCTCGAGGCGGGCAGCCGCTACGCCGTCGGGGTGCACGTCGACCCGGCCGTCGTGACGTACGTGCTGCTCGACCTCGCGGGCACCGTGGTCGCGTCGAGCACCACGTCGACCCCGACCGCGGACGACCCGTCCGAGGTCGTCCGGACCATCGCGACCGCGATCGACGAGCTCGTCTCGGGCGCCCGCGTCGACGTCGAGGCCGTGCTCGGGGTCGGCATCGCCAGCCCCGGACCCATCGACGTCGACGCCGGCGTGGTGCTCGACCCGCCCTTCCTGCCGCGGTGGCGCGACGTCCCGCTGCGCGACGCGCTCGCCGAGGCGACCGGGTACCCGGTGCTCCTCGAGAAGGACGTCACGGCGGCCGTGGTGGGGGAGATGTTCCTCGCCGGGGAGTCCTCCGCCCGGAACTTCGCCTTCGTGTACTTCGGCACGGGCTTCGGCGTGGGCCTCGCCGTCGACCACGAGCCCGTCCGCGGGGTCGGGTCGAACGCCGGTGACGCCGGGCACATCATGGTCGACCAGGGCTCCCTCGCCGGGACGCCGGACGGCGAGGGCACGCGGGGCGAGGTCGGAGCGGCGGTGGCACCGGACCGCCTCGTGCACATCGCGCAGGCCCGGGGGCTCGCGCTCGGCGGCGCGCCCGCGGACGTCGCCGCGGTCGACCGTGCCTGGGATGCGCTCGGCGCGGCGATCGACGCCGAGGACCCGGTCGCGGTGGGACTCGCGGCCGAGGCGGGGACGGTGATGGGCAACGCCGTCGTCCTCATCGTCAACCTGCTCGACATCGACCGCGTGGTGTTCGGCGGCCCGTTCTGGTCGCGGATCGCGAGCGCGGCCCTCCCCGCGGCGCGCGAGGCGATCGTCGGTTCGCCGCTGCTCGTGCCGAAGCACCCCGTCGTCGTGACCGAGAGCGGGCGCGGAGCGGACGTGGCCGCGGTCGGCGCGGCCTGCCTCGTCCTCGACGCGGCGCTGTCGCCGCGGGCGAGCACCCTCCTCATCCGTCGCTGACGGGGGTCGGTCGCGACACCGGTCGTTCACCTCGCCGCCACCGGCCGGATGCCCGGATGCTGAACAGTCGTGCAGGTCCCCCCCCCGAACTCCCGAGAAGGACTCTGCATGCATCCCCGTGCTCTGCGCCTCGGCGCGTCCGTCGCCGCCGCCCTCGTCGTCGCCGCCGGCGTGCTGACGACGTCGCCCGCCTCCGCTGCCGTCGGTGACGACGATCCGTCCGTGGGCGCCGCGAGCCCGAACGGACTCGTCGTGAACGAGGTCGAGTCGAACGGCGACGACACCGACTGGGTCGAACTGCGGAACACCTCGTCGGCGGCGATCGACCTGTCCGGGTACGCGTTCCTCGACGACGACAGCTCGCACGAGGCGTACGTCCTGCCCGCCGGTTCGACCATCGCCGCCGGCGGGTACTTCGTCATCGACCAGGTGTCGGCGACCGCTCCCGGCTTCGACTTCGGGCTCGGCGGCGCCGACACCGCCAGGGTGTACGACCCGGCGGGCGAGCTCGTGCTGCGGTACTCGTGGACGGCGCACGCCGCGGTGACGTACGGGCGCTGCCCGGACGGGACCGGCGCGCTCGTGGACACCACGGCATCGACGAAGGGTGCGGCGAACGACTGCTCCTCGCCGGTGCGCATCAACGAGGTGGAGTCCGACGGTGGGACCCCGGGCGACTGGGTCGAGCTGACGAACGTCGGGACGACCACGGTCGACCTCGGCGGGTACGTGTTCCGGGACAGCGACGACACGCACGCGTACACGATCCCGAACGGGACGACCGTCGCACCGGGTGGCTTCACCGTCCTCGACGAGCAGGACTTCGGGTTCGGGCTGGGCAAGGCGGACTCGGCGCGGGTCTTCGATCCTCGTGGCGACGTCGTCGACTCGTACACGTGGACCGCGCACGCCGCGACGACGTACGGCCGGAACCCGGACGGCACCGGCGCGTTCGCGGAGACCTCGGCACCGACCAAGGGCACCGCGAACCGGTTCGCCGGGGTCGTCACCGCCGAGGCGTGGCCCGGTGGTCCGGACGAGCGGGTGCTCGACGACGAGGACACCTTCACCGGTGACCTGAGCGGCATCGACTGGACGACCTCGGGTTCGACGTCGGGTTCGGCCGCCGGGCGGCTCTGGGCCGTGCAGAACGGGGACGGGCTGCTCTACCACCTCGTGTCCGACGGCGAGGGCGGTTGGGCGCCCTCGAACGAAGCCGGTACGGAACTGCACTACGCCGACGGCTCCGGCACCCCGGATGCCGAGGGCGTCACCGTCACGTCCGACGACCCCGGCGCGGTCTACGTCTCGACCGAGCGGAACAACGACGTGTCGTCCACGAGCCTCCCGGCCGTCCTGCGCTTCGCCACGTCCGACGGCTCCCAGTCGACGCTGGACGCCACCGACGAGTGGAACCTCGCGGCGGACTTCGCCGGGCTCGGCGCGAACGCGGGACTCGAGGGCGTCACCTGGGTCCCGGACTCCTGGCTCACCGCGCACGGCTTCGCGGACGAGCACACCGGCGCCGCGTACACGCCGGCGACCTACACCGGACACGGCGACGGGCTGTTCTTCGTCGGCGTCGAGGGCACGGCCAGCGTGTACGCGTACGCCCTGATGTCCGACGGTGCCTTCCAGCGGGTGGCCACGATCGCGACGCCGTTCTCCGTCGTCGCGGACGTCCAGTTCGACCCGACGCTGGACGCGCTCTGGGTGGTCTGCGACGACGCGTGCTCGGGCCGGACGGCGCTGTACGAGGTGGCCGACGGGGCCTTCGCGGCGACGACCGTGTACGAGGCGCCGTCGAACGCCGACCGGACGCTGGCGAACGAGGGCTTCGCGATCTCGGGTGTCTGCACGGGTGGCTCGCGGGCGACGTTCTACGCCGACGACAACGACACGGACGGGTTCTCGCTCCGGACGGGCACCTACCCGTGCGACTCGTCGACGCCGGGCGATGGTGGGACGCCGGGCGACGGTGGGACGCCGGGCGACGGCGGCACGCCGGGCGACGGTGGCACGACGCCGACGCCGACGCCGACGCCGACGCCGGGTGGTGGGTCGACGCCCGCGCCGGGTGGCACCGCGCCCGGTGGCTCCACCCCCGGAGCGGGCGCCTCGCCCTCGGGAGCGCCCGCCGCACCGTCCGAGTCGTCCCTGACCGAGGCGAACCGCGGCACGCTCACCGCCCCGGCCACGGCGCGCCCCGGCGAGACGATCACGATCGGCGTCGGCACCCGGTACGCCGGGCAGGAGGTGCACGTCTGGATGTTCTCCACGCCGACGCTGCTCGGGACCGCCACGGTCGCGGCGGACGGCACGGTCACGGCGACCATCCCGGCCGACGCTCCCGCGGGCGAACACCGCATCGTGGTGACCGCCGAGGACGGCACGGTGCTGGGCTGGACCACGATCACGATCGACCCCGTGACCGGCGCGCTGGCGTTCACGGGTGCCGAGGGGCTCGGGGTCGGCGCCGTGGCGGCGTTCCTGCTCCTGGCTGCCGGTGCGGGCGTTCTCGTGGTCCGTCGGCGCCGGGGGACCCCCGCCTCGGAGTGATCCGGTGAGCAGGAATGGTCGGGTTCGTGGTGCGGACCCGACCATTCCTGCTCACGAACGCGCGCCCGCGGGCCCCGGCGCCCGCGGGCCACGCGCCCGCGATCGGCCCGCGAGCCCCGACGCCCGCGGCGGTACGGTCGCAGGGTGCACAACGAGATCCTCCGGTACACCGCCTTCGCCGCCGAGCCGGGCGGCGGCAACCCCGCCGGCATCGTGCTCGACGCGGCCGACCTCTCCGACGACGAGATGCTCGCGATCGCGCAGGAGGTCGGGTACCCCGAGACCGCCTTCGTCACCGGGCAGACCGCCACGGGCCCGCGCCTGCGGTACTTCTCGCCGGCGGCCGAGGTCCCGTTCTGCGGCCACGCCACGATCGCCACGGCCGTGGTGCTCGCCGAGCGCGAGGGCCTCGGGCGCCGGGTGTTCACGACCGCCGCGGGGGAGATCGCCCTCGACGCCACGACCGCTCCGGACGGCAGCGTGCAGGTCGCGATGACGAGCGTCCAGCCGGCGTCCCGGCCGCTCGACCCCGACCTCCGCGACCGCCTGTTCGCCCTGCTCGGCCTGACGGTCGACGACGTCGCGGCGGGCTTCCCGGTGCTCGAGTCCTTCGCCGGCAACTGGCACCCGGTCGTCGTGCTCGCCGACGTCGAGCTGTTCCACCAGTTCCGCTTCGCCCCGGAGCCCCTCGCGGCCCTGAAGCGAGATGCCGGCTGGGCGGGGACGGTCACGGTCCTGCACCGCACCGACGCGCTGGAGTACGAGGCGCGCAACCTCTTCCCGGCCGGCCGGATCACCGAGGACCCGGCGACCGGTTCGGCGGCGGCGTCGACCGGCGCGTACCTGCGCGAGATCGGGGCCGTGCAGCCCGGCGACCGCGTGGTGATCCGGCAGGGACGCCACGTCGGACGGCCGAGCGTGCTGCTCGTCGACGTCCCGGCGACCGGCGGCATCACGGTCACGGGCGGTGCCACTCCGGTCTGAGCCGTCCGCGAGCGTGACCGAATCGACACGCCACAGCTCTTGACACGGATAAGTCAATACGGTGGAGTAATCCTGCGCGCGGGTGACGGAGCCCGCGAACATCCCGTGCAAAGGAGCACCGATGAAACGCCGCACCCGAATCATCGCCGGACTCGCAGCCGTGGCAGTCGCCGCGGTCGGTCTGGCTGGTTGTTCCAGCTCAGGCTCCGCCTCGAGCGACACCATCAAGATCGCGTACCAGAAGTTCGGTGCCTTCCAGCAGCTCGACGCCCAGATGAAGGTCGTCAAGAAGGAGTACGAGAAGGAGAACCCGGGCAAGAAGGTCACGCTCGTCCCCATCCAGGCCCAGGGCAACGACTACTACACGAAGCTCGCGCTCATGAACAAGGCGCCGGCGACCGCGCCGGACGTCATGTACGAGGACACCTTCCTCATCAAGGCCGATGCCGAGGCGGGCTACCTCCTGCCGCTCGACAAGTACACGGCGAAGTGGGAGGACTGGAGCCAGTTCTACGACAACGCCAAGCAGGCCGGGCAGGGCGACGACGGCAAGATCTACGGCGTCCCGATGGGCACCGACACCCGGGCCCTCTGGTACAACAAGGACATCTTCAAGGAGGTCGGCCTGCCGGTCCCGTGGCAGCCCAAGACCTGGGACGACGTGCTCGCGGCCGCGAAGACGATCAAGGACAAGAAGCCCGACATCATCCCGTTCAACATCTACTCGGGCAAGGCGCAGGGCGAGGCCTCGACGATGCAGGGCTTCGAGATGCTCCTGTACGGCGCGGACGGCTCCGGCAACACGCTCTACAAGGACAAGAAGTGGGTCACCGGCTCGAAGCAGTTCGAGGACTCGCTGCAGTTCATCAAGGACGTCTACCAGGGTGACCTCGGACCCACGCCGCAGCAGGCGCTCGACACGAACGTCGGGACGACCATCGCCCAGACGTGGCTCCCGCAGGGCAAGCTCGCCATCGACCTCGACGGGTCCTGGCAGTCCGGCACGTGGCTGAAGTCCGGCACGGCTCCGTGGGCAGAGTGGAACGACGTGATGGGCCAGGCGCCGATGCCGACCCAGAACGGCCAGGAGCCCGGCTACAACTCGATGTCCGGTGGCTGGACCCTCGCGGTCGGCAAGAACTCGAAGAACCCCCAGGCCGCGTTCGACTTCATCGCGAAGTTCCTCGACAAGGACGGGTCGCTCAAGTACGACAGCGAGAACAGCCAGATCGCCGTCCGCAAGGACGTCGCCGAGGACACCGCCTACACGGACGCGAACCCCACGTTCAAGTTCTTCTCCGGGCTCGTCGAGCACACCAACTTCCGCCCGGCGACGAGTGACTACTCGCAGGTGTCCAACGCGATCCAGGTCGCGATGGAGGCGGTGATGACGGGGCAGCAGACGCCGAAGCAGGCGGCCGCCGCCTACGACAAGGCCGTCGAACAGGTGGTCGGCAAGGAGAACACGGTCTCCGGCTGATCGCTGCGGTGACCACCTGACGGACTGGAGGCGCGGCTCGCGTCGTGCGCCGCGCCTCCCGTCCGACCCCACCCACCTTCGGAACCCCTCTCCGCACCCGGAAGGCAACCACCGTGTCCAGCACTCCCCTCGCGCCGACGCTGTCGGCGCCCGGTGCGCCGAAGCGCACCGATCCGCCGGTCCCGCGCAAGCGGAAGCCGCTGCGGAACGTGGGACGAGCGGTCCCGCTCCTCCCCGCCGTCGTCCTCCTCGTCATCTTCCTGCTCGGCCCCGTCATCTCGTCGTTCTACGGGTCGTTCACCAACTCCGCGCTGACCGGGGTCGGCGCCGCCGACCAGCAGTTCGTCGGCTTCCAGAACTACGTCGAGCTGTTCCAGGACCCGGACTTCCCGAAGTCCGTCATCCTCACCATCGTGTTCCTGCTCGCGTCCGCGGTCGTGGGCCAGAACGTGCTCGGGCTCGGGCTCGCCCTGCTCATGCGCTCGGCGAACAAGGCCGTCCGCGCGATCGTGGGCACGTTCGTCGTCGCCGCGTGGGTCCTGCCCGAGATCGTCGCCTCGTTCGCCGCGTACGCGTTCTTCAACGACGAGGGCACACTCAACGAGTTCCTGCGGTCGATCGGGATCAGCGGCCCGAACTGGCTCTACACGTACCCGATGCTCGCCGTCATCCTGGCGAACATCTGGCGCGGTACGGCCTTCTCGATGCTCGTCTACTCCGCCGCCGTGCAGGAGGTCCCCGAGGAGATCACCGAGTCCGCCGAGGTGGACGGAGCCGCCGGCTGGCAGCGCCTCGTCTACATCACCCTGCCGGTCATCCGCCGGTCGATCTCGACGAACCTCATGCTGACGACGCTGCAGACGCTGTCGGTCTTCACGCTGATCTTCGTCATGACCGGCGGCGGTCCCGGGACCAACTCGTCGACGCTGCCGATCCTCGCCTACCAAGAGGCGTTCAAGTTCTCGCAGCTCGGCTTCGGGACGGCGATCGCGACGATCCTGCTCGTGGTCGGCGCGGTCTTCTCGATCATCTACATCAAGGCACTGAAGCCGGAGGTGGACTGATGGCCATCACTGCCCCGTCCCTCGACCAGACCACCACCCGTTCGGTGACCGCCCCGGGCTCGCTGCACATGACCTCCCCGCGGGGTCGGACGATGCGCTGGGTGTCGAACGTCGTGCTGCTCGTCATCGCGGTGTGCTTCGCGGTCCCGCTGCTCTGGCTCGTCCTCGCCTCGGTCGACACCCAGGCGTCGCTGTCCGTGAAGATGCCGACGCAGTTCACGCTCGACAACTTCACGAAGGTGCTCACGCCGGAGCTGTCGTTCATCCCGCTCGCGAACAGCCTGCTGCTCTCCGGCGGTACCGCGGTCGTCACCGTGGTGTTCGCGCTGCTCGCCGCCTACCCGCTGTCCCGCTACAAGATGCGGGTCAACAAGCCGTTCCTGTACACCATCCTGTTCGGGACCGGTCTGCCGATCACCGCCATGATGGTGCCGGTCTACGCGCTGTTCGTGTCGCTCAACCTCATCGACAACGTGTGGGGCTGCATCTTCTTCCTCGCCGCCACCTCGCTGCCGATGGCGATCTGGATGGCGAAGAACTTCATGGACTCGGTCCCGGTGTCACTCGAGGAAGCGGCGTGGACCGACGGTGCCTCGATGATGACGACCCTGACCCGCATCGTGATCCCGCTCATGCGCCCGGGGATCGCCGTGGTGTTCATCTTCGTGTTCATCCAGGCCTGGGGGAACTTCTTCGTCCCCTTCGTCCTGCTCCTCTCGCCCGACAAGGTGCCCGCCGCGGTGAGCATCTTCAACTTCTTCGGGCAGAACGGGGCGGTCGCGTACGGACAGCTCGCCGCGTTCTCGATCGTGTACTCCGTGCCCGTCATAGCCCTCTACGTGCTCGTGTCCCGGGGCCTCGGCGGCGGCAACGCCCTCGCCGGCGGCATCAAGGGCTGACACCCGTCCCTGCTGGAAAGGAACCACCTCCATGCACCACGACGAACCCCTCGTCGAAGCCCGCATCGCCCGGCTCGTCCGGGACCGCATCGACCCCGCCGTCCTGCGCCGGTCCGCGCCGGTGGAGATCGCCGCCTGGACCGTGCCGGACGAACCGGTCCCGTTCGACGTCGCGGTGGCTGCCGACTACGAGCCGTTCACGGTGGGCGGCTCCTGGGGCGGCCGACCGTGGGGGACCACCTGGTTCCGGATCCGCGGCACCGTGCCCGAGGACTTCGGGACGGCGCCGGGCACCACGGCGGAGCTCCGGGTCGACCTCGGCTTCACGAAGCGCCACCCCGGGTTCCAGGCCGAGGGACTCGCGTGGCGGCCGGACGGCACGACCGTCAAGGGCATCGAGCCGAAGAACGACACCGTCCCGCTCGAGGTCGGTCCAGGGGAGTCCTTCGAGCTCTACGTCGAGGCCGCGGCGAACCCGGACATCGGCGGCGACTCGTTCCAGGGGGCGACCCCGCTCGGGTCGCGCTCCACGGCCGGGACGAAGCCGATCTACAAGGTGAAGGCGCTCGAGATCGTCGAGCGGGACGACACCGTGTGGGAGCTCCAGCAGGACTTCTGGGTCCTCCGGGGCCTGATGGCCGAGCTGCCCACCGACGGCACCCGCGGCGCGGACGTCCTGCGCGTGCTCGAACGCGCCGCCGACGCCCTCGACCCGGACGACGTCGCCGGGACGGCCGCCGACGCACGGGCGGTCCTCGCGCCCGTCCTCGCCGTGCCGGCCAGCGCCGCCGCGCACCGGGCGATCGCCGTCGGCCACGCGCACATCGACTCGGCGTGGCTCTGGCCGGTGCGCGAGACCGTCCGGAAGTGCGCCCGCACCTTCTCGAACGTGCTCGACCTGATGGACCGCGACCCCGACTTCACGTTCGCCTGCTCCTCGGCGCAGCAGTACGCCTGGATCCGGGACGGCTACCCGTCCATCTGGGCCCGCATCAAGCAACGGGTCGCCGAGGGCCGGTGGATCCCGGTCGGCGGCATGTGGGTCGAGTCGGACACGAACCTCCCCGGTGGCGAGGCGCTCGCGCGGCAGTTCGTCGCCGGCAAGCGGTTCTTCCTCGAGGAGTTCGGCATCGACACCCCCGAGGCGTGGCTCCCGGACTCGTTCGGGTACTCCGGAGCCCTGCCGCAGATCGTCCGCGCCGCCGGCTCGAAGTGGTTCGTCACGCAGAAGCCCTCGTGGAACGAGACGAACGTCATCCCGCACACCTCGTTCCACTGGGAGGGCATCGACGGCTCCCGGGTCCTCACGCACCTGCCCCCGGCGGACACCTACAACTCGGACGTCTCCCCCGCCGACCTGCACCGCGGCGAACGGCAGAACAAGGAGCGCGGTGTCGCGAACACCTCGATGCTGCTCTACGGCTTCGGCGACGGCGGCGGCGGACCCACCCGCGAGATGGTCGCCGCCGCCCGACGCCAGCACGACCTGGACGGGTCTCCCCGGGTCGACCTCGGCACCCCGGCGCAGGTCTTCGAGGAGATCGAGGCCGCACTGCCGACGCCGGCGGTGTGGTCGGGCGAGATGTACCTCGAGTTCCACCGCGGCACGTACACGTCCCAGATCCGCACGAAGCAGGGCAACCGGCGCTCCGAGCACCTGCTCCGCGAGGCCGAGCTCTGGGCGTCCACCGCTGCCGTGCGACTCGGGCTCGACTACCCGTACGAGGAGCTCGAGCAGGCCTGGCACACCGTGCTCCTGCAGCAGTTCCACGACATCCTGCCCGGCTCCTCGATCGCCTGGGTCTACGAGAACGCCGAGGCGAACTACGCCGAGGTCGCCCGGGTGCTCGAGGGCCTGATCGGCAACGCCACGACGGCGCTCGCGAACGGCGGTGCCGCGGCGCTCGCCGGGGTCGGGGCGTCGTCCACCGCCCGGTCCGGCGGTGGCAGCGCCCTGCTGGACGCGCCGTCGGGGGCGGACGCCGCCGGCGGCAGCGGCTCGACCGGGAACGTCGTGCGCTTCAACGCCTCGCCGGTCGCGGCGGGAGACGCAACCGCCCTGGGTGGTTCGCTCGGCGACGAACCGCGAGCCGTGCCTCCCGTCCGGAACGGCGACCGCTTCGTGTTCGACACCGGCGTCGTCACGGCGACCATCGACGCGGCCGGTCACGTCGTGTCGCTCGTCGACCACGCGTCCGGACGCGACGCCGTCGCCCCAGGTGCGGCCGCCGCGGAGTACACCGTGTTCCGCGACACCCCGAACCAGTGGGAGGCGTGGGACATCGACCGCGCCTACCAGCGCAGCGGCACGGTGCTGGAGGCGTCCTCGGTCGAGGTGTCCGGCGACGAACTCGTCGTCCAGCGGTCCTTCGGGTCGTCGTCGATCAGCACCCGGTACTCCGCCGTCGCCGGCCAGTCCGAGCTGACGATCGTGACCGAGGTCGACTGGCACGAGCGCCAGAAGCTCCTCAAGCTCGCGTTCCCCCTCGACGTCCGCGCGGCGTCGGCGTCGAGCGAGATCCAGTTCGGCCACATCGACCGCCCGACCCACCAGAACACCTCGTGGGACATGGCCCGCTTCGAGACGAGCGCCCACCGCTGGGTGCACGTCGCCGAGCCGGGGTTCGGCGTCGCCGTCGCCAACGACTCCACCTACGGACACGACATCACCCGGAGCACCCGGGCCGACGGCGGCACCACGACGCTCGTCCGGGAGTCGCTGCTGCGGGCCCCGACGTTCCCGGACCCGCACGCCGACCAGGGGCACCACGTGTTCCGGACGGTGCTGCGGGTGGGCGCCTCGGTGCTCGACGCCGCCGATGCCGGGTACCGGCTCAACCTGCCGGTGCGCACGGTGGAGGGGACGACCACGGTCGACCCGCTCGTCACGGTGTCGTCGCCGCAGGTGTTCGTCGAGGCGGTGAAGCTCGCCGAGGACCGCTCCGGCGACGTCGTCGTGCGGCTCTACGAGGCGTCGGGCGGTCGCGCGGCCGACGTCGGCGTCGACTTCGGGTTCGACGTCGCCGGGGTGGCGGCGGTGGACCTGCTGGAACGCCCGCTGGGGGACTCGTGGGAGTCGGGGGAGCCGGTCGTGCTCACGCTCCGGCCCTTCGAGATCGTGACCCTCCGGGTGCGTCGGGCCTGAGGCAGCGGGCTCGCGCGCGAAGGACCGCGGCGCCGGACGGGACACGGGTGCGTTCCGTCCGGCGCCGTGCTGCGTCCGGGAGGCGCGGGTCGCCTCAGTGCGTCGAGGAGCGCAGGGACTCGACGGCCTTGTCGATGCGGCGCTGCCGGGTCTCCGGGGACTTCGCCTGCACCACCGGGTCGGCGAGGGCCCGCTGCCGCGAGTTCGACAGCGTGTCGAAGGCCGCACGGACCCCGGCCTCCTGCAGCGCCGATGCGAGGTCCTCCGGCAGGTCGACGACGCGGGGCAGCGTGTCGACCTCGATCGTGACCTCGACGGTGTCGCCGGCCGCGAGCCCGGAGGCGGCACGGTGCTCCGCCGACAGCGGGACGAGGGACTGCTCGTTCATCACGCCGATCGACGACCGGTACGTGTAGGCGCCGTTCAGGGTGACGACCACGGGCGGGCGGCGCCCCGCGCCCAGCGCGTCGACCACGTCGGACGGGACCGGCAGGCCGGTGGCCGTCTTCCGCGCCTGCAGGACGGTCGTCGTGAACTGCATCCGTGCCTCCTGGACTGGACCGGGCTGGACGGGCCGGCCCGATGCGGGCCGACGCCGGTGCCGGCGCCTGTGCCGACAAGCGAAACCGTACAGGCGAACCCGCTGTTCCGCCGCCGTTCACCGCCGCAGCACTGGCCGGAAACCGGACGCGTCCACGATCGTCCAGGACCCGGACCCCGGTCCACCCCGACGCACCACAGCACCCGAAAGGCACACCCCGTGCAGCACAAGCGCACCCTCGCCGGCATCGCCCTGGCCGCCGCCGCCATCGTCACCCTCGCCGGCTGCTCGGCCACGAGCTCCGCCAGCACGACCAAGGACGACACCGACTGGAAGACCGCCACGAGCGCCGAGTCCGCCGGTGGCATGGACGCCCTCGTGAAGGCCGCCAAGGCGGAGGGGCAGCTCAACGTCATCGCGCTGCCGCCGTCGTGGGCCAACTACGGCAAGATCATCGACGGCTTCACCAAGAAGTACGGCATCAAGATCACCTCCGCGAACCCGAACGGCTCGAGCGCCGACGAGGTCGCCGCGGTGAAGTCGCAGAAGGGCCAGTCGACGGCACCGGACGTGCTCGACCTCGGCAACGCCGTGCTGCAGCAGAACCTCGACCTGCTGACCGACTACAAGGTCGCGAACTGGAGCGACATCCCCTCGGACCTGAAGGACTCCGACGGCGCCTGGACCCGCGACTACACGGGCCTGATGTCGATCGGCTACGACTCGTCGAAGATCACGGACGCCCCGAAGGACCTGGACGACCTGCTCGGCTCCGAGTACAAGGGCAAGGTCTCGATCGCGGGCGACCCGACCCAGGCGAACCAGGCCGCGTCGGCGGTGTACCTCGCGGCGCTCGAGAACGGCGGCTCGGCCGACGACATCACGAAGGGCGTCGACTACTTCGGCAAGCTGAAGCAGGCGGGCAACTTCCAGAACGTGCTGCCGTCGCAGGCGACCGTCGCCTCGGGTGAGACGCCCGTCGTGATCCAGTGGTCCTACAACAACCTCGCGTGGGGCCCGGCGGCCGGCGCGAGCGGGAACAAGAACTGGAAGACCGTCGTCCCCGAGGGCCAGGCCCTCGGCTCGTACTACTCGCAGGCGATCAACAAGGACGCCCCGCACCCCGCGGCTGCGCGCCTCTGGCAGGAGTACATCGCCAGCCCGGACGTGCAGAACCTGTACCTCCAGGCCGGCGCCTTCCCGTCCACCCTCGCCGCGCTCGAGAAGTCGGGCAAGGTCGACCAGGACGCCCTCGACGCCGCCGGTGGCGCGCCGAAGGACTACGTCGAGCTGACCGACGAGCAGGTCACCGCCGCGGCGAAGGTGCTGTCGGCGAAGTGGGCCTCGACGATGGGCTCCTGAGCAGCATGACCACCGCATCGGCACCGGGGGTGCCCGCCCCCGCGGCGGGCACGACCGCATCGGCACCGGTCGCCGGGGCGACGCTCGTCACGAGCGAGCAGCCGGCCGGTGCCACCGCCCGCCGCGTCGCCGGACCCCGTGTCCGGCGCCGCGGCGGCATCGCGTGGCTCGGCCTCACCCCGTTCGCCGCCTACGTCCTGCTGTTCCTGGCCGTCCCCGCGGTGGTCGCGATCGGCAGCGGCTTCTTCACGAGCGACGGCGCGTTCACGTTCGCCAACCTCGCCGCGTTCGCCGACCCGTCGGTCATCCGTGCCTTCGGCGGCTCGTTCGCCCTGTCGGCCGTGTCCGCCGTGATCGGTGCCGTCGTCGGGGCGATCGTGTGCTGGGCGCTCGCCGCGCTCCGACCCGACGGGCTCGTCCGGTCCGTGATCGATTCCGCCGCGAGCGTCCTCGCCCAGTTCGGCGGCGTCATGCTCGCGTTCGCGTTCATCGCCACGATCGGCGCGCAGGGCCTCGTCACGACGTGGTTGGTGTCCGTCTTCCACATCGACCTCAACGCCGACGGCACCTTCCTCTACACGGTCCCCGGGCTCGTCATCCCCTACGTCTACTTCCAGGTGCCGCTGATGGTCCTCACGTTCATGCCCGCACTCGAGGGCGTCAAGACCCAGTGGGGTGAAGCCGCCGCCACCCTCGGCGCCTCCCGCGCGACGTACTGGCGCCGCATCGGCCTGCCCGTGCTCGCGCCGGCGTTCTGGGGATCGCTGCTGCTCCTCTTCGCGAACGGGTTCTCGTCGTTCGCCACCGCGGCGGCCCTGATCTCCCAGGGCGGGATCGTGCCGCTCACCATCCGCACGCAGCTCACGAGCGAGACGATCATCGGGCTGCAGAACGTCGCCGGTGTGCTCGCCTTCGGCATGGTCGTCGTCATGGCGGTCGTGATGGGCGCGTACTCGCTGCTGCAGCGTCGGGCATCGAGGTGGCAGCGATGAGCGCGGCCGCCCCGGTGCGTCCGTCGCGTGGGTCGGGTGAGTCGCGTCCGTCGCGCCCGTCGTCCCGTCGTCGGCCAGGAGGCGCGGCTCGCCCCGGCCGCTTCGGCGCGGCCCCGTCACGGGTCACCGCCGCGATCGTGCTCGTCGTGGTCGGCCTCGTGTTCGCCGTCCCGCTCGTCGCCCTCGCGCAGTTCACCTTCCGCCAGGGGACGGACGGCAGCCTGACGCTCGCGCACTACGGCGCACTCGTCGACCCGGTGAACGCCGCGACCTACCAGCCGGTGTTCGACGGACTCGGGGCATCCCTGCTCATCGCGCTCATCACCGTGGGGATCGTGCTGCTCGTCCTGCTGCCGGCCCAGATCATCACGGCCCTGCGGTACCCGCGGCTCCGTCGGGTCCTCGAGTTCGTGTGCATCGTGCCGATCACCGTCCCCGTGGTCGTCCTCGTCGTCGGGTTCATCCCCGTGTACCAGGTCGTCGCCCAGGTCTTCGGCTCGGGCGCGTGGACCCTGTCGTTCGCGATCGGCATCGTCTCGCTGCCCTTCGCGTTCCGACCGATCGCCGCGTCCATCACCGCGATGGACATGGCCGTGCTCTCCGAGGCAGCCCGGTCGCTCGGCGCGTCGTGGTGGACCGTCACGTGGCGGGTGCTCCTGCCGAACCTCCGCCGCGGCATCACCGCCGCCTGCTTCCTGACCATCACGGTCGTCCTCGGCGAGTACACCCTCGCCTCGTTCCTCTCCCGCACGACGTTCCAGACGGCGCTCCTGCTCGTGCAGTCGACCGACCCCTACGTCGCCGCGATCTTCTCGCTGGGCGCACTCGTCTTCGGATTCGTGCTGCTCGTCGTCATCGGCCGGGTCGGCTCCCGCCGTCGCCGTGCCCCGAAGGAGTCCGCATGACCGTCACCGCCCCCGCCGCCCCCGCATCGCTCGCCACCGACGGCGCGACCGTCGAGCTGCACGGCGTCGAGAAGCACTACGGCGCGCACCGTGCCCTCGCCGGCCTGTCGCTCCGCATCGAGCCCGGCGAGTTCGTGTCGCTGCTCGGGCCCTCGGGCTGCGGCAAGACGACCGCGCTCCGGGCGCTCGCCGGCCTCGAGGCCATCGACGCCGGCTCCATCCGCATCGACGGCGTCGACGTCGCGGGCACCCCGGTGGACAAGCGGGACATCGGCATGGTGTTCCAGCAGTACTCGCTGTTCCCGCACATGACGGTGCGGCAGAACGTCGCGTTCGGCCTGGAGATGCGCCGGGTCCCCGCCGCCGCGCGCCGCGAGCAGGTCATCGACGCGCTCGACATGGTGCACCTCGCCGAGTTCGCCGACCGCTACCCGCACCAGCTCTCCGGCGGCCAGCAGCAGCGCGTCGCCCTCGCCCGGGCCCTGGTCACCCGCCCCCGCGTGCTCCTGCTCGACGAGCCGCTGTCCGCGCTCGACGCCAAGGTGCGGGTGTCCCTCCGCGACGAGATCCGCCGCATCCAGAGCGACCTCGGCATCACGACCGTGTTCGTCACCCACGACCAGGAGGAGGCGCTCGCCGTCTCGGACCGCATCGCGGTGATGAACGCCGGCGACATCGAGCAGATCGGCACGCCCGAGGAGCTCTACCGGTCCCCGTCCTCGGCGTTCACGGCGGACTTCGTCGGGCAGTCGAACCGGCTCCGCGGGGACCTGCGTGGGGGCGACGTGTTCGTCTACGGGTTCAGCGTCCCGGCGCTCGACGCCTCGGTGCCGGACGGCCCGGTGCTCGCCTACGTCCGCCCGGAGGACGTCGCCTTCGCCTCGGAGGGCGTCAGCGGCACGGTCGTGGCCTCGAGCTTCCTCGGGTCGATCCGGCGCACCACGGTCCGGCTCGACGACGACACCGTGGTGACGGTGCAGCACGAGGTGGGCGACCGTCGTGCGGCCGGCGAGGCCGTCGCCGTGCGCCTGCTCGGCGCGCCCGTGGCGGTCGCCCCGCTCGCGTAGCCGCCAACTGCCGGACGGGAGGCGCGGTGCGGGCCCGCACCGCGCCTCCCGTCCCGTCGGGTCAGCGCTGGAAGCGCGCGGCCGGGTCGTCGGACAGGGCCGCCTCGATCCGTGCCCGCATGGTCGCGGGCATCTCCGGCAGCGCGTCGAGCCGCGCCCAGAAGGCCTCGGTGTTCTCGCCGTCGGCGGGGAAGGGCTCCCCGGAGACGTACCGGCAGGCGAACACCAGGTCGAGGTACTGCGCCCGGTCGCCGTTCGGGTACGTCATCTCCGGCAGCACCTGCACCCACGCGAGGCGCTCGGCGACGGCGACGACGTCGGCTTCCTCGAGGACCTCGCGTTCGGCGGCGACCGCGGGTTCCTCGCCGGGGTCGACGATGCCGGTGACCGGCGTGAACGCGTGGTTGTCGGCCCGGCGCACGACGAGGAGCTCACGGTCCGGGCCCTCGCCGCGCGTCACGACGGCGGTGACCCCGGTGAGCCAGAGCGGCTCGTTCCCGATCCTCGATCGGAGGGACAGGACGAAGTCAGGCGTGGGCATGCCGCCACGCTACCGACACGGGACCCTGTCGCGGACTGGTCATGACCAGTAGGCTGTCACCGTGGAGATCATCATCCTGCCCACGCCGGCTGAGGTCGGTCGCGTCGCCGCGGCCAAGATCGCCTCCGTCGTCGCGAAGAAGCCGTCCGCCGTCGTCGGTGTCGCCACCGGGTCCAGCCCGCAGGGCATCTACGCCGACCTGCAGCGTCGTGTCGACGCGGGGGAGATCTCGTTCGCCGAGGCCCGCGCGTTCGCCCTCGACGAGTACGTCGGCATCCCGCTCGAGCACCCCGAGTCGTACGCCTCGGTGATCCAGCGCGACGTCATCGATCCGCTCGGGTTCGAGCCCTCCCGCGTCCGGGTCCCGGACGGCCGCGCGTCCGACCTCGAGTTCGCGGCGAAGGAGTACGACGCCGCGATCCGTGCCGCCGGCGGGGTCGACGTGCAGATCCTCGGGATCGGCGCGAACGGGCACATCGGGTTCAACGAGCCGACGTCGTCGTTCGCGTCCCGCACGCGCATCAAGACGCTCGCCCCGTCCACGCGCGAGGCCAACGCCCGGTTCTTCGACAGCCTCGACCAGGTCCCGACGCACTGCATGACGCAGGGGCTCGGCACCATCCTCGAGGCCCGCGAGCTCGTCCTCGTCGCCCAGGGCTCGTCGAAGGCCGACGCCGTGGCCGCCGCGGTCGAGGGGCCGCTGTCGTCGTTCGTCCCCGGGTCCGCGCTGCAGCTGCACGAGCACGCCACCGTCGTCGTCGACGAGGAAGCCGCGGCGGGTCTCGAGCTCGCCGATTACTACACGTACACGTACGCGAACAAGCCGGCCTGGCAGCTGTTCGAGTAGGGCCGCGGATCAGCCGCCTGCACGTCGTTCGAACGCGGTGTGCAGGCGGCCGAGTCCGTCGTCGAGGGTCTCCGCCGAGCACCCGAAGTTGAGTCGCGCGAACCCGACCCCCTGGCGCCCGAAGTCCGGTCCGCTGCCGAGCGCGACCTTCGCCTCGTCGACGAGCAGGGCTGCGGGGTCGTCACCCCACGGGAGCGCCCGCAGGTCGAGCCACGCCAGGTAGGACGCCTGCGGCTGCCGGTACCCGGTGCCGGGCAGCACGTCACCGAGTCGCTCGGCCAGGGTGCGGCGGTTCGCGGCGAGCTCGGTCAGCAGCGACGCGAGCCAGGGTCCGCCCTCGCTGAACGCCGCCACGCTCGCGGTGTACCCGAGGATCCCGGTGCGCTCGACGACCTCGCCGGGCATGCCGTCGAACCAGGCGCGGGCACGCTCGGAGGCGCCGACCATCAGGGCGCACTTCGTCCCCGCGAGGTTCCACGCCTTGCTCGCGCTCGTCAGGGTGACCCCGAGCTCCGCTGCCTCGGGGCAGGAGTCGAGGAAGGGCGTGAACGTCGCGTCCGCGTGCACGAGCGGCGCGTGGATCTCGTCCGAGACGACCACGGCGTCCCACTCGGCTGCGAGTCGGGCGAGGGCGGCGAGGTCCTCGCGGGTGTGGACGAGTCCGAGGGGGTTGTGCGGGTTGCAGAGCAGCACCGTGCGGGCCCCGTCCGCGAACGCCCGGCCGATCCCGTCGAGGTCCATCCGCCACCCGGCCGTCGTGTCGAACGGGTCCGCGGTGCCCTCGGGTGCGAGCAGCGGGACCTCGGTCACGGAGCCACCGGCCTCGGCGACGTACTCCCAGAACGGCGGGTACACGGGCGGCATGATGACGACCTGGTCCCCGGGCTCGATGACCAGGCGGAGCGTCTCCACCGCAGCCACCGAGACGTCCGTGGTGGTCCGCACGAGGTCCGGGTCGAGGCGCCACGACCAGCGGGCCTCGGCGAAGTCGGCGAACGCCTCGGGGAGCGCCCGGCCGTGCCCGACGTACCCGGTGTCGCCGTTCGTGACCGCGGCGACGAGGGCGTCCCGCACGGGTTCGGCGAGCATGCTGTCCATCTCCGCGACGAACATCGGCAGCACGTCCGGCGGGTAGGCCGTGTACTTCTCGCTGGTGCGGGTGCGGTGCGCATCGAAGAGGGAGACCATGACGCTCATGGGGCCATCCTCGCAGCGGTGGGTGTGATCTGGACCTCAGTCGACGTCGGCCGGGGTGTACGGTCCGCTCGCGCCCGCGAAGGACACCACCTGCGCCCGGACGCCGACGTCGACCTGCATGCGTGCTGCCGTGCGGAGTCCCAGTGCTCGGGTCCCCGCGTCACCGAACGGACCCCCGGCCCGCTCGGTCAGCGCTCGCCACCCGACGATCGCGCGCGCGGTGCCCTCGCGGAGCCCGGCGGCGCGCGCGGACAGGACCTCGGCGCGGCGGCGGCCGTTCCAGGACTCGACCTCGGTGCCGGCGCGGTCGGCGGGCGCCACCACGGCAGGGTGCGCGACCGGGAAGGTGTCGATCCCGCCGCCGGCGCCGCACCAGACGTGGACACCGTCGCCGAGTTCGAGCTGCACCCTGCTCGCGAGCGTGAACGCGTCGACCCGATGGGCGTCACGGACGGCGGCCGAGGGCCACTCGAACGACGTCCCGCTCAGCGCGTCGAACACGTCGTTCCACGCCTCGAGGTCGTGCCGCAGGGCAGCGCTGAGGCCGAGGCCGTCCGCGCCCGCGTCGACGAGACCGACGTCCTCGGAGGATCCGCGGTACCAGAGCGGCGAGTCCCCGACGCCGTACTCGGCCATCACGAGGACGATCGCCCGCGGTGGGCGCCGTCGACCGCCCGGCGCGTGCTCGTCCCCGTGGTGCATGGCGTCCATCCAAGCAGGCGCGGGCGGGGCGACCGATCGACGTGAACAGCAGGGGAGCGCTCGGTGACCGATCGCGCGTCCCCCGTCCGAGGGGTCTAGCGTCGCGGGCGTGAACCGTTCCCGCGTGCACCGTCGCCCGCTCCTCCGCCCGCTGCCGCTCGCCGCGGTGGCCACGATCGCCGCGCTGCTCGGAACGGGGATGGTCGCCGCACCGGCGGACGCCTCGCCGTCCGCGCAGGCAGGGCAGGCGGCCCGGACCGTCTCCGACCCCGCCCGGTACGTCGACCCGTTCATCGGCACGAGCGGCGACGGCAACACCTGGCCCGGCGCGACCGCCCCGTTCGGCATGCTCCAGTGGAGCCCCACCGGCACCGCGGGCGACCAGACCTCGACCCCGGTCGCGAACGGCTACTCGTACGACGTCGACCGACTGCGGGGATTCAGCCTGACGCACCTGAACGGTGCCGGCTGCGCGCCGGGTGCCGCCGGTGACGTGCCGATCATGCCCGTCACCACACCGGTCACGACCTCGCCGTCGTCCGACTCCACCGACGCGGTCTACGCCGCCGGCTACTCGCACGACGACGAGTCCGCGAGCCCCGGCCGCTACACGGTCCGCCTCGACAACGGCGTCCGCACCGACCTCGCCGTCACCACGCGTGCCGGCGTCGGCGAGTTCGCGTTCCCGGCCGGCAAGGACGCGAACCTGCTCTTCCGCACGTCGAACTCGATCAACGGCAGCGAGGCGGCGACCACCCGCGTCGACGCACGGACGCGCACGGTCAGCGGCAGCGTCCTGACCGGCGGCTTCTGCAGCCGCCGTGCGAACGGGGGCGGGGCCACGAACCCCGACCGCCGCAGCTACTACCGCCTGTTCTTCACGGCGACCTTCGACCGGGCGTTCACGAGCACCGGCACCTGGCAGGACGGCACGGTCCGGCCAGGAGGCACGTCCTCCTCCGGCGGGGAGGGCTACCTGACCGGCGCCGACCGTGCCGGACGCGGCTCCGGCGCGTGGGTCGGGTTCGACGCGCGTCGCGGTGCGACGGTGCACGCGAAGATCGGCATCTCGTACGTGAGCGCGGCAGGAGCCGTCGCGAACCGCGACGGCGAGGTGACCCCGCGCTCGACCGTCGCCAGCGTGGCGGCCGGCACCCGCGCCTCCTGGAACCGCGAACTGACGCGCCTGCGCGTCGGTGGCGGTACCGCGGACCGGACCACCCAGCTCTACACGTCCGTGTACCACGCGCTCATGCAGCCGAACACGCTGAACGACCGTGACGGCCGCTACCTCGGGCCGGACCAGCGGGTGCACCGGATGGACCGGGGCCACCGGGCCGTCTACGGCACGTACTCCGGGTGGGACCAGTACCGGGCGCAGATCCAACTGCTCGCCCTGCTGCGACCGGACGTCGCCGGGGACATGGCGCAGTCGATGCTGCGGTTCGCCGAGCAGAACGGTGGCGTGTGGGACCGCTGGCTCCACCTCGGTGCGCCGACGCACGTGATGACGGGTGACCCCTCGGCCGCGACCCTCGCCACCTGGTACGCCATGGGTGTCCGGAACTTCGACGTGCGAGCCGCCTACGCCTCGCTGAAACACCAGGCGACCGTCGAGAACGCCGACGCCGAGAGCGACATCGGGTGCCCGGGCCAGTGTCTGGCGCAACGGCCGGCGCTCGACGAGTACCTGCAGCGGCAGTACGCGGCGAACGACGACTGCTCGTGCTGGGGTGGCGCTGCCGAGACCCTCGAGGACTCGATCTCCGACAGTGCGCTCGGGTACTGGGCCTCGTCGCTGGGGCTGCGCTCGGACGCCCGGATGTTCGCGGAGCGCGGGACCTACTGGAAGAACACGTTCAACCCGGCCGTCGGCTACCAGGCCGCTCGCCAGGCCGACGGATCGTGGACGCCGGACTGGTCGCCCTCGACCGGAACCGGGTTCGCGCAGGGGACGAGCGCGCAGTACACGTGGCTCGTGCCGCAGGACGTGCACGGGCTGTCGACCGCGCTGGGCGGTGACGATGCCGCTGCGGCTCGCCTGGACGCCTTCTTCCACGACAGCTCCGGCGCGTTCGCGGTGACCGGTGGCGACCCCACCAAGTTCGACCCGACCAACGAGCCCGACATCCACACGCCGTGGATGTACAACGCGCTCGGCAAGCCGTGGAAGACGCAGGAGACCGTGCGTCGGGTCGTCGACGACGCCTACGCGACCGGGCCGAGCGGGCTGCCGGGCAACGACGACCTCGGCACGATGAGCGCCTGGTACGTCTTCGCGTCGATCGGGTTGTTCCCGCAGACGCCGGGGCGGGCGGAGATGCTCATCGGCAGCCCGACGTTCAGCACGGTCGACATCCGGCGGTCGAGCGGGGAGCGGATCGTCGTCCGGTCCTCCGGCACGGAGCCGTACGTCCACGGTGCACGCCTGGACGGCCGGACGCTCGAGAAGTCCTGGGTGCCGGCGTCGTTCGTGACGCGCGGTGGGACGCTGTCGCTGCGGGTCGGGGACACGGCGGACACGTCGTGGGCGAGCGGGCTGCGGGGCCGGCCGGTCGACCGGTAGGCGCCGCGGCGGGTCAGCGCAGCTCGCGCCCCGCGCCCCAGACGCGGCGCACCTCGAACGACGGCGACAACGCCACGAGGTCGGCGGCGTACCCCGGCGCGAGCCGACCCAGCCGGTCGCCGAGCCCCAGCGCCGCCGCCGGCACGCTGGTCAGCGCCGCCACGGCGTCCGGCAGCGTCTGTCCCGCGAGGGTCACCGCGTTCCGCAGCGCGACGTCCTGCGTCAGGGTGGACCCCGCGATGGTGTCCGTCCCCGCCACGTGCGCGATCCCGTCCGTCACGGTCACGGCGAGGGACCCGAGCGTGTAGGAGCCGTCGGCCGCACCGGCAGCACCCATGGCGTCGGTGATGAGGGCGACCCGGCCCGGTGCCGCACGCAGCAGCATCGACGCCACGGACGGGTGCACGTGCACGCCGTCGAGGATGAGCTCGAGCGTCACACGGTCGTCGGCCACGGCGGCCGCGATCGGCCCGGGAGCCCGGTGGTGGATGCCCGGCATGGCGTTGAACGCGTGCGTGAGCAGGGTCGCGCCGGCGTCGAACGCTGCCCGGGCCTGGTCGTACGTGCCGACCGTGTGGCCGACGGCGACGGTGACGCCCGCGTCGACGAACCGTTCGGTCGCGTCGAGGGCGCCGGCGAGCTCCGGCGCGATGGTGACCTGGCGGACGACGCCGTCGCCGGCCTCGAGCAGGTCCGCGACCGGACCGGGCGCCGGGTCGATCAGGAACGACTCGTTGTGGGCACCCTTGTTGTGCGGGGAGAGGAAGGGGCCCTCGAGGTGGACGCCGAGCACGAGCGGGTCGTCGGCCATCACCGTGCGAATGCGGTTGAGCGAGGCGGTCAGCGCCGGCACCGGGTTCGCGACGAGGGACAGGACCGAGCGGGTCGTGCCGTGCGACCGGTGGACCTCGAGCGTGGCTGCGATCGAGTCGTCCTCGTAGGCGGTGCCGCCGCCGCCGTGGCCGTGCAGGTCGATGAAGCCGGGCGTCAGGACGGCGTCGCCGAGGTCCACGACCTCGTGCACCGAGGTCGCCGCCGGTGCCTCGGGGCCGGAGCCGACCGCGTGGATCGTGTCACCGACGACGAGGACCCAGCCGTCCGCCGTGGAGCCGGCCGCGTCGACCACGTGGGCCGAGCGGATCAGGGTGCGCCGCGCCTCCTGGCCGACGGACGCGCCGCCGTTCACCGGGTCTCCTTCCGGAACTGCACCACGCCCGACAGGGCGGCCACGAGGATGAAGACCAGCCCCACCACCGGGTGCCCGATCGAGATCCAGCACCCGCCGGCCGCGATCACGAGGGCGACCTCGACGATGGTCTTGCCGACGATGTCGGTCTCGATCGGCGACGCCTGCGACCGGAACAGGTACCAGACCACCGCCGCGAACACCGGCGCGCCGATCATGAACAGGATGCCGGGCATCGGAAACGGCCACGCGATGTAGCCCCAGTACGCCAGCGAGACCAGGCCGAAGGCGCACACCAGGATGCGGAGCACCGTCCAGCCGTCGAGCCTCCGCGGGCGGATGGCGTGCGGGTCCGGGGTGTCGCCCCAATCGACGGGGGACTGCGGTGCTGACATGCGGTGCCTACTTGAAGATGATGGTGCGGGCGCCGTCGAGGAGGACACGGTCCTCGGCGATCCAGCGCACCGCCTGGGTGAGCGTGCGGGACTCCTCGTCCTGGCCGATCGAGACCAGCTCGGCGGGGTCCTTCGTGTGGTCCACGCGGACGACGTTCTGCTCGATGATCGGGCCCTCGTCGAGGTCGCTCGTCACGAAGTGCGCCGTCGCACCGATGAGCTTGACCCCGCGGGCGTGCGCCTGCCGGTAGGGGTTGGCGCCCTTGAAGCCCGGCAGGAACGAGTGGTGGATGTTCACCGCGCGACCCTCGAGCGCGGCGCACAGCTCCGGCGAGAGGATCTGCATGTACCGGGCGAGGACGACGAGCTCGATGTCGTGCTCCTCGACCGCCTGCAGCACCCGGCGCTCCATCTCCTGCTTGCTCGCGGCGTCCGTCACCGGCCGGTGCTCGAACGGCACGGAGTAGAACGACGCGAGCTCGGAGAGGTCCGCGTGGTTCGAGAGCACGAGCGGCACCTCGATCGGGAGCTGTCCGCCGCGCTGCCGGTACAGCAGGTCGTTCAGGCAGTGCCCGGCCTTCGACACGAGGACGAGGGTGCGTAGCGGCCGGCCGACGACGTCGAGCTGGACGCGGGCGTCGTAGCGCTCGGCGACGGGGGCGAGCGCGGCCTCGAACGTGGTGCGGTCGACGGGGGCCATGACCTGGAGGCGCATGAAGAACGTGTTCGTGTCGACGCTCGAGAACTGCTGCGACTCGGTGATGTTCCCGCTCGCGGCGACGACGGCTCCGGAGACGGCGTGCACGATCCCGGGCTGGTCGTCGCAGACCAGCGTGAGGGTCCAGTGCGTGGGGGTCTGCTCGCTCGGGGCGGTCGGGTCGGTCACCGGATCAGGGTACCGGGATCGGGCTGTCGGGAGGCGCGGCGCGGCCTCGCCGGTCGGGCTGCGGCCCGCCGGCGGTCGCGCGGCGCGCGGCGCGCGGCGGCTCCGGCGGGCCGCGCCGCCCCGCGGCTCCGGAGGGCGGCGCACAACCAAAGTCACGTCGAACCGGACGATCGCGCGGTTCGACGTGTCTTTGGTTGTGCGCACGTCTGGCCGGCGGCCGGCCGGCCGGGCGGGCGCGCCGCGCCGGCGTCGCGCCCGGCGACGGCCCGCCGCGCCGCGGCGCTCCGCCCGGCTCCGCCCCGCGGCGTCAGCGCGGGAGCGGCCGCGACAACGCCCGGTCGGCGATCGTCAGGACGCTCAACAGCACCGCGACCCCCACGATCACCCACGCCAGCACGTGCAGGTCCGGCGTCGTCGGGGCCTGGCCGAACACCCCGCCGATCAGCGAGGACGCCCCGATCGCCCCGATGTACACGCTCGTCCGGGACAGCCCCGCCGCGGTCCCGATGTACTCCGCCGGCACGACCCGGTAGAGCGCCGCCTGGTTCGACACGGACGCCAGGGCCTGCGGTACGCCGAACAGCGCCGGCGCGAGGACGAGCAGGAACACCGGCGACCCGGTGTGGAGCAGCAGGAGAAGCAGCCCGCCGACGATCGGCACCACGGCCGCGACGATGAGCGGCCCCCGCACGGCGGTCTTCCGGGCGATGAGGAACGACGCGACCCCGGCGACGATCGCCGCGGGCAGCTGCATGTACCCGGCGACGTCGCTCGAGTACCCCGCGACGTCCTGCACCCACTGCGAGAACCCGTAGGTCATCGTGTACGCCAGCAGGTACACGAGGAACAGCCGCATGTACGTCCGCGACAGGGCACCGTTCCGGGCGAGCATCCGCACGTCGACGAAGGGCCGCACGGCGCGGAGCTCCCAGAGCACGAGCGCGACGAGCAGCACGACCGCCGTGCCGAGCAGCCACCAGAATCCGGCGGACAGGTCGAGCAGGAACACGAGGAGCGCCGACACGAAGCCGGTCATGAGCAGCATCCCGAACGGGTCGAGCGCGGTGAGGACGGGCAGGTCCTCGTCGGTCCGCGGCCGGAGCTTGTCGGACGGCAGCCACAGCGCGGAGACGACGATCCCGAAGGCGGCGAGCGGGACGTTCACGAGGAAGATCGCGTGCCACCCGAACGCGGCGATGAGCGCTCCACCGAGGGGCGGCCCGGCGGCGGCGGACACGAGCGACGTGATCGACAGCGCGCCGAGCACGAGCGGCGGGGTGGGCTTCCCGATGCGGGCGGAGTGCTGGCGCAGGGTCGTCAGCGCGGCCGGGTACGCCGACGAGGTCCCGATGCCGATCAGCACGCGCGCGAACACCGCGCCGCCGAAGCCGGTCAGGAACTCGGGCACGATCCCGGCGATCCCGACGATGACGAGTCCGGTCAGGAACACCTTCTTCGGACCGAACCGGTCGGCGAGCTTGCCCATCGTCGGCTGCGCGATGGCGCTCGCGAGGTACAGCGCCGCGACGAGCCAGATCGCCTGCGCCGCACCGATCCCGAGGTCGCGGGAGATCGGCGCGAGGGCGACCGACACCATCGTCGTGTTGATCGGGTTGAGCAGCGGTCCGACCAGGACCGGCACGAGGAGCTTCGGGCCGAAGCCGCTGCCGCCGGGATCGGTCGACGGGGAGACGGGTGTGGAGGCGGTTGCGGTGGACGTGGTCGGCTGCCTTTGCGAGGGGGTCGCGTCGTGACGGCCAGGAGGCGCGGCTCGCGTCGGTCGACGCGGGTCGCCCCTCCTGGTGGTCACGGTTCGACGAGGGGTTCGAGGATGCGGAGGGAGCGGGCGACCGTGGCACGGTCGTCGGGGTCGAGCGTCGCGAGGCGCTCGGCGAGCAGGCGGGTCCGGGCGCGGTGGGACTCGTCGCGGGCGGTGCGGCCGGCGTCGGTCGCGGCGACGATGGTCCGGCGCCCGTCGGTCGGGTCCTGCGTGCGGGTGACGAGGCCGAGGTCCTCGAGTGCCTGGACGGTCGCGCCCATCGACTGCGGCCGGACGCCCTCGGCACGGGCGAGTTCGGCGGTCGTGGTCGCACCGTCGCGGACGAGCCGCCCGAGTGCGGCGGACTGCGAGGCCGTGACGTCGTCGACCTTGCCGACCAGGGTCGTGCGGCGGATCTTGCCGTACAGCGTCAGCAGCGCACCGGCGAGCACGTCTGGGCCGTCGCCGTCCGATTCCATACCGTCACGGTACTACTTCGACAGGTGAACTTGCAAGGCTGCCTTCTGAAATCAGGGCTCGAAGACGATCCGCCGCTTCGTCACCACGAACCCCGCACGCTCGAACGCCCGACGCATCGGGGTGTTCGTCGCGTCCGTCGTCCCGACCACCCGCGGTGCACCGGCAGCGGCGTGCACCCGGACCGCCTCGGCCAGCAGTCCGTCGACGATGCCGCGCCCCCGGTGCTGCGGCAGGACGCCGATGGAGCTGACGGCCGCGTCGTACGCCGTCCGGGTCGCGATGACGAAGCCGACGACGAGCCCCTCCGCGTCGAGGGCGATCCGCCACCCGTCCCGTGATCCGGGCAGCGACCGGTAGAACGCGAGGTCGTCGGCGGCCGCGCCCCGCGAGCCCAGTTCGGCGACGGAGGCCAGCGTGTGTGCGTCGAGGCTCCCGACCGCGACGCGCGCGAAGAGGTCCACGAACTCGGCGTCGTCGCCACCGCGGAACCGCAGTGCCGGCGTCGACACCGACCCCGTCGCGGGAGCGCCCGGCTGTTCGAGCGCGACGCTGACCCGCTCGGTCATCCGTCCGAGTCCGGCGGCACGGGCCGCTTCCGTCCGCCACCGCACGGCCGCGACGGCGGCGTCGTCCGTGTGCCAGTCCACTGCGACGTCGACGATCCACTCCGGCAGCGAACCGAACGCGGCGGCCCCGGCGGCGATGAGTCCGGCGGCGATCTCCCGGCGCTCGTCGGGGTCGGACGACCCCGGTGCGATGAGCAGGTCGTCGAGTGTCGACGGTGCCGTGGCGTCCGCGCCGCCCCACCACAGGGCGCGGCCGACGGGGTGACCGTCCCGCAGGGCCAGCCACGACCACTCCGGGCGGTAGTTGCCCGTGGCGGACTCGGCCCGGTACCGGTCCGCACCGATCCACGCGACCGGTTCGTCCGTCGAGAAGGCGAGCAGCGCCTCCAGGGTGTCACCGTCGACGGGGCGGAAGGCGACGCTCACCGCGGACCGGTCAGGGTCTCGACCAGGTGCTCCTGCACGTACCCGAGCCAGTCGTAGACGTCCCGGAGGCCGACGCCCGCGTCGGCGGTGTACGACTGCTCCTCCGTGGCGGAGTCCACGATCCCCAGCCGGTCCGCGATCGTCAGCCGCAGGTCCGTCAGGCAGCGCAGCCAGGCCTGCTCGTCCGAGGTCTCGAAGGCGCCGTCCCGTGCCCCGGTGAGCCACGCGTGCACGGCCCGGGCGTTCTCGGTCTTCCTCGCCACCAGGTCCGACTCGGTCCACCGCCGGAACTCCGCGCTCGCCTCGGCGTCGTCGCGGTAGGCGTCCGGGAACATCCGCGCCGCGACCGGGTCCGACGCGAGGTCCCCGTCGAGCACCTGCTGCAGCTGCTCGGTCAGCGACGTGAGCACGCCGCGCTCGCCGGAGGACATGGCGAGGTGCACGCCGTCGGCACGGCGGACGAACGGGATCACGGAGCGGGCGCCCTGTCCACCGAGGCCTGCAGCCCGTACCCGTGCATGGCCTCGACGTGGGCCTCCATCGCTTCGCGGGGGCCGGTCGCCACGATCGCGCGTCCCTCGTCGTTCACCTGGCGCATGAGTCGCTCCGCCTTCGCCCGTGGGAAGCCGAAGTACTGCTGGAAGACGTAGGTCACGTAGGACATGAGGTTCACCGGATCGTCCCACACGACGGCGACCCACGGCGTGTCCGGTCGCACGCTCGTGCGGGCGTCGGTGCGCTCGTCCACGTCGGGCGTCAACAGGGTCATGCACCCAGGGTGACACGAACCTGCTCGCTCGGTACGATCGGGGGGTCGCGACTGGCGTTGGATGGGTCACCATCGGGGAGCGACACCTGACACGGTGCGCGGCCGTACGCCTGGGCCGCGCCCACCCGTCCACCTCGTCGTGCGCGTGCGCGACGGAACAGACAACGAGGAGTCCCGTGTCCATCACCGATCTGCCCCCCGCAGCCACCAACACCACCTTCAACGCCCCGCTGAACGAGGTCGACCCCGAGATCGCCCGCGTCCTCGAGCAGGAGCTCGGCCGCCAGCGCGACACCCTCGAGATGATCGCGTCGGAGAACTTCGTGCCGCGCGCCGTCCTCGAGTCGCAGGGCTCCGTGCTCACCAACAAGTACGCCGAGGGCTACCCGGGCAAGCGCTACTACGGCGGCTGCGAGTACGTCGACGTCGCCGAGCAGCTCGCCATCGACCGCGCGAAGGCGCTCTTCGGCGCCGAGTACGCCAACGTCCAGCCGCACTCGGGCGCCACGGCCAACGCGGCCGTCCTGCACGCCATCGCCTCCGCCGGCGACACCATCCTCGGCCTCGAGCTCGCGCACGGCGGTCACCTGACCCACGGCATGAAGCTCAACTTCTCCGGCCGCATCTACAACGCCGTCGCGTACGGCGTCGACCCGGAGACGTTCGAGGTCGACTACGACGACATCCGCGCGAAGGCCATCGAGCACCAGCCGAAGGTCCTCATCGCCGGTTGGTCGGCCTACCCGCGCCAGCTCGACTTCGCGAAGTTCCGCGAGATCGCGGACGAGGTCGGCGCGAAGCTCTGGGTGGACATGGCGCACTTCGCCGGTCTCGTGGCCGCCGGCCTGCACCCGTCCCCGGTGCCGCACGCCCACGTGGTGTCCTCGACGGTGCACAAGACCCTCGGCGGCCCCCGCTCCGGCATCATCCTGTCCAACGACGAGTCGCTCTTCAAGAAGCTCAACTCGGCCGTGTTCCCGGGCCAGCAGGGCGGTCCGCTCATGCACGTGATCGCCGCCAAGGCCACCGCGTTCCTGCTCGCCGCCACCCCGGAGTTCAAGGAGCGCCAGGAGCGCACGATCCGCGGTGCCCAGGCGCTCGCCGCACGGCTGACGGCCGACGACGCGAAGGCTGCGGGCATCGACGTCCTCACCGGTGGCACCGACGTGCACCTCGTGCTCGTGGACCTCCGCACGTCCGAGGTCGACGGCAAGCAGGCCGAGGACCTCCTGCACGAGGTCGGCATCACCGTGAACCGCAACTCCGTGCCGTTCGACCCGCGCCCGCCGATGGTCACCTCGGGTGTCCGCATCGGCACCTCGGCGCTGGCCACGCGTGGCTTCGGCGACGCGGAGTTCACCGAGGTCGCGGACATCATCGCGCTGACCCTCATGCCGAACCCCGACATCGACGCGCTCTCGGCCCGGGTGAAGGCCCTGACCGACGCGTTCCCGCTCTACGCGTGAGCGGCGCCGCCCCGTCGCCCGCGCCGCTGCCGCGCGAGCGCTGGGCGGGTGAGGGCAGTGCCGTCCGCATCGACGGCACCGCCCTCGCCGCCCGCACGCTCGACGACCTGAAGGTCCGCATCGACCGGCTGCACGACCACGGGTTCCGCCCCGGGCTCGGCACGATCATGGTCGGCCAGAACGCGGGCTCGGTGTCCTACGTCGCGGGCAAGCACCGCGACTCGGCGCAGATCGGGCTCGACTCGGTCCGCATCGACCTGCCCGAGACCGCGTCGGCCGCCGACATCCGGGCAGCGATCCTGCAGATGAACGACGATCCCCGGGTCACCGCGTTCATCGTGCAGCTCCCGCTGCCGCAGGGGATCGACCCGATCCCGATGCTCGAGCTGATGAACCCGGCGAAGGACGCCGACGGCCTGCACCCGACCAACCTCGGTGAGCTCGTGCTCGCCGTCCCGGGCGGTGCCGGCACGATCGACGCACCCCTGCCGTGCACCCCGCGCGGCATCGTCGCGATGCTCGAGGCGTACGACGTCCCGATCCGGGGCCAGCACGTCACGATCATCGGGCAGGGGCTCACGGTCGGTCGTCCGCTCGGGCTGCTCCTCACCCGGCTCGAGGCCACCGCGACCCTCACCCACTCCCTCACCGAGGACGTCGCCGCCGAGTGCCGCCGCGCGGACATCATCGTCGCCGCCGCCGGTGTCGCGGGGCTCGTCCAGCCGGACTGGGTGAAGCCCGGTGCGGCGGTCATCGACGTCGGCATCAGTCGCGTGGTCTCCCCGGACACGGGCAAGGCTCGTCTCCGGGGCGACGTCGACCCCGCGGTCGCCTCGGTGGCGGGTTTCCTGTCGCCGACGCCCGGCGGTGTCGGCCCGATGACGCGCGCGATGCTGATGAAGAACGTGGTCGAGGCCGCCGAGCGCCACTTGCACTAGCGCGCGGCTTGCTTCGTGAGCAGAAATGGTCGGGTCCCGTCGTGGAACCCGACCATTTCTGCTCACGAAGCACGGTCGGGAGGCGCGGGTCGGCGCCGCCACGTCCGCGCGGGCCCGAGGTGGCCGGGCCCGGGGCGTGCCTCGGACGGGCGCTTCTGCCGCGGCCGGCACCGCGCTACCGTTCGAGCATGACCACCTCCGCCGCGGAGCCCCGGGCACACGAGTCGCTCTTCACGAAGGACGCCCGCAAGCTCGTCTGGATCACGCTGCTGTGCCTGTTCCTGCAGGTCCTCGGACAGAACTGGTCCGCTCAGCCGCGGCTGCCCGGCAGCACGGACGTGCACGAACTCGGCTTCGTGCAGTTCGAGGCCCGGCCGTGGATCGGGTGGGTGCTCCTCACGGTCGGCTTCGCGGTGGCCGGCTTCGTCGTCGGGGTCGCTCGGCGCGGTGCCGCACGGTGGGACCAGGACCGCGTGCTCGCGCTCGGTCTGGCCGGGGTGGTCGGGGTGACCGTGCTGGTGTGGGTGCTGTTCATCGTGCAGTGGCAGTGGGTGTACTGGGCCGTCGCGCACGGCGACCTGCACCCGTTCACGATCGGCGACGTCTCGTGGTCGATCCAGCGACTCGAGGGCGCGCCGTGAGCGTCGACCGCAGTGCTAGGGTCTCGAACATGGGGGAGAACGTGCAGACCGCGCCCGTGATGGCGCACACCGGACGGCAGCTGCGACCGCGAGCGGGGGGCCTCGTGCTGATCGGGGCCGTCGCGCTCCTGTCGTACCCGACGCTCACGATGTGGTCCGCCTCGTCGGAGTACGGCGGGACGGACAGCGACGGGCACTGGATCGACAACGCCGGCAACCCGCTGTCGAGTGCGCCGCCCACCGTGAACGTCGAGGGACACACGGCGCCGGCCGCGATCGCCGTCCTGCTCCTCGTGGTCGTCGTCGGGGTGTTCCTGCCGCCGATGCTCGCGCGGTTCGGCAAGCGATCGCTCGGCGACGTCGTCCGGTTCGCGGCGTACCTGGCCGTCCCGGTGGTCGTCGTGGTCGGCGTGCTGATCTACACCGTGTGGCAGGGGCACGTCGTGATGGACCAGATCGACCACGAGGTCCTGCACCCGCACGGCTTCCCGTGGGGCGGCGTGACCGTCACCACGGGGCACGCGACCCGCTGACCCGCGGCCCCCGGTCGGCCCGCCGGGACCCGGCGCGTCAGTCGCGCCGGGCGCCCTGCGCGGCGTGCACCGTGAACACCGTCGGCTCGCGGTACCCGGCCGCGGCGAAGGCGGCGGTGACCGCGTCTGCGATCGTCTGCCGCGCCTCCTGGTCGACCAACGCGATCGCCGCACCACCGAAGCCGCCACCGGTCATCCGCGCGCCCACCGCACCGTGCTCCATCGCGGTCGCGACCGCGAGGTCGAGCTCCGGCACCGAGATCTCGAAGTCGTCCCGCATCGACTCGTGCGACGCGACCAGCAGGGACCCGATCGCCCGCGGCCCGTGCTCGCGCAGCGTGCGGACGGTGTCGAGGACGCGCTGGTCCTCGGTCACGACGTGCCGGACACGGCGGAAGGTCTCGTCGTCGAGGAGTTCCTGCGCGCGGGGCAGGTCGTCGACCGACAGGTCGCGGAGCGCCTCGACGCCCATCACGGCCGCACCGTGCTCGCACGACGCGCGTCGGGCCTTGTAGCCGCCGGTGGCGTGCGCGTGCTCGACGCGCGTGTCGACGACGAGGACCTCGAGCCCGTTCGCCTCGAGCGCCAGGTCGACCACGGCGGTGTCGAGCGTGCGGCAGTCGAGGAAGACGACCGCGTCCTGCTCCCCGAGCAGCGAGGCGGACTGGTCCATGATCCCGGTGGGGGCGCCGACGGCGTGGTTCTCCGAGTACTGGCCGACCCGGGCCAGGGTCTTCCGGTCGAGCCCGAGCTCCCACAGGTCGTTGAAGGCGAGTGCGACGCCGCACTCGATCGCGGCGCTCGACGAGAGCCCGGCACCGACCGGGACGTCCGACTCGATGAAGACGTCGAAGCCGGTCTTGCCGGTGAGGTCCGCGCCCGCCTGCTCGCGGAGTGCCCACGCGATGCCGAGGACGTACGCCGACCAGCCGTCCATGCGCTCGGGCGCGAGCTCGTCGAGGGAGAGCTCGACGACGGTGCCCGCGTCGAACGCCGACGCGACGCGCAGCTGCCGGTCGTCCCGGGGCGCGATCGAGGCGGTCGTGCGACGGTCGATCGCGAAGGGCAGCACGTACCCGTCGTTGTAGTCGGTGTGCTCGCCGATGAGGTTGACCCGGCCGGGCGCGGAGTACCGCACCGCGGGCTCGTACCCGTAGACCTGCTGGAACGTCATGCGCGTTCGATCCCTCCTCGGATGAACTCGGCCGCCTTCTCGGGGACGAGGTCCCCGATCCACGCGCCCATGGCGGCTTCGCTGCCGGCCAGGAACTTGAGCTTGTCCGCCGCGCGACGCGGGGACGTGATCTGGAGCATGAGCCGCACGGTGTCGCGGCCGGTGTGCACCGGCGCCTGGTGCCACGCGGCGATGTACGGCGTCGGGTCGCCGTAGAGCTTGTCGATCCCGCGGGTGAGCCGCAGGTGCATGTGCGCCAGCTCGTCCTTCTCGGCGTCGGTGAGCCCGGCGAAGTCGGGGACGTGCCGGTGCGGGAGCATGTGGATCTCGATGGGCCAGCGTGCGGCGAAGGGCACGAAGGCGGTGAAGTGCTCACCGGCGAGGACGACCCGGTCGGAGGCGCGCTCGTTCGCGAGGTGCTGCTCGAACAGGTCCGGCCCGAACCGCTCGATGCTCGCGAGCAGGCGCTGGGTGCGCGGGGTGACGTAGGGGTAGGCGTAGATCTGCCCGTGCGGGTGGTGGAGCGTGACGCCGATGGCCTCGCCCCGGTTCTCGAACGGGAAGACCTGCTGGATGCCGGGCATCTGGGACAGCGCCGCCGTGCGGTCCGCCCACGCCTCGACCACGGTGCGGGCGCGCGACTCGGAGATCGACGCGAAGGAGCCTTCGGTCGCGGGCGAGAAGCAGACGACCTCGCACCGCCCGACGCTCCGGAACTGCCGGTTCAGCCCGACCTCGGTCAGGGAGTCGAGCGACGGCGGGGCGTCATCCGCCCCGTCGGCTCCTGCGAGCATCGGGCCGAAGGACGGGGAGCGGTTCTCGAACACCGCGACGTCGTAGCGGCTCGGGATCTCGGAGGGGTTCTCCGCCGACTGCGGCGCAAGCGGGTCCTGGTCGGCCGGCGGCAGGAACACGCGGTTCTGCCGGCTCGCCGCGATGGACACCCACTCGCCCGTGAGGACGTCCTGCCGCATGCGCGCCGTCTCCGGCCGCGGGTCGAGGACACGCTGGTCGATGCTGCGTTCTGCGGGCAGCGTCGAGTCGGCGTCGTCGAAGTAGAAGAGGTCGCGTCCGTCCGCGAGCTTCGTCACGCGCTTGGTGATCACCGCACAACCCTAGCGGCTCCACGAAGCATTGCGAAAGTGTTCGTAAGCACGCGAAACTGGTGGCATGACGGACGACGACCTCTCCTTCCTGGCCGGCGCGCTCCCCGCGCCGCTGCGGCAGGACCGCATCGTCTCGATCGTCGAGGGCGCGCCCGGACTCGTCCGAACGGCCGCCCTGGCAGCGGCCCTCGGCACCAGCGAGGTGACCGTCCGGCAGGACCTCTCCCTGCTCGACCAGGAGGCGCGGATCCGGCGGGTCCGCGGCGGTGCCGTCCGCCTCGGGGTCGGTTCCACCGAGCGCCCCTTCGAGGAGACCGCCGTCGAGCACCAGGTGGCCAAGGCCGCCATCGGCCGCGCCGCGGCGGCGCTCGTGCGCTCCGGGCAGTGCGTCGTGCTCGACGTCGGCACCACGCCCGCCGCCGTCGCGACAGCGCTGGTCGCGCGCGAGGACCTCGTCGACGTCACGGTGGTCACGAACTCGCTGACGACCGCGCTCGTGCTCGAGGCCGCCGTCCCGCGCTTCACCGTCATCGTCACCGGGGGCACGCTCCGTCCGCTGCAGCACTCCCTCGTGGCGCCGTTCAACGGCACCCTGCTGCCGATGATCGCCGCGGACCTCGTGTTCCTCGGCGGCACCGGGGTCGACGTCGCGCACGGCCTCACCAACGTGAACCTGCCCGAGACCGAGGCGAAGCGGATGCTCGCGGCCGCGGCTCGGCGTACGGTCGTGGTCGCGGACGGGTCGAAGTTCGGCCGGGCCCACATCGGGGTCGTCCGCGCGCTCGAGGACATCGACGTCGTCGTCACCGCCGAGACCACGGCGGAGCAGGTCGCCCCGATCCGGGCGGCCGGCGTCGAGGTGGTCGTGGCGGACGAGCCGGCAGTACCCGCACCATCCGCACGATCAGCACCATCCGCACCGGGAAGGACCCGTACCTCATGACCGCAGCTCCCACCGGAGGCCAGTACCACCTCCGCCACGCCGGACCAGACGGGGTCGTCGAGGCGATCGTCACCGAGGTGGCCGCCGGCATCCGGGAACTCCGCGTCGCGGGGTTCGACCTCACCGAGCCGTTCCCCGTCACGTCGCAGCCGCCCGGGGCGAACGGGATCGTGCTCGCGCCGTGGCCGAACCGCGTCGCCGGCGGCGTGTGGGAACTCGACGGGAAGCAGCAGCAGCTCGACGTCTCCGAGCCGAAGTACGGCAACGCCTCGCACGGACTGCTCCGGTTCGCGCCGTACCGCGTCGTCTCCCAGACCGAGTCCGGCATCGTGCAGGAAGCCACGATCCACCCGCAGCACGGCTGGCCCTTCACGCTCGAGACCCGCGTGCACCACGAGCTCGTCGACGACGGCATCCGGGTGACGCACGAGGTCGTGAACCGCTCCGGCGTGCGTGCGCCGTTCGCCATCGGCGCGCACCCGTACCTCCGCGCCGGGGACACCCCCGCCGAGGACCTCGTCGTCCGGCTCGACGCGGCGACGGCGTTCACCGTGGACGAGCGGAAGATCCCGAACGGCACCGTGGCCGTCGACGGCACCCCGTTCGACCTGCGCGCCGGTGTCCGCGCCGGTGACGCCGACCTCGACACCGCCTACACGGACGTCACGCCCGACGCCGAGGGGATCCGCCGCACGACGATGCACGGGCCGGAGGGCGACGGCGTCGAACTCTGGCAGGACGCGTCGTTCCCGTACGTGCAGGTGTTCACCTCCCGCGAGTTCCCCCGTGGCGACGGCACCGGGCTGGCCGTGGCGGTGGAGCCGATGACGGCGCCGGCCGACGCGCTCAACTCCGGGGAGGGGCTGCGCTGGCTCGAGCCCGACGAGGCCTGGACCGGCAGCTGGGGCATCCGCCGCGTCTGGTCCTGACCCGGGCGCGGCCGGTCCGCAGCCGAGACTCGGCCGTGCGGACGGTTTCGCGTGCCCAGCGCCGCTGATCTGTCCGCGGAGGCGAGACTCGGGCGGGCGGTGGGACACCCGCGGCTGGTCCGCGCCGGACACGACGAAGGCCGCCCCGGAGAGGGGCGGCCTTCGTCGTGTCCGGGAGGGTCAGGCGCGACGCATGCGCAGCGCCTCGACCGCGAGGGACTCGCTCGCGTAGCGGCCCACCTCGTGCGCCCACGCCGGGTCGTCCCCGCGGAGGGCGATGAAGTCCTTGCGCTGCCGGCAGACGTAGCCGAGCACCGCGGTGCCGGTCGCGACCTCGACGAAGTCCTTGCGGATGTGGCGGGTCGTGACCTGGGCGTTCCGGCGGAGCGTGTCGAGCAGGAGCTCGTTGCTCATCGTCGTGTTGGTCGCTGCTGCGAGCTCGACGATGCGGCGCGCGTCACCGGTGGTGCTGGTCTGCGTGGCTTCGATGGGCTCGATCACGGTGTACCCCGTTCGTTCTGCGATGGTGCGGTGCTGCAGGATCCGTCGATCGGATCCGGGAACGACACTATCGGCGGCAGCCCAACAGTCGGCTGAACGCGGACTGAACTGTGCAGTGGAACCACCCTGAGGCTCCTGAGGACGACTTGTACCCCGGTCGAGTGCTCAGAGGCACTGTTCGCCGTCGGGCTGCGTCGCGAGCTGCTCGAGCTCGGCGTCGATCTTGCCCGCGAGGTACAGGTACCCGGCGTCGTTGAGGTGCTGCTGGTCCGTCGCGGCGTAGCTGCCGCTGTTCATCGCGGTGAACCACTGCCCGTCGATCGCGTCGATGTACGGCACGCCCACGGCGCTGGCACCGGCGGCCACCGCGTCGTTGATGCCCGTCGTGGCCTCGGCGCGCGGCTGGGGTGCCGACGGGCCGATCGCCACCACGACCGCGTCCGGCCACTGCACCTCGGCCTGCCGGAGCGTCCGTTCGACGGTCTTCTCGAGGGTGGTGGAGTCGGTGAGCCAGTCGTTCTGGCTGCCCTGGACGATGACGAGGTCCGGCGTGAGTGCTGCCCGCTGCTCGATCCGGGACAGGTAGACGGCGCGCGAGGAGCGACCGCGGCCGGGGTTCACGTAGCCGGTGCCCGGGTAGCCGTTGATGGTCGCGTCCCACTGCCGCTCGGACACGAGGTCCTGCGCCCACCCGTGCACGTCGTCGTAGGAACCGCGACCCGTCGTGTACGAGTCGCCGACGATGAGGACGTCGGAGCCCGGGGCGATCGCGTCCGCGACCTGCTCAGCCGAGAAGTCGGACGTCGCGGGCACCGGCTGGCAGGCGTCGGACACGGCGGGCAGCATGACGAGCAGCCCGGCGATGCCGAGGCACATGGCGCCGAGGGCGATCGCGGGGACCGCTCGTCGGCGCCTGGTCTGCGCGGTGGACCGACGGGAGCCGCCGGGCACACCGCCGTCGGTTCGTCGAGCCACACCGGGATTGTAGGTGCTCAGCATCCGTGCCCCCGGACACCCGCCCGGCGAGGTGCTGAACCGTCAGACAGCCTGCGGGACGGGTGGACGGCTCGAGAGCGACTTCGCGATGTGCTTCGCCAAGCGGTGCGCCGGCAGTTCCACGAGCCGCGAGAACACGTAGGCGACGCCGATGCCGATCGGGATCGCGACGAGGACCAGCCAGGACGGCAGGGCACGCGGGAGGAGGTTCGCGACGGACACCGTGATGGGTTCGTGCACGAGGTAGAGGCTGAACGAGAGCCGTCCGAGCTCGCGGGGGATCGCACCGAGCAGGAAGCGCTCGGCGGGCAACCACCTGCCGGCGAGCACGACGATCGTGCCGGCCGAGGCGAGGATGATCGCGGGCAGCACGGGGGACCACCACGCCGTCGTCGGCAGCCACCACTTCACGGTGATGCCGAGCAGGCTCACCACGAGCAGGACCCAGCCGAGCAGCGTCGGGACGTCCGGCAGGCGCTCCCAGCCGGCCGCGAGCGCGGAGCCGAGCAGGAACATCGGCAGGTACATCAGCCACTTCGAGTGCTCGTACTCGCCGAGTGCCGACAGGAAGACGGCGACGATGGCGGTCACCCACCACCAGCGTCGGGTCACCGCGGCGATCGAGACGAAGAGCGGCAGCAGCAGGGAGAAGAGGACCTCCCACGTGAGCGACCAGAGCGGGCTGTTCACGAGCGTCGGAGCGAGGAGCGTGAGGTCGTTCACGAGGCCGTGCAGGGTGAAGGGCTCGGCGTGCCGGTTGATCCAGAACGACTGGTGCGGCTGGTCCTGCCGGGGCACGAGGAAGAAGAACACGAGCGCGAGTGCGATCGACGCCACCACCGGCAGGTAGAGGCGGACGAGCCGGCTCGGGTAGTAGGCGATCCAGTCCTGCGACCGGCGGAGGGCCGGGAGGGTCAGGACGAAGCCGCTCAGCACGAAGAAGACGAAGACGGCCTCGCTGCCGGCCCACACGAGGTGGGCGGGGGAGTACACCATCCAGCTCGCCCAGTCGGGGACGTCGCGGCGGTAGTTGCCGTCCGAGAGGGTCGGGATCGAGAGGAAGGCGTGGTGGACGACGACGACGGCGGCAGCGACGCCGCGGAGTCCGTCCAGTGAGCCGATCCTGCCGGTTGGGCGATCGCGCATGCCGACGATCCTACGGGAAGCCCGGCCAAGCCAAGGAACGGTCACGTTCGGTGGGCGCGACATCGGAACACGATGTGGGCCCCGTGGGGCTCGAACCCACGACCCTCGGATTAAAAGTCCGGTGCTCTACCAACTGAGCTAGAGGCCCTCACCCGCAAGGCTAGCGGGTGAGGGCCTCCGGGAAGAACCGAGGGGACGGGTCAGCTGCGACGCCCGGTGAGCGTGCGGACGAGCCACAGCACGACCGCGACGATGAGCAGCACGAGGCCGACCCAGAGCAGGAACTTCAGGCTCGCGGTGAAGCCACCGACGAACAGCAGGATGACCGCGATCACGGCCAGGATGATGAGCAGGGGGTTCATGGGAGTCCTCTTCCTTCGCGTGCGGGAGGAGCGCCTCCCGATCAGACACCGTACGCGCGACGGAGCGGTTGCGTTCTGGGCGAACGGAGGGCGGGCGCGTCACCGGCCGTGCCTACACTGACGCGGTGCCTCGCGATCACCACCGTCCCGTCCACTTCACCGACCAGGAGTTCGCCGCGATCCAGGGCGGCGAGGACCCGGCCGTGGTGAACCGCGTCGCGCACGAGACCGCGAACGCCCTGCTCCACCGCGTGCGGCAGGACCCGGACCCGGCGGTCGTCGAGCGCCTGGTGACCTACACGGACGTGCACGGGATCGACGCCATTGCCGAGCTGTGGGCGCGGGTGGGGGCGCACACGCTCCCGGGCGCACTGTGGCGGATCTACCTCGTCCGCACCGTCATCCGGCAGAACCCGGAGGAGATCGCGTACCTCTTCGCGCGCGGCACGGAGCGGATCGGCACGATCGACCAGGCCGTCGCGGGCGCCGAACAGCCGACCGGACCGGCGGAGATCCTGACGCTGGCCGACCGGATCCTGCACGGCCTCTACACGGGGGACCTCGCGGTGGCGCTCGACCGCGGTGCCGCGTTCTGCCGGCTCACCGCGGCGGGAGCGACCGCGGTGGCGGACGATGCGGACCTCACGGCGGGGGACCGGGCGTCCGAGCTCACGACGCGTGCGCTGCGCCTGTCGGAACTGGCGGCCGACCTCACCGAGGCGGCGTCGCTCTGGCGCCGCGACAGCCTGGACTGAGCGGGCCGCGGGGCGGACCCGCACCGCGCCTCCAGGCCCGAACGCGACGACGCCCACCGGGCACGCGACGCGCACGCAAGAACCGGGTACGGAACGCGCACCCGAGAAGCGGGCACGGAACGCGCACCCGAGAAGCGGGCACGGAACGCGCACGCACGAAGCGGGCAGAGAAGAACCGGGCCGCAGAAGCGCCTCTCGGCGCGAGGCCGCTCGAAGCGGCGAATTTTGGAGCCCGGGGCTTGCTGCGGCCCGGCGACATCGATTCTACGAGACCGCGGCCGTGCACACGACCCTGTTCACTCTCGGTGGACAGAACCGACGCCGGGCGTGCCCCGAGCGCGCCCCAACGACAAGCCGTGAGAACCGCTCCAATCCGGTTGGGCGAGGGTGCCGAATCATCACCGTGACAGGCGATGAGCCGGTCACGACAGCGAGGGTCCCGCGAGACCCGGTCCGCTCCCTGGCGGTCAATTCCCTGCGGGTCACGCGGGCCCTCGTGCTGTCCTGCACCACTGTCCCGACCACGAGACCCGAACGCGTGGTCGGACAGGACTCACAGCCAGATCGCAACCGAGAGGAGGGAAACCTGCAATGCTTGCCATCGTGGACAGTGACACCGAGAGCTGGAGCTCGACCGAGCCTGCTCAGGCGTCCCCAGACGACCTCCTCACCCGCGTGGCGACCGGCGACCAGGCAGCCTTCTCTGACCTGTACGACGTGCTCTCGGGCCGCGTGCTCGGCCTCGTGACCAGGCTCCTCCGGGACCGCGCACAGTCGGAAGAGGTCACGCAAGAGGTCTTCCTCGAGGTCTGGCAGCAAGCCACCCGCTACGACCGCAAGCGCGGCACCGCAGCGAGCTGGATCCTCACCATGGCCCACCGCCGAGCGGTCGACCGGGTGCGGGCATCGCAGTCCTCGCACGACCGTGACACGAAGATCGGCATCCGCGACTTCGAGGCCGGCTTCGACCAGGTCTCCGAGTCGGTCGAGATCCGGATCGAACACGAACGCGTCAGCCGGGCGCTCGCGAAGCTCACCGAGTTCCAGCGCCAGGCAGTCCAACTCGCGTACTACGGCGGCTACTCGCACAGCGAGATGGCCGACCACCTCGGTGTCCCGATCGGCACCGTCAAGACCCGTCTCCGTGACGGGATGATCAGACTCCGCGACGAGATGGGGGTGACATCATGACCGAACGACACGACGACCCCGCATTGCTGACGGGTTCACACGCCCTCGACGCGCTGTCGGAGGACGAGCGGGCACTGCTCGACTCGGCGCTCTCCACTTCTCCGGAGCTGCAGGCCGAGACCGACTCGCTGCGCGAGACCGCGCTGCAGCTCGCCTACGCCGTCACCCCGATCGAGCCGCCCTCGTCGCTCAAGGCGTCGCTGATGGCCCAGATCGCATCGACCCCGCAGGCTGCTCCGGTGGCCTCGCGGTCCGAGCCGGCTGCCACGACCGCTCCGGTTGCTGACGCGCCGGTCGGCGATGCCGGCCAGGAGGCGCGGTTCGCCCCCGCCACGGACCTCACGTCCGCCGGTGGTGCGGCTTCGGAGAAGGCTCGCCGTCGCTGGTTCCAGCGTCCGGCAGCGGCACTCTCCGCCGCGGCCGCCGTCGCCGTGGTCTTCCTCGGCGTCGGACTCGGCGTCGGCACGTCCTTCACGCCCTCGAACGAGCCCGGCCCGGGCACGACGCAGGCGTCCGGCGGACTCGACCGCATCTACGCCGCGTCGGACTTCCAGCGCAGCACCGCCAAGGTCGCGGGCGGCGGGACGGCCACGGTCGTCTGGTCGAACGAGGTCGGCAAGTCCGCGGTCATCCTCGACGGGGTCCCTGCGGCTCCGGAGGGCAAGACCTACGAACTCTGGTACATCGGATCCGAGGGCACCGGCGGCAAGATCAACGCTGCCGGCCTGATGGACGGGGTGTCCTCCGGGGTGCACTCGGCGGTCCTCAAGGGGTCGCTGTCGCACGGTGCGACGATCGGCATGACGGTGGAGCCCGCCGGTGGCTCGGACCAGCCGACGACGACGCCGATCATGGCGGTCCCGACCACCTCGGCCTGACCCGGGCACTGGTTCGCACGTCTCCCCGCTCGCGTGGCACGGTCCGCGGGCGGGGAGTTCGTCGTGCCCGCCGGGTGGTGGTCGCGCGGCGGGGGCGTGGGCGGTCGTGCGCGGGCGGTTCTTGCCCGTGCATGTTCCGACATCGCGCTGGTCGATCGACACGTGCAACGTCGACACATGCACCCGCACCGTCTGCGTGCGCATCGTTCGACGTTCCACCGGTCGATCGACTGGTGGAACGTCGGAACATGCCCGCGCACGAGCGCACGAGCGCACGAGCGCCCCGCGCCCCGCGCACGCCGGAAGGCCCGGTGCGCGTCCGTGGCGGACGTACACCGGGCCTCCTGGTCGACCGTCAGCGCGACGGGCGGACGACGATCACCCGAAGCGGCCGGAGACGTAGTCCTCGGTGGCCTGCACGGACGGGTTCGAGAACATCGTCGCGGTGTCGTCGAACTCGATGAGCTTGCCGGGGGCACCGGTGCCGGCGATGTTGAAGAACGCCGTCTTGTCGCTGACGCGCGAGGCCTGCTGCATGTTGTGGGTCACGATGACGATCGTGTACTCCTTCTTCAGCTCCTCGATGAGGTCCTCGATCGCGAGGGTCGAGATCGGGTCGAGCGCCGAGCACGGCTCGTCCATGAGGAGCACGTCCGGCTGCACCGCGATCGCCCGGGCGATGCAGAGGCGCTGCTGCTGGCCGCCGGACAGCCCCATGCCGGGCTTGTCGAGGCGGTCCTTGACCTCGTTCCAGAGGTTCGCGCCCTGCAGGGACCGCTCGACGACGTCGTCCGACTCGGAGCGGGAGAGGCGCTTGTTGTTGAGCTTCACGCCCGCGAGCACGTTGTCCTTGATGGACATCGTCGGGAACGGGTTCGGACGCTGGAACACCATGCCGACCTGGCGACGGACGAGCACGGGGTCGACGCCCGCGCCGTACAGGTCGTCGCCGTCGATCTTGACCGAGCCCTCGACGTAGGCGCCCGGGATGACCTCGTGCATGCGGTTCAGGGTGCGGAGGAAGGTGGACTTGCCGCAGCCGGACGGACCGATGAACGCGGTCACGGTGCGGGGCTCGATCGTCATGTCGACGCCCTCGACCGCCTTGAACTTCGAGTAGTAGACGTTGAGGCCGTCGACCTCGATGCGCTTGGACACTGTGTTCCTTCGGGGTGGGTGGATCCGCGCGTCAGCGCGAGAGCTTGGGGGCGAAGAGGCGGGTGATGAAGCGGGCGAGCAGGTTCAGCAGCATCACGATGAGGATGAGCAGGAGCGCTGCCGTCCAGGCCCGGTCGACGAACGGCACCGGGTTGGCGCCCTGCTGCGAGTACTGCGTGTACGCGAACACCGGCAGGGTCATCATCGGGTTCTTGAACAGGTCGTAGTTCATGCTCGCCGTGAACCCGGCGGTGACCAGCAGCGGGGCGGTCTCGCCGATGACGCGGGCGATCGAGAGCATGACGCCGGTGGTGATGCCGGCGAGCGACGTGGGGAGCACGACCTTGAGGATGGTGAGGTACTTCGGGACGCCGAGGGCGTACGAGGCCTCGCGGAGCTCCATCGGCACGATCTTCAGGACCTCTTCGGTGGAGCGCACGACGATCGGGATCATCAGCACCGACAGCGCCACCGAGCCGACGAGGCCGAAGCGGGCGCCCGGGCCGAGGAACAGCGCGAAGAGCGAGTACGCGAAGAGGCCGGCGACGATGGACGGGATGCCCGTCATGACGTCGACGAAGAACGTGATGCCCTTGGCGAGGGCGCCCGTGCCGTACTCGACGAGGTAGATCGACGTGAGCAGCCCGATCGGTACCGAGATGAGCGCCGCGAACAGCGTGATCTCGAGCGTGCCGATCAGGGCGTGCAGCGCGCCGCCGCCCTCGGAGATGACGCCGCGCATCGAGTACGAGAAGAACTCCACGTCGAAGCGGGCGAGGCCGTCCGCGAGCACCGTGTAGAGCAGGGAGACGAGCGGCAGGACCGCGATCACGAACGCCGTGACGACGAGCGAGGTGATGAGCCGGTCGACGGCCTTGCGACCACCCTCGACGATCCGCGAGACGACCACGATGAGGACGTCGAACAGGACGGTGCCGAGGAAGAGCGCCGCGACGACGTTGAAGTCCTTGACCGCGCCGCCGGCGTTGAGCAGGGCGAAGACGAGGATCAGCGCGACCCAGGAGCCGACGAGGAGCAGCCACGGCACGGACTTGTGCAGCTTGCCGTTGGCGTAGACGTTGCCGGCGACGCCGGACTGACGGATGGCGAGGGACATCGGGTCGTACCTCTCAGCTCACTCGCTTGCGGACGATGTACCGCGCGAGCATGTTGATGACCAGGGTGATGACGAAGAGGATCAGACCCGACGCGATGAGCGCGTTCAGGGCCGTGCCGGACGCCTCGGCGAACTGCAGGGCGATGTTCGCCGCGATCGTCGAGGGGTTCAGCGACGTGAGCATCTGGAAGGTGACGTTCGTCGACACCGACAGCACCAGCGCGATCGCCATCGTCTCGCCGAGCGCACGACCGAGGCCGAGCATGATCGCGGACACGATGCCGGACTTGGCGAACGGCAGGACCGACAGGCGGATCATCTCCCACCGGGTCGCGCCGAGGGCCAGGGCCGCTTCCTCGTTGAGGCGCGGTGCCTGCAGGAAGATCTCGCGCATGACCGCGGTCATGATCGGGATCGCCATGACGGCGAGGACGATCGATGCGGTCAGGATCGTGCGACCCGTGCCGGAAACCTGCCCGGAGAACAGCGGGATCCAGCCGAGGTAGGTGTTCAGGAAGACGTAGAACGGCTTCACGAACGGCGCCAGCACCACGATGCCCCAGAGGCCGTAGACGACCGACGGCACCGCGGCCAGCAGGTCGATCACGTAGCCGAGCACCGGGGCGAGCCGCCGCGGTGCGTAATGCGAGATGAAGAGCGCGATCCCGAGGGCGAGCGGCACGGCGATCACGAGCGCGATGAGCGCGGACCAGACGGTGCCGAAGACGAGGGGGCCGACGTAGTCCCAGAAGTTCGTGGCGCTGTTCGGCAGCTCGCCGACCTTCGCGGAGAACGCCGGGATGCTCTGCCAGACCAGGAAGGCGGCGACGAGCACCAGCACGAAGAGGATGAGCCCGCCGGCGATGACCGACGCGGCGGAGAAGACGCGGTCGCCGATGCGGACGACGGGCTTCGGCTTGGGGGTGACGGGGGCCACTGGCTGGGCCGGTGCGGTCGTCATGGGACTCCTGTCGGAGGAACGCCGGGGGAGGCGACGGGTCGGGGGTGTCCGGTGGTGCGCGGTCCGCTCGGAGCGTGGAGCGGACCGGCGAGGGCCCGGACGCCGGTCAGGTGGGTGGGACCGGCGTCCGGGCGCTCAGGGTGTCTTACTTGATGGAGGCGACGGCCTTCGCGGCCTTCTCGGCGAGGTCGGTCGAGAGGGCGGCCGACTTGGCCTCCTTCGCGGCGGCGTCCTGCGCGTCCTTCGAGACGACGTAGTCGAGGTAGCCCTTCACGAGCTTGCCCTTGTCGGCGTCCTTGTACTCCTGGCAGGCGATCGCGTAGGAGACGAGCACCAGCGGCCAGGCGTTCTCGGCCGTGTCGGTGCGGTTGATGTCGATCGCGAGGTCGTTGTCCGCGCGGCCGGAGACCGTCTCGGAGTCCGCGACGACCTTGGCAGCACCCTCGGCGGAGATCTCGGTGGCCTTGTCGCCGACCATGAGCTTCGCCTTGTCGAGGTCACCGGCGCCGGAGTCGTCGATGTAGGTGATGGCGTTCGAGGCGCTGGCCATGGCCGAGGCCACACCCGAGGTGCCCTTCGCGCTGTCGCCGACCTGGTACGGGAAGGTCTGGCTGGGGGCCTCGGTCCAGACGTCCTTGGCGTTCGCCGCGACGTACTCGGAGAAGTTCTGCGTGGTGCCCGAGTCGTCGGAGCGGTGCACGACCGTGATGTTCGCGTCCGGCAGGGTCGCGTCCTTGTTCAGGTCGGCGATCTGCGAGTCGTTCCACTTCGTGATCTTGCCCGAGAAGATGCCCGCGATGGTCTTCGCGTCGAGCGTGAGGTCCTTGACGCCGTCGACCTTGTAGGCGATGGCGATCGGAGAGATGTAGACCGGGATGTCGATGGCCTTCGAGTCCGCGGCGCACAGGGCGAACGAGCCCGCGAGCTCCTCGTCCTTCAGCGCGGCGTCGGAGCCGGCGAAGTCGGCGGCACCCGAGATGAAGTTCTTGCGACCGGCGCCCGAACCGTCGGGCGAGTAGTTGACCGTCACGCCGGAGGCGACGTTCTGGAAACCAGCGGCCCAGGTGGCCTCGGCCGTCTGCTGGGCGGACGAACCCGAGCCGGTCAGCGTGCCCGAGAGCTTCGAGTAGTCGGTGCCGGAGCTCGAGCTGGACGAGGGCGTGTTGCCCGCGTCCTCGTTCGCCGCGCACGAGGAGAGCACGACCGCGCCGGCGATCGCGATTGCCGCGACCGTACCGATTCGCTTGATGTTCACAGGGGTCCCTTCGGGAATGTCAGTGCAGGTGGGACCGCTGCTGGTCCCGTGGGCCGGTGCTGACCCGGGAGCGACTGTAGGGACGCGAGGTGACGGGGATCACCCGCCCTGGTGAACGGGAGGTGAACGAGGGGTTGTCCTGGACGGGGCGCCGTGCGTCGGAGCGCGCGCGGGTGCAGGATCGGGAACGCCGCGCCGTGCGCGGGCGCATGCGTGCGCATGCACACCGCAGGGGCCTGGAGGCGCGGCTCGGCCCGGGCGCTCGGCCTACGCCGAGACGGGGTTGCGGTGCGTCTCGACGGCCACGAGCCTGCCGCCGGCGATGTGCAGCACCGAGAAGTCGCCGACCGAGAGCATCGCGGCACGACGGAGGTCGAACCGTCCGGACTCGTCGGCCGTCGCGGTCGCGATGCGGGCGATGATGTCCGGCAGCACGGGCCCGTGCGAGCACAGGACCGTCGTCTTCGCCTTGTCGAGGCGCTTCTGCACGACGCCCTTGACGTCGGCGGCACCCCGGTCGTGGGCGTCCTGGCTGATGTCCGGCGTGCTCGAGACCCCGAGGTGCGTCCGGTCGGAGAGCGGTTCGACCGTCGCGAGGCACCGGGCCGCGGTGCTGCTGACGATCTTCTTCGGACCGAAGGCGGCCACCGGCGACGCGACCGACTTCGCCTGCGACCGGCCGACGGGCAGGAGCGGACGGGTGGCGTCCGGTCCGTTCCACTCCGAGCCGGGGACGGTCTTGGCGTGCCGGAGGGCGATGAGGGCGAAGGTGCGGTGTTCCCCGGCGGCGACGCGGTCGGCGAACCGGTCGAGGATCGCGACGTCGCGCTCGTACGTCAGTCGGTGCCGGGCGTCGTCGAGCGTGACCCACTCGACCGAGGCGACCTCGTCGTTCGGGCGGAACTTGCCGGCGCGCTCGTACTCCTTCGCGGGGACGCGGGCGGACCAGTAGTGCACCACCTTGTCGCGGCCGCTCGGCAGGACGTACTCGGCCGTGCCCAGCGGAGCGCCGAGGTGCACGCGGTAGCCGGTCTCCTCGTCGATCTCGCGCACGGCGGTCGTCGGGACGCTCTCGCCCGGGTCGACCTTGCCCTTCGGGAACGAGACGTCCTTGTGGTGGTCGCGGTGGATGAGCAGCACGAGCGGGACGCCGTCCTGTTCACGCCAGACGACGGCACCTGCAGCGACGACCGGCCCTGAGGAGCCGCCGCTCACCGAGTGGAGCGCTTCCGCGCCGAGATCTTCCGCATGAGGACATTCTGCACGTCATCGAGCGGTCGGCCGTCCTCGTCCGTCGAGTGGCGCGTCCACTCGCCGTCCGACTCGAGGTGCCACGAGCTCGTCGTGTCCGCCATGGCGAGGTCGAACATCTCGTGGACCTCGTTCACGTGTCCGGGGTCGGACAGCCGGACGAGCGCCTCGACGCGGCGGTCGAGGTTGCGGTGCATCATGTCCGCCGAGCCGATGAACACGGCCGGGTCGCCGTCGTTGTGGAACGCGAACGCTCGCGAGTGCTCGAGGTACCGGCCGACGACGCTGCGCACCCGGATGGTGTCGCTGACGCCTTCCATGCCGGGCTTGAGCGAGCAGATGCCGCGGACCCAGACGTCGATCGGCACACCGGCCTGGCTCGCCAGGTACAGCGCGTCGATGATCTGCTCGTCCACCATCGAGTTGACCTTGATGCGGATCCCCGAGGGCTTGCCGGCACGGGCGTTGTCCGCCTCGGTCGTGATGCGCTTGAGCAAGCCCTTCCGCAGGTGCAGCGGCGCGACGAGCAAGCGCTTGAACTTCTTCTCGATCGCGTAGCCCGACAGCTCGTTGAACAGGCGCGTGAGGTCCTTGCCCACGGTGTCGTCCGACGTGAAGAGCCCCATGTCCTCGTAGATGCGCGAGGTCTTCGGGTTGTAGTTGCCCGTCCCGATGTGGCTGTAGTGCTTGAGCGTGCCGCCCTCCTGCCGGATGACGAGCACGAGCTTCGAGTGCGTCTTCAGCCCGACCAGGCCGTAGACCACGTGCACGCCGGCCTTCTCGAGCTTGCGGGCCCACGTGATGTTGTTCTGCTCGTCGAAGCGCGCCTTGATCTCGACGAGTGCGAGCACCTGCTTGCCCGCGGCCGCGGCGTCGATGAGCGCCTCGACGATGGGGCTGTCGCCCGAGGTGCGGTAGAGCGTCTGCTTGATCGCGAGCACGTTCGGGTCGGCCGCGGCCTGCTCGAGGAACGCCTGCACACTGGTCGCGAAGGACTCGTACGGGTGGTGCACGAGGACGTCCTTGGCCGCGATCGCGCGGAAGAGGTCCGGCTTCGTGTTCGGTTCGCCCGGCTGGAACTGCACCGGGGTCGTCGGCACGTGCTTCGGGTAGTGCAGGTCCGGGCGGGCGATCTTGGCGATCTCGAACAGGCCGCCGAGGTCGAGCGGCGACGGCAGGCGGAACACCTCCTGCTCGGTGATGTCGAGTTCGCGCACGAGCAGGTCGAGCGTCACCGGGTCCATGTCCTCGGTGATCTCGAGACGGATGGGCGGCCCGAACCGACGACGGAGCAGCTCGCGCTCGAGGGCCTGGATGAGGTTCTCGGCCTCGTCCTCCTCGATCTCGACGTCCTCGTTGCGGGTGACCCGGAACACGTGGTGCTCGAGGACCTCCATCCCCGGGAAGAGGTCGTCGAGGTGGTTCGCGATGAGGTCTTCGAGCGGGATGAAGCGGAGCAGCCCGGAGTCGTCGTCCGGCAGCTTGATGAACCGCGAGAAGTTCTGCGGGACCTTGAGGCGCGCGAACTCCTGCCGCTGCGACTTCGGGTTGCGCACGCGCACCGCGAGGTTGAGCGACAACCCGGAGATGTACGGGAAGGGGTGCGCCGGGTCGACCGCGAGCGGCATGAGCACCGGGAAGATCTGCTCGTTGAAGTACTCGCGCATCCGGAGCCGGTCGGCCTCGTCGAGGTCGGACCAGTGCTCGATGTGGATGCCTGCGGCGTCGAGGTCCGGCTTGAGCGACCCGATGAACGCCTGCGCGTGGCGGTCCTGCAGTTCGTGCGCCTTCGTCGCGATGTCGCGCAGCACGTCGCTCGGTGCGCGACCGACGTTGGTCGGCACGGCGATGCCGGTGTCGATGCGGCGCTTCAGGCCGGCGACCCGGACCATGAAGAACTCGTCGAGGTTGGACGCGAAGATCGCCAGGAAGTTCGCCCGTTCGAGGAGCGGCTGCGTGCGGTCCTCGCCGAGTTCGAGCACGCGCTGGTTGAACCGGAGCCAGCTGAGTTCACGGTCGAAGTAGCGGTCGGTGGGCAGCGACTCGTGCTCGATCTCGACGACCTCGTCGAAGTCGTCGAGGTCCGGTGCGACGGAGTCGCCGTCGAGCTGCGGTTCGGTGTCCATGCCCACATCCTGCCACCCGCCCCCTGCGCCAGGAGGGCCGCACGTGGACGCTGTGGAAACGGGCGGTGAACGACGCCGTGTGGAGGAGCGTCAGCCGGCCGCGTACTGGACGTCGATCGCGTGCTGCTCGAACCCGGATCGGCGGTACAGGGCCAGCGCCGGCGCGTTGTCCCCCTCGACGTAGAGCGCCGCGGCGGAGAGGCCCCGGCCGGTCAGGCGTGCCGTCCCCGCGCGCATCAGGACGCCGCCGAGTCCCCGGCCCTGCAGGTCGGGTCGGACGGCCACGGCGTAGAACTCGCCGGTGTCGCCCTCGACCTTGAGCCAGCACGACCCCGCGAGCTGCCCGGAGTCGTCGCGGAGCAGGAGCAGGTCGTCGCCGGAGAACCAGTCGTCGGCCTCGCGGGCGCGCAGGTCGTCGAGCGTCATCCGGCCCTGTTCCGGGTGGTGCGCGAACGCGGCGGCGTTGAGCGCCAGCCAGTCGGCCTCGTCGGCGGGGTTGCCCGTCCGGAACGACGACAGGGACCAGCCGGCCGGCACCGCGGGGTCGGGGGCGACGGACGCGATCGGGGCGCGGAGCTGCAGGAGCGTGCGGACCGCCGTCCAGCCGAAGCGGGCCGCGAGTGCTCGGGCAGCGGGGTGGTCCCCGTGCGCCCACGCGAGCCGAGGGGCCGGCCCGTCCACGGGAGCGGCCCCGCCGCCCGGGGTGAGCGCCTGCCGGGCGAGGGCGGTGCCGAGACCGTGGCCCCGCGCCTCCTGGGCGACCACGAGTTCCAGCTCGCCGTCACGGACCACCGCTACCCCGCGCTCGTCGCCGAGCACGGTCGCGCGTCCGGCGCGCACGTCGACCAGGGTCTGGTCGGAGAACGGCGGTGCTTCGCCCGGGACGACGAAGCGCGACAGGTCGACCACTACTGGCCCGCGAGCCGGTCGGCCTCGTCGTCGTAGACGTTGAAGCGGTACCCGACGTTGCGGACCGTGCCGATGAGGGACTCGAGGTCGCCGAGCTTCGCGCGGAGGCGCCGCACGTGCACGTCGACCGTCCGGGTGCCGCCGAAGTAGTCGTAGCCCCACACCTCGCTGAGGAGCTGCTCGCGGGTGAAGACCCGCGACGGGTGCGTGGCGAAGAAGCGGAGGAGCTCGAACTCCTTGAAGGTGAGGTCGAGCGGCCGACCGCGGACCTTCGCCGAGTAGCTGGCCTCGTCGATGACGACACCGGACGCCTGGATCTTCGACCCGGTCTGGTTCTTCGACGCGCGACCGGCCGTGAGACGGATGCGGGCGTCGACCTCGGCCGGGCCGGCGGTCTCGAGCACGACGTCGTCGACGTTCCACTCGCTGTTGACCGCGGTCAGACCACCCTCGGTGACGACCAGGATGATCGGCGTCGTCGAGCCGCTCGTCGCGAGGATCTTGCACAGGGCCTTGGCGCTCGCCAGGTCCGTCCGGGCGTCCACGAACATGAGGTCGCTCTGCGGGGCGTTGACCAGCTGTGCGGCCTCGGCGGGGACGTGGCGGATCCGGTGGCTCAGCAGTCCGAGGCTCGGCAGGACGTCGCCGGGCGCGGCTGAGGTGAGTACCAGGAGCTGGGCCACAGGACCTCCAGGGCGTGGGGGAGTCGTGCACACATCCTAGTGATGCTCGGGAAGCATCCCTCCCGGCCGGACGGTCGGGGACGCGTTCCGGGCACCTTCGGCACGCGGCCCTGTCATGATGGGGCGCGTGACCGAGCCTGTGCAGCCCACCGACCAGCGCCGCCTCCGGCTGACGTCCGTGCTGCCGGTCTGGCTGCTCGCGGTCGTCGGCGCCGTGCTCGTCCTCACCCTCACCGACAAGGACTCGTTCGCGTGGCTGCTGCTCGTGTTCGTGCTCTGCGTGCTGGTCAGCTTCGTGCTGCAGCTCATCACCGCGACGAAGGACGGGCTGGTCGAGCGGATCAGCATCGCGTCGTCCGGGGCGTTCGTCGTCGTGCTCGTCACCGCGGTGGTCCTGCTGGTGCGTTGACGCGCCGCCGTCCGCCTGGCGCCGTCAGGCGTGACGCGTAGACTCCAGCCATGGATTCGCTGCTTGCGCTCGAGCTCTTCTACGTGGGCCTGCTCGGCCTCGCGTCGCTCGCGATCGCGTTCGTCTCGGTGACCGTCGTCGTGAAGCTGTTCAAGGGTCAGCGTTGATCGAACTGCCGGAGGGCCTCGCGCCCGAACTCGTCCCGCTGTCGTGGCTCGTCGGCGTCTGGGAGGGCACCGGTGTGGTCGAGTACCCCGTCGGAGACGAGGACGAACCCCGGAAGTACGAGTTCGGCCAGCGCGTGAGCTTCAGCCACGACGGTCTGCCCTACCTCAACTACTCCTCCACGACGTGGCTGCTCGACGACGAGCACACCCCGCTCGCGGCCGAGATGGGCTACTGGCGGATCGACCGTCCGTCCGAGCCCGGTGACCGCGGCCCGGCGATGCTCCTCGGCGAGGGGCCGACGCCGTTCGGCACCGTCGAGAGCGTCGAGGCGCTGCGGAACACCACGGACGGCTTCGACGTCGAAGCGGCGATCATCCACCCCACCGGCGTCAACGAGCTCTACGTCGGGCGGGTCCGCAAGGGCCGCATCGACCTCGCGACCGACGCCGTGATGCGTTCGCCGAACGCCAAGGACTACTCCGCGGCCACCCGGCTCTACGGCCTGGTCGAGGGCAAGCTCTTCTGGGCGTGGGACATCGCCGCGCTCGGCAAGGAGCTGACCTCGCACGCGTCGGGGCAGCTCGCGAAGGTCGACTGATGTCCGCCTTCGCCGGCCGCGCGGGCTTCGTGGCGACGGAATCCGGCCCCGCCGCGCACTTCGGCAACCCGCTCGGCGAGCAGCGCCTGCTCGCTCGCGGTCGCGCCGTCGTCGAACTCGGCCTCGGTGTCGTCACCGTCACCGGCCCGGACCGCCTGTCGTGGCTCAACTCGATCACCTCGCAGCTCCTCACCGGGCTCGCCGCCGGCGTGAGCACCGAGACGCTCGTGCTCGACCAGTCCGGTCGGGTCGAGCACGCGGCGCGCGTCGTCGACGACGGGTCGGTGGCGTGGCTGCTGACCGAGCCCGCCGACGCGGCACCGCTCGCTGCGTGGCTCGACTCGATGCGGTTCATGCTGCGCGTCGAGGTCGCCGACCGTTCGGCGGACTTCGCCACGATCGGCTGGTTCGGCGAGTCCGCGCCGTTCGCGTCGACCGACCTGCCCGAGACCCCGGTCGCCGAGTGGGTCGACCCGTGGGCGTCCGTCACGCCCGGCGGGTGGGGCTACGCCGACCAGGAGGAGCACCCCGCCTCCGACTGGACCCTCCGCATCGCCGTGGTCACCCCCGGCACCGCGGGCGCGATCGCCGCGTCGGACGAACCCGTCGCGGGACTCCTCGCGTACGAGGCCCTGCGCATCGCCGCCTGGCGCCCCTCGCTGTCCGACGTCGACGAGCGCACGATCCCGCACGAGCTCGACTGGCTCCGCTCCGCCGTGCACCTGTCGAAGGGCTGCTACCGAGGGCAGGAGACCGTCGCGAAGGTCCACAACCTCGGGCACCCGCCGCGCCGGGTCGTCATGCTGCACCTCGACGGGTCGGACGGCGTGCTGCCGGCCCCGGGGACGCCGGTCGTCTCCGGCGAGAAGGAGGTCGGGCGTCTGACGGCGTCGGGGATCCACCACGAGCTCGGGCCGATCGGGCTCGCGGTCGTGAAGCGTTCCCTCGACCCCGCCGCCACGCTGACGCTCAGCGCCGACGACGTGGTCGTGTCCGCCACGCAAGAGGTCATCGTGCCGCCAGGGGCCGGCGCCACCGCCGACGTCCCGCGCCTGCCCCGCCTCGGCGCCGTCCGCCGCTCCTAGCCCGCCCAGGCCGCCGGCGCCCGGCCCCGAGTCTCGGCTCCGCGGACACGTTCGCGCCATCAGGGCCACGAAACTGTCCGCCCGGCCGAGTCTCGGGGTCCCGCGGCGCCGGTCAGGCCGGGGCCACCGCGGCCCACGGGACGCTGAGCTCGCCGAGCCGCCACCGCGTCACCCCGTGCAGCACCGGCCACCCCCGGTCCCGCATGCCCCGGACCGTCGCGATCCACCGCTGCCGGGGGCCGTACGTGCCGAGCGGTGCCGCGACCGCCCACGCCAGGTCGAGGTCGCCGAGGAACGCGTGCACCCGCTCGCCGGGAACGTTCCGGTGGATGAGGGCCTTCGGCAGCCGTTCGGCCACGACCGAGGGGACGTCGAGCCCCGCCAGCCGGAGCGACACCGTGAAGGTGCGTGGTGCGACGTCGTCGAGCGTCACCCACGAGGCCACCCGCCCGACCTCGTTGCAGGTCCCCTCGACGAGCGCGCCGCCCGGTTGCAGGCGGTCCTGCATGATCCGCCAGGACTCCACCACCGCGGACTCGTCGTACTGCCGCAGCACGTTGAAGGCGCGGATCACGGCGGGCCGGCGGTTCCCCGGTGTCGGTGTCTCGAACCCGCCGAGCCGGAACGTCACCCCGTCCCGCGTGCCGGCGTTCGCGAGGGCCACCCGGGCCGGCTCGATCTCGATGCCGGTGACCTCGACGTCGGGGCGGACGGCGGCCAGGCGGTCCCGGAGTTCGAGCGTCGTCGTCGGCGAGGCCCCGTACCCGACGTCGGCGACGAGCGGGTCGGCGCTCCGGCGGAGGGCCGGCAGCGTGGCGATCCACCGGTCGACGCGGCGGAGCCGGTTGTACCCGGTCGTCCCGCGCGTCACGTTCCCGATGGGCATGCCGACCAGGGTACGGGTCCGGGGACCGGCTGCACGGCGCTCGGTAGACTCGGGGCATGACCTCCACGCTCGTCCTGCTCCGTCACGGCAACAGTGACTGGAACCAGAAGAACCTGTTCACCGGTTGGGTCGACGTCCGGCTCAGCGAGCTGGGCGAGAAGGAGGCGAAGCGCGCCGGCGACCTCATCGCCGAGTCCGGCATCGTCCCCGACGTCCTGTACACCTCGCTCCTCACCCGTGCGATCCAGACGGCCGACATCGCGCTGCTCCAGGCCGACCTGGCGTGGCTGCCGGTGAAGCGCGACTGGCGCCTCAACGAGCGCCACTACGGCGACCTGCAGGGCAAGGACAAGGCCCAGACGCTCGAGCAGTACGGCGAGCAGCAGTTCATGGAGTGGCGCCGGTCGTTCGACGTGCCGCCGCCCCCCATCGCCGACGACGCCGAGTGGTCGCAGTTCGGGGACCGCCGCTACGCCGACCTCGGCGACCAGCTGCCCCGCACCGAGTCGCTCAAGCTCGTGATCGACCGTCTGCTGCCCTACTGGGAGTCCGACATCACGAAGGACCTCGGTGCGGGCAAGACCGTCCTCGTGACGGCGCACGGCAACTCGCTCCGGGCGCTCGTGAAGCACCTCGACGGCATCTCCGACGAGGACATCGCCGGCCTGAACATCCCGACCGGCATCCCGCTGGTGTACGAGCTCGACGACGACTTCCGTCCGACGAAGCCGGCGTACTACCTCGACCCCGAGGCCGCCGCGGCCGGAGCCGCCGCCGTGGCCGCGCAGGGCGCCAAGAAGTAGCGGCGCTGCACACACGAACGCCCCGCCCGGACTGACCGGGCGGGGCGTTCTGCGCGTTCTGCGCGTTCACACGAAGTGGGAGGCGATCTCCTGCACCAGGGCGCCGACGTCGTACGGCTTCGTCGTGTCGACGCGGACCACCGGGACGCCCGGCAGGCCGACCGGCTGGGCGGCGTCGCCGTGCTCGTCCCAGAACGCGAGCACGTCGGCCAGGTCCCCGTGCACCTCGTGGCGCACCGGCACGGTGCCCGGGTCGTACCGGTCGCGCAGCCGCTCCTCGGCGGTGGCCCGGTCCGTGTCGCACCACACCTCGACAGCGCGCGGCGACCCGGCGGAGGCGAGCCGCGCCTCCAGGAGTCCGCGGTCCCGCGACGGCAGCCAGACGGCGTCGAGGACGACCCCGTTCTCGACGGCCTGCGCCATCGACCACATGGTGTCCATCGCGATGCCGCCGAGCGGACGCGACGCGATCATCGGGCCGACGAGGTCGGCGAGGGGCTCCTTGATCCGGTCCTTCGACAGGAACGGGCAGCCGAGCACCTCGGCGAGGGCGGCACCGATGGTGCTCTTGCCGGAACCGGGCATGCCGTTGACGATGATCGCGACCTGGGCCATGCCACGATCCTGTCAGAACCCAGCGAGCCGAGCGGAACGCAGCGTCGGGTCAGGCGGGCGACACCGTCACCGAGGACGCGCCGGCCCAGTCACCCGTCGCCAGGTACTCGACCTTCTTGGCGATCGAGACCGCGTGGTCCGCGAAGCGCTCGTGGTAGCGCGATGCCAGGGTCGCGTCGACCGTGTCGATCGGCGCACCCTTCCAGGTCTCGCCGAGCACGAAGTCGAAGACGCTCGCGTGCAGCTCGTCGATGGCGTCGTCCTCGTCGCGGATCTCCCCGGCGAGGGCGATGTCCTCGGTGGCGAGCAGCCGCGTGAGCTTCTGCGCCATCGCGACGTCGAGCTGGCCCATCTTCTTGAAGGTGCCGCGGAGGCCCTTCGGCACGACCTTCTCGGGGAAGCGCTGCCGGGTGAGCTGGGCGATGTGCTCGGCCATGTCGCCCATGCGCTCGAGCGACGAGCTGACGCGCAGGGCGGTGACCACGACGCGGAGGTCGCGGGCGACGGGTGCCTGGCGCGCGAGGATGTCGATCGCGATCTCGTCGAGGCTGTTCGCCGCCTCGTCGATCTTGACGTCGTCGGCGATCACCTCCTCGGCGAGGGACACGTCGGACTCGCTGAACGACTGCGTGGCTCGGGTGATGGCGGACTCGACGAGCCCGGCGATCTCGGTCAGTCGCTCCTGGACGTCCTGGAGTTCCTGCTGGAAGACTTCGCGCATGGGGGAGTACCTCTCTCTGCGTACCGGTCGAGTGTCGTCACGTCAGGTGAACGAACGGTGACGTGCGGTTGAACGCTTCGCGATCCGGCCTTCCGCAGACGGTGAACGGTACCGGAACCCCGCATGACCATCCCTACACTGACGGCATGGACAACGCGTGGCTCGTGCCACTGTCGATGCTCCTCGGCGGGGTGTTCGGAGCAGGCGTCGTGGTGCTGATCATCACCGCCGAGCGCACGGCTCGTGCTGCCGACGTGGCGGAACGCACCCTGCCCGACGGCGTCGCCGCGGTCATCGCCACGATGCACAACCCGGCCGTGGTGGTCGACCCCTCGAACACGGTCGTCGCTGCTTCGCCGCAGGCACTGACGGTCGGGCTGGTGGTGCGGCGGAAGCTCGTGCACCGCGAGCTCGTCGACCTCGTCGACCGCGTGCGCAAGAGCGGGGAGATGGGCGCCGAGGACCTCGAGCTGCCCCGCGGCCGGGGCAGCGACCAGATCGGCTACCTGAGCTTCCGCGCCGCGCAGCTCGGCAACCGGTACGTGCTCGTCACGGCCGACGACCTGACCGAGACCCGGCGCATCGACGAGGTCCGGCGAGACTTCGTCGCGAACATCTCGCACGAGCTGAAGACCCCGATCGGCGCGATCGGCCTGCTCTCCGAGACCCTCGTCGCCGCCGCCGACGAACCCCAGCACGTGCGGAAGTTCGCCGCGCAGCTCGTCACCGAGTCGGAGCGGCTGGCCGCCCTGACGAAGGACATCATCGAACTCTCGCGGCTGCAGTCCGTCGACACGCTGGAGAACAGCGAGGAGACGTCGATCGACCGCATCGTGCAGGCCGCCGTCGACGCGAACGAGATCGTCGCCCGCGCCCGGGACATCGAACTCGTGCGGGCGAAGAAGTCGAAGCTGCGGGTGATGGGCGACCCCGCCCTGCTGCAGATCGCGGTGTCGAACCTCATCGCCAACGCGGTCAAGTACTCCCCGGACAACACCCGCGTCGGCGTGGGCGTCCGGTCCGCGAAGGGCTTCGTCGAGATCGCGGTGACCGACCAGGGCGTCGGCATCCCCGAAGCCGACCTCGACCGGGTGTTCGAGCGGTTCTACCGCGTCGACCCCGCCCGGTCGCGTGCCACGGGCGGCACCGGCCTCGGCCTCGCCATCGTGAAGCACGTCGTCGGCAACCACGGCGGGGACGTGCGCGTCTGGTCGCAGCCCGGCAAGGGCTCGACCTTCACCATCCGCCTGCCCGAGGCGGACCCCGAACTGACCACAGCACTCGAAGAGCAACTGGAAGAGCAGCCATCGTGACCAAGATCCTCATCGTCGACGACGAGCCGGCCCTGAGCGAGCCCCTGGAGTTCCTGCTGCAGCGCGAGGGGTACGACACCTCCGTCGCTGCGGACGGCGTGACCGCGCTGTCGAAGTTCGACGCGGAGAACCCCGACCTGGTGCTGCTCGACCTGATGCTGCCGGGACTCTCCGGCACCGAGGTCTGCCGACAGATCCGGACCCGCTCGAACATCCCGATCATCATGCTCACCGCGAAGGACTCCGAGGTGGACATCGTCGTCGGGCTGGAGCTCGGCGCGGACGACTACGTGACGAAGCCGTACTCGACCCGCGAGCTCCTCGCCCGCATCCGTGCGGTGCTGCGTCGCCGGACCGAGGACGACCCCGCGGACAGCGGGATCCTGCAGGTCGGTGGCATCCGGATGGACGTCGAGCGGCACACCGTGGCGGTGGACGGCTCGGAGACGCCGATGCCGCTCAAGGAGTTCGAGCTCCTCGAGCTGCTGCTCCGCAACGCCGGGCGCGTGCTCACCCGGGGGCAGCTCATCGACCGGGTGTGGGGCTCCGACTACTTCGGCGACACGAAGACCCTGGACGTGCACATCAAGCGCATCCGCTCGAAGATCGAGCGCGTGCCGAGCGCGCCGGAGATCCTGGTGACCGTCCGCGGGCTCGGCTACCGCATCGAGGGCTGACGCGAGGTCGGCTGACGCACAGGAGGCGCGGTGCCGGTCCCTGGGACCGGCACCGCGCCTCCTCTGTGCGTGCGTCTGCTGCTAGTTGCCGGCGTCCTGCGTCGCGTCGTCCGTCGGCGTGGCCGCGGGCGTCTCGACCGGGAGGGTGATCTCGCTGGTGGGCTCCGGCGAGGAGGTCGGCGCGAGCGTCGCGTACTCCTCCTGCTGGCTGGTCAGCACCGGGACGCTCGCCGAGACGCCCTCGGCGCCCGAGTACGAGAAGTAGACCTTGACCAGCGAGCCGGGCTTGGTGTCGGCGTCGTCGAAGACGACCTCGCGCGAGTCGCCGGCGGCCGTTCCCTGCGTGGTGCCGTCGCCCTCTTCCGTCGAGGCGGTGGCCTGCTCGGAGGGCTCCGCGGCGCCGCCGAGGTCGATGTGCGTGTTCGCCGGGACCGTGACGGTCTGGGTGTCCCCGCCGACCTCGATCGAGAGGGTGATGTCGTCCCGCTCGGCGTTGTTCACGATCGTGCCCACGAACCGGGCACCGTCGGCGTCGTCCGCGATGAGGAGCGCGTTGCGGATGTCCACCTTGCCGGTCGACACGTTCACGCCGTCGGTGATCTGCTTGATCTCCGTCGTCTGTGCGGGCGACATGAACTCGCAGCCGGTGGCGCCGAGCGCGATGGTTGCCGCAACGGCGACGGACACGAGTACCCGAGCTCGCAAGAGATTCCTCCGGAAGATCACGATTGTGGACCGGACGGTCCGGCACCATCCTACCGATCAGCGGGGGTGCCAGTTGTTAGGCGCCCCTTACCCGAACAACGCTTGTGGTAAACTGGGTGTCTCGGAACGGAGCCTGATACATGCAATTCGAGGTCGGCGAGACCGTCGTCTACCCCCATCACGGGGCGGCAACCATCTCTGAAGTCAAGACGCGCGTCATCAAGGGTGAGGAAAAGGTCTACCTGAAGCTGCGGGTCACCCAGGGTGACCTCACGATCGAGGTCCCGGCGGACAACGTCGACCTGGTCGGAGTCCGTGACGTGATCGGCAAGGAAGGCCTCGACAAGGTGTTCGAGGTCCTGCGTGCCCCCTTCACCGAAGAGCCCACGAACTGGTCGCGTCGCTACAAGGCGAACCTCGAGAAGCTCGCTTCCGGTGACGTCATCAAGGTGTCCGAGGTCGTCCGCGACCTCTGGCGCCGCGACCAGGACCGCGGCCTGTCCGCGGGGGAGAAGCGGATGCTCGCCAAGGCGCGGCAGATCCTGATCTCCGAGCTGGCGCTGGCCGAGAAGACCGACGAGGACAAGGCATCGACCGTCCTCGACGAGGTCCTCGCCTCCTGAGCGCACCGAACCACTGAACACGTCCTCGACCGTTCTGTTCCCCCACGGGGTGGACAGGGCGGTCGTCGTCGTTGCGGCCGGTTCCGGCACGCGGCTCGGCATCGGGACGGCCAAGGCGTTCGTCCCCGTGGCCGGCACATTGATGCTCGCGCGGGCGCTCGAGCCGCTGTTCGCCCTGCCGTCGCCGACGCTCGTCGTGGTGGTCGCGCCGGCGGCGCTCCTCGACGACTGCCGACAGGTGGTCGCGTCCGTCGCCGGGGCTGCGGTCGCGTACACGGCCGTCGTCCCCGGAGGCGCGGATCGCCATGCCTCGGTCGAGGCCGGCCTGGCCGTGCTGCCGGACTCCGTCACCGCGGTGCTGGTGCACGACGCGGCGCGCTGTCTGACGCCACCAGCCCAGTTCGAGCGGGTGTTCGATGCCGTCGCCGGTTCGCTGCACGACGGGGCGGGTGCCGGGTTCGTCCCCGCACTGCCCGTCACGGACACGATCAAGCGCGTCGACGGGGACGTCGTCGTCGAGACCGTCGACCGCGCAGCACTCGTCGGGGTGCAGACGCCGCAGGGCTTCCCGCTCGCCGCGCTCCGGCAGGCGTACGCGGTGTCGCAGCAGGCCGAGACCGACGACGCCGGGGTGTTCCAGGCAGCGGGCGGCACCGTGCGGTTCGTCCCCGGCGACGCCGACGCCTTCAAGATCACCACCCCGTGGGACCTCGGTCGTGCCGAGTCGATCGTGCGTGCCCGCGCCGCCACCCCCGTGGACACCCGGGTCGGCCTCGGGGTGGACGTGCACGCGTTCGACGCGGCGTCCCCGTGCCGGGTCGGGCTGCTCGACTTCCCCGGTGAAGCGGGGCTCTCCGGCCACAGCGACGGCGACGCGGTCGCGCACGCGGTCTGCGACGCCCTGCTCTCGGCGGGCGGGCTCGGCGACATCGGCGGGACGTTCGGCACGTCGGACCCCGCCTACGCCGGGGCGGCGGGTGACGTCTTCGTCCGGGGTGCGGTCGCGATGCTGGCCGCCGCCGGTCTGGCGCCCGTGTCCGTCACCGTGCAGGTCATCGGGAACCGCCCGCGCATCGGCGCACGTCGGACCGAGATGCAGGACGCCCTCGGCGCCGTCGTCGGGGCCCCGGTCGCGGTCTCCGGCACGACGACGGACGGTCTCGGGTTCACCGGCCGCGGCGAGGGGCTCGCCGCGATCGCGACAGCCGTCGTCCGACCGGTCTGACGTCCTAGGCTGGACGCGTGACCGTTCGCCTCTACGACTCCCGCGCCGCTGCCGTCGTCGACCTCGTCCCGCTGGTCGACGGACAGGTGAGCATGTACGTGTGCGGTCCGACCGTGCAGTCGTCGCCGCACATCGGGCACCTCCGCTCCGCGCTCGTCTACGACATCTGGCGCCGCTGGCTCACCCACCGCGGCCTCCGGGTCACGCTCGTGCGGAACGTCACGGACATCGACGACAAGGTGCTCGACCTCGCGCACGGCACCGACGAGGCCTGGTTCGCCCGGGCGTACCGCGTCGAGCTCGAGTTCACGGCCGCGTACAACGCCCTCGGCATCCTGCCCCCGACGTACGAGCCCCGTGCCACCGCGAGCGTCCCGCAGATGCACGACATCATCACCACGCTCATCGACCGCGGGCACGCCTACGCTGCGGCGGACGGCTCCGGCGACGTCTACTTCGACACCGGCAGCTGGGCGTCCTACGGGGCGCTCACCCGGCAGCGGCGCGAGGACATGGTCGAGGCCACCGACGCCGACCCCCGCGGCAAGCGCGACCCCCGCGACTTCGCGCTCTGGAAGGGCGCCAAGCCCGGGGAGCCGTCGACGGCGAACTGGGACTCGCCCTGGGGCCCCGGCCGCCCGGGCTGGCACATCGAGTGCTCGGCGATGTCCCGGCGCTACCTCGGCCCGGCGTTCGACATCCACGGCGGCGGGCTCGACCTGCGCTTCCCGCACCACGAGAACGAACTCGCGCAGTCCACGGCGGCCGGGGACCCGTTCGCCTCCTACTGGCTGCACAACGGCCTGGTCTCCGTCGACGGGCAGAAGATGTCGAAGTCGCTCGGCAACTCGATCTTCGCCGCGGACTTCCTCGGGTCCGCGCGTCCCGTGGTCGTCCGGTACTTCCTCGGCGCCGCGCACTACCGCTCGTCGATCGACCACCACGACGGCTCCCTGGCCGAGGCCGAGGCGGCGCTCGACCGGATCGAGGGCTTCCTGACGCGGGCCGCACCGCGGCTCGAGGGCGTCCGGCTGGCCGATGCCCCGGGGGTGCCCGAGGCCTTCGCCGCGGCGATGGACGACGACCTCTCGGTGCCCCAGGCCCTCGCCGTGCTGCACGAGACCGTCCGCTCCGGGAACGCCGCCCTCGACGCGGACGATGCGGAAGCGCTCGGAACCGCGTACCATCAGGTGGCTGCGATGGTGGAAGTGCTCGGCATCGATCCGCGAGCCGCCCACTGGTCGGGTGGTGGCCACGACGCATCGGCCGCACCGCTCGCAGCACTCGTCGAACGCCTCGTGCAGGAACGCGCCGACGCCAGGGCCGCACGCGACTTCGCCACGGCCGACCGCGTGCGCGACGACCTCGCATCCGCGGGCATCACGATCGAGGACACCGCAGCAGGTACACGCTGGAGCATCGCCTGACAACGGCAGTGCCGGACAGGAGAGAGCAATGAAGAACGTCTCGGGCAGCAAGAAGGGACGGCCGGGCGCCGTCCGGACCGGTCGCAAGGGCAACAAGCAGGTCGGCTCCGGCGGCCAGGGCGCGCAGGCGCTCGAGGGCCGCAAGCCCACGCCGAAGGCCGAGGACCGTCCGTACCACCCCGCCGGCAAGCGCAAGGCGGCGAAGGAGCGCTTCGAGGCCGCTCGCGGGCGCCACGGTGCGTCGAGCTCGCCGCAGCAGCGCACCGGTCGTCCGCCGCAGCGGAAGACCGACGACTCCGAGCTGGTCACCGGCCGCAACTCGGTGCTCGAGGCCCTGCGCACGAAGACCCCCTCGACGACGCTGTACATCGCCTCCCGCATCGAGGTCGACGACCGCGTCAAGGAGATCCTCGCGCTCGCCAACCACCGCGGCGTCCCGATCATGGAGATCATGCGTCCGGAGCTCGACCGCATCACGGGGCACGACAGCGTGCACCAGGGTGTCGCGCTCAAGGTCCCGGCGTACGAGTACGCCGTGGCCGAGGACGTCGTCGAGCGAGCGTTCGCCAAGGACGAGGTCCCGCTGCTCGTGGCCCTCGACGGCATCACCGACCCGCGCAACCTCGGTGCGATCATCCGGTCCACGGCGGCCTTCGGCGGCCACGGTGTCGTCGTCCCGCAGCGGCGTTCGGTCGGTGTGACCGCGTCCGCGTGGAAGACCTCGGCCGGTGCGGCCGCCCGGACCCCCGTCGCGATGGCCCCGAACCTCACGCAGACCCTCAAGTCGCTCAAGTCGATGGGCCTGTTCGTCCTCGGCCTCGACGGTGACGGCGACGTGGAGCTCGACGGCCTCGAGCTCGCCGACCGTCCGATCGTGATCGTCGTCGGTTCCGAGGGCAAGGGCCTCTCGCGCCTCGTCACCGAGACCTGCGACGCGATCGTCTCGATCCCGATCTCGAGCGCGACGGAGTCCCTGAACGCGGGCATCGCCGCGAGCGTCACCCTGTGGGAGGTCGCCCGGCGCCGTCGCGCCGAGTAGTCGCACACTTCGTGAGCAGGAATGGTCGCCTCCCGGTTCGGGAGGCGACCATTTCTGCTCACGAAGTGAGGCGCGCGGGCGCGCGGGCGCGCGCCGGGGCGACCCCGCGCCGGTCAGACCCCGGCGCGCCAGTCCTCGACGTCGTCGGGCGACGCCGGCACCGCGTCGTCGACGACCGGGATCGGCAGCGTCATCGACGACGTCGGCGGGTTGATCAGCAGCCGCTCGTCGCGACGGTGCCGGAGCACGTCGTTGATGTACGCGGTCGTCGCCTCGGGGAGCGACACCGAGCGCTCCTCTTCCTGCGACATGAACCAGCGGTGCTCGAGCAGCTCGTGGAACACCTCGGCCGGCTCGAGCCGCCCGCGCAGGTCCCGCGGGATCGAGCGGATCACCGGCTCGAACACCCGCGAGACCCACTCGTGTGCCACCATCTCCTCGTCGAGCAGGTCGCGGCCGTTGCGCGCCCGGTACGAGTCGAGGTCGTTGAGGAGCCGCCGCGCCTGGTTCTCGCCGGCGTCGATCCCGGTGAGGCGCAGGAGCCGTCGCTGGTGGTGTCCGGCGTCGACGACCTTCGGCTGGATGCGCACCTGCGATCCGCCCTCGGTCGTGTGGATCGAGAGCTCCTCGATGTCGAAGCCGAGCGCGTTGAGCCGCTCGACGCGGTCGTTGATGCGCCAGCGTTCCTTGACGTCGAACTGCTCGGTGCCGGTGAGTTCCTTCCAGAGCGTCCGGTACTGCGCGACGATCCGGTTCGAGACGTCCACGGCGTCGGCGTTCTCGTCGAGTCGACCGCCGGCCTCGAGGTCGAGGAGCTCGCCGGCGATGTTCACGCGCGCGACCTCGAGGTCGTTCTCCCGCTGCCCGTTCGACAGGCCGCCGGGGTAGAGCTTGCCGGTCTCGGCGTCCACCAGGTACGCCGCGAAGGCACCGGCGTCACGTCGGAACAGCGTGTTCGAGAGCGAGACGTCGCCCCAGTAGAAGCCGATGACGTGCAGTCGCACGAGCAGGAGCGCGAGGGCGTCGACCAGGCGGGTGGCCGTCTCGGGCCGCAGCGTCTGCGAGTACAGGGCGCGGTACGGCAGCGAGAAGCGCAGGTGCCGGGTGACGAGCACGGGGTGCAGGGCCTCGCCGTCGGCGCTCACCCGGTTCGTGATCACGGCGACGGGGTCGACGCACGGCACGTCCATGCGCTGCAGGGTGCGGAGCATCTCGTACTCCGAGCGGGCGACCTCTTCGCCGGTCTCCTTCACGGCGACGACGTACCCGCCGAGCTGCACGAACCGCACGAGGTGCCGCGAGATGCCCTTCGGGAGCGCGACGATCGTCTCGTCCGGCCAGTCCGCCAGTGGGAGGTCCCACGGCAGGTCGAGGAGTCCGGGGTCGACGGTGGCGGCGGTGATGGACATCGAGTCGGGCACGGTTGGTTCCTCTGGTACGTGTGCGACGGACGGGAGGCGCGGTGCCAGCTGGCACCGCGCCTCCTGTGGGGACCTTCCAGCGTTACGCGCTGACGACGGCCTTGTCGTCGAGCCGCTCGCCCGACTCGGTGTCGAAGGCGTGCACGTGGCCCTGCTTCGGCGTGACGACGATCGTGTCACCGATCGACGGGTGCGAACGCCCGTCGACGCGGGCGACGATGTCGACGCGCGAACCCTTGACGTCGGCGTGACCGTACAGGTAGCCGTCGGCGCCGAGCTCCTCGACCACGTCGACCGTGACGGGCAGGCCCTCGCCCGACTGCGCCACGATGACGTCCTCGGGGCGGATGCCGACCGTGATGTTCCCGGAACGCGCGTTGGAGAGCGTGTCGCGGTCGATGGGGTGGTTGAGCGAACCGAACTTGATGCCGCCCTCGACCACGTCGGCCGGGAGGAGGTTCATCGCCGGCGAGCCGATGAAGCCCGCGACGAAGACGTTGTTCGGCTTCTCGTAGAGGTCGCGCGGCGAGCCGACCTGCTGCAGGATGCCGTCCTTGAGCACCGCGATGCGGTCACCCATGGTGAGCGCCTCGGTCTGGTCGTGCGTGACGTAGACCGTGGTGACGCCGAGTCGACGCTGCAGCGAGGCGATCTGGGTGCGGGTCTGGACGCGGAGCTTGGCGTCGAGGTTCGACAGCGGCTCGTCCATGAGGAACACCTGCGGCTGACGGACGATCGCGCGGCCCATCGCGACGCGCTGACGCTGACCACCGGAGAGCGCCTTCGGCTTGCGGCCGAGGTACTGCTCGAGGTCGAGGAGCTTCGCGGCTTCCTGCACGCGGGTGGCGCGCTCGTCCTTGCCGACGCCGGCGATCTTGAGCGCGAAGCCCATGTTCTCGGCGACGGTCATGTGCGGGTACAGCGCGTAGTTCTGGAACACCATCGCGATGTCGCGGTCCTTCGGCGGGACGTCCGTGACGTCGCGGTCGCCGATGCGGATCGAGCCGGAGTTGACCTCTTCGAGGCCGGCCAGCATGCGCAGGGACGTGGACTTGCCACAGCCCGAGGGGCCGACGAGGACGAGGAACTCGCCGTCGGCTACGTCCAGGTCGAGGGAGTCGACCGCGGGACGGTTGCCTCCGGGGTAGAGACGGGTTGCCTTGTCATAGGTGACGGACGCCATGAGCGTTCGGTCCTTCCTTCACCGGCAGGTACGTGCCGGACGATCCGAGTGAAGCGGTTGCCCGTGGGGGCCCCGGATGGTCGCCGTCGACCATCGAGGTTCATACAACACGATCTGCCCCGGGAGCGCCAGTGCTCACACCGGGTTGGGTGGTTCCCATCGGGTCCCGGTACGATCGGCGGGTCCGTCCGGCCTGCCGGGGGAAGCCGTACGGACGACGACCAACGTGAGGACACTCGACGCATGACCAACCGCCCCGAGGGTGACGCCCGCGCCGCGCGGAACGAACGACGCGAAGCCGCACGACAGCGCGCCCAGCGTGCCCGCACCCAGCAGAAGCGCCGCCAGCGCGGACTCCGACTCGGCCTGCAGATCGGCATCGGCGTCGTCCTGCTCGCCGCAGCGACCGTCGTGACACTCGTCCTCGTCGACTCCGTGCAGCCCGCGGGCCCCGGCCCGGCGAACACCTCGCAGGGCGGCATCACGATCGGGCAGGACCTCAAGGCGGTCACGGCGTCCTCGCAGTCGCCCGCGCCGACCTCGACGGACGCCGCCGGTTCGGTGCGCATCACGATGTACGTCGACTACCTCTGCCCGATCTGCGGCCAGTTCGAGGACGCGAACGGCGAGTACATCCAGAACCTCGTCGACTCCGGTGCGGCGACGGTGGACATCCACCCGATCGCGATCCTCTCGAACCGGTCGCAGGGCACGAAGTACTCGCTCCGTGCCGCGAACGCCGCCGCCTGCGTCGCGGACAGCTCGCCGGACCAGTTCTTCGCCGTCAACCAGGCGCTGTTCGCGAAGCAGCCGGAGGAGGGCACCGCCGGGTTGACCGATGCGCAGCTGACGAAGGTCGTCACGGGCGTGGACGGGCTGCAGAAGCGGTCGACGATCACGAAGTGCATCGAGGACCAGACATACAGCAAGTGGATCGACGAGCGGACCACCGCGGTGACCGGTGGTGACATCCCCGGGTCGACGCTCGAGGAGTTCCCCGGAACGCCCCTCGTGCTCGTGAACGGGCAGCGCTACGAGCTCACCTCGCCGATCACGAACGACGACTTCCGGACCTTCGTGGTGACGGCTGCCGGTGCGAGCGACGCCACCCCGACGCCGACGCCCACGCCGAGCGCCACCCCGACCCGGTCCGCGACGCCGAGCGCCTCGCCGTCGAACTGACCCGGGCTGCTGACCCGGACTACAGGGACGAACCCGGCACGCTGAACGTGTCGCACGCCGTCGCGCCGCGCTGGTAGCCCCGCAGGAACCAGTTCTGGCGCTGCTCGCTCGACCCGTGGGTGAACGAGTCCGGGTCGACCCGACCGCTCGAGCGCTCCTGGATGCTGTCGTCGCCGACGGCGCTCGCGGCGGACAGTGCGTCCTCGATCTCGGCACGCGTGATCGGCTCGAAGAAGGTCTCGCCGTTCGCGTCCTTCGTGGTCGCGGCGTCGCCGACCCAGGCGCCCGCGTAGCAGTCCGCCTGCAGCTCGACGCGGACGCTGCCGGACGACGCTCCGGTTCCGGAGCGGTCGGTGTTCGCGAAGGCACCCTGGAGCTGCTGGATGTGGTGGCCCCACTCGTGCGCGACGACGTACATCTGCGCGAGCGGCCCTCCGGAGGAGCCGTACTTCGACTGCAGGTCGTCGTAGAACGCGGTGTCGAGGTAGATCGCCCGGTCCGGCGGGCAGTAGAACGGGCCGGTCGCCGCCGACGCCTGGCCGCACGAGGTGCTCGTCGAGCCGTCGAACAGGTAGAAGTCCGGCGACGCGTACGTGATGCCGAGCTTCCTGGCCTCGGCCGTCCAGTAGCCGTCCAGCGACTCAGCGGCGCCCTCCATCCGGCAGTCGATGTTGAGGTTGGCGTCGCGACCGGTCCGGCACTCGGCGGCTGCATCGACCGACTCGCCCTGCTGCTGGATCTGCGTCGTCCCGCTGTCGCCGAGGAGCGCGCCGAGGTCGAGGTCGCCGCCGGTGAAGACGTTGATGAGCAGCACCACGATCGCGCCGACACCGACGACACCGCCACCCGCGACCGCCGCAGTGCGCCCGCGCCGCTTGACCTTCCCGCCCTTGAGCTGCGAGTCGTCGTTGAACGTCATGCCCCGAATGTACGGGTGAGCGGTGCTCGGTGCCCGCATCGGCGGGAGGAGTAGACCGGACGGCATGCCCGTCCTCGACGAATCCCACCCCCTCTTCCTCTTCGCGATGGACCAGCGGTCCTCGCTCCTCGAGCACACCTACGACGAGTCCGGCGGGGAGCCGCTCGACGAAGCCGAGGCCGAGCGCGTGCGCGCCGGGAAGCAGCTCGTCTACCGCGGTGTCCTCACGGCGCTCGCGGCCGGTGCGTCCCGCGAGCGGACCGGCGTCCTCGTCGACGAGCGCTACGGCTCCGACGTCGCCCGGCTCGTCAAGGAGGCCGGCCTCCAGCTCGCGATGCCGATCGAGCGGTCGGGCCGTGAGTGGTTCGAACTCGAGTACGGCGAGGACTGGATCGCGCACGTGGACGCCTTCGACCCGGACTGGGTGAAGGTGCTCGTGCGCGACAACCCCGACTTCGACGCGGAGCGCCGCGAGCGGCAGGCATCGGAGCTCGCCGAGGTCGCGGGCGTGCTGCACGGTGCCGGCCGGCCGTTCCTGGTCGAACTGCTCGTGCCGGCGACCGACGAGCAGCGGGCATCGGTCGAGGACTACGACCGCGACCTCCGACCGGACCTCGTCGTGCAGGTCATCGAGTACCTGCAGGACCACGGGGTCGAGGCGGACGTGTGGAAGCTCGAGGGCCTCGACGAGCGCGCGGACGCGGAACGGGTCGTCCGGGCCGTGCGTCGCGGTGGCCGGGACGCGGTGCAGTGCATCGTCCTCGGACGGGACGCCCCCGAGGACCAGCTCGACCACTGGCTGCGCACCGCCGCCGGGGTGGACGGGTTCGTCGGGTTCGCCATCGGTCGCAGCAACTGGGAGGAACCGCTCGAGGACGTCGTCCGCGAACACCTCGACACCGAGGCCGCCGAGGGACTCATCGCGGCGAACTACCGCCACTTCGTCGACACCTGGCTCGAGGCCCGCCCGGGCATCGAGCACGGCGTGGACGCCGGCGCGGTCTGACCCCGGGTCCGAGCCCGGGTCTCAGGTGCGGACCAGCGGCTCCACGCCCGCCAGGTCCGCACCGATCCCGACGTCGACGAGCTCGATCCGCCCGGCGAGGCTCGCGCCCGGTCCGCGGAGCAGCCCGGCCTTCACCCCGCCGAACGTCACCGTGACGTCCGCCTGCAGCACGTGGTCGTCCGCGATCGCGCCGGTGTCGACGTCGATGCCGCTCGGCACGTCGACCGCCACGACGAACGGTGCGCGCTGGTCGCGTGCGAGCTGGCGGATCGCCGCGACGACCTCGCGCGCCGGTGAGCGGAGCGCGGACGCGCCGTGCACGCCGATGCCGAGGATCCCGTCGAGCACCAGGTCCGCCTCGAGCGCCGCGTCGGTCGCGACGGCGGCCAGACGCGCAGCGTCATCCCGGGAGGCCGCTGCGAGGAGGTCCGCGGCCGGACGGACCGACCCGGTGTCGGACGGGCGGTCCAGGAGGCGCGCCCCGGCGTCCAGCGCCGCTGCCAGGCCCGCCCCGTGGACGCGTGCGCCGACGCGCAGCACCGTCACGCGCCTCCCGTCCGCCGCCAGGCGTGCCCCCGCGAACAGCGCGTCACCACCGTTGTCGCCGCTGCCCACCAGCAGCAGGACCGATCCCGGTCCGTCAGCCGGACGCACGGCCGGGTCGTCGAGCAGTCCGCCGACGATCCGCGCCAGCCCGTCCGCCGCACGCTGCATGAGCGGTTCGCCCGCGTCGAGGTGCGGCCGCTCCGCCGCCCGGATCTGATCGCCGCCGTAGCCGTCCATGGCGACCACAGTGCCCCGGTAGCCTGGAGGGGACATGTCACTCGTCCCCGAAGCACCCCGTCCCCGCGTCGTGATGTCCCCGGACGGGCTGAAGATCGCGACCTACGACTTCGGCGACCCCGAGGCGCCGGCGGTCGTCGCCGTGCACGGGTTCGCCTCCGGCGCGCTGCTGAACTGGCACGCCTCCGGGTGGACGCGCGACCTCGTCCGCGCCGGGTACCGCGTCGTCGCGCTCGACCAGCGCGGGCACGGCGCCTCGTCGAAGCCGCACGACCCGTCCGCGTACTCGATGGAGCTCCTCGTCGCGGACGTCGTCAGCGTGATCGACACCTGCCTGCTCGACGACGTCGCGTACCTCGGGTACTCGCTCGGCGCCCGCGTCGGCTGGCACACCGCCGAGCAGCTCCCCGACCGGATCACCCGTGCGGTGTTCGGCGGCATCCCCGACGCGGACCCGATGCGGCGCGTGCGGGTCGACCAGGCGAAGGCACACCTCGCCCACGGGACCCCGATCGAGGACCGCGTGACGAACGGCTACCTGACGATGGCCGCCGGCGTCGAGGGGAACGACCTCGGCGCGCTCGTGGCGATGGTCGAGGGGATGCGGGGCAGCATCGAGCCGACGCCGTCGAACGCGCCCGCGCAGCCCGTGCTGATGGCCGCGGGCAGCGAGGACGGCATCAAGGACAGTGCCGTGCGGCTCGCGGCGGCGGCCCCGGACGCCTCGTTCTTCGAGATCCCGGGCCGGAACCACTTCAACGCGCCGACGTCGCGCGACTTCCGCCAGGCCGCGATCACGTTCCTGACCGAGACCGCCGTGTCCGACCAGCGCTGACGGGTACTGCCAGGTCCTCGTTGTCCCCGGTGGTCGCGCGTACCGTCCCGGCCATGGACTACAGACTCCTCGGCAACAGCGGGACATCGGTGTCGACGCTGACCCTCGGCACCATGACCTTCGGCAGCGAAGCCGACGAACCCACCTCGCACACCATCATCGACACGTTCGTCGCCGCCGGCGGCACGCTCATCGACACGGCGGACGTCTACTCCGGCAACGAGTCCGAGCGCATCATCGGCCGCTGGCTCGCCGCGCACCCGACCGAGGCACAGCAGGTCGTCCTCGCCACCAAGGGGCGCTTCCCGCAGGGCGACGGGCCGAACGACCTCGGGCTGTCCCGTCGGCACCTCCGGGTCGCCCTCGACGCCTCGCTCGAGCGGCTCGGCGTCGAGCACATCGACCTGTACCAGATGCACGCGTGGGACGCCCTCACCCCGATCGAGGAGACCCTGCGCTTCCTCGACGACGCCGTGTCCGCGGGCAAGATCGGCTCCTACGGGTTCTCGAACTACCTCGGGTACCAGATCACGAAGGCCGTGTACGAGGCGAAGGGCCACGGATGGGCGCCGCCCGTGACGCTGCAACCGCAGTACAACCTGCTCGTCCGCGACATCGAGCACGAGATCGTCCCCGCCTGCCTCGACGCCGGCATCGGCCTGCTGCCCTGGTCGCCCCTCGCCGGTGGCTGGCTCTCCGGCAAGTACCAGCGCGACGAGGCCCCCAGCGGCGCGACCCGGCTCGGCGAGAACCCGGCGCGCGGGATGGAGGCGTGGGAGGCGCGGAACGGCGACGAGCGCACCTGGGCCGTCCTCGACGCGGTGTCGGACATCGCCGACGCGCACGGTGCCTCGCGGTCGCAGGTCTCCCTGGCGTGGCTCCTCGCCCGACCGGCCGTGACGAGCGTCATCCTCGGTGCCCGAACGGTCTCGCAGCTCGAGGACAACCTCGGTGCCGCCGACCTCGTCCTCGACGACGCCGAGCTCGCACGGCTCACCGAGGTCAGTGCGCCGCGCATCGACGACTACCCCTACGGCACGGCGGGCGTCGCGCAGCGCGAGCGGAAGATCACCGGGGGCCGCTGAGCGTTCGCTGTCCGACGGGTGCGGCTTTCCGCGAGCTTGACCAGGGATGTGGACACCGTGTTCGGTGCGGTGTCACCATCGCTGCACGACCGGCTGGTTACCGCGTCGAGCGCTCGGAACGCCCCCTGATCCGTGTTCCACGCGCCGAAGGCCCCGGGTGTTCCCACCCGGGGCCTTCGCATGTGGGGCCGGCAGCGGGACTCGAACCCGCAACCCCCGTATTACAAGTACGGTGCGCTACCAATTGCGCCATGCCGGCTGACGCGCCCATCCTAGCGGCGGACGCGCCGGGGCCTCACTCGCTCTTCTCGGAGAAGTTCAGCGAGATCGAGTTCATGCAGTAGCGGTCACCCGTCGGCGTGCCGAACCCGTCGGGGAACACGTGGCCGAGGTGCGAGCCGCAGTTCGCGCAGCGGACCTCGGTGCGTGCCATGCCGAGGGAGTTGTCCTCGAGCAGCTGCACCGCGTCGGGGTCGACCGACTCGTAGAACGACGGCCAGCCGCAGCCGGAGTCGAACTTCGTGCCGCTCTTGAACAGCTCCGCGCCGCACGCCGCACAGGTGTAGACACCGGCGCGCTCCTCGTCGAGGAGGTCACCCGTCCACGGGCGCTCCGTACCGGCCTGCCGGAGGACGGCGTACTGGTCCGGGGAGAGCTCCTCGCGCCACTGGGCGTCGGACTTGTCGACGTTGTATGCCATTGTTTCCTCCTGCTCCTGTCGCCGTTGCTGGACGACCACTTCGGTAAACTCGCGACGATGTCCGAACATTCCGTGCACCACGCCCGTTGGGACCGTCTGACGACGGACGAACTGTACGGCATCGTGGTGCTCCGGAACCGCGTGTTCGCACTGGAACAACGCGTCACGGCCGAGGACTTCGACGGCCGTGACCGTGAACCGGACACCGAGCACTGGTGGTTCGGCACCGACGACCGAGCGGTTGGGTACCTGCGGCTCATCCGACCCGCACCGGACGAGGTCCACCCGGACGGTTCGGCAGCACCCGCCTGGGTGATCGGCCGGGTCGCCACCGACCCCGGACACCGCGGGAGCGGGATCGCCGGTCGCCTCGTGGCCGCGGTGCTCGATGCGCACGGGCACGAGCCGTTCGTCCTGCACGCCCAGGAGTACGTCGCCGGACTCTACGAGCGCCACGGCTTCGTCCGCTTCGGAGCGCCGTACGACGAGGCCGGCATCCGCCACGTCGGCATGCACCGTCCCGGTCGCTGATGGACACGCGGGAGCGGTACGCCGCCTACGCGGAGCGCATCGCGAGCGTCTCGCCGTCCTACGCCGCGTGGGCGCGGTCGGTGGACGACGGCACGGTGTCCGTGCTCGACGACGTCCCGGAGTCGAAGCGGCAGCCGGAACTCCTCTTCGCGGTCGCCCGTCGCCTGGGCGCCGATCCGGCGGACCCCGGTGCGCTGCGCGCGCTGGTCCAGGAGGCGCGACCCGCCCTGGTCGCCGCCCTCGCCTCCGCCACGGTGCAGGCCAACGACCCCAGACGCCTGGCCCCGGTGGTCCCGCTGTTCGCGGCGCTCGCCGCGCGGGTCGGGCGGCCGCTCGGCCTCGTCGACGCGGGGGCGGCGGCGGGGCTCTGCTCGATCCCGGACCGGGTGACGCTCGACTACGTCGTCGGGGCGCGGTCCGAGGTCGTCCGGATGCACACCGCGTCCGTCGAGCCCGGCCTGCACCTCGTCGCGGCGGCCAACGGCGCGGTGCCGGCACCGGCAGCGGAGCCGATCGAGGTCCGGGCGCGGGTGGCCCTCGACCCGAACCCGATCGACCTCGCCGGGCCCGGGGCGTTCGACCGGCTCGTCGAGGCCGTCCCGCCCGAGGCGACGGACCGCACCGCCCTGATGCGTGAGGCTGCGCGTGCGACGCTCGCCGCGCCTCCCGTCCGCATCCGGGGCACCCTGCCGGGCGACCTCGACCGCGCACTGGAGGCCCTGCCGGACGACGTCGTGCCGGTCGTCCTGACCACCGGGACCCTCGTGTACGTCCCCGGCGCGGACCGCCAGCGGTTCGTCGACCGGGTGCGCGAGCGGGGCGTGCACTGGATCGCGCTGGAACGCACGGGGATCCTCAGCGGGGTCGCCGCGACCCTGCCGGACGACGTCGACCCGGCGGATCCGGACGCGTTCGCGACCGCGTCGCTCGACGGTGTGGCCCTGGCCGTCTCGGACCCGTTCGGGGTCCGTGTCCGGTGGGTGGCCGATCCGAACCTGTGACCGGTCTTCGCGACAGTCCAGCGGCGTGCCAGGGTGCGGATGACCTCCACCCCTACGATGTGCGAGACCCGTTCCCCCACCGTGATCGGAACCGCAGTGACCGCCACACCCGTCGAGCTCGACGAGCTCGCCAAGCACGTGCTCGCGTTCGAGCACGACCGGGCACGGCACGACCGCACGAAGGAAGCGGAGATCCGGGTCGAGTTCGACATGTCGCCCGCTCGGTACTACCAGGTGCTGAACCGTGTGATCGACTCGCCCGCGGCGCTCGCGTACGACCCGCAGCTGGTCTCCCGGCTGCAGCGGCTCCGGTACGCGCGCACCAGTGCCCGGGCAGCGCGCAGCTTCGTCGCGCCCGGTGCAGCTCCCGAAGGACGTGAAGAGGAACGATGACGACGAGATACCCCCGAGACCGGTTCGACGACGTCGCCGACGGCCCCCGGGTCGGGGCGCACCGCGGTGCGCAGCGGCGTGGGCGCGGGTGGATCGCGTTCGCGTGGGCGGCGCTCGCCACTGGTGTCATCGTGGGGGTCTGCGTCGTCGCGCTCGCGCTCCTGAACGGCAGCTACTCGTTCACCGGCTCGGCATCGCCGTCGGCTTCGGCCTCGGCGTCGGCGTCCGCATCGGCGGCGCCGTCGTCGTCCGCGTCCTCGTCGGCGTCGCAGGCACCGGCCGCGGGGACCCCGGCCGACCAGGGTGCGACGACGCTCGTCGTCCTGAACGGCACGTCGACGACCGGCCTCGCGGCGAAGGGCAGCGCGGCGCTGACCTCGGCCGGGTGGAAGGTGACGTCGACGGGCGACGCCGGCACGACCGGGGCGACCTCGACGATCGTGTACTACCAGCAGGCCGCACAGGCCGCCGTGGCGCAGGGCATCGCGAAGTCGCTCGGCACGACCGCGGTGCAGCAGTCGGCGGCGTTCCCGAACGCCGACATCAGCGTCGTGCTCGGCGCGGACTACGCCGGCTGATCGTTCCCGGCGCATTCCTGGTCGCGTTCTCCGGGTCGTGGTGCGCGCATTTGTGACGGCCGTGTTTCGAGCACGTTGATTCTTGTCGGAATCGACGTGAAACAACGTCACACCTCTTGCCCTGTCGGCATTGTTCGGTAAGAGTCTCCCCAAGACGGCGACTACGCCGTCCGCACCAGCACCACCGCAGGGAGCAAGAGATCATGGCCAACGGAACCGTGAAGTGGTTCAACGCCGAGAAGGGCTTCGGCTTCATCACCGTCGATGGAGGGGGCCAGGACGTGTTCGTGCACTACTCGGCAATCGACATGTCGGGGTACAAGGTCCTCGAGGAGGGCCAGGCAGTGACGTTCGACGTCGGCACCGGGTCGAAGGGGCCGCAGGCCGAATCGGTCCGTCCCGCCTGACCCGGCAACCACCTCGCGAACGCGCCGTCCCGTCCGGGGCGGCGCGTTCGTCCGTGTGCGGCGACCGGCGTTCGTCGCCGCGGGGCGGCGTGCGCGGCGTTCGTCGCTCGTGTCGGTGCGTGTCCTGGGAACTCGACCCGCGCCTCCTGGCGGTGTTGCACTCGACCCCTGCGAGTGCCAGAATCGGCGTTGGCACTCGCTCACGCTGAGTGCCAGCACGACCCCCATGACGACGTCCGGGAGGGACGAGAAACTCACATGGCTAAGATCATTGCTTTCGACGAGGAGGCCCGCCGTGGCCTCGAGCGCGGCCTGAACATCCTGGCTGACGCCGTGAAGGTGACGCTCGGCCCGCGCGGCCGCAACGTCGTCCTCGAGAAGAAGTGGGGCGCCCCCACGATCACGAACGACGGTGTCTCCATCGCCAAGGAGATCGAGCTCGACGACCCGTACGAGAAGATCGGTGCGGAGCTCGTCAAGGAGGTCGCCAAGAAGACCGACGACGTCGCCGGTGACGGTACGACCACCGCGACCGTCCTCGCCCAGGCCCTCGTCCGCGAAGGCCTCCGCAACGTCGCCGCCGGTGCCGACCCCGTGTCGCTCAAGCGCGGCATCGAGAAGGCCGTCGCCGCCGTCTCCGACCAGCTCCTCGCCAACGCGAAGGACATCGAGACCAAGGACCAGATCGCCGCGACCGCGTCGATCTCGGCCGCTGACCCGACCATCGGCGCGCTCATCGCCGAGGCCATCGACAAGGTCGGCAAGGAAGGTGTCGTCACCGTCGAGGAGTCGAACACCTTCGGCACCGAGCTCGAGCTCACCGAGGGCATGCGCTTCGACAAGGGCTACCTGTCGCAGTACTTCGTGACCGACCCCGAGCGTCAGGAAGCCGTCTTCGAGGACGCCTACATCCTGATCGTCAACTCGAAGATCTCGAACATCAAGGACCTCCTGCCGGTCGTCGACAAGGTGATCCAGGCGGGCAAGCAGCTCCTGATCATCGCCGAGGACGTCGACGGCGAGGCCCTGGCCACGCTCGTCGTGAACAAGATCCGCGGCATCTTCAAGTCCGTCGCCGTCAAGGCCCCGGGCTTCGGCGACCGTCGCAAGGCCATGCTGCAGGACATCGCGATCCTCACCGGCGGCCAGGTCATCTCGGAAGAGGTCGGCCTCAAGCTCGAGAACGCGACGCTCGACCTGCTCGGCAAGGCCCGCAAGGTCATCATCACCAAGGACGAGACGACCATCGTCGAGGGTGCCGGCGACGAGGAGCAGATCGCGGGCCGCGTCCGTCAGATCCGCTCCGAGATCGAGGCGACCGACTCCGACTACGACCGCGAGAAGCTCCAGGAGCGCCTCGCGAAGCTCGCCGGTGGCGTGGCCGTCATCAAGGCCGGTGCCGCGACCGAGGTCGAGCTCAAGGAGCGCAAGCACCGCATCGAGGACGCCGTCCGCAACGCGAAGGCCGCTGTCGAAGAGGGCATCGTCGCCGGTGGTGGCGTCGCCCTCATCCAGGCGTCCGTCGTGCTCGACACCCTCGAGCTCGAGGGCGACGAGGCGACCGGTGCGAACATCGTCCGCGTCGCGATCGACGCGCCGCTCAAGCAGATCGCGCTGAACGCCGGTCTCGAGCCGGGTGTCGTCGCCGCCAAGGTCCGCGAGCTCGAGTCGGGTCACGGCCTCAACGCCGCGACCGGTGAGTACGTCGACCTCGTCGCCGCGGGCATCATCGACCCGGCCAAGGTCACGCGCTCGGCGCTGCAGAACGCTGCGTCGATCGCCGGTCTGTTCCTCACGACCGAGGCCGTCGTCGCCGACAAGCCCGAGCGCACCCCTGCTGCTCCGGCCGGCGACCCGACGGGTGGCATGGACTTCTGAGCAGTCCTGACGGAAGGGCCTCGCACGCTGCGCGTGCGGGGCCCTTCCGCGTGCGGGGGGTGCCCCGACGGGCGGGCGGGGGCGCCGAGTGGGCGAAATACGTCACGCTCGCCGGTGCCCGGCGGCACCTTTTGCCCGCTCCGCGAACCACGCGCGGCGTGTTCTGCCCGTTCAGTCTCGAGACTGTTCCCGCACAGGAGGCGCGGCTCGGCGGTTCTCCACAGGTCGCCTCCCGAAGATCCTCCGTTGGGCACCTCTTGGCGACGATGGTGCGCATGCGCGACGCACATCCCCTTCCGGTGCCGTTCCAGTACACCCCGTTCCGCGTTCGGGACGCGCTTGCGCGGGACATCCCCGCGGGTCGACTCCGGCGTCGTGACCTCGAGTCGCCCGTCCACGGTGTGCGCGCTCGTGCCGGTTCGACGGTCAGTCGGATCGACGCGATCGCGGTGGTGCTCCGACCCGACCAGCACTTCAGCCACACCAGTGCGGCGTCGATCTGGGGCGCACCGTTGCCGTCGGCTGCTCGCAACGGCCCGGTGCACGTCACCTCGGCGTCGGACAACGCCATGCGGCGCACCGGAGTGGTGGGGCACCGGTCGGCATCGACGGACGTCCGACTGCACTGTGGCAAACGGGTGAGCGCACCGGCGCAGATGTGGTTCGAGTGTGCGTCGCTACTCGAACTCGCCGACCTGGTGGTGATCGGTGATCACCTCGTTGGTCGGAGCGGACTCGCGACCATCGATGAGCTCGCCGAGGCGATCCGACCTGGGGCACGAGCATCTCGGACAGCGCGTGCTGCGCTGGAGCTGATCCGTGTCGGAGCGGAGTCAGCGATGGAGACCCGCGTCCGTCTCGCCGTCGTCGACGCGGGGTTCCCCGAGCCGCAGCTCAACCTCGACGTCCTCGACGGTGCTGGCGTGTTCCTCGGACGCGTCGACATGGCCTGGCCGGAGTACCGCATCGCCCTCGAGTACGACGGTGACCACCACCGGGAGCGCGAGACCTTCCACCACGACCAGCGTCGCCGGAACGGCTTCGAGGTGAACGGCTGGCTCGTGATCCACGTCACCGCTGCCGATGCCGCTCGTCCAGCGGTCATGTTCGAGCGACTGCGTCAGGCCTTCGCGTTGCGAGCGGGCAGGACACGCGGCCAGTCGACCGCCGACCGGGCGGTTCGTGCCGGTCTGGAGCGTCGAACGTGACAGATAGTGCCCGCTCGGGACGGGGGTGGGCGCGGGTGGGCAGGCGTGGGCCAGCGAGCGGGCGGGCGGCACGCCCGCGGGCGTCACGCGCCGGCGGGCGCGGGGGCGGCGTAGTCGCGGGGGAGCAGGGGGAGCCACACGCGGAAGGTCGCGCCGCCGCCCTCGGTGTCGAACACCTCGACCGAACCGTGGTGCGCCGCGACGATGCCCGAGACGATCGCGAGCCCGAGGCCCGAGCCGCCGGTGTCCCGTGCGCGCGAGGTGTCGGCACGCCAGAAGCGCTGGAAGATCTTGTCGCGCAACTGCGGCGGGATGCCCTCGCCGTGGTCGATCACGTCGATGTGCGCCATCCCACGCTCGTCGTCCACGCCGATGCCGATCTCGATCGGGTCGTCGTGCTCCGTGAAGCGCATGGCGTTGCCCATGAGGTTCGTCACGATCTGGCGGATCTTGTTCTCCTCCGCCAGGACGATCGGCGGCCGCTTCGGCAGCACGACGGTGGGCAGCGGCGTGGTCTCGTCGGTGGGGGCAGCCGTGCCGTCCACGCCCATCGCGCGGGTGCGGCGGGCGCGGAGTCGCGCGATCGTCTGGCGCGAGAACGCGATGGGGCCGGTCGTGTTCGCGGACGTCGGCGATGCCGGGGGCCCGTCGCCGGAACCGGGGGCCGAGGCGGGTGCTGACGCCGGACGGACCGCGTGCGGCACGCTCTCGCCGGTCACCGAGTCCTCGACGAGCACCTGGATCTCGCGGTCGGGGTTCGACGCCATCGTGTCGAGCGCGGAGTCACGGGCGATGGCGACGAGGTCGACCGGGCCGAGCTCGAGCGGCTTCGACTCGTCGATGCGGGCGAGCTGCAGCAGGTCCTGCACGAGGAGGCCCATGCGCTGGGCTTCCTTCTCGATGCGCTCCATCGCCTGGGCGACGTCCTCTTCCTTGCGGAGCGCGCCCATCCGGTAGAGCTCGGCGTACCCGCGGAGCGACACGAGGGGCGTGCGGAGCTCGTGGGAGGCGTCCCCGACGAACCGACGCATCTGGTCGATGGTGCGCTGCCGGTCCTCGAACGCGGAGTCGATGCGCTCGAGCATGGAGTTGAGGGACCGGTTCAGTCGACCGACCTCGGTGTTGGGGGTGTCGGCTTCGAGGCGCTGGTTGAAGTCACCGGCGGCGAACCGGGCGGCGGTGTCCTCGACGTCGCGCAGGGGGTCGAAGGTCGCCGTCACGAGGAGCCGCGTGAGCATGGCGCCGAGCAGGATCACCGAGGCACCGAAGCTCAGGAAGATGGCGGTGAATCGCAGGACGGTCTGGTCGGTGTCGGCGCTCGACACCGCGACCAGGACGTACCCGGCCTGCGTGGTGCCGGTCGACTGGTCTTGCAGGGACGCCGGGATGACCTGCGCACGCCACTCGTGGTTGTGCTGGCTGTCGTACAGCGAGAAGCGAGAACTGGTCTGCGCCGCGGAGGAGAAGTCGAGCTCGTGGATGTCGGGGCGGCTCGACGCCGGGGTCTGGCAGATCTGCTTGCCGGCGGAGTCGTAGGCGGCGACGTACGCGCTCTGCGAGAGGACGACGGAGAGCTTGCAGTACTGCTCACCGTCGCTGATGTTCTGACCCTCGAGCTGTTCCGTCGTCTGACGGACGTTGTTGTCCAGCTGGGCCATGAGGTACGTCGACAGCACCGTCATCGTGCCGAGCCCCGCGACGAGCAGTCCGAGCGCCACCAGGAGCACCGTGATCCCGGTGATCTTGGTGCGCAGGGAGATCCCGTCCCACCAGCGGCTCATTCGCGTGTGCATGCTGCCCCAACGATAGACAGCGGTCGCCCGGTGAAACCGGACGACCGCCGTGAAGACGAACCCCGAGGGATCGGGGAGACCTACGAGGCCTTGGACGCCTTGAGCATGTAGCCGAACCCGCGCTTGGTCTGGATGATCGGCTCGGCCGAGTACTGGTCGAGCTTGCGGCGCAGGTAGGAGATGTAGGACTCGACGATGCCGGCGTCGCCGTTGAAGTCGTACTCCCACACGTGGTCGAGGATCTGCGCCTTCGACAGCACGCGGTTCGGGTTGAGCATGAGGTAGCGGAGCAGCTTGAACTCGGTCGGCGAGAGCTCGATCTGCGCGTCGCCGATCGTGACCTCGTGCGTGTCCTGGTCCATCGTGAGCTCGCCGGCGCGGATGATCGCGTCTTCCTCGTCGTTCATCGTGCGACGGAGGATCGCCTTGATGCGGGCGACGATCTCGTCGAGGGAGAACGGCTTCGTGACGTAGTCGTCGCCGCCGACGGTGAGGCCGGTGATCTTGTCCTCGGTGTCGTCCTTGGCGGTGAGGAACAGGATCGGGGAGGTGTAGCCCGACGACCGCAGGCGCTTGGTGACGCCGAAGCCGTTCATGTCGGGCAGCATGACGTCGAGGATGATCAGGTCCGGCTCTTCCTCGAGCACGGCGGAGATCGCCTGTGCTCCGTTGCCCACCGCGCGCACGGCGAAGCCGGCGAAACGCAGCGAGGTCGTCAGGAGGTCGCGGATGTTCGGCTCGTCGTCGACGATCAGGATCTTGGGGCCATCGCTCATGGTCCTATCTTCTGACCGTTCCCTAGTGGTTTCCTGAGAGCGGTTGGTGCGTCAGCCCACGACCGCCTGGACCTGGTCGGCGTCGAGGATCGTGTAGGAGTACCCCTGCTCCGCGAGGAACCGCTGCCGGTTCTGCGCGAAGTCCTGGTCGACGGTGTCCCGCGTGACGAGCGTGTAGAACGACGCGGGCAGCCCGTCCTTGTTCGGGCGGAGGAGTCGGCCGAGTCGCTGGGCCTCTTCCTGACGGGAACCGAACGAGCCGGACACCTGGATCGCCACCGTCGCGTCGGGCAGGTCGACCGAGAAGTTCGCGACCTTCGAGACGACGAGCACGTCGATCGACCCCTCGCGGAAGGCCTGGTAGAGCCGCTCCCGCTCGTCGACGGGGGTCGAACCGGTGATCTCGGCGGCGTCCAGGGACTCGGCGAGCGAGTCGAGCTGGTCGATGTACTGCCCGATCACGAGGATCTGCTCGCCGCGGTGCTTCTCGATGAGCTCGCGCACCACCGGGGTCTTCGCCGGCGAGGTCGCCGCGAGCCGGTACCGCTCGTCGTCGCTGGACGCCGCGTACTCGAGGCGGTCCTGGTGCGGCAGGTCGATGCGTACCTCGTAGCAGGCGGCGGGGGAGATGTACCCCTGCGCCTCGATCTCCTTCCACGGGGCGTCGTAGCGCTTCGGCCCGATGAGCGAGAAGACGTCGCCCTCGCGCCCGTCCTCGCGCACGAGGGTCGCCGTGAGCCCGAGTCGCCGCCGGGCCTGGAGGTCGGCGGTGAGCTTGAACACCGGCGCCGGCAGCAGGTGCACCTCGTCGTAGACGATGAGTCCCCAGTCGAGGGCGTCGAGGAGCGACAGGTGCGTGTACTCGCCCTTCCGGCGGGCGGTGAGGATCTGGTACGTCGCGATCGTGACCGGACGGATCTCCTTCACGCTGCCCGAGTACTCGCCGATCTCGTCCTCGGTGAGGGTGGTCCGGCGCAGCAGCTCGGACCGCCACTGCCGGGCCGAGACGGTGTTCGTCACGAGGATGAGCGTCGTCGCCTTGACCGTCGCCATCGCCCCGGCGCCCACGAGCGTCTTGCCGGCACCACAGGGCAGCACGACGACGCCGGAGCCCTGCGCGAAGAACGTGTCGACCGCCTGTTCCTGGTAGGGACGCAGGTGCCAGTCGTCGGTGTCGAGGTCGATCGGGTGCGGCTGCCCGGGCGTGTACCCGGCGAGGTCCTCGGCCGGCCAGCCGAGCTTCACGAGCTCCTGCTTGATCTGCCCGCGTGCCCACGGGAGCAGCTCGACCTCTTCCGGGGAGCGCATGTCGCCCAGCAGCGGCTTGATCCGCTTCGAGCGGATGACCTCGGCGAGGACCGTGGGTTCGGACGCGGTGAGGAGCAGGACCGGCTGGCGCTCGAGCTCTTCGGCCGGGGAGTTCGCGATCGCCGGCGCGTCCGGACGCTCTTCGCGCCGGATGACGAGTCGGCCGTACCGTGCCACGGTGTCGCGGATGTCCACCGTGACGCTCTGCGGGACGGGGAACTTCGCGAAGTGCTCGAGCGTGTGGATCATGCTCTCGGCGTCGTGCCCGGCCGCCCGCGCGTTCCACAGGCCGAGTCGGGTGATGCGGTACGTGTGCACGTGTTCCGGCGCGCGTTCGAGCTCGGCGAACACCGCGAGGTCGTGCCGTGCGTCCTCAGCGTCGGGGTGCGCGACCTCGAGGAGCACGGTGCGGTCGCTCTGCACGATCAGCGGTCCGTTCATGACGGATCAGCCTAGGCCGCTCGGCTGCGAACCAGCGCGGATCGGCTCACCTGTGGATCAGGCGTCGCTCTCCACAGCCACCACGAGGGAGAGCGGGAGCGTCCGCTCGACGTCGACGGCCGTGTCGCGTCCCCGCACGCGTCCGGCGGCGACCGAGGTCGGCACGATCGAGAACGGCCGCTCGGAGCCGTCCGGCATGCGCACCGTCAGGCGGATCGGCGTGCGACCCCGGACGGCGAGGTCGATCTGCCGCCCCAGCCACTCCTGCTCGGGCTCGGCCTCGCCGCGCTCGGTGGTGACGCGGAGCCGTTCCACGAGTGCGTGCGCCGCCTGCTCCGGGTTGCGTCCGGTGGTGCGTCGACGGCCTGGAGGAACGGATCCCGTCGCGGGGCGGGCTGCGGCCGTCAGGACGGCCGGGTAGCGCTGGTCCTCGAGCGCCGTGTGGACGACGTGCGGCGGGTAGCGGGTCAGCAGGGTGGTCAGGTCGCTGCGCTCCCACGCCAGCTGCCGGAGCTCGGCGTCCACCCCGATGAGGTCGAGCTGGTCGGGCGTACCGTGCACGCGGGCCCCGACCCCGTCGGCGCCGACGTCGACCACGATGCTGCCGTCCCGCGAGGACACCTGGTCGACGAGGTAGGAGAGCGGCTGCGGCAGGCCCGTCGCGGACAGTCGTTCCAGCAGCGCGACGACGTCCTGCCGGGTGTGGCCGGCCCGGAACGCGCGGCGGAGCGAGTCCTCGGAGATGCGGTACCGGGCGGCGAGGCCCGGTGCCTCGAGCACGGCGACGGTCCGGAGGGCGGCGTCGTCGACCGGCGCGAGCGGTCCCGGTGCGATGACCGTGAGGTCGTGCTGCAGGTACACGGCGTCGACGGTGCGGGGGAGGTCCTCCGCAGCGGGGGCCGGGTCTCCGTCCAGCAGTGCACGGCCGGTGCTCGTCACGCGGCCGTCGACCGTGAGCCCGAGTGCGGCCGCGGTGCCCGCGACGTCGAGCAGCACCGCGTCGAGCCAGCGCGAGCCCGCCGGGTACGCCCACCGGCCGGCCGACACGAGGTCGCGCAGGTCGTCGCCGGCCACGTCGAGCACGCTCCGGACGGCGGGGTCGAGTGCGTCCCGCCATGCCGACACCAGCGTCGACCAGCGGTCCGGCCAGCTCGCGACGAGCCAGGCGTCGCCCGCCGCCGTGGTCGCCCACGTCCCGTTGCCCGTGTCCGCGAACCCGATCCGTTCGAGCAGTGCCAGGCGGCCGGGGACCACGACGGGGTCCGCGCCGGCACGCTCGCCGAGCGTCTTCGCGAGCGGGGTGCCGATGCCGCCCTTCACGAGCTCGCGCACCGCGCCCTCGGACACCGCCCGGAGGAGTTCGGCGAGCACGGTCATCGTCGCGAAGGCGTGCTCCGCGCCGGTCGTCCGGGCGCGCTCGTCGTCGCCCGTCTCGTCCACCGGAGCGACGGGGCGGGGGTGATCCGCGCCTCCTGGGAGACCGGCGATCTCGTCGTGGGCGGCCAGTCGGGCCGACACCGCGTCGTCGACGCCGCCGTCCTCGTCCGCCAGACCGAGCGCGACCGCCGGGGCGAGGTCGTCGGTGGAGCCCGCGCCGTCACGCAGCGCGAGCAGCGTCCGACGGGGCAGGTGCTCGATCGCGGCGTCGACCGCGTCGTCGGTACGGAGCGCCTCGGCGAGGTCGAAGAAGTCCGAGATGCGCAGCGGGCCGGTCTCGGCGAGGACCGCCGCGGGGAGCCGGCGCGCCACGACGAGCCGTTCGAGGGCGTCGTCCGGCATCGCCCGGAGCCGGGCGGCGAGGTCTGCGGTGGTCGTCATCGTCCGCCGCGCTCGTCCGACGCGGTCCTCAGCGCGCCGTCCGGTTCGCTCGGGCCCGACGGGTCCAGGTGATGCCGAGGAGGGTGAACACGAGCACCATGCCGATCGGGAAGCCGACCAGCGGGATCGCCATGATCACGGGCCAGGGCATCGATCCCTGGGCGCTGGGGACGGTCAGCCACATCACGATCATGGCGGCCATGCAGAGGAAGGCGGCGATGAAGATCCCGCCGACCATGAACGCGAGGGCGCGTTCGGTACGATTGAACGTCACCGGGGGTTCCGCGGAGTCCTGCGTGTTCCCGGTGGGCCGGGTCGGGTTGGCCATCGACCCAGGATATCCGACGCACCACGGCCGTTCCACGATCACGAGGAGACCGACGAATGCCCACCGGCAAGGTCAAGTTCTACGACGACCAGAAGGGGTTCGGGTTCATCACCGGCGACGACGGCGAACCCGTCTTCCTGCACGCGTCCTCGCTCCCCGACGGCGTCACGTCGGTGAAGGCCGGTTCGCGGCTCGAGTACGGCGTCGTCCAGGGGAAGAAGGGGTCGCAGGCGCTGTCCGTGCGGCTCCTCGACCCGCAGCCGTCCCTCGCGAAGATGTCGCGACGATCGGCGGACGACATGGCCGTGATCGTCGAGGACCTCGTGAAGGAGCTCGACCGGATCAGCGGGGACTTCCGGCACGGCCGGTACCCGAAGAACGGCACCCGAATCGCTGCGATCCTGCGGCACGTCGCTGACCAGTTGGACGCGTGATGACCGATACCTCCCCTGTTGCTCCTGCCCCTTCCGAGGACCTCACCGCGCTCGCCCGCACGGCGCTGCTCGAGGTGACCCCCGAGTCGACCGTCGGCGCGTTCGCCGGGACCGTCGACGAGGGTGACGGCGTCGTCTCGGTGCTGTTCGCCAACCGCATGGCCGGGTACCCCGGCTGGCGCTGGACCGTCTCGATCGCCCAGGTGTCCGGTGACGAGCCGACCGTGCTCGAGGTCGAGCTCATGCCTGGTGACGGCTCGCTGCTGGCGCCCGACTGGGTGCCGTGGTCCGAGCGGCTCGCCGAGTACCGGGCCGGCCAGGACGCCGACGGTGCCGAGGGCGAGCACGACGACGAGTCTGACGAGGACGACGACGAGGACTTCGACGGCGACGAGGACGACGCGGACGAGGACGCCGACTACGACGACTCGGACGACGACGAGTCCGACGACGACGAAGCGGACGACGAGGACGACTTCGACGCCGACGAGGACGACCTCGACGAGCCGGACGACGACGACATCGACGGTGTGGACGTCGACGAGCTGGACGGGTCCGAGGACGACACCGACGACTCCGACGACGACACCGACGACGCGGACACCGACGTCGCCGGCCAGCAGGACGCACCGGCCGAGCCGGCCCGCGGCCGCCGTCGCACCCAGCGGGTGCGCCCGGTCGACCCGGACGCCGACCTCGAGGTCGACCGGCTGGACGCCGGCGAGGTCGACCCGGAGCACCACCGCGCCTGACGGGCGACCGACCGGTTCCCGGACGGACAGGAGGCGCGGTGCCAGCTGGCACCGCGCCTCCTGTCGTGCGGACCGACCGCGTCAGCGCAGGGCGTTCACCGTGAAGTCGATCGCCTGCACGAGCTTCGCGACGTCGTCCGGGTCGATCGCCGTGAAGGTCGCGATGCGGAGCTGGTTGCGGCCGAGCTTCCGGTACGGCTCGGTGTCGACGATCCCGTTCCGGCGCAGCGTCGCGGCGACGGCCTTGGCGTCGATCGAGTCGTCGAGGTCGATCGTGGCGACGACCTGCGACCGGGCTGCGGGGTCGGTCACGAACGGCGTCGCGTAGTCGACCGACTCCGCCCAGTCGTAGAGCGTCGACGACGAGGTCTTCGTGCGGGTGTCGGCCCAGGCGAGGCCGCCGGACTCGTTGATCCAGCGGACCTGGTCGTCGAGGAGGATCAGGGTCGCGAGCGCCGGGGTGTTCAGCGTCTGGTTCAGCCGCGAGTTGTCGACGGCGTTCTTGAGCGAGAGGAACTCGGGGATGTACCGGCCGCTCGCGGCGATGCGCTCGACACGCTCGATCGCCGCGGGGGAGAACAGTGCGAGCCAGAGGCCACCGTCCGAGGCGAAGTTCTTCTGCGGGGCGAAGTAGTAGACGTCCGTGGCGCTGACGTCGAACGCAGCACCACCGGCGGCGCTCGTGGCGTCGACGACGGTGAGTGCGCCGGCGTCCCCGGCGGCGCGGACGACCGGCGCCATGACACCCGTCGAGGTCTCGTTGTGCGGGTAGGCGTAGACGTCCACGCCCTCGACGATCTCGAGCGGGGCGAGGGATCCGCCGGGGGCCTCGACCACGTGCGGCGCCTCGAGCCAGGGGGCGCCGGCGGCCTTGGCGAACTTCGAGCCGAACTCGCCGAAGGACAGGTTCTCGGCCCGGCGCTCGATGAGCCCGAACGCGGCGGCGTCCCAGAACGCGGTCGAGCCGCCGTTGCCGAGGACGACCTCGTAGCCCTCTGGCAGGTCGAACAGGTCGCCGAGGCCGGCGCGGACGCTGCCCACGAGGTCCTTGACGGGCTTCTGGCGGTGGGACGTGCCGAGGATCGTCGCGCCGCGGGTCACGAGGGACTCGAGCTGCGCGCCACGGATCTTGGACGGTCCGCAGCCGAATCGGCCATCGGTCGGGAGGAGTTCGGCGGGGATGACGATGTCTGCCATGCACCGATCCTAACGAGCGGTATCCCAGCGCGAGTGACCGTGTACCGGCCGGACGGGGCGGGCCGACGCCGCGCCTCCTGGCCGCATCGCGCACGGACTTTCTTGCACCTTGCAAGTGTTGGTCATTCCATGTCGCCTCGAACAAGTAGGGTGGGGCGCGCTGGGCCCAGACATGAGAGGCGGACCGTGACCGATCTCGTCGACACCACGGAGATGTACCTTCGCACCATCCTCGACCTCGAGGAAGAGGCGATCGTGCCGCTGCGCGCCCGCATCTCGGAGCGCCTCGGTCACTCGGGCCCCACCGTCTCGCAGACCATCGCCCGCATGGAGCGCGACGGCCTCGTCGTCGTCTCGGGCGACCGGCACCTCGAACTCACCGACGAAGGACGCTCGCGCGCGACGCACGTGATGCGCAAGCACCGGCTCGCCGAGCGTCTGCTCTCCGACGTCATCGGTCTCGACTGGGCGTTCGTCCACGACGAGGCATGCCGCTGGGAGCACGTGATGAGCGAGCAGGTCGAGGTCCGTCTGCTCGAGATGCTCGGCAACCCGACCGAGTCGCCGTACGGCAACCCGATCCCGGGTCTCGCCGAGATCGGTGGCCCGGCCGCACCCGGCTTCCTCGACGGCGTGCAGAACATCGTCGCCGCGACCGAGGGCACCGACGCGGTCGCCACCGGGGTCATCCGCCGCCTGGGCGAGCCCGTGCAGTTCGAACCGGAGCTCCTCCACCAGCTGCGGTCCGCCGGTGTCATGCCCGGCCGGGTCGCGAGCGTGCAGCGCGCAGGGGCCTACGTCGCCGTGCGCGTCGACGGCGAGGACGCGGGCATCGAGCTCCCGACCGAGGTCGCGCAGCACGTCTACATCGAGCGCTCCTGACCTGTCTGCCCCTGAAACTGGGGCGGGGCGCGTTTCTGCGGCCTGATCAGGGCTTCTTTACCGATTCGTTACAAAGCGGCGGTTTCATCTCGACAAGGTAACGGTCGGCACGTACACTCGACGAGTCCGCCGGCCACCCACGAGGCCCAGGACCCGTGACAGGACGTCTCGAACCCGTCTCCTGTCTCGATCGGAAACGATGACGAACGGATGGGGTTGCACGGTCGGCGATCACCCCCGCTGGCAGTGGTGACGAGACGCCGGAGACACCCTTGACGCAGACCGGTTCCGCCGCGGACGACCAGACGCCCGCGAACCCGACGAACACCGCGAACGCCACCGACGCCCCCCTCTCGCGCCGAGCAGCCCGCGCCGTCACCCCGGTGCGCGACGCTCCGCTCCCCGGCGGCCGTCGTGCCGCCCAGGCCGCGCGTACCGCCGCCTCCACCAAGGCGAGCTCGTCGGCCCGCAAGCGCCGCTTCCTCGCGCCGGTCGTCCTGACCGTGGCCGCGGGCATGTTCGGCACCGTCGCGGTCGCCCCGGCGTTCGCCGCGACGCAGCAGTCGACCGGGACGGACGCCGCGACCGCGCAGCGCCAGGTCCGCACGACCGAGGCCCAGAACTTCTCCGTCTCCGACGCGGTCGCCCTCGCCGGCACGAGCCGCGACGGCTACGGTGCGACGGCGCAGTCCACGCTCGACGCCGAGGCAGCGCAGAAGGCCGCCGACGCCGCGGCGAAGCAGGCGTCCGAGCAGGCCGCGGCCACCCAGGCCGCCCGCGCGCAGACCGCCTCGCAGTACGCGTCGTACACGGGTCCGAGCGCCTCCGACTACGTCGCCTCGTCGACCGCCGCGAACACCCCGTTCTCGCTGCCGGCCGTGGTCGCCACCGCCAAGCAGTACATCGGCACCCCGTACGTCTTCGGCGGCGCGGACCCGTCGGGCTTCGACTGCTCGGGCTACGTCATGTTCGTGTACGCGCAGTACGGCATCAACCTCGCGCACTCCGTGCCGCTGCAGGACCAGGCCGGCACCACGATCCCCGAGTCCGAGGCGCAGCCGGGTGACGTCGTCATCTTCAACAACGAGGCGCACGACGGCTTCTACATGGGCAACGGCATGATCATGGACGCGCCGAAGCCCGGCGGCTCCGTGTCGATCCGCCCGATCTGGACCAGCGACTACCACATCGTCCGCTTCGGCATCTGACTCCGCTTCGGCATCTGACCCGTACCGCGGGCATCGATCCCGTGAACATCGCCGGAACCGGCCCGTGCACTCTCGTGCCGGGCCGGTTTCTGACGTACCCTGACCGTGCACCGGCCCGAACGGTCCGAGCAGGGAGACCCCATGTCAGCGTTCCGCACGACCCGCACCATGGGTCGGCGCGCGCACGTCGACATATGGTCGACCACCGCCTGCGTGCACGAGCACGCCCCTGCATGACGTGAGCACTGCCCATCCGGGTGGTGCTCTTCGTGGTTCAGGGGCCGTTCGCGCGAGCGGAGGTCACCTGCGCGGTACCCCGGTCCGACGCACCCGCACAGCCTGGAAGCCGTCCAGGCACGTCGGAAGGGAACCCATGCGCACTCTCGTCCTCAACGCCGGTTACGAGCCCCTCGCGGTGATCTCGTTCCGTCGGGCCCTCGTGCTGGTCATGAACCAGAAGGCCGCCATCGTCGCCGCCGACCTCGACCACCCGGTCACGGGGTCGACGTCTTCCTACGACCGTCCGTCCGTCATCATCCTCACCCGGTACGTCCGCATCCCGCACTCGAGACTCGTGCCGGTGTCGCGCCGGGGCGTCCTCCGCCGCGACGCCAACCGGTGCGCGTACTGTGATCGGCACGCCACCACGATCGACCACGTGCAGCCTCGCTCGCGCGGGGGCGAGGACTCGTGGGAGAACCTCGTCGCCTGCTGCCTGGCGTGCAACAACGCCAAGGGCGACCGCACCCCGCAGGAGATGGGGTGGCGGCTCCGCTTCCGCCCGAAGGCGCCGCACGGCTCCTCGTGGGTGGTGCGGGGCATCGAGCGCCCGCAGTCCGAGTGGGACGAGTACCTGGTGGCCGCGTAGCGGTACCGCGCGGCTGACGCCGTGACGGACGGGAGGCGCGGGTCGGGCCCGACCCGCGCCTCCAGTCCGTCTCCGTGCCATGCTCGAGACATGGAGCACCAGGGAACTCCGTCACACCTCCGCGTCCGCCCCCGGGTCTGGATCGGCTTCGCGGTCTGGCTCGGCTACATGGTCGTCGTCTTCACCGTCCAACGACTCGGCGGGGTGCCGTACACCGACCTGAGCCGGAACGGACACGACCTCTTCTTCGGCGCGGGGCTCTCGCTCATCGTCGCGTCCGTCCTGTTGGCCGTCACGACCACGCTGCTCGGCTGGTGGCGGCCGGCCCTGTCCGACGAGCACCCGAGTCGACACCGGTGGCCGATCACCGTGCCGATCGCGTTGGCGCTCCTCGCCGTGCTCGGGCTGACCATCACCGACTGGGCGGCCTTCGACGGGCCGTTCCTCGCGGCGTCGATCGCACTGTTGCTGGTCGGGTTCACCGAGGAGCTCACGACCCGAGGCCTCCTGCTCACCGCCCTGCGCAGCCGGTTCGCCGAGCCGATGGTGTGGTTCCTCAGCACGGCGGCGTTCGCGGCGATGCACTCGCTCAACTTCTTCGCCGGGCAGGCCCTCGGCCCGACGCTCGCCCAGGTCGTCAACACGTTCCTGGTCGGCACCGCGTTCTACGTCCTCCGGCGGACGACCGGCAGCCTGGTCTGGTCGATGGTGCTGCACGCGCTGTGGGACTTCTCCGCCTTCTCGGCGCAGCACGGCGAGGTGTCGCCGATGACGAGCCTCGTCGGCGTCCTGGAGTGGGTGATCGGCGTCGCGGCGCTGGCCGTGGTGTGGGCGACGTTCCGGGGGAGCGACCGCAGCCGGCGGATCGCCGCCTGACACCGTGACGGACGGGAGGCGCGGGTTGGGCCCGCACCGCGCCTCCAGTCCGTCCCGGTGCCGGACCAGGACCGTGTCGGCCGTGGCGACCCGCTGTCGGTGGGCGGGCGTAGCGTGCCGCCATGACGGAGACCCCCGAGATCGACGACGCGACGATCGACGACCTGCGTGCGCGCCTGCGCGCGACCCGCTGGCCGGATGCGCCCGCCGGGACCGGGTGGTCGCTCGGCATCGACGTCGACGAGCTGCGCCCGCTCGTCGAGTACTGGGCAGACGGGTTCGACTTCGACGCGCACCGGGCGGCACTCGCCGCACTGCCGTCCCGCCGGGTCGAGGTGGACGGCGTCGGCATCCACGTGCTGCACGCCCGCGCGGCGACGCCGGGTGCGCTGCCCGTGCTGCTCGCGCACGGCTGGCCGGACTCCGGGTGGCGGTACCGCAAGGTGCTGCCGATGCTCGTCGACGCCGGGTTCGACGTGATCGTGCCGGACATGCCCGGCTACGGGTTCTCCGACGCCCCGCCGCAGCCGATCGACGCACGGGCCGTCGCCGGGATGTGGGCGACGCTGATGACCGACCTCGGGTACGAGCGGTTCGCGGTGTCCGGTGGGGACATCGGCACGCACGTCGTGCGGTACCTCGCGCTCGACCACCCCGAGCGGGTCGACGCCGTGCACCGGATCGACGGCGGGCTCGCCTGGCCCGGGCTCGACCCGTCGACGCTGTCCGAGGCGGAGCGTGCCTTCGTCGCCGAGACCGAGCGGTGGCGTACCGACGAAGGCGCCTACGCGATGATGCACCGGACCAAGCCGCAGACCGCGGCGGTCGGCCTGAACGACTCCCCGGCCGGGCTCGCGGCGTGGATCGTCGAGAAGCTCCGCTCGTGGAGCGACTGCGGCGGGGACCTCTGGTCGGTGTACACGCGGGACGAGGTCCTGGCGTTGCTCACCGAGTACTGGGCGACGGCGACGATCGGGTCGGCGATGCGGATGTACCACGTGAACGCTGCGGTTCCTGCAGCGCAGCTCGAGCGTCGGGTCGAGGTGCCGTCCGGGTTCTCGATCTTCCCGGGGGACCTCGTGCGGGCGCCGAAGGAGTGGCTCGAGCGGACGACGAATCTCGTGTACCACCACGAACTCGACCGGGGCGGGCACTTCGCGGCGTTCGAGCAGCCGGGGCTGTTCGTCGACGAGCTCCGGGCCTTCCTGGAGCCGTTCCGCCGCTAGAGTGGGTGGGCCAGCCTCTGTAGCTCAATGGAAGAGCAGTTCCGTCCTAAGGAAACGGTTGGGGGTTCGAGTCCCTCCAGGGGCACCAGCAGGTCGCAGGGGTTCGAGTCCCTGCAGCGCCGGCCAGGGGCACTTCTCGCGTCGATGTACCGGCTGGACTCCCCGTACGATTGACGTCGTGTCCAAGGTCCTGAGCAGTCTCCCCGTCGGCGAACGAGTCGGCATCGCGTTCTCCGGAGGTCTCGACACCTCCTGCGCGGTCGCCTGGATGCGCGAGAAGGGAGCGGTGCCCTGCACGTACACGGCCGACATCGGCCAGTACGACGAGCCGGACATCGACGCCGTCCCCGGTCGTGCCCACGAGTACGGTGCCGAGATCGCCCGACTCGTCGACGCGAAGAGCGCCCTCGTGGAAGAGGGCCTCGTCGCCCTGCAGACCGGTGCCTTCCACATCCGCTCCGGCGGCAAGACCTACTTCAACACGACGCCCCTCGGTCGCGCCGTGACGGGCACGATGCTCGTCCGCGCCATGAAGGAGGACGGCGTCGACATCTGGGGCGACGGCTCCACGTACAAGGGCAACGACATCGAGCGGTTCTACCGCTACGGCCTGATGGCGAACCCGCGGCTGCGCGTCTACAAGCCGTGGCTCGACTCCGAGTTCGTCGAGGAGCTCGGCGGCCGCAAGGAGATGAGCGAGTGGCTCGTCGCCCGGGGCTTCCCGTACCGCGACTCCACCGAGAAGGCCTACTCGACCGACGCGAACATCTGGGGTGCCACGCACGAGGCGAAGAGCCTCGAGGAGCTCTCGAGCGGCCTGGACATCGTCGAGCCGATCATGGGCGTCGCCGCCTGGCGTGACGACGTCGAGGTCGCCACCGAGGTCGTGAGCGTCCGCTTCGAGGCCGGTCGCCCCGTCGCGATCAACGGGGTCGAGTACGCCGACGCCGTGGCGCTCGTCTACGAGGCGAACGCGATCGGTGGCCGCCACGGCCTCGGCGCGTCCGACCAGATCGAGAACCGCATCATCGAGGCGAAGAGCCGCGGCATCTACGAGGCGCCGGGCATGGCACTGCTGCACATCGCCTACGAGCGCCTGCTCAACGCGATCCACAACGAGGACACCGTCGCGTCGTACCACACCGAGGGTCGCCGTCTCGGTCGCCTCATGTACGAGGGGCGCTGGCTCGACCCGCAGTCCCTCATGCTGCGTGAGTCGCTGCAGCGCTGGGTCGCCTCGGCCGTCACCGGCGAGGTCACCCTGCGCCTGCGTCGCGGCGACGACTACACGATCCTCGACACCACGGGCCCGGCGCTGTCGTACCACCCGGACAAGCTCTCGATGGAGCGTGTCGGCGACGCTGCGTTCGGCCCGGACGACCGCATCGGCCAGCTGACCATGCGCAACCTCGACATCGCCGACTCGCGGGCACGCCTCGAGCAGTACGCCGCCGCCGGGCTCATCGGCGGGGCGACGGGCGACCTCGTCGGCGAGCTCGAGTCGGGTGAGTCGGAGGAGATCCTCGGCGGCGCGGTCGTCACCTCGGATGCCGATGACGCGCTCGGTCGTGCGACGGACCTCGCATCCGAGGGTGCGGCGTTCGACTCCGGCACCGACTGACGCCGGTCTGCACCACGACGAAGGGGGCCTCCGCCACGTGCGGAGGCCCCCTTCTCTGCGACGTCACACGCGTCGATCGACACGTGGTTCGTCGGAGTGTGCGCGTGCATCGGATGCGCGTACATCGTTCGACATTCCGCCTGTCGATCGACTGGCGGAACGTGGAACACGCGGCGGAAAGCCCCCGCCCGCGTCAGCGCGCCTCGGCGGACTCCACGCGCTTCTGCCGCCACGGGCGCGCCGGCTTGTCGGGCCCGTCCCACACCTGCACGACGCCCCACGCGGCGGCGAGGAGCGGCACCGAGATGATCGCGCCGGTGATGCCCGCGAGCACCGTGCCGGCGGTCAGGCCGATCAGGATGACGAGGCCGTGCAGCTTGAGCGTCTTGCCCATCAGGACGGGCTGGAGCAGGTTGCCCTCGAGCTGGTTCACGAGGACGACGATGCCGACGACGATCAGCGCCTGGACGGGGCCGAGCGCGACGAGGGCGACGAGGGCGGCGAGGATGCCGGCCGCGGTCGCACCGACGATCGGGATGAACGCCGTGATGAACACGACGACGGCGAGGGGCAGCGCGAGCGGCACCCCGACGATCGTGATGCCGACGCCGATGCCGATGGCGTCCACCGCGGCGACGGTGGCGGTCCCGCGGACGTAGCCGCCGAGCGTCTGCACGACCCGGTCACCCACGCGCCGAGCACGGTCGTAGCGGGCACCGGTGAAGGGACGGAGGAGGAACTCCCAGATGGCCGGACCGTCCTTGAGGAAGAAGAACAGCACCACGATCATCAGCACGAGGCCGGTGAGGAAGTTCGCCGTGGCCGATGCCCCCGCGAGCGCGCCGGAACCGAACTGCGAGCTGGTGACGAAGTCCTGGATGCCCTTCACGGCATCGTCGATCTGCGACTGGTCGATCGAGATCGGCAGCGTCGACGCGAAGTCCTGGAGCTGGTCGAACCCGCTCAGGGCCGACTTCTGCAGGTCGGGCCACTGCGAGATGACGGCCACGACGATGAGCCAGCCGACGAGGCCGAGCACGACGAGCACGCCGATCAGGACGGCGAGGGTCGCGAGGACGGACGGCACCCGGTGCCGCCGCAGCCAGGACACGACGGGGTGCATGGCCGACGCGATGATGAGGGCGAGCAGCACCGGGATCGTGACGACGCTGAGCGTGGCGGCGGCGTAGACGATGCCGATCACGACGACGAGCACGACGATGATCTGCAGGCAGCGGGTGGCCAGAGCGCCGAACGAGTCGGACCACTGCTTCGCCACCTGGCTCGGCGGTGCGTCGGGGTGCGGGGGCTGCGGGGTGCCGAACAGGGGCATGGGGCTCCTCGGGGTACGGGTGTGCCCGCCCACCGTACCGGGGCGACGGCGATCCGGCCGGGGCGGCGTCGGTCACGGCTCGGCGTCGTCCGAGATCCGATGAGGACGTGGCGGCGGGCGCCCGGTGCGCGTTCCGGACGGTTCTCGTGCCGACGGTCGCGCGACAGTACGCTGGGGGACATCGGACCGACTCAGGGTTCCGTCGCCTTTGATGCTCCTCGCGGTCTGCGGGGTCTGGCGCAACGGGACGGTCCGATCGGATCCGGAGTGCGCATCACTCCGACGAAGGGCTGGTCGACGTGACCGCCACTGTCCACGTGTTCTCGCACCCCGCCGAACTGTTCGTCGGTTCACCTCGCACCCCCCTCGGCCCGCTGGCCGTGTCCGTCGTCGAGCTGGTGCTCGCGTGACCCCCCGCCGCCAGGAGGACTGGCACCGCCACGGCATGCGCTCGCCCGAGGACATCGCCGGCCTGCTCGCCGCGCGCCTCGGCGGCGCGGACGAGACGCTCCGCGCGGTCGGCCCGACGTGGGACGAGCCGTCCTACGCGGACTTCCTCGGCGAACAGCTCTGAACCGACCGCCGACGAGCCGGCCGGCCAGCGACGAGCTGTCGCGGCCACCTGACGGACGGGAGGCGCGGTGCCAGCCGGCACCGCGCCTCCCGTCCGTCGTGGCGTCCCGTCAGACCGCCGCCGCCTCCTCGAGCGCGGCGTCCGCCCGCTCCGGCGAGCCCTCGGCGAGGCCGCGGGCGATCCGCCCGCGCGACGCGAGCCAGAGCACCAGCGCCGCGACGAACACGAGCACCTCGGTCACGGTCAGTGCCCAGATGATCCCGGCGAGCCCGAACCACAGGTTCCCGACGATCACGATCGGGATGAACAGCACGCCCTGCGCCATCGACAGCACCATGGCCGGCAGCACCATCCCGGTGGCCTGGAACAGCGAGGTCAGCAGCCCGGTGAACCCGTTCACGATCGTGGCGACGAGCTGCGCCGTGAGGATGGTCAGGCCGATCGCGAGCACCGAGTGGTCGCCGGAGAAGACCGTGAAGACCTGCTCGCGGAAGACGAACACCGTGCCGGAGAACAGCAGGACGATCGTCCCGACGGTGAACGCGGCACCGCGGAGTGCGGCTCGGAGCCGAACGGCATCGCCCTTGCCGAAGGCGTAGGCGAGCAGCGGCAGCACGCCGATGGTCACGCCCATCACGAGGAACTCCGGGACCTGGGCGATGCGGACGGCGACGCCCATCGCCGCGAGCGGGTCGTCTCCGTAGGCGGCCGCGAGGTTGTTCAGCACGAGGGTCGTCACGATGAGGAACCCGGACTGCAGCAGTTCGCTCGAGCCGATACCGAACACCGGCTTGAGGATGTCCGCCCGCAGCGTGAACCACTTCGGTGCGAAGCTCACGTTCGCGCTGTTCCGCTGGAGCCAGACGATCCAGTAGCCGATTGCCACGACGTTGCCGAGGCCGACGGCGAGTGCGGCACCGGCGACGCCCCAGTGCAGCACGAGGATGAAGAGCACGTCGAACACGAGGTTCCCGACGGTCGACAGGACGAGCCCGACCATGGCCTGCCGTGCCGCCCCCTCGGACCGGACGATCTGCTCCAGGGCGAACGACGCGGCGAGCACCGGCACGAACGCGAGCATGACCGAGACGTACGCGCTCGTGGCGGGCACCGCGGCGGCGTCTGCTCCGAGCACGGCGACGAGCGGGTGCAGGAACACCAGGCCGAGCAGGGCGAGGACCACACCGGTGACGACGGCTCCCCAGAGGGCGAAGGAGGCGACGCGCTTGATGTCCTCGGCCTTGGCGGGATCGTGTTCCGAGGCCCCGAGCATGCGCGACATGAGGGCACTGCCACCGACGCCGAACACGCCGCCGACGGCCATGATGATGCCGAGGAGCGGGGTGCCGAACGTGATCGCGGCGAGCAGCGAGGTGTCGTGCTGCGATCCGATGAAGCCGGCGTTGATGACGTTGTAGACGGCGCTGACGACCATCGCGGCGGCCATCGGGACGCACAGGTGGACGAGCGCGCGGCCGATCGGTGCGGCGGACAGGTACCAGCGGTTCTTCGCCGCGGCGGTGTCGGGTGCTGTGGTACTCATGGCTGCCTCCTTCTGGGCAGGGCGGAGCGCGCGCCGACCGTCGGTCGGCGCCGCAGGGCATGACTGATGACGCGATCGGCGGGTGCCGACGCGTGGGGGGTGGGTCGCGCCTCCTGGACGGGCCTGGAGGCGCGGGTCAGGTCACCGGGTGGGTTCCGGCAGTTCCGCGGTCACCTTGTGCAGGAGCTCCTGCAGGGTGGCGCGCTCGTGGGCGTCGAGCGGCGCGAGCAGGACGTCGTCGAGAGCGATCATGGCGTCCTCGAAGCCGGCGATGAGAGCGATCCCCTCGTCGGTGGCGAAGACCCGCTTCGTCCGGGCGTTCTCGGCGTCCGCCCGGCGTTCGACGAGCCCGCGGCGCTCGAGTCCCTGCAGGAGACTCGAGACGCTGGCCGCACTCGTCCGGGTGATGTCGGCGATGTCGCGCTGGATCGCGCCGGGCGTGTGCTGCAGGTACCCGAGCACGAAGCTCTGCTCCTGGGTGAGGTCGCGTTCGCGGACCCATTCCTCGGCCGCCTTGCGCTGCGCCCACCCGATCCAGCGCATCTGCTGGAGAGGCGTGTCGAACCGGGGTGCCTGCTGCGTCATGATCAGAACGCTAACCGTTCGATCTCTAACTGTCAACACTCGAACTGATCCGCTCACGGCGTGCCCCGAACGGGGGTATCGCCACGACGGGGGACCCCCCTTGTAGATTGCACAGGAAACGCGGTCTCACCAACCGCTCATCCTCAGCTCGACGACGCAGCCGAGCCCACCCGGGGGGATCAGGACATGGCACGAGGACGAACGATGCGCGCACGATCGATGCGCCCGTCCGTGGACGCTGCCTGCACCGCTCCCCGCCTCGCCGGGGGTGATCACCCCGGATAGCCGCGCCCGCGCGCAGCACGACGCGCACACGTGACTCCGGGCCGCCCCACCAGCGCGCCCGTCGGATCTCCCGCCCCACCAGCGGGGGATGGATCAGCAGGCGGACGACCTCCGCCTGGAGGAAGAGGCACCATGCCACGCACTGCAACACGCTTCGCGCTCCGCGCGGGCGCCACGGCCACCGTCGCGGCCGTGATCATCGGGGGAGCAGCCCTCCCCGCACACGCCGCTGCGACCGACGCGACCCAGGCCGAGGGTCGTCTGCTCTCCGGCAGCGGCTCCGTCGACCTCGACAGCGTCGCGGCGCTCGCCGGGTCCTTCGGCGCGACCGCTCCCGGCGGGGCGACCGCCGGGCAGTCCGACCCGCTCGACCTCTCGGTGCTGAACAGCATCGGGATCAACGTCCCCGGGGGCATCCAGCTGCTCGGCCAGAACGGTCTCGTGAACGTCGGCGTCGCCGGCCAGGTCGCGAGCACGGACACCACCTCGGCGGTCGCGGCCGCCGGAGCCGTCGGCGCGGACGGCGCGATCCAGGTCGGTCCGGGCACCCCCGGCACCGGCGCCACCGTGAACCTCACCCCGCTGCTCGGCGACCTCGACGTCGACGGCGTCGTGAGCGAGCTCTCGGTCGGGCTCGGCGCCCTGTCCGCCCGGGCCGAGGCGACGCGGACGTTCGGGGCTCCGGACGTCACCACCGACTACCAGGTCGCCGGCGCACAGGTCCGGCTCGTCAGCCCCGCCGTCCAGCAGCTCGTGACGTCGCTGGACACGACGCTCGGCACCACCGACGACACCGTGAACGCGGCGATCGGCGAGGACGGTCTCACCACCGACCTCACCGCGGCGCTGCTCGACCCGGTGACCGACGCCGTGAACACCCTCGGGCTCGGGGTCCTGACGCTCGACGACACCACCGCCCAGCTCACCGCCGACGTGGACCTGCAGGGTGCGCTCGCCACCGTGACGCAGCAGCCGCTCACCGACGGCCCGGTCACGATCGACCTGTCCTCGGGCGTGGTCACGATCGACCTCGCGCAGCTCTACACGCTGAACGACCTGCCGGCGAACACCACGCTGCTCGACGACGCGACGATCAACGCGCAGATCACCGGCGCGATCTCGGACATCCTGACCGAGCAGCTGCCGGCACTCCTCACCACGACGCTCACGAACGCCCTGGACGTCGCCGACGTGCAGCTCGTCGTGGACACCGGCGTCGACCTGCTCGGAGCCGGCGTGGCGGGGCTGACCCTCACGGTCGACACCACCGTCGGGGACCTGCTCGGCACCGGTGACGGCGCCACGCTCACGGTCACCGGCGACGGGATCCTCGGCCCGGTGCTCGGCACGCTCGACCCGCTGCTGCAGCCGCTGCTCGGCTCGACCATCGTCCCGGCGCTGACCGGCATCCTCGGTGACGTGCTCGGCGGGGACTTCGTGGCGGACACCGTGCAGACCCTGCTCACCACCATCACGTCGACCGTCACGGCGCTCGACCCGCTGCTCGACGTCGTGAACCAGCTCGTCTCCGTCACGATCAACTCGCAGACCGCCCCGGCGTTCACCGAGCCGGCCGCCGACGACACCGGGGCCACCACGGTCCGGGCCGTCCGCGTGCAGCTCCTGCCGGCGGCGGACCTGGCGACCGTCGACCTCGCGACGGCGACCGTGCAGGCGGACCCGTTCGCGGGCATCGCCATCACCTCGCCCGAGGACGGGACCGACTACACGGTCCCGGCGGACGACGACACCACCTCGGTGCCGGTCACGGGCACCGCGGAGCCGGGCGCCGACGTCGACGTCACGCTCGACGGTGACGACGAGGGCACGCAGTCGACCGTCGCGGGCGAGGACGGCACGTGGACGGTCACGTTCCCCGGGGTCGCCGTCGGTGACCACGAGGCCGAGGCGGTCGAGACGATCGGCACCCTCGTGAGCGACCCCGCCGCGGTGACCTTCGCGGTCGCAGCAGCACCGGTCGACCCGACCGACCCGGGGACGCCGGGTACGCCGGGTACGCCCGGTACGCCGGGGACCCCCGGAGGCGCAGGCGGCCCCGGCGGCGCAGGCGGCGCGGGCGGTGCCGGTGCCGGTGCGGTCGGCAACGGCGCGGGTGCCGGGAGCCTCGCCTACACCGGTGCCGAGCTCCTGCCGCTGCTGCTCCTCGCCGGGCTGCTCCTCGCGGCCGGCGGCGGCACGCTCGTCGCGCGGCGCATGCGTCGAGCCTGACCCGGACGGGCGCCGGCGGGTACCGGCGCCCGTCTCCCGGGACCGCGGCGCGTTCGGGTCGCCGCGGTCCCGCCGGTGCGGTGGTGGTTCGGGCCACCACCGCACCGGCACCCCTCGTCCCGCCGCCGGCCCCTCCCGGCCGGCCGACTCGATCCACCGCTTCCGACCGATTCCGACCGATTCCGACCGCTTCCGACCGATTCCGACCGCGACGTGAGGACCACCGTGCACGACCACGACACCCACCCGCTCGACCGCCACGTCGGGCCCCCGCACGTGGAACGCTTCGTCCTCACCCGGGCGCAGGAGACCATCGGCGTCGTCTGCACCTGCGCGATCGGGGCCGACCACGACAACACCATCCGTCCGGTCGGCGCGGATCGCGTCCACTGAACCCTGTGCACGCGGCGGATGCAGCGGGATACTGGGGTGGTGCGTGAACTCCAAGCCGCCATCGCAGCGGACCTCAACGTCCAGCCGACCATCGACCCGGAGCAGGAGATCGCCCGTCGCGTCGGGTTCCTCCGGGACTACCTGCTCACCACCGGTGCCAAGGGCTACCTGCTCGCGATCAGCGGCGGCCAGGACTCGACGCTCGCCGGGCGCCTGACCCAGCTCGCCGTCGAGTCGCTCCGCGCCGAGGGGCACCCCGCCGAGTTCACCACCGTCCGCATGCCGTACCGCGTGCAGGCCGACGAGGACGACGCCCAGCTCGCGCTGCAGTTCATCGCGGCCGACCCGGGCATCACCGTCAACATCGAGCACGGAGTCGACGGGGTCATGCAGGACACCGCGGCCTCGGGGGTGGAGCTGAGCGACTTCGTGAAGGGCAACGTCAAGGCCCGGATGCGGATGGTCGCGCAGTACGCCGTCGCCGGGCAGCGGGGGCTCCTCGTCGTCGGGACCGACCACGCGGCCGAGGCCGTGACCGGCTTCTTCACGAAGTACGGCGACGGCGGTGTCGACCTCACCCCGCTCACCGGGCTGTCGAAGAGCCAGGGCCGGCAGCTGCTCGAGCACCTCGGCGCCCCGGCCCGCCTGTACGAGAAGGCCCCCACCGCCGACCTGCTCGACGAGACGCCCGGCCAGACGGACGAGGCGAACCTCGGGCTGTCGTACGCCGAGATCGACGCGTACCTGCAGGGCCACGACGTCCCGATCGAGGTCGCCGAGGCGATCGAGTCGCGCTACCGGGCGACGGAGCACAAGCGCCAGGTCCCGGCGACGCCCTTCGACGACTGGTGGCGTGCGGGCGCGTAGGCGCTGACGCGACCCCGTCCAGGAGGCGCGGTGCGGGTCCGTCCCGCACCGCGCCTCCTGTCTGTCCGTGCGTTCTCCTACGATGGGAGCCAACGGAACAACAGATGCGGAATCCAGGCTGCGGCCTGTTCCACGAGGGGGAGTCATGGAAGTCCTGTTCGCGCTCGGAGCCGTCCCGCTGATCGTCGTGGGGGTCGTCGTCCTGGCGGTCATCGTGCTGATCTACGCGAAGCTCGTCTACCGCAACGCCGGCGCCGACGAAGCGCTCATCATCACCGGCAAGCGCTCCCGCAAGGTGAAGAACCCCGACGGCACCGAGACGGTCGAGTCCGGGATCAAGGTCGTCCTCGGCGCCGGTGTCCTGGTCCGGCCGTTCTTCGAGCGCGTCGCCAAGATCTCGCTGAGCTCGCGCGCGATCGACATCAACGTGAACGCGCAGGACTCCCGCGGCGTGACCATCGACGTCGAGGCCGTGGCGCTCGTCAAGGTGGGCGAGGCGGACGCGTCGATCCGGGCCGCCGCGCAGCGGTTCCTCGGCCAGGAGAAGAAGATCGACGACTTCGCGCGCGAGGTCCTGTCGGGTTCGCTCCGTGCTTCGATCGGTGCGACCGACGTGTCGACCATCATCCGCAACCGCGACCAGCTCACCGTCGCCGTGCTCGACGTCGCGAAGGACGCCCTGCACAGCCAGGGACTCGACGTCGACTCGTTCGAGATCAAGGGCATCTCGGACCGCAACGACTACATCAGCGACCTCGGACGTGCCGAGCGCGCGCGGGTCCGGCTCGAGGCCGAGAACGCCGAGGCCCAGGCCGACCGCGAAGCGCGTGAGGCCCGTGCCACGGCCGACCAGGCCATCGCCGAGGCGGAGAACACCCTCGCGATCCGTCGGGCCGCCCTGCAGCTCGACGCCGACCGTGCCTCCGCCGAAGCCGCCGCCGCTGGCCCGCTCGCCCAGGCCCGCGCGGCGCAGGGCGTCGTCGAGCAGGAGCAGCTGACCGCGCAGAAGCGTGCCGAACTCCGCCGTGCCGAGCTCGAGTCCGAGGTCTCCGCGGTGGCCGAGGCGCAGGCGCGCAAGACCCGCGTCGAGGCCGAGGCGGCCGCCGCTGCCCAGGTCGAGACCGCCCGTGCCCAGGCAGAGGCCCGACGCATCTCGGCCGAGGCGATCGCCGCCGAGGCCCAGGCCGAGTCCGAGGCGCGCAAGCTCGCGGCGGACGCCTCCCGCGCCGAGGGTGAAGCCGCCGCCGACGCGATCCGCGCCAAGGGCCAGGCCGAGGCCGACGCCACGAAGGCGCAGGCGGACGCACTCGCCCAGCACTCCGAGGCCGTCCTCCGGGTGAAGGCGATCGAGACGCTGCCGAGCATCGCCCGCGAGCTCGCGGCGCCGATGGGCAACATCGACAAGCTGACCGTCGTGTCCTCCGATGGCGCTGGAGCACTCTCGAAGAGCGTGGTCAGTCAGTTCAGCGAGGTCGACGCCTTGCTCGGGACGACGGCCGGCTTCACGCTGAGCGACATCGTCAAGAGCACCACGACGGGGCAGGCCGCAGCCCGCGCCGTCGTGCGTGAGCAGGAGTCCGCGGCGGCCGAGTAGCCGATCCGTCGTCCGGTGCGGGCGCGGCGGGGGTCAGTCCTCGTCGCGCCCGTCGTCGTCGCGGCGGTCGCGCTGCTGGCCGCCGGCGTCCTCGCGCTCACCGGAACCGTCGTGTCCGTCCCGGCGCTGGTCCGCCAGGCGCTGCTGCCAGACGACGCTGCGGGCGGCTCCCTCGAGGATGTCGTCGACGCTCCGGCCGGTCTGCGCGGCGAGGGCACCGCTGAGACCCGCGGTGAGCGTGCCCCCGGCCGACGCCAGTCGTTCGACCACCTGCTCCTGCCGCTCGGTCAACGGTTCGTCGATCATCTCGTCGATGGTGTCGCGGATGTTCTGTTCGCTCGCGTCCAGGGCCGCCTCGTCGCCCGAGTGCAGCGCTGCTGCCTCGCCGACGACGACGAGTCCGAGCCGCGCAGCATCGTCTTCCGGACGCTGGCCTTCGTGCTCGTCAGTCATGTGCGGGACGGTACGCTCGACCGGATCACGCTTCCTGGACAGCGGGGTACGCGGGCTCTCCCCCCGGCGGCAGTCCTCCCCACCGTCGCAGCAGCCACTCGGCGGCCGCCAGCCCCTCGCGTCGCTGGAAGTCCCGGAGCGTCGGCATGTGCGGGATCGCCGGGCGGGACGCCTTCTCGAAGAACGTCCCGGCGAGCCCGGCGAGGACCGCGTCCACGCTCGACGCCGGCACCCCCGCGAACACCCGGTGGGTGGCGAGGTGGAGCTCGACGTCGGTGTCCTCGCCGCGCACCAGCACGTCGAGCAGGTAGGTGAGCGGGTCGAGCCAGTGCGCGCCGACGGCCGCCCAGGGCCAGTCGATGACCCAGACGACACCGTCCGCGTCGACGAGCAGGTTGTCGGCGCGGCAGTCGACGTGCGCCAGGGAACCTCCGTCGACGGCCGCCGCGGCGCCGCGTGCCGCCCGCGCCATCGCGGGGGCAGCGGCGACCACGTGCGCCGGGACGACGTCGGGGAAGCCTGAGGCGGCCATCCGGTCCCAGGCGCCGAAGTCCTCGACGAGGTCGTCCGCGACGCGAGGGAGCTGTGCGAGCGTCCCGGTGGCGGTCGGCAGCGTGTCGAGTGCGTCGAGCACGGCGGTGACGTCGGACCCGTCGCCCGCCGCGCCGGGGTGGTGTCCGTCCACGTCCTCGATGACGAGGGCGATCCAGTCGTCCCCGTCGACGGTCCCGCGCACGGTGTCGACCAGCCGAGGCGCCTGCACGGAACCGGGCAGGTGGCCCATGACCTCGGCCTCACGCTCGTGCATCCCGAAGCCGTCCGGGTTCCGCGACCGCGAGAGCGTCTTCACGAACGCTCGTCGACCGTCCGCGGTGACCACCCGGTCGGCGCCACCGGGGGAGTACCCACCCGCCTGTGACTCGGCTCGCGCCACCGCGCCCCCGAGCACCGTCTCGATGCGCTCCCGCAGGACTGCCGGCACATCGGTCCACGTCGTCCGCCCCATGCGGCCCACGGTACCTGAGGAGGCGTTCACAAACATGCACAATGGGAAAGATTGCGTATGTAGCAAAGGTGCTCATGGTGTAAAGTTGCAGCGTCTGCAAGGTTGACCCGCCGTCATCGGCCCGCCACGACGCCCCGGCGTCCCTCGCGACCACGACCACCACACGCACCCCTGAAGGACCCCCATGTCTACTGCCACCGCACCCGTCGAGGTGTCGCGCGGACGACAGAGCTCCCCGGCCGGCCAGCCGGGGAAGCCGATCATGTCGCACCGCCAGATCCTCCTCGTCATCTACGGCCTCATGGCCGGCATGTTCCTCTCGTCGCTCGACCAGACGATCGTCGGCACGGCCATCCGCACCATCGGCGACGACCTGCACGGTCTCGACCAGCAGGCCTGGGTCACCACGGCATACCTGATCGCGTCGACGATCACCACGCCGATCTACGGCAAGCTCTCCGACGTCTTCGGCCGTCGTCCCCTCTACATCTTCGGCATCGCGGTCTTCATCATCGGCTCGCTGCTCTCGACCATGTCGACGTCGATGATCATGCTCGCCGCGTTCCGTGCCTTCCAGGGCATCGGTGCCGGTGCGCTGATGTCCCTGCCGCTCGCGATCATGGGCGACATCCTCGCTCCCCGCGAGCGCGCGAAGTACCAGGGGTACTTCCTGGCCGTCTTCGGCATCTCCTCGGTCATCGGTCCGCTCATCGGCGGGCTCTTCTCCGGCGCGTCGACCATCCTCGGCGTCACCGGCTGGCGCTGGGTCTTCCTGATCAACGTCCCGATCGGCATCGCGGCGCTCCTCATGGTCATCGCGTTCCTGCACCTGCCGAAGTTCGGCGACGCCAAGGCGAAGCCGCGGATCGACTGGTGGGGCGCGACCTCGGTCATCGTGACCCTCGTCCCGCTCCTGCTCGTGGCCGAACAGGGCCGCACCTGGGGCTGGGGCTCGGCCGCCGCGATCGCCTGCTACGTGATCGGTGCCCTCGGCCTGGTCGCCTTCCTCGTCATCGAGACGCTCATGAAGGACGACGCGATCATCCCGCTGAAGCTCTTCCGCTCGGGCGTCTTCTCGATGGCCACGATCCTCGGCTTCCTCGTGGGCTTCGCGATGTTCGGCGCCATGCTGACCATCCCGCTGTACCTGCAGATCGTCACGGGGCTCACCCCGACCGAGTCCGGCTTCGCGACCCTGCCGATGATCGGTGGGCTCATGATCGCCTCGATCGCCTCCGGCCAGATCGTCGCCCGCACCGGCAAGTACCGGATCTTCCCGGTGATCGGCACCGCGCTCGTCTCGCTCGGCTACGTCGTCCTGACGTTCATGACCATCGACAAGCCGCTCTGGTTCCTGATGATCGGCATGTTCCTCATCGGGCTCGGCCTCGGCCAGCTCATGCAGAGCATCACCCTCGCCTCGCAGAACTCCGTGCAGCCGCGTGACATGGGTGTGGCGACCAGTTCGGCGACGTTCTTCCGCCAGATCGGCGGAACGCTCGGCACCGCGGTGCTCCTGAGCGTCCTGTTCTCGATCATGCCGGCGAACATCCTGCACGCGACGGCCGACCAGAAGAACCTGACCGGTGCACTCGACGCGGCGCTCAACCCGACGGTCGCCAGTGCCAAGGCGAACCAGGGCGTCATGGACCAGATCTGGAACCCGATCGTCACCCCGATCAAGCAGCAGGTCCAGTCCGGACTCGACCAGGCCACCGCGCAGGTGACCCAGGCCACGGCCGGCGCTCCCGAGGCCGTGCAGCAGCAGGCGCTCGCCGCCGCTGCCGACAAGGCCCACGCGTCCGTGCAGGACGGCAAGCTCGTCGTCGACTGGTCCGACTCGGCCCAGCGCACGTACTGGGTGGACGACCTCGCCCCGGCGCTGTCGAAGCAGATCGACAAGGGCACGAGCGACAAGGGCGCGTCGAGCAGCGAGACGAGCGACACGTCCTACCTGAACGGTGCGGACGCCGCGCTCACCAGGCCCTTCATGACCGGGTTCAACTCGTCGGCCGTCACGGTCTACTGGGTCGGCTTCGCGGTCATCCTGCTCGCCTTCGTCCTGAGCTGGTTCTTCAAGGCGCCGCCGCTCCGCAAGAGCTCGGCCCTGCAGGAGCAGGCAGACAACGAGGGCACGGCTGACGACCTCGAGGTCCAGGCGGTCAAGGCCGCCGACACCATGGGCTCGCCGACCGCTCCCGTCACCGGTTCGATCCCCGTCCAGCGGGGCGCGTCGGACCGCTAGGTCGCACGGGGCCTCCCGCCACCGCGGGAGGCCCCGTCGTCCGTCCGAGGAGCCACCACGTGACCACCACCGAAGCCCCCGCCCCCGGCGACAGCGGCCTGCGGGAGCGCAAGAAGCAGCAGACCCGGGCCGCCATCCACCGGTCCGCGCTCGAGCTCGTCACCGATCGCGGGCTCGCCGGCGTCACGGTCGAGGAGATCTGCGCCGCCGCCGGCGTCTCGCCCCGCACGTTCTTCAACTACTTCCCGTCCAAGGGCAACGCCGCCCTCGGCCTCCCCGCGACCACCGTCCCGGACCCCGCCCGCGCGACCTTCCTCGCCGGTGCGGGCATGCTCGTGTCCGACCTCTGCGACCTCGTCGCGCAGACCGTGACCCTGCCCGAGGACCGCCGCCGGATGAAATCACTCGTGCAGGCGCGGCCCGAGATGGTCCCGACGATGCTGCAGTGGATGGCCGAGGCCCGGTCGGCGATCGTCGAGGTCGCCGCCGAACGCACCGACGCCGAGGCGGCACGGACCGCCGTCACGCTCGTCATGGCTGCCGTCATCGAGGTCGCGCACCGGTTCTCGGTCGCGTCCCGCGACGAGCTGGCGGACCGGCTCCGCGGCGTGGTCGCGGAGATGGGGCGGCTCGCCGCCGTCTGAGCAGCGCGACCACGTCCAGGAGGCGCGGTGCGGGTCCGACCCGCACCGCGCCTCCTGTCTGTGACCGGCCACTGTCATCGCATCCAGTTTTTCAACATGTCAGATACCGCATATTTGGGTGTCCGACTACGAAAGGCTCCGGATGCACATCCCTCGAACCCTCTCCACCTGCATGACGGGCGCGCTCGGCGTCATGCTGCTCGCCGGCATCGTCAGCGTGCCGACGACCGCGACGGCTGCCACGAGCAGCGCGGTCGCGCCGGTCCGTGACGCTGTCGTCACGATCGAGAGCGACCCGTACTTCGCTCCGGGCAGTCAGGTGCACCTGTCGGGGACGGGCCCGTCGAACGAATGGGTCGAGGTCGACGGCCTCCCGACGGACCAGGACGGCGCTCCGACACAGGTCCCGATCGACCACCGAGGCGTCTGGACCACCTCGATCCCGAGTGACGGGGCGTCGAGCTACCGCATCACCGCGACGCCGGTGCACCTCGAGTCGAACCGGTTCACACCGATCGGTGCCGCGATCGCACAGACACTGACGGCCGATGCCAGCTACTCCATCGTCGAACGCGAGCTCAGCGTGACCGACGGCCTCGAGGTGCGCCGCGGCTCGACGGCCGTCCTGTCCGGAGTCGCGAATGCGTTCACGCCGGTCCAGGTCGAGTTCGAGAGCGGGGTCGTGCGGACCCAGGCCGACCATGCAGGACGCTGGTCTGCAGAGAGCCGGAGCGCCGTGACCTCCGACCAGCCGGTTCGTGTCCTGGCGAACACGGACGCCGACCGAGACTTCTCGGCGATCGTCCAGGTCGAACTCGTGGTCCTCGACGAGGACGGCGCTCCCGATCCAGGCGACGGTGAGGAAGTCGACCCGCCCGAGTCCGTGCCGGTCGAGGTCACCTCGGACCTGACGTACCTGCGGGGGGAGCGTCTCCGGATCACGGGGACCGCGACGCCCGGAGCCGAGATCGAGGTCATCGCCTCCGACTCCGTCACCAGCTCGTCCCTCGGCGGGACGGTGACGGCGTCGCCCGAGACCGGGGCGTTCGAGTTCGTCTCCGACCGCAACGTCGCGATGCCCAACGGGCTGCCCGTGCTGGACGTGACCGTCCGACAGGGCGATGACGAGACCGATCTCGCGTTCCACTCCCTCCAGCAGGGCGTCGCCTTCCGATCGACCCAGGTCACCTCGGACACGACCTACGACGAGGGCGCTGAGACGGTCGTCTCCGGCACGACGTCGCCGCACTCGCTGCTGTCGGTGCGGGTCGCCGACCTCGGCCGCGCGGAGCTCGTGCGGGCGGACGCTGACGGTGCCTTCACGTTCACCACCACGAAGCTCGCCGGGCCCGAGCAGACCGTGCGCATCGAGCAGCTCTTCGAGGCCGGCGAGACGACCGAGCACGTGTTCACCCGTCGCGACGACGCCCCGGCGATCACGGTCGCGACGGAGACGTTCGTCAAGGGGCAGAAGCAGCGCATCGAGGGCACCGCCGCGCCGAAGGCGAGGGTGAACGTCTACTCGGGGTCGAAGTACCTGATGAACGTCGTGGCGGGTGAGGACGGGAAGTGGTCGTACACGACCGGTGCCGTCATCACCACCGACACGTTCACCCGGACGCTCAAGTCCGACGGTGCGAAGGACGTGACGTTCACGTTGACGGCTGTCGAGCAGGAGCAGGCGGCGCCGATCACGGTGGCGACGACGTCGTTCGTGAAGGGGCAGAAACAGCTGATCGAGGGCACGGCCGCGCCGAAGGCGAAGGTGAACGTCTACTCGGGGTCGAAGTACCTGATGCACGTGATCGCCGGCGCTGACGGGAAGTGGTCGTACACGACTGGTGGGGTCATCACCACCGACACGTTCACCCGGACGCTCAAGTCGGAGGGGGCGAAGGACGTCACGTTCACGCTGACGGCTGTCGAGCAGGAGCAGACGGCGCCGATCACGGTGTCGACGACGACCTTCGCCAAGGGGCAGAAGCAACTGATCGAGGGCACGGCCGCGCCGAAGGCCCGCGTCGATGTCTACTCGGGGTCGAAGTACCTGATGCACGTGATCGCCGGCGCTGACGGGAAGTGGTCGTACACGACGGGTGGGGTCATCAACACCGACACGTTCACCCGGACCCTCAAGTCCGCGGGTACGGACGACGTCACCTTCACCCTGACCGCGAAGTGAGCAAGAACATGGAACAGCAGAAGTCCTCCACGACGACGGGCCGACGCTGCGCCGGTGGTGCGATCGCCGTCGCGGTCCTCGCCGGCCTCGTGGCCCTCCCCGCCACCCCGGCAACGGCCGCCGAGCCGTCGACGTCCGCCTCGCAGGCCGCCGAGCGCGCAACGCAGACCGACCGCGCCACCATCGAGAGCGACCTCCGGTACCTGCCGGGCCGGCCCATCGGCATCGCCGGCACCGGACCCGCGAACGAATGGGTCAAGATCACCGGACTCCCGAAGAAGGACGGCACAACAGGGACCTCCGCCACGCTCGTCCGCCCGGACGGCGTCTGGTCGACGACGGGCGGGGCGGTTGCCGCGACCGCTCCCAGGTACGACGTCACCGTGACGCCGATGCGCCTCGGCGAGAAAGACCTCGAGCCGTCCGGACCGACGGTGTCGGCCACGCTCACCGCCGACCCCGAGTTCACGACCACTGAACGGGACTTCACGGTCACCGACGGGCTGAACGGAACGCCCGGAGAACGCGCCGTCCTCTCCGGCACCGCGAATGCCTTCTCGCCGGTGCTACTTCGCTTCGAGCGTGGTGTGGTCGGCGCGACCGCGGACCACCGGGGCATGTGGTCGGCGCGGAGCAATCACGTGCTCACGCGCGCCGAACAGGTCACGATCACCGGGAACTCGAATGCGGACGGCACTGGCGGCACCCCGCTCAAGGTCGAGGTCACCGTCGACGGCGGTGGTGAGGACCCGGTACCGATCACGGCACCGGTCGTCGTCACGTCGGACCTGACGTTCCTCAACGGGACGCCGCTCCGGATCTCGGGCACGGCGTCGCCCGGTGCGCGGATCGAGGTGTCCGCAACGGATGCGTTCGATGGCGACGGCCTCAGCGGATCGGTGGTCGCTTCGCCCACCACCGGCGAGTTCGAGTACGTCTCAGGGCGGAAGATCGGCACGGAGTCCCTGAGCTCGAGGCTCGACGTCACGATCCGCCAGGGAGACGAGGAGACGCACCATGAGCTCCGTTCCCTGCAGGAGGGCGTCGCCTTCCGGCCGGTCGCGATCACGTCGGAGCAGACCTTCGTCCGCGGGATGCCGACCCGGATCACCGGTGTGGCGTCACCGTACGCGCTCCTCTCGGTGTGGTTCGGCAGGTTCGGCGCCGCCGATCTCGTCCGGGCGGATGCCGAGGGGCGGTGGGAGATCACCACGTCGAAGCTCTACCTGGACAACGAGACGGTGAGCGTCACCCAGCACTTCGAGGATGGCGGGACCGTGGAGTTCCCCTTCACCCGCACCGACAAGGTCGCACCGATCACCGTGGCGACCAAGACGTTCGTCACGGGCCAGAAGCAGCTGATCGAGGGCACGGCCAAGCCCAACGCACGAGTGGACGTCTACTCGGGGTCGAACTACCTCATGCACGTCATCGCTGGGTCCGACGGCAAGTGGTCCTACACGACCGGTGGGGTCATCAACGTCGACACGTTCACGCGGACGCTCAAGTCGCTCGGCGCGGACGACGTGACGTTCACGCTGCACGCTGCGCCGTCCCAGACTCCGCCGATCACGGTCGCGACGACGTCGTTCGTCAAGGGCCAGAAGCAGCTGATCGAGGGCACCGCCGCGCCCAGGGCGACGGTCAACGTCTACTCCGGCTCGAAGTACCTCATGAACGTCACGGCCGGCGCCGACGGCAAGTGGTCGTACACGACCGGTGGGGTCATCAACACCGACACCTTCACCCGCACCCTCAAGTCCGCCGGGACTGGGGACCGCACCTTCACCCTCACCAAGGAAGCAGACTGAACATGGAACACCAGAAGCAGCACAAGTACACCCCCGGTCAGCGGTGCGCCGGCGGCGCGATCGCCGTGGCCGTCCTCGCCGGCCTCGTCGCCCTCCCCGCGACCTCGGCGACCGCTGCGGCCGCCGCTGCGCAGACCACCGCGGTGGCGCAGTCAGCGGAACGTTCGACCTCCGCCGCCCTGGCCGTCACGCACGGGCTCCAGTTCGCAGCGGGCGACCGAGTCGGCCTGACCGGTACCGCAGCCCCCGACGCCGAGGTGACGATCGCCGGACTGCCCGGGAAGAACGGCGCGATCGACAAGCCCGCCACGGTGCTCGCGGACCACACCGGCAAGTGGGTCGTCGCGACCTCCGCCGGTTCGGCACGCGCCGACTCGTACGACCTCACCGTCACGTCCGGAGGCACGTCGATCGACGTCACCACGAAGGCGGACCCGGACTACCACCTCGTCGAGCGGGAGCTCACCGTCCCGGCGGGCCAGCGCTTCGTCGCCGGCGAACGGCCGGTGGTGTCCGGGACCGCGGACGCGTACTCGATCGTCATCGTCCGGGGTCTCCCCGGTACGCCGTCGAGCGATGCGGTGGGTGCGATCGCCGATGAGAACGGCGACTGGTCGATCCGTGCCGCGCAGCCCGCGTCCGGCGCGATCGTCGTCGACGTGACCGGGCAGAGCCTCGGGCAGTCGAAGACCGTGCAGGAACACGTCGAGCTCGAGGCCCGGGCTGGCGAGTTCGAGGCGTTCACGATCGAGGACGGGCTGACCTACGCGCCCGGCACCCGGCTCGCGCTCTCCGGTGAGGCGCTCCCGGGTTCGGCCATCAAGGTCGAGGGGCTGCCGACGAACCCCGGCGTCCCGAACCTCGGACCGACGCAGCGCATCGTCGCCGATGCATCCGGCAAGTGGAAGCTCTTCACGCCCGGGAAGAGCGCGACTGCAGACGGGTACGACATCACCTTCACGGTCGCCGGATCGACCAGGGTCGAGCGCGTGACGGCGGACGAGGCCTACGCCCCGGTACAGCGGGACTTCACCGTCGCCGAGGGTCAGACGTTCGTGGTCGGCGAGGTCGCGACCGTGACGGGTACGGCCGACGCGTACTCGACCGTGCGGGTCGACGGGCTCCCCGGGCGGACCGGCATCTACGGTGTCGAGGCGGACCGTCACGGCAACTGGACGGCGACGAGCGCCGTGCCGGCGACCGCAGCCTTCACCGTGCAGGCGAGCGGTTTCGAGCACGGTGGGTTCAGCGAGGTCGTGGAGCGAACGATCCAGCCGGAGCAGGCGCAGGCCCCGGAGATCACGGTATCGACGACGTCGTTCGTGCAGGGGCAGAAGCAGCTGATCGAGGGCACGGCCGCACCGAGGGCGAAGGTGGACATCTACTCGGGGTCGAAGTACCTGATGCACGTCGTGGCCGGTGAGGACGGGACCTGGTCGTACACGACCGGTGGCGTCATCACGAGTGACACGTTCACCCGGACGCTCAAGTCGGAGGGGGCGAAGGACGTCACCTTCACGTTGACGGCTGCTGAGCAGGAGCAGGCGGCACCGATCACGGTGGCGACGACGTCGTTCGTGAAGGGGCAGAAGCAGCTGATCGAGGGCACGGCCGCGCCGAAGGCTCGCGTCGATGTGTACTCCGGGTCGAAGTACCTGATGAACGTCGTGGCGGGTGAGGACGGGAAGTGGTCGTACACGACCGGGGCCGTCATCACCACCGACACGTTCACCCGGACCCTCAAGTCGGAGGGGGCGAAGGACGTGACGTTCACGTTGACGGCTGCCGAGCAGGAGCAGAAGGCGCCGATCACGGTCGTCACGACGACGTTCGTGAAGGGTCAGAAGCAGCTGATCGAGGGCACGGCGGAGCCGAAGGCCAAGGTCAACATCTACTCCGGGTCGAAGTACCTGATGAACGTCACCGCGAACGCCGAGGGCAAGTGGTCGTACACGACCGGTGCCGTCATCACCGACGACACCTTCACCCGGACCCTCAAGTCCGACGGGGCGAAGGACCTCACCTTCACCCTGACCGCGCAGTAATCGGCCCGACAGGTCGACCAGGAGGCGCGGATCACGCGAGCCGACCGGCTCACGTGATCCGCGCCTCCTGTCCGTCAGATCGTGGCGTCCGCCCAGCGTGGGCCGGAGGCGGTGACGACCACACGGCGCGGCTCGTCGGGGACGTCGTCCGGGTCGAGGTCGTCACCTGCGACCGCGTCGTCGGCACCCGTCGCGCGGACGATCTCGACGTCGAGGACGCTGTCCGAGATGCCGTCGACGAACCCGCGCCCCCACTCGACGACGACGATCGAGGCGTCCCAGTCGAGGTCGAGGTCGTCGAGCTCGACCGGGTCGGACAGTCGGTAGGCGTCGACGTGCACGAGGTCCGGCCCGGCCGAGGTCGGGTGTGTCCGGGCGAGGACGAACGTCGGGCTCGAGACCTGCCCGCGGGCGCCGAGCGCTGCGCCGAGCCCTCGGGTCAGGGTGGTCTTGCCGGCGCCGAGCGGACCGGTCAGGACGACGAGGTCACCGGCGCGGAGGACGGCCGCGAGTCGGGCGCCGAGTGCACCCATCTCCTCGGTGGTCCGGGCCGTGGTGTCGAGCAGCACGTGGGAGTCGGTCACCGTTCGCCCCGGAGGTACTCGGCGACGTGGCCCTCGACCCGGTGCCCTTCGTAGACGCGGGGCACCCGGGTGCCGATCCGGCAGACGATCTCCTCGCCGATGGTGCCGAGCGCGTCGCCCCACTCGAGGACCGTCATCTCGTCGTGCTCACCCGTGCCGAACAGCACGACGGTGTCACCGACCCGGACGTCGTCGTCGCCGACGTCCACGAGGAACTGGTCCATCGCGACGCGACCGGCGATCGGGTAGCGCGTGCCGCCGATCGCGACCTCGATGCGGCCCTGCGCCAGCCGCGGGACGCCGTCCGCGTAGCCGACCGGGACGAGCGCGAGGGTGGTCTCGGCGGTGGTGCGGTACGTGTAGTCGTACGAGACACCGGTGTCGACGGGCACGCGCTTCGTCTTCGCGACCGAGGCGGTCAGGGTCATCACGGGCTCGAGGCCGAGGTCGGCCGCCGAGACGCCGTCGGCACCGGGGATGCCGAACAGGTTCGCGCCCATCCGGACCATGTCCTTGCGGAACTCCTTGCGCTCGAGCCCGGCGAGCGAGGCGGCGACGTGCTCCGTCGGGATGTCGAGCCCGAGGTCGTCGGCCTGCTCGACCGCGTCGTCGAAGAGCGCCACGGCGGAGGCGTCCTCGTCGTCGGAGGACTCGGCGAGGTGCGTGTAGGCGGCCACGACCTCGATGCGCCCGTCACGCTGGGCGTCACGGGCGAGGGTCACGAGGGCCGGCCAGTCGTCCGGCGTCGAACCGTCGCGGTGCAGGCCGGAGTCGAAGCCGAGGTGCACCCGGGCGGGACGCTGGTCGACGGCGTCGATCACCCGCTGCAGCTCCGGCACGTTCGAGACGCCGAGGTCGACCGCGGAGTCGATCGCGTCGCGGAAGTCCAGCGCCGGGTCGTGCTGCCACGTGAAGAGGTGGACGTCCTCGCCGACGCCGATCGACCGCAGACGCAGGGCCGCGGGGACCGTGAGCACGCCGATCCACCGGATGCCCGCGTCCACCGCGGCGAGGGCGATCGGCTCGAGACCGTGCCCGTAGGCGTCGGCCTTCATGATCGCCATGAGCTCGACCGGGTCCATCCACTCGCGGACCAGGTCGAGGTTGGCGCGGTAGGCGTCGAGGTCGATCCGGGCTCGGCGCAGCGGCGCGTTCACGAGGTCCTCCGTTCGACGCTGCGGCCGACCCGGGCGACCACCTCGTAGTTGATCGTGCCGACTGCGGCGGCCCAGTCCTCGACCGCGGGGTCGCCGTTCGCCGGGTCGCCCCAGAGCACGGCCTCGTCGCCGATCCGGACGTCGGCGTCGCCGATGTCGACGTGCATGGCGTTCATCGCCACGCGACCGACGACCGGGAAGGTGCGGTCGCCGATCCGGACCGAGACGCGGTTGCCGAAGTCGCGGTCGAAGCCGTCCGCGTACCCGAGCCCGATCACCGCGAGCCGGGTGTCCGACGTCGCACGCCAGGTGTAGCCGTAGCTGACGCCCTCGCCAGCTCGCACCGGGACCGTCCGGAGGACCGCGGCGGTCACGCGCATCGCAGGGCGGAGCCCGAGGTCGGCCGAGGTGCGGTCGGGGAACGGGCTGAGGCCGTACAGCGCGAGGCCGACCCGGGCGACGTCGTGCCGGGTCTCCGCGACGGCGAGACTCGCAGCGCTGGCGGCGAGGTGCACCATGTCGGGAACGATGCCGTTCGCGGCGAGACCGTCGAGCGCCCGCTGGAGTGCGGCGTCCTGGTCGAGGTCGTCGGCGCGGGAGGCGTTCGCCAGGTGCGACATGAGGCCCTCGATGCGGGTGCGGTTGCCACTGCGGGCAAGGCGACCGGCGGTGGCGAAGAGCTCGGACCACTCGGACTCGACCGCGCCGTTGCGGCTCAGGCCGGTGTCGACGCAGATGTGCACCGCGGGGACCTCGGAGTCGGCGGCGGCGGAGAGCTGGTCGACGCTGGAGACCGCCGGCGTGATGCCGTACTGCGCGGCGCGACGGAAGTCCTCGTCGGGGGCGTGCAACCACGCCAGGATCCGGACGCCCTCGTCGATGCCGGCGTGGCGGAGGGCGATCCCCTCGTCGATGTCCGCGACGCCGAGCCACTCCGCGCCGGCGTCCACGAAGGCCTGCGCGGACTCCGCTGCGCCGTGGCCGTAGCCGTTGGCCTTGACGACCGCGATGACGCCGGACGGAGCCACCTGTTCGGCGACGGTCGCGTAGTTGGCGATCAGCGCCTCCCGATCGACCGTGATGCCGGTGAACGCGCTCACGCTTGCTTCCCTTCGAGGACCACGAACGCCGTCGCGATCCCTCCGTCATGCGAGAGCGAGAGGTGCACGCTCGTCACCCCGCGCCCGTCCGCCACCTGGCGCGCCCCCTGGCGCAGCGTCAGCGACGGGTTCCGCTGGTCGTCGGAGACGACCTCGAGGTCCTGCCAACTCAGCCCGGCGCTCGACCCGAACGCCTTGATCAGCGCTTCCTTCGCCGCGAACCGCGCGGCCAGCGACGCGATCGGCCGGGGTTCCCCGTCGCGGACGAGCTCCGACGGGGTGAAGAGGCGCGTGCGCATCGCGGGCGTCCGGTCGAGCACCCGCTCGAACCGTTCCAGGTCGACCACGTCGACACCGATGCCGATGATCATCGCGCGACTACTCGACGGTGACCGACTTCGCGAGGTTGCGCGGCTGGTCGACGTCGAGGCCCTTGGCCGCGGCGAGCTCCATGCCGAACATGTGCAGCGGTGCGACCGCGAGCAGCGGCTCGAACAGCGGCGTCGCGAGCGGGATGCGCAGCACCTCGTCGGCGAAGGGCAGCACGGCGGCGTCGCCCTCTTCCGCGATCGCGATCACCCGGGCACCGCGGGCGCGGATCTCCTGGATGTTCGAGACGACCTTGGGGTGCAGCGACCGCGGGTCACGCGGCGAGGGGACGATCACGAAGACGATCTGCCCCGGCTCGATCAGGGCGATCGGGCCGTGCTTGAGCTCACCGGCGGCGAAGCCCTCGGCGTGGATGTACGCGAGTTCCTTGAGCTTGAGGGCACCCTCGAGAGCGATCGGGTAGCCGACGTGGCGGCCGAGGAAGAGGACGCTCCGGGTGTCGGCCATCCAGCGGGCGAGGTCCTTGATGCCGGACGCGTCGTCGATGGTCTGCTGCAGCTTCGGTGCGAGGCCCTCGAGCTCGGCGACCTGCTCGGCGATCTGCTCGGCCGTGAGGGTGCCCCGCAACGTGGCGAGGTGCAGCCCGAGCAGGTAGAGCGCGACACCCTGCGCGATGAACGCCTTGGTCGACGCGACGGCGACCTCGGGACCGGCGTGCGTGTAGATCACGGCGTCGGACTCGCGGGGGATCGTTGCGCCCTGGGTGTTGCAGATCGACAGGACCTGGGCGCCCTGCTCGCGGGCGTACTTCACGGCCATGAGCGTGTCCATGGTCTCGCCGGACTGGCTGATCGAGACGACCAGCGTGCGGTCGTTCAGCACCGGGTCGCGGTAGCGGAACTCGTGCGCGAGCTCGACCTCGACCGGGACGCGGGCCCACTGCTCGATCGCGTACTTGCCGAGGATACCGGCGTAGGCCGCGGTGCCGCAGGCGATGACGATGACCCGGTCGACCTGCGCGAGGCGGTCGGCGATCGGGTCGAGGTCCGTCAGCGTCACGGCGCCGTCGTGCACGCGGCCGAGGATGGTCTTGGCGACGGCCTCGGGCTCCTCGCTGATCTCCTTCGCCATGAACGAGGTCCAGCCGCCCTTGTCGGCCGCGGAGGCGTCCCAGTTCACCTCGAACTCGCTCGGCGATGCCGGGGTGCCGTCGAAGTGGATGACGGCGACGCCGTCGGGGCGGATCGTGGCGATCTCGTCCTGCCCGATGGCGAGGGCGCGCTGCGTGTAGGCCACGAACGCGGCCACGTCGGAGCCCATGAAGTTCTCGCCGTCGCCCAGGCCGACCACGAGGGGGGAGTTGCGACGGGCGCCGACGACGACACCGGGCTGGTCGGCGTGCACGACGAGGAGCGTGAACGCCCCTTCGAGCCGCTGCACGGCCTGCTGCATGGCGGCGGTCAGGTCACCGGTCGCGCGGAACGACCGGGCGACGAGGTGTGCCGCGACCTCGGAGTCAGTCTCGCTGAGGAACGCGACGCCCTCGGCCTCGAGCTCGGTGCGGAGCTCGGAGAAGTTCTCGATGATGCCGTTGTGGATGAGGGCGAGCTTGCCGCCGTCGGCCAGGTGCGGGTGCGCGTTGCCGTCGGTCGGGCCACCGTGGGTCGCCCAGCGGGTGTGGCCGATGCCCGTCCCGCCGTCGGCGATGGGGTGCGATTCCAGCTCGTCCACGAGGGCCTGGAGCTTGCCCGCCTTCTTCGCGGACGCGAGCTCGTGCGACCCGTCCACGACGGCGATGCCCGCCGAGTCGTAGCCGCGGTACTCGAGCCGACGGAGACCACCGAGGAGGACGTCCTGGCTGCTGTTGCTGCCGACGTAGCCGACGATTCCACACATGGGGACGATCCTACGGTCTGGCTGGACGACGACCCTGCGAACCAGCAGGGCTGGGGATAACGTTTGGGACATGGGACGCTTCGACGACATCGCGATCACGACGCTGCACGGTGAGGACACCACGTTCGGGGCGTTCGCGGACAAGGCGGTGCTCGTCGTGAACGTCGCGTCGCGCTGTGGCCTCGCTCCGCAGTACGAGCAGCTCGAGGCGCTCCAGAAGGAGTACGGGCCCCGCGGCTTCACGGTCCTGGGCTTCCCGAGCAACCAGTTCCTGCAGGAGCTCGGCTCGTCCGAGGCGATCGACGAGTACTGCTCCACCACGTGGGGCGTCACCTTCCCGATGTCCGAGAAGGTCAAGGTGAACGGCAAGAGCGCCCACCCGCTCTACCAGGCGCTCAAGGAGACCCCGGACGCCGACGGCAAGGCCGGGCGGGTCACGTGGAACTTCGAGAAGTTCCTGGTCGCCCCGGACGGCACGGTCACGCGGTTCCGCCCGACGACGAAGCCGGATGCGCCGCAGGTGATCGCCGCGATCGAGGCGGCGCTGCCCGCCTGAGCCGTCGGCGCTCGGCGCGGTAGCAATTGCACGGTGCCGTATTTCAGAGGGAAATACTACATTTGAGTCCTCCCCCGAGGAAGGACTCTCCCATGCACCCACGATCCACGATCGCCCGCGCCTGTGCGCTCGGCGTCGCTGGCCTCGTCCTCCTGAGCGGTCCGGCGCTCTCGACGGCCGCCCCCGCGCAGGCGGCGGCGCCGGTCGCCCGCAGCGCCGACAGCGCCACCACCCCGATCACGATCACGTCGAGCACGACCTACGTCAAGGGTGACCCGCTCGCCATCTCCGGCACGGGCATTCCGGACTCGACGATCCGCGTCTGGATCAACGACGACCTCGTCGCCGACCCGAAGCTCACGACCGACTCGGACGGCCTGTGGACGCTGCAGTTGAGCGCAGCGTTCGTCGAGTCGAAGGACTCGTTCAGACTGCGGCTGTACGGCGAGAACGGGCACGACTCCACGACGACCTTCACGGCGGACCCGGACGCCGAGCGCACCCCGGTCACCATCACGTCGGGCACGGACTACGTCAAGGGTCAGCCCTTCACCATCACGGGCACGGGGCTCCCGAACACGACCGTCATGGCATGGGTGAACGACAGCTACATCTCGTACCCGGAGATCACGGTCGGCAAGGGCGGAACCTGGTCGCTCCGGATCGGTGCCGCGTTCGCCGGACAGGACTCCTTCTCCCTGCGACTGCGCGGGACGAACGACCACCAGATCGAGACGACGTTCACCGCAGACCCCGATGCGCAGCCGACGCCGATCGCCATCACGTCCGCGACGGAGTACACGACGAGCGAACCGCTCACCGTCTCGGGCACCGGGCCGGCCAGCACGACGATCCAGTACTTCATCGACGGCGCCCCGGGGCCGAAGGAGATCGACGTCGACGCCGACGGGCGCTGGTCGCTGCCGATCAGCGCGGGCATCACCGCTCGCGACTCGTTCGCGCTCCGGCTCGTGGGGGAGAACGGCCACGACAGCACCACGACCTTCACCGTCGACCCGGACGCGAAGCCCGTGCCGATCACCATCGAGTCCGGCACGTCCTACGTCAAGGGCGAGCCGTTCAAGGTCACCGGTACCGGACTGCCGAACACGACGATCAACTACGGGATCGACGGCAAGCTCATCTCGTCGCCAGAACTCACGGTGGACGACGACGGGCGCTGGACGCTGCCGATCGGCGTGGCCTTCGCGGGGCGTGACTCGTTCGAGCTCCGGCTCTTCGGTCTGAACGGGCAGGAAGCCGGGGCCACCTTCGCGGCGGATCCCGATGCCGAGATCACGCCTGTCGCCATCACGTCGGGGACCTCGTACACGCGGGGCGCGTCGCTCACGATCACGGGGACCGGAGTGCCGGAGACCCGGATCCACTACTGGGTCAACGGTGTCCCGGGCATCAGTCCCCAGCTGCACACGGACGCCGACGGGCGCTGGTCCCTCCAGCTTCCGCCGTCCCTGACCGGCGGTGAGACGCTCGACCTGCGGCTCGTCGGCGTCAACGGGCACGACACCACCACGACGTTCACGGCCGATTCGGACGCCGGTACGCTCCCGGTCACCATCACCTCGAGCACGGAGTACGCCAAGGGTGACCCGTTCACGATCACCGGTACCGGGCTGCCGAACTCGGTCATCGACTACTGGGTGAACGACGCCTACGTCTCGGAACCCAGGCTCGTCGTCGACGAACACGGGCAGTGGGAGCTCCCGATCCTCAGCGAGTTCTCGAGGCAGGACTCCTTCACGCTCCGACTCCGCGGCGAGAACGGGCACGACAGCACCACGACCTTCACCGCCGATCCGGACGCGCAGCCGACGCCGGTGATGATCACCTCGGGAACCGTGTACACGAAGGGCGACCCGTTCACCATCGCCGGGACCGGGCTGCCCGAGACGCGGATCCAGTACTGGGTGGACGACGCGCTCTCCACCGCACCGGTCACGGTCGACGAGAACGGGAAGTGGGAGCTCCCCATCAGCCAGACGTTCGCCCGACAGGACTCGTTCACGCTCCGACTCGTCGGCGTGAACGGACACGACACGACCACGACCTTCACGGCCGACCCGGACTCCGAGCCGACGCCGGTGACGATCACCTCGGGGACGACCTACACGAAGGGCGACCAGCTGACGCTCCGGGGAACCGGCCTCCCCGACACGGACATCCGCTACTGGCTCGACGGCAAGTACATCTCGGACCCGAAGCTCAGCGTCGGGAAGGACGGCACGTGGTCCCTCCGGATCAGCCCCACCTTCGCCGCCCAGGACTCCTTCACGCTCCGGCTGCTCGGGGTGAACGACCACGAGGTCGAGACGATCTTCACGGCAGCGGCCGAGGCACCGGCGAACGAGGTCACGGTATCGACGACGACCTTCGTCAAGGGTCAGAAGCAGCTGATCGAGGGTATGGCCGCACCGCGGGCGAAGGTGGAGATCTACTCGGGGTCGAAGTACCTGATGCACGTGATCGCCGGCGCTGACGGGAAGTGGTCGTACACGACCGGTGGGGTCATCAACACCGACACGTTCACCCGGACGCTCAAGTCGGAGGGGGCGAAGGACGTCACGTTCACGCTGACGGCTGCCGAGCAGGAGCAGGCGGCGCCGATCACGGTGGCGACGACGACCTTCGCCAAGGGGCAGAAGCAACTGATCGAGGGCACGGCCGCACCGAAGGCCCGCGTCGATGTGTACTCGGGGTCGAAGTACCTGATGCACGTGATCGCCGACGCTGACGGGAAGTGGTCGTACACGACGGGTGGGGTCATCAACACCGACACGTTCACCCGGACGCTCAAGTCCGCGGGTACGGACGACGTCACCTTCACCCTGACCGCGAAGTGAGCAAGGACATGGAACAGCAGAAACACCCCACGACGACGGGCCGACGCTGCGCCGGTGGTGCGATCGCCGTCGCGGTCCTCGCCGGCCTCGTGGCCCTCCCCGCCACCCCGGCAACGGCCGCCGAGCCGTCGACGTCCGCGTCGCAGGCCGCCGAGCGCGCAACGCAGCAGGACACGACTGCCGCACTCGCCGTCACACACGGCCTCGAGTACGCACCGGGGGACCGGCTCGGTCTGACCGGCACGGCAGCGCCGAACGCCGACGTCACCATCACCGGGATCCCCCGCAAGGGCGGCACGATCGACCGACCGGTCACGGTGCGGTCCGACCAGAGCGGCAAGTGGATCGTGTTCACCGTTCCCGGGTCGGCGCTCGCCGAGTCCTACGACCTCGCCGTCGCCTCGGGCGGGGCGTCGATCGACGTCACCACGCGTGCGACGGACGGCTACCGACTCGCCGAGCGAGAACTCACGATCCCGGCGGAGCAGCGCTTCGTCCGGGGCGAGACGCTCACGCTCACCGGAACGGCCGACGCGTACACCTCCGTCGCGGTGCTCGGGCTCCCTGGCTGGAAGCCCGGCCAGCCGGGTACCGGCACCACTGCCGACGAGAACGGCGACTGGTCGATCACGAGCGAGGAGCCGGCGTTCGGCGCGCTCCTGCTCGAGGCACGGGGTCAGGGACTCGGGCAGAGTCGCTGGGTGCAGGAGCGGGTCGAGCAGGAGGCGCGGCCCGGCGAGTTCGAGGCGTTCACGATCGAGGAGGGTCTGGTGTACGCACCGGGCAGTCGGCTCGTGTTGGTGGGGGAGGCGCTCCCCGGGTCCATCATCACCGTCGACGGACTGCCCGAGCAGCACGGCGGTTCCGGCTCCGGGACGACCCGCCGCGTCACCGCCGACGACGACGGCACGTGGCAGCTCGTCACGCTGCACGGATCGGCCACCGCCGACCGCTACGACCTGACCTTCACGGTCGGCGGATCATCGCGGTCGGAGCGGGCGACTGCGGACGAGTCCTTCGTCCCGGTGCAGCGCGACGTCACGGTCACCGAGGGGCAGACGTACGTCCGTGGCGAGGTCGCCACGGTGACCGGGACGGCTGACGCCTACACGAGCGTGCGGGTCGACGGCCTTCCGGGGCGGACCCTCGGGTACGGGGTCGTGGCCGACCGAAACGGCAACTGGACGGCGACCAGCGCGGACCCGGTGACGAACGTGTTCGAGGTCCGGGTGCAGGGGCAGCAGCACGGCACGGTCAGTCCGGTGGTGACCGCCGTGATCGACCAGGCGCCGCGCGAGGGCGAGTTCGAGGCGTTCACGATCGAACGTGGGCTCACCTACGTCCCGGACGGGACCGTCGGCCTGTCCGGCACCGCTCTGCCGTTCTCCCGGATCGCGGTCGACGGGCTGCCGTCCGCCTCCGGTCCGTCGAAGACCAACTGGGTGGTGGCGGACGTCGACGGCGCATGGGCGATCGCGTCCTCCGACCGTGCCGCGACGGCCGACCGGTACGACCTGACGTTCACGGTCGCGGGCTCCGCGGTCACGCGCACCGTCACCGCCGACCCGGACCTCGACGTCGTCGAGCACGACCTGGCGTTCGCGAGCGGGCAGTCGTTCGTGGTCGGGGAACGCGCCACGATCCGGGGCACGTCCGACGCGTTCGCGGTCGTGCACTTCCGAGGGCTGCCCGGGGATCCGTCGAACGGCAAGATCGTGATCGCCGACGCCGACGGCAACTGGGTCGCCACGAGCGGCGAGCCGATCACCGGCCGGACCCCGATCATCGTGTCGGGCTTCGGGGGAGGCGAGTACCGCTCCCTGCAGGCCACGATCGTGCCGTCGGAACGGCCGCAGACGCCGCCGGTCACGGTCGCGACGACGACGTTCGTGAAGGGCAAGAAGCAGCTGATCGAGGGCACGGCCGCGCCGAAGGCGAAGGTCAACATCTACTCGGGGTCGAAGTACCTGATGCACGTGATCGCCGGCGCTGACGGGAAGTGGTCGTACACGACCGGTGGGGTCATCAACACCGACACGTTCACCCGGACGCTCAAGTCGGAGGGGGCGAAGGACGTCACGTTCACGCTGACGGCTGCCGAGCAGGAGCAGACGGCACCGATCACGGTGGCGACGACGTCGTTCGTGAAGGGTGAGAAGCAGCGGATCGAGGGCGCCGCGGCACCGAAGGCCCGCGTCGATGTGTACTCGGGGTCGAAGTACCTGATGCACGTGATCGCCGGCGCTGACGGCAAGTGGTCGTACACGACCGGTGCCGTCATCAACGACGACACCTTCACGCGCACCCTCAAGTCCGCGGGCACGAAGGACGTCACCTTCACCCTGCACGCGCGGTAACCGGATCACCCAGAAGTGCCCCCGCTCCACTCCGGAGCGGGGGCACATCCGCATTCATCGGACGACTCACCGCGCATTCCGGCGCAAACCTGAATGAGAAGACCCTTGACAGCAGAGACATCGGATGTTTCGATGAGTCCGTTCGGTCGACGGAGACCGAACGGGTAGGAGACACGATGAGCCGCATCACCGGTCTGCGCGTCCGCGACGTCCGGTTCCCGACCTCCCGGGACCACGACGGATCCGACGCCATGAACCCGGCGCCCGACTACTCCGCCGCCTACGTCGAGATCGCGACCGACGCCCTGGACGGCCACGTCGGCACCGCCTTCGTCTTCACGATCGGCCGCGGCAACGAGGTGCAGGAAGCGGCGATCGCCGCCCTCCGCGAGCACGTCGTCGGCGCGGACGCCGAGTCGGTCCTGGCGGACATGGGCGGGACGTGGCGCTCACTCGTCCACGACTCGCAGCTCCGGTGGCTCGGGCCCGAGAAGGGCGTGATGCACATGGCGATCGGCGCCGTGGTGAACGCCCTCTGGGACCTCCGGGCGAAGCGTGCCGGGCAGCCGCTTTGGGCGCTGCTCGCCGATCTCAGCCCGGACGAGCTCGTCGACCTGGTGGACTTCCGGTACCTCTCCGACGCCATCACCCCGGCCGACGCACGGGAACTGTTCGAGGCCGCCGTGCCGCTCCGTGCCGAGCGCCGACGCCGCCTCGAGCGCGAGGGCTACCCGGCGTACACCACCACCCCCGGCTGGCTCGGCTACGACGACGAGAAGCTCGCCCGCCTCTGCCGCGAGGCCGTCGACGAGGGCTTCACCCAGATCAAGCTCAAGGTCGGCGGGGACATCGACGAGGACGTCCGACGGCTCGGGATCGCCCGCGCCACGGTCGGTCCGGACATCCGGATCGCGATCGACGCCAACCAGCGCTGGGACGTCGACGAGGCGGTCACGTGGATCGAGCGGCTCCGCCCGTTCGACATCGCGTGGGTCGAGGAGCCCACGAGCCCCGACGACGTCCTCGGACACGCCGAGATCGCCCGCCGCATCGCACCGATCCCGGTGGCGACGGGGGAGCACATGGCGAACCGGGTGATCGCGAAGCAGCTCATCCAGGCGGACGCGATGTCGGTGCTCCAGATCGACGCCACGCGAGTCGCCGGGGTGAACGAGAACCTCGCGATCCTGCTCCTCGCCGCCAAGTACGGCGTCCGCGTCTGCCCGCACGCCGGCGGGGTCGGTCTGTGCGAGGCGGTGCAGCACCTCTCGATGTTCGACGCCGTCGCGCTCACCGGAGACCTCGACACCCGCTGCATCGAGTTCGTCGACCACCTGCACGAGCACTTCGTGACACCGGTCGACGTGCACGACGGCCGCTATTGGCCCCCCACCGCTCCCGGCGCGGGCACCGAGATGCACGCCGCCACGCTCGAGGACCACGCGTTCCCCGACGGCCCGGTCTGGGCCGCCGTCGACGCGAGCGTCCCGGACGCCGTCCGCGTCGCCTGACGCACACCGACCCCGTCCGCGTCGCCTGACGCACACCGACCCCGTCCGCGTCGCCTGACGCACACCGACCCCGTCCGCGTCGCCTGACGCACCCCGATCGCGACGCCCGACGACCCTGACCCGCACCACGTTCCTCCCGAACCGACCCCCCCCACCCTGATCACCACGACGAAGTGGAGACTCCGATGCACCGACGCCGAATCGTCGCGGGGCTGGCGGCAGCCGCCGCCACCGCGCTCGTCCTCGCTGGTTGTTCCTCCGGCAGCAGTGCCGGCGGCAGCCAGTCCAAGGACGCCATGACCTGGTCCATGTGGATCGCCGGGAAGGAGGACAAGGCCGCCTGGCAGAAGGTCGCCGACACCGTGAAGAGCGAGGACGGCATCACCCTGACGATCCAGGGCGCCCCGTTCGAGAACTACTTCACGAAGCTCAGCACGCAGCTCAGCGCCGGCAGCGCCCAGTGCATCGTGAGCATGCAGTCGCTCCGCGCGGCGAACTACACCTCGTCGCTCCTGTCGCTCGACGACCTCGCGAAGAAAGACGGGCTCGACCTGTCGGCGTACGACAGCACGGCGCTCGACGGCATGAAGGTCGACGGCAAGCTCTACGGTCTGCCGTACGACACCGGGCCCATCCTGATGTTCTACAACAAGGACCTCTTCAAGCAGGCCGGCGTGGCCGACCCCGAGCCCGGGTGGACCACCGACGACTTCGAGCAGGCCGGCGAGGCGCTCAAGGCGAAGGGCATCACCGAGTTCGGCTCGACCGTGGGCGACCTCAACCTCGAGTCGATGATCTACGGCTACAACGGCGGCCGGGTGATCACGAAGGCCGGCAAGATCGACGCCACCGACACGAAGTTCGCGGACGGCCTGGACTGGCTCGCGAGCCTGGTGAAGAAGGGCTACGCGACCCAGGCGTCGTCGGACACCTCGACGCCCGGCAACGACTTCGCCGCCGGCAAGGTCGCGATGTACACGGACGGTCCGTGGTCGCTGATCAGCCAGAAGGCCAAGGTGAAGTTCGACCTCGGCGTCACGACGCTGCCGGCCGGGACCTCGGGCCCGTCGACCTTCGCCGCCGGTTCCGGCTTCGGCGTCTCGAAGCAGTGCAAGTACCCGGAGCAGGCGTTCAAGGCCGTCCAGACGATGACGAGCGAGAAGGTCCTGACGTCCCTCGCCGAGCAGGGGCGTGCCTTCCCGGCCCGCACCGCGGCGCAGGACGCGTGGTACTCCAGCGCCGGCATCGACGGGGCCGAGACCGCGCTCAAGGCGGCCCTCGCCAAGTCCTCGCCGCTCCCGGGCAACAAGCAGAGCGACCAGCTGGGCCAGCTCTTCACGCAGTACGCGCTCCAGGCGGTCAACGGACAGACGTCCGGCAAGGACACGATGTCCTCGATCGCCGGCCAGCTCGGCACGCAGTGACCGACGCGACCGACTGACGGACTGGAGGCGCGGGTCGACCCCGCCCCGCGCCTCCAGTCCGCCACCCCGACAGCAAGCACCCGCGAACGACGAGGAGGTCGTCGCATGACCACCATCCAGGATCCACCGGCGGTCCCCGCCGTCGCGACCGCGGTCGCGACGGGCACCGCGACGCCCCGGCCCAAGGGCGGTGACGCCGACGGCGTCGTCGGTCGGCGCTCGTGGTGGGGCGCCGCCTTCGCTGCGCCGCACTCCATCGGGCTGGTCGTCTTCACGGCGTTCCCGATCATCGCCTCCCTCGTCGTCAGCTTCATGAACTGGCCGATGCTCGGCGAGCGCAGCTTCGCCGGCATCGAGAACTACGCCAGGCTCTTCGCCGATCCGGTGTTCCGGACGGTGACGCTCAACACGGCCCTGTTCGTCGTGCTGTACGTGCCGCTCAACCTCGTCGTGTCGCTCGGGCTCGCCGCCTGGCTGACGCCGCGGATCGCCGGTCGACACGTCTTCCGCGTGCTGTTCTTCATCCCGACCATCACGCCGATCGTCGCGAACGTCGTGGTCTGGCGGATGCTCTACCAGCCGGGCGGCGCGATCGACGCCTCCCTGCAGTCGACGGTCGGCGTGCACGCGCCGAACTTCCTCGCCGACGAGCACTGGGCGATGCTGGCGATCGTCGCGATGAGCGTCTGGCAGGGCTTCGGGTACAACATGCTCATCTTCTCGGCGGCGCTCGACGCCGTGCCCGAGAACCAGATCGAGGCGTCGCAGCTCGACGGCGCGAACGCGTGGCAGACGTTCTGGGCGATCAAGTTCCCGCTCATCTCACCGTCGGTGTTCTTCGCCACGATGATGACGCTGATCACCTCGTTCCAGGTGTTCGTGCAGCCCTTCGTCCTCACCAAGGGCGGACCGGGCACGGCGACGGAGACCCTCGTGCAGTACATCTACAACACGGGCTTCCAGAACCAGCAGCTCGGGCTGGCCTCCGCCGGTGCCTGGGTGCTGTTCGTCATCATCCTCGGGATCACGGCCGTCCAGTTCCTCGGGCAGAAGCGGTGGGTGCACTATGAGTGAGCTGACCAAGCCCCGCACGAGCGGGTTCACGACGTCGAACCGCACGGTCAACCCGCGGTCCGTGCCCCGGACCGCCTCGGCACCCCGGCCCGGACGGCTCCGGCACGCGATCGGCTACGCGCTCCTCTGCCTCGTCGCGCTGCTCTTCGTCTCGCCGCTCATCTACATGGTGGCGACGAGCCTCAAGCCGGCGGACCAGGTGTTCACCACGCCGCCGACGCTCTGGGGACGCTCGCTCGAGTGGGACAACTACGTCCAGGCGTTCACCTACCTGCCGTTCGCCCGCTTCATCCTGAACGGGATCTTCGTGGCGGCCGCCGGCACCGTGATCAACGTCGTCGTGGCCGTGCTCTCCGGGTACGCGTTCTCGCGGCTGCGCTGGCGGGGGCGGAACACCGTGTTCCTGCTCTTCCTGGTGACGCTGATGATCCCGCAGGACGTTCTCGTCATCCCGATGTACGTGATGATGCAGGGCTTCGGGTGGGTGGACACCTTCCAGGCGCTCATCGTCCCGTGGGCGTTCACGGCGCTCGGCGCGTTCCTCATCCGGCAGTTCTTCCTCACCGTGCCGCAGGAGCTCGACGACGCAGCACGCGTCGACGGCGCCGGCGCCATCCGGACCTTCGTCTCGGTGATGCTGCCGCTCGCCCGGCCGACGATGGCCGTGCTCGCGGTCTTCTCGTTCATCTCCTACTGGAACTCGTTCCTCTGGCCGCTCGTCGTCGTCAACGACGTCGAGGCCCACGGCACGATCCCGCTCGGCCTGCAGCAGTTCTTCGGGCAGCAGGGGTCCGAGTGGAACCTCGTGATGGCGGCCTCGGTGATCTCGATGCTCCCCACCGTGATCCTCCTCGTCCTGCTGCAGAAGCACCTCGTCAAGGGCATCGTCACCAGCGGCCTCGGCGGCCGGTGACGTGCTGTACTCGTGAAAGGAACACTGGCCACATGACCATCACCGCACCTGCAGAGCCGCAGACCGCGACCGATCCCTCCGGGCTGCCCGCGTGGTTCACCCACGACCGGTTCGGCATGTTCATCCACTGGGGGCTGTACGCCCTGCCGGCACGGCACGAGTGGGTGAAGAACCGCGAGCGGATCACCGACGCCGACTACCAGAAGTACTTCGACCACTTCGACCCGGACCTGTTCGACGCCGCCGACTGGGCGCGACGAGCACGTGAGGCGGGCATGAAGTACGTCGTCCTCACCACGAAGCACCACGAGGGCTTCGCACTCTGGGACAGCGCACTGACCGACTACAAGTCGACGAACACCCCGTTCGGCCGCGACATCGTGCGCGAGTTCGTCGACGCCGTCCGCGCCGAGGGACTGCGGGTCGGGTTCTACCACTCGCTCATCGACTGGCACCACCCGGACTTCACGATCGACGGCGTGCACCCGAGGCGGGACGACGGCGACGAGGCGATCGCCGCGCTGAACGAGGGCCGGGACATGGCGCGCTACCGGGACTACCTGCACGGGCAGGTGACGGAGCTGCTGTCCGACTACGGGCGGATCGACTACCTGTTCTACGACTTCTCGTACCGCGACAACGACCACGAGGACATCTGGGGCGGCAAGGGCCGCGACGACTGGGGGTCCGAGGAGCTGTTGGCGCTGACCAAGCGGCTCCAGCCCGGCATCATCGTCAACGACCGGCTCGACCTGCCCGGGGACATCGTCACGCCGGAGCAGTACCAGCCGGACAAGCCGATGGAGGTCGACGGCGTCCAGGTGCCGTGGGAGGCCTGCCAGACCCTCAACGGCTCGTGGGGGTACGACCGCGACAACCTGAACGTCAAGAGCACCGACCTGCTCGTGCGCATGCTCGTCGACGGGGTCTCGAACAACGGGAACATGCTCCTCAACGTCGGCCCGACCGGTCGTGGCGAGTTCGACGGGGTCGCCCGGACGGCGCTCGCCGGGATCGGCACGTGGATGCACCAGCACGCGCGGTCGGTGTACGGCGCCGGACCGTCGTCGTTCCGGGCGCCGGCGGGCACCGTGTACACGCAGAACGGGAACCGGCTGTACCTGCACCTCTTCACGTGGCCGTTCGAGCACGTGCACCTCGCCGACCTCGCCGGCCGGGTCGCGTACGCCCAGCTCCTGAACGACGCGTCGGAGATCCACTACCGCGAGATCGCGCCCGGCACCCGGGCGCAGAACACCGGCCTCGGTGGACAGCCCGCGGGGACGCTGACGCTCACCCTGCCGATCGTCCGGCCGGACGTGGCGGTGCCCGTGGTCGAGCTCTTCCTGCGCGACTGATGCAGCGCATCCTGACGAGGACCCGGCTGCGGGCGGGGAGCGAGGCGGCGTACGAACGCGTGCACACCTCGGTCCCGCCCGCGCTGGCGGCACGGCTCCGCGCGGCCGGGGTGCAGGACTGGACGATCTGGCGGGACGGGCAGGACCTCGTGCACCTCGTCGAGGTCGACGACTACCGGGCGATGCGGAAGGCGCTCGCCGACGACCCCGTGAACGCCGAGTGGCAGGCGGTCGTGAACCCGTTGCTCGAGGCGGACGACGACTACTCCGGCGGCGACGACGGCATCCCCCGGGTGTGGTCGCTCGCAGACCAGGTGGACGCGTGACGGCCCCGGACCTCGACCGCGGACCGTTCTGGTTCGGTGGTGCGGGGATCGGCAACCTGCTGCGCGAGGTGTCCGACGACGAGGCGCGGGCCACGGTCGACACCGCGTGGGAGGCCGGGGTCCGCGGGTTCGACACCGCGCCGCACTACGGGCTCGGGCTGTCCGAGCGACGGCTCGGAGCGGCACTCGCCGAGCGGCCGCGGTCCGACTACCTGGTGTCGACGAAGGTCGGACGCCTGCTCGTGCCCGGGCGGGGCGACGGGGACGACCTGGACTCCGGCGGGTTCGCGGTGCCGGACGACCTGGTCCGGCAGTGGGATCCCTCGCCGTCGGGCGTGCGGCGGTCCCTCGACGAGTCCCTCGGGCGCCTCGGGTTCGACCACGTGGACATCGCCTACCTGCACGACCCGGACGTGTACTCACTGCGGGACGGGCTGAGCCAGGCGCTGCCGACGCTCGTCGAGCTCCGGGACGAGGGGGTCGTCCGAGCGGTGGGCGTCGGGTCGAACTCCGTCGAGGCCCTCGAGGCAGCGGTCTCCACCGGCATGTGCGACGTGGTCATGCTCGCCGGCCGGTACACGCTGCTCGAGCAGCCGGCGGCGTCGCTGGTCGCACGGTGCGAGGACCTCGGGGTCGCCGTGGTCGCGGTCGGCGTCTACAACTCGGGGCTGCTCGGACGGGACCGGCCGGACGCCTCGGCGACGTACGACTACGCGGTGGCACCGGCGTCGCTCGTCGAACGGGCGAACGCGATCGCCGACGTGTGCGAACGGCACGGCGTCACGCTGCCGGAGGCCGCGCTCGCGTTCCCGCGCCGGGCGGCTGCGGTCCGGGCGATCGCCCTCGGTGCGCAGTCGGCGGAGCAGGTGCGCTCGAACGTCGCTCGGGCGGGTGCGACGGTGCCCGAGGCACTCTGGGACGACCTGCGCACCGCGGGCCTGCTCGCCGCCTGACGCGGGGGCGACGCGGCCCGGCGGCCGGGCGCCCCGGCGCCGATCGCGTGCGCACAACGAAAGTCACCCCGAACCACGCGGATGCGCGGTTCGGGGTGACTTCGGTTGTGCGCCGGGTCGTGCCCGGCCACGTCCGACTAGCGGGTGCGGGCGCTCCGGCCGGCGAAGCGCGTGTAGATGAACAGCACGATGACGGCGCCGATGATCGAGCCGATGATGCCGGCGGGCTGGAAGAAGCCGTCCATCGGGTCGTGCTGGAAGATCAGGAACCCGAGGAACCCGCCCACGAACGACCCGATGATGCCGAGCAGGATGGTCATGGGGATCGAGATGTGCTGCTTGCCGGGGACGATGAGCCGCGCGAGGGCGCCGGCGATGAGTCCGATGATGATCAAGCTGATGATGAGACCGATCACGGTTTCCTCCTCGTGGGTGCGGTTGCCGCGGCATGGTTGCCGGAGTCAGGGCCGACAACCGACCCAACTCGCACCTGCCTGGGAGGACTGCCGGGTTCAGTCGAGCGAGCGCCGCAGCCAGCGCTCCACACCCTCGACGTGCGCCACGACGAGCGCCTGCACGAGCTGCGGGTCGCGACGACGGATGGCGTCCACGATCGCCGCGTGCTCGTCGAGCGTGCGCTGCACGGAGCCGTTCTGCGTCAGGCCGCGCCAGACCCGCACCCGGACGGTCTTGCTCGACAGGGCGTCGAGCAGGCCGGACAGGTACTGGTTCCCGCCGATGCCCGCGATCGTCGAGTGGAACTGCAGGTCGTGGGCGACGAGGTCCTCGACGCCGGTGTCCTCGCCGACGGACTGCATGAGCGCGTGCAGGTCGTCGATCTGCTGCTCCGAGGCGCGGGCGGTCGCGAGGACGGCGGACGCGGGCTCGAGGATCCGCCGGACCTCGAGCAGGTCCACGAGCGAGCGGTCGTGGTGCATGTCGACGACGAAGGAGACCGCCTCGAGCAGGACGGTCGGCTCGAGCGACGTCACGTACGTGCCGTCGCCGCGCCGGACGTCGAGCACGCGGATGAGCTCGAGGGCCTTCACCGCTTCGCGGAGGCTGTTCCGCGACAGCCCGAGGGACTCGCTGAGCTCCTTCTCGGGCGGGAGGCGCTGCCCGGGTTGGAGCTCGCCGCTCACGATCATCTGCTGGATGCGTGCGATCGCATCATCCGTCAGCGACGCCACGTCACCACCTCCTGCTCGGCCACTCGCCCACGCGAGCCGACACGACGACGATAGTCGCGCCTCCAGGGCCCATCAGGCGGGCCGGAGCCGGAGCGCCTGCATCCCGCCGTCGACCGCGAGGTCGACACCCGTCGTCGACCGGGCGAGCGGGCTGGTGAGGTAGGCGACGGCCTCGGCCACCTCCTCGGGCGCGACGAGGCGTCCGTGCGGTTGGCGTGCCTCCAGGGCCGCCCGTTCCGCTGCCGGGTCGTCGGCGCGCTCGAGCAGCCGCGCGACCCACGGGGTGTCCGCGGTGCCGGGGTTGACGGCGTTGACGCGGATGCCCTCCCGGAGGTGGTCGGCAGCCATGGCGCGGGTGAGGGCGGCGATCGCGCCCTTCGTCGCCGAGTACAGCGCGCGCTGGGGCAGCCCCGCGGTGGCGGCGATCGAGCAGGTGTTCACGATGCTCGCGGCGTCGGAGTCACGGAGGTGCGGCAGACACGCGCGCGAGAGGCGGACCGCGCCGAGCACGTTCACCTCGTACACGCGGCGCCACTCGTCGTCGGGGTTGTCCTCGACCGTGCCCTGTGCGCCGATGCCGGCGTTGTTGACCAGGACGTCGAGCCCGCCGAGCTGCTCGACGGCGTCGGCGACCGCTGCCCGGACGGACGTGTCGTCACCGACGTCGCAGCGGAACGACAGGGCGTCGTCACCGGGCTGCAGGTCGAGCACCGCGACGGTCGCACCTCGGTCACGGAGCGCGGCGACGATCGCGGCGCCGATGCCGGAGGCGCCGCCGGTGACGACGGCGCGCAGGCCCTCGTGGGTCCCGGCGGTCATGCTGCGCCCATCGTCTGGCGCTGCGAGCCGAGGCCCTCGGCGGTGAGTTCGACGACGTCGCCGGCCTGCAGGTACGGCGCACCGCTGCCGAGGGCGACCCCCGCGGGTGTGCCGGTGCTGATCACGTCACCCGGGTACAGGACCATGAACTGCGACAGGTACCGGACGATCTCGGCTGGCCGGAAGATCATGTCCCGGGTGCTGCCGTCCTGCCGGAGCTCGCCGTTCACCCGGAGCTGCAGCGACAGGGCGTTCGGGTCGAGACCGTCCGCCTCGAGCGCGGACGGCGTGACGAGCCACGGGCCGAGCGGGTTGAACGTCTCGCAGGACTTCCCCTTGTCCCACTGCCCGCCGCGTTCGAGCTGGAACGCGCGCTCCGAGACGTCGTTGGCGATGGCGTAGCCGGCGATGTGCGTCGCGGCCTCGTCCTCGGACGCGCAGTAGCGCGCGGTGGTGCCGATCACGATCGCGAGCTCGATCTCCCAGTCGGTCTTCGTGCTGCCGCGGGGGACGAGGACCTCGTCGTCGGGGCCGATCACCGTCATCGGGTCCTTCATGAACACGATCGGCTCGGTGGGGATGTCGGCGCCGGTCTCGGCGGCGTGGTCGCGGTAGTTCAGGCCGATGCAGACGACCTTGCCGGGGCGGGCGACGGGCGACCCACGCCGGAGACCGTCGGCCCGGTCGATCACGGGAAGGTCGCCGGCGGCGCGGGCGTGCCGGACGAGGGCGTCGGGGCCGGGGTCGGACGCCAGGAAGCCACCGCTGATGTCTCCGGTGAGGCTCCGGAGGTCGAGCACCTCGCCGTCGTCGTCGATCGCGACCGGGATCTCGTCGCCCGCCGGGCCAAGTCGTGCGAACCGCATCGTTCCTCGCTCTCCTGCTGCGCCGGTGCAGCGGAAACATCCTATGTCTGAGTCGAGGCTCCGGCAAGGTAGATCCGCTCGGCCGTCCCGCGGAGCACAGCGTCGCGCTCGGTCGGCGACAGGTCGGCGAGGGCATCGCTCGTCGTGTGCAGGACCTCGGCGTAGTCGGCGGCGAGCGTCGACACCGGCCAGTCGGAGCCGAACAGCGAGCGCTCCGGGCCGAAGTGCTCGACGACCGCGCGGGCGTACCGGGCGACGGGGCGCTCCCGCCAGTCGGCACCCGCCTCGGTGAGCAGCCCGGAGACCTTGCACGCCACGTTCGGCCTGGCGGCGACGTCCCGCATCCGGTCCGGCCACGAGGGGTCCCCGGTGTCGATCGACGGCTTGCCGGCGTGGTCGAGGACGAACGACGCCTCGGGCACGGCGTCGGCGAGGGCGAGGGCGGCGTCGTGCTCCCGGGCCCGCACGAGCAGGTCGAACACGAGGCCGGCACGCGCGACGGCACGGACGCCGCGGACGACCTCCGGCCGTGCGAGCCACCCGGGGTCGGGCTCGTCCTGTGCCTGGTGGCGGATGCCGACGAGCCGCTCGCCGCCCGGACCGGTCGACACCGACGCCACGCGCTCGGCCACGTCGGGCGCGGTCAGGTCCACCCAGCCGACGACGCCCGCGACCGGCGCGGGCTGCGCGAGGAGCCAGGCGGTCTCGCCCGCGTCGTGCACCGCCTGCACCGCGATCGTCCGCGTGACGGAGGTCCCGGTGGTCGCCGCGCGCAGGTCGTCCACGTCGAACCGTCGCCGGATCGGGGCGACCGAGTCGTCCATCCAGGGGTAGGGACGGTCTGCCGGATCCCAGAGGTGGTGGTGAGCGTCGATGATCACGCCGCCATCATGCCCGATTCATCCGATGTCCGGGCGGGGGAAACGGCGCGAGCACGCCCGAGCGCGCCTGAGCGCGCCCGAGCGTCAGACGACGCCGGCGGCCTCGAGCTCCGAGCGCAGTTCGGCGTCCGACGGCTCGACGAAGTGCTTCCCGTTCGGCAGCACGACGACGGGGATGTTCTTCCGCCCGCTGATCTCCTCGGCGCGGTCCGCCGCGGTCAGGTCCGCCTCCACGTCGACGTACTCGTAGTCCACCCCGAGGGTGTCGAGCAGCGCCTTGGAACGGCGGCAGTCGCGGCACCAGTCCGCGCCGAACATCGTGACCTTGTCGAAGGATGCATCGCTCATGCCCAGAGAGTACGTCCGACGGGCCCCGCGCATTCCCGTGACCCCCGGCGCGGCCGCGGAGCACCATGGCCCTATGAGCCTGTCCACGGACGTCCGCGCCGCTCACCCGCACCACCGTCACGGCTGGTGGTGGAAGACCCTCCTCGTCGGGTTCCTGCTCTGGGTGGTCACGATCGTCGTCACGATCACGACGCTGAACACGAACCTGGTCCCGACGATCATCCTGCTCGGCAGCTTCCTCGTGCCCTTCACGGTGGTGCTGTTCGTCATCGAGCGGGTGACCGGAACGGTGAGCACGATGCAGCTCATCGTCGCGTTCTTCGTCGGCGGGATCCTCGGCGTCCTCGGGGCGTCCCTGCTCGAGGCGAACCTCCAGCAGGACGCCCTCGTGTACATCGTCGTCGGGTTCGTCGAGGAGTTCGTCAAGGGCGTCCTGCTGCTGTTCGTCGGGTGGCGGGTCCGCCCGAAGACGGCTCGGCAGGGAGCGCTCCTCGGGGCGACGGTCGGTGCCGGGTTCGCCGCGTTCGAGTCGGCGGGGTACGCGTTCAACGCGGCGATCACCGCGCGGGGCATCGACCTGGTGTCCCTGCTGCAGACCGAGGTCGTCCGTGCGGTGCTGTCCCCGGTCGGGCACGTGCTGTGGACGTCGATCCTCGGAGCCGTCCTGTTCGGCGCCGCCCGTGGTCGCGACCGGTTCCGGTGGTCGTTGGCCCCGGTCGTCGCCTACGTCGGTGTCTCCCTGCTGCACGGGCTGTGGGACTCGAACTCGACGATCTCGACCCTGCTGGCGTTCGTCGTGACGGGGACGCCGTTCTCGGCGGCGCGGAACGGGGTCGTCCCGGCGTCGATCGCCGGCGTCGCGACGACCCTGTACGTGATCGGGCTCGCGATCGTGTCGGCCGTGGGGGTCGTGGTCCTCGTCACGGTGCTGCGCCGGCACCGGCGGCTCGAACGGAGCGCGAACGCGCTCGCCGGCTGGCCGGCACCCTGGTCGTCGTCGTCGTCGTCGTCGCCGTCGTCGTCGCCGTCGCCGTCCGGCGACGGATGGGACGGCACGCCCCCGCCGCACGTCCCGCGCTGACGAGGCCCCCGGCCGCCCGCCGGACACGGGCGCGCCACCCGGCCACCCGCCGGACACGGGCACGCCACCCGCTCGCCCTACGATTGGGGCATGCCGCCAGGAGCCGACCCCGAGACCCGCGCCTGGGCCTCGGCGGCCGTCCGGCGCTTCGCGAGCGCGACGAACCTCCTCGTCGCCGCGCGCCGCTTCCGCATCGTCGGCGGCGACCCCCGCGACACCGCGGCGCTGCGCTCCCTGCTGACGGGGCTCGGCGCCCGCGAGGCGCTGCCCCACGAACCGGTCGACCAGCTCTGGTGCGCCGGTTCGCCGGAGGACTCCACGCCGGTCATCGAGCGCGAAGCCGACCGTCCCCGGGGTGCGACCCTCGTCGTGGTCGACGCCGGACGACACCTCCCCGCCGTCGACGAGGACGCCTTCGGCCCGGTCACGATCGCCCGCCCCGGGGTCCTCGCGGTGCCGATGACCTCCGACGACGTCTTCCTCGTCTCCACCGGCCGCGACCCCGAGGACGACCCCGCCGCCGAGGCCCGGCTGCGCTGGGCCCGACGGTCGATGCCCGTGTCGCGAGCGGTCGCCGCCGAGCTCCGCGAGGGGGGACTCCTCCGTGGCACCCGGATCGGCGTCGCGATGTTCCTCGAGCCGAAGACCGCCGTGCTGAGCCTGCTCCTCCGCGACGCCGGCGCCGAGGTCGTCGTCTACGCCCACGCCGACGAGACCGACGACGCCGTGGCCGACGCGCTCCGGGCAGCCGGGCTGACCGTGTACGCGAGCAGTGCCGCCTCGCTCCCCGAGCAGCGGGCCCTCGCCCTCGCGATGCTCGACACCCGGCCGCACATCCTGCTCGACGACGGCTCGCACGTGATCCGTCTCGCGCACCAGGAGCGCCCGGACCTGGTGCCCACGATGCTCGGCGCAGCGGAGGAGACGACGAGCGGCCTCCGACCGCTCCGCACCATGGCTGCGCGCGGCGAGCTCGGCATCCCCGTCGTCGCGGTGAACGACGCCCGCACCAAGACCTTCTTCGACAACCGGTACGGCACCGGGCAGTCGACGGTGTTCGCGGTGCTCGACCTGCTCGACCGGCTCCCGTCCGGTACGCACCGCGTGGTCCCGGGAGGCGCGGCTGTCGTCGCCGGGTTCGGCCACGTCGGCGAGGGGGTCGCCCTGGTGCTCACGGCACTCGGTCTGCGGGTGACGGTCGCCGAGACGGACCCGGTCCGCGCCCTGCAGGCGCTCTTCGCCGGGTACGCCGTCGCACCCCTGGCCGAGGCGGTGCAGGACGCCGACCTCGTGATGAGCGCCACGGGGGTCGCCGACACGATCGACCTCCGCGCGCTGCGGTCGTGCGCGGACGGCACGGTCGTCGCGGTCGCGGGCGGCGTCGACCACGAGGTGGCGCTCGACGACGCCCGAGCAGCCGGCGCCGAGCGGGTCCCGGTGGGTCCGAAGGCCGAGCGGCTCGTGTTCCCCGGTACGGACGGCGGCCCGATCGTGCTCGACGACGGCGGCTGCATCAACATCACCGCTGCCGAGGGCAACCCGATCGAGATCATGGACCTGTCCTTCGCCGCACAGCTCGGTGCCGTCCGGATGCTCCTCGAACGGGGTGACGAACTCGACCGTGCCGTCGTGCCGATCGACCCCGCGGTGGACGAGGCGACCGCCCGCGCGGCGCTCGCCGCCTTCGGAGCGCCAGCCGCGCCTCCCGTGCCCCTCGCCGAGCACCCCGCCGACCGTGAGCCCGACGTCCGGACCCGCCGTTTCGGAGACCCGTCGTGACCGCCGGGCACCCCGTCACCGTCCACTCGGCGCGCATCGTCGTGCCGATGACCGCGCCGCCCATCGCCGACGGCGCCGTCGCGGTGCAGGACGGCCGCATCCTGCACGTCGGCGACCGGTCGTGGGTCGTCGACCAGCTCGCGGGCTCCGGCGTGCCCTTCACCGAACGGCCGTGGCGGGGTGCCCTCCTCCCCGGTCTCGTGAACGCGCACTCGCACCTGCAGTACACCGGCATGGCCAGTGTCGGGCAGCGGCAGTACAGCGGGTTCGAGGACTGGGCCCGCGCGTTCAACGAGGACTACGCCGAGCCGCACGACTGGCACGCCGAGGCGGCAGCCGGCGCGACGTCGTCGATCCTCGCCGGTGTGACGAGCATCGCCGACGTCGTCACGGACATCGAGGCGTCGACCGTGCTCGCCGAAGCAGGCCTCGGTGGCATCGCCTACTGGGAGGTCATGGACTGGGAGAACGCGGCCTGGCAGTCCCACGGCCGCGACCAAGTGCTCGCCGAACTCGAGCGGATCCCGACGGACCCGGGCGCCGGGCTCTCCCCGCACGCGCCGTACTCGCTCGACGTCGCCCCGCTGCTCGAACTCCCGGACATCGTGCGCCAGCGCGGCCTCCGGCTGCACCTGCACCTCGGCGAGGCCGCGTTCGAGGGCGAGCGCGTCGCCCTCGGGCCGGTGCCCGGGCTCGAGGGCGTCGACGGCGTCGGCCACGGCAACGACTGGCACCTCGCGAACGTGCCGTCGTTCCGGGCCATGCGCGCGCTCGGCTTCGGTGCGAGCGCGACCGCGTTCGTCGACCGGCTGGGCGTGCTCGGCCCCGACTGCCACATCGCGCACGGCGTGTACATGACCGCCGCCGACCGGGCACTGCTGCGCGCGCGGGGGACCGCCGTCGCGCTCTGCCCGCGCTCGAACGCGGTCATCGGGCTCGATCCGCCACCCGTCGCCGACTACCTGCGCGAGGGCAGCCCGATCGCGATCGGCACGGACTCGCTGTCGTCGTCGCCGTCCCTCGACCTGATGGCCGACGTCACCGCGCTGCACCGGATCGCCCGGTCGCAGGGCTACGGGCACCGCGACCTGCACGAACGACTGCTCGCCGCGGCGACCCTCGGCGGCGCGCACGCCATGGGGCTCGCCGTCGGGCCGGACCGGATCGGGCACCTCGCCGTCGGGGCACGCGCCGACCTGGCCGTCTTCGACGTCGACGCCCGGACCGTGCCGGACGCCCTCGCCGAACTCGTCGAGGACGGTGCCGGCCGTGCCGTCGCGACCGTGGTCCGCGGTGTCGTCCGAGCCGTCGACGGTGCGCTGACCGGCCCGCCCGCCCCACCTGATCGTTCCTTGGAGGAATCATGACCGAGACCGCACCCCGCCCGGGCATGGCCGCCCGTCGCACCGTCGACGGAACCCTGATCGAGTGGCTCGACGTGCCGAAGCGCGCCGTCGCCCTCGGCATGGAGCCGCACCCCGAGGGCGGCTGGTACGTCCGCACCTGGACCTCGCCCGCGACCGTGTCGACCCCGGCGGGCGACCGGCCTGCCGCAACCCTGATCCACTTCCTGCTGCCCCCGGGTGAGGCCTCGGCCTGGCACCGGGTCACGAGCGACGAGATCTGGATGTGGCACGGGCCGGACAGCGTCGACCTGCAGCTCGGTGGCGACGGCCAGCAGCCCGAGCCCGGTGCGACGATCACGCTCGGCCCGGACGCCGGGCGCGACCGGGTGAACGACGCGCAGGCGTTCGTGCGCGGCGGCGTGTGGCAGCGGACCCTGCCGGGCGACGGCGAGGTGCTGCTGAGCTGCCTGGTGTCGCCCGGGTTCTCGTTCGACGACTTCACGCTCGCCGAGTAGTCGCGAGACATCCGTTTCGCGTTGGTATCCCAGCGCGAAGTACACTTCGTCCTGCCCCCACCCCCTCGCACGAAGGCCCGACCGTGACCCGATCCCTCCGTCTCACCATCGCCGTCGCGACCGCTGCGGTCGCCGCACTCGCGCTCTCGTCCTGCTCGGCGGGCGGCAGCGGCAACGCCGACGGCACCGTCACCGACGGCAAGCTCACCATCGCGACCGGGCAGCCCGCGTACTCGCCCTGGGTCGAGGACAACAAGCCGCAGTCCGGCAAGGGCTTCGAGGCCGCCGTGGCCTACGCCGTCGCGAAGGAGATGGGCTACGACGAGTCCGACGTCGTCTGGAAGCGGAGCACCTTCGACAGCGCCATCGCACCCGGCCCGAAGGACTGGGACCTCAACGTCCAGCAGTTCTCCATCGACGCCAAGCGCAAGAAGGCCGTCGACATGTCGAGCGCGTACTACACGACGACCCAGGCGGTCGTGACGACGCAGTCCTCGAAGGCCGCCGACGACACCACCATCGCGGCGCTGAAGCAGGACGCGATCGGTGTCGCGACCGGGTCGACGAGCATCCAGAGCGTCAAGGACGTCCTCGGGGTCACCCCGCAGGTCTTCAACTCGAACGACGACGCCGTCCTCGCGCTCAAGTCCGGCCAGATCGACGCGATCGTGACCGACCTGCCGACCGCCTTCTACATGTCCGGCGCGCAGCTCGACGGCAAGGGCACGGTCTCGGCGCAGTTCCCGTCCGACGGCACGGGCGACCAGTTCGGCTTCGTGCTGCCGAAGGACTCCGAACTGACGAGCAAGGTCGACAAGGCACTCAAGTCGCTCAAGGCCGACGGCACGCTCGAGGACCTGCAGACCAAGTGGCTCTCCTCGGAGACCGACACCCCCGTCCTGAAGTAGCCGCATGACCGTTCCAGCAGGCGCCGGCACCCCGGTGGCCGCAGCCGCGCCGAGCCAGGTCGAGCTGGAGCGTCGGCTCTACCGTCGGCAGCGCGGACGCCGCTCGATCGTGGTGTCCGTCGCGTCGACGCTCGTCGTGATCGCCGTCGTCTACTTCGGCGTCGTGAACACCCCCGGCTGGGCCGCGGTCCAGCAGTCGTTCTTCGATCCGCAGACCGCGATCGACTCGTTCCCGTCGATCCTCGAGGGCCTCTGGCTGAACATCCGGATCCTGTTCTTCAGCGCCATCGGCGTCGCGGTGTTCGGCACCCTGCTGGCGGTCGTCCGGGGCCTGCGGAGCCCGGTGTTCTTCCCGCTGCGGATGCTCGCCACCGGCTACACCGACCTGTTCCGCGGCCTGCCGCTCATCATCGTGCTGTACCTGGTGGGCTACGGGATCCCCGGGCTCGGGGTCTTCCCGCGCCTCCCCGCCGAGGTCTGGGGCACCATCGCGATCGTGCTCACGTACTCGTCGTACATCGCCGAGGTGCTCCGCGCCGGCATGGAGGCCGTGCACCCCTCGCAGCGCCTCGCCGCCCGGTCGCTCGGGCTGTCGCACGCGAAGACCCTGCGCCTCGTCGTGCTGCCGCAGGCGATCCGCAAGGTCACGCCCGCGCTCATGAACGACTTCGTGTCGATGCAGAAGGACGTCGGTCTCGTGTCGATCCTCGGCGCGGTGGACGCGGTCCGTTCCGCGCAGATCGCCCAGGCCGAGACCTACAACTTCACGCCCTACTTCGTCGCCGGACTGCTCTTCGTCGTGATCAGCCTGCCGCTGATCCGCGTCACGGACGCGATCGCGCGTCGCCAGCAGCGGCGCGAGCAGATCGGAGGGACCGTATGACGGGCCAGGAGGCGCGGATCACCCCCGACACGTCGGCCGCCGTCCTCGAGCTGCGCGGGTTGCGCAAGGCGTTCGGCGAGCACGAGGTCCTGCGCGGGATCGACCTGACGGTGCACCGCCACGAGGTCATCTGCGTCATCGGGGCCTCGGGCTCCGGCAAGTCGACGCTCCTCAAGACGGTGAACCTGCTCGAGGGCATCGACGACGGCGAGATCCTGCTGCAGGGCACGGACATCGCCGATCCCCGCATCGACGTCGACGCCACCCGGGCCCGGATCGGCGTCGTGTTCCAGCAGTTCAACCTGTTCCCGCACATGAGCGTGCTCGACAACGTGACGCTCGCCTCCCGGCAGGTGCACGGCGTCGGCAGGGCGCAGGCAGAGGAGACCGCCCGGCGGCTCCTCGGGCGGATCGGCCTCGCCGACTTCGCCGGGGCCTACCCGGACCGGCTCTCCGGCGGGCAGCAGCAGCGCGTGGCGATCGTGCGGGCGATCGCGTCCGACCCCGAGCTCCTGCTGCTCGACGAGGTCACGAGTGCCCTCGACCCGCAGCTCGTCGGCGAGGTGCTCGACCTGGTGACCGAGCTGAAGCGGCAGGGGTCGACGATCCTGATGACCACGCACGAGATGCACTTCGCGCGGAACGTGGCCGACCGGATCGTGTTCCTGCACCAGGGCGAGGTCGTCGAGCAGGGTGCCCCGGCCGAGGTCCTCGACGCCCCCCAGCACCCCGCGCTCGTCGAGTTCCTCGCCCGCGTCCACGCCTGACGCGCACGCCCGGGGCTCGAACGCTGCGAGCCGACCACCTACGCGACGGGGGCCGGTGTGGCGGGGGCGAGCCGCGCCTCCAGGCCGTCGTCGGCGACCGTCTCAGGGACGTGTGCCGAGCGTCCAGCGGGCAGGAACGCCGCGACGACCGCGCTGACCGCGACCACGGCGGCACCGACCAGCACGGCGGGCTGGGCCGCGTCGACGTAGCCGGTGGGGGTGAGCTCGCCGCCGGCCCCGGTGAAGACGGCGGTCAGGACGGCGATCCCGAGCGCGACGCCGATCTCACGCAGCGTCGAGTTCGCGCCGGAGGCCTTCGCGTGGTCGTGCTGCGGCATCCGCGCGAGCACCGCCGTCGAGATCGGACCGAACACGGCGCCCATCCCGATGCCCGCGAGCAGGAAGCCGGGCAGCAGCGTCGTGAAGGTGACGTCGGCGGCCATCGTCCCGGCGATCCAGAACAGCCCGGCGGAGAGGAACACCATGCCGCCGGTGATGAGCAGCCGCGTGCCGACCCGGGGTGCCACGATGCCCGCGAGCGGGGCGACGACCATCGGCGCGAGGGTCCAGGGCATCGTCCAGACGCCGGCCTCGAGCGGGGTCCGACCCTGCACGACCTGCAGGAACTGGATGAGGATGAACACCGAACCGAACGCGCCGAACGAGAACGTCATCGCGACGACGTTGGCGAGGGCGAAGCTCCGGTCGCGGAAGAACCGGAGGGGCAGGAGCGGAGCGCTGGTGCGGGCCTGCCAGAGCACGAACGCGACGAGCAGGACACCGCCGCCGACCAGGCCGGTGAGCACCTCGCCGCTCGTCCAGCCGGCGTCGTTGCCGCGGACGACCCCGAAGACGACGCCGAGCACGCCGAGGCCGGCGAGCAGCACGCCCACGACGTCGGCGCGGACACGGGCTCCGCGGGTGTTCGGCAGGGCGAAGAGGGCCAGCGGGATCGCGACGATGCCGACCGGGACGTTGAGCCAGAAGATGGCCTCCCAGCTCCAGCCCTCGACGACGGCGCCCCCGATGAGCGGGCCGAGGGCGACGCCGAGGCCGGAGATGCCGCCCCAGACGCCGATGCCGACGGTGCGGAGCCGGTCGGGCACGCTCCCGACGAGCAGGGTGAGGGAGAGCGGCATGATCGCGGCGGCGCCGGCACCCTCGATCGCACGCCAGACGATGAGCGAGGTCGGGTCGGTGCTCACGGCGGCGAACGCGGAGGAGACGGTGAAGACGGCGATGCCGGCGACGAACAGGTGCCGGCGGCCGAGCCGGTCGCCGAGGCCGACGGCCAGGAGCATCAGCGCGGCGAACGCGAGCGTGTAGGCGTTGGTGATCCACTGCAGCTCCTCGACGGAGGCGCCGAGGTCGGCGTGCACGGCGGGCAGCGCGCTGGTGACGACGAGGTTGTCGAGCGTCGCCATGAACATCGGGAGGGATGCGGCTGCGATGGCGAGCCAGACCGGGATGCGTCGTTCCATGGTGGGGATCCGTTCCGTTTGGTAATCCGATGATTACTTACGAAGGGCGACTGTAGTAATCGACTGATAACCTGTCAACCATGACTTCCCCGGCATCTGCACCGGCACCGGCGACGGCCGTCCGCATGCCCGCTGCGCAGCGTCGCGCGATGATCCTCGAGGCGGCACGCGGGCTCTTCGGCAGCCAGGGCTACAACGGCACGACGACCGACCAGATCGCGGCGGCGGCCGGCATCAGCCAGCCGTACGTCGTGCGGATGTTCGGCTCGAAGGAGGCGCTCTTCCTCGAGGTGTTCCGCGACACCCTCGACATCCTGCTCGACGCCTGGCGCGAGACCCTCGCCCACCTCGGGCCCGACGACACCCCGGCGCACGTCATCGGCGAACAGTTCGTCGACCTCGCCGCCGAGCGCGGACTGCACACGCTCCTGCTGCAGGGCTTCGTCTCCGGGGCCGAACCGGCGATCGGTGCCGCGGCCCGGGCCGGGTTCCTCGAGATCTACCGGTTCCTGCGCGACGAGGCCGGGATCGCCGACGACCAGGTCCAGGGGTTCCTCGGCAGCGGCATGATCTTCGCGATCATGCTGGCGATCGACATGCCCTCGCGGTTCGACGAGGACCCGGACGCGGCCGATCTGCTCCGCGCGACGTTCGGGGCGAAGTGCGGGCAGGTGCTCGACCTCGTCCGGGGCCAGCGGGCCGGGGGCACGGGCGCCGCGGGCGCTGCGGGTGCCACGCGCGCCTAGGGCGTCAGCAGCACCTTCCCGACGACCTCGCCGTCCCGGACCCGCCGGTGTGCCTCGGCGGCCTCGACGAGCGGCAGGACCGAGTCGATGACCGGGCGCACCCGACCGTCCGCCACGAACGGCCAGACGTTGTACCGGACGGCCTCGACGATCGCGGCCTTCTCGTCGAGCGGCCGGGCACGCAGGGTCGTCGCACTGATCGTCGCCCGCTTCCGCATCATCGCGCCGAGGTCGAGCTCGCCGGTGCGGCCGCTGCCCGAGGCGATCACGGCGATGTGCCCGTTCGGCGCGAGGACCTCGATGTTCCGAGCCAGGTAGTCCGGCCCGACGACGTCGAGCACCACGTCCACGCCACGGCCCCCGGTGAACTCGAGCGCCCGCGCCACGAAGTCCTCCGAGCGGTGGTCGACCACGAGGTCCGCGCCGAGCTCCCGGGAGGCCTGCACCTTCCGCTCGCCCCCGGACGTCGCGATCACCGTCGCTCCGAGCGCCTTCGCCCAGAGCACCGCGTGCGACCCCATGCCGCCGGTGCCGCCGTGCACGAGCAGGGTCTGTCCGGGTCGGAGCCCGGCGAGCATCCCGACGTTCGAGTACACCGTGCACGCGGCTTCCGGCAGCCCCGCGGCCTCGACGAGGTCGATCCCCTCCGGCACCGGCAGCACCTGGGTCTCCGGGGTGACGACGAGTGCCGCGTAGCCCCCGGCGGACAGCAGCGCGCAGACCCGGTCTCCGACGGCGAACCCCTCGACGCCGTCGCCGAGTGCGCGGACGGTGCCGGAGACCTCGAGGCCGAGGACGTCCGACGCCCCGGGAGGGGGCGGGTAGTTGCCGGCCGCCTGCTGCAGGTCGGCGTTGTTCACCCCGGCGGCCGCGACCTCGATGAGGACCTCGCCGGCTCCGGGGACCGGGTCGGGGAGGTCGTGCAGGTCGAGGGTGCCGTTCTCGGAGGTGATCGCTCGCATGCCCCCGACGCTACCCACGGGACGGACCGTCGGGCACCGGGAACGCGGTCCACCTGTGGATCTCCCATGTAGCCTCGACGCGGATCCGCACCCCGTCCCGGGGTCGCGGGCACGACTCCGGGGGGACCCACCACCATGCGCACCAAGCTCGTCTCGCTCACCACGGCCGCCATCGCCGTCGCACTCCTCGCCGGCTGCTCCGCCGGCGGCTCCGGCTCGGACGCCACGACGGCCGCCAAGTCGACGCCGACCCCGACGCAGACCAAGGCCGAGGCCTGCAAGCTGTTCACGAACGAGGTCACCGACGCCACGAAGGGCATGCAGATGCAGCTCACCGAGCTGCAGAGCGACCCGGAGGCCGCGATGGCGAAGCTCGACGAGTTCGACGCCACGCTCGAGGACAGCGCCGACAAGGTGACCAACACCGAGGTGAAGCCGAAGACCGACGCGTTCGCGGGCGCCTTCTCGGACTTCGTCGGCATGACGAAGGACCTCGCGGCGTCGAAGGACCCGTCCGCGCTGTCCAGCTCCGGCTTCACCGAGGGGCTCCAGAAGCTGGAGACGACGGGCAAGGACTTCCAGGAGGTCTGCCAGTCCTGACGCGCGCCGACGCGTGATCGCGACCCGCGCCTCCAGGGCAGTTCAGGAGGCGCGGGTCGCGTCGTCTACGCCGCCGCCGGTTGCGACGCGTCCAGTCGGGCCACGTCCTCGGGACGGAGCTTGACGGTCGCGGCCGTCACGGAGTCGAGGATCGACTGCGGGCGCGATGCCCCGGGGATGGGGACGACGACGTCGCTCTTCTGCAGCTCCCACGCCAGCGCGACGACCTGCGGGCTGACGCCGCGGTCGCGGGCGATGTACGCGAAGTCCTCGTACGCGGTGCCGAGTTCCGCGGCGTTCGCGATGCCGCCGAGGGGGCTCCACGGCAGGAACGCGATCCCGAGCTCGTCGCACAGCGCGAGTTCCGGTTCGCTCGAGCGGAACTTCGGCGAGAACTGGTTCTGCACCGAGGCCAGTCGGCCGTCGAGGACCTCGTTCGCCGTCCGGATCTGGTCGGGGTCGGCGTTCGAGATGCCGGCCATCCGGATGACGCCCTCGTCGAGGAGTTCGGCGAGCGCACCGATCGAGTCCGCGTAGGGCACGGCCGGGTCGGGACGGTGGAACTGGTAGAGCCCGACGGCGTCCGCGCCGAGGCGCTTCGCGGATGCCTTCGCTGCTTCCTTGAGGTACTCCGGACGGCCGTTCTGCGCCCACGGGCCGGGCTCGGGCCGGAGGTGCCCGCCCTTCGTGGCGATGAGGACGTCCGAGGTGTCGCCGTGGAACTCCCGCACGGCCTTCGCGATGAGCGACTCGTTGTGCCCCACCTCGTCGTGGGCGGCCAGGTGGTACGCGTCGGCGGTGTCGATGAGCGTGACGCCGGCCTCGAGCGCGGCGTGGATCGTCGCGATGGATTGCCGCTCGTCCGGACGCCCCTCGATGGACATGGGCATCCCGCCGAGTCCGATGGCACTGACCGACACGTCTCCGATGACTCGTTGCTTCATGTCCCCAGCATGCGCCGGGAGGGACGGGTCGTGTCCAGGGTCAGCGCCGTGCCCAGGCGGGGGCGTGCTCGGGGAGCGGTCCGAAGGCGATCCCGCGCGCGTAGAGGCCGCGGACCGGCGGCACGTACCGGGCGAGCAGGACGGGGAGCCGCGGCGGGCCGGCCTGGAGGGCCCCGGCGAAGGCCCGCTCGAACACCACGCGGTGCAGGAACGCCTGGGCGGTCTGGACGACCACGGCCGCCGGGGTGCGCCGCCGCTGCACCGCGGCGAGGGCACGGTCGAGGTCCGCGCCGCGGAGCCCCCGTCCGAGCGCCGGCGCCAGGATCGCAGCCGTCGCGACCGCGTCCTGCACCGCCAGGTTGATGCCGACGCCGCCCGCCGGGGACATGGCGTGCGCCGCGTCGCCGATGCAGAGCAGCCCCGGACGCCACCACCGGGTGAGCCGGTCCATCCGGACGTCGAGCACGTGCACGTCGTCCATCGACGCGATCGAGTCCACGCGGCCCGCGAAGTCCGGTCGGAGCCGCGCGACCCGGGGCCGGAAGGCCTCGACCCCGGCGGCGCGGAGGGCCGCGTCCGACCCCTTCGGCGCGAAGTACGCGACCTGGTGGTAATCGGGCCGCGGGAAGCTGAGCAGGACGTCGGTGCCGGAGAACGCCGGGACGAGCGCGGTCGTCGCGTCGCCGGGCTCGCGGGGGAGCCGGAACCACCACGTGTCGAACGGCACCGGGAACGACCGCGGGTGCAGGCCGGCGGCGCTGCGCAGCACCGAGTCACGGCCGTCGCAGGCGATGACGACGTCGGCGCGGAGTTCCTCGGTCACGCCGTCCGGATCGCGGTACGGCGCCAGGTGCACGCCCGTCACGACGCCGTTCTCCTCGATCGTGTCGGTGGCCGCGAGACCCATCGTGATCTCGAACGAGGGCTCCTCGCGGGCGGCGGTGACGAGCAGGTCGAGCAGGTCCCACTGCGGCACCATCGCCACGTGGTCGTACGGCGGGCGCAGGCGCGAGAAGTCGCCGAGGAGCGCGCGCGAACCGTCCGGCAGCGGCAGGGAGAAGTCGTCGAGGCGTGACTGCGGCAGGGCGGCGAACCGCTCCCCGAGCCCGAGCTCGTCGAGCAGCCGGATCGTCGAGGCGTGCACGGTGTCACCGCGGAAGTCCCGGTTGAAGTCGTCGTGCTTCTCGACGACCCGGACCGCGATGCCGGCACGGGCGAGGAGCAGGCCGAGGACGACCCCGGCGGGGCCGCCACCGACCACCGCGACCGTCGTCCGCGAGACCGTCACCATGCCCCGGACGCTACCCCGGTCCGGGCCGCAGCCGTCAGGCGGTGGCGGAGACCGACGAGGACGCCGAGCCGCCGTCCGCCGCCCCCGCGAAGACGACGCCGCCCCACGTGATGACCACGATCGCCAGCACGAAGCCGATCGCGGCGATCCACCACGACGTCCGACGGCGGATCCACGCGCCGATCGACAGGACGATCGTGGCGACGCCGATCACGAACGCACCGCCGACGGCGATCGCGGTCCCACCGATGTAGCCACCCGGGGTGCAGCCGGTGGCGGCGTCGCACGTGGCCGTCGCCGAGATGACGGCGATGATCCCGACGACCGCGGTGACGACCGTCATGACGGCGCCGAACGCCAGGAGCAGCACGGTCGAGATCCGGTCGGCGAGCTTCCCCGGCGGGAACAGCGTCGAGCCGCCCTGCTCCCACGTGGCCCGCTGGGCACCGGTGGGGTCGGAGGGTGCGGACTGCGGCGGACCGCCGGGGACGTTGGACCAGGTCATGGGTGCAGTCCTACCGCGCCTCGACGCCGAACGCCTGTGCGAGGCGCTGGATCTTCTGCGCGCGACCGAGTCGGGGCAGGTCGGAGCCGTCGCGGATGACCCGGCCGCGGGCCTCGAAGTCGTCGAGGAAGTCCTGCGCCCAGGCGACGTCGGTCGGCGTGGGGGAGATGACCTCGTTGATGACGGGCAGCTGCTCGGTGTCGAGGCACAGCTTGCCGGTGAGCCCGAGCGAGACCGCGACCTGCGACTGCTCGCGGAGGATCGGGTGCGACGACCCCACCGTCGGGCCGTCGATCGGCCCGGGCAGGTCGCCCACGCGGGAGGCCACGACGAGCTTCGACCGCGGGTACGCCATCGCGAGCGTGTCCGCGCTCGTCCCGGTGTCCCGCCGGTAGTCGCCCGAGCCGAACGCCAGCCGGAACGCCCCCTGGGCCTTCGCGATCGACACCGACTCCTCGATGCCCAGGGCCGACTCGACCAGGGCGATCACCGGGGTGTGGCCGCCGAGCCGGTGCCACGTGTCGGTGACCTGCGCCGGGGACTCGGTCTTCGCGAGCATGACGCCCTGCAGCCCGGGCAGCCCGCGGAGCTCCTCGACGTCGTCCGCCCAGAAGTCCGTCGTCACGTCGTTGATCCGCACCCAGGCCTCGCCGCCACCGGCCAGCCACGCGGCGACGCCCTGGCGGGCCGACGGCTTGGCGGCGGGGTCCACCGCGTCCTCGATGTCGAGGATGATCTGGTCGGCACGGGACCGCTGCGACTTCTCGAACCGATCGGTCGCGGTGCCGGAGACGAGGAGCCACGAACGGGAGATCTCGGCGGGGACCGATCGACGCCGGTTCGGTGCGGGAGCGGACTCCGGCGCGGGGGTGGGGGGAGCGGTGCGGTCGTCGATGGCCATGCCCCGTTGGTACCACACCGGCGCGCCCGGTCGCGCATCGGCGGGGGCCGGAAAGTCCGAAACCTCGGTTCATTGCCAGAGTGCCAGCCCGCTTCCGCCTACAGTGTCGGATGTGTGGCGAGCGGACAGGGTGACCGACGGCGAGGACGACGTGAACGACGACGTCCCCGTCGAGGGCGCCGACGCGCCCGCGGACGGGCGTGACGGACAGCAGGACGGGCGTGACGGACAGCAGGACGGGCGCGACGGACAGCAGGGGGAGCAGGACCGACGGGGGCAGCAGGAAGAGACCGCCGTGACGGACGAACCCGACCGCACCCTGCGCCCGGAACTGCAGCTCACGAGTCCGCAGGCGATCAGCCTGGGTGATCCGCGCCTCCAGGCCGGCAACGCCGCCGAGCCCGCCTGGGACGTCTGGCGCAAGCAGCTGACCGGCGTCGGCGGCACCAGCCCCCTCACGCACTTCGCCGACCACCCCCGGGCCCGCATCGAGCTCTCGACGACGCACCCGGGCGGCCTCGCGCAGTTCATCACCGGCAAGACGACCCTGCTGTCGAGCCTGATCCGTGACGAGGTTGCACTCCGGGCCGCCCGCATCGCCGCCGGTCACGTCGAGGCCAAGGGCACCGAGCTGTCCACCGTGCGCGGCATCGACGCCGTGAAGCTCGGCATCGGCATGGCCGACTGGCAGCACGGCGACGAGCAGTTCCGCGGCCCGGTGCTGCTGCGCCCGCTCGCGATCCGTCGGCACGGCCGCGACTTCGAGGTCCGCCTGCTCGGCGAGCCCGTCCTCAACCCCGGCCTCGCCGACGCGCTCCACGAGCAGTTCGGCGTCATCCTCGACGCCCAGTCCTTCGTGGCGCTCGCGCAGCAGGACGGCTCGTTCACCCCGAACCCGGTGATCGACCGGCTCCGCGGGCTCACCGCGCACATCCCGGGCTTCTCGGTGCACGCACGCCTGGTCGTGTCCACCTTCGCCGAGGTCGCGACCGGGATGGTCGAGGACACCGAGGACCTGTCCCACCCGGTGCTCGACGCCCTCGCCGGCAACCCGAGCGCCAAGTGGCAGGTCGAGCAGTCGTACCACCCGGTCGAGCAGACCCCGTCGGACGAGCGGAGCCCGGAGACCGACACGCTCCTGCTCGACGCCGACGACGAGCAGGAGAACGTGATCGCGCAGATCACGGCCGGCAACTCGATCGTGGTGAAGACCCTCCCCGGCACGGGTGGCACGCAGACGATCGTGAACGCGCTCGGCGGCCTCGTCGCGGCGAACAAGCGCGTCCTCGTGGTGAGCCCGCGCCGTGCGACCCTGCGCGGCATCGCGGCGCGGTTCTCCGAGGTGCAGCTCCCCGGTGTCGCCGTCACCCCGGGCACCCTCCGTCGTGACGTCGTCCGTGCGATCGCCCGCAACGAGAAGGCCTCGCGTCCGAACCTGCGCGAGGTCGACGACGCCCTGGTCCGGCTCCGCAAGGTCCTCAAGGACTACCGCGGCTCGCTGACGCGCGTCGACCCCGACTTCCGCGTCTCGGTGCTCGACTGCCTGGTCGAGCTGTCGCGCCTGTCGCTGCTGCCCGTCCCGCCGTCGACGACCGCACGCCTGTCGAAGACCTCGGTGACGAGCATGGTCGAGGGGCGCTCGCGCGTCGCCGAGACGATGGTCAGCGCCGCGAACCTCGGCGAGTTCCGCTACGGCCCGGACGACTCGCCCTGGTACGGCGCGAAGTTCTCCTCGAGCGACGGTGCCCAGCGCGCCCACCGGATCGCGAAGGACCTCGACGCCGACGGCCTGCCGACCCTGCTCCGACGTGCCCACGACCTCGTCGCGACGACGCACATGCGGCAGTTCACGACGATCAACGAGCTCGGCATCTACCTGCGCCTGCTCACCGAGATCCGCGACACCCTCGACCGCTTCCTGCCCGTCGTCTTCGACCGCTCGGTGTCCGAGCTCGTGGCCGCCACCGCCCCGCGCGGCGAGGGTGCGCCGATGTCGAGCACGAACCGGCGCCGGCTGAAGAAGCTCGCCCGCGAGTACGTCCGCCCCGGTGTGCACGTGTCCGACCTGCACGAAGCGCTGACCCGCGTCCAGCAGCAGCGCGTCCTCTGGCAGCGCTACGTCGCCGCCGGCGTGAACCCCGAGGTGCCCACCGGCATCGCGGACGTCCAGGTCCTGTTCTCGAACGTCGTCGAGGACCTCGCGCGCCTCGACGAGCCGCTGGGTCGCACCGCCCGCGAGACCCAGCTGGCGAACGTCCCGATCGACGAGCTCGTCCCGACGATCGCCCGCCTCGCCGAGGAGTCCGACGTCCTGCACAACCTGCAGGAGCGGACCGAGCTCATGCAGACACTGCGCGACCTGCAGCTCGAACCACTCATCACGGACCTGGCGAACCGGCACGTGCCGGACACCCACGTCCCCGCCGAGCTCGAGCTCGCGTGGTGGCAGTCCGCCCTCGAGACGATGCTCGAGTCCGACCGGGCACTGCTCGGCGCGAACACCGACATGCTCGACCGGGTCGAGGCCGACTTCCGGCTCGTCGACGACGCGCACGCGGCCGGGGTCTCCCAGGGCCTGGCGTGGCAGCTGGCCGAGAACTGGAAGGTCGGACTCGTCGACTGGCCGGACGAGGCCACCGCGCTGAAGACCCAGCTGCGGGACGGCGCGATCACCTCGCGTCTGCTGCAGGACTCCGCGCCGCACCTGTCCCGGTCGATCGCACCGGTGTGGCTCGCGTCGCCCTACGAGGTGTCGCAGATCGCCGACACGATGCCCTTCGACACCGTGATCCTCGTCGACGCGGGCGCCGTCACCATCGCCGAGACCGTCGGGGCCGTCCGCCGTGCCCGTCAGACCGTCGTGTTCGGCGACCCGGTCACGCAGACCCCGTCGCCGTTCCGGATCGCGGTCGACCCGGCGCACCGCGCACTGCAGGTCGACGAGGGCACGCTCGACGCCTTCCACGCCGACTCCGCGCTCGCGAAGCTGTCCACGCTGCTGCCGACCCTGTCGCTCACCCGCTCGTACCGCGCCGGCGGCGAGGACCTCGCCGAGCTCGTCAACCGTCGCTTCTACGGTGGACGCATCGAGTCGCTGCCCTGGGCCGGCTCGTTCCTCGGGCACGGCTCGATCGCGCTCGACTACGTCAGCGACGGCAAGGCCGTGCCGGACCCCGAATCGGGGGCGGTCGAGAGCGTCGACGCCGAGGTGGACCGCGTCGTACGGCTCGTCACGGACCACGCCCGCACCCGTCCGACCGAGTCGCTCATGGTCATCACCGCCTCGGCGAAGCACGCCGTCCGCGTCGAGCAGGCCGTGCTCACCGCGGCGCAGGGGCACAAGGACCTCACCGAGTTCGTCATCGGCGACCGGGCCGAGCCGTTCATCGTCGCGACGCTCGAGCAGTCCGTCGCCCAGAGCCGCGACCGCGTCGTGTTCTCGATCGGCTACGGTCGCACCCCGCACGGCCGTGTCCTGCGCGACTTCGGTCCGCTCGGCAAGCCCGGTGGGGAGCGCCTGCTCGCCGTCGCGATGACCCGGGCACGTCGCTCGATGGTCATCGTCACCTGCTTCCAGCCGTCCGACATCGAGGCCGAGCGGATGGGCCACGGCACCGTCGCCCTCGCCGAGATCCTCGCCGAGGTCCGTGCGCGCACCACGGCCGAGTACGTCCCGGACGACTCGGATCCGCTGCTCGTCGACCTCGCCCGTCGCCTCGAGATGCGCGGCATCCCCGTCGCGCTCGGCCACCGCGGCAAGCTCGGCCTGGTCGCCGCGCACGGTGGGGTGTGCGTCACGATCGAGACCGACGCGACGCTCGTGAAGGGGTCGCTCCGCGAGTCGCTCCGGCTCCGACCCGAGGTGCTCCGCCGACTCGGGTGGCACTACGTGCGCGTGCACGCGTTCCAGCTCTTCTCCGACCCGGACCGCGTCGCGAACACCGTCGCCGCCGTGCTCGGGGTCGACCGCGGTGCCACGCAGGAGATCTCGATCCCCCCGATCCCCGCACGCCGGTGACTCCTCGGCCGAGCCGGCGGGCCTCCCGGCCGGCCGGTCCGGTGACGCCCGAGACGGACCAGCTGGTGGGCACGTGGACGCGGGCCGACGACGCGTCGTCAGCCGCGCCTCCCGTCCCAGGAGCAGCGCACGACCGTGAGCCGGACGACCGCCCAGGAGGCGCGGCTCGCCCCCGCAGGCGCGTCACCACCCAGCCGGTGCCGGGCTACGACCCGGTGGCGCCGCCGGAACCGGCCCGCCACCGCGACGGGGAGAACGACGACCAGCTCCGGCGCGACGTCCCGCCGCACTGGTGAGCAGGTAGCCTGTCCTGCGATGACTGACACCGTGCGGGAGCGCCCCGACTGGCAGACCTGGCCGAACCTGATCTCGCTGTTCCGGCTGCTGCTGATCCCGGTGTTCGTGTGGCTCGTCGTCGCCGGACACCCCGGCTGGGCGCTCGTCGCGCTCGTCGTCATCGGGGTGAGCGACTGGGCGGACGGCTTCATCGCGCGCAAGTTCGACCAGGGCTCGAAGCTCGGCAAGGCGATCGACCCCGTCGCCGACCGACTCGCGATCATCGCGATCGTGCTGTCGCTCGTGCTGACCGGCTTGCTGCCGTGGTGGGTCGTCGCCGTCGTGGTGCTCGTCGACCTGGTGCTCGTCGTGCTCTCGAGCGTGCTGTTCCACGGCAACCCCGACCTCGACGTCACGTGGACCGGCAAGATCCGGTCGGCGCTGCTCTTCGTCGGGCTGCCGGTGCTGCTGTTCTCCGCGGTGCACACCGTCGACGAGAACGCGCCGTGGGTCCGCGTCGTCGCCCTCGTGTTCGTCTACCTCGGGACCGCCGGGCACGTGCTGGCGGGCGTCCAGTACGCGATCGCGATGTTCGCGAAGCGGCGCGAGGTGTCGGCCGCGCGCTGACGCCCCGCCGCGCGCTGGCGCCGGCCGCGCGCTGACGCTGGCCGTTCGCACAAGCAAAACCCGCCCGAGCCACGTGATCGCGTGGTTCGGGCGGGTTTCGGTTGTGCGGGAGCAGCTAGAGCTTCGTCGTGCCGCCGATACCGGGACCCTCGGGAGCGGTCGACGGCGCCACGTGCGCACCGCCACCGGTGTTCGCGGGCACGCCGTTCTGCGAGCGGAGCAGGTCGCGGATCTCGAGCAGCACCTCGACGTCGGTCGGCGGAACGTCCTGCGGCGTCTGCTCCTCGTCGTTCTTGACCCGTTCGAACGCGACCTTCTTGAGGTGGTTCACGGGGAGCACGAGGGCGAAGTACACGACGGCCGCGACGATGACGAAGTTGATCACCGCGCCGATCACCGAGCCGAACATCAGCGTCGCCGGCTTGCCGCCCGCCACGGTCGGGATGTCGACCTTGAGCGCGTCGTCGAGGCTCGACGCGTTGAACACCGCGCCGATCGCCGGGTTGATGATCGCGTTCACGATGACGGTCACGATGGCGGTGAACGCTGCACCGATGACGACTGCGACGGCCAGGTCGATGACGTTGCCGCGGAGCAGGAACTCCTTGAAGCCCTTCACGGGACTCCTTCCGGGTCGAGGACGGCCGCCGGACGGCGACCCCATCAACCTACCGAGGAGTCCGGACCCCGGTCAGGACCCGGCGGGCTTCGGCGTGGTCGAGGCAGCGGGCTTCGCTGCTGCGGGCTTCGACTCGGACTTCGCCGGCGTCGAGGACGACGACGACGAGGACGACGACTCGGACGAGCCCGACGACTCCGACGAGCCCTTCGGCGCTGCCCTGGAATCGGTCCGGTAGAAGCCGCCCCCGTTGAACGTCACCCCGACCGGCGAGAAGACCTTGCGCAGCACGCCGCCGCACGCCGGGCACTCGGTGAGCGTGGCGTCGGAGAACGACTGCTTGATGTCGAAGGCGTTGCCGCACTCCGTGCAGCGGTACGAGTAGGTGGGCACCCTAGCTCCGGAAGGTGATGATGCGCGACGGCGTGATGATGCCGTCGACGGGTTCGTCGTGGGTCTCGCGCGGGACCTCGTCGAGGTACTCCGCGTCGAAGATCACAGCATAGACGGGCGGGCGGTTCGCCATCGACCCGAGCGTCTTGTCGTAGTAGCCGCGTCCCCAGCCCATCCGGACGCCGTCGTGTCCCACCGCGGCGGCGGGGGCGAGGATCGCGTCGACGTCGTTGATCGCGAGGGGGGAGAGCACCTCGCCGACGACCTCGGGCACGCCGGCCAGCCCCTCGGCCTCGGAGGCGCCGTCGCCGACCGCCCAGTCGAGCAGGCCGTCCTCGCGGGTGATCGGCAGGAGCACCCGGATGCCGCGCTCGAACGCCCAGTTCAGGAACGGGCGGACGTCGGGTTCCTCGGGTGCGGAGAGGTACAGCGCGATCGACTCGACCTGGCGCTCCTCGGCGAAGCGCTGCAGGGTCGCGGTGAGCGCCGCGGTGTCGGTCTCGCGTTCGGTCGTGGTCCGGGTGCGCCGCCGCTGCCGGAGCTCGGCTCGCAGGGCGCGCTTCTCGTTCCCGAGATCGGCGATCATGCCGAGGAGTCTACCGAGGGCACGTCTTGCGGCTTTCCGCCGCCGAGCGCGAGAAGCCGTGTCCTCCGTAGCGACGACATGCCCCCTCCAGGGGTCATCCGATACCGTCCAGGCATGGGCTTCCAGATTTCGAAGGCCGTGATCCCCGCCGCAGGCCTGGGCACGCGCTTCCTCCCCGCCACCAAGGCGATGCCGAAGGAGATGCTCCCCGTCGTCGACAAGCCGGCCATCCAGTACGTGGTGGAAGAGGCCGTCGGCGCAGGGCTCACCGACGTGCTGATGATCACGGGCCGCAACAAGAACGCGCTCGAGAACCACTTCGACCACGTGTCCGAGCTCGAGGAGACCCTCAAGAAGAAGGGCGACCACGAGAAGCTGCAGAAGGTGAACCAGTCCACGGACCTCGCCGACATGCACTACGTCCGCCAGGGCGACCCGCTGGGCCTCGGCCACGCCGTGCTCCGCGCCAAGATGCACGTCGGCCGCGAGCCGTTCGCCGTGCTCCTCGGTGACGACATCATCGACGCCCGCGACCCGCTGCTCAAGCGCATGATCGAGGTCCAGGGCGAGAAGAACGCCACCGTCGTCGCCCTGCTCGAGGTCCCGGAGTCGCAGACCCACCTCTACGGCATCGCCACGGTCGAGGAGACCGACACCGACGACGTCGTGAAGATCACCGGCCTCGTCGAGAAGCCCCCGCAGGGCGAGGCGCCCTCGAACCTGGCCATCATCGGCCGCTACGTCATCCGTCCCGAGGTCTTCGACGTCCTCGAGAAGCAGGAGCCGGGCAAGGGCGGCGAGATCCAGCTGACCGACGCGCTCATGAAGATGGCGAACGCCGAGGAGTGGACCGGCGGCGTGTACGGCGTCGTGTTCCGTGGACGCCGATACGACACCGGTGACAAACTCGACTACATCAAGGCGATCGTCCAGCTCGCCTCGGACCGCGAAGACCTCGGCCCCGACCTCAAGTCGTGGCTCAAGGAGTTCAACGCGGGCGAATAGACGACCCGTCGCCGAACGGGTCCGGGGAACACCCCCGGGCCCGTTCGACGCTCCCGGAGGAACCAGCGCGATGACGACGATCCCGACCCTGTCCCACGGGCGGGTCACCATCCGGCCCCTCCGTCTCCGCGACACCCGCGACCTCGACGTCGCCCTCGCGAGCAACCGCTCGTGGCTCCGCACGTGGGAGGCCACGAACCCCTCCGGTCACGTCTCCACCGACGTCCGCGGCAGCATCCGTGCGCTCCAGGCCAACGCCCGCGCGGGGCTCGGACTCCCGTTCGCGATGGAGCTCGACGGCCGCTTCGTCGGGCAGCTCAACGTCTCCGGCATCACGTACGGCTCCCTCGCCAGCGCCTCGATCGGCTACTGGGTCGTCGAGGACGCCGCAGGCCACAACGTCACGCCGATCGCCGTCGCGATGGCTGTGGACCACTGCTTCCGCGTGGTCGGCATCCACCGCATCGAGATCTGCATCCGTCCCGAGAACGCCCCGTCGCTGCGGGTGGTCGAGAAGCTCGGCTTCCGGTACGAGGGGCTCCGCCGCCGGTACATCCACATCAACGGCGACTGGCGCGACCACTTCTGCTTCGCCCTCGTCGCGGAAGAGGTCCGCGAGGGCGTCCTCGAACGCTGGGTCCGCGGCCAGGTCCCGCCCGGCGTCGGTTCGGTCCCCCTCGCGGCACGCGACGAGGCCGCGATGCCGCTGCACACCACGCCCCGCGTCTGACCCGCGGGTCCGGTCCGTCCGGGCGGCCCGGGAGGCGCGGCTCGCCCCCGTCGATTTCGTCACGACACGCGCAACACGCGTCCGGCAATCACCGGCCGGGGGAACGCCCACCCCTACCGTGTCCCCATGGCAGGTATCGGCTCCTGGGGCGGCGGCATCGTCCTGCTCATCGCGGCCGTGCTCTGGCTCGTCTACCTCATGCCGTCCTGGGCGGCCCGTCGGCAGTACCTCGCCACCGAGCGGAACGCGATCCGGCTGCAGCAGACCCTCCGCATCCTCGCGCAGACCGCCGAGCTGCCGGACGAGGTCCGCATCGAGATGAACGCGAAGTCCCTCGCCGAGGCCCAGCGGGTCGCGAAGTCGGAGGAGGCGAAGCGCACCGCGATCGTCCGCGCCCACGAGGCCGCCCGGCAGCGGGAGATCACCCGACGACTGGCCGAGCAGGCACCCGTGCTCGAGCGGGCCTCGGCGGTCCCCGCACTCACCGCGATGCGCATGCGTCGGTCCCGACTGGGGGCGACCCTGCTCGGCACGCTCGGCCTCGTCGTCGCGGTCGTCGTGTTCGTCGCGGCCCCCGCCGCCTGGCTCGTCGGTGTCGCCGGCCTCGTCGCCGCCGGTGGGTCCGCAGCGGTCCTCGCCCAGCTGCACCAGGTGGCGAAGGCGCGGAAGGCCCGGACCGCGACGGTCGTGCCGGAGTCGAGCCGCGCCTCCAGGCCCGCGAGCGAGTGGACGGACCCGGCGCCGCCGCTGTCGACCGAGCAGCCCGCCGAGCCCGCTCGTGACCGCAGCTGGACGCCGAACCGCGTCCCGAAGCCGCTGTACGTCGAACGCCCGAAGGTCCCGGCGGCCACGCCGGAGTCCTCGGCGGAGCTCGCCGCCCGCCTGAAGGAGCGGGTCGCCGCGGCCAAGGCGGAAGCCGAGGCCGAAGCCGCCGCGATCCGTGCCGCCGAGACCGACCCGTCGCTCGCGCGGGTGTCGCCCATGCGCCCGGACGTCGAGGAGGCCGTCGCGTCGCTCTCCGCGCACGACCAGGGACGGCTCGCCGAGCGGCTGGGCCTGCGCGCGCCGGCCGGGACGGGAACCCCCGTCGCGCAGGCCGCTCCCGCTCCGGAACCCGCTGCCCCCGCCGCGCCCCCGGCGGCGCCGAGCAAGTGGGCCGGCATGGGGGTCCTCGGCGAGGACGCCTACGAGCAGGCGGACCTCGACGCCATCATGCGTCGCCGCCGCGCCGTCTGATCGCCCGATTTCGGATCGGGCCGACGCGGGTGCTAGTGTGGACGCGTTCTCGGGGCTATGGCGCAGTTGGTAGCGCGTCTCGTTCGCAATGAGAAGGTCAGGGGTTCGAATCCCCTTAGCTCCACTCCGAGACAGAAGGCCACCCGATCGGGTGGCCTTCGTCGTTCCGGGGCGGGCCCGGGTCAGCCGGGGACGCTCTCCGTCAGGATCCCGGCCTGGGCGAGCTCGCCGTGGATCGCGTTGGCGGCCTGCTCGAAGGCGCGGTTGCCGCGCGAGATGCCGAGCGCACCGCCCTTGAGCGCCGACTTGCCGGCACCGCGCAGGAGCCGCGCGACCGTCCGACCGTCCGGCGTGACCATGATCTGCACGTCGAGGCGGGTGTGGAAGGTCCGGTCGTTCGCCATGCCGCCGATGAGCAGCGTGAGGCCCATGCTGCCGCGGGTGGCGCGGAGGGCTCCCTGGTCGCCGTCGTCGACGGTGTAGCCCTCGCGGACGAGTGCGCCGCGGACGAGTGCGCGGACGTGGTCGGGGGCGGCTGCGACGAAGAAGTCGTGGCTCTCGGGCATGGGTGGTCTGATCCTCTCGACGGTGGTTCCTGCCAGAGATCATGCCGTGTCGTCGCCTACCCTGGGAAGCACCATGACTGCTTCCCTGACGCGCCGCTCCCTGCTGTCCCTCGCCGGCGTGACCGGCATCGGGCTCGCCGTCGCCGCGTGCTCGTCGGGGGACGGCGGAACGGGCAAGGGGTCCGGTGGTGGCACGAGCAACGGTGGCGGTTCGTCCACGCCCACGGCGAAGCCCGTCGCGAAGTCGCTCAGTCCGGCGCAGGTCCCGCTCGCCGGCGGTGTGACGATCACCGTCGCCGGCTCCGGGCTGGCAGCGGTCGCCGGCGTCACGGTCGGGGGCATCGCCGCGCGGGACGTCCGGGCGACCGCCACGAAGGTGACCTTCACGGCACCGCACCAGGCGATGTACACGGCGGGTTCGGCGGACGTCGCGCTCTTCACGACCGCGATCGAGCCGTCACCGTCCGCCAACCAGTCCTCGGACGGCAACGGCAGCGCCGCGAACGACGGGCAGACCGGGGCGACGCAGGACTCCGCGACGGCCACGCCCACACCGACCACCGCGCCCGTCCCGGACGCCTCGACGGCGGTCGCGACCTCGACCCTGGCCTACGCGGCACTGACCGACGTCGACCGGCAGCTCGAGTACGCGATGGCGCACTGGAAGGACTACAACCTCGCCGAGTACGGCACCATGAACCCGATCGGTGGCGACTGCGCGAACTACGTGTCGCAGACCTTGATCGCCCGCGGCTGGCAGCAGCGCTCCGACTGGTACAACCGGTCGGCCGGGGCGGAGCACTCGGCGACGTGGACCTACTGCCCGACGATGGACCCGTGGCTCACCGCGAACGCCGCGGAGTTCGGGCTCACCCGCCGCTCCCTCGACGAGCGCGACAAGGTCAAGGTCGGCGACATCGTGTTCTACGACTGGAACGACAACGACTCGCCGGACCACACCACGATCGTGTCCGAGGTGTTCACCGAGCCGGACGGCACGGTCCGGATCAAGTCGGCGAGCCACAACCAGGACGGGCCGTACCGCGACCTCGACGAGATGATCACGGTGCAGCACCCGGGCGGGACCGCCTGGTTCCACACGTTCGACGCGTAGCGCCGCCGCGCGCCGGCGGTTCGGGTGCCTGGCGGTGCTCGCAGCCGGTTCGGCGGGGCAGCGCACAACGAAAGTGCGCTCGAACCACGGCGACCCCCGGCGCGGAGTGACTTTGGTTGTGCGAGCCGAGCCGTGCCGGGCCGCGCCGCGCGTCAGGGGTACCCGAGGAACCAGAGCAGCACGACGGCGACCGGCTGCAGGCACACGCCCACCACGAGCCACACGACCGCCCGCCGCCGCGTCCGCACGAACACGTCGGACCCGAGCAGCGGTGCCGTCGGCATGAGCAACCGGGGCAGGGACTGCTGGGGCAGGAACACCGCCACGAGGTACAGCGCGTACGCCGCCGTGAACGCCCACACGTCCACCCCGAGGGCCCGGACCGACCTCCGCGTCCAGAACCACACCGCCCCCGCGAGCACGGCGACCACGAGCACGATCCCGAGCGGCCCGAGCCACGTCCCCGCCATCGTGAACCACGGCGTGAGCGGCGCGAAGTGCTGCCGCCCCACGAACCCCACCCACCACGACAGTTCGGTGTCGAGGTAGGCGTTCGGCCGACCCGTCACGGCCGAGGCGATCACCGGCCACGCCAGCCCCGCCGCGGCCGCCACCAGCCCCGACACGACGATCGCCACGGCGTCCCGCACCGGGAGCGCCCGACGCTCCTGCACCCATCGCACGACGAGGTGCACCGCGAGCGCCACGGCCAACGCCAGCACCCCCGGCTTCGTGAACGCGGCCACGAGCCCGAGCGGCGCGACCAGCCAGTAGCGCCGACGGACGAGCGCCAGCAGCGCCCCGAACAGCAGCAGCAGGAACGTGCTCTCGGCGTAGGCCACCTGCAGCAGGAACGCGGTGGGACCGAACGCGAACAGCGCCGTCGCCCACCGCGCACGGTGCGAGCAGCCCACGGCGAGCACCAGCCGGTAGAGCAGCACGCACGCCCCGGCCCCGGCGAGCGTCGCGACGAGCACGCCCGCGACCCAGAACGACCCGCCCGTCAGCGGCATGACCGCGCGCACGAGCGTCGGGAACACCGGCAGGAACGCCCAGGCGTTCGGGAGGACGTGCCCCGAGTCATCGAGCGGCAGCGTCGTCGGGTACCCGTGCTCCGCGATGATCCGGTAGAAGGACGCGTCCCACGACCCCGAGAACGTGAAGAAGGACGGATCGCGTCGGGACGACGCGAACGGCCAGCCGTTCGCCGTCGCCACGACGTACACCGTCGCGAGCAGGACCGTGCTCACCACGCGCGAGGCCAGCCACAGGAGCAGGGGAGTGGTCCAGCCGCTGTGGCGCGCCTCCAGGGCCGGCCCGGAGGCGCGGCTCGTCTCCCCGGCGCTCGTCACCGCCCGATCCTCGCACGTCCACGGCACGTCACCGGTGTCCACAAGGCGTACGGTTCCAGCCTCGGGGAGGGCCCACGGCGTTGCATGGTCGGCGTTCCCTGGAAGACGTAACCACCGGAGGCACCATGCCGTTCATCACCGTCGGAGCCGAGAACGGGCACGACATCGACCTGCACTACGACGACTTCGGATCGGGCGACCCGGTCGTCCTCATCCACGGCTGGCCCCTGTCCGGCCGCTCGTGGGAGGGCCAGATCCCGGCCCTCGTCGAGGCCGGGCACCGTGTCGTCGCGTACGACCGTCGTGGCTTCGGGCAGTCGTCGCAGCCGTGGGGCGGGTACGACTACGACACGTTCGCCGCCGACCTCGACACCCTGCTCGACCAGCTCGGGCTGACCGAGGTCACGCTGATCGGGTTCTCGATGGGTGGCGGTGAGCTCGCGCGCTACGTGTCCACCTACGGCACGGGCCGGGTGAAGAAGCTCGTGTTCGCGAGCGCGGTGCCGCCGTACCTCTGGAAGTCCGACGACAACCCCGAGGGCGGGGTCGACCAGGACCTCGCGGACTGGTTCTCGAACGGGATCACCGGGGACCGCCCCGCGTTCCTGCACGAGTTCATCGACCTGTTCTACACGGCGGGCAAGCCCTCGCTCGTGAACAAGCCCCTGGTGTCGGGCGACCAGCGCGCGTACGACCTCGCGATCGCCGAGCTCGCATCGCCGAAGGGCACGCTCGACTGCACCGTCGCGTTCGCCACGACGGACTTCCGCGACGACCTCACCAAGATCGACGTGCCGACGCTCGTGATCCACGGCGACTCCGACGGCATCGTGCCGTTCGAGGTGTCCGGCAAGCGGACCGCTGCGGCGATCCCGAACGCGCAGACCCACGTCATCGAGGGCGGGCCGCACGGGGTGCTGGCATCGCACAAGGACGAGTGGAACGAGGCCGTCCTGCGGTTCCTCGCCTCCTGACCCGCGCCTCCCGATCGGCGCCTCCTGATCCGCGCCGAGACGCCGCGTCGGTCGCGCACCGATCTCCGCGTCTCGTGAGCAGCAATGGTCGGGTCCGTTCGTCGGACCCGACCATTCCTGCTCACCGAGGACGTGCCTCCCGGCTCCTGCGTCGGGTCAGCGACCGGTGACCGCGCGCCGGATCTGCTCGATCGGCACCTTCGGGGTGCGGTCCGCGTTCAGCAGGCCGTTCGTCTCCTGCATCGTGTCCGTGAGCTGCGTGTAGCAGGACCCGGCGAGGAACGAACTCGCGCGGATCGCGTCGTACAGCGCCGTGATCCGGGCGATCCAGTCGTCGCCGTCGGCCGCGGTCGTGTAGCCCCAGCCGTCCTCGCGCTGGGCGCCGGGCTGGTAGTTCACACCGCCGAACTCGGTGAGCATGACCGGCTGACCGCGGTCGACCGCCCCACCGACCAGCACCCAGCGGTCGGACGGGCCCATGCCGTGGAACAGTGCCGTGCGCGCCGCGTCGTCGGCGTAGGTCGCCGCGAGCCGGGGCCCGACGCCCTCGTAGTCGTGGATCGTGATGATGTCCGAGTCCGGGTGCTCCCACCCGTCGTTCGAGATCACCGGCCGCGTCGGGTCGATCGCCCGCGTGACATCGGCCAACGACCGCGCGTAGGCCTGCTGCGCGGGGTCGGTCGCGATGTGCTGCACGCCCCAGCTCTCGTTCGCCGGGACCCACGTGACGATGGACGGGTGCGAGGCGTCGCGCTCGACGGCGTCCATCCACTCGCGCATCAGCCGCTGCACGGCCCGCGGCGAGAACGCGTACGCACCCGGCGCCTCAGCCCACACGAGGATGCCGAGCCGGTCCGCCCAGTAGAGGAAGCGCGGGTCCTCGATCTTCTGGTGGTTGCGTGCGGCGTTGAAGCCGAGCTCCTTGATGAGCTCGACCTCGCGGCGGAGCGCCTCGCGGGAGGGGGCTGCGATGTGCGAGTCCGGCCAGTACCCCTGGTTGAGGACGCTGCGGACGTCGTAGCTCCGGCCGTTGAGGAGGAACGCGCCACCGTCGACGCCGACGGTGCGCACGCCGAAGTAGGACGCGACGGCGTCGATCGGGGTCGGGTCGCTGCCGGATCCCAGCAGGGTGACCGTGGCGTCGACGAGCCGAGGTGCCTCCGGCGACCAGTGCAGCTCGTCCTCGGCCTGCCCGTTCGCCTGCCGGGCGATCGGGACGAGCACGTCGAACTCGTTCGCCGTCGCACCGAGCGTGGTCTCGATCGTCGCGAGGTGTTCGTCGCGCTCGTCCCAGCGGGCGTCGACGCGGAGGCGCTCGCCGCCGGTCCGGGCGCCGGCGAGCCGGACGGTCAGGCGGAGCGTCTGGTGGTCGAGGTTGGTCCAGCGGAGGTACTCGATCGACGTGGTCGGCACGGCCTCGAGCCAGACGGTCTGCCAGATGCCGGTGGTGCGGCGGTACCAGATGGCGTGCGGGTCCTCGTGCCAGTCCTGCTTGCCGCGGGGCTGGGTGAGGTCGTGCGGGTCGTCCTCGGCGCGGACGACGAGGGTGTGCACGGCGTCGGTGGCGGTCAGGACGTCGGTCACGTCGAACGAGAACGGCGTGTGGCCGCCCTCGTGCTCGCCGATGAACTGCCCGTCGATCCAGACCCGGGCACGGTGGTCCACCGCGCCGAAGTGCAGCAGGAGCCGGGGTTCCGCGTCGCCGTGTCCGGCGGCCTCGAGCTCGGCGCGGCCGATGGTGCGGGAGTACCAGACGACGGGGTGGAAGCCGGGCTCGTCGATGCCCGACGCGACGGACTCGGGCGGGAACGGGACGACGATGTCCCGTGCGTCGGGGAAGCCGGTGCGCCAGGCGGGGTCGTCGCCGTCGTTGCGGAAGGACCACGTGCCGTCGAGGTCGGCCCAGTGCGGGCGGAGCATCTGCGGCCGGGGGTACGTGCCGTCCTGCCGGGAGGCGATCGGGAGGGCCTGCGGGGAATCGGTGTCAGGTGCGGCGACGATGCCGTCGAGCGTGCTCATGCCTCAATGCTGGCGCGGCTGGTACATCGTTGTAAAGAGCGCGGCAACGATTCCGGGCGAGTGCCCGCCCGGCCTGTCAGGCGATCGCGGCGTCCCGCGTCAGGACCATGACGTCCATGCGCCCCTGCTGCACGGTCTCGCCCCGCTGGTTCCGGAGCGACACCGTCCGCTCGACGATGCCCGTCGTCCCGGAGCTCGTGAGCCGCGTCGACAGGATCTCGACCTCGCACGTCAGGGTGTCCCCGATGAACACCGGCGCCGTGAAGCGCCACTGGTCGATGCCGAGCAGCGCGACGGCCGAGCCCTCGAACACCCCGGTGCGGGCGATCAGCCCGAGGCAGAGCGAGGTGCCGAGCAGCCCGTGCACGACCCGCTGGCCGTAGCGGGTCCTGGCGGCGAACTCGACGTCGGTGTGGACCTGGTTGTTGTCGTTCGTCCACGAGGCGAACGACACGACGTCCGCCTCGGTGATGGTCCGGCCCGGGGTCGTGAAGGTCTGTCCGGCGGCGAGGTCTTCGAGGTAGTGCGGCACCCGGTCATCCTCGCAGACCGGTCGCCACGCGCGACCGCAGGCGGGCGACGAGGTGCTCGGCCCGGTCCCGCTCGCGCTCCACGACGGCGTGCTCGGTCGTGGCGAGGACCCCGGCGCCGAACGTGTCCGCCCCGCTCCTCGCCGCGAGGGTCGCCAGCTCCCGGTGGGCCGCGGTGGCGTGCGCCGCGTCGAGTACCTCGCCGAGGCCGTCCTGGACCCGCCGCAGCAACCCGAGGCGCCGCTTCCCGAGGTCCGTCGCCCCGTCGGCGGCCTGCAGGGCGTAGCGCAGCCGCCGCGCCGCCTTCCGGACCTCGTGCAGGTCGTCGAGCGTCTCGGTGCCGCCGTCGATCGCCTTCGCGACCCGCTTCCGCTCGCGCGCGATCCGGCGGACGGCGAACGCCTGGGCGTCGTCGTCGGCGTGCGGTCCCCGCGGCGCCCGGGCGACGAGGTCGTCGAGGCGGTCCAGCGCCCGGAACCACGTCGCCGAGCGCAGGGTGTGCCGGAGGTCGGCGGCCGCCGCCGCGCGGGACTCGGCGACGTGCGCACCGATCCGGTCGAGGGTCTCGGCGTCGACGAAGCCCTCGGGAGCGCGGCCGGCCGTGCGGAGCAACCGGTCGCGCAGGACCTCGGCGTCGCGGGCGACACCGGCCACCCGCGAGACCTCGGCCAGTTCGGCGCGCAGGGGTTCGGTGGCGTCGCGGTCGAGGGCACCGCGGTACGCGGCCAGCACGCTCCGCAGCCGACGCAGGACCTTCCGGAGGTCGTGCACCGACCCGTGCTCGTCGGCACGCACCCTCGGGTCGACCGCGACGAGGTCGGCGCGCAACGACCGGAGGGCCGCTCGCAGGGCAGCGGCCGCGGAGCCCCGTCGTGGGCGTGCCGCCGACCCCTTCCGACGCTCGGGTGCGGCACGGAGCGCAGGGCGCCCGGCTCCGCCACCAGCGCGCCCGGCCCCACCCCGGGCGCCACCACCCGCCCCGGGTTCCGCCGCGTCCGCCAGCGCCCGCTCCGCAGCCCGGGACACCGTCCCGCCCCGCCCGTCGTCGCTCAGCGCCCACCACCGAGCCGACCGGAGCACCGCGGCGTCAGGCTCGCCCTCGTCCACACGGACGTCGGCCACCTCGGCGCGGAGCCGCCCGTCCCGACCGCGCAGCTCGACGAGGCTCGTCACCGTGTCCCGCACCCGGACGACCCGGACCGGGCGGCCGCGCAGGAAGACTTCGACCACGTCGCGCGGTACGTGGTCTGCATCGTGGTCGTCGCCGCCGTCGAGGTCCGGGGGCACCTCGACCGGTCCGTCACCGCGGTCGACGCTCCACCCGGCGTCCGACCGGAGGAGCTCGACGCCCTCGGCCGCGAGGACCCGGTCGTCGGTGTCCCACAGGTGCTCGCGCAGCACCACGGGACCGTGCCGGTGGACGCGGTCGGCGAAGGGTTCGAGGGCGGGCAGTCGCCGGTCGTCGGCGATGCGCCACGTGCGACGGGGGTCGGTGTGGCCGAGCGGCTCCGGGTGCGGGGTCTGCATGCCGTCAGTGTCGTCCGCCGCGGGGCCCTCGTCACCGGGCCTGCCGCGTTCTGTGGATGCCGCACCCGGAACGACGCCCTGTGGAGGACAGCGGACGACCCGAACCCAGCGCCCCACGACCCCAGCGCCCAGCGCCCCACGCCCCACGACCCACGACCCAGCGCACCACCCTCAGCCCCCGGCGCGTACGGTTCGCCCCATGAGCGACGAGGCACCCGTCCCCGCCCCCGGCGAGCCCACCGACCGCACCCTCGAGGGTTGGATCGCCCACCAGCGCTGGTACACGGCGAAGGGCACCACCCCGCGGCTCCGAACCCTCGCGCAGCCCGCCGGTACCCGCCTCGTCCTCGACGACGCCCCGACCGGCCCCGTCCTCTACCAGGCGCCGGTCAGCCCCGACGCGGCCGGGACCGTGCACGATGCGACCGCCGATCCGGACTGGATCCGGTCCCTCGCCGCGCGCATCGACGCCGACGACGAGAGCCTCGTCCCGATCGGCACGGTCAGGCGGTCCCGGGTGCTCAGCGGCGAACAGTCGAACACCTCGGTGATCTGCGAGACGGACACCGGCGCCGAGGTCATCGTGAAGGTCTTCCGCGTGCTGCACCACGGCGACAACCCGGACGTCACCACGCAGCTCGCCCTCTCTGCCGCGGGCAGCGCCCGGGTGCCGCGCGTGTACGGCGCGCTCCGCGGGAGCTGGCCGGACCCGGGGCGCTCCGACGGCACCGCGACCGGGCACCTGGCCTTCGCCCAGGAGTTCCTGCCGGGGCTGCAGGACGCCTGGCGCGTGGCGCTCGGCGACGCCCGCGAGGGCATCCCCTTCGCATCCGACGCCGAGCGGCTCGGGCTCGCGCTCGCCGAGGTGCACCGCACCCTCGCCGACGCCCTGCCGACCGAGCCAGCCGACGACGACCGCCGTGCCGCCGCGATCGCGACGATGCACGGCCGGCTCGACGCCGCGGCACGCGAGGCCCCGGCGATCGCCCCGCACGTCGACGCCGTCCGTGCGGTCTACGCCCGGGCCGCCGACGCCGACTGGCCCGACCTGCAGCGCATCCACGGCGACCTGCACCTCGGACAGGTGCTCGCCGCTCCGGAACCCCGCGGCTGGGTCTTCCTCGACTTCGAGGGCGAGCCGCTCCGGCCGCTCACCGAGCGCTCCCTGCCGGACGTCACGCTCCGGGACGTCGCCGGCATGCTGCGCTCGTTCGACTACGTCCAGGGGTCGCTCGCCCAGGACGCCGAACCCGTCGACGCGGGGGAGTGGGCGCAGGACGCCCGGTCGGCGTTCCTCGACGGCTACCAGCAGGGGACGGGATCGGACCTGCGTACCCACCGGGAACTGCTCGACGCGTTCGAACTCGACAAGGCCGTCTACGAGGTCGTCTACGAGACCCGCAACCGTCCCGACTGGGGCGGGATCCCGCTCGCCGCGGTCACGCGCCTGGTCGCGCGCAGCGCGGCCTGACCGACGGGCCGAGGGCTGCGGCCCTGGACCGGACCGGATGACGGACGGGAGGCGCGGTGCCAGCCGGCACCGCGCCTCCCGTCCGTCATCGGGTGACGCCCGTCAGTTGACGGGTCCGGTGTACTTCTCACCCGGTCCGGCACCCGGCGCGTCCTGGATGCTCGACGCCTCGCGGAACGCGAGCTGCACCGAACGGAGCCCGTCGCGCAGCGGGCGGGCGTGGTGGTCCCCGATCTCCGTCGCCGCGGCGGTGACGAGCCCCGCGAGCGCCGTGATGAGCTTGCGCGCCTCGTCGAGGTCCGTCTGCTGCTCGGGGTCGTCCGCGAGACCCACCTTGACGGCGGCCGCGCTGAGGAGGTGCACCGCCACGGTGTTGATGAGTTCGACGGCCGGCACCTCCGAGATGTCGCGGGCGGCCTCGTCGGGCTCGGGGGATGGGGTGTCGGTCACGGTGCTCCTCTGCTAGACTCGTCCGCGGCAGATGCTGTCAGTGTGCCCGGACTCGTGCGAACGAGGCCGATCACTCCCGCAGCGTCACGAAAGAGGAGTCTCTCCCACCCGCGGCCGCGCACCACAGGCTACCGGGTCCACACCGCTCCACCGGCGTCCGCGTCGGTCGGCCGTCCCGCAGGGGTCGGCGTCGGGCGGCTGCCGAACGGGTCACGATCCGTGCGTCAGATCTCCTCTCTCGTGCCGTCGTCCAGGGCAAACGCCCCGGACGGCCACCACCTGATTGAAGGAGCTCCGCATTCCCGATCCCCGTACCAACGACCGAATCCGCGTCCCCGAGGTCCGACTCGTCGGCCCCCAGGGCGAGCAGGTCGGCGTTGTCCCCATCGCCGTCGCACTGCGCCTCGCGCAGGAAGCCGAGCTGGATCTGGTCGAGGTCGCGCCGAACTCGAAGCCGCCCGTGGCGAAGATCATGGACTACGGCAAGTTCAAGTACGAGGCCGCTCAGAAGGCCAAGGAAGCGCGTCGCAACCAGGTGAACACGGACCTCAAGGAAGTCCGTTTCCGCCTGAAGATCGACGTGCACGACTACGAGACGAAGCGCAAGCGCGCCGAGGGCTTCCTCCTCGGTGGCGACAAGGTGAAGGCGATGATCCTCTTCCGTGGCCGCGAGCAGTCGCGTCCGGAGCAGGGTGTCCGTCTCCTCCAGAAGTTCGCCGAGGAGATCGCCGAGTTCGGTGTCGTCGAGTCGCGTCCGACCCAGGACGGCCGCAACATGACGATGATCATCGCCCCGCTCAAGAACAAGTCCGACGTCAAGGGTGAGCAGAACGCCAAGCGCGCTGCTCAGAAGGCCGAGCGTCGTGCGTCGGAGCACGCTGCGAAGGGCAAGGACGAGACCACCGACGTGGCTCCCGAGCCCGCGCAGGCCGAAGCTCCCGCCGAATAGGTCTCACCGACCGATCCCGCAACGACGCGGCTCCCCATCCATCCCACGGAAAGGCACCACCATGCCCAAGCAGAAGACCCACTCCGGGTCGAAGAAGCGCTTCAAGGTCACCGGCAGCGGCAAGATCATGAAGCAGCAGGCCGGTATGCGTCACAACCTCGAGGTCAAGAGCGCCAAGCGCAAGGCCCGCCTCAACGAGGACCAGGTCCTCGCCAAGGCTGACGCGAAGAACGTCAAGAAGCTCCTCGGCCACTGAGCCCCGCAGAACGTAAAGGAATAGATCAATGGCACGAGTAAAGAGAGCGGTCAACGCCGCCAAGAAGCGCCGCGTCATCCTCGAGCGCGCCGAGGGCTACCGCGGTCAGCGTTCGCGTCTGTACCGCAAGGCCAAGGAGCAGGTCACCCACTCCCTCGTCTACGCGTACCGCGACCGTCACGCGAAGAAGGGCGAGTTCCGTCGCCTCTGGATCCAGCGCATCAACGCCGCGTCGCGTGCGAACGGCCTGACCTACAACCGCCTCATCCAGGGCCTCGGCCTTGCCGGCGTCGAGGTCGACCGTCGCATCCTCGCGGACCTCGCGGTGAACAACCCCGAGACGTTCGCGGCGCTCGTCGAGACCGCCAAGAAGGCGCTCCCGGCCGACACCTCGGCCCCGAAGGCTGCGTAGTCAGTTCTTCTGCTCGCGAAACCCCCGCCGGTCCGGCGGGGGTTTCGTCGTTCCTAGACTTGTCCCGTGAGCGATCTCCTCGAGAACCCCAAGGCCGGCCGAGTCCGAGCCGTCGCAGCGCTGTCGAAGAAGGACGTGCGCGCTGACACGGGCCTGTTCCTGCTCGAAGGGCCGCAGGCGGTGCGCGAGGCGATCGAGTACCGCCCGGAGCTCCTCCGCGGGCTCTACGTGACCCCGACCGCGGCCGCGCGCTACGGTCTCGACGACGCGCCGGTCGACACGTGGTTCGTGACCGAACAGGTTCTCGACGCGATGGCGGACACCGTGACGCCGCAGGGCGTCGTCGCGGTGTGCCAGCAGTTCCCGACGTCGGTGAAGGACGTCTTCCCCGACGCCGGTGCCGCCCAGGAGGCGCGTGGCGGCCTGCCGGGGATCGTCGCGATCCTCGAAGAGGTGCGTGATCCGGGCAACGCCGGCACCATCATCCGTGCGGCCGACGCCGCCGGCGCCGACGCGGTGGTCCTCACCGGGCGCAGCGTCGACCCGTACAACCCGAAGGTCGTGCGGTCGACCACGGGCTCGCTCTTCCACGTGCCGGTGTCGGTCGGCGTGACGCTCGCCGACGCGGTGTCCCGTGCCCGGGGCCTCGGGTACACGATCCTGGCCGCCGACGTCTCGGGCGACGACCTGCCCGAGGTCCGCGCCGACGGCATGCTCGACGGTCCGACCGCGTGGGTGTTCGGCAACGAGGCACGTGGTCTCACCACCGAGGACCTCGCCCTCGTCGACCGCGCCGTGAAGGTGCCGATCTACGGCAAGGCGGAGTCGATGAACCTCGCGACCGCGGCGTCCGTCTGCCTGTACGAGTCGGCGTTCGCGCAGCGCACGGCTCGTCCCTCCACAGGCGACTGATCAGGGGACTCCTCCCCAGACCGTCCGGTACCGGACGGCGGTATCCCACGGGCCGGTAGGCTTGGGTCTCGTGTCAGAACCTCTCGAGATCAGCGAATCGGCCGTCGCCGACGCCGTGGACCGGGCCCTCGCGGCGGTCCGCGCCACGACGACCGTCGCCGAGCTGAAGCAGGCCAGGGCCGAGCACACCGGCGAACAGTCCGCGCTGGCGCGGATGAACGCGTCGATGCGCAGCGTGCCGAAGGAGCAGAAGGCGGCCGCGGGCAAGCTCGTCGGACAGGCCCGTGGGCAGGTGAACGCGGCGATCGCCGAGCAGGAGTCCGTGCTCGCCGAAGCCGAGGAACGTGCACGTCTCGACGCCGAGCGTGTCGACGTCACCGCGCTCCCGGTCCGCCGCGCGCCCGGCTCGCGGCACCCGCTGTCGCTCCTCAACGAGACCGTGGCCGACATCTTCGTCGGCATGGGGTGGGAAGTCGCGGAAGGCCCCGAGCTCGAGCACGAGTGGTTCAACTTCGACGCGTTGAACTTCGACCCGGACCACCCGGCCCGGGCGATGGCCGACACGATCTTCGTCGAGCCGGTCGAGCGCCACCTCGTCATGCGCACGCACACCTCCCCGGTGCAGGTGCGGTCGCTGCTCTCGCGCGACCTGCCGCTCTACGTCATCGCGCCGGGCCGGGTGTACCGCGCCGACGAGCTCGACGCCACGCACCTGCCGGTCTTCACTCAGGTCGAGGGCATCGCGATCGACAAGGGCCTGACGATGGCGCACCTGCGCGGCACGCTCGAGCACTTCGCGCGCCAGATGTTCGGGGCCGAGGCGCAGATCCGTCTCCGCCCGAACTACTTCCCGTTCACCGAACCCAGCGCCGAGATGGACGTCTGGCAGCCGAACGCCAAGGGCGGCGCTCGGTGGGTCGAGTGGGGCGGCTGCGGCATGGTCAACCCGAACGTCCTGCGCGCCGCCGGCATCGACCCGGCCGAGTACCAGGGCTTCGCGTTCGGCATGGGCATCGAGCGGACGCTGCAGTTCCGCAACGGCCTGAACGACATGCGTGACTTCCTCGAGGGCGACATCCGCTTCTCGCAGCAGTTCGGAACGGTGGTCTGATGCGCGTCCCACTCCGTTGGCTCGGCGAGTCCGTCGACCTCCCCGACGACGTCACCCTCGAGCACGTCCACGCGGCGCTCGTGTCGGTGGGCTTCGAGGAAGAGGACGTCCACACCTACGACCTCACGGGCCCGATCGTCGTCGGCCGCGTGCTCGAGCGCGAGCCCGAGCCGCAGAAGAACGGCAAGACGATCAACTGGTGCCAGGTGGACGTCGGCGAGCCCGAGCCCCGCGGCATCGTCTGCGGCGCGCACAACTTCGACGTCGGCGACCTCGTAGTCGTCACGCTCCCCGGCGCCGTCCTGCCCGGGCCGTTCCCGATCGCGGCACGCAAGACCTACGGGCACGTGTCCGACGGCATGATCGCCTCGGCACGCGAGCTCGGTCTCGGCGACGAGCACGACGGCATCCTCCGCTTCGCGGACCTCGGCATGGAGCCCGAGGTCGGCGCGGACGCCATCGCGCTCCTCGGTCTCGACGACGCCGCGGTGGAGATCAACGTGACCCCGGACCGCGGGTACGTGCTGAGCATGCGCGGCGTCGCTCGCGAGTACGCCCACGCCACCGGCGCGACCTTCCACGACCCGGTCGAGCGGGTCGCCCCCCGCAGCGCCGAGGGCTTCCCGGTCGTGATCGACGACCGGGCCCCGGTGCGCGGCCGGGTCGGCGCGCACACGTTCGTCACCCGTGTCGTCCGTGGCATCGACCCGACCGCGAAGACCCCGGCGTGGATGGTCTCGCGCCTCGCCCTCGCCGGTGTCCGGTCGATCTCGCTGCCCGTCGACATCACGAACTACGTCATGTTCGAGCTCGGTCAGCCGCTGCACGGGTACGACCTCCGGACGCTGCAGGGCGGGCTCGGTGTCCGTCGTGCTGCTGCCGGCGAGACCCTGACGACCCTCGACCACGTCGAGCGGACGCTCGACCCGGAAGACCTCGTCATCACCGACGACTCCGGTCCCGTCGGCCTCGCCGGCGTGATGGGCGGCGCCCGGACCGAGATCTCCGACGCGACGACCGACGTCCTGATCGAGGCGGCCGGCTTCGACCAGACCTCCATCGCCCGGACCGCGCGTCGGCACAAGCTCCCGAGCGAGGCGTCCCGACGCTTCGAGCGCGGCGTCGACCCGCTCGTGGCCGAGGCCGCTGCGAACCGTGCGGTCGAGCTCCTCGTCGAGCTCGCGGGCGGCACCGCGGACACCCTCGGCTCGACGCTCGTCGACACCGAGCCCCGTCCGACGGTCACGATGCGCATCGCCCGTCCGGCCGAGCTCGTCGGCGTCGACTACACCGACGCCGAGGTCATCGACACCCTGCGCGCGATCGGTGCGTCGGTCGACGTCGACGGGGACACGCTCGCCGTCGTGCCGCCGACCTGGCGCCCCGACCTCACCGACGACACCACCCTCGTCGAAGAGGTCGCGCGCATCGTCGGCTACGACCGCATCCCGAGCGTCCTCCCCGTCGCGCCGCCCGGCCGTGGGCTGACCGGTCACCAGCAGGCACGTCGTCGCGTCGCCGCTGCACTCGCCGCCGACGGCCTGGTCGAGGTCGTCACCGCACCCTTCGTGTCGCAGGCCACGCAGGACGCCTACCCGGGTATCGACGGTGCCGGCGGGCCGAGCGTGGTCCTCGCGAACGCCCTCGACAGCGAGCAGAGCCTCCTCCGTCGCAGTGGGGTGCCGGCACTCGTCGACGCCGCCCGCCGCAACGTGTCGCGCGGCCTCGTCGACGTCGCGCTCTACGAGACCTCGCGGGTGTTCCTGCCGGTCGCGGGCGAGACGCTCGGCACCGACACGGTCCCGGCCGGTGCCGTGCTCCCGGACCGCGACACCCTCACCGCGCTCGACGCGTCCCTGCCGCCGCAGCCGTTCCACGTGTCCGCGCTGCTCACCGGCAATCGGGTCGTGAAGCAGCCCGGCGTGCAGCCGGAGCCGTACGGCATCGCGGACGCACTCGACGTCGCGCGCGCCGTCGCGTGGGCGGTCGGGGTCGAGCTCACGGTGGCGCAGACGACGCACCCGTCCCTGCACCCGGGCCGTGCGGCATCGCTCCTCGTGGACGGAACCGTCGTCGGCGTCGCGGGTGAACTCCTGCCCGAGCTGACCGAGGCAGCGGTCCTGCCGCGCGTCGTCGCGGTCGTCGAACTCGACCTCGACGCCATGGTCCGGGCGGCACCCGAGCTGGTGTCGGTGGCACCGATCGTGTCCTACCCGGCGGCGACGCAGGACCTGTCCCTCGTGGTGGGTGCCGACGTACCGGCGGGTGACGTACTGGATGCGGTGCGCTCTGGTGCCGGAGAGCTGTTGGAGTATGCTCGCCTCGTGGATGACTACCGGGGCTCCGGCGTGGACGAGGGACAGAAGTCCCTGACGTTCGCGCTGCGCTTCCGTGCCACGGACCGCACGCTGACCGCTGCCGAGGCCACTGAGGCCCGTGACGGCGCCGTCCGACGTGCCGGCGAGCGATTCGGGGCGACCCTGCGCGACTGATCCCATCGGGACCAGCACCGCCCGGGGCCGCCGCCTCCGACTCTCTCGACGACCAGTCCGACCAAAGGTGGAATCCCATGTCCGTATCCGTCGCCGTGGCGGGAGCCTCCGGCTACGCGGGCGGTGAGCTCCTGCGCGTGCTCTCCGCCCATCCCGAGTTCGACGTCAGGACGGTGACGGCGTTCTCGAACGCCGGACAGCCGCTCATCGCGACGCAGCCGCACCTCCGCTCGCTGTCGCACCTGACCCTCGAGCCGACGACGGCGGACAACCTGCGCGGACACGACGTCGTGTTCCTCGCGCTGCCGCACGGCCAGTCCGGGGCGATCACCGCGGAGCTCGGCGACGACGCCCTCGTCGTGGACTGCGGCGCGGACCACCGGCTGACCGACCCGGCGGCGTGGGAAGCGTTCTACGGCGGCGACTACCACGGCGCATGGACCTACGGGCTGCCGGAGCTGCTGCACGCGGCGCCGACGCCCGGGTCGGCGGACGAGTGGCGTGACGTGGACGACATCCAGACGCAGAGCCGGCAGCGGGCGGCGCTCGTGGGGACGAAGCGGATCGCCGTCCCCGGGTGCAACGTGACCGCGGTCACGCTCGGCATCCAGCCGGGCATCCAGGCCGGGCTGATCGAGTCGGACGACCTCGTTGCCGTGCTGAGCGTCGGCCCGAGCGGTGCCGGCAAGAAGCTCGCGAACACCTACCTGGCGTCCGAGATCATGGGCTCCGCGAGCGCGTACGCGGTCGGCGGGAAGCACCGCCACGTCCCGGAGATCCAGCAGAACCTCGTGGTCGCCGGCGCGTCCGACGTGACGATCTCGTTCACGCCGGTCCTCGTCCCGATGTCCCGCGGCATCCTGGCGACGACGACCGCGAAGCTCGCGCCCGGTGTGAGCGCCCGTGACGTCCGGCTCGCCTGGGAGCAGGCCTACGCCGACGAGCCCTTCGTGCACCTCCTGCCCGAGGGCGAGTTCCCCCGGGTCGCCGACACCATCGGCGCGAACACCGCACTGATCGGGCTCGCGGTCGACGAGGCCGCCGGTCGCGTCGTCGCGGTGAGCGCCCTCGACAACCTGGCCAAGGGCACCGCCGGTGCCGCGGTCCAGTCGACGAACATCGCCCTGGGCTTCCCGGAGACCCTCGGCCTCAGCGTGGACGGAGTCGCACCGTGACCGACGCAAGCCAGCCCACCCACACCGATCCGGGCCTCCAGGGCGTCACCGCGGCAGCGGGCTTCCGCGCGGCCGGCGTGACCGCCGGTCTCAAGTCGAGCGGCAAGCCCGACGTGGCCCTCGTCGTCAACGACGGGCCGGACGCCGCAGTGGCCGCGGTCTTCACCAGCAACCGTGCCCAGGCGCACCCCGTGATCTGGTCGCGCCAGGCGGTCGGTGACGGCACCGCCCGAGCGGTCGTCCTGAACTCCGGCGGCGCGAACTGCTTCACCGGTCCGTTCGGCTTCCAGACCACCCACATGACCGCCGAAGCCGTGGGCGAGGCGCTCGGCATCGGCGCCGGCGACGTCGTCGTCTGCTCGACCGGCCTCATCGGGGTCGGCGACCAGACGTTCCGCGACAACGTCCTCAGGGGCGTCGACCTCGCGAGTGCGGCACTGTCGGCTGACGGTGGTCCGGACGCCGCGACCGCCATCATGACCACCGACACGAAGCCGAAGCAGTCGGTCGTGACCGAGGACGGCTGGACCGTCGGCGGCATGGCCAAGGGCGCGGGCATGCTCGCACCCGGGCTCGCGACGATGCTCGTCGTGATCACCACGGACGCCGTCGTCGGCTCGGACGAGCTCGACCAGGCGCTCCGGGCCGCCACCCGCGTCACCTTCGACCGGGTCGACTCGGACGGCTGCATGTCGACGAACGACACCGTGGTGCTGCTGTCCTCCGGCGCGAGCGGCGTCACGCCCGAGGTCGGTGACTTCCAAGAAGCCCTGACCGCGGTCTGCGCCGACCTCGCACGGCAGCTGCAGCAGGACGCCGAGGGCGCGAGCCACGACATCGCGATCCACGTCGTGAACGCCGCGACCGAGGACGACGCCGTCACGGTCGGCCGGAGCGTCGCCCGGAACAACCTGTTCAAGGCCGCGGTGTACGGCAACGACCCGAACTGGGGTCGGGTGCTCGCGGCGATCGGCACCACCGACGCCGAGTTCGACCCGTACGCCGTCGACGTCTCGATGAACGGGGTCCGTGTCTGCCACGCCGGCGCCCCGGACGAGCCGAGCGACCGCGTCGACCTGACGCCGCGCGACACCGACGTCCTCATCGACCTCGGCGTCGGACCGTTCTCGGCGACGATCCTGACGAACGACCTCACGCACGACTACGTCCACGAGAACAGCGCGTACTCCAGCTGATGGCCGACGACAGCATCCTCTCGAAGGAAGAAGAGCACGAGCTCGCGACCGTCAAGGCCGCGACCCTCATCGAGTCCCTGCCGTGGCTGAAGCGGTTCTCGGGCAAGATCGTCGTCGTCAAGTTCGGCGGCAACGCCATGGTGAACGAGGACCTCAAGCGCGCGTTCGCCGAGGACATGGTCTACCTCCGGTACGCCGGCCTCCACCCGGTGGTCGTGCACGGCGGCGGCCCGCAGATCTCGGCGGCGCTGAAGGAACAGGGCATCGCGTCCGAGTTCCGCGGCGGCTACCGCGTCACCACGACCGAGGCGATCACGGTCGTCCGCGACGTGCTCGCCGGCGAGGTCAACCGCGAGATCGTCGACCTGATGAACGAGCACGGCGAGGGCCTGGCGGTCGGCGTCTTCGGTGACGGCGGCTCGCTGTTCACCGGCGAGAAGAAGGGCGTCGTCGTCGACGGCGAGCCCTTCGACCTCGGGCACGTCGGCGACATCACGCACGTCGATCCCTCCGGTGTGCTCGCCGCGATCGAGGCCGGCCGCATCCCCGTGGTGTCGAGCATCGCCATCGACGACGCCCACCCGGACCAGGCGCTCAACGTGAACGCCGACGCCGCGGCGGGCGCACTCGCGATCGCCCTCAAGGCGTCGAAGCTCATGATGCTCACCGATGTCCCCGGCCTGTACCGCAACTGGCCGGACCGCGACTCGATCGTCGACCTCATCGCGGTCGAGGAACTCCGCGCCCTCCTGCCGTCGCTCGAGTCGGGCATGATCCCGAAGATGACCGCGTGCCTCGACGCCGTGGTCGGCGGGGTCGGCGGCGCGACGATCATCGACGGGCGGATCCCGCACTCGATCCTGCTCGAGGTGTTCACCCTGCGCGGCGCCGGCACCGAGGTGATCCCGGACCCGAGCCGACGCACCGAGAACCAGATGACCCACGCCGAGATCGGCCGACGCGTCGCAGCACCGTCGACGAGCAGCACCACCGGCCAACACGTGGCCAGCACGACCGAGAAGGGACAGCCGCAGTGAGCACCGAGACGCAGACCGAGACCTGGAACGACCGGTTCGGGGCGTCGCTCATGCGATCCCTGACCCCGCCGAAGATCATGCTCGAGCGCGGCGAGGGCTGCCGCGTCTGGGACGTCGACGGCAACGAGTACCTCGACTTCCTCGCCGGCATCGCCGTCAACTCGCTCGGCCACGCGCACCCCGCGCTGGTCGAGGCGATCAGTGACCAGGCCGCCAAGCTCGTGCACGTCTCGAACTACTTCGCGACCCCGCCGCAGCTCGAGCTCGCCGAGCGCCTCAAGCGCATCACGGGCGCGGGTGAGGCCGGCCGCGTGTACTTCGGCAACTCCGGTGCCGAGGCCAACGAGGCCGCGTTCAAGCTCGCACGGCTGAACAAGGGCACCGACGGGCAGAAGACCCGCATCCTCGCGCTGAAGCAGGGCTTCCACGGCCGCACGATGGGCGCGCTGACGCTCACCGGCAAGCCCGCCCTGCAAGAGGACTTCCTGCCGATGGTCCCCGGGGTCGAGCACATCGACTCCACGGTCGCCGCGCTCGAGGAGTCGATCGACGACACCGTGGCCGCGCTCATCGTCGAACCGATCAAGGGCGAGGCCGGCGTGGTCGACCTGCCCGAGGGGTTCCTGCTCGCCGCTCGCCGCCTGACCGCGGAACACGGCGCGCTGCTGATCCTCGACGAGATCCAGACGGGCGTCGGTCGGACCGGCAACTGGTTCACCTACCAGGGCCACGGCTTCGAGCCGGACGCCATCACGATCGCGAAGGGCATCGCGGGCGGGTTCCCGATCGGCGCCCTCGTCACCTTCGGCTGGGCGTCCGAACTGTTCTCGGCCGGCCAGCACGGCTCGACGTTCGGTGGCAACCCGCTCGGCACCCGGGTGGCGAACGCCGTCCTCGCCGAGATCGAGCGCGCGGACCTCGTGTCCGGTGCGGTGACGAAGGGGGAGCGGATCCGTGCGGGCATCGCGAGCATCGGCTCGCCCCTCGTCGAAGAGGTCCGTGGCACCGGCCTCCTCATCGGGGTCGGTCTGACCGGCCCGGTCGCCGCCGCCGTCAACGCCGCCGCGCTCGAGCGCGGCCTGATCATCAACGCCCCGAACGAGTCGAGCCTGCGCATCGCGCCGCCGCTCGTCGTGTCCGACGCCGAGATCGACGAGTTCGTGTCGATCCTCAGCGAGAGCCTGGCCGCAGTCGCCGCCGAGCAGGGCACCACCACCCAGGAGACCTCCGCATGACCCGTCACTTCCTCCGCGACGACGACCTCAGCCAGGCGGAGCAGTCCGCGATCCTCGACCTCGCCGAGCAGATGAAGGCCGACCGGTGGGGTGCCAAGCCCCTCGCCGGACCGCAGAGCGTCGCCGTGATCTTCGACAAGTCGTCCACCCGCACCCGCGTGTCCTTCCACGTCGGCATCTCCGACCTCGGCGGCAGCCCGCTCATCATCTCGACGGCGAACAGCCAGCTGGGCGGCAAGGAGACGCCGTCCGACACCGCACGCGTCCTCGAGCGCATGGTGTCGGCGATCGTGTGGCGCACCTACGGCCAGGCCGGGCTCGAGGAGATGGCGGCGAACACCAGTGTCCCAGTCGTCAACGCCCTGTCGGACGACTTCCACCCGTGCCAGCTGCTCGCTGACCTGCTCACCATCCGCGAGCACCGCGGGACCCTGGCGGGGCAGACCGTGGCCTTCATCGGCGACGGCGCGAGCAACATGGCGCAGTCCTACCTGCTCGCCGGGGCCACCGCGGGCATGCACGTCCGCGTCGCGGCACCGGCCGAGTTCTCCCCGGCAGCCGAGGTCGTCACCGACGCCGAGCGTCGCGCTGCCGTGACCGGCGGTTCCGTGCTCGTCGTGACCGACCCGGTCGCCGCCGTCGCCGGAGCGGACGTCGTCGTGACCGACACCTGGGTGTCGATGGGCAAGGAGGGCGAGAAGCAGGCGCGGCTCGACACCTTCAACGGGTACCGCGTGGACGACGCGATGATGGCGCACGCCGCCGACGACGCCGTGTTCATGCACTGCCTGCCCGCCGACCGTGGGTTCGAGGTCACGGCCGAGGTCATCGACGGTCCGCGGAGCATCATCTGGGACGAGGCGGAGAACCGTCTCCACGCCCAGAAGGCGCTGCTCGCCTGGCTCCTCGCTGCGAACGCGACCGGCGCTCCCGCCGCGACCGGCGCTCCCACCGCGACCGGCGCTCCCGCCGCGACCGGCGCCCACGCGACGACCGGCGCCCCCGCGACCGCCTGACCCAGGGAGACCACCGTGGCAGACCGCGTCGTCCTCGCGTACTCCGGCGGACTCGACACGTCCGTCGGCATCGGCTGGCTGCGTGACGCCACCGGCAAGGACGTCGTCGCCCTCGCGGTCGACGTCGGCCAGGGCGGCGAGGACATGGCGGCGATCCGGCAGCGCGCGCTCGACTGCGGCGCCGTCGAGTCGATCGTCATCGACGCGAAGGACGAGTTCGCCGACGACTACCTCGTCCCCGCGCTGCAGGCCAACGCCCTGTACCAGAAGCGCTACCCGCTCGTCTCCGCGCTGAGCCGTCCCCTCATCGCGAAGCACCTGGCGCTCACGGCGAAGCAGCTCGGTGCCGACAGCGTGGCGCACGGGTGCACGGGCAAGGGCAACGACCAGGTCCGCTTCGAGGCGGCGGTCGCGGCCCTCGCCCCGGACCTGACGAGCGTCGCACCGGTGCGGGACCTCGCGCTCACCCGCGACCGAGCGATCGCCTACGCCCAGCAGCACGGGCTGCCGATCGAACAGTCGGAGCGCTCGCCCTGGTCGATCGACCAGAACGTGTGGGGTCGAGCGGTCGAGACCGGTCACCTCGAGGACCCGTGGAACGCCCCGGCGGAGGAGCTCTACGCCTACACGCAGGACCCGACCGTCCCGCGCGGTCCGGACGAGGTGACGATCACCTTCGAGCAGGGCGTGCCGGTCGCCATCGACGGACAGCGGTTCAGCGTGCTGCGCGTCGTCCAGGAGCTCAACGCACTCGCCGGCAAGCACGGTGTCGGTCGGATCGACGTGGTCGAGGACCGGCTCGTCGGCATCAAGTCGCGCGAGGTGTACGAGGCGCCGGCCGCCGTCGCCCTGATCGCCGCGCACGAGGAGCTCGAGAACCTGACCCTCGAACGCGACGTCAACCGGTACAAGCGGCAGGTCGAGTCGGACTGGGCCGACCTGGTCTACGACGGGCTGTGGTTCAGCGGCCTGAAGCGGAGCCTCGATGCCTTCATCGCCCACACCCAGCAGCACGTCTCCGGCGACGTCCGACTCCGGCTCCACGCGGGCCGAGCCGTCGTGACCGGACGCCGCTCCAGCCAGAGCCTCTACGACTTCGACCTGGCGACCTACGACACGGGCGACGCCTTCGACCAGTCGCACGCGAAGGGGTTCATCGACATCTGGTCGTTGCCGAGCAAGATCTCCGCCCGCCGCGACCTGGCCAACTGAGCGCCCAGGCACCCCGCCCCCAAAACCCACGACCGGACGACGAGAGAACCATGACCGACGCGAACCAGCCCGCCGCCAAGACCGACGCCACCAACACCGGCGCCCTCTGGGGTGGCCGCTTCGCGGACGGCCCGAGCGCCGAACTCGCCGCCCTCTCCCGATCGACCCACTTCGACTGGCAGCTCGCCCCCTACGACATCGCCGGCTCCCGCGCCCACGCCCGCGCCCTCAACACCGCCGGGTACCTGACGGCCGACGAGCTCGAGCGGATGCTCGCCGGCCTCGACCGCCTCGAGTCCGCGCACGCCGACGGCACGCTGCAGCCAGCCGACAGCGACGAGGACGTGCACGGCGCCCTCGAACGACTCCTCATCGCCGACCTCGGTCCCGAGCTCGGCGGGAAGCTGCGCGCCGGCCGGAGCCGCAACGACCAGATCGCGACGCTCGGTCGGATGCACATGCTCGACCACGGTCGCCGGATCGGGCACCTCGTCATCGACCTCGTCGACGCGATCTCCCAGCAGGCCAACGAGCACCCCGGCGCGATCATGCCGGGTCGCACGCACCTGCAGCACGCGCAGCCGGTCCTCCTCGCACACCACCTGCTCGCGCACGCGTGGCCCCTGGTCCGTGACCTCGAGCGGCTCCGCGACTGGGCGGACCGCGCGAGCGTGAGCCCGTACGGCGCCGGCGCCCTCGCGGGGAGCTCGCTCGGCCTCGACCCCTCGGCGATCGCCCACGAGCTCGGGTTCGCCCGCCCCGCGGACAACTCGATCGACGCCACGGCGGCTCGTGACGTGGTCGCCGAGTTCGCGTTCGTCCTCGCGCAGATCGGCATCGACGTCTCCCGCCTGGCGGAGGAGATCATCCTCTGGAACACGAAGGAGTTCGGCTTCGTCCGGCTGCACGACGCGTTCTCCACGGGGTCGAGCATCATGCCCCAGAAGAAGAACCCGGACATCGCCGAGCTCGCCCGGGGCAAGTCCGGACGGCTCATCGGCAACTTGACCGGCCTGCTCGCAACCCTCAAGGGCCTGCCGCTGGCGTACAACCGCGACCTGCAGGAGGACAAGGAGCCCGTCTTCGACTCGGTCGCCACCCTCGAGGTCCTGCTCCCCGCCGTCACCGGCATGGTCGCGACCCTCTCGTTCGACACCGACCGCATGGCCGAGCTCGCGCCGCAGGGATTCTCGCTCGCGACGGACGTCGCCGAGTGGCTCGTCCGCCAGGGGGTGCCGTTCCGTGACGCGCACGAGGTCTCCGGCGCGCTGGTCCGGTACTGCGAGGAGCGCGGGATCGAACTCGACGACCCCACCGACGACGAGTACCGGACGGTGTCCGAACACCTCACGCCCGAGGTCCGCGGCGTCCTCACCATCGAGGGCTCCGTCGCGTCGCGCGCCGGCATCGGCGGCACCGCGCCGGACCGCGTCGCCGAACAGCTCGCGTCGCTCACCCGTCGCGTCCACGACCTGGCGGAGGGCGTGCCCTCCACCCGATGACCGATCCCACGCTCGCGCTGCTGTCCGAACCGGCGCCGGTCTCGGCGCCGGCGTTGCTCGGTGCGACGATCGCGGGCAAGGGCGTGACCCTGCGCATCACCGAGGTCGAGGCATACTTCGGCCCCACCGACCCCGGCTCGCACGGCCACCGCGGTCCGACGCCGCGCAACCGTCACCTGTTCGGACCGCCCGGGACGCTCTACGCCTACCGCTCCTACGGCATCCACACGTGCGTCAACGTCGTCAGTGCGCCGGCGGGCACGTCGTCGGGATCGCTGTTGCGGGGCGGGCAGGTCGTGGAGGGCCTCGAGACCGCCCGTTCCCGCCGCGGCGGCTCCGTCACGGACGTCGCGCTCGCGCGCGGTCCCGGCAACCTCGGCGGCGCGCTCGGTGCGGTGCTCGGCGAGGACGACGGCAGCAGACTCCTCGACGGCTCCGGCCCGTACGTGCTGACGCTGGCTCCCGGCCTGGAGGCGCGGCTCGTCGCCGTCGGACCGACCCGCGTCGTCGAGGAACTCCTGTCCGAGACCGTGCCCGGTCCGGCGGCGACCGGTCCGGTCCCGCGGATCTCCCGAGGGCCGCGCACCGGCGTCGGCGGCATCGCCGGCGGCGCGCGCTTCCCCTGGCGCTTCTGGCTCACCGGTGACCCGACGGTGTCGGCGTACCGGCGGCACAAGGGTGCCCTCGATTGACGGAGCCGCGCCGCGCCTCCTGGACCGCGCGCGCCGCTACGATGGCTGGGTGTCCAGTGAATCCGCTCACGATGTCCTGACGCGCCAGCAGAACGACCCGACCTTCGCCTCGGTCTGGGACGAACTGCGCTGGCGTGATCTGGTGCACGTCTCCACCGACGAGACGGCACTCAAGGAGGCCCTCGACGGCGAGCCGATCACGTACTACTGCGGTTTCGACCCGACGGCGCCGTCCCTGCACTGCGGGAACCTGCTGCAGCTGCTCACGATGCGCCGGATCCAGCTCGCCGGGCACAAGCCGCTCGCACTGGTCGGTGGTTCCACCGGGTTGATCGGCGATCCGCGGCCGACAGCCGAACGGACGCTCAACACCCGCGAGACCGTGCAGGAGTGGGTCACGCGGTTGCAGGGCCAGGTGTCGCGGTTCCTCAGCCCCGACGGCGAGAACGGCGTGCGGCTGGTGAACAACCTCGACTGGACGGCACCGCTGTCCGCGATCGACTTCCTTCGCGACATCGGCAAGTACTTCCGCGTGAACTCGATGCTCAAGAAGGACGCCGTCGCCGCGCGCCTGAACTCCGACTCGGGCATCAGCTACACCGAGTTCAGCTACCAGATCCTGCAGGGACTCGACTACCGCGAGCTCTTCCGCCAGTACGGGTGCACCCTGCAGACGGGCGGCTCGGACCAGTGGGGCAACCTGACCTCGGGGACGGAACTCATCCGTCGTGCCGAGGGGGCGACGGTACACGCGCTGGGGACGCCCCTCATCACGAACTCCGACGGCACGAAGTTCGGCAAGAGCGAGGGCAACGCGATCTGGCTCGACCCGGACATGACCTCGCCGTACGCGTTCTACCAGTTCTGGCTCAACACGACGGACGCCGACGTGATCGCCCGGCTCCGCCAGTTCACGTTCCTGTCACGCGCCGAGATCGAGCGGCTCGAGCAGGCCGTGGCCGACGAGCCGTTCCGGCGCGAGGCGCAACGGACCCTCGCGTTCGAGGTGACGGCGGTCGTGCACGGGGTCGCGGCGACGCAGGCGGCGATCGATGCCTCCGCGGCGTTGTTCGGCAACGGCGACCTGGGCGCGCTCGACGCCACCACCCTGCGGTCGGCGATCGCGGAGCTCCCGGGGTCGGTGGCGCTGCCCGGTGATGCGGACGTGGCCCGAGCGCTCGTCGACACCGAGTTGGTGAAGTCCCTCGGCGAGGCCCGTCGCGCCATCGACCAGGGTGGTGTGTACGTGAACAACACTCGCGCCGAGGACCCGACCGCGCCGCTGTCCGACCTCGCCCTGCCCGGGGGAGTGCTCGTGCTCCGTCGTGGCAAGAAGACCCTGGCCGGCGTGACGCTCTCCTGATCGCCGCCGCTCGTCGATGCCCGGTTCCCCTGGTGGGAGCCGGGCATCGCTGCGTCCGGGCCGCACGTGTTGCACAACGCGACACGCCCGGGATGTGGCCCGTCTTGGCGCACCCGCTGAACGCTGCGTATAGTTCTTACTCGTCACCCCAAAGGTGCGGCGGAGCGGCTGGAGCGAAAGCCCAGAGCACGCCGGCCCTCAAGCGGGACCATCCTCCACTGAAGTTCAGATCTGGCCTTGCGCTGGATCGCTTCGACGCCTAGGATGACTACTCCACCGGTTCTCTCCTACGGGATGAGCCACTGGGCCTCAGGGTCCGACGACACATCGGTGGTCAAACCAAGAACGAAAGCCTCTCTGGCGGAACCTCTTTCGGGGTCGAGTGGGGAGTGCGTCTGGTCCTTGAGAACTCAACAGCGTGCACATTGTCAATGCCAATTTATTGACCCCGTGACTCATCAG
>NZ_FOOD01000003.1:62276-689413 GCF_900113095.1 Curtobacterium sp. YR515 | reverse complement strand
CGTCGTTTCCAACGCTTATCCCAGAGTCAGGGGCAGGTTACTCACGTGTTACTCACCCGTTCGCCACTAATCCACCCAGCAAGCTGGGCATCATCGTTCGACTTGCATGTGTTAAGCACGCCGCCAGCGTTCGTCCTGAGCCAGGATCAAACTCTCCGTAAAAAAATTACAACCAACACCCGAAGATGCCAGCGAGTTGATTCTGACTGTTGACTGTCTACTGACAATCTTCAATCCAAAAGGAATTGTCTCCGAACCCACCAGCAAGCTGATGAGTCACGGGGTCAATAAATTGGCATTGACAATGTGCACGCTGTTGAGTTCTCAAGGACCAGACGCACTCCCCACTCGACCCGTGGAACACGAGCATCGTCAGAGAGGCATTTCGTCTCACCCCGAACAGACCACTTCGAGAGTGGATCGTCATCGGGATTCGTTGCCTGAGCGGGACCCCGTCCGGACTGCATCTCCGGGGCGTTCGCTCCGGTGACCGTCTCGGCCGTTCCGTTCTCCGCCTCAGCGGCAACGAGTGATTACTCTACACACGCCCCGGGGGGCCCGCCAACCGTCCCGCACCCCGGGCGTGTCGCAGGGGCTGATCCGCGCGGAGACGCGGAACGGCCCGCCCCCACGGTGGGAGCGGACCGTTCGGTGACGCGTGTCAGTGCTTGGCGATGACCGGGTTCTTCAGTGTGCCGATCCCCTCGATCGTCACCTCGACGACCTCGCCGTCGCGGATCTCACCGACGCCGGCAGGGGTGCCGGTCAGGATGACGTCGCCGGGCAGGAGCGTCCAGATCGACGAGACGAACTCGATGAGGGACGGGATGTCGTGCACCATCTCGCTCGTCGAACCCACCTGGCGCAGGTCGCCGTCCACGCGGGTCTCGATGCGGATGTCCGACGGGTCGATCTCGGTCTCGATCGCCGGCCCGAGCGGGCAGAAGGTGTCGAAGCCCTTGGACCGTGTCCACTGGCCGTCGCGCGCCTGCAGGTCACGGGCGGTCACGTCGTTGGCGATCGTGTAGCCGAGGATCACGCTCGCGAAGTCCTCGCGCGTGACGTTCTTCGCGAGCGAGCCGATCACGATGGCGAGCTCGCCCTCGTGGTCGACGCGTCCGACCCCGGCGGGGAGACGGATCGGGTCCTCGGGGCCGATCACCGACGTGTTGGGCTTGAGGAACACCACCGGGTCGTCCCCGGAGCGCTCGTCCATCTCGGACGCGTGCTCGGCGTAGTTGAGCCCCACGCCGATCACCTTCGACCGCGGGATGACGGGGGCGAGGAGCTTGGCGTCCGCCAGGGGCACCCGCTCCCCCGTGGTCTCGAACCCCTGGTACATCGGGTCACCCGCCAGCACGACCAGGTCGCGCTCGTCGAGGATGCCGTACCGGGGGTCTTCGCCCTTGCTGCTGAACCGTGCGATCTTCACCGTTGGAGCCTATCGACGTGTGGTGTGCGTTCAGGCCGGGTCGGTCAGGCGCGTCATCCACCCGTGCGGGTCGGGACGGCGGCCGTACTGGATGTCGGTGAGTTCGTCGCGCAGGGACATCGTCAGCTCGCCGGCCCCGACGGTCGGCGACCCGATCGTGAAGCCCTCGCCGCGGAGTTCCGCGATCGGGGTCACGACGGCGGCGGTCCCGCACGCGAAGGCCTCGGTGATGGAGCCGTCCTCGACACCGTCGCGCCACTCGTCGAGGGTCACCCGACGGCGTTCGACGCGCAGCCCGCGGTCCTCCGCCAGCTGCAGGATCGAGTCGCGCGTGATGCCCTCGAGGATGGAGTCGGAGTCCGGCGTGACGAGCGTGCCGTCCGCCTTCACCAGCACGACGTTCATGCCGCCGAGTTCTTCGAGGTACTTGCCCTCGACCGAGTCGAGGAACATGACCTGCTGGCAGCCGTGCTCGTACGCCTCTTGCTGGGGCAGGAGGGACGAGGCGTAGTTGCCGCCGGTCTTCGCCGCACCCGTGCCGCCCTTGCCGGCCCGGGCGTAGTTCGTGGACAGCCAGATCGACACCGGCTTCGGTCCGGAGGTGAAGTACGCTCCCGCCGGGCTCGCGATGCAGTGGTACGCCACCGCCTGTGCCGCACGCACCCCCAGGAACGACTCGGTCGCGATCATGAACGGCCGCAGGTACAGGCTCGTCTCGGCCGCCGAGGGCACCCAGTCGACGTCGGTCCGGACCAGCTCGCGGATGGAGTCCACGAAGGTCTCCACCGGCAGCTCCGGCAGCGCGAGCCGCCGCGCGGACCGCTGGAAGCGCTTGGCGTTGGCGTCCGGGCGGAACGTCCAGACCGAGCCGTCGGCGTGCCGGTAGGCCTTCAGCCCCTCGAAGATCTCCTGCGCGTAGTGCAGGACGCTCGCGCTGGGGTCGAGGCTGATCGGCCCGTACGGGTGGACCGAGGCATCGTGCCACCCGGCGTCCAGCGTCCACTGCACGGTGGCCATGTGGTCCGTGAAGTGCTTGCCGAAGCCAGGGTCGGCGAGGATCTCCTCGCGCTCGGCGGCGGCACGGCGCTCGGGTGAAGGGGTGGTGGCGAACGCGAGTCCGAAGTCGGTGTCGGTGCTCATACGGGGAGACTCCTGTCAGGCGGTGGTGGTGCGTGCCGTGGCCGCGGCGGCGATGGCGTCGCCGATCTCGGCCGTGCGACGCTGCGAGGTGCCCCGGTCGGCGAGGTCGGCCTCGACCGCCCGCGTGACCGCCGCCGCGAGGTCGCTGCGACCGATGTGGTCGAGCAGCAGTGCGACGGACAGGATGGCGGCCGTGGGATCGGCCTTCTGCTGACCCGCGATGTCCGGCGCGGAGCCGTGGACCGGCTCGAACATGCTGGGGAAGGTGCCGTCCGGGTTGATGTTGCCCGAGGCCGCCAGACCGATGCCGCCGCTGATCGCGCCGGCCAGGTCGGTGATGATGTCCCCGAAGAGGTTGTCGGTGACGATGACGTCGAACCTAGCAGGTTCCCGCACCATGTGGATGGTGACGGCGTCGACGTGCTGGTAGTCCACCGTGACGTCCGGGTACTCCTGCCCGACGGCCGCGACGGTGCGCTGCCAGAGGGCTCCGGCGTGCACCAGGACGTTGCTCTTGTGCACGAGCGTGAGGTGCCTGCGCGGCCGGCGGTCCGCCAGCTCGAACGCGTACCGGACGACGCGCTCGACGCCGTACGCGGTGTTCAACGAGACCTCGGTCGCGATCTCCTGCGGGGTCCCGACGCGGATGGCACCGCCGTTGCCGACGTACGGTCCCTCGGTGCCCTCGCGCACGACCACGAAGTCGACGTCACCGGGGGACGTCAGCGGCGTCGTCACCGACGGGTAGACGACGGTCGGGCGCAGGTTCACGTAGTGGTCGAAGGCGAACCGCAGCTTCAGCAGCAGCCCGCGCTCGATGATCCCGCCGGCGAGCCGGGGGTCGCGGGGGTCGCCGCCGACCGCGCCGAGCAGGATCGCGTCGTGGGTGGCGATGGCGGACATGTCGTCCTCGGTGAGGATGTCACCGGTCGCGAGGAACCGGTCGGCACCGAGGGAGAACGGGGTCTCCTCCACCACGAGGTCGTCCGGCAGCACGGCGTGCAGGACCTTCAGCGCCTCGTCGACCACCTCGGGTCCGATGCCGTCCCCGCGGATCACCGCGAGCTTCACCGTCTGCGTCATGTCCGCCACTCCCCTACAGCGTGATGTCGATCTCGCGGAGCGAGGCCGCGTCGATCGTGGACCGGACGTGCTCGAGGATCTCGGCCGGGACCGGCGAGTCGACGGTGAGGACGCTCAGCGCCTGGCCGCCGGCGGCTTCCCGCGAGATCTGCATCGCCGCGATGTTGATGCCGGCGTCGCCGAACTCCTTGCCGTAGACCGCGACGATGCCGGGCCGGTCGGTGTACTCCATCACCACGTGGTGCTCGGCGAGGGCGACCTCGACGTCGTGACCGTTGATCTCGACGAGCTTCGCGACCTGCTTCGGGCCGGTGAGCGTGCCGGACACGCTGATCGCCGGGCCGTCGGACTGGGCCCCGCGGATCGTGAGCACGTTCCGGTACTCGGGGCTGTCCGAGTCGGTGATGAGCCGCACGGTGACCCCGCGCTGCTCGGCGATCAACGGTGCGTTCACGTAGGACACCTGGTCGCTGACGACGTCGGTGAAGACGCCCTTGAGCGCAGCGAGCTTCAGCACGCTGACGTCGAACTCGGCGAGCTCGCCGTGCACCTCGACGTCGATGCTGGTGACGGGCGACGTGGCGAGGCCGGTGAACACCTGACCGAGCTTCTCGACGAGCGGGATGCCGGGGCGCACGTACGGGTCGATGACGCCACCGGCGACGTTGACCGCGTCGGGGACGAGTTCGCCGCCGAGGGCGAGCCGCACGGACTTGGCGACCGAGACGCCCGCCTTCTCCTGCGCTTCGTCCGTCGAGGCACCGAGGTGCGGCGTGACGACGACGTTCGGGAGCGCGACGAGCGGCGAGTCCTTCGGGGGCTCGGACACGAAGACGTCGAGACCGGCGCCGGCGATCGTGTTCGAGGTGAGCGCACGGTGCAGCGCGTCCTCGTCGATCAGTCCGCCACGGGCGACGTTCACGACGAACGCGGTCGGCTTCATGAGCGCGAACTGGTCGTCCGAGATCATGCCGACCGTCTCCGGCGTCTTCGGCATGTGGATCGTGGTGAAGTCGGCGCGCTTGAGCAGGTCCTCGAGCGAGACGAGCTCGACCCCGAGCTGCTGGGCACGGGCCGTGGTGACGTACGGGTCGTACGCGATCACCTGGACGCCGAACGCCTGCAGGCGCTGGGTGATGAGCGCACCGATGCGGCCGAGGCCGATGATGCCGACGGTCTTCTCGTACAGCTCGACACCGGTGTACGCGGAGCGCTTCCAGGTGCCGGCGGCGAGCGACGCGTGCGCGGCCGGGATGTGGCGCGCGAGCGACAGGATGTGGCCGACCGTGAGCTCGGCGGCGGAGATGATGTTCGAGGTCGGCGCGTTGACGACCATCACCCCGGCGGTGGTGGCCGCCTTGATGTCGACGTTGTCGAGGCCGACACCGGCACGGGCGACGACCTTGAGGTTCGGGGCCGCGGCGATCGCCTCGGCGTCGACCTTGGTGGCGGAGCGCACCAGGATGGCGTGCGCATCGGCGAGGGAGGCCAGGAGGGCGGGGCGGTCGGTACCGTCCACGTTCCGGATCTCGAAGTCGGGCCCGAGGGCGTCGACTGTGGCGGGCGAGAGTTCTTCGGCGATCAGGACGACCGGCTTCGGCACAGCTGCAGTTTCCTCACACGAGACGGGCGGTATCCCACCATCGTATCGACGTGCGCACGTGGTTACGACCGCAGGGGCGGTCCGGTGGGCGACCACACGACGGACGGGAGGCGCGGTACCAGCCGGCACCGCGCCTCCTGGCCGTCGGACGGACCGTCAGAAATCCAGCAGCCGCGGCACGAAGAGCTGCAGATCGAGCCACAGCGCGCCGGCGGCGGCGAACGCGAGGACGAAGACGCCGATCGTCACCGCGAGCCGCGCGCGACGACTCACCCACAGCGCGACGACGAACGCGATCGGCGCGATCGCGATGTCCAGCACGAGCCACACCCACGGGGTGCTGCGGGCCAGCGAGTCGCCGCCGGACGTCGTGCCGAGGAACGCGTTGAACGCGCGGACGGACTGCGAGACGGTCACGAGGTTGCCGACGCTCTGCACGGTCATGTACGCGAACAGCAGGGCGAACACGAGCCAGACGACGACCTTGCCGACGAACGCCCGGGACGACCGACGGACGGTCGGCGTCGCGGCGGTCACCCGAAGCTCCGTGTCATGAGGAACGGCCACGGGAAGAGGACGAGGGCGCCGAGCAGCATCCACAGCAGACGGCTCCGCGTGCGCTGTCCACGGCCGGCCCAGAGCACGACGGTGAACCACAGCGCGGGCGCGACGATCGACAGGAACCGGAGGACCTCGACGAAGACGGTCAGCACGGTGTCGACGTCCGAGACGTACGAGGTCGAGGCCGTGAGCAGCCAGGCCACCGTGTAGAGCAGGTACAGGCCACCGAAGACGCCGAACCCGATGAGCGCGCCGGAGGTCTCTGGGGCCTCGGGGTCACGGCCGGAGCGTTCCTTGACGGTGACCGGGTTGTGCGCCGCGTCGACGTGGGTCGCGTCGTCGGCGTCGCCCCAGCTGAGGGCGTCGTCGTCGTGGTCGACCGAGCCGTCGGGCGGGGATGCTGCCGTGGTCATGCCTCGATTCTACGAGGCGTGCCGCTCCGGCTCGACCACGGACGACCGGTACGGCCGCTCGTCAGACGTCGGCGGGCTGGGTCTCGAGGACCTCGGCGACGACCTCGCGCACCGCGGGGAACAGCGGGTGGCTCTCCATCAGGCCGGTGAGGATCTCGGTGAGGGCGTGTGCCGTCGCACCCGAGCGGAGCAGCGCGTGCAGCTCGATCGACTCGGGGTCGTTCTCGTCGTCGAAGTCGAGCGCGACGCGCACGGCGCCGAGCAGGTGGTCGACGGGGAGCCCGCGTTCGGCGAGCTGCGCGGCCGGGCCGACGAAGCGCTCGCGGCGGCCGAGCTTCCGGAGCGGGTTGCGTCCGACGCGGACGGTCGTGTCCGGGAGGTGCGGGTTCGCGATGCGGGAGAGGTTCGCGGCGACGTAGCGCGCGTGCTCCTCCGGGTCGAAGCCGTGCTTGGCGACGAGGAGCGCGGTGGTCTCGGCGAGGACGCCGTCGACCTCGGCGCGGACGGCCTCGTCCTCGAGGGCCTCGCGGATGAGGCGGATGCCCCGGACGTAGCCGTGGTAGGCGGCCGTCGCGTGCGCGGTGTTCACCGTGTAGAGCTTGCGCTCGACGAACGGCTGCAGGTCGTCGACCCAGGTCACGCCGTCGATCGCGGGCGGCTCGGCGTCCGAGTCGGCGAAGGGCGTGCGCTCGATGACCCACTCGTAGAACGGCTCGAGCACGACGTCGAGGCCGCCGGACTGGCCGAGCACCCCGGACTGGTCGGGGACGATGCGGTCGATGGCGCAGTTCGCGAAGACGGCGGCGATGTCGCGGTCCTCGAGGATGGGGGCTCGACGGATGCTGGCGTGCAGGGAGTCCGTCGCGTTGAAGGCGTTCTCGCACGCCACGATCGTGACGTCGCCACGGTCGAGCGGCCGGGCCGCCAGCCCCTCCGCGATGACGGGGGCGACGAGCGGGAGGGTGCGGGCGCCGACCGCGGTCGTGACGACGTCGGCCTCGGCGATGGCCCGGACGACCTGCTCGCGGTCGGTCTTGCTGCTGAGGGCCGTGAACCCGTAGACGAGGTGCTCGACCGGCATCTCGCCGACCTCGTGCACGACGAACCGGCCGGCTTCGTTCAGTGCCGAGACGACGCGGTCGTCGACGTCCACGAAGGTGAGCTCGTAGCCGCTCGCGACCAGGAACTGCCCCACGAACCCGCGTCCGATCTTGCCGGCGCCGATGTGGACCGCTCGCTTCGTCACCGCCATCCGACGATCCTCCCATGCTGGACGACGACCTGAGGACCGCCCATGTCCGGGCCGGACGACGGTCGTCGCGAAACGTCCCCGGGAACGCCGAGGGGACGCCGGTGGGCGGCGTCGGGGCTGGTGGTGAAGTGCTGCATAACGTTCGGGTCACATCGCGAGGCGGCGGTGCGGGTGCACCGCCGCCTCGTCGTCGAGTGGTGTTGCGAAGACTACCGCGCGGCGGAACCGTCCACGTAGTCGGCGTCGTTCGACTTCCACGCGAAGAGGGCGCGCAGCTCGCGACCGGTCGCCTCGATCGGGTGGCCCTCGCCCTTCGCGCGGAGTGCCTTGAACTCCGGCGCGCCGGCGTCCTGGTCGTCGATGAAGCGCTTCGCGAAGGCACCGTTCTGGATGTCCGCGAGGACGGCCTTCATGTTCTCCTTGACCTCGGGCGAGATCACGCGCGGGCCGGAGACGTAGTCACCGAACTCGGCCGTGTCGGAGATCGACCAGCGCTGCTTCGTGAGGCCGCCCTCCCAGATGAGGTCGACGATGAGCTTGAGCTCGTGCAGGACCTCGAAGTAGGCGATCTGCGGCTGGTAGCCGGCCTCGACCAGGGTCTCGAAGCCGTACTGGATGAGCTGCGAGGTGCCACCGCACAGGACGGCCTGCTCGCCGAACAGGTCGGTCTCGGTCTCCTCGGTGAAGGTCGTCTTGATGCCGCCGGAGCGGAGGCCGCCGATGGCCTTCGAGTACGACCACGCGAGGTCCCAGGCGGAGCCGGACGCGTCGACCTCGACGGCGACGATCACGGGGACGCCGCGGCCGGCCTCGTACTCGCGGCGCACGGTGTGCCCCGGGCCCTTGGGGGCGACGAGCGACACGTCGACGCCCTCCGGCGCCTGGATGTAGCCGAAGCGGATGTTGAAGCCGTGGCCGAAGACGAGCGTGGCGCCCGGCTTGAGGTTGGGCTCGATGTCGTCCTTGTAGACGATGCGCTGGACCTGGTCCGGCGCGAGGATGACGACGACGTCCGCCCAGGCCGTGGCGTCGGCCGGGGTGAGGACCTCGAAGCCGGCTTCTTCCGCCTTCTGGCGGCTCTTCGAGCCCTCCTGCAGGCCGATCTTGACCTCGACGCCGCTGTCGCGGAGGTTGAGGGCGTGGGCGTGGCCCTGCGAGCCGTACCCGATGACGGCGACCTTCTTGCCCTGGATGAGCGTCAGGTCGGCGTCGGCGTCGTACACGATGTCAGTCACGGTGGTGGTTCTCCTGTGGTCGGTTCGGGAAGCGTTGGTTGCGGTGAGTCGGGAGGAGACGGACTGGAGGCGCGGTGCGGGTGGCGACCCGCGCCTCCGGTCCGTCACGGGTCGCGGTCAGCGCACCCGGTCGGTGATGCTCTTGGGCCCACGGCCCATGCCGAGGAGGCCCGCACGGGCGAGCTCCTTGATGCCGTAGGGCTCGAGCACGCGGAGGATCGCCTGGATCTTGCCGGGGTCGCCGGTCACCTCGACGATGAGCGAGTCGTTCGCGACGTCGACGACCTGCGCACGGAACAGGTTCACTGCCTCGAGCACGGCCGAGCGCGTCTGGTTGTCCACCCGCACCTTCACGAGCATGTGCTCGCGCTGGACGGACTGGGAGAAGTCCAGCTCGACGATCTTGATGACGTTGACCAGCTTGTTGAGCTGCTTCGTCACCTGCTCGAGCGGGAGGTCCTCGACGTCGACGACGACCGTGATCCGGCTGAGGCCGTCGACCTCGGTGTTGCCGACCGCGAGGGACTCGATGTTGAACCCGCGGCGCGCGAACAGCCCGGCGACGCGGGTCAGCAGACCCGGCTTGTCCTCGACGAGGAGGGAGAGGACGTGGCTCATGCGGTTTCCCCCGTCATGTCGGCGTCCTCGTCGTCCCAGGTGGGGGCGAGGGCCTGGGCGTACTCGATGGACGAGTTGCTGACTCCCTGCGGGACCATCGGCCAGACCATCGAGTCGCGGCTCACGACGAAGTCGATCACCACGGGGCGGTCGTTCGTCTCGAGGGCGAGCTGGATGGCGGCGTCGACCTCGTCCGCCTTCTCGACGCGGATGCCGAGGGCGCCGTACGCGTCCGCCAGCTTCACGAAGTCGGGCACGCGGCGCGAGTCGTGGCCGGTCTCGAGGTCGGTGAACGAGTGGCGGCCGTCGTAGAACAGCGTCTGCCACTGCCGCACCATGCCGAGCGACGAGTTGTTGATGATCGCGACCTTGATCGGGATGTCGTTGATGACGCAGGTCGCGAGCTCCTGGTTGGTCATCTGGAAGCAGCCGTCGCCGTCGATCGCCCAGACCACGCGGTCCGGCTCGGCGACCTTCGCGCCCATCGCGGCGGGGACGGAGTAGCCCATCGTGCCCGCACCGCCGGAGTTCAGCCACGCGTTCGGACGCTCGTACTTGATGAACTGCGCCGACCACATCTGGTGCTGCCCGACGCCGGAGGCGTAGATCGCCTCGGGGCCGCTCAGCTCGCCGATGCGCTTGATGATGGCCTGCGGCGCGAGCAGTCCGTCCGTCGGCTCCGCGTAGCCGAGCGGGAAGTCGACCTTGAGCTGCTCGAGCTTCGCCCACCACTCGGCGGTGCTCGCACGCTGGTCGGTCGGGATGCCGCCCCACGCGTCGAGCAGGTCGACCAGGACCTCTTTCGCGTCGCCCACGATCGGGACGTCGGCGAAGCGGATCTTCGAGATCTCGGCCGGGTCGATGTCGACGTGCACGACCTTGGCGTTCGGCGCGAACTCGTCGGCCTTGCCGGTCACGCGGTCGTCGAAGCGGGCACCGAGCGCGATGATGAGGTCGCTGTCCTGCAGGCCGAGCACCGCCGGGACGGTGCCGTGCATGCCGGGCATGCCGAGGTGCTGCGGGTGCGAGTCGGGGAAAGCGCCCCGTGCCATCAGCGTCGTGACGACCGGCGCACCGGTGGCCTCGGCGAAGCGGAGCAGCTCGGCGGTCGCCCGGGAGCGGATCACGCCGCCGCCGACGTAGAGCACCGGACGCTCGGACTCGGCGAGGAGCTGCGCAGCTGCGGTGATCTGCTTGCCGTGCGCCTTGGTGACCGGACGGTAGCCGGGCAGGTCGATCTTCGGCGGCCAGACGTACGGCGCCGACTTCTGCTGGGCGTCCTTCGTGATGTCGACCAGCACGGGGCCGGGGCGTCCGGTCGTCGCGATGAGGTGCGCCGCGGCGAGGGTCGCCGGCACGTCGGCCGGGTCGGTCACGAGGAACGAGTGCTTCGTGATCGGCATGGTGATGCCGACGATGTCGGCTTCTTGGAAGGCGTCCGTCCCCATCAGGGTCGAGAAGACCTGGCCGGTGATGGCTATGAACGGCACCGAGTCCATGTAGGCGTCGGCGATCGCGGTGACGAGGTTCGTCGCGCCGGGGCCCGAGGTCGCGATGGCGACGCCGACCTTGCCGGACGCCGAGGCGTAGCCCTCGGCGGCGTGGCCGGCGCCCTGCTCGTGCCGGACGAGGACGTGGCGGATCGTCTGCGACGCCATGAGCTCGTCGTAGAACGGGATGATCGCACCGCCCGGCAGGCCGAAGACGTCGGTGATCCCGAGGTGCTCGAGCGTCCGGAGGACGGCTCCCGAGCCGGTCAGGATCTCCGGCGTCCGGCGTGCACCGGCGGCCGCGGACAGCGGAGTGGCTTCCGTGGGCATGAGGTGTTCCTTGCCTGGAGTGATGGCGATGGTGCGTGTGTCGACGCTAGCCCGTGACCGCGCCCTTGGCGGCGGACTGGACGAGCTTCGCGAACTTCGCGAGGACTCCGCGGGTGTAGCGCGGGGGCAGCGGGGCCCAGCCTTCTCGGCGGGCTTCCAGCTCGGCTTCGTCGACCAGTAGGTCGAGCGAGCGAGCCGCGATGTCGACACGGATGCGGTCGCCATCGCGCACGAATGCGACTGGACCTGCGTCCACCGCTTCCGGTGCGATGTGGCCGATGCACAGGCCGGTTGTGCCGCCTGAGAATCGTCCGTCCGTCAACAGTAGTACATCCTTGCCGAGTCCAGCGCCCTTGATGGCCGCCGTGATGGCGAGCATCTCGCGCATGCCCGGGCCGCCCTTGGGCCCCTCGTACCGGATGACGACGACGTCGCCCTTCTGGATCTTCCCCTCGGTGAGGGCGTCCATGGCGGCGCGCTCGCGGTCGAACACCCGCGCGGGGCCCTCGAAGACCTCGGCGTCGAAGCCGGCCGTCTTCACCACGGCGCCCTCCGGCGCGAAGGAGCCCTGCAGGATCGTCAGGCCGCCGGTGGCGTGGATCGGGTTGTCGAGCGTCCGGAACACCTCGCCGTCGAGCTCCGGCGGGTCGATCTCGGCCAGGTTCTCGGCGAGGGTCTTGCCGGTGACGGTCATGACGTCGCCGTGCAGCAGGCCGGCGTCGAGCAGCGCCTTCATGATCACCGGGATGCCGCCGTTGCGGTCCACGTCGACCATGACGTACTTGCCGAACGGCTTCATGTCGGCGAGGTGCGGGACCTTCGAGCCGATGCGGTTGAAGTCGTCGAGGGAGAGCTCGACCTCGGCCTCGTGCGCGATCGCGAGGAGGTGGAGGACGACGTTCGTGGAGCCTCCGAGTGCCATGGCGACGGCGATGGCGTTCTCGAACGCCTCCTTCGTGAGGATCTGGCGCGCGGTGAGGCCCAGGCGGAGCATGTTGACCACGGCCTCGCCGGAGCGGTGCGCGTAGTAGTCACGCCGACGGTCGGCGCTGGGCGGCGCTGCCGAGCCGGGGAGGGACATGCCGAGGGCCTCGGCGACCGACGCCATGGTGTTCGCGGTGTACATGCCGCCGCAGGCGCCCTCGCCCGGGACGATCGCACACTCGATCTTCTTGAGTTCCTCTTCCGACATGGTGCCGGCCTTGCACGCGCCGACGCCCTCGAAGGAGTCGATGATCGTGACCTCCTTGAAGGAGCCGTCGGCCTGCTTCACGTAGCCCGGCATGACCGAGCCCGCGTAGAGGAAGACGCTCGCGAGGTCGAGGCGCGCGGCCGCCATGAGCATGCCGGGCAGGGACTTGTCGCACCCAGCGAGCAGGACGGTGCCGTCCAGTCGCTCGGCGTTCACGACGGTCTCGACGCTGTCGGCGATGACCTCACGCGAGACGAGGGAGAAGTGCATGCCCTCGTGGCCCATCGAGATGCCGTCGGAGACGGAGATGGTGCCGAACTGGAGCGGGTACCCGCCCCCGGAGTGGACGCCCTCCTTCGCCCCCTGCGCGAGGCGGTCGAGGGAGAGGTTGCACGGGGTGATCTCGTTCCACGAGGAGGCGATGCCGATCTGCGGCTTCTCCCAGTCCTCGTCCCCCATCCCGACGGCACGCAGCATGCCACGCGAGGTGGTTGCTTCGATCCCGTCGGTGACGACCCGGCTGCGCGGCTTGACGTCGATATCAGGCATGGGGTGAGTCTAGGCGCAGTTGGGATACCAAGCCGACAACTCCATGCATCCGCATGGGCGACGGGCGGTCCAGGAGGCGCGGTGCGGGTCCGCCTGGTCGCTGCGGGTCAGCGCGTGGCGCGGATCCGGGCGAGCTGCTTCAGCACGTCGGTGAGCGCCGCGGGGTCGGCGACCCGGTACCCGGCGAGCGTGTCGCCCTCCCCCACCTTCACGCCGACGTCGCCGTCGCGGAGCACCCGGAAGGCGTCCTCGTCGGTGACGTCGTCGCCGGCGAAGAACACCGCGTCGGCGCCGTGCAGGTCGCGCAGCCGGGCGATCGCGTCACCCTTGGTGACGTGCCGGACGGCGAACTCGAGGATGTCCTTGCCCCCGCGTTCGAGGACGTCCGGGTCGGCCTCGTGCGCGGCGGCACTCGCGGCGGCGTTCGCCTCGGCAGCGACCTCGGCGCTCACCCGGCGGGTGTGCACGCCGTGGCCGGCGGGCTTGTGCTCGATGACGACACCCGGGAACCGCTCCCCGACCGCGTCGAGCGCGGTGCCGATCCGGGCCACCCGGGCCTGCTCGTCGTCGGTGAGGGCCGCTTCGTCGTGCCCGTCGACGCGCCACTCGACGCCGTGCGACCCGACGAGGGCCATCTCGGCGGGGGCGTGCGTCACCGCGGCGAGGCTGTCCAGCGGGCGCCCGGAGACCAGGACGACCTCGGTGTCCTTCGCCCGGTGCAGGGTGAGGACGGCCGCCCACGAGCCGGGCAGCGCGCCGACCTGCGACGGGTCGTCGGCGAACGGCGCGAGCGTGCCGTCGAAGTCGAGGGCGACGATGAGTCGCGGCGCAGCCGCGAGCGTCTCGAGGGCCCGGTCGATGGCGGTCTGGTCGGTGGTCGCCTCAGGCATCACGCGCCTCCCGGGTGTCCTCGGCAGCACGCGCCGTCTGGGCGTCCTGGTCGAAGATCGACATGTTGTCCGTCTGCGCCTCGCGGTGCTGGTCCTTCGGGTCCGCCGCGGAGGGGTCGATCTGCGCGTTCTTCGGGGCGTGGCGGTCGAGCGCCTCGAGGAACGAGCGCGACCAGCGCGCCACGTCGTTGTCGCGGACGCGCTTGCGGAGGGCCCGCATGCGGGTCGAGCGTTCGCGTCGGGGCATCTCGATCGCGCGCTGGATCGAGTCCTTCAGCGCGCCGATGTCGTGCGGGTTGACGATGACGGCCTGCTTCAGTTCGTCGGCGGCACCGGCGAACTCGGACAGGATGAGGACGCCGTCGTTGTCGAACCGGGCTGCGACGTACTCCTTCGCGACGAGGTTCATGCCGTCACGCAGGGCCGTGACGAGCATGATGTCCGCGGCGAGGTAGAGCGCCACCATCTCCTCGCGCGGGTAACCGTGGTGCAGGTAGGCGATCGGCTGGTGTCCGATCACGCCGAGGTCGCCGTTGATGCGGCCGACCGTGAGCTCGATCTCGTCGCGGAGCGTGGCGTACGTGTCGACGCGCTCGCGGCTCGGGCTGGCGACCTGCACGAGGGTGGCGTCCTCGACCGCGATGCGACCGTCCTCGACGAGTTCGCCGAAGGCCTTGATCCGGTGGCGGATGCCCTTCGTGTAGTCGAGGCGGTCGACGCCGAGCAGCACGGTCTTCGGGTTGCCGAGGCTCGCACGGATCTCACGGGCGCGCTCCTGCACCTCGGGCCGGTGCGCGATCTCCTCGAAGCCGGCGGCGTCGATGGAGATCGGGAAGTGCCGGGCCTCGACGTGCCGCACCGTGATGCCCTTGCGGCTGCGCGGTGCGTCCGGGTCGTCGACGGGGACGTCGATCGTCTGCCCCTTGGTCGTGTAGCCCTTGATGTGCCGGACCGCCCGGAGGAAGTCGCTCGCGTCGTCGTGCCGCTGGAAGCCGATCACGTCCGCCCCGAGCAGGCCGTCGAGGATCTGTGCGCGCCACGGCAGCTGGGCGTAGATGCCGACGGGCGGGAACGGTATGTGGTTGAAGAAGCCGATCGTCAGGTCCGGGCGGAGCTCGCGGAGGAGCGCGGGGACGAGCTGCAGCTGGTAGTCCTGCACCCAGACGATGCCGTCCTGCTCGACGATCTCGGCGATCTGCTCGGCGAAGCGCTGGTTCACGCGCTTGTACGCGTTCCACCAGTCGCGGTGGTAGCTCGGGTGCTCGATGACGTCGTGGTAGAGCGGCCAGAGGGTGTCGTTGCTGAACCCCTCGTAGTACTCCTCGACGTCGTCGTTGCTCAGCGGGACGGGCACGATGTGGATGCCCTCGTTGTCGAACGGGGCGACCTCGACGTCGGGCTGGCCGACCCAGCCGACCCAGGCACCGTCGTTCGCGCGCATCACCGGCTCGAGTGCGGTGACGAGGCCGCCGGGCGAGTGCCGCCAGCCCTCGTTGCCGTCCTCGTCGACGATGCGGTCGACCGGCAGGCGGTTCGAGGCGACGACGAAGGCGTAGCGGGTCTGTTCGGTGCGGGGTGCTGCCATGGGGTGCTGGGGTCTCCGTTCCGCCCGGCACGAACGCCGGGTTCGGTGCCGAAGTTACCAGCGTGCCGACAGCGGATTCACGGCGGATCGACGGCTTCCGGTACGCTGCGTCCATCGTGTCGGGGGGACACGCAGGTGACGCACGGGGTCGTCACCGCCCTCTCGACGAGAGAGGACCCAACCGTCGTGAGCGATCAGTCGCCCGTCCCGCCCGTTCCGCCCGGGCCCCCGTCAGCCGCGCCGGCCGCGTCCGACCCGCTCGGTCGCCTGCTCCGCGCCGTCCCCGGTCGTGACTGGGTCGCCGCCGTCGTCGCGGCCCTCGGCGGGTGGGTCGCGGCGTACGTCGTCGCGGCGATCTCGCTGTTCCTGACGGTCGCCGTGGCCGCCGCCGGTTCCGGTCCGGTGTCCACGGGCTCGTCGTCCGGCCTCGGCACCGGCGGCTCCGACCTCGGGTCGGCCGGGGCACCCGACGTCCAGTCGCTCCTGTCGGGGGTGAGCGTGCTGCTGGGGTCCCCGGCGCAGCTCGTCGCCCTCGCGGACCTCGGGCGGCTGCACGGCTCCGGTTCGATCCTGCTGCTCGGTTCCGGGTCGGGGTCGGTCGGCGTCGTGCCCGTGCTGGTGCTCGCGGCGCAGGTCGTGCTCGCGGTCGTGCTCACGCGCCGCATCCGGAGCCGGGTCCTCGCGCTCCCGCAGCTCGTCGTCACGGCGGTCGTCGCCGGGCTCGTGACCACCGCGGTCACCACGCTCGCCGGCCTCGTGCTCGCCATCCGGTTCCCCGCCGTCTCCGGGGTGCAGATCGACCCCGTGCACGCCGTGGGGATCGGCAGCGTGCTCGGGTCGTTCGTGATCGGCACCCTCGCGGTGCTGCTCGCCCGTCCGTCGCTGCTCGTCGGCCGGAGCACCTCCGTCGCCCGGGCACTCGGTGCCCTGCGGGTCGCCGCGTGGCAGCTCGGCGGGCTCCTCGTCCTGCTCGCCCTCGTGCTCGTCGTCGTGGCGCTCGTCGCGCAGCCGTCGTGGGGCGCCGCCCTGCCGCTGCTGCTCGGCAACGCGGCCGTCGCCCTGACCGCGCTCGGCTTCCTCGGCGGGGTCGGCACCTCCGGACTCGGTGCCGTCGGGAGCGACGCCTCGGTCTTCGCGGGCGCCGGCGGCTGGACCTGGCTCGTCGTCCTGCTCGTCGTCGTGAGCTCGTTCGTGGCCGGTCTGGCGCTCGCGGTGCGCCGGAACGACCGGGTCCGCACGACGCTCGACTGGGTTGCGACGCCCGTGGTCTGGTTCGTCGCCGGACTCGTGCTGTTCGTGCTCGGCACCGGCGTGGTGTCCTACCAGGTGACCGGTTCGAGTGCGGTCGGCGGGTCCGGCTCGGTCGGCGTGACGCCCTGGACGCCCGTCGTCTTCGCGCTCTGGGGCGGGGCCATCGAGGTCGTCGCCCGGTACGTCGCGCCCGTGCTGCTCCCCCGCGTCGGCGGCGGCGTGCTGCTGCGGACGGCGCGCGTGGTCGGGACCGACCCGGTGCTGGCGCCGGTGCCGGCGCCGGTGCCGGCTCGGCCGACCGCTCCGGTCGACGGTGCCGCTCCGGTGTGGGCGGTGCCCGCCGATGCGGCGGCCCCGGCGGCCCCGGCGGCCATGACAGACCCGTCGCAGCCGGACCAGCCCGTCGAGCCCGATGCGCCGGTCGGCCAGCCGCACCCGAGCCAGCCCTTCGTCGGCCAGGGCGCCCCCGCCCCCGCGCCGATGTCCCCGCGCGCGAAGAAGGTCCTCGTGCGATCGCTCATCGCGGGCGGCGCGGTCGTCGTGGTCGTCGTGGCGGGAGCGATCACCACGGGCGTGCTCCGCACCACCGTCTGGGGCCCCGGACCCACGGCCCGGTCGTACGTCGACGCCATCGCGCAGGGCGACGCGGACACCGCGGCGAGCCTGAGCGAGGTGACCGGCGACGCCTCGATGCTCGACTCCGCCGTGCTGCAGAGCGCGAAGGACCGTCCCACCGACGTCCGCGTCGGCCGGGTGTCGACCAGCGGGGACACCGCGTACGCGAACGTCACCTTCCGGCAGGGCGACGCGCAGCGCTCCGGCCAGATCGTCCTCGAGCGCACCGGCACGTCGTTCCTCGTGAAGGACGAGTGGCGCGTCACGGAGCCGCTCACGGACCGCGTGACCATCACGGCCGGAACGGTCCTCGAGGGCGCCGACGTGACGATCGGCGGCAAGAAGGTGGGCGAGATCGAGAACGGCGCCTTCACGTCGCTCGCCTACCCCGGCAGCTACCAGGTCGAGGTCGGCGGCACGGAGTACTTCACCGGCGGCACCGAGACGCTCCGCGTGGGGTCGTCGAGCTCGCCGTACGCCGACTTCGAGGCGAAGCCCACGAAGGAGCTCGAGACCGACGCCGAGCAGTACGTGTCGGACCTCATCGACGACTGCGCGGCGAAGACCGACATCAGCTACGCGGACGGCTGCCCCTGGTACGGCCCGTACGACGCGGACGGCGCGGACGGCGCGGTGCAGTACGACGTCCGGTCGAAGCCGGATCTCGAGGTGCAGTCCTCCGGGGGCGGACTCGTCGAGGTGACCAGCACCGCGGACGGCAGGATCGGGTACTCGTACACGGACTACTTCGGCGACGCGCAGAAGAGCGAGGACACGTTCGACGTGGACGTCTACCTGAAGGTCGAGGACGGGAAGCTCGTCTCGGCGTACTGAGAGCCCGTACCGCCTGCACGGCCGACCCTGGAGTCCCGGGGTCGGCCGTCTCACTAGGCTCGACCCCATGGTCATGACACGGGCGTGGCGGAACGGCACCGCGGCGGAACGGGACTTCCCGGTCGACCGGATCTCCGAGCTCATCGCCGAGGACGGCACCTTCGTGTGGGTCGACTACACCGACCCCGAGCCGTCCGACCTCGAGCACGTCGAGGCCGAGCTCGGCATCCACGCGCTCGCGGTCGAGGACGCCGTCGAGCGCGGCCAGCGCCCGAAGCTCGATCGGTACCGCGACAGCCTCTTCCTGGTCGTCTACGACGTGGGCGGCCTCGACCACGCCGGGGACCTCACCACGCACGAGGTGAAGGCCTTCGTGACCGAGCACGCCCTCGTCACGATCCACGGCAGCGACGTCGACACCGGGGCCATGGAGCGCCGGCTCGACGCGACCACGGACATCGCCGACCACGGCGTCCCGTGGTTGATGTGGGGCCTGCTCGACGCGGTCACGGACCACGCCACGAACACGGTCGAGGACATCGAGCGCCGGATCGACGCGCTCGAGGAGGACCTCTTCGAACACGGCACCCCGCGTGAGAAGCAGATCCAGCGGCGATCGTTCCGCCTCCGCAAGGCCCTGGGCGTCCTGCGCCGCCAGGTGGTCCCCACGCGGGACAGCGTCGCCTCGTTGCTGCACGGGGACGCCGAGACGATCTCGGACGGCATCCGCCCCTACTTCCGCGACGTCGAGGACCACCTCGTGTCGATCACCGACTCCGTCGACCAGCTCCGCGACGCGGTGTCGAGCGTCCTCGACACGAACCTCAACCTGGCGTCGAACCGGCAGAACACGGTCATGAAGAAGGTGACGAGCTGGGCGGCGATCATCGCGATCCCGACGGCGATCACGGGGTTCTTCGGCCAGAACCTGAAGTTCCCGGGAATGGGCGAGTGGAGCGGGCTCTACTTCTCCCTCGGGCTCATCATCGCCTCATCGCTGACGCTGTACCGGGTCTTCAAGGCGAAGGACTGGCTCTAGAGCCGCAGCGCGAGGACCCCGGCGACGACGGTGAGCGGGGCCACGATGCACCCGAGCGCCATGTACCGCCCCCACGACAGGTGGACGCCCTCGGACGACAGTCGCGCGTGCCACAGCAGCGTCGCGAGCGAGGCCCACGGCGTGATGAGGCAGCCGGCGTTCACTCCGACGAGGAGCGCCGCGTAGCGCAGGGCCTCGTGCCCGGCGGCCGGCTCGAGCACCAGGTAGGCGGGCAGGTTGTCGATCGCGTTCGCCGCCAGCGCGCCGGCACCGCCGAGCACCAGGAGCGACCCCGTCCCGGTGCCACCGGAGAGCGCAGCCACGATCGGGTCGGTGAAGCCGGTCGTGTGCAGCGTCTCGACGACCACGAACAACCCGGCCGCGAAGACGAGCGTCGACCACGGCACGCGCGACGGCTTGAGCTCCGACGGCGCCCGGAAGGCCGCGACGACCACGAGCACGACCGCCGCGGCGATCGCGGCGATCCACACCGTGACGCCGGCGGTCAGGGCGATCACCAGCGCGACGAGCACCGCCGATGCCGACCAGAAGAACACCGGGTCGGTCGCCGCCCGGACCGAGACCGGCGTGTACCGGCCGAAGAGCTTGCCGCGGAACACCACGAGGAGCACCGCGCACGGGACCACCACACCGGCGAGCGCCGCCCACACCATGAGTCCGGCGAACGGGATCGGCCCGTCGAGCCCGATGCGGTCGACGGCGAGCAGGTTCGTCAGGTTCGACACCGGCAGCAGCAGCGACGCCGTGTTCGCGAGCCACACGGTCGTCAGCGCGAACGGCATCGGCGGCAGTCCGACCCGCCGGGCGAGCGTGATGACGATCGGGGTGAGGAGCACGGCCGTGGTGTCGATCGACAGGAACACGGTGCAGAGGACCGCGAGCACGACCACGGCGCCCCAGAGCCCGATCGTCCGACCGCCCCCGACCCGTGCGGCGACGTCGGCGAGCCGGTCGAAGACCCCGGCGTCCGCCGCGAGTTCGGCGACGACGGTGAGTCCGAGCACGAAGGCCAGCACCGGGACGACCCGGTCGGCGAGCTCGGCGAGGTCGGACAGTGGGAGCAGCCCGAGGGCGACGCACACCGCGCCCACCACGAGCAGGACTCCCCCGATGACGGCCTGGCGCACGACGACTCCTCCACGAGTGCGCCGGGCAGGGCATCCGGCGGCGCTCCAATGTAGCGGCCGGTAGCGTTGACGGGACGACGACAGGAGGAACCCGTGCGGAAGTTCATGTTCAGCGGTGCGGTGTGGAGTTCGATCATCAGCGGCTACAGCGTGGTGCAGACCACGCGGCAGGGCCCGCGTGACTGGCGCCTCGCGCTGACGTGGGTGGCGTGGATCGCGACGACGCTCGTGGCGATCGGCACGGTCGTCGAGGACGACCGCGCCGTCAAGGCCAAGCAGCCGTAGACCGCGACGCGACCCGGTGACGGGACGCAACCCGGTGACGGGACGCGACCCGGTGACGGGACGCGACCCGGTGACGGACGGGAGGGACGGTGCCAGCTGGCACCGTCCCTCCCGTCCGTCCGTCGGTTCCGGGCCGGCCGGTCAGCGCTCCGACCGCGGGATGTCCGAGGTCTGGATCGGTCCCGTGAAGAGCGCCGCACGGTCGTCCTGGTCCGGCGTGAACAGCGCGGACTCCGACGCGGTCGACGCCGCGCGCCGTCGCGGCGCCGCGACCTCGTCCACCATGAGCACCCGCTGGACCGGCAGCGCGTCGGGATGGGTCCGCTGGATCCAGTCGACGAGCTCCTCGCGGATGTAGCAGCGCAGGTCGAACAGGGACGGCGCGTCGTGCGAGGTCGCGAGGACCCGGACACGCACGGACCCCTGCACGGCGTCGGTGACCTGCAGGACCTTCACCCGGCGGTCCCAGAGCTCGGTGCGGTCGAGGATCCGGTCGAGCTCGGCGCGCATCTCCCCCGGCCGGACGCGCCAGTCGAGGTCGAGCTCGACGGCCCCGAGCAGCTCGCTGTTGGTCCGGGTCCAGTTCTCGAACGGCGTGCTCGTGAAGTACGTCGACGGCAGCACGAACCGCCGGTCGTCCCACAGGTGCACGACGACGTAGGTGAGGGTGATCTCCTCGATCCGCCCCCACTGCTGCTCGACCACGACGACGTCGTCGACACGGATCGACCCGGAGAACGCGAGCTGCATGCCGGCGAAGACGTTGCCCAGCGTCGACTGCGCTGCGAGGCCGGCGATGACGGAGATGAGCCCCGCCGACGCGAGCACGCTCGCCCCGGCTGCCTCGACCCCCGGGAAGGTCAGCAGGATCGCGCCGATGCCGATGATCACGAGGACCGCGACGGTCAGCCGACGGATCACGAGGACCTGCGTGCGGATGCGGCGGGCCTGCCGGTTGTCCGGGACGTCGATGCGGAAGCGGTGCAGGCCGAGGTCCTCGAGGAAGATCGCGATCTGGCACGCCAGCCAGGTGCCGGCGGCGATCGTGGCGATGAGGAAGCCGTGCGACACCGGCGCGCGCCACGGGAAGGCGTCCGGCCGGTTCGGGACGCTCGTGACGAGGGCGACCCAGAGGAGCACGACGAGCAGTTCGGTGCGGAACGGGTGCTTCATGCGTCGGGAGAGCACGGCCGCCCAGCGTTCCCGCCGCGCGAGTGCGCGGAAGACGAGGTGCAGGACGAGCGCGGCGGCGGCGGTGACGAGCAGCGCGACGCCGATCGCGACGAGGAGCCGGAGGAGGATGTCCATCCCTCCATCGAAGCGGTGGACGACGGACGTCGTTCAGGAACGCGACCACCCGCATCACAGGAGGCGCGGTGCCGGACCGGCACCGCGCCTCCTGGCAGGGGCTGCTGCTACTTCGTCGAGGTGAGCGAGTCCACGTAGTCCTGGTGCTCGGACGCCCACTTCGCGGTGATCGCCGGGTACTCGCTCGTCTTCGCACCGCTGTTCACGAGCGCGTTCTCGAGTGAGTAGAGCGTGTCGGAGTCCATCGCGAAGTCCTCCATCCACTTCGACGCCTGCGGGAACTCGTCGGCGAAGTCCTTCTTGGCGATGGTGTGGATCTCCTCGTTCTTGCCGAGGGCGCCCTTCGGGTCCTCCAGGTCCTTGATCGGGAAGGCGTCGTACGCCCAGTGCGGACGCCACAGCGTCACGACGACGTCCTCCTTCTTCGCGATCGCGGCCTTGAGGTCGGCGAGCATCGCCGGCGTCGAACTCGTGATGAAGTCCATCCCGTCGAGGCCGTACTGCGGGATCACCTGGTCCTGCACGACCTTCGTCTCGCCGGCCGCGGGCTCGATGCCGACGATCTTGTTGCCGAAGTCCGAGGCCTTCGCCGTGAGTTCGTCGATCGAGTCGATGTCCGAGTACTCGGGTACGGCGAGCTCGAGCGACGCCTGCTCGTTCCACGCGCCGAGGTCCGTGAGGTCCTTGCCGTACGTGTCCATGTACTCCTTGTGTGTGTTCGGCAGCCAAGTGTCGAACACGACGTCGTAGTCGCCGGATGCGAGGCCCGTGTAGGCGGGCGCGACGTCGGAGTTCGTGAGCTGGACGTCGTAGCCCTTCTGCTCGAGGACGTGCTTCCAGAGGTAGCTCGCGGCGGTGTCCTCGTCCCAGCCGTTGAAGACGACGACGTGCATGGACTTCTGGTCGCCGTTGTCGAGCGTGCCGGAGGCGCGGTAGTACCCGGGCGGCATGCACGCGGACAGGCCGAGGGTGGTGGCGGCGGCGAGCGCGGCGGCCGCGAGGGTGCGCTTGGTTCGCTTCATGATCTGTTCCTTCCTCACGCGTCGACGGTCTGGCGGTCGGTGACCGCTTCGGTGGTGGCGGCGGTCTGGTTGGTCGCCGCGTTCGGCGTCGCGGTCACGGTGGGCTTCCGCTTTCCGCGTCCGAAGAGCCTGGAGGCGCGGCCCGAGTCACCGCCGAGCGCTGCGGTCAGGCGGTCCAGCAGGATCGCCAGCACCACCACCGACAGGCCGGCTTCCGCACCGAGACCGACGTCGATGCGGTTCAGCGAGGCGACGATCTGCTCGCCGAGTCCCCCGGCGCCGACCATGCCGGCGATGACGACCATCGAGAGCGACAGCATGATGACCTGGTTGACGCCCGCCATGATGCTGGCCTTCGCGAGCGGCAGCTGGATCTGGCGGAGGATGCGCCACGGGCTCGACCCGAACGCGGCGCCGGCCTCGACGACCTCGCTCGGGACCCCGCGGATGCCGAGCTCGGTGAGCCGGACGCCCGGAGCCATCGCGAACACGATCGTCGCGACGATGCCGGGGACGACGCCGACGCGGAACAGCAGCAGCGCCGGGATCAGGTAGACGAAGGCCGGGGTGGTCTGCATGAAGTCGAGCACCGGGCGGATGATCCGGCTGGCGGTGTCCGAGCGGGCAGCCCAGATGCCGAGCGGGATGCTGAACACGACAGCGAGCCCCGCGGCGACGATCACGAGGGCGAGGGTGTCCATCGCGTTCGTCCACTGGCCGACGCTCACGATGAAGAGCAGACCGACGGCGGCGCCGAGCGCGAGCTTCCAGCCCTTGGCGACGAACGCCAGGACCACGAGGATCGCGACGACCACCCAGAACGGCGGCGTGGAGAGGAAGTACTCCATCCACGCGTCCATCCACGTGAACACGTAGCGGACGACGTCGAAGAAGCCGGAGAGGTAGGTGGTGATCCAGTCGACGATCGCTGCGACCCAGGTGCCGAGGGGCAGGTGGAAGTCGCCGAAGGAGTTGGTACCGGGGGTGATCATGCGTGGTCTCCTTCGGCGAGGGTCGAGTCCATGTCGGAGTCGGAGATGCGGGTGACCGGCTCGAGCACCGGGATGGGCATCGTCGCCGTCGGCACGTTGCCGAGGGCGGCGAGCAGCGTGACGCGCGGGACGACCCCGAGCAGGCGCCCCTCGTCGTCGACGACCGCGATCGGCAGCGGCGACTCCACCGCGAGCTCGAACAGGTCGGTCAGTGCGGTCTCCGGCGCGACCCGGGCGTACTCGGTGTTGACGATGGCGTCGAGGTTCGTGTCGCCGGCCTTGACCTGGCGCATCACGTGCCGGTCGCGGACCCAGCCCTCGAGCTTCCGGCCGCGTCCGGTCACGAAGACCGCGGCCGTCTGCAGGTCGCGCATGGTCCGGAGCGCGCCACGCGGGCCGACGGTCAGCGGGACCGCGGCACGTGCGGGCTCCATGACGCTCGACGCGGTGAGCACGCGGGCACGGTCGACGTCCTGCACGAACTGGGCGACGTAGTCGTTCGCGGGGTCCGTGAGGATGTCCTCCGGCGAACCGATCTGCACGATCCGGCCGTCGCGCATCACGGCGATCCGGTCGCCGAGGAACATCGCCTCGTTGAGGTCGTGCGTGATGAAGACGATCGTCTTGCCGAGGCGCTGCTGCAGGTCGACGAGCTGCTCCTGCATCTCGCGGCGGATGAGCGGGTCGAGGGCGCTGAAGGCCTCGTCCATCAGCAGGACGTCGGTCTCGGCGGCGAGGGCGCGGGCGATGCCGACGCGCTGCTGCATGCCGCCGGAGAGCTCGTCGGGCTTGGCGTCCGCCCAGACGTCGAGTCCGACCAGGCCGATGACCTCGCGAGCCTTGGCGAGCCGGGTGGCCTTGTCGACGCCGTTGACCTCGAGGCCGTACGCGACGTTCTCGAGCACCGTACGGTGCGGCAGCAGCGCGAAGTGCTGGAAGACCATCGACACGCTGGTGCGGCGGATCTCGCGGATCTCCTTCGGCGTCGCCTTGGTGACCGTCCGGCCGCCGATCTCGACGCTGCCCGCGGTCGGCTCCAGCAGGCCGTTCAGCATGCGGATGAGCGTCGACTTGCCCGAGCCGGACAGGCCCATGACGACGAAGATCTCGCCGGGACGCACGTCGAAGGACGCGTCGATGACGGCTGCCGAGCCGAGGTCACGGACCTCGTCACGGGTGGCGCCGTCGGCCAGACGGCGGACCGCTTCACCGGGTCGGCGGCCGAAGACCTTGTAGGCGCCGTGCATGCGCACGGCCGGGACGTCGGTGGGGTGGTCCGGCGTGACGGCACGCCGGTCCTGGGGTGGTGCGATGGTCAACGGTGCTCCTCGCGGGACCGCGGCGCGGAACGGCGCACGGCGGTACCGGTGGTTGCGGACGGGTCGCCCGGCACCGTGTTCGGCGGCATCGCATCGAGCCCGCGCAACGGCGCAGGGCGAGCGATCACGCACGCGGGGGTCGTACTCGGGACGACCCCGGTCCAGCCGACCGTACGGCCCCCGCTGTGCTGCTGCGGTGGACGCGTCCTGATCGTCGGTGTCCCCTGAAGGGACGTTCAAGGCTATCGGCGCTTGTCCCCCGTCGCGAATCCGGGTCCGCCGGAATCCCGGCACCGGTGTACCCCGTTCACGGCGTGTCGCCCATCGGTGCGGGGATCGCGATCGTGACCGGCTCGTTACTTTTCAGGAGACTCGCATGGTTGTGTGCCACCCCGGTTCGAGGCACCTGTAGCGTGTCGCGCATGACAGCGCAGAACGACACCGGGGTGGACCGCGCGCCCGCGAACGACTTCTCGCACGAGCAGGAGGGCTACCAGCACGGGCTGAAGCCCCGGCAACTGCAGATGATCGCCATCGGCGGCGCGATCGGCACGGGGCTCTTCCTCGGCGCGGGCGGTCGCCTGCACACCGCGGGGCCGGCCCTGGCGGTCGTCTACCTCATCGCGGGCATCTTCGCGTTCTTCATCCTCCGGGCACTCGGTGAGCTCGTGCTGCACCGCCCGTCGTCCGGGTCGTTCATCTCGTACGCCCGCGAGTTCTTCGGTGAGAAGTTCGCGTACGCCGCCGGGTGGATGTACTTCCTCAACTGGGCGATGACCTCGATCGTGGACACCACCGCGGTCGCGCTCTACCTGCACTACTGGGCCGGACCGCGCGCGATCCCGCAGTGGGCGCTGGCCCTCGCGGCGCTCGTCGTCGTGCTGGCCGCGAACCTCGTCGCCGTGAAGGTGTTCGGCGAGCTGGAGTTCTGGTTCGCGATCATCAAGGTCGCCGCCCTGGTGGCCTTCCTCATCGTCGCGCTCGTGTGGCTCGTGTTCGCATTCCCGGTGGAGGCGGGCGGCGAAGCGGTCCGCACCGGCTTCGGCATCTGGGCGGACAACGGCGGCCTCTTCCCGACCGGCCTGCTCCCGGCGGTCCTCGTGGTGCAGGGCGTCGTGTTCGCCTACGCCGCGATCGAGCTCGTCGGCACCGCGTCCGGCGAGACGCAGGACACCGAGAAGGTCATCCCCCGCGCGATCAACTCGGTCGTCTTCCGCATCGCGGTGTTCTACGTCGGGTCGGTCGTCCTGCTCTCGCTGCTCCTGCCGTACACCTCGTACAAGGACGGCGTCAGCCCCTTCGTGACCTTCTTCTCGTCGATCGGCAACCCGCAGGTCGGCCAGGTCGTCGGCTCGATCATGAACTTCGTCGTCCTCACCGCGGCGCTGTCGTCGCTGAACGCCGGGCTCTACTCGACCGGACGCGCACTCCACTCGATGGGCATGAACGGCTCCGCGCCGAAGTGGACCACGAAGATGACGAAGGGCGGCGTGCCGTTCGCTGGCATCCTGCTCACCTCGGCGTTCACGCTGGTCGGCGTCATCCTCAACCTGTTCGTCCCCGGGCAGGCGTTCGAGATCGCCCTGAACATCGCGAGCCTCGGCATCATCACCGCCTGGGGCACGATCATCCTCTGCCAGATGAAGCTGCGGTCGTGGGCGAAGCAGGGACTCGCGAAGGAGCCGTCGTTCAAGCTGCCGGGCGCGCCGTACACGTCCTGGCTGACGCTGGTGTTCCTCGCGACCGTCATCGTGCTCATGGCGATCGACTACCCGATCGGCACGTACACGATCGCGTCGCTCATCATCGTGATCCCGCTGCTCATCCTCGGCTGGTTCCTGCAGCGCGACCGCATCCTCCGGATCGCCTCGCTCCGCTCGGGCATCACGGGTCCGTACCCGGTGACCGGTCGGGACCCGGCGAACCAGGTACGTCGGAGCGGCGCCGGCACGGACGGTTCCTCGACCGCTGCCACGGACGGTTCGTCGACCGGGTCCACGGATGCGTCCCCTGGTCCGGACGCCGGGTCGGACGCCGGGTCGGACGACCACCGGGCCTGATCACCGGCAGCTCTCCCGTCCGTCGGCTCGACCGACGACGGGCGGAGTGTCCGGATAGCGAAACAGCGCGCCCTGGGCGTGCAGGAGGGTCCGGCACCCGTCGGTACGATCGGCGGGTGCCGGACCCATCTGTCTCCCCCACGCTCGACCTCCAGCTCACCTGGCGCGGTACCTTCGGCCGCGTCCGGGTGTTCGACGACCGCGTCGCTGCCGAGACCAGCTACGAGCGGGACGCCCTGACGCCGGTGCCGATGGAGACCGTGCGCGGGTGGCGGATCGAACCGTGCGACTTCGACGCGGTGTGCGTCGAGTTCGTCACGCCCGGGGAGACCTACCGGGTGCTGCTCGACACGACGGACGAGCAGGTCGCCGGGCTGGCGTTGCGCCGAGCCCTCGGCGCGCCGTTGCCGTCCGCGTCCTGAGCCGGGCAGACTCAGCCGTCCTGCGGCGCGAACTGCGTGACGCGGAACGTCGCACCCTGCGGGTCCTGCAGCTCCGCAGCCCGGGTCCAGAAGCCGTCCCACGAGCCCAGCACCCGGCCGCCGAGCTGTTCGGCGAGCGCCGCGGCACCGTCGCGGTCCGCCACGCTGAACGACACGTGCCAGTCGTCGGCACCGGCGTCGAGCTTGTCGAGCGCGCCGATGACGTCGGCGAACCCCTCGGGCGCGCCGGCCTGGCGTTCGCGGATGTCCGGGTCCGAGGTCGCCGCGAGGTGGTCGCCGTACCCGGGCAGCCGGACCATCGCGCTCGGGCCTTCCTCGATGCCGGAGACCTGCCAGCCGAAGAGCTGCTCGTAGAACCCGATCGCCTGCTCCGGATCGGTCGAGCGGAGGTCGCTGAACACCCACCCACCGGGGGCGTTGACGTGCTGGGCGCCGAGTCGGGCACGCGCCTGCCAGAGCCCGAACGCGGCACCACGGGGATCGACGCAGTCGACACTGCGGCCGGCCGCTCCCCCGGGTCCGGCGTCCTCGGCGGGACCAGCGGTGCCGCCGAGCTCCGTGACGCGACGGGCCACGGCGTCGGCGTCGTCGACCGCGATGTACGTGAGCCACGTGGCCGGCTCGTCACTCGACGCGACGGCACCGACCTCGTGCCCGTCGATCGACACGATGCGGTAGGAGCCCGGCACCCCCGGCGGGAGTCGCTCCTCGAAGTCCCAGCCGAACAGCCCGCCGTAGAAGGCCTGGGCTGCGTCCGGGTCCGGCTGTCGGGCGTCGATCCAGCTGGGGACGCCCTGGGGGTACGTGCGCGGGGTCTGGTCGGTCATCGTCGCTCCCGGGTCCGCCGGCGCGTGGCCGGATGCCCCAGGTCTACCGCGGACCACCGACGCCCTCGCACCCGCGCCCGCGCTCGCGCCCACGGCCGCGCCCGGGCCCGCGCCCGCGCCTCAGTCGTCGGTGTCGACCTCGTCCGTGACGACCTTGCCGGTGCCCGCGTCGAGGCGGACGCTGTGCTTCGTGCCCGAGGCGTCGCGGACGTCGCCCTCCCAGACGACCTTCCCGAGGTGGTCGTCGAGCCCGAGCTCGGTGATCGTGCCGGCGTGCAGGTCCTCGAACCGGCCGACCGCGTCGTCCACGGTCAGGTCGGCCGCGGCCGTGAAGCGCTCGTTCTCGGCCCGGTCGTCGGCGTCCGAGGTCTCGGTGCGCGGCGATCCGGACACCGCCGTGCCGGCCTCGTTCGTGTGCACCTCGTGCTCGGTGCCGTCGTCGGTGACGACCAGCACTTCGTACGCGGTGCCGTTCTGCTCCTGCTCGACCGAGATCACGGTGCCAGACCCGACAGCGTCGCGGGCGGTGGCGACGGCGGCACGCAGGGCGTCGTTCGACGTGGCGGACGCAGCGGTCGCGCCGCCGGACGCCGATCCGGACGAGGACGATGACGACGTCGTGGACGAGGCCCCGTCGGACTGCGCGGTGGAGCACCCGACGAGGGCGAGGGACGCCACGAGCGGCAGGGCGGCGATGCCGGCGAAACGACGGGTGGAGCGGGCTGTGGTGGTGCGGAGTGTGTTCATGCGACCAGGGTGCCGGGCGGGTGCTGAAGCACGGCTGAAGCCCCCTGGTCAGCCGCCGAGTGCGATGCGGACCGCGAACCGGGCGCCGCCGAGGGGCGAGTCCGTCACGACGACGTCCCCGCCGTGTGCCCGGACTGCGTCCTGGACGATCGCGAGGCCGAGCCCCGCGCCGCCCGCGTCCCGGCTGCGCGCCTCGTCGAGCCGGACGAGACGTTCGAACACGCGGTCACGGTCCGCCGGGGCGATGCCCGCGCCGTCGTCGTCCACCGTCAGGACGGCGCGTCCGTCCCGCTCGGCGAGCGCGACGACGACCCGACCCTCGGCGTGCCGGACGGCGTTGTCGACGAGGTTGCGGACCACCGCGGCGAGGAGCCGTTCGTCCCCGAGGACACGGGCCGGCCCGATCCCGGACCCCTCGACCCGGATCGACCCGGCGGTGCTCCCGCCGAGCCGTCCACGCGCCCGGGCCACGGCGTCGAGCGCCAGGTCGTCGAGGTCCACCGGACGCCGGACGCCCACGTCGCCCTCGTCGAGCCGCGAGAGCTCGAGGAGGCCCGTCACGAGGTCCTGCAGCCGGAGCGCCTCCGATCGCACCACCTCGGACAGCTCGACGACGTCGGCGCGGTCGGGGTGCGCCGCGGCGACCTCGGCGTGCTGGCGGATGGTCGCGATCGGCGACCGCAGCTCGTGGGAGGCGTCGGAGACGAACCGCCGCTGCCCCGCGGCGGAACGGTCGAGCCGGTCGAGCATGGTGTTCATGGTCGTGGCGAGCCGGGCGATCTCGTCGCCGGTGTCCGGGACGGCGACCCGGGCGTCCGGTCGTGCCGCGCGGATCGTCTCGACCTCGGTGCGCATGCGTTCGACCGGGCGCAGCGACCGGCCGGTGACCACCCACGTGACGGCCCCCATCACGACCACGAGCACCGGGACGCCCACGGCCAGCAGCGCGACCGCGGCACCGACGGCGGCGTCGGTCTGGTCGAGGGAGACCCCGTAGACGAGCGTCGCGTCCCCGCCGCCGGGCAGGTCGACGTCGTCGGCGACGAGCAGCCACCGCTCGCCGTCATGGGTCCAGCGGGACTCGTCGGCCGTCGGGAGCGCCGGTGGATCGGCGTCGTCCCCGTGGGCGAGGACGGACCCGTCGTCCCCCACGACCTGCACGAGGACGTCCTCGTAGCCGCTCACCACCCCGGCGCCGTCGGCCTCGACCCGAGCCGAGGCCTGCTCGAGCCCCGACTCCGCCGTGGTCCGCACCCCGTCGAGGAGGACGAGGCGGAGCACGACGACGAACGCCGCCGCGCCGACGAGCAGCGCCGCGAGCACGACGACGACCGCCCCGAGGGTGGTCCGCGCCCGGACGGACCGGAAGCGCCGGCGGCCGCCGTCAGCCACCGTCCACCGCCAACCGGTAGCCGGCGCCGCGCACGGTCTCGATCGCGGTGCGACCGAACGGCCGGTCGACCTTGCGACGCAGGTGTCCGACGTACACCTCGACGATGTTCGGGTCGCCGTCGAAGTCGACGTCCCACACGTTCTCGATGACGTCGCGCTTCGAGCAGACCTCGCCGGCGCGGCGCGCCAGGAACTCGAGGACGGCGAACTCGCGACTCGTCAGCTCGACGGGCGTCGAGGCTCGGGACACCGTCCGGGCGGCCGGGTCGACGACGAGGTCGCCGAGCGTCAGGACCGCCGGGCGCTCGCGCGCACCGCGGCGCACCAGGGCACGCAGCCTCGCCACGAGGACCGGGTGCGAGAACGGCTTCGTCACGTAGTCGTCGGCCCCGGCGTCGAGCGCCTCGACCTGGTCCCACTCGCCGTCCTTCGCCGTCAGCATGAGGACGGGCGTCCAGTCGCCGTCGGCACGGAGCTGCGCGCACACGGCCCAGCCGCTGAGCCCGGGCATCATCAGGTCGAGCACGATCGCGTCGTACCCGAACTCGCGGGCGTGCCACAGTCCGTCGACGCCGTCGTGGGCGACGTCGACCGCCCACCCCTCGGCTTCCAGCCCGCGACGGACGCCGTCGGCGAGCCGCACCTCGTCGTCGACCACCAGGACACGCATGCCCCGATCCTGCCGTGCGCCGCTGAAGCAGGCCTGAAGCGTCCTGGACGCGACCGGTCGCGGGCCAGGAGGCGCGGTGCGGGCCGGCACCGCGCCTCCTGGCCGGCACCGGGTCGCGTCCACAGCCCCGTCGTCGCCGGGTCCCGGGACGGATTCGGGTTCTGGCCCGGCCTCCGGCGGCGACGGTACCAGCGCCGATCCTGCTCCCTCGGCGACGGACGCGCTCGCAGCCGACCGGGTCCGGCGAGGCCGGTCGGGACCGGCTCAGACGAGCAGGAGGATCCCCGCGACGACGGCCGCGACGGCGATCGCCAGCGCGATGAGCAGCAGCACGAGGTGCACCGTGTAGAACGTCGTCGGCTTGCCGGCGGCGTCACGCGCCCGGGAGTCCTTCGCGACCCGCTGGAAGAAGCGGGGCCAGGTGACGACGTTGAAGACGGCACCGATGAACAGGACGAGGGCTGCGAAGACGGTCACCCGACGATCCTAGACACCGCGGGGCACCGGGTCGGGCACCGGGCGGGCCCGCTCCGGGCCGCCCGGGGCCGGTGGTGCTCGGCCGCCCCCAACGCGGCCGAGTCCCACCCCGTGCTGCCACATCGCGTGTAGCACCTGCTACAGACCCTACACGGCGGCCCGGACGACGTCGACCCATCCAGTGGGATCGATGTCCCGTTCTGGTAACGACTGGTGCTACGCCGCGTCGAGGGCCGCTTCGGCGTCGGCCAGGGCCCGCTGCTCCGACTCGCTCAGCGACTGCCGGGCTCGACGGGCGCCGTCGTTGATCTCGACGATGAGCCGACTGAGCCGCGTCGCCGGGTCGCCGGAGTCCGGGTAGGCGTTGTCGGTGCCGATCCGCGCGTGCAACGGCGTGAGGGCGCGCAGGGCGGTCTCCACCCGACGGGAGCGCCGACGGCGGGAGACCTGGTGGCCGATGACGAGCAGGAGCATCCCGGACGACACGCAGATCACCGCGCCCGGGGTCGTGACGTCGTAGGGCAGCGCGAGGGCCCGGGTGAGGCCGATGTCGCCCAGGACGTGCGCGAGGTCCATCACCACGACGACGACCATCCGCACGACACCGAGGACCCCACCGAGCACGAGGACCCACAGGCCGACGAGGTCGGTGGTGGTGCGGGCCTCACGCAGGTGCAGGACGCAGATGAGTCCGGTCGCGCCGAGCGCCACCCCGAGGTAGACCGTCTGCGCGATCGAGTAGACCGTCGCTGCCGGGTGCGATCCGGCGTCGAGCATGAAGGTCGTCGTCGTCGCGGGCTTGTCGAGGACGGTGAACGCCACGATGACCACCACGACGACGACCGCGCACGTCACGACGATCGCGTTCCGGAGCCACGGCCGTGCAGCACCGACGGCCTTCGCCACACCCCAGAGCAGGGTGCTCGTCCCCGCGACCATCAGGCAGTCGCTGACGACCGTGACCACGTTGAACCCACCGAACAGCGGATCGAGCCACCGGTACAGCGGGTCGACGTTCGTGACGATCGTCGCGGCGAACAACAGGAAGGTGACCGCGAGCGTGCGGTCCTGTCCGCGCTGCAGGACGAACAGCGTGACCGTCCCCGCGATCAGGAGCAGCGCCTGGACGAGGGAGACGATCACCCGAACACCCCGCGGAACGCGCTCGGACGGTCGCGGTGGCCGCGGATGAGCCCGGCGAGCCGGTCGGCGAAGACCTCGGCCTCGTGCTCGTACTCGTTCGAGAACAGCCCGCGGGCGAGTGCCCGCTCGACCTTGTACTCCGGCAGGTCCGGGATGACGTCGCGGATGTAGGCCGCCTGGGGTGCGTGGTCCTGGTGGCGGTGCAGGATGTGGCCGAGTTCGTGGCCGATGACGAACGACCGGAACGTCCGCGAGGCCGTCGGGGAGATCATCACCAGGTGCTGCCGCTCGAGCGTCGCCACGAAGCCGCACACGGGCTCGGCCGCGAGGAACGCCTCTTCGCGGACGACGATCGGCTTGCCGACCACCTCGGCCGCGGCGGCGACGGCCTGGTCGACGTCGGACCACCCCTCGGCCGCACCACGCGCCCAGAACGCCTCGACGAGGTCGGTCGGAGCGCTCATGCGACGCTCCCCCGGGCGGACTCCTCCTCGAGCACCTCGGCGATGCGACGGAGCGCCTCGGGCGAGAGCTCACCGGGGAAGGTCCGGGCGGCGAACCCGCTGACACGTGCCGATCGGAGGGAGCGGACGAGGGCGAGCTGGGCACCGATGCGCTCGGGGACGTCGCTGTCCTCGAGCAGGAAGCGCTCGTCGACCTCGAAGAAGCCCGCGAGCAGGCGGAGCAGCCCGGTGTCACGGTTGCGACGGCCGTCGCCGGAGAGCATGTACGTCCACTTCGCCCGGGACAGCGAGCCACCCTGGGCCGCCACGTACTCCTCGATCGCCGCGAACGGGACGGGGGCGCCGCGCTGCGCTTCCTCGAAGTCGAGGAGGAGGTTCAGCCGGCGCGCGAGTTCCGCGGCGTCGAGCACGCCACCCCTCGGATCTGCTGTCGCCATGTCGATCGGACTCCTCCCCAGCCGCACGTCGTGCAGGACATGGTAGCGCGAGCCGCCGACGAGGACCTCGCTAGCCTCGACGGTGTGAGCACCCCGTACCCGTCCACGGTCGCCGCCCCGGTCGAGCACGAGATCGTCATCACGAAGTCGCGCTTCATCACGACCGTGGCGCCGGTGTCCGGGGTCGCGGACGCGGACCGGGTGATCGCCGAGGTCCGCCGCCGGCGGTGGGACGCCCGACACAACTGCACCGCGATGGTCACGGGCGTGCTCGGGGACCAGGCGCGGTCGAGCGATGACGGTGAACCCTCCGGGACCGCCGGCGTCCCGATGCTCGAGGTGCTCCGGCGCCGTGGGCTGACCGACGTCGTCGCGGTCGTCACGCGGTACTTCGGGGGCGTGAAGCTCGGTGCCGGCGGCCTCGTCCGTGCCTACTCGACCTCGGTGTCCGAGGCCCTCGACCGCGCGACGCTCGTGCACCGGCGCGCACTGACCCGGGTGACGGTGGACGTCCCGCACGCCGACGCCGGCCGGATCGACAACGTGCTGCGCGACTGGGTCCGGCACCACGGAGCCATGCTCGGCGACCCCGCGTACGGCGCCGCCGCGACGTTCGAGCTCTGGGTGCCGGGCGACGGCATCGAACCGCTGCGTGCCGACCTCGCCGCGACCTCGGCGGGAGCGCTCGACCCCGTGATCGGCGAGGAGCGCGTGGTAGACGTCTCCGCCGACTGATCCGCACGCGGAGTCGCGGCCGAATCGCACTCCGGGCGTGTCTCCCCGTGCGGCACCGCACGCCGGGAACGACGAAGGCCCCGACTCGTTGAGTCGGGGCCTTGCTGGTGCACCCCCTCGGACTTGAACCGAGAACCCACTGATTAAGAGTCAGTTGCTCTGCCAATTGAGCTAGAGGTGCATGTTGCGCTTCCGTGCTGCAACGGGAAACAACAATAGCATGGGTTTCGCGTGCTCTTGACCACTCGGGGCACGGACCACGAACAGGAGCCCCATGACCGACCGTCTCGCCGCCGGCGACACCGCCCCCGACTTCACCCTGCCGGACCAGGACGGCACCGAGCACTCCCTCTCGGCCCTGCGTGGGAAGAAGGTCATCGTGTACTTCTACCCGGCAGCGTCGACGCCGGGGTGCACCACGGAGGCGTGCGACTTCCGCGACAACATGTCCTCGTTGCAGGCCGCCGGGTACGAGGTGCTCGGCGTCTCGAAGGACGACCTGCCGGCGCTCAAGACCTTCCAGCACGAGCAGGCCCTGACCTTCCCGCTGCTGAGCGACCCGGACCTCGCCGTGCACAAGGCGTACGGCGCGTGGGGCGAGAAGAACAACTACGGGAAGATCGTCACCGGCACGATCCGCTCCACGATCGTGGTCGACGAGGACGGCACCGTGCAGCTGCCGCTCTACAACGTCAAGGCGACGGGGCACGTGGCGAGCCTGCGGAAGAAGCTCGGCCTGGTCTGAGACCCGACTGATCGACGGACGGGAGGCGCGGTGCCAGCTGGCACCGCGCCTCCAGTCCGTGGATCGGGACCGTCTACTCGACCGGTCGGGCGAGCGCGTCCGTCACCGGTCGCGACAGCACCAGCGTGATGCCCAGCAGCGCGGGGATGAGCAGGAACCAGCCGACGGCGGGCACGCGGAAGACGCCCTGGAACGCCCCGATCGCGAGCGCACCCTGCAGCACCTGCCAGACGATGATCCCGGACCGCACCCACGGACGACGGTTGCGGAGGCCGATGAACAGGGAGCCGAGCCAGAGCGCCGCGATGGCCGCGAGGACCGTCAGCGCGATCCCGGACGCGATGCTCGTGGCCGGCGCGACGATGAGTTCGACGATGAGGACGATCGTCACGACGACGAGGGCGGCGAACTCGAGTCCGACGACGACGAGGAGCGCCAGGAGGGCAGGCGACCGCCGCTCGACGTGGTCGGGCTCGGTCGGGGTGGTGTCGGGCACAGCATTCCTCCAGCGTCGGAACCCTTGATTTGGCCCTACCAGTATGGAACGATATTCGAGGTCGTTTGGACGGCACGATGTGGTGTGCGTCTCCCGTGGTTCGACGCTCCTCCCCCGAGCGTTCTGCGGGCGTCAGACTCGCTTCCAGCGGACTCCTCCCCCACGGGTGTCCCCTCGTGCCTCGCGCATGCTCAGCGTTCCGATCCCCGAACCACGGCCCCGGCCTGCCGTTCGAGCATCGATTTCAAGGAGCACCACACATGGACTGGCGTGACCAGGCAGCCTGCCTCACCGCGGACCCCGAGCTCTTCTTCCCCGTCGGGAACACCGGACCGGCCGTCGATCAGATCGAGAAGGCCAAGTCGGTCTGCGCTCGCTGCACGGTCACCGAGATGTGCCTGCAGTACGCCCTCGAGAACAACCAGGACTCCGGTGTCTGGGGTGGCCTGAGCGAGGACGAGCGCCGCGCGCTGAAGCGTCGCGCCGCCCGCGCTCGCCGCGCTTCCTGACCCGGCACCTGCTGCGCGCCTGACGCCCGCCGCCCCCTTCGGGGCCGGCGGGCGTCGTCGTGCGCGGGGCGGCTGCGCCGCGCCGCGCCGCGCGGCTTCAGGCGGTTGCGTATGCCTGCGCACAACGGAAAGCACGCGACGCCGCGCCATCGCGCGGTTCGGACGCACTTCCGTTGTGCGGCCGCCCGACGCGCCGCGCGGCGAACCACGGAACCGACCTCGAACCAGGGCCGGACGGTGGTTCGACGTCGGGAACGTGGTTCGATGCGGCAGTGGCGGGCGCACGCCGCGCCTCCAGGCGGTTGCGTGTGCCTGCGCACAACGGAAAGCAGGCGACGCCGCGGCATTGCGCGGTTCGGACGCACTTTCGTTGTGCTGCCGCCCGCCGCGGCGTGCGCGCCGTCGCGGGGCCGCGCGGCGAACCACGGAACCGACGTCGAGCCAGGGCCGGACGGCGGTTCGACGTCGGGAACGTGGTTCGACTCAGCCCTGGCGGGCGCAGGCCGCGCCTCCAGGCAGTTGCGTGTGCCTGCGCACAACGGAAAGCAGGCGACGCCGCACCATCGCGCGGTTCGGACGCACTTTCGTTGTGCGGCCGCGCGCCGCGGCGTGCGCGCCGTCGCGCGGCCGCGCGGCGAACCACGGAACCGACGTCGAACCAGGGACGGACGGTGGTTCGACGTCGTGAACGTGGTTCGACGCAGGACTGGCGGGCGCACGCCGCGCCTCCAGGCGACGCGCAGCGCGCGGCGCGCGGCGCGGGCGCGGAGCGCGCTACGCGGCGCCCGGCGTCGCCGTCAGCCAGCGGAACGGGATCGTGATGGTGACCTCGGTGCCGCTGCCGGTCAGGGTGTGCCAGTCGATGGTGCCGCCGAGCTCGCCCTGGATCAGCGTCCGGACGATCTGCGTCCCGAGGCCCGACCCGACCTTGCCCTCGGGCAGGCCCCGCCCGTTGTCGCGGACCTGGATGTCGAGGTGGTCGTCGAAGCGCTCCGCCACGATCTCGACCTCGCCGTCGCGGCCGTCCAGCCCGTGCTCGACGGCGTTCGTGACGAGCTCGGTGAGCCCGAGCGCGAGCGGGGTCGCGGCTTCGGAGGGCAGCACCCCGAACTCCCCGGTCTTCTTCGGGCGGACGGTCGTGTTGTGCGACGCCGCGACCTCGGTCACGAGCTTCAGCACGGAGTCGAAGACCTCGTCGAAGTCGACGTTCTGGCTGAGGCCGGTCGACAGGGTGTCGTGCACGACGGCGATCGCGGCCACGCGGCGCATCGCGTTCTGCAGCGACGTCCGGGCCTCGTCCGAGTGGGTGCGGCGCGCCTGGATGCGCAGGAGCGACGCCACGGTCTGCAGGTTGTTCTTCACGCGGTGGTGGATCTCGCGGATCGTCGCGTCCTTGGTGATGAGCTCGCGCTCCTGGTGCCGCAGCTCGGTGACGTCGCGGCAGAGGACGATCGCACCGATCCGCTCGCCGTGGTCGCGGAGCGGGATCGACCGCAGCGAGACCGTGACGCCCTTCGACTCGACGTCGGCACGCCACGGGGCACGGCCGGTGACGACCAGGGGCAGCGACTCGTCGACGTCGAGCTGCGCACCGATGAGCTCGGTCGTGACCTCGGCGAGGGACTTCCGCTCGAGCTCCCCCTCGAAGCCCATCCGGTTGAAGGCGCTGAGGCCGTTCGGGCTGGCGAACGTGACGATTCCGTTCGTGTCGAGGCGGAGCAGGCCGTCGCTGGCGCGCGGTGCACCGCGTCGGGGTCCGGCCGGCGCACCGATGTCGGGGAAGTCACCCGTGGCGATCATGCCGAACAGGTCGTTCGCGCTCGCGGTGAAGTTGAGTTCCTGGCGGCTCGGGGTGCGCATCTCGTCCTGGTTCGAGTGCCGCGTCACGACCGCGATCGGGCGCTCGGTCGTCTCGGCGCTGTTCGCGCTCAGCCGCCGGAGCACCGGGATCGCCCGGACGCGCGTCGGGGTGTCCTCGTACCAGTCCGGCTCGGCGGAGTCGACGACCCTCGCGCCGACGAAGCTCTCGGTGACCTGTTCGCGCCACTCCTCGCGGATCTCCTGCCCGACGATGTCGCGGTAGAAGAGCGTCGCCGCGGAACTCGGGCGAGCGTGCGCCACCGCCACGAACGAGCCGTCCTCGGCGGTCGGGACCCAGAGGACCATGTCCGCGAAGGACAGGTCGGCGAGCAACTGCCAGTCCCCGACGAGCAGGTGGAGCCACTCCACGTCGGCTTCGGAGGAACGGCCTTGTGCGAGGACGAGGTCACTGAGGGTCGACACCCGCCCAGTCTAGGTGCGCACCACTGTGGACAACTCCGCTCTCTCCACAGGCTCGATGACAGTCATATTTCTCATGTTGTACTCGCTCTACGCTCAGCCCCGACGAAAGGGGCAGGGGTGGCCGAGGAAGCACGCCGGATCGATGACGCAGAGCCGATGGGGGACGTCCCGCGACTCAGCGCGGTACCGCCACCGACCGACGTCGAGGACACCGCTCGCGCGCTCGGCCTCTGCGTCGCCGAGATCCTGACGGGGTCACGCGAGGTCGACAGCATCGCCCGGTGGATCACCGACGAGATGCACCGGCACCTGCAACAGCGGGCGGCGGTGGCGGCGCGGGCCCGGCAGCTCGGCAGCCGGTCGCGCGGACGGGCGCTGCTCCGGGTCGGCAGCGTCATCGTGTGCCGCCCGGCCGACGGGGTCGCCGAGGCGACGGTCGTCGTGCACACGCGCAGTCACGCCCGTGCGGTCGCGATGCGCCTGGAGGAACGGCAGGGTCGCTGGCGCGCGACGGCCGTCGGGGTCTTGTGACGCCCGTGACGTGACCGGGAGACGGACAGGAGGCGCGGTGCCAGCCGGCACCGCGCCTCCTGTCGGGACGTGGTCGCGTCAGCCCTTCTTGGCGGCCTGACGACGCTCGGCACGGTTGCCCGCGGCAGCCTGGCCGGACGCGGTCGCGGCGTTGCCGAACGCGGAGCCCTGCTCCGGCCCGGCGGCCGCCTCGGCCTCGGCCTGCGCCTTCTGTGCCCGCGCGGTCGCGGCCTGCTCGAGGCGGCCGCGCTCGTCGCGGACCTCGACCTCGCCGTCGATCGACGGAGCGGAGTACTCGAGACCGGAGACCTCGTCCTCGCCGAGGCCCTTGGCCTCGATCACGGCGTTCTCGCCGTCGGACTGGACCTGCACCTCGAGGTTGAAGAGGTAGCCGACCGACTCTTCGCGGATCTGGCCCATCATGCTCTGGAAGAGCGCGTAGCCCTCGCGCTGGTACTCGACCAGCGGGTCGCGCTGTGCCATCGCACGGAGACCGATGCCGTCCTTGAGGTAGTCCATCTCGTAGAGGTGGTCGCGCCAGCGGCGGTCGATCACCGAGAGGACGACGCGGCGCTCGAGCTCACGCATGGCCTCGTCGCCGAGGAGTTCCTCGCGCTGCTGGTAGGCGAGCTTGGCGTCGGAGAGGATCTCGCGGCCGAGGAACTCGCGCGAGGCCTTGCCCTTCGAGCCCGCCTCGGTGATGACCTCGTCGATGGAGATCGAGATCGGGTACAGGGTCCCGAGCTCGGTCCACATGGCGTCGAGGTCCCAGTCGTCCGCGTTGCCCTCGGCGGTGTGGGAGTCGATCACGTCGTCGACGACGCTCTTGAGGAACGACTGCGCACGGTCGTGGATGTCGTCGCCCTCGAGGATGTGGCGGCGGTCGCTGTAGATCGCTTCGCGCTGGCGGTTGAGCACGTCGTCGTACTTCAGGACGTTCTTGCGGATCTCGGCGTTGCGGCCCTCGACCTGCGCCTGGGCCGACCGGATCGCACGGCCGACGAGCTTGTTCTCGATCGCGAGGTCGTCCGGGACGTTCGAGCGGCCCATCAGGCTCTCGGCGGCACCGGAGTTGAACAGGCGCATGAGGTCGTCGGTGAGCGACAGGTAGAAGCGGCTCTCGCCGGGGTCGCCCTGACGGCCGGAACGACCGCGCAGCTGGTTGTCGATGCGACGGGACTCGTGGCGCTCGGTGCCGAGGACGTAGAGACCGCCGACCTCGCGGACCTTGTCGGCCTCGTCCTTGATCTCGGCCTTGACGCGGTCGAACACGTCGTCCCACGCGGCCTCGTACTCTTCCGGCGTCTCCGTCGGGGACAGACCCTTGGCGTGCATCTCCTGCACGGCGAGGAACTCCGAGTTGCCGCCGAGCATGATGTCGGTACCACGACCGGCCATGTTCGTCGCGACCGTCACGGCGCCGAGTCGACCGGCCTGGGCGACGATCGCGGCCTCACGCGCGTGGTTCTTCGCGTTGAGGACCTCGTGCTTGACGCCCTTCTTCGCGAGGAGCTTCGACAGGTACTCGGACTTCTCGACGCTGGTGGTGCCGACGAGGACCGGCTGGCCCTTCTCGTGGCGCTCGGCGATGTCCTCGGCGACCTGCTCGAACTTCGCCTTCTCGTTCTTGTAGACGAGGTCGGTCTGGTCGATGCGCTGCATCGGCTTGTTCGTCGGGATGGGGACCACGCCGAGCTTGTACGTCGACATGAACTCGGCCGCTTCGGTCTCGGCCGTACCCGTCATGCCGGACAGCTTCTGGTAGAGGCGGAAGTAGTTCTGCAGCGTGACCGTGGCGAGGGTCTGGTTCTCGGCCTTGACCTCGACCTTCTCCTTCGCCTCGATCGCCTGGTGGATGCCCTCGTTGTAGCGGCGGCCCATCAGGATGCGGCCGGTGTGCTCGTCGACGATGAGCACCTCGCCGTTCATCACGACGTAGTCCTTGTCACGCTTGAAGAGGGCGACGGCCTTGATCGAGTTGTTCAGGAACGAGATGAGCGGGGTGTTCGCCGACTCGTACAGGTTGTCGATGCCGAGGTAGTCCTCGACCTTCTCGATGCCGGGCTCGAGCACGCCGACGGTGCGCTTCTTCTCGTCGACCTCGTAGTCCTCGCCCGGGGTGAGGCGGGTCGCGATCGACGCGAACTCGGTGAACCAGCGGTTGGCCTCGCCCGAGGACGGACCGGAGATGATGAGCGGCGTGCGGGCCTCGTCGATGAGGATCGAGTCGACCTCGTCCACGATCGCGAAGAAGTGGCCGCGCTGCACCATGTCGGATGCCTGCCACGCCATGTTGTCGCGGAGGTAGTCGAAGCCGAACTCGTTGTTCGTGCCGTAGGTGATGTCGGCGGCGTACTGCTCGCGACGCTCGGCCGGGGACTGGTTCGCGATGATGCAGCCGGTCGTCATGCCGAGCGCACGGAACACGCGGCCCATGAGCTCGGACTGGTACGACGCGAGGAAGTCGTTGACGGTGATGACGTGCACACCTCGCGAAGGGATGGCGTTGAGGTACGCGGCCGTCGTGGCGACGAGGGTCTTGCCTTCACCGGTCTTCATCTCGGCGATGTTGCCGAGGTGCAGCGCGGCACCGCCCATGAGCTGCACGTCGAAGTGCCGCATGCCGAGGGTGCGCTTCGCTGCTTCCCGCACGGCGGCGAACGCCTCGGGCAGCAGGTCGTCGAGGGTCTCGCCGTTCGCGTAGCGCTCGCGGAGCTCCTTGGTCTCGTCCTGGAGTTCCTCGTCGGTGAGGCTCGCGAAGTCGTCCTCGAGGTCGTTGATGGCCGAGGCGTACGCCTTCAGCCGTCGGAGGGTGCGTCCTTCGCCGATGCGGAGGACCTTCTCCAGCACGTTTGCCACGTGAGCTCCTTACGAGATCGTCACGCGCGACCTGCGCGATGCGAACAGCCAGTCATGCTAGCAACCCGTCGACTCCGGCCGCTGTGAACGGCGCGGGTGTGCGCGGCCCGCGAACGGTCCGCGCACACCCGGGTTCGGTCTGCCGTACTGAGCGATCGTCAGGCGATCGCGACCGCCGGCTCGGACTCCGACGCCGCTGCCGGAGCGTGCTCGGCGGACGGGTCGTCGATGCCGATCACGCCGTAGTCCCAGCCCTTGCGGCGGTAGACCACGCTCGGCCGGTGCGTCTCCGCGTCGACGAACAGGTAGAAGTCGTGCCCGACGAGCTCCATGAAGTACAGGGCGTCGTCGACCGTCATGGGACCGGCTTCGAAGACCTTGTGCCGGATCACGACGGGGCTGTAGACCTCGTTCTCGTCGTCCTCGGCGTTCGCGTCGACCACCGGGACGGCACCCGTCGCGACGTCCTCGATGAGCTTGCCGTCGGCCGGGACGACACCCATGCGCTCGAACGCGGTGCCGGACGCCTCGGACACGGAGGTCGGACGGTGGCGGCCGCGGTGCACCTTGCGGCGGTCGCGCGCTCGGCGGAGTCGTTCCATGATCCGGGCGAAGGCCAGATCGAAGGCGGCGTACTTGTCCGACGCGGCGGACTCCGCCCGCACGAGGGGGCCGGGGCCGATCAATGTCAGCTCGACGCGGTCCTCGCCCTGGGAACCGCCCGATTTCTCGTTGTGGCGGCTGATGCGCACCTCGAAGGCGAGGGCGCGGTCGGCGAGCACGTCGATCTTCTCGGACTTCTGTTCGACGTAGGTGCGGAATCGGTCGGTGACCCCGATGTTCCGGCCCGTGATCGTCACGTCCATGTGGCGGCTCCCATCCAGACTCAGCGCGTCGCCTCCATCCGGCGATCCTGAACGCCTTGCCGCGAGGCTAGACCCGGTGGCGCTCCGGCGTCACGCGATGTCGGTGAGTCGTCAGGACACCCACCGGACACACAGTGGCCACCGAGCGTTCACCGATGCGCCGAGGGCTCCGGATGGGCGCGCGTCAGTCGTCGACGCTCGCGACGGCGACGCACCGCACGACCCGACCACCGGCGGCACGCACGGCGCGGACGGCCTCGGCCATCGTGACGCCGGTGGTGACGACGTCGTCCACCACGACGACGGCTCGACCGGCAACGCCCGTCACCGAGAGGGTGCCGACCGTCGCGGCCACCCGTTCCACCGCGCTGCGTTCCTTCTGCCCGCCGTGCAGCGCGCCGGCACCGAAACCGACGCCTGCACCTGCACCCGCACCGGCACCGGCACCGACGCCGACGCCGTCACCGGCACCGGCACCGGCACCGGCACCGCGGCGACGCTCCCGCGCCCGCGCCAGCCCTCCTGCCCGCACCCGCGACATCGCCCGCGACCGCCGCACTCCCCCGCGCGCCGCCAGCAGCACGACCGGGTCGAACCCCCGCCGCCGAGCACCCTGCCGCGAGGGCGGCACCCGCAGCAGCACGGCCCCGGGACCGGCGTCGGCGAGCGCCGCCCGCACGAGCCCACCGAACCGGGCGCCGAGGGGCCGAGCGAGGTCCACGCGCCCGCGCAGCTTGAGCTCGAGGAGCATCGTCCGCACGAGTCCCGTGTACTCGAACGCCGCGTCCAGCCGGACCCCGGCGACGAGACGCACCCGGCGGGGCATCGCGTCGAGCGCGTGTCGGCACGCGGCGCAGAGTGCCCGGTCGGGCCGGCCGCACCCGACGCAGTCCACCGGCAGGAAGAGCCCGAGCACCGCGACGGCCGCGTCGAGCCACGGCCGCAGCCTGTCCCGTTTCGTCATGCCGACGATCCTGACCGCCACCCACCGCCGGGCGCGCGCCGATCCGTGGGGCTGGGGACGCGCCTCCTGGACCGCCGCCCTGTGGAGGAGCGGCCTCAGCGCTGGACGCCGAGCACGTCCGCGCTGATCCCGGTCGTGACCCAGCCACCGCCGGTCGACTGCAGGACCGACCCGTCGGACATCCGCAGGAGCATCGAACCGCCGCTCCCGCCGACGATCTCGGTCGCCCGCCCGTCGGGCTTCGGCAGGGTGCTCGACTGCCCACCGATCGTGGAGCGGACGACGTCCGGGCCGGAGGACGTCTGCCCGACCGAAGCGACGTCGGAGTCGCTGATCCACGCGGCCCCGACGGCGTTGCCCGTGGCGGCCTGCACGCGCACCGGGGAGCCGAGCGCGGTCGGTGTGCGGTCGGCGCCGCGGACGATGGCCATCACGTACAGGCTCGGTCCGTCGTTCGTCTGGATGAGCGCGAGGGCCCTGGTCGAGTCGCGCGAGACCTGGAACGACACGAGGTCGCCGGCCGGGAGCGTCGTGTTCACCGCGTGCGGATCGCCGCCGAGGCCGTAGGCCGTGACCCGGCGGGTGTTCTTCTCGGACGCGACCCAGACGAACCCGAGGTCGTCGATCGACGGCGGGACCAGGCCGTCGGTCGCGTCGATGCGCAGGTGCGAGCGTCCGCGCACGACCGTCACGCCGTCGCCGTTCCCGACGACCGCAGCGGTACCGGACGCGGACAACGCGAACGAGGACGGACCGAGGTCGCCGATCTCCGCGCCCATGCCGTTGCCGAGCGGTGCGATCTTGCCGCCGCCGAGGGCCGAGTAGCCCACGGTGCCGTCCTGGTCGACGAGCGGGCGGGCATCGACGTCCGGGTTCTGCTGCGCGTCGGACCCGCTGCCGTCGGGGACGGCGAAGGTCGTGCCCTCGGCCGTGATGTCGACGGAGGACACCGTGGCGACCGAGGCGAGCGACTTGCTCAGCTGCTCGCGCATCCGGATCCGGTCCTGACTGCTGGCGCGCAGGGCGTCGCTGGACAGGTCGACGAGGGCGGTCCCGCTCTGGATCGTGACGGCGTTCAGGGAGAGCTGCGTGCCCTCGGGGAAGGCGGTGACCACGGCCCCCTTGAGCCAGCTCGCGGGTCCGGCGAGCAGTGCGCTCGCGATGCGGGTGCTCGTCGACGACCTGGCGAGGAACCAGCGCTCGTCGGGCACGAGGAACTTGTACGTCGGGTCGTAGAAGTAGAGCGCGTGCTGCTGGAACACCGACTCGAAGTTCACCGGCGACAGGATGATGCCGTCGGGGGCGTAGGCGATGCGCCACTCGCCGTCCTCGCGGGTGAACTGGAACGTCAGCGTGGACGAGGTCGGTCGGACCGCCTGCGTGTACTCGCCGTCGGCGTCCACCGAGGCGCTCGCGGTGAGGGTGTAGGTCAGCTCGCGTTCGCCGACCCGCTCGATCGCCGGGTTGCCGGGCTGGATCGTCACCGAGCGCCGGGGGTTCCACTTCGTCGAGAAGTTCGAGGCGAGGAACTCCCGGGCCACGGCGTAGTCGTCCGCCGCACCGGTGCCGGCCGCGATGAAGCCGCGGAGGATCGTCGTCTGGTCGGCGCCGGGCACGGGCTTGCCGGGCCGGTAGTCGACGCCGGACACCGACTGGTCCTTGATCACGCCGCCGGAGCGCACCGCGCCGTCGGTGGGGATCGCGGCGCAGGCGGACACGGCGACGATCGTCACCGCGGCGAGCGCCGTGGCGACCAGGGTGCGGAAGCGGGTGCGCATCAGTCGTCCTCCCTGACGGCGCGGGGGCCGTCGTACGACTCGTCGAGGTCTGGCAGCGGGATCGCCGAGGTCGTCACGGTGACGCGGTCGTTGCGCGGCAGCGTGAGCACGAAGGTGGAGCCCTCGCCGGGGCGGGACCACACGTCGATGCGGCCGCCGTGCAGGTTCGCGTCGCCGAGCGAGATCGCGAGTCCGAGGCCGGTCCCGCCGATCGTCCGCTTGCGGCTCGGGTCGGCGCGCCAGAACCGGTCGAACACGCGGGCGGCGTCCTCCGGCGGCATGCCGACGCCCTGGTCGCGGACGGCGATCGCGACCGAGCGGGCGTCGCTGTCGACGACGACCTGCACGGGCTTCGCGTCGCCGTGCTCGATCGCGTTGCCGACGAGGTTGCGGAGCACGCGGCGGATGCGCTTCGCGTCGAGCTGCATGGTGGTGTGCCCGCCGGGTGTGGCGAGCTGCAGGTCGATGCCGGCGCGTTCGGCGAGCGGCCGGAACTCGTCGACGATGTCGGTCGCCAGGGCCGCGGGGATGACGGGCTCGGGATCGAGGTGCACCGCCTGCGCGTCGAACCGCGAGATCTCGAGGAGGTCGGCGAGCAGGAGCTCGAACCGCTCCACCTGGGCGTGCAGGAGCTCGGCGGACCGACCGACCGACGGCTCGAAGGCGTGCCGGGAGTCGAACAGCATGTCGCCGGCGAGCCGGATGGTCGTCAGCGGGGTCCGGAGCTCGTGGGAGACGTCGGAGACGAACCGCTGCTGCACGCGGGAGAGCTCGGCGAGCTGGGTGATCTGCCGGCTCACCGCGTCGGCCATGCCGTTGAAGCTGCGGGCGAGGGTGGCGATGTCGTCGTTGCCCCGCACCGGGATGCGTTCGTCGAGTCGGCCGGCGGCGATCTTCCGGCTCGTCTCGGCCGCGCCCCGGATCGGCACGACCACGAGCCGGACGACGAGCGAGGTCACGAGGGCGATGAGCACCATGAGCGCGACACCGCCGATCGAGAGCGTCTGCGAGACGAAGTCGAGGGTCTGCTGGGCGTCCGACAGGTCGTAGACGAGGTACAGCTCGTACTGACCGGCACTCGGGATCTGCAGGGTCGACCCGACGGCGAGGCCGGGCTGGTGGCGGCCGTCGTCGTCGAGGCGCACGGGCTGCAGGCTGAGCGTGCCGGTGTTCTTGCCGACCTGCTTCCGGAGGGCGTCGGTGATCACGGCGTCCGGGAAGCCCTGGCTCGCGACGTTCTGCACCGTCTGCGGCCCGGGCTGGTCGGGGCTCCGCTCGATGGCGATGCTCGTGCCGCCGGGGCTCGTGGTGTTCGACAGGATCGCCTGCTGCGCCTCGCTCTGCAGGGTCTCGAGCTCGCTCTGGTTGTTGTCCTCGCCCGCGGTGGCCGCGTCGAAGATGCCCTGCGCGACGATCGTCGCGCGTGCCGACTCGGCCTCGATCTGGTCGCGGCGCTGCGAGTAGACGTTGTTCGAGATGCTGATCATGACGGCCGTGCCGATGATCGCGACCGCGAGGCCGGTGGTCATCACCGTGATCGCGACCGACCGGAACATCAGGGACCGACGCCACAGGTACGCCGCAGCCCGCCAGCCGCGCCGGACCCACCGTCGAAGGCGGCGGCCGGCACGGGCGAGCCTGCCCTGCACGGCGACGCCGCCGGTCGACGCTGCGGACGGCACGGTGCTCAGGCTCCTCCGGCCCGGTACCCGACGCCGCGCACCGTGGTGACGATCTTCGGGTTGTCGGGGTCGTGCTCGATCTTCGCGCGGAGGCGCTGCACGTGGACGTTCACCAGGCGGGTGTCCGCCTTGTAGTGGTAGCCCCAGACCTGTTCGAGCAGCATCTCGCGGGTGAACACCTGGTTCGGCTTCTCGGACAGCGCCCGCAGCAGGTCGAACTCGAGCGGGGTCAGCGCGATGACGGCGTCGCCCCGACGGACCTCGTGCCCGGCGACGTCGACGGTGAGGTCGCCGACGTGCAGCACCGTCGCGTCGGCGGCCGTCGGACGGAGCCGGGTGCGGATGCGGGCGACGAGCTCCTTCGGGTTGAAGGGCTTCACGACGTAGTCGTCGGCGCCGTTCTCGAGCCCGGCGACGACGTCGGACGTGTCGCCCTTGGCCGTGAGCATGATGATCGGCGTGCCGCTCTCGGCGCGGATGCGCTTGCAGACCTCGATGCCGTCGATGCCCGGGAGCATCACGTCGAGCAGCACCAGGTCGGGCTTCGTCCCGTGGAACGCGTCGATGGCGTCGTTGCCGTCGGCGCTGAACTCGGGTTCGTAGCCCTCGGAGCGGAGGACGATGCCGATCATCTCGGCGAGGGCCTGGTCGTCGTCGACGACGAGGATGCGCGGTGTCATGTGATGGGGACTCCGTGTGACGTGCAGCGGTACCCGGTCGGCACCTGACCACTCACGATAGCCGAGGCCCCGTGCGACGGCGTTTTCCGACAGGATGGGTGTCGACCGCGCCTTCCGCGTGCTCGGTCGGGACCACGAGGGGGCGGCGATGTCCGATTGGCAGGTACCGGGGGCGCCCGGCGGTCCGCAGGACGGTCGGGAGAACGGCCCAGGAGGCGCGGCTCAGCCCCCGGGGCAGCAGCCGTCCGCCCCGTGGCCGGGCCGGTCCGGTGGTCCGTCCGCCGGTGGACCGTACGGCAGCGGGCCTTCCGCCGGTGGGCCGGGTCGGCCGCCGGGGCCGCCGCCGGCCGGGTCGCGGCCGGTCATCCCGCTGCGACCGCTCGGGCTCGGTGACGTCCTGAGCGGCGCCTTCACCGTGTTCCGCCGCAACGCGCGGGTGCTCCTGCTCTGGAGCGTGCTCCTCAGCGGGGTCCTCGGGCTGCTCTCCACCATCGCGAGTGCGTTCGGCCAGCGTGCGATCCAGTCCCGCATGCTCTCGGCGGTCGACGGCGACGTGGACGGCCAGACGTCGATCCTCGCCGGATCGGTGACGCTCTGGCTGGTGCTGTCGATCGGGCTCCCGTTCCTGGCCTACCTCGGGCGCGGCTTCCTCGTCGCCCCGGTCGCCGCGGACACCGGACAACGCATCCTCGGACGGCGCGCCACCTTCCGCGGGCTCTGGGCGCTCCTCGCCGGACGACGCTGGTCGGTGGTCGCCTGGATCCTCCTGCAGCTCGCAGCCGGTGCCGTCATCGGGATCGTCTTCGTGCTCGTGCTGGTCGGCGCCGCCGCCGGGCTCTCCGGCAACGGGTCGGGCATCGGCGGCTTCCTGCTCACCTTCTTCGTGCTCGGCCTCGGTTTCACGGTCGTGCTCGTCTGGCTCGGGACGAAGTTCGCGTTCACCGTGCCGACCATCGCGCTCGAGGGACGCCCCGTGTTCCAGGCCGCGGCGCAGTCGTGGCGGCTCACTCGCGGAGCCTTCTGGCGCACCTTCGGCATCATCCTGCTCGTGCAGGTGATGTTCGGCTTCGCGGTGTCGATCGCCTCGGTCCCGCTCACGATCGGTGCGACGCTCGTCGGCGGCACGTTCGACCCCCTCGGGCAGACCGATGCGGGGTCGGGAGCCGGGGTCGGCGGGCTCGTGGCGATCGTCGTGGGGAGCCTGCTCGGGATCGCGGTGCAGTGCATCACCGACGTGCTGTCCGCGTCCGTCGTGACCTTCCTGGCGATCGACCGCCGCATCCGGACCGAGGCGCTCGACCAGCGGATCGCGTCGCACCTCGAGACCGGGCAGCCGGGAGACCCGTTCGCGCCGTCGCCGCGGGTGGACCGGCCGGCGTGGCCGGGGCAGGGGCAGGGGTGGCCGGGTGCCGGTGCGGGGCCGCAGCAGCCGTGGCCGGGGCAGCCCTGGCCCGGGCAGCCCTGGCCGGGGGCCGGTCCGGGTCCGCAGCAGCCGTGGCCGGGGCAGCCGGGAGCGGGCGGCCAGCAGCCGGGCGGCCCGACGCCGCCGCAGTGGGGCGGCGAACCCGGACGGTACCCGCCGGACGGCCGCGCATGACGATCGACCCCGACGACGCACGACGGCTCCTCGAACGCGAGCTCGAGCGGTCGGAGTACGACGGTGCCCACGTGACGTGGTGGGACCGTGCCTCGCGCGCGGTCCTCGACTGGCTCGGCTCGCTCCGCGCGGACGGCCTCGGCTCCCCCGCGGTCGCGCACACCCTGCTCTGGACGGCCGTCGTCGTGCTCGTCGCGGTGGTCGTCCTCGTGGTCGTCGCCCGCGGACTCCCCCGGCGTCGCGCTCGGCTCCCGGACGGGCAGGTCGGCGGGGTGTTCGACGACGACGACCTGCGTCCCGCCGGTGCCATCGCCGAGGACGCCCGGGCGGCCCTGCGCGCGGGTGACTGGTCCCGCGCCGTGCTCGACGGGTACCGTGCCCTCGCCCGTGGGCTCGGGGAGCGCGACCTCGTCCCCGACGTCCCCGGTGCCACCGCGCGTGCCATCGCCGGCCGGGCGGCCGTGGTCTTCCCGGCCGAGGCCGCGCGGCTCGAGCGCGCCGCGGCCACCTTCGACGAGGTGCGGTACCTCGGCGCCGACGCGACCGAGCGGACCGCCCGCGACGTCCTGGACACCGAGCACGCCGTCCGGATGGCACGCCCCGCACGGACGACGACCCCGGCGGTCCCCGCGTGACCGCGACCGCCACCCCGTCCGCACCGTCGGGAGCAGCCCCGACCTCGACCTCGACGTCGCCGCGCCGTGCGGGCCGTGGGCTCCGCGTCGGCTTCTGGGTCGCCATCGTCCTGGTCGGCACCGTGCTCGCCGTGCTCACGGCCGTCGTCGGGCGGACCGGTCCCGGGCAGGCGCCGCTCGACCCGACCTCCGCGACGTCGAGCGGCGCGAAGGCACTCGTGCGGGTGCTCGAGCAGCAGGGCACCGACGTCCGGATCGTCGACCGCGCCGACCGGATCGGGGACGGCACCGTGTTCGTCGACGACGAGCAGGGTGTCCTCGACCGAGGCGTCGCCCGGCGGATCGCTCGGCAGGCGGACCACGTCGTCCTCGTGTCGACGGCCCCCGCGACGCTCGAGGCGTTCGGGCTCGACGTCGAGCCGGTCACGCAGGTCGGCGGGGACGACACCGTGTCCACCGCCTCGTGCGCGATCCCGGCCGCTGCCGGGGCCGAGCGTGTCACCCTCGGCGGCACCGGGTACGCCGTGCCGGACGGCGGCCGGGCCCCGACCGGTACCGACCTCTGCGCACCGTCCGGTTCGGGCGGCGACCGGGCCTACGGCCTCGTCCGGACGGCGACCCCGGCCGGTGACGTCACGCTCGTCGGGACCACGGCGGCGTTCCGGAACGACACGATCACCACCGCCGGCAACGCCGCCCTCGCCCTCGGCCTGCTCGGCGACGACGCGACGCTCACCTGGTACACGCCGATCCCCGGCACGTCGGACGCGGCACCGACCCTCGGGTCGCTCGCACCGCCGTGGGTGCCGAGCGCCCTCGTGCTGCTCGGACTCGTCGCCGTCGCCGCCGCGGTCTGGCGCGGCCGCCGGCTGGGCCCGCTCGTGGTCGAGCGGATGCCCGTCGTCGTCCGTGCCGCCGAGACCACCGAGGGCCGTGCCCGGCTCGCCGCACGCACCGGCGACCGGACCCACGCGCTCGACACGCTCCGGATCGCGGCCCTCCGTCGCACGGCACGCCGGCTCGGGCTCCCCCGGTCGGCCCACGTCGACGACGTCGTCCGGGCTGCGGCACGCGCCACCGGGATCCCCGACCGGCGCGTCGGGGCGGTCCTCGTCGGCGGCCCGGCCACCGACGACCGCGCCCTCACCGCCGGGGCAGCGGCGCTCGACGACCTCGAGCGTGCCGTCCTCGCCGCGACCACCGGCGCCCAGCAGACCGACCGAGACCACCGAGGAGCACGACCGTGACCGATCCGTCCACCACCCAGACCCCGCAGGCGACCCCCGCTGGTGATCCGTTGCGCGACGTGTTCGGACGGCTGCGCGCCGAGGTCGGCAAGGCCGTCGTCGGGCAGGAGGGCGCCGTCTCCGGGATGATCGTCGGCATCCTCGCGCAGGGGCACGTCCTGCTCGAGGGCGTCCCCGGCGTGGCGAAGACCCTGCTGGTCCGGAGCCTCGCCGCCGCGATGTCGCTCGACACGAAGCGGATCCAGTTCACGCCGGACCTGATGCCCGGCGACGTCACCGGCTCGCTCGTGTACGACGCCTCGACGGGCACCTTCCCGTTCCGCGAGGGACCGGTGTTCACGAACGTGCTCCTCGCCGACGAGGTGAACCGGACGCCGCCGAAGACCCAGTCCGCCCTCCTCGAGGCCATGGAGGAACGCCAGGTCAGCGTCGACGGCGACGCCCGGGTGCTGCCCGACCCCTTCTTCGTCGCGGCGACGATGAACCCGATCGAGTTCGAGGGCACGTACACGCTCCCGGAGGCCCAGCTCGACCGCTTCCTCATGAAGCTCACGCTCGACGTCCCGCCGCGGGACGTCGAGTGGCAGGTGCTCCGTCGGCACGCGGACGGCTTCGTCCCGCGGGACGTCCGGTCGGCCGGGATCGCACCGGTCCTCGGCGTCGACGAGGTCCTCGCCGCACAGCGCGCGGTCCGCGGGGTCGGGGCGCGGGACGACGTCCTCGCGTACATCGTCGACCTCGCCCGCGCCACCCGGCAGGCGCCGTCCGTCCGGGTCGGGGTCAGCCCCCGCGGTGCGACCGCCCTGCTCGCCGCCGCGAAGGCCTGGGCCTGGCTCACCGGCTACGACGCGATCACGCCGGACCACGTCCAGGCCATGCTCCTGCCGGTGTGGCGGCACCGGCTCCGGGTGGCCGCTGACGCCGAGCTCGAGGGCGTCGGTGCCGACGGGGTGCTGCAGCAGGTGCTCGAGCAGGTCCGGGTGCCGATCTAGTGGCGATCTCCGGCCGGTTCGTCGCGCTCCTCGCCGTCGCGATCGTGCCCACCGTGCTGCTCGGCACGGGATGGGCTGGTGCGGCCTGGGCGGGCGTGGTCGTGCTGGCCGCCCTGCTCGACGTGCTGCTCGCCGCCGACCTCACCGCCGTGCGCGTCGAGCGGCGGATGCCCCGGCTCGCTCGCCGGGACACCACCGCCGACGGCACCCTCGTGCTCGCCAACGACGGCCGCCGGACGCTCCGCGGTGTGGTGCGCGACATGTGGGAGCCGTCCGCCGGGCAGGCCCCGCGCCGCATCGACCTGCAGGTGCCCGCCGGGGAACGACGGACCGCGCGCATGCGGTTCGCCCCGTTCCGTCGCGGCCGCCGGGCCTCCGCGGGCGTCGCCGTGCGTGCGTTCGGGCCGCTCGGGCTCGCCGCACGCCAACGCGTCCTCGTGGCGCCCGCCGAGCTGGTCGTCACGCCACCGTTCCGGTCGCGTCGGCACCTGCCCTCACGGCTCGCGCGGCTGCGGGAACTCGACGGCGAGACCACCCTCCAACTGCGGGGCCACGGCACCGAGTTCGACTCGCTGCGGGACTACGTGCGCGGCGACGACGTCCGGTCGATCGACTGGCGTGCGACCGCCCGCCGCCAGGACCTCGTGGTGCGCACCTGGCGTCCGGAGCGGGACCGTCGGGTGATCGTCGTCGTCGACGCCGGGCGTGCCGGTGCCGGACGGGTCGACGACGAACCGCGGCTCGACACGTTCATCGAGTCCGCGCTGCTCCTCGGCGCACTCGCGGCGGCCGCGGGCGACCGGGTGGACCTCGCCGTGCTGGACGACGCCGTCCGGGGTCGCGTGCACGGTGCCACGCGCACCGACGTCGTGCAGCGGTTCGGGGAGACGCTCGCGCTCGCGGAACCCGGGATCGCGGCCACCGACTGGTCGGCGGTGCCCGGGCTCGTCGACTCGATCACCACCTCCAGGGCCCTCGTGGTGCTCGTGTCGAGCCTCGACTCGGTCGGCGCGTCGGGTGACCTCCTCGCCGTGCTCCCCCGCCTGACGCGGCGGCACGCGGTCGTCGTCACCAGCGTGACGGACCCGGCCGTCGAGCGGATGGCGAGCGGGGCGGTGGACCCGGCGGTCTCGGGACCGGGGCGGCGGGGCGGACGCGTGCCGTCCCTCCAGGGCCGTGCCGAGCGCGACGTGTACCGACGCGCTGCCGCCGAACGCACGCTCCTCGATGCCGACGGCGTGGCGGACGTGGCGCGCCGCGCCGGGGCCGAGGTCGTCCGGGCCGCACCCGAGCAGGTGCCGCCCCTCGTCGCGGACGCGTACATCCGCGCGAAGGCGACCGGACGGCTCTAGGCGTCGGTCAGTCGGCGACGAGGGCGGACGTGCCGCGCTCGAACTCCTCGAGGTCGCCGCGCTGCCCCGCGCGGTACGCGCGACCGCCGAGGACCCACTGGTACCAGAGCACGGCCGCGAGGGCGACGGTGCCGATCCCGATCTTGACGGGCCACGGCCAGTCCTGCCGGGTCACCGTGCCCTCGACGAGACCGGACAGCAGGAGCGTCAGGGCGAGGCCGACGGCGATCGTGATGAGTGCTCGGCCGTCCTCGGCGAGGGCCTGTCCGCGGGTGCGGGCCCCGGGGGCGACCCACGACCAGAAGATCATCAGGCCGGCGGCGGCCGCGAGGAAGATCGAGTACAGCTCGAGCTGCCCGTGCGGGGCGATGTAGAGGAAGAAGTCGCCGAGGCGGCCCTGGTCGTGCAGGATGGCCGCCGAGACACCGAGGCTGATCGCGTTCTGGCCGATCGAGAACGGCACGAAGAGGCCGGTGATCCCGAAGGCGACCATGGTGGCGGCGATGTACGCGTTGTTCGTCCACACCTGTGCCGTGAAGGCACCGAGGCCGTGGTCGGAGTAGTACGCCTGGAAGTCCCGGGTCGCGTACTGCCGGAGGGCCTCGGGGGTGCCGAACGTGTCGACGGCGCCCGGGGTGATCGTGATCCAGACCGCCGTGATCGCGGCGATCGCCGCCGTGGCGGCCGCCACCCAGATCGTGACCCAGCGGATCCGGTACAGGGCGGCGGGGAGCTGCAGCACGAAGAAGGACGTCAGCGCCGCGAGCGGGTCGACCGGGGTGCCGGTGAACCGGAGTCGGGCTCGGAACAGTGTCAGCGAGAGACGGTCGCCGACCGCGGTGCGCGGGGCGGCGCCGCGGATGCGCGCGAGGTCGGTCGCTGCCGCCTGGTAGCCGGAGACGAGGCGGTCGACGTCGGCACCGGAGGCGTGGCGGGTGCGGGCGAGCCGGTCGAGTTCCTGCCACCGGTCGCGGTGCACCTCGGTGTAGGCGTCCAGGTCCACAGCGTCTCCCCCGCTCGTTCCGGTGTTCGCGCGTCCGTGCCGTCCGGGCGGCGGGCGTGCGTCTCCGACAGAATGATCCCATGCCGAAGACCCGCGTGCCGCGTGACCTCGCCGACGGTCGGTTCGTCGTCGCGCTCGACGACACCCACGACGAGCTCGTCGTCGGCGAGGCCGTCGCACTCGACGTGCAGCCCGCCGGCATCGCGTTGCGACTCGCGGCGGCGCTCCTCGACGGGGTCTGCCTGCTCGCGCTGTACGTGATGCTCATGATCGGCCTGTCGCGGGTCTGGCCGAGCGACCTCGACGAGGCCTGGGCAGCGGCGCTCAGCATCGGCGTGCTCGTCGTCGTGCTCGTGCTCGTCCCGGCGGCGCTCGAGACCGTCACCCGGGGCAAGAGCGTCGGCCGGTACGCGACCGGCACCCGGGTCGTCCGGCTCGACGGCGGGGCGATCGGGTTCCGGCACGCGTTCACCCGTGCCCTCGTCGGGTTGTTCGAGCTGTGGATGACGTTCGGCTCCGTGGCGCTGCTCGTGGCGTTGTTCGGGTCGCGTCCGCGGCGGCTCGGGGACCTGCTCGCCGGGACGTTCGTGCAGCACGAGCGGGCGGCGAAGCAGCGGTCCCCCGAGGTCCTCATGCCCGCGGAGCTCGTCGCCTGGGCCGGGGTCGCGGACGTGTCGGCGCTGCCGCAGCGGCTCGAGAACCGGCTCGGGGCGTTCTTCCGCGGTGCTGCCGACCTCCGCCCCGAGCTCCGGGAGGCGGCGGCACGGTCCCTCGCGGCAGCGGTCGCCGAGTACGCGCACCCGGTGCCGGCGGTCCACCCCGAGGTGTTCCTCGCCGGGGTGGTCGTACTGCGGCGGGAGCGGGACCTGCGCGCGTTGCGGGGTCGGGCGGCGGTGCTCGACCGGGCGTCGGCGGTGGCGACGGCGCGGCCGCCGGGGTTCCCGCGCTGACGCGCGGGCGCGCGGCGGCGGGCGCCGGGCGCCGGGCGCCGCGGCGGCGCGGCGGCGCGGCTCGCGTCCGCCTTTCGAACCACGTTTCCGACGTCGAACCAGCGCGGGAGGCTGGTTCGATGTCGGAAACGTGGTTCGTCGCCGCCGGGCCCGCGCCGCGGGCGCCCGGCGCGCGGGCCGCGGGCCGCGGGCCGGGAGCCGCGCTCGGTCGCGCCGGGTGCCGACCGGCGCAGCCGGCAGCCGGCGGGCGGCAGCCGGCGGCTGCCGGCGCACAACCAAAAGCACGCGGAGCCGCGCGGATGCGTGGTTCCGGGCGACTTTGGTTGTGCGGTGCGGCAGCGCGCCCGCCGCGCGGCGGCAGCGCGCGACGGCAGCGCGCCGCGGGCGCGCCGCGGCCCGGCGCGCCCGCGTCAGTACCGGTAGTGCTCGGGCTTGTAGGGGCCCTCGACCGGGACACCGATGTACGCCGCCTGCTCCGGCCGGAGCTCGGTCAGCGCGACCCCGAGCGCGTCGAGGTGCAGCCGCGCCACCTTCTCGTCGAGGTGCTTCGGCAGCACGTACACCCCCGTCGGGTACTCGGCGCGGCGGGTGTGCAGCTCGATCTGGGCGAGCACCTGGTTCGTGAAGGAGTTGCTCATCACGAAGGACGGGTGCCCCGTGGCGTTGCCGAGGTTCATGAGCCGCCCCTCGGAGAGCACGAGGATCGACCGACCCGTCGGCAGACGCCACTCGTGCACCTGCGGCTTGATCTCGACCTTCTCGACGCCCGGCAGGGACTCGAGGCCCGCCATGTCGATCTCGTTGTCGAAGTGCCCCACGTTCGCGACGATCGCGAGGTGCTTCAGTGCCAGCATCTCGTCGACACCGACGACGCCGAGGTTGCCCGTGCACGTGACGACCATGTCGACCTGGTCGGCGACGTCCGCGAGGCGCGCCACCTGGTACCCGTCCATCGCGGCCTGCAGCGCGCAGATCGGGTCGACCTCGCTGACGATGACGCGGGCGCCCTGCCCGCGGAGCGCCTCGGCCGCACCCTTGCCGACGTCGCCGTAGCCCACGACGAACGCGACCTTGCCGCCGATCAGCACGTCGGTCGCCCGGTTGAGCCCGTCGGGCAGCGAGTGCCGGATGCCGTACTTGTTGTCGAACTTCGACTTCGTGACGGAGTCGTTGACGTTGATCGCCGGGAACTTCAGCTCGCCGGTGCGCGACAGCTCGTAGAGGCGGTGCACGCCGGTGGTGGTCTCCTCGGTCACGCCCTCGATGTCGGCCGCGATGCGGGTCCAGCGGTCCGACGACTCCTGCAGTGAGGCGGCGACGGTGTCGAGGACGATCTTCCACTCGGTGCTCGCGTCGGCCCCGGCATCGGGCACACGGCCGGCGGCTTCGGCATCGGCGCCGGTGTGCACGAGCATCGTGGCGTCGCCGCCGTCGTCGAGGATGAGGTTCGGGCCGATCCAGTCGGCACCGGCGGCTCCGGCCTCGGCCGACCAGTCGAAGATCCGGCTGGTGCACCACCAGTACTCCTCGAGCGTCTCGCCCTTCCACGCGAACACGGGGACGCCGGCCGGCGACTCAGGCGTGCCGGTCGGGCCGACGGCGATGGCCGCGGCGGCTTCGTCCTGCGTCGAGAAGATGTTGCAGCTCGCCCACCGGACCTGCGCCCCGAGCGCGACGAGCGTCTCGATGAGGACGGCCGTCTGCACCGTCATGTGCAGCGAGCCCGCGATGCGCGCGCCGGCGAGCGGCTGCGACGCGCCGAACTCCTCGCGCAGGGACATGAGCCCCGGCATCTCGTTCTCGGCGAGGCGGATCTGGTGGCGCCCCGCCTCGGCGAGGGCGAGGTCGGCGACGCGGAACGGTGCTGCGGTACGGGCTTCGGTGGGCATGCGGCCCAGTCTTCCACGCCGGGAGGCGCGGGTCTTCAGCCGACGTCGGTGCCGTGAGCCGCGCCTCCAGGGATCCCCCTGTGGAGGACCGGACCCGACCGCGTCAGTCCGCGTCCCGACGGAGCGGCTCGCGCCGCACCACCTGCCACCCGCGCGGGACGCGGAGCTGCGCCGCGTGGCGGGCGCAGAGGTCGTAGCCGTGGGGTTCGACGCGGGTGGAGAGGGGGCCGACGACGACCATGGAGTCCCCGTAGTCGTACGTCAGGGTCGCCGAGGCGCTCGCGCCACAGGCGACCTTGCTGCAGATCCTCACGTCCATACCGCCACCGACCCTATCGGAGCAGGGCGGCACCGCCCGCGCCGCGTACGATGTGGGGATGCGTCGCAGGACTCGTCTCGTCACACCCGTCGACCGGGGCCGCGGTCGGTCCCGGCACGGACGCGGCGGACGGTCCAGCGTGACCGGTCCGGACCTCGCGCCGATCATCACCCGCGCCGAGACGTTCGACCGCATCGTCGGGGACACCGCGCACTACCTGCTCGGGCTCTGGCCGGCCGAGCTCGAGGGCGTCGTGTTCCAGGTCGCGGACATGCCGACGGACTCGACCCTGCCGGACCACATGCCCCGGTGGCGGGTGGACCGCGAGCAGCGCCGTGTGACCGTGTTCCGCGTCCCGGTGGAGCGGGTCACCCGCAGTCCCGAGAAGGACGACACCGACAAGCGCATCATCATCGAGACCGCGGTGTTCCGCGCGGTGGGCGAGCTGATCGACAAGGACCCGTGGGACCTGGCGCCGGACCGCTACCGCCACTGGTGACGCAGCGCGCCGGGGCTCAGGGGTAGACCCGGACCGGCGTCGAGACCTCGGTCGCCGCCCGCACCGGGAACCCGGCGATGCCGTCGTCGCCCATGTACGTCACGCCGGCGACGAGCCCCTCGGTCCCCTGCAGCTCGAGCTGCTTCGCGACCGGGACGACCACGGTGCGCACACCACCGGCGACGACCTGCACGTCCTGCGTCTCGTCGCCGGAGCGGATCGTGACGTCGGCGTCGGAGCGCGTCGGGTTGACGAGCGTGAGGCGCTGGTTCTCACCGGGCGCCACCGCCGTGATGGTGGACTCGCCGAGCGGGTCGGCGGAGGCGAACCACCCGACGTCCGTGCGTCCGTCGTAGGTGGGCGTGGTCGTGCGGGCGCCGGCGACGAGCGGCTCGGTCGACGTGACGGTGAAGGCGTAGCGACCGTCCGGGAAGTCGTCGAGCGTGACGTCGGTGACGACACCGGGCTCGGCGGTGGCGTTCACGGTGGACCCGCCCCCGTCGGCGGTGGTGATGCCGAGGGTCACGCGGGCCGCCTTCGTGCCGGGCACGAACAGCCGGACGATGGGTGCGGCGTCGGCCGTGTCGTCGCCGCGCTGGGCCTCTTGGGCACCCTCGAGGACCACGCCCGGGATGATCTGCGACGTCGAGGGCGCCGCACCGCCGGAGATGATGTCGAACCCACCGGGGGTGAGGGTGCGGACGATGGACTCCTGCATGTGGGCGACGATCTGGCCGCCGGAGGACTCGACGTGCACGACGGTCGAGCCCTGGTCGGAGACGAACCCGGACAGCGGGACGACCTTCTGGGTGTTCGGCGCGACGACGATGCCGGTCGTGCCGGGAGCGCTGACCGTGCCCGAGCCGTCGTAGATCGACAGGTCGACGGTCGCGTTCACGTCGGTCGGGTTCGACAGCGTGACGAGGCTCGTGCGGCCGGTCTCGGTGGACCCGCCGACCAGCCAGGTGGACTGGCTCGGGTCGTCGCACGACGCGGCACCGACGCCGACGACGTCTCCGCTCGCGACGCTCTGGTAGCTGCTGCCGGCGACCTGCGGGGTGGTGTCCCCCGCCGGAGCGGTCAGGAGGCGCGGCTTGCTCCCGCCGGTCGCGGAGTCGTCGAGGCCGGAGCGCTCGACGCTCGACCCGGTGGTCGCGGTGGCGACGGTGGCCGAGCCGACGGTGCTCGCCTTCGTCGCGTCGTTGCCGGCGTCGTCCGAGAGTCGGAGCGCGTTGCCCGCGCAGACGCGCTCGGCGTCGGCCGGGACGGGTGTCACCGTCTTGCCCGCGGGGCGACCCGGGTCGGTGTCGGTCCCGAGGGCGTGCGCCGCGGTGACGGCTCCGGCGGCGACCACGACGGCGATCGCGGTCGCCGTGCCGCGGACGACCCAGCGGCGGACGGAGGCGGGGGTACGGCTCATTCGTCGCGCTCCTCGTCGAAGGTGGTGGCGGGTTCCTCGGCCTCGATGACGTTCGAGGTGGCACGGCGTCGACGGGGCGCGGTGGGCACCGCCAGCAGTGCCGCGGCGCCGAACACGACCCCGAGGACCACGAGGTAGAGCACGTGCGTCGCCTGTGCCCCGGCCGACCCGGTGGACGGGCGGTCGACGTCGCCCTCGTAGTGGAACAGCTGGCCGCTCGTCGTCTCACCGATGCTCGTGAACAGCGCGTTCTGGCCGATCGCCCCGGCTGCACGGTCGTGGACCGCCTGCGCGGAGGAACCGTCGGGGGCGTCGTCGAGCAGGACGAAGCTCACGCCGAGCTGCCGCAGTGCGGGCTCGGGGTCGTACCCGCTCCGGCTCGCCAGGTTGCCGGCGAGGGTCGCGAGCTGCGCACCGGACCGGCTGAGCGTGAGTGCCGTCGAGTCGAGGGTGGTCTGGTCGTCGAGCGTCGAGCCCTGACCGCGTTCGAGCGACACCGCGAGCGAGCCGTCGTCCTGCGGGTCGACGACGAGAGTGCCGACGTCGGGGTTGGCCTGCGCCTCGGCGTTCACGTAGGCGCTGAGCACCCGGCCGGAGGTCGGCTGGATCACCGCGTTGCCGAGGTAGAACGCCCCGAACGCCGGTGCCACCGTGACGGCGGCGACCACGGTCGTCACGAGTCCCGCGACCGGGGCGATCCGCGGCAGCACGTCGATCCCGATGCAGGCGGCAGCGACGATGCCGAACCAGTACACGCTCAGCCCGCTGCCCGGCCAGATGATCGTGGTCGTGGACCCGACCCCGGTGACGGTGACGTGGGTGGCGGCGAACGCGGTGGCGAAGCCGGCCAGCGCGATGAGGAGCGTGGCTCCCGCGAGGGCCCAGCGGTGGCCGAGCATCGCACCGATGGCGGCGACGGCCACCGGGAGCGCGAGCACCGCCATGAGGACCGGCAGGATCCAGGCGGCGAGCGCGAGCCCGGACGTGGTGGGCAGCCAACCGCTCCAGTCCGGCACCGGCTGGCCGATGGCGAGCTGGAAGGCCGAGGGTGCGCGGGTGGCCGAGGGCACGCCCGAGTCCGCGAAGACGGCGAGCACGTTGCCGCGGGCGACCTGCGCGAGCACGAGCGGCAGGAAGAGCACGGCTGCCGGCACCGGGATGAACACCCGACGGTGCGCACGACGCCACCCGACGGCGAGCGACACGAGCCAGCCGAGCAGCAGCACCGGCAGCAGCGACGGCGCCGAGGCCGCGATGACGGCGAAGAGCAGGGACGCGCCCGAGGCCCAGGCCCACGAGCGGTGCGCCTCGAGCACGGCGAGGAACAGCCAGGGCAGGAGGACGTGCGCGATCACGGCGCCGAGGTGCCCGCTCGTGACGGCACCGACGAGCGTCGGGGCGATCGTGTACAGCGCCGCGCCGATCACCGGCACCCAGGTGCGGGTCGTCAGCTTCCGCACCGCGAACCAGGCGCCGAGCGCGGCGAGCGGGAACGCGACGAGCATCCCGAGCACGACCGAGGTCGACGGCGACCAGAACGTGATCGAGCCGAGCACGGCGACGACCGCGGCGAACGGGTCGCTCGGCCCCGTGAACCCGGTGCCGATCGAGTGCCAGCCGTAGCCGACGTTCTGCCAGAGCCGGGCGACGTCGGTGCTCAGCGGCAGGAGCCCGCCGCCGGTCAGCGCCGGCGAGCCGAGCAACGGGTACAGGGTCACGACGCTCAGGACCGCCGCGGCGAGGACGACCCAGATGCCGCCGTCGCCGAGGAACGACGCCCGGGCGATCGGTGCGTCCTCGACCCGGGCGAGCTCGACGTCGCGCGACGTGGTCCGCCGTTCGTGCACCCGGCGCCAGCTGACGCGGAGCGGCTCGACCGCCGCCCACCCGAGCTTCTTGCCGCGTGCGAGGACCCGGCGCGAGCGTCCGGTCCCGCCGCCGAAGGCGACCGAGAACGCCGCGGCGAGCTCGGCCCCGACCGCGGCCGGGTGCTTGGCGACGAGGTGCCCGATCGCGCGGCCGATCGCGAACGGCACGAGCGTGAGCCAGTGGATCCAGAGGACCCCGGCGGACGCGTAGGTCATCCGGCGGTGCAGCTGCGCCTGCCGGTGCATCCGGACGCGCCGCCCCTCGGAGACCCGCTTGCGCCCGAACTCCTCGATGGGCCCGGCACTCGTCACGCGGGCCTCGGGCACGACGGCGACACGGTGTCCGGCGAGGCGCACGCGCACGCAGAAGTCGAGCGCGGCGTCCACGTTCGGCAGGGCGGGGTCGAAGCCGCCGAGTTCGTTCCACACCGAGCGTCGGACGAGCATCCCGCCGGCGGCGACCGCCATCACGTCGGTGTTCCGGTCGTGCTGGCCCTGGTCGAGCTCGTCCTGCACGAGGACGATCGACCGACCGAAGCGGGTCATGCTCTCGCCGAACGCCCGGAGCCGCGACGGGTCGTCGACGTCGACGAGCTTCGGCCCCGCGACGACCACGCTCGGCGCGATCTCGACCGCGGACAGGAGGTCGGCGAGGGCGGTGGGCGCCGGCGCGTTGTCGTGGCCGAGCAGCCAGAGCCACTCGTCGACGGGTTCGTCCGCGACCGCGGGCGGGGCCTCGCGTTCGCCGCGGGCGACCGCCTCGCCGAAGGGGCGACCGGCGGGCAGGCGCAGGAGTTCGGCGGAGCCGCCGAACGAGAGGTCGGTGGTCGAACCGTCGGTCGACCCGAGGTCGACGACGACGAGGTTCTCGGGGTGACGGGTCTGGGCGGCGAGCGCGTCCAGGGTCCGGTCGAGGTGGTCCGCCCCGTTGGCGGCGACGAGGATCGCGGTGACTCTGGGCTGCATGACGGGCGTCACTCTACGGTCTGGAGGCGCGGCTCGGCCTGCGGACGGCGGCGCGCCGTGAACCTGTGGGAGCCATCAACGACCGGTGCGCGTCGGACGCGCACCGTGCCTCCTGGACCGGCCAGGTGCGCGCTCAGGCGCGCTTTCGCAGCTTGCGGCGCTCGCGCTCGGACAGGCCGCCCCAGATGCCGAAGCGCTCGTCGTTCTCGAGCGCGTACTCGAGGCACTGCGCCCGGACCTCGCACGAGGTGCAGATCTTCTTGGCCTCGCGCGTCGAGCCGCCCTTCTCGGGGAAGAACGCCTCGGGGTCGGTCTGCGCGCAGAGCGAGTCCACCTGCCAGGCGAGCGGGTTCTCCTCGTCGTCGGTCTCCGGACGCCGGACACCCGGGACGCCGAGCGACACGGGGTCGACGTGCCAGTCCTCCGGTACTCCGGCGTGGAAGTCGGAACCGTTCACCCTGATCACCCCTGACGTCTCGATAACGGGACCACAACGATCGCTGTCGTTGCCTGTAATTACAGCGGTGTCATTCGCGAGAGTCAAGTCGCGGATCATAGAAGGCACTGACGGTTCCGGCGTGTCATGTCCCCCGTACGGGCGTGTCGCGGCCGGTCTGTCGGGGTTTCGGGGGACAACTGACGCCCCCTCAGCCGGCCGCGACGGCCCGTCAGCCGATGCGGCGCCGGGCTTCCCAGGCGCTCGTGACCATCTCGTCGAGCGTGTGGCGCATCGCCCAGTCGAGGTCACGCGCAGCCGCTTCGCCCGTCGCGACGATCCGCGCGGGGTCACCGGCGCGTCGCGGCGCGATCTCGGGCTCGAACGCGATGCCGGTGCCCTTCGCCATGGCGTCCATGATCTGCCGGACGCTGACCCCGTCGCCGCTGCCGAGGTTGTACGCGCGCTCGAGGGTCTGGCCCGCCTCGAGCTTCTGCGCGGCGACCGCGTGCGAGTGCGCGAGGTCGGCGACGTGGATGTAGTCCCGCACGCAGGTGCCGTCGGGCGTGGCGTAGTCGTCGCCGTTGATCCGCGGCGTGCGACCGGCGAGCAGGGCGTCGAAGACGAGCGGGAAGAGGTTGTGCGGGCTGGCGTCGTACAGGTCCGGCTCCCCCGACCCGACGACGTTGAAGTAGCGCAGCGACGTGGTGGTGAAGCCCGCGGCGACCTCCATGTCGCGCAGCAGCCACTCACCGATGAGCTTCGACTCGCCGTAGGGCGACTCCGGCGCCTTCGGGGTGTCCTCGACCACGGTGTCGACGTCCGGCGTGCCGTAGACGGCGGCGCTCGACGAGAACACCGCCTTGGTGACGCCGTTCTCCGCCATCGCCCGGAGGAGCGTCGCCATGCCGGTGACGTTCTGCTCGTAGGTGTGCAGCGGTCGCTCGACCGACACACCCGCGTACTTGAACCCCGCGACGTGCACCACACCGGTGACGGCGTGCTCGCGCAGCGTCCGGGCCACCAGCTCGCCGTCGAGGATCGTGCCCTCGACGAACGGCACGTCCTCGGGCACGAACGCCCGGAAGCCGCTCGAGAGGTCGTCGAACGCGACGGTGTCGATGCCCGCCGCACGCAGTGCTCGGACGACGTGGGACCCGATGTACCCGGCGCCGCCGGTGACCAGCCAACTCATGCTGGCCACGCTAGCGGAACCGGCGCGGCGTCAGACCGCCACGCGCTGCGGGTTCACGCACCCGTCGCGATGAAGACCGTCGACGCCAGACCGCTGCCGTTGTCGGCCTCGACCGTGGCGTCGCCCTCGTCGGGGGTGATGTAGCAGGACTCCCCCTGGCGCAGCAGCGTCGCGGACTGCGCTCCGACGAGCGTCACCGCGCCCGCCGTGCAGATCGCGATCGAGGGGCCGTGCAGCGGCGCGACCCCGCCGGAGGCCAGGCCGACCGGGCGTCCGTCCCCCGTGACGCGGAGCAGCGCGAACCCGACGCCGTCCGGCGCGAAGCGCTCGACGCCGGCGGCGACCGACTCGGGGGTCAGGACGGGTGCCGGGTACGCGGTGAAGTCGAGGACGTGCAGCAGCTCCGGGACGTCGACGTGCTTCGGCGTGAGCCCGCCGCGCAGGACGTTGTCGGAGGGGGCCATGAGCTCGATGCCGAGCCCGTCGAGGTAGGCGTGGATGTTGCCGGCCGGCAGGTACATCGCCTCACCCGCGGCGAGCGTCACGCGGTGCATGAGCAGGGAGACCACGATGCCGGGGTCGCCCGGGTAGCTCGTGCCGAGGTCACGCACGGTCGCGGTGTTCGGGGTGACGGCGTCGTCGGGGAGCGCAGCGGCGAGGTCGCTCACGGCCTGCACGACGGCCTGCGCCGAGGAGTCGCCGGTCTCGAGCCACCGCACCGTGTCCTCGAGCCCGTGCTGCAGGTGCACGACCAGGGGGCCGAGCCGACCGGACCCGGCGTCGAGCGTCTCGACGTCGGCGAGCGTCTCGGCCACCGGGCGGAAGCCGCTCAGCGCCTCGAAGCGTTCGCTGAGCGCCACGACGAGCTCGGGCTTCGGGAACGGGTCCTTGTAGTTGCGGGCCGGGTCGTCGATCGGGACACCCGCCGCCTCCTCGCGCTCGAATCCCTCGCGCGCCTGCTCGGGTGTCGGGTGGGCCTGCAGCGAGAGCGGAGCGGCGGCCGCGAGGACCTTCAGCAGGAACGGGAGCCCCGTGCGGTCCGGTCCGAGGGCGTCCCGGGGCTCCGCGGTGATCCAGTCGAGGAGCGTGTCCGCGCCGCCGACCATCGCCGGGTTCACGACGACGCTCGGGCTGCCCGGGTGCGCGCCGAGCCAGAGTTCGGCCTGCGGTGCGCCGGTGACGGTCCGGCCGAGGAGCTCGGGGATGGCCGTGACGGATCCCCAGGCGTAGTCGCGGGGCGTGTTCGTGATGCCGAGGAACATGCGCACGAGCCTATCGGCGGTCGACGTGCGCTCCCCGGGTACCCTGGCGTCGTGACGAACACCTGGCCGTTGGCGCGCGGATCCGTGCCCGAGCGCGAGGCGTTCGCATTCGGCGCGACGATCCTGTTCGTGCTCTTCGCCGGCGACGCCGTGCCGAACACGCTCACGTGGGTCGGCGCCGGACTGCTCTGGGCGGCCGCCGGGGTCTGGGCCACGACGATCATCGTCCGGGCCCGCCCGCCGCTCACCCGGACACCGCGTGCGCTCTGGCTCTTCCTCGCCTGGTGCCTGGTGTCCGTCGTGTGGTCGCACTGGCGGTTCGCGACGGTCTCGAGCCTCACGGTCCAGGTGATCTGCGCGGGCGCGGCCTTCGCGATCGCCTCGACCCTCACGTGGCGGCGGATCACCGACGCGCTGAGCCTCGCGCTGCGCTGGGTCCTGATGGGGTCGCTGCTCTTCGAGGCCTTCGTCGCGGTCGTCCTCCGGCACCCGATCGCACCGGCGTGGACGGACTACGGCGACCGGAAGATCCCGGACGCCTTCTACTTCTCACGCGCCGAGCTCTTCACCGGCGGGCGCATCCAGGGTCTCCCCGGCAACGCGAACCTGCTCGCGATGGTCGCGCTCCTCGCCGTGATCGCCGTCGCGGTCCAGTACGCCGAGGGGCGGCTCCGGCGCAACCGCGCGATCGGCTGGACCGTCGTGGCCCTCGTCGTCCTCGCGCTCACCCGCTCCTCGACCGTGCTGGCCGCCGGGCTCGTCGTCCTCGTCGCGCTCGCCGTCGCGCTCTGGATCCGCCGGGTCCCGACCGAACGACGGACCCCGCGCTACCTCGCCGTCGCCGTCGGGGCCGTGGTCGTCGCCGTGCTCGGGTTCCTCGCCCGCGGCCAGGTGTCCGAGCTGCTCGGCAAGGGTTCGGACGCCACCGGCCGCGGCGTGATCTGGGAGCGGGTCATCGGGCTCATCCAGGAGCACACCGTCGTCGGCTGGGGGTGGATCGGCTACTGGTGGCCGGGCATCCCGACCCTCGCGGACCTCGCGCACCGCAAGGGCGTGACCTACCTGCAGGCGCACGACGCCTACCTCGACGTGTGGATGCAGACCGGTGTCATCGGGCTGGCGATCTTCGTGGTCTACGTGGTCACGACCCTCAGCCGGTCGTGGGCCTCGGCCACCCGGATCGGCTACGACGCGTCGCTCTCCCCCCGCCCGTTCGACCCGGTGTCGCTCCTGCCGCTGCTCGTCGTCGTGGCGCTGCTCGTGCAGTCGGTCGCCGAGTCGAGACTGCTCTACCAGGGCAACTGGGTCCTGTTCGCCCTCATCGCGATCAAGACCCGGATCGTGCTCGTCGGCGAGGAGCCCGTGTCCGCCGGTGACGGTCCCCGCACGCCCCCGGCCCGCCGCGAGTTCCGGACGCCCGCGCGCCGCTGACCCGAGCCCGCCCCGGCCCCCGACACCGGTCCCGTCGTCACGGCCGCTCGACCAGGCGGTCGCACGGCACCGCGGCCCGCCACGGCGCGGTCCGGAGCACGACGGACGGCAGCGTCGGGTCGGCGCGACAGGCCTCGGCGGCTGCGGGGACCTGCGCGGACCAGACCGGGCCGGCGCTCCGCCGGGTCGTCCCCGGAGCGGCGTTCCAGACGGCGGCGACGACCACCGCGGCGACCACGCACCACGCGAGCACGACCGCGACCAGCCGGCCCGCGGCCGCCGACCGGCCGACTGTCGGACCGGACCGACCCGCACCGGGCCGACCCGCGCCTCCTGGCAGCCCCACCGGCCCGATGACCACGGACGCCGCCACCACCGCTCCCGACACGAGCAGCAGCCCGGACGCTGCCGCGTACCGCTGCGGCCCCGCCGCCAGCGCGGCCGGCCCGAGGGCCACCCAGTCCTGCACCGCCGACCCGTTCGCCACGAGCGCTGCCCACCACACCACGAGGGAGCCTCCGGCGAGGGCGACCACGACCCACCGCGCACGCCCCCGGCCGAGCACGACGGCCGTCACGAGCACGACCACCAGCAGCACGGTCGGCAGGACGACCACTCCCCACCCGTGCGCGTGCACCGTCTCCGCGACGACACCGGCCCGACGGTCCCACGCGCCCCCGAGCGGCTGGAGCAGGTACCCGGCGAGCACGTCGGAGGCGCCCGGGTCGCCCGGCCGGGACGCTCGCGGATCCGTGAGCGCCGTCGCGACCTGCACCGCGCTGCCCAGCACCGCCGCCAGGGTGACCGGCAGCGGGCGGAGGTCCACCCGTCCGGTCGCCGTGCGTCGCAGCGGGAGCCAGGCGACCAGCAGGAGCGGGAGGAACAGCGTCGCCTGGACCTCGCTGAGCACGCCGAGGGCCGTGACCACGGCGAGCGCCACCGCTCCCCACCACGTCCGGGCACGGTGCGTGTACAGCCACGGCACCAGGACGAGCACGTACCAGTGCAGGTTCGCCGCGGTGCCGCTGATCTCGACGGGGGCGAGCGGCAGGACGACGGGGACCGCGGCGAGCAGGACCCGGAGCGGCCACGGCCGGACGACGTCGCCGGAGAGCAGGAACACGAGCGCGCAGACGACCCCGACGACCAGGCAGGACAGGCCCGACACCGCGACCGCGTACCGCTCGACGGGCAGGAGCCAGGCGAGGTCGACGACGATGCGCGGGACGAGGTGGCGGTACCCGGCGTACGGCTCCAGGACGGCGCCGGGGCCGAGTGCGAGCCGCTCGCGGAGGAACACCCCGCCGTCCTCGGCCCACACCGTCCCGCGGGTCACCGGGCCGAGCCGCCACCAGGCCACGGCCGTGGCGGACCCACCGACGACCGCAGCGACCGTCGGTGCGCCGTACAGCCGCCACCCGCGCGCCATGGTGCGGCGATCGTACCGCCGACATCGCGGATCGTGGATATCCGCGCGGGGGTGCAGCCGTCGTGTCGCGGGCGTCCTCGGCACGCCGATCGAGGTCGCCGCCGGCTCGGTGCAGGGCGCGACGCCGGGGCGTCCACCTGCCGACGAGGCCGGATGGGCCAAGATGGTGAGGTGACGGACGGCCGGGTGACCAGACGCGTGCTCGCGCGACGGTACCTGTCGGCGTGGATCGGGTTCTCCGCGGGCGGCCGGTTCAGCCAGGCACTCGCGACCGTGATCGTGCTCTTCGCGTTCGCGCAGCCGACGGTGACCGCGCTCGTCGGTCGTGCCGGTGTGTGGGCCGTGCTCGTCACGCTGTTCGTCCTCGCCGGGCTGAGCCTGCTCGGGCAGCGCTACCGGATCGAGTGGCACGGGGTGCTCCCCCTCTCGCTCCTGGCGTTCGTCGGGTACTGCGCGTTGAGCGTCCTCTGGAGCGAGTACTCGTGGGTGGCGCTCCGGGGGCTGGTCGGCACCGTCTGCTTCATCGGGCTCGGGCTCTACCTCGCGCTCGGCCGCGACCTGGTGCAGGTCATCCGGGCGTCCGGCGACGCCTTCCGGATCCTGCTGGTGGTCGCGCTCGGCCTCGAGGTCCTGTCCGGCCTCGTCCTCGACACCCCGATCCCGGCGTTCGGCATCCAGGGCAACATCGCGTACGGCGGCCCGATCCAGGGCATCGGCGGGACCCGCAACTTCATGGGCTTCATCGCCGCGATGGCGCTGGTGACGTTCGTGGTGGAGTTCCTCACCCGCTCGGTGACGATGTGGCGTGCGATCGGCTCGACCACCCTCGCCGTCATCGCCCTGATGCTCGTGCAGTCCCCCATCACCGGGCTCGCGATGATCGCCCTGGCCGTGACCGCCCTCGCGCTGTGGTCGCTCCGGCACGCCCGACCGACGACCCGACCGGTGGTGAACGGCGTGCTCGGCGGGGCGGTCCTGCTCATGATCGGCCTCGGCATCGTCGCCCGGCACCGGGTCCTCGCCGAGATCGGTGCGGCCGGGGGCACGGCGACCCGGGTGGACCTCTGGGCGCAGATCCGCGTGTTCGTGAGCCAGTTCCCGATCCAGGGCTGGGGCTGGGTCGGCACGTGGCCGCACGAGGCCGTGGTGCCCTACGTGACGTTCATCGACCCGGCCGGGCAGCGGTTCACGTCCGGCCTCAACGCGTTCGTCGACGCGTGGCTGCAGATCGGGCTCGCGGGCACGATCATCCTCGCGGTGACGGCGCTGCTCGCGTTCGCGCGGGCCTGGGTCACGGCGACGACGTTCCCGGGGGTCGCCTACGTGTGGCCGGCGGCGGTGCTGGTGCTGCTGGGCGTCACGAGCGCGGCGGAGAGCTACCTGCTGCACGGGGCCGGGCTGATGGTGTTCGTCGCCGTGCTCGTGATCGCCGCGCGGCGGCGGTCGTGGCGGCGGCACCTGCCGCGCGGCTGAGCGACTGTGTCGGAGTGCACAGGTGCGCTCCGCGATCCCCGATCCGTTGCATCGTGCACCTAGACTGCCGGAGACCGTCAGGGGGCGGTCCACGAACCTGGGGAAGAACCACATGCGCCTGCACCGACGCCTCGCACTCGCCCTGACCACCGCGCTCGTCGCCACCGCCGTCGCCGTCGTCGCACCGGTCTCGACCGCGCAGGCCGCGGCCCCGACGACCGGCCGGTACACGCCGATCGACACGACCCGCGTCTGGTCCGGCGCCCTGACGACGTCGCCGAAGGTGGTGAAGATCGCCGGGAACGCGGGGGTCCCCGCGAACGCCACGGCCGTCGTCGTCAACGTCGAGGTCGCCAAGCCCACCGCGGCCGGCTACGTCCGCGTCACCCCGGCGGGCAAGGACGCCACCGTCGCGACGCAGGACTTCGCCGCCGGGCAGACGATCGCGAACCTCGTCACCGTGCGGCTCGTGAACGGCTCGATCCAGGCGAAGCTCTCGAAGGGCACGGCGAGCGGGTACTTCGACGTCGCCGGGTACTACGCCGACGGCTCCGGTGCCACCTACACCCCGCTCGACGCCGCGCGGGTGTTCGGCGCCACGGTGGGCACCACGCCGACGCAGGTGCCCCTCGCCGGCCGCGCCGGGATCCCCGCCGACGCGACCGCCGTCGCCGTGAACGTGCAGGTCAGCAACCCGACGGTCGCCGGGTACGTCCGCGTCACCACGGCCGGGCAGGACCCCTCGGTCGTGACACAGCTCTACTCGGCTGGTCAGGCGCTGTCGAACCTCGCGATCGTGAAGCTCTCCGACGACGGTGCCGCCCAGGTGAAGCTCTCGAAGGGCTCGGGCACGGTCTACATGGACGTCGCCGGCTACTACTCGAACTCGTCCACCGGTTCGGTGTTCGTCCCGATCGACACAACCCGTGCGTTCGCCGGCTCGGTGTCCGCCACCGCGGGGACCATCCGACTGTCCGGCGTCGCGGGCGTCCCCGGGACCGCCACGGCCGTCGTCGCGAACGCCGAGACGACGAAGCCCACGGCGGCCGCGTACCTCCGCGTCACGCCCGCGGGCCAGGACCCCCAGGTCGCGACGCAGGTGTTCGACGCCGGCACCTCGGTCGCGAACCTCGTCGTCGCGAAGGTCACCGGGTCGAGCGTCGACCGCCGGGTGCAGGCGAAGGTGTCGAAGGGGTCCGCACAGCTGCACCTCGACGTCGCGGGGTACTTCCTCGACGGGTCGAGCGGCTCGGGCTTCGGGGCCGACGTCTCGTGGCCGCAGGGCGGGTCCTCGTCGAACTACCCGTCGAACCAGGCGTTCGGCGTCGTCGGCGTGAACGGCTCGCTGCCGAACCAGACCAACGAGTCCCTCGCCCCGCAGCTGGCGTGGGCCGCGGGGTCGGCCGGGGGCACGTCGCAGCCGAAGGCGCAGCTCTACGCCCTCGCCGCGAACCCCGGCAAGGCCGCCTCGGTCTGGCCGTCGTCCAACCGGGACCCGTCGGGCACGACCGTGTCGAACCCGTACGGCACGTGCACGGCGAAGGCGTACAACAGTGCCTGCTCGTACATGTACGGCTACACCCGCGCCTACGAGGCCGCGAACACCCGCGGCGTCCCGAACCCCTCGTCGTACCGCTGGTGGATCGACGTCGAGACGGGCCTCTCGTGGCTCGGGGCCTCCGACGCGAAGGACTACCAGACGCAGAACCGCGCCGACATCGAGGGCATGGTCGCCGCGCTCAAGGCCGCGGGCGTCTCGACGATCGGCATCTACTCGACGGGGTACCAGTTCGGGCAGATCGTGGGGACCGTCCCGTCGACCTCGACGCTCCGCGGGCTGCCGAGCTGGATCGCGGTGGGCAACGACGGCGTCGCGGCGGCGCAGAAGGCGTGCTCGGCCGGCGGCCTCACCGCGGGCAGCCAGGTGCGGATGGCCCAGTACGTCGTGGGGAACCAGGACTACAACGTGAGCTGCGTCTGAGACGCATCCCCTTCACGGACGGGAGGCGCGGTGCCAGCTGGCACCGCGCCTCCAGTCCGTTGGTCGGTTCTTCCCAGATCATGTGCGATCCCTTGCAGGAACGGGCGTACCAGGTCGGAACTTTCCGGCAGGTACGCGCGAAAGCACCAGGTGCGAGGCGCGGGGGCGCGGGTCAGGGGGTGCGTCAGCGACGTGCGCCGCGTCGGCGACCGAAGCGCCGCTGCAGGCCCCACTGGGTGGTGCGGAGCATGGCCTCGAGCACGATCGACCGACTCATCTTCGAGACGCCGTGCACACGGTCGCGGAACCGGATCGGGACCTCGACGATGCGCCCGCCGAGGTCGTCCACCCGCAACGTCATGTCGACCTGGAAGCAGTACCCCTTCGAGTCGATCGAGTCGAGGTCCATCCGGGCGATCGCGTCGGCGCGGTAGACCCGGAAGCCCGCGGTGACGTCCCGCACGCCGATGCCGAGCACGAACCGGGCGTAGGTGTTCGCGCCGCGGCTGAGGACCTCGCGGTGGAGCGGCCAGTCGACCACCGATCCCCCGGGGACCCACCGCGACCCGATCGCGAGCAGGACGTCGTCCGCGTCGTCGACCGCGGCCACGAGTGCCGGGAGCCGGTCGGCCGGGTGCGAGCCGTCCGCGTCCATCTCGACGAGCAGCGGGTACCCGCGCTCGAGCCCCCACCGGAAGCCGGCGACGTAGGCCGTCCCGAGGCCGAGCTTGCCGGAGCGTTCGAGCAGGTGCACCCGGTCGTCCGTGGCGGCGAGCTGCCGCACGAGGTCAGCCGTGCCGTCGGGGCTGGCGTCGTCGACGACGAGCAGGTGTGCGTCCGGCAGCGCGCCCAGGACGGCTGCGGCGATCGTGCGGACGTTCTCGGCCTCGTTGTAGGTCGGGACGATGACGAGCGCCGTGGCGCCCGCGGTCACCGGTTCTGCAGCCGACGCTTGATCTTGCCCGCGACGCTCCGCGGGCCCTCGGTCCGGAAGTAGTGCACGGCGCGACCGAGGTCGTGACGGACGCCGTAGAGCTTCTTGCGGTCCGGGACGCGCACGCGCATGGCGTGCGGCTGGATCGTCGACGAGGTGTCGCGGACGCTCTTGTCGGCCGCGCGGATCGGGTTCCGGCAGAACTCGACGAGCGGGGCGAGGACGTTCTCCCACGTGAACTGCTCGCGCACGCGGTCGACGTTGCCGATGAACTCGGCACGGGCCTTCTTGTCGAAGAGCGCCGTCTCGAGCGCTGCGGCCAGGCCGTCGATGTCCTGCTCGTGCACGGCGATGCCGAGCTTCTCCTCGGCGACGAGGTCACCGAAGGAGTCACCGGCGGTCGTGACGATCGGCAGGCGTGCCCACAGGTAGTCGAGGATGCGCGTGCGGAACGAGAACGTGGTCTCGAGGTGCTCGTAGTGCGTCGAGACGCCGGCGTCGGCCTCGAGCAGGTAGGCGCCGCGTTCCTCGTACGGGATCCACGCGTCGTTGAAGAACACGTTCTTGCCGGTCAGCCCGAGCGCGTCGGCCTCGGCGCGCACCTTGGCGACGATGTCCATCTCGGGCACGTCCGGGTTGGGGTGCTGCACGCCCATGAAGAAGAGCTTGACGCTCGGCTTCTTCGCGGCGAGCCGGCCGATGGCGCGGACGAGCGTGATCGGGTCGAACCAGTCGTAGATGCCGCCGCCCCAGACGACGAGCTTGTCGTTCTTCCCGATGCCGGGGACGACGCCCTTGACCCGCTGCTGGTCGTGCACCGGCGGCGTCGACGACAGGCCGAACGGCACGACGCCGATCAGCGAGCGGAGGTCGGGGTCGCGCGAGTACGTCCGGGCGTTCACACGACCCGAGCCGGCGAGCTGGCCGAGCCAGAACATGCGCTGCCGCTCGGAGGCGCAGATGAAGTAGTCGCCGAGTTCGAGCTGGTGGTTCAGGGTGTCCGACGCGTCGAGGATCTGCCGGTTCCACTGGTCGACGTCGTCGCTGCGGCCCTGTTCGAGCTGCTCGAGGTGCAGCGGGTCGTAGACGTCGACGACGAGGATCTTGCTCGTCGACTCGAGCACCGGGAACAGGCGGAGCGCGTGGCCCTGCACGATGATGACGTCGGCCCAGGCCTCGTGTTCGACCATCTGGCGCGGGTGGCGGTGCGGCACCGTGACGACCTCGTACGAGGGGTCGATCTGCGACGAGCGCGTGAGGCTGATGACCCGGACGTCGTGCTCGCCGGCGAGCTGCTTCGCCATCTGGGTCGCACGGATCGCCGGACCGGCCATCTTCTCGCCGATGGAGTCGCCCGTGATGATGAGGATCCGACGCCGGGTGCCGACCTCGAGCACGCCGAGGGAGTGCACGATCTTGTCGTAGCCGGCCAGGTAGTTCTCGATCGGGTACGCGGGCTCGTCGCGGTTGCCGAAGAGGCGCAGGAGCTCGCGGTCGCTGCGCACGCGGGTCGCCTGGATCTGCCGACGCGACTCGGTCATCGACGGCAGCTGCTCGACGAACTGGTCGACGCCGTAGATGCCCGCCATCGCCGTCTTCGGCACGGGGATCGTCGGGACGCTGTCGTCGCCGGGGTTGCGGAGGTCGAGCTCGGTCGAGTCGAGTTCGCCACGACCGACGGCGCGACGGACGACGAGCGCGAGCGACCCGGGCAGGGCCGCTGCGAGCTGCTCGTCACCGAGGTTCTTGTAGAGCGTGAAGAGGGCGTTCCGCTCGAGCAGGTAGGTCTCGCGGAAGTCGCCGAACTTGTTCATCGACGCGTGGTGCTTGTGGAACGCGACGGACTTCGGCTGGTACCGGAAGCGCCAGCCGAGCAGGTTGAGCCGCCAGCCGAGGTCGACGTCCTCGTAGAACATGAAGTAGCGGTCGTCGAAGCCGTCGAGCTGCTCGAAGAGCTCCGCACGGATGAACATCGCCGCGCCGGTGCCGAACAGCACGTCGGTCTCGGACTCCCAGCGCCCGGTGTCCGGCGAGCCCGCGAACGGCTTGTAGCCCATGCCGTACCAGGTCATCGCGGCCTCGGTGAAGTCGACGTTGACGCCTTCCCAGTCGAGGACCTTCGACGCCACGGCGCCGATGTCCGCGCCGGAGGCGAACGTCGCCATGGCCTCGCGCACCCAGCCGGTGTCGGGTCGGGCGTCGTTGTTGAGGAACGCCACGATCTCGCCGGAGGACTTCTCGACGCCGAGGTTGCAGCCGCCCGTGAAGCCGAGGTTCGCACCGGCGTCGACGAGCGTGAAGTCGAGCTCCGACGCCTTCAGCCGACCGAGGTGCTCGGGGCCGGAACCGTTCTCGACGACGATGACCTCGAGCCGGTCCTGCGGCCAGTCCTGCTTGCGGAGCTCCGCGATGCTCGTCAGGGTGTCGTCCGTGCCCTTGTAGTTCACGAGGATGACGGACACGACTCCCGGCTTGCGCTCTGTCACGCGGTTCCTCCAGCAGCTGCCGCGCACCTGGCGCGGGTCGACGGGTCGGCCGCGGGGTGCCGACGGCCGATGACACCCTACAAGGCGCGCGCCCGCGCTCCCCTGAGATCAGCGCCGATTCGTGCAGAATGGCTCGGTGACCGCGACCAGCATCCCGACCGCTCCCACGTCTTCCCCCCTCGCCGCGGACTACGCCGCGATCGCCGCGGGCGACCACGCCGAGGGGCCGCGCGGGACCGTCCGGTTCGCGGTGTCGACGGACGACCCGGCCGAGGGCAAGGGCGACCTCTACGTCGCGCTCGGGCTGGCCCGGGCACTGCGGGACGCCGGGTGGGGCGTCGCGATGTGGCCGATCACCCGCTGGGCCGACCCGGTCCCGGACGACACCGCCGTCGTGGTCGTGATGATCGAGTCCTTCGTGCCGGGCCGGGTGCCGCCGTCCACCGCCCTCGTGGCGTGGGTGCGCAACTGGACGGCGAAGTGGGCGGCCCTGCCGTACCTCGACGAGTTCGAGGCGATCTGGACGTCGTCGAGCACCGCGCGCGACGCCGTCGCCGCGCACTACGACGGCCCGGTCGAGGTCGTGCCGATCGGCGTCGACCTCGAGCTCTTCACGACCGACCCGGGTACCCCGCGGAGCGACCGGGCGGTGGCGACCGTGAACTTCTGGGGCGTCCGCCGCCACGTGCAGGACGTCCTCGACGACGTCCGTCCGGCCGAGCCCATCGTCTGGTTCGCCGCGAACGCCGAGCACGTCGACCCGTCCCCCGGCGTCGAGCTGCGGCCGATGGTCCCCTACTTCGCGCTCCCCGAGGTCTACCGGTCGGCGGCCTTCGTCGTCGACGACGTCATCGCGCCCGCCGCCGAGTACGGCACGTTGAACTCCCGCCTCTACGAGTCGCTCGCGTCCGGGGCGCTCCCCGTGACGGACTGCGCGCTCGGACTCGACGAGCTCGGCCTCGGCGAGGTCCCCGTGTTCGAGGACGCCGCGTCCCTCGAGCGGGCGCTCGCGATGCCCGCCGACGAGCGGACGGCGCTGGTCGAACGGCTGCGCGCCGTCGTGGTCGAGCGACACTCCTTCGCGGCGCGTGCGGAGCAGGTGCGCCCGGTCCTCGAGGCGGCGATCGAGCACGCGCGGTCCCGGACCGGCAGCCGGTCCCCGTTCCTCCGCTGGGCGACGAACGAGCGCGAGGTCCTGCGGGTCGCCGAGCTCGAGCGCGACGTGCACCTGCAGGGCGTCCGCGACATCAACGAACGGCTCGTCGTGGCCGAGCAGGCGGTGGCGTCGTTCGACGCCGCGCGTCGGCGTGCGGAGGAGGAGCGCGACACGATCGCCCTGCGGTACGACGAGCTCACCCGGTCGGCCGAGTACCGCCTGCTGCACCGCTTCGGCGGTCTGGCGCGCGCCGTGCGTCGCGGTACCGGACGCGGCTGAGCCGACCACGGACGAGACGGGAGGCGCCCCACCGGCTGGTGGGGCGCCTCCCGTCTCGCATCGTGGTCCGTCAGACCGTCAGCGCACTACTTCACCGTGATCGTCCGGCACAGCGTGGTGTTCGCTCCCGCACCGGTGTTCATCGCGTAGACGCAGACCTGCGTGCTGCCCGCCCTGTAGCCGGACACGGTCGTCGAGAACGAGTGGTTCGCGCCGTACCCGCCGTATGTGGTGGCGAGCGACGCCTTCGCTTCGTTCGCGGTGAGCGACTTCGCGCCGGCGCCGTTCACGTACACGTGCACCTGGATCGGGGACGCGGTGTCCGGGTCGATCGTCCAGCCGCGCACCTTGACCTGGCCGGCCGCGGGCGAGGACACCTCGTCGAGCAGCAGGACCGGGTTGCCGGAGGTCATCGCGACCGTGCTGCAGGCGCTGGCGTCCTTCCCGCCCCCGACGTTCGTCCCGACGACGCACACGGTGTGCTTGCCCGGGCCGATGCCGGTGAGCGTGGCCTGGAAGCCGTGCTTCGAGTAGTACCCGGGGTACGCCTTCGCCGCCGTGGCGCTGGCCTGGTCGGCCGTGCCGGTGGTGACCTTCTTGCCGTCGACCGTGTACGTCACGCCGATCGGCTGCACCGTGTCGGGGTCGACCGCGTAGCCGCTGACCTGCAGCGAGCCGAGCGTCGGCGACGAACCGGACTCGATCTTCACCTTCGGCGGGCCGGTCGGCGTCTGGAACGTCGTGCAGACGTTGCTGTTGCCGCCGGGTCCCACGTTGATCGCGATGATGCAGAGCTGGTGCTTCCCGGCCGGGACGCTGCTGCGGGTGAACAGGATCGCGTGGTCGTCACCGTAGCCGGGCAGTGCCTTGTCGAGGCCCGCCTTGGTCTGGTCGGCCGTGAACGAGGTCAGGGCCTTGCCGTCCAGGTACAGGTGGACGCGCAGCGGCGCGATCGTGTCCGGGTCGGCCGTCCAGCCGCGGATCTTGAGCTTGCCGGGAGCGGTCGACGATGCCTCGTCGATGACGATCCACGGCGAACCGCTCGCCTTCGTCACGGTCTTCGCCCCGAGCTGCGTCCACTTGCCCGTGGAGGTGTCCTTCGCCCACGTACTGATCGTGTGCTTCCCGGCACCGATGCCGCTGATCGTCGCCGAGTAACCGTGCGCGTTGCCCCAGCCCGGGTAGATCTTCCCGACGTCGGTGCGCGAGGCGCTGGCGGTCCAGGCCTTCTTCGCCACGCCGTCCACGCGGAGCTGCACGGGGATCGAGGACTTCGTGTCCGGGTCGATCGCCCAGCCGCGGACGCTCAGCTTGTCCGCCGCGAGGGTGGCTTGGTCGAGCTTGCCGAACGGTGCCCCGGTCCGGACGGTCACCTGCTGGCAGCCGAGCAGTGCGTTGGCGCCGGCGCCCTGGTTGATGCCGAACACGCAGACGTTGTGGCTGCCGCCGGAGATCCCGGTCAGGGTCGTCGAGAACCCGTGGCTGGTGTTGCCGGCGCCGAGCTGGCTGCCCAGGTCGGAACGCGCCCCGTCGGCCGTGATGGTCTTCTTGCCGACGCCGTCCACGTAGAACGCCACCCGGATCGGGCTCGTCGCGACGTCGGGGTCGTACGCCCAGCCGCCCACCGTGACCTGGCGGAACCCGGCGGTCGCGGAGTCGACGTGCCCGGCGGGCGAGCTGCCACCGGTGGGCGAGCCGAACCAGTCGGTGTACATGCGCCAGAAGTTCCGGTTGCCGTACGCCGAGCAGCCGTCGCCGTTGCCGTAGAGATCGGACATCGCGGCGGCGTTCGGGGTGTACGGCGTGTAGATGTACAGCCCGGCGGTCGCCTGGTTCTTGATGTAGACCGTCTTCCGACCGCACGCGGCGTTCGGGTTGTAGAGGATCGAGTTGTTGCGGCCGGCTTGGTACGCCCACGATGTCGGCGAGGCCTGGTAGCGCTTGAACTGCAGCGCTGCTCCATACACCTGCTGCCCGAAGCCGTAGTACTTCGGGTCGCAGGGAGCCGTATCCGGGCAGCTGAAGCCAGTTGCGGACCGGTAAGCCGCGGCGCTGGGCTTTGCGCGTGAGACGAGGCTCTGCTCCTTCTCCAGAAGGACGAGCAGGACCTTTTGGCTGATGCCGCACGCGGCGCCGACCTGCGCGATGATCGTCGCCGCGGACTTCACGCCACCGTTGATCGCGGAGCACTTTCCGGCCGAAGCAGCAATTCCGCCCATGTTCTGCGAGAAGTTCTTGAGGCACGCCGGACCACCGGACACAGCCCGACAATTGGCGCCCGCGCTGTTGAGGAACGCCTGCACGGACGACGAGCTCATCGCCGACCCGTTGTAGAAGTTCACGTCGCTGATGATGTTGCCCGGGTCGAACGACGCGGCGGTCGCGGCCGAGGCGGACTCCGTCGTCGTCTGCTCGGACAGCACCGTGCCGAAGGTCAGGCCGCTCACGGCGACCGCGAGGGCGGCCACCAGGGCGAGGGACGACCGCAGCGGGCGTCGTCGCCCGTCGGTTCGGATGGATCGCATCACGGCACCTCCGCCGTCATCGGGTCGGACGTGGTCGACTGCGTGCCGACCCGGTAGTCGAGGGTGATGGACCAGGTGCCGCTGGACACCTGGGCCGCCGGGAAGGACACCTGCGCGCAGTTCACGGAGGACGCGCTCGCCTCCGCCGTGCTGGTCAGGGTCCGGGTGACACCGCTCTTCGTCGCGGTGAACGTGCACGTGCCCGACGTGTTCGTCGTGCCGGAGACGAGTCCACCGGCCTGGAGCGTCCGGCTGCCCGTGTCCCACCCGGCGTACGTGACGACGGCGGTGGCCGGGAAGTCCGACGGGTCGTCATCGGGCTCGGTCGTCTGGCCGGAGCCCGGGAACGCCGAGGGGCTGTCGTCCGCGTCGTCGGAGCTGCTCGGCGACGGGGTCGACGAAGGGCCGGACGTCGGGGTCGCCGACGCGGTCGGAGTCGGTGAGGCGGACCGCGTGGGCGACGCGGTGGGGTCGTCGTCACTCGTGGCGGAGCAACCCGCCGCGAGGAGACTGAGAACACCGACCACCGCGAACGCAGCGATCGGCCGTGACGCGAAGTGCATGCTGACGGGCCGTCCTGTGGATGTTGACAAGGGTCCGGGTTGCGTCAACGGTAACCCCAAAGTGAAGGTTGAGGGTTCAATCCGCGCACATTCACCCCCGCACGGGGGCGGACGACAGGTGTCGCCCGGTCCGCAGCGCGCACCGGCGTCCTGGGTGATGCGGTGAGTATGCTGTTCCGGTCCTGCCCCCACGAACGAAGAGACACATGGTCGATCAAGCCCGCATGGCCGCGCTCGCGAAGGAGCCCCTGGTCGTGGTCGGCGCTCCGACGAGTGCCATCCGAGGAACCTGGCGAGAACTGCGCGACGTCTTCCGGCAGCGCGAGATGCTCGGCATGCTCGTGCGCCGCGACCTCAAGGCGCGGTACAAGGACTCGGCGCTCGGGTTCGTGTGGACGCTGGTGCGCCCGCTGACCCAGCTCCTCATCTACTACTTCGTCATCGGCAAGGTGCTCGGCGCCGCGCACGGCATCGACAACTTCGCGATCTACGTCTTCACCGGACTCGGCGCGTACACGCTCTTCAGCGAGATCGTCGCGGGGTCGACCGGCTCGATCGTCGGCAACAGCGGCCTCATCAAGAAGGTCTACGTCCCGCGCGAGGTCTTCCCGCTCGCGAGCGTCGGGGCCGCCCTGGTCAACTACGCCATCCAGTTCGTCATCCTGATCGTGGCGACGCTGGTGCTCGGTGCGTTCCCGTTGCACGAGGGCCTGGTGTACCTGGTGCCGTCCCTCGCCGTGATCGTCGTCTACGGCGCGGCCATCGGGCTCGTCCTCTCCGCGCTCAACGTGTACCTGCGGGACGTGCAGTTCGTCATCGACGTCGGCCTGATGGTGCTGCTGTGGGGATCGCCCATCGTGTACTCGTACTCGATGGTCCTCAAGGAGCTGCACGTCCAGTGGATCCTGACCGTCTACACGAACAACCCCCTCACGCTGTCCGTCCTCGGCATGCAGAACGCCATCTGGCTGCACGACCCGGCGAAGGTCGTCTACCCCGACCACCTCATGCTCCGACTCGGCATCGCGTTCGTCATCGGCCTGATCTGCCTCATCGGCGCGCAGCGCGTGTTCTCGCGCCTGCAGGGCAACTTCGCGCAGGAGCTCTAGACCCATGGCCATCAGCACCCCCGTCGCACCCACCGCCCAGCAGCGCGGCGACGAGCGCCCCGACGTCATCGTCATCGACCACGTCCGGAAGCGCTTCACCGTCCGCAAGGACAACACCATCCGCGAGCGGATCGTCACGCTCGGCCGCGCCGGTCGCAAGCACCGCCAGGACTTCTGGGCGCTCGACGACGTCACCGTGTCGATCCAGGCCGGGACCACCGTCGGGCTCATCGGCCAGAACGGCTCCGGCAAGTCGACGCTGCTCAAGGCCATCGGCGGGATCATCCAGCCGACGTCCGGCACCGTCTCCCGCCGCGGGCGGCTGGCCGCGCTGCTCGAGCTCGGCGCCGGCTTCCACCCGGACCTGTCCGGCCGCGAGAACGTCTACCTCAACGCGGCGCTGCTCGGTCTGAGCCGCAAGGAGACCGAGGCGCGGTTCGACGACATCCTCGCGTTCTCCGGCATCGGCGACTTCATCGACACCCAGGTGAAGTTCTACAGCTCCGGCATGTACGTGCGACTAGCGTTCGCCGTGGCCGTGCACACCGACCCCGACGTGCTGCTCGTCGACGAGGTCCTCGCCGTCGGCGACGAGGCGTTCCAGCGCAAGTGCCTCGACCGCATCCGCTCGTTCCAGGAGCAGGGCAAGACGATCATCATCGTCACGCACTCGCTCAGCCAGGTGCAGGAGATGTGCGACCGGGTCGTGCTGCTCAACAAGGGCAAGGTCCTGCACGACGGGGACGCCGTCCAGGCGGTCAGCAAGTTCCGCGACGTGCTCGAGGAGCGCCGGTCCGGCGAGCTCAGCGCCGACGTCGCCGTGGGCCGCGGCACCGTCCTCGGGGCGACCGTCCACGCCGACGGCAAGGAGCACCGAGCACCCGTCACGCCCGGTGACGACCTCGTCGTGGACATGGAGTTCGAGCACCTCGACGGCGTCGCCGACTGGGAGGCCGCCGTCCAGATCAACAACACCGCCGGGCAGGTCGTCTACGGCACCACCACCGGCATCATGGGCGTCACGCTCCAGCCGCTGCACGGGCGCCGGAAGCTCCGTCTCCGGATCACGGACACGAACTTCGGCACCGGCAAGTACTTCATCAACGTGTCGATGATGGACTCCGCCGGGCGGCACCTGCACGACCTGCCGGAGTGCGACTCGTTCGAGGTCCCGTCGTTCGGCGACGCCGTCGGCAGCGTCTACGCGAAGCCCTCCATCGAGGAGCTCGGCTGACGCCCACCGACGGCGCCTCCCGCACCGCGGTCGTCGTCGTCAACTGGAACCGTGCGGACCTCACGACCCGGGCCGCCCGCGCCGTGCTCGACGACGGCGCGGCCGACCAGGTCATCGTGGTCGACAACGGGTCGTCGGACGACTCCGTCGCCGTGCTGCGCCGCGAGCTGCCCGAGGCGACGGTGCTGGTCCGCGACACCAACGGCGGGTTCGCGGCGGGCGCGAACACGGGCATCCGGCACGCGGACGCCGACGTCGTCGTCCTCCTCAACAACGACGCCGAGCCCGCTCCCGGCTTCGTCGCGGCCCTCCGCGACCACCTCGGCGCCGCCCCTGCGGCCGTGGCGGCCGTGACGGGCCGCATCGTGCTCGCCGGGCGCTGGTCGCGCCTCCAGGCCGGTGCCCCGGCCCCCGCCGGACGGGCGCTGCGCGACCACGCCGGCCACCTGTGGGTGCCCGACGCGGACGGCGAGGTCCGCCTCAACTCGACCGGCGTGCGGGTCGACCGCGACGGCAACGGCATGGACCGCGACTGGTTCGGCGCGGCCGACCAGGCGGCGGACCGCGACGTGTTCGGGTTCTCGGGCGGCGCCTCCGCGCTCCGGAAGGCCGCGCTCGACGACGTCGGACTCCTCGACGAGTCGCTGTTCATGTACTACGAGGACACCGAGCTCGCCTGGCGGCTCCGTCGCCGCGGCTGGCGCGTCGAGTACGCGGCCGACGCGGTCGTCGAGCACGACCACTCGGCGTCGTCCGGCGTGCAGAGCGACCTGTTCGTCTTCCGCAACGCCCGCAACCGGCTGGTCGTCGCCCTGTGGCACGCGCCGTGGCCGACGGTCCTGCGGGCTGCGGTCCGGACGACCGCGCGCGGCCTGGTCGGACTGCGTTCCGGTCGCACCCGACGGGAGGCGCGGCTCGTCCTGGCAGCGCTGGCCGACGTGACGGCGCACCTCCCCGCGCACCTCGCGCGGCGGCTCCGTGAGACGCGGGTCGCGTCCGTCCCGCGGAGCGCCGTGGACCCGGACGCATGAGCGGAGCGGGCTATCCTGGGGACTCCCCCGTCGACGGTCCCGGCCGCGGCGTCCCCGGCCGGAAGGAACCTCGCGTGCCGCAGCTCACCGTCCTCATCGACGGGACCGCGGTACCGCGCAACCTCGGCGGTGTCGGACGCTACGTCGAGGGGGTCGCGTCGCACCTCACCGACCCGTCGCTCGACGTGCACCTCGTCGTCCGGCCCACGCACGCCGCGCACTTCCGCGACGTCGCACCGCACGTGACGCTGCACACGGCACCGGCGTGGACCGACTCCGTGCCGCTGCGCTTCCTCTGGGAGCAGACCGGGCTGCCGGCGCTCGGTCGGCGGATCGGCGCGGCGGTGCTGCACTCCCCGCACTACACGTTCCCGTTCTCGTGGCGCCGCGGCTCCGTGGTGACGCTGCACGACGCCACGTTCTTCTCGAACCCCGAGTGGCACTCCCGCCTGAAGCGGACGTTCTTCACCTGGTGGAGCCGCCGATCGCTCCGGACCCGTCCGGTCGTCATCGTGCCGAGCGCCGCCACCGCGACCGAGGCCGCACGCGTGGTGTCCGGCATCCGTGCGGACGTCCGGGTCGCCCCGCTCGGGGTCGACCGGACCGTGTTCCACGAGCCGTCCACCGCCGAGGTCGAGGACGCCCGCATCGCCGCGACGCTCCCCGACGACGCGTCCTGGATCGCGTTCCTCGGCACGATCGAGCCGCGCAAGAACGTCACCGCACTGCTCGACGCCTACGCCGCGGTCCGCGACGCTCGTGCGGTCACGGGGTCGGACACGCCCTGGCTGGTGCTCTCCGGTGCACGCGGCTGGGACGAGGCCGCGATCGCACGGCTCGACGAGCTCCACGACGCCGACCACGTCATCGAGGCCGGGTACCTCCCGCTCGAGGACCTGTCCGGCTTCCTCGGCGGCGCGGAGTTCGTCGTGTACCCGTCCCTCGGCGAGGGCTTCGGCCTGCCGGTGGTCGAGGCGATGGCGACCGGCGCGTGCGTGCTCACCACCAGGCGCCTGTCGCTGCCCGAGGTGGGGGGCGACGCCGCCGTGTACACCGAGCCCGACACGTCGGCGCTGGGGGCGGCGATGGCCTCGCTGCTCGACGACCCCGCGCTCGTCGCGTCACACCGGGCGGCCGCACTCCGCCGGGCCTCCTCGTTCACGTGGGTGGCCACGGCCGCCGTGCACGTCGACGCGTACGCGGCCGTCGCTCGTGGCGGCTCCGGGGGTGTCCGATGACCCGGGTCGCGGTGCTCACCGTCACGTACAACACCGGTGAGACGATCCGGCCGTTCCTCGCGAGCATCGAGGCGGCGTCCAGTGACCCCGTGGCCGTGGTGATCGCGGACAACGGCTCGGCCGACCTCGACGCACTGCGGGCGATCGGCGAGTCGTACGGCGCCGTCGTGGTGTCCTCCGGGGGCAACCGTGGCTACGGCGGCGGGATCGACGCGGCCCTCAGCGCGCTCGACGACGTGCTCCCCGACGTCCGGCCGGAGTTCCTGCTCGTCACGAACCCCGACGTCGTCCTCGCACCCGGTTCCGTCGACGAGCTCGTGGCCGCCGCCGACCGGTTGCCGTCCGGCGGGTCGTTCGGCCCGCGGATCCTCGACGAGCAGGGCGACACCTACCCCTCGGCGCGCCAGCTCCCGTCGCTCCGGACCGGCCTCGGCCACGCGGCGTTCTCGCGCTTCTGGCCGGCGAACCCCTGGAGCCAGCGGTACTGGTCCACCACCCAGGTCGTCGAGCGCGAGGCCGGCTGGCTGTCCGGCGCGTGCTTCCTCATCCGGACGTCGCTGTTCCGCGAGCTCGGGGGCTTCGACGAGTCGTACTTCATGTACTTCGAGGACGTCGACCTCGGGCAGCGCGTGGGGCTCGCCGGGCGGGCGAACGTGTACGTGCCGACCGCCGTGGTGACGCACACCGGGGCGCACTCGACCTCGTCGAACCGGCGCCGCATGGAGATCGAGCACCACCGGAGCGCCTACCGGTTCCTGTCGCGGAAGTACCGGGCGTGGTGGCTGTGGCCGCTGCGGGCGGTGCTGCGTGTGGGGCTCGCCGTCCGGGCGCGCTGGGTGACGCGCAAGTAGCGCGGCGCGGGGCGCGGCGCGGCAGCGCGCGGCGCGCGGCGCGGCGCGGCAGCGCGCGGCGCGCGGCGCGGCGCGGCAGCGCGCGGCGCGTCGCACAACCAAAACCACTTCGCGCCGCGCCTTCCCGCGGTTCGGCGCGGCTTTGGTTGCGCGGCGGCGCAGCCGCGCCCGCGTCGAACCACGAATCCGACGTCGAACCGGGCGCGCGGCCTGGTTCGACGTCGCGAACGTGGTTCGACGCCGCCGCCGCAGCGGCGGCCGCGGCGCGCTCAGCGCCGCAGGCGCGCGCGCTCAGCGCCGCAGGCGCGCGCGCTCAGCGCCGCAGGCGCGCGCGCTCGGCGCGCGCGGCGTCGAGCAGCACGCGGGCACGGGCATCGAAGGAGTGCTCAGCGGCGATGCGCGCGGCCACCTCGGCACGCGAGGCCTCGGCGGGCCACGGGTACGCCGGGTCGAGCAGCGCCGCGAGGTCCTCCCGCGACCCCGCCACCGCCAGCGTCGGCACGTCGAGCACCTCGCCGAGCCCGACGACGGGGTCGGTCACCACGACTCCCCCGGCGGCCAGGACGTCGAACACCCGGTTCGACACGAACCCCCCGGCGGCCATGTCCGGCCAGTGGTCGTTCAGCACGACGCGGGCGGACGCGTAGGCACGCGCGACCTCGGCGCGGGACAACGACGGCGCCCCGAGGGACGACTCCGGCACGACGTCCTCCCACCCGGGCCCGTGCACGCGCAGGTCGGCACCGAGTGCGACCGCGTCAGCGACGACGGGGCGAGCGGCGCCGCGTGTGGAGCCGACGAAGACGACGCGACCGGCGTCGGGACCCGACGACACGCCCGGGCGGAACACCGCCGGATCGGTCGCCTGCAGCAGCGTCCGGACCGGCACGCCCGACCGCGCACTCGCCGCGGCGGCCCATGCCGGACCCGCCGCGAACGCCCGGTCGAACGACCGCAGTTCGGTGTCCGCGACGTCGTCCGGGTGGCTGATCACCCAGAGCAGGTTCGCGGACGCCGGGTTCGGCGGCACCCGGTCGAGCCCGCGCACGACGAGCGTGACGTCGTCCGCGCCGTCGTCGTCCCGCACGTGGGCGTCGCGGCGGTCGACGCGGACCCGTTGTCCGAGTCGCTCGAGCGCAGCGGCCAGCTCGGCGGCGAAGTGGACGTCACCCCAGCCATCGCCCTCCGATCCGGCGGGCGCGGCGATCTTCAGCGACCACGCGAGCTGCTCGGTGGCCGACACCGTCGGGGCCGCGGGCGTCACCGGCCGAGCGCCCCACGGCGGCACCGGTGGCCCGGCAACGACCGAGCCGGTCCCGTCGACGGCGCGGTCACGCCACGCCGAGACGGCGTCGACGGTCGCCGCGTCGACGGTGCGCCCCGCCTCGTCCGAGCGCTCGAGCGCCCAGACGAGCGCGACGTCACGATCGGTGCGGTCCGCGACCGCGCGGCTCCAGGCCGACAGCGTGGTGCGTTCGTCCGGGAGGCACGGTGCCGGTACCAGCGCACGCCCGGGCATCGCCAGTGCGGGTTGGTCCGCGGCGAAGACGGTCGCAGCGGCTCCGGTGTCGCGTGCGGTGAGGATCGTCGACCGGAGTCCGTCGTCCCCGGGGACGACCGACGCGGAGTCGTCGCTCCAGGGCAGCGCCCCCGGCCGGAGGAGCCGGGCCCCGTGGCGTGCGGAACCGTCGGCGAGCCAGACCCGGGCCTGCGCCACACCGCGCGCACCGGCCTCGGCGAGCACCTGGAGGTCCTGGTCGGTGACACCCACCGTCGAGTCCACCACGACGAGCACGCCGCGCACCCCACCGGCGACCCCGGCGTTCACGGCCGATCCGATGCCGTCGACGGCGTCCGGCCGCACCCACGGCACACCCCGGGGCGACGGCAGGACCGGGGAGGCGTCCGCGACGTAGGCCACGGCACGGACGTCCACCTCGGGACCGAAGGCGGTCCGGGCAGCGGTGACCATCGCGGGCAACCGGTCCTGCCGGTCGGACCGGCTGACGAGGAGCACGGTGACGCCGGTCTGCCGGACCTGCGCCGGGCCGTCGAACCCGGCCACCCGCACGGGCGACGCCGCCGTCGCGGACGGGTGTCGCGCCTCCTGGACCGCATCGGGCCCGGAGGGCGTCGCGTCGCGACGGCGGCGTCGACCGAACCAACCAGAGCCGGGCGCCACGGGGGTGACTAGGCGGAGAGGAGCCGCTGGAGGTAGACGCCGTAGCCGCCCTTGACGAGCGGGGCGGCGAGGTCGGCGAGCTGTGCGTCGTCGATCCAGCCGTTGCGCCAGGCGATCTCCTCGATGCAGCCGATCTTGAAGCCCTGACGGTCCTCGATCACCTTGACGTACTCGGACGCCTGCATCATCGACTCGAACGTGCCGGTGTCGAGCCAGGCCGTGCCGCGGTCGAGGACCTGCACGCCGAGCTCGCCTGCGTCGAGGTAGCGTTCGTTCACGGTCGAGATCTCGAGCTCCCCGCGGGCGCTCGGCTCGATCGTCTTCGCGATCTCGATGACCTTGTTGTCGTAGAAGTACAGGCCGGGGACGGCGTAGTTCGACTTCGGCTCGGTCGGCTTCTCCTCGATGGAGACCGCGGTGAAGCTGTCGTCGAACTCGACGACGCCGTACGCCTTCGGGTCGGCCACGTGGTACGCGAAGATGGTCGCGCCCTCGACCTCGGTGTTCTTGCGGAGGTTCGTGCCGAGGCCCGTGCCGTGGAAGATGTTGTCGCCGAGGACCAGCGCGACGCTGTCGTCGCCGATGAAGTCCTCGCCGATGACGAAGGCCTGCGCGAGGCCGTCCGGGCTCGGCTGCACGGCGTACTGGATGTCCATGCCGAGGGCCGAGCCGTCGCCGAGGAGCGCGCGGAACTGGTCGTTGTACTCCGGCGTCGTGATGACCAGCACCTCGCGGATGCCGGCCATCATCAGCGTCGACAGCGGGTAGTAGACCATCGGCTTGTCGTAGATCGGCATGAGCTGCTTGCTGATGCCCTTGGTGATCGGCCAGAGACGGGTGCCGGAACCCCCGGCGAGGATGATGCCCTTCACGGGTGCGTCCTTTGCTTCGTTACTTCGTCGTACGGAGGGACTCGGTGTAGGCCAAGCACTCCTCGTAGGTGGGGAGCAGCCCTGCGGCGGCAGCCTGCTCGAGGGTCGGTGCGCTGGTGTCCTTCTCGGAGAGGACCGGCTCGCCGAGCCCGTCCGGCAGCGTGAGTCCCACGGTCGGGTCGAGGATCGTGATCCCCTTCTCGCGCTCGGGGTTGTAGTGCGCGCTGACCAGGTAGTTCACCGTCGACTGGTCCTCGAGCGCGACGATCGCGTGGCCGAGCCCCTCGGACAGGTACACCGCCTTGCGGTCGACGTCGTCGATGCGGACCGAGTCCCACTGCCCGAACGTCGGGGAGCCCACGCGGATGTCGACGATGTAGTCGATGAACGCCCCGCGGACGGCCGTGACGTACTTCGCCTGGCTCGGCGCGACGAGGGCGTAGTGGATGCCCCGTGCGACGCCGGCCGCCGAGATCGACATGTTCACCTGCCGCAGGTCGAGCGGGTGGCCGACCGTCTCCTCGAGGACGTCGGCCCGGTACGCCTCGAGGAATGCTCCTCGTGCGTCGCCGTGCTGGACGGGCGTGAACTCCCACGCGCCGGGGATCTTCAGTTCGCGGATCTGCACCGGGGAAGCCTAGCAAGGCGCGAGTTCGCATAGGCTGTCATGGTTCTGCGCACTGCCGACTCCCGAAACGAGACCAAGCGAGCCCGTGAAGCTATTCGTCCAGATCCCCTGCCTCAACGAGGAGAACACCCTCGCCAGCGTCATCGACTCGATCCCGAAGCAGATCGACGGCATCGACGAGATCGAGATCCTGGTCATCAACGACGGCAGCACCGACCGCACGGTCGAGGTCGCCAAGGAGCACGGTGTCCGGCACTTCGTGCACCACACCACGAACATGGGCCTCGCCCGGTCGTTCCGGGACGGCGTCGACTACGCGCTGCTCCACGGTGCCGACATCGTCGTGAACACCGACGGTGACAACCAGTACCCGCAGGCGCACATCGCCGAGCTGGTCCAGCCGATCCTCCGCAAGGAAGCCGAGATCGTGATCGGCGACCGCCAGACCCGGACGATCGAGCACTTCTCCGGGTTCAAGAAGCTCATGCAGCGCTTCGGCTCGTGGGTCGCCTCGCGCGCGGCGGGCCTCGACCTGCCGGACGCCGCGAGCGGGTTCCGCGCGTACTCGAAGTACTCGCTCATCCGCCTCAACATCGTGACGCGCTTCAGCTACTGCATGGAGACGATCGTGCAGGCCGGGTACAAGCGCCTGGCGATCGCGTCGATCCCGATCACGACGAACCCGAAGACGCGCGAGTCCCGCCTGTTCAAGAACATCTGGCAGCACATGTTCCAGTCCGGGTCGGCGATCGCCCGCGTGTACCTCATGTACCGCCCGATGGCGCTCTTCCTCTGGGTCGCGGCGATCCTCGGCGCGCTCGGGGCGTGGCCGCTCGTCCGGTACCTGGTGCTCCTCGCGATGCACACCGGCGGCAACCACCTGCAGTCGATCATCCTCGGGGTGGTCCTGCTCATCACCGCGGTGCTCAGCATCGTGATCGGCGTCGTCGCCGACCTCACGCGGCTCAACCGCACGCTGGCCGAGGAACAGCTCGACCTGCAGAAACTCCAGCGCTATGGCGACTGAGGTCACCGCCGCACTGCCGGTGACCCAGGGGGAACGACGCGCCGTCATCGCACTGACGGCTGCGTTCGCGCTGCTGCTCACGCTGTGGGCCTTCCTGACGCCGATGTTCGCGGCCCCGGACGAGGCAGCGCACTTCGACGCCGCCGAACAGCTCGCGCTCGGCAAGGGGTGGCCGGCGCCGGGCGACATGGACCTGCTCAAGACGACGTACGTCGAGCAGGGGCAGTCCACGAACGTCGCCGCGGCGGACCGCGAGACCGTCGCACAGCTCACGGCGGAGAACCCGGGCAACCACGACTTCGTCAACCAGATGTCGCAGCACCCTCCGACGTACTACGGCGTCGGTGCGGTCGTGCTCAAGGCGATCGGGTTCTTCCACCTGCGCTGGGACATCGGCGTCATGGCCCTGCGCCTGATGGACGTCGTGGTGCTGCTCCCGCTGCCGTTCCTGACGTGGGCGACCGTCCGGCGGGTCACCCGCTCCCCGCGCACCGCGATCGTGGGCGTCCTCGCCCTGTTCGCCGTGCCGCAGCTGGCGCAGATCGGCTCGTCCGTCACGAACGACGCGCCCGTCATCGTGCTCGGTGCCGTGATCTCGTGGCTGGCCGCCCGAGCCCTTACCGGCGACCATCGGTGGCGCATCGCCGTGTGGCTCGGGGTGGCCGTCGCCGCGGTCTGCTCGGTGAAGGGCACCGGGCTGCCGACGGTGCCGTTCGTCGCGATCGCCCTGCTCGTCGCCGGCCACGGGACCCTGTCGTGGGGCGCCCGCATCGGCCGGACCGCCGTCGCCGGCGCGATCGTCGCCGCGGCCGGCTCGTGGTGGTGGATCCGCAACCTGGTCCTCTTCGGCACGCTCCAGCCCGACGGCGTGAGCGCCGTCCGCCAGGACAAGCCGTGGGGCCGCGAGACGAGCGCCAACTTCGGCGAGTTCATGAACGTCGAGTGGGACCGCCTCACCTCGTCGTTCTGGGGGCAGTTCGGTGCGCTCCGCTACCCGATGACGCAGATCCTCACGGACTCCCTGACCGTCATCGCCCTCGCCGTGATCGTCGGGTGGGCGTTCCGTCGCACGGCGCAGCGCAGCACGGCGATCGTGCTGCTCGTCCTGCCGGCGCTGACGCTCGTGATCCAGCTGCAGAACAACTTCTCCTCCTACGACGACACGCAGCTCATCGCCGGCGCACAGGGCCGCTACCTGTTCATCGGGCTCGTCCCGCTCATCGCCGTCAGCGCGATCGCGTGGCGGAACCTCGTGACGAGCGCACCGGAACGCGGCCGTGTCGCTTCCTTCGCGCTCTGGGGCTTCCCCGTGATCGGGCTCTACGGCCTGACGGTCGCCTACCGCGGCTTCTACGAGAACACCCACCTGCAGGTCACGGTCGCCGGTCTCGGTCGACTCGTGAACCTGACGCCCGCCGGCCGGTACGGCTTCGTCGTGGTGCTGCTCCTCGCCGCCGTCGCGGTGGTCTGGGCGCTCGTCGAGGCCCGCCGGAACCTGCTGCTCCGGGACGCCCCGCTACACTCGTCCATCGATCCAACGTCACCGACTCCGAAAAGGAACCTGACCTCGTGAAGATCCTCGTCACCGGCGGAGCCGGCTTCATCGGCTCGAACTTCGTCCGTCGCACCCTGCAGGACGCGTACCCCGGACTCGAGGGCGCCGAGGTCGTCGTCTACGACGCCCTGACCTACTCGGGCAACCTCGAGAACCTCGCCCCCGTCGCGGACTCGCCGCGCTACACCTTCGTGCAGGGCGACATCCGCGACGCGGCGAAGCTCGACGAGGTCATCCCCGGCATCGACGCCATCGTGCACTTCGCCGCCGAGTCCCACGTCGACCGCTCGGTCCGCGACTCCGGCATCTTCGTCGAGACGAACGTCGTCGGCACCCAGCGGCTGCTCGACGCCGCGCTCCGGCACGGCACCGAGCGCTTCGTGCACGTCTCCACCGACGAGGTCTACGGCTCCATCAGCGAGGGCTCGTGGGACGAGGAGCGTCCGCTCGAGCCGAACTCGCCGTACTCGGCGTCGAAGGCCGGCAGCGACCTGCTCGCCCGCAGCTACCACCGCACGCACGGGCTGAACCTCTCGATCACGCGCTGCTCGAACAACTACGGGCCGTACCACTTCCCCGAGAAGGTCATCCCGCTGTTCGTCACGAACCTCATCGACGACAAGCACGTCCCGCTCTACGGCGAGGGCAACAACATCCGCGACTGGCTGCACGTCGACGACCACACCCGTGGCATCGCGCTGGTGCTCACCAAGGGCCGCGCGGGCGAGATCTACAACATCGGCGGCGGCACCGAGCTCACCAACAAGGAGCTCACCCAGCTGCTGCTCGACGCGACCGGCAAGGACTGGTCGTACGTCGACCGCGTCGCCGACCGCCTCGGCCACGACCTCCGCTACTCGGTCGACATCTCGAAGATCCAGGCGGAGCTCGGCTACGAGCCGCAGGTGCCGTTCGAGCAGGGTCTCGCCGACGTCGTCCAGTGGTACCGCGACAACCGCGCGTGGTGGGAGCCCCTCAAGGAGCGCGCGGCGCTCGCCTGAGCCCGGACGCCACGATGACCCGCACCCTGATCACCGGCGCCGCCGGCATGCTCGGTCGCGACCTGCAGCTCGCGCTGCAGGGTCGTGACGTCACCGCGCTCGGTCGCGCCGACCTCGACATCACGGACCCCGACGCGGTCGACGCCGCCGTCGCCGGCCACGACGTCGTGATCAACTCGGCCGCGTACACCAAGGTCGACGACGCCGAGACGCACGAGTCCGACGCCGCAGCGGTCAACGCGACGGGCCCGAGGCTCCTCGCCGAGGCGGCCGTCCGGCACGGCGCGAAGCTCGTGACGATCTCGACGGACTACGTCTTCGACGGCAACGGCACCGCGCCCTACGCCGAGGACGCCCCGACGGACCCGCTGAACGCCTACGGCCGGACGAAGGCCGAGGGCGAGGCACACGTCCGCCGGATCGCGCCGGACTCGTCGTACATCGTGCGGACCGCGTGGATCTACGGCGCGCACGGGCCGAACTTCGCGGCGACGATGCTCCGGCTCGCGCAGACGCACGACACGGTGTCCGTCGTGACCGACCAGGTCGGGCAGCCGACGTGGACGGGTGACCTCGCGGCGCGCATCGTCGAGCTCGTCGACGCGGACGCCCCGGCTGGCATCTACCACGGCACGAACTCGGGCCAGGGGTCCTGGTACGACTTCACCAAGGCGATCTTCGCCGAGAACGGGCTCGACCCGGACCGCGTCCTCCCGACCGACAGCGCCGCCTTCGTGCGTCCCGCACCGCGTCCGGCGTACAGCGTGCTCGGGCACGACGGCTGGTCTCGCGCGGGCCTGGCGCCGATGCGCGACTGGCGCGAGGCGTTGCACGCGGCGACGGCCGCCGGGATCTTCGCAGCGTGACGGCCTCGTCGACCCCGGCGACGCTCGTCGTCGGCTCCGGAGGCTTCCTCGGGCGCGCGGTCCGTCGTGCGGCGGCCGAGGCGGCGCCGGGGACCGACGTCCGCGCGGCCTCGGTGCCCTGGGGCGACCAGGACGCCGCGGTCGAGGCGCTCGTGACGGCGATCCGGGGCGTCCGCACGCCGGACTCCCCCTGGCGCGTCGTCTGGTGCGCCGGGACGGGGGTCGTCGCGACCGGTGCGGAGGTGTTCGAGGCCGAGCAGCAGCTCATCGGGCGGGTGCTGGAGACCCTCGCGGGCGACGAAGCCGCTCCGGGCACGCTCTTCTTCGCGTCCTCGGCGGGTGCCGTCTACGCGGGTTCCTCGCCGGCCCCGTTCGACGAGGACTCCGAGCCGGCTCCGCTCGCGCCGTACGGCCGGTCGAAGCTCGCGTCGGAAGCGCGGTTCCGCACCTGGGCCGAGTCGACCGGTGCGCGGCTGCTCGTCGGACGGTTCTCGAACCTGTACGGGCCCGGGGCGAACCTCGGCAAGGCGCAGGGGCTCGTGTCGCAGCTGGCGCTCGCGCACCTCGAGGGTCGTCCGTCGTCGATCTACGTCCCGACGGAGACGACGCGGGACTACCTCTACATCGACGACGCGGCGGCGATGGTGTTGGACGCGCTGGACACGACCGAACGGTCGACCGCCGCTGGCACCGCCGTCACCAAGATCTTCGCCTCCGGCCGCAGCGCCACCATCACCGAGGTCGTCGCCGCGGTCGAGGACGCCTTCGGGGAACCCCTCGACGTCCGCCACGGTGCCGACCCCTCGGCGACCTACCAGGGCCTCGACCTCCGGTTCGCCTCCCGGGTGCTGCCGACCGTGGACGCCCGCGACTTCACCGACTTCGGCCAGGGCGTCCGCAACACCGTCGACGCCCTGCGTGCCGCCCGGATCTGAACGTCCCCGAAGCCGCGTCCGTTTCCGAGGATCGCACGACAACTCGTAGGATTCCGTCAGTGAGCACTGCAACCGAGGACCCCCGCGGACCCGCACACCGCGCCCGGGACACCACCCGCTGGGACATCCAGGGGCTCCGGGCGTTCGCAGTCCTCGCCGTCGTCGTCTACCACCTCTGGCCGAACCGGCTGCACGGCGGGTTCGTCGGCGTCGACGTCTTCTTCGTCATCTCGGGCTACCTCATCACCGGCCACCTGCTGCGCGAGCAGCTCTCCACCGGGCGGATCCGACTCGGGCAGTTCTGGTCTCGGCGGGCGAAGCGGCTGCTGCCCGGCGCGTTCCTGACGATCCTCGCGACGGGCGCCGCGGTGCTCCTCGTCGTCCCGAGCGCCCTCTGGTCGCAGTACGGCCGCGAGCTGATCGCCTCGACGGTCTACGCGCAGAACTGGGAGCTGGCGGCCAGTTCGGTCGACTACCTCGACGCCGACAACCAGGCCTCGCCGTTCCAGCACTTCTGGTCGCTCTCCGTCGAGGAGCAGTTCTACATCGCGCTGCCCCTCCTGCTGCTCCTGCTCACGCTCGTCGTGCGGAAGCGGGTCTCCCCCGTCACCACGGCTCGGATCCTGCTCGGCACGGTCGTCGTGGTCTCGCTCGTCTGGTGCATCGTGCAGACGAACACGAACCCCGGCGTCGCCTACTTCTCGACGGCCACCCGCGCGTGGGAGTTCGCGCTCGGCGGGCTCGCGGCGACCGTCGCGCTCCCCGCACCGCGCACGGTCGTGGCCCGGTCCGTCCGCTCGGGTGCCGCGATCGTCGGGGCGCTCGCGCTCCTCGCCTCGCTCGTCGTGATCACCCCGACGACGCCGTTCCCCGGCATCGCCGCCGCGCTCCCGGTCGTCGGCGCGACCCTCATGGTGACGTTCGGTGCCGGCACCCTGTTCGAGCTCCTCGGCGCGGTCCGCCCCATCGCGTTCGTCGGGCGCATCTCGTACTCGCTGTACCTGTGGCACTGGCCGCTCGTCGTCATCGTGCCGATCTGGCTCGACCACCCGCTCGGCTGGAAGAGCAAGCTCGCGGTCCTGGTGGTGTCGCTCGTCCTCGCGGCGGTCACGACGGTGTGGTTCGAGGAGCCGCTCCGGTTCTCCGGCTGGGTGCGCACCCTGCGCCCGCGTCGCGTCGCCGTCCTCGGCGTCGTCTGCACCGTGGTCGTCGCGGCACTCGGCGTCTCGACGCTGACCGCCGTGCACGTCCAGGAGGTCCAGGCCGCGACCTTCACGAAGCGCCTGCAGGACGGCGAGGTCTCGTGCTTCGGGGCTGCGGCGCAGATCAGCGCAGCGAAGCCGTGCGTGGACCCGAAGCTCGCCGACGTCCGTGTCCCGGCGCCGTCCGCCGCCAAGGAGGACGACCCGAACCCGTCACCCGACGAGCCGGACCCGAACATCAAGAAGTGCTGGAGCGGCCGCTTCGAGACCTGCGTGCTCGGCAAGACCACCGGCTACTCGAAGCACCTGCTCGTCATCGGCGACTCGCACAGCAACACCCTGCTCGGCGTCTACCGCGACCTGGCCGCGAAGAACGGCTGGCGGATCGACCTCGCCGGCATCGGCGGCTGCTACCTGACGACCGCGCACCAGCAGTCCCTGAGCCCGGCCTCGGGTCGCGGTTGCGACCGCTGGAAGCAGCAGGCGATCGCGTTCGTCGAGCAGCACCGGGACGCCGACGCCCTGATCGTCGCGCACTCGACGACCCAGATGCCGGTGGACGCCCCCGAGGGCCAGCAGCGCGACGACGCCACCCGCGCCGGTCTCCTCGACGCCTGGCAGCAGGCTGCGGGCGACGACCTCCCCGTGATCGCGGTCCGCGACAACCCGGTCCCCCGACGCGACGTCGTCGCGTGCGTGAGCCGGATGACCGGCCCGACCGACTCCTCCTGCGACAACCCGCGGTCCGTGGCCCTCGCCCAGACCGACTCGTCGGCTGAGGCGATGGCGGCGTTCACCGCCGCCGGAGGCACGGGCAGCGTGCTCGACCTGACGAAGTACTACTGCACGGACACCACCTGCCCGGCCGTGATCGGCGGTGTGCTCGTCTACCGCGACACGAGCCACATCACGGGTACCTGGGCGAAGTCGCTGGAGCCGTACATCGACCAGCAGCTCAAGCAGAAGCTCGCGTCGTTCTCACGGTGACCTGATGCGGTCCAGGAGGCGCGGTGCGGGCCCGCACCGTCCCTCCAGACACGGCCGTCACCCCGCTGGCGCGGTGCGCCGGTACCGGCTGGTGGGGCCCCCCTCCTGGATCGCAGGGACGTGCGTCAGCGGCGCGCGGCCGCCAGCAGTTCGCGGTACCGGTCGCCGACGGCGTCCACGGTGTGCGCGGCCGCGGTCTCGGCCGCGGCACGGCCGAGCCGCTCGGCGAGCTCGGGATCGGCGAGCAGGCGGTCCACGGCAGCCGCGAGCGCCGCGGCGTCGCCGGGCTCGACGAGCAGGCCGTTCACGCCGTCCTCGATGACGTCGACGATGCCGGGGACGGCCGACGCGACGATCGCGCACCCGGCGGACATCGCCTCGAGCAGGGCGACGGGCAGCCCGTCGCGGTCGCCGTTCGCGGCGGGGACGGACGGGTAGAGCGCGATGCGGGCCTTGGCGTACTCGGACGCGAGGTCCTCCTTGCCACGGGCGCCGAGGAACGTGACGGCGGACCCGGCCCGGGCCTCGAGCTGCGCGCGGAGCGGACCGTCGCCGACGACGGCGACCTCGGCCGGCTGCTCGGCCATCCGGTCGAGGGCATCGAGCAGGACGATCGCGCCCTTCTTCTCGACGAGCCGGCCGACGAAGAGCACCCGGCCGGGGACCCGGGTCTCGCGCGCGACTGCGCGGGTGATCGGCTCGAGGTCGACGCCCATCGGCACGACGTGCACCTGGTCGTCGCGGGCGCCGAGCTTGCCGAGTTCGCGCGCCATGTCCGTGCTCATGCAGGTGACCGACGCGGCGCTGCGGATCACGGAGCGCTTGACCCGCTGGAGGACCGGGTTGCGCAGGGCGTACAGGTCGCCGCCCAGCGTGGTCACCACGCGGGGCAGGTCGCCGAGCACGAGCTGGCCGACGGCACCCTGCGGGATGATCCAGTGCAGCAGGGCGACGTCGGGCTGCGAGCGCCGGCGTTCCCGGCGGAGGGCGGCGGCCATCGAGCCGAAGAAGAACGGGACCTGGAGCCAGCGGGACTTCTTCGCCTTGAGGTTGTCGACGATCGCGCCGTCCGCCAGGTCGCGCCACCGGGCCGGGAAGTACCCGTACCGACGGACCTCGACGTCACCGATCCGCTGGTGCGCGCGGGCGCCCTTCGTCATCGGGGCGACGACGACGACGCGGTACTCGTCCGAGAGGGCGGTCGCGAGGTCGAGGACGAAGCCGGGCGTGCCGTCGCCGGCCTCGGCCGGGAAGGTCGACGCGGCGACGAGGAGGGTCGGACGGGGATCCGGATCGGGTCGCATCCAGCGCGCTCCCTTAGAGTTGTCGGTCGATGGACGCACAACAGCCTACGGGGTCGGCCGCAGGGTCACCGGACCCGCTCGACACCTCCTCCGACGTCGCCACGGGCGCGGTGCCGACGACCGGTCGGCGCGCTCGCGTGCTGACCGTCGTGAAGTGGGCTGCAGCGGTCGTGGCCGTCGTGTTCCTGGTGTGGAGCATCGCGAAGCAGTGGGACGACATCGCCCGTGACTTCGTGCGGCTCGACGCCCTCACGGTGGTCGTCGGCATCGTCTTCACCATCGTCGCCCTCGTCGCGAACATGCTGTCCTGGCGCGCGATGATGGCCGCCAGCGGGTACCGGGTGCGCCTGGCCGCGGCGTCCTCGATCTTCTTCGTCGGGCAGCTCGGCAAGTACATCCCCGGCGGTGTGTGGTCGATCGCCGCCCAGGCCGAGCTCGGGCGTGCGCACGGCCTGCAGCGTACCGGCAGCGCGGTCGCGGCGCTGGCCTCGATGCTCGTCAGCATGGTCACGGCCGCGGTCGTCGGGATCGTCGCCGTCCTGCTCGCCTCGTCGACCGGGTTCGCGACCTTCTGGTGGCTCATCCCGGTGATCGTCGTCGGCCTTGTGTGCCTCACCCCGCCCGTGCTCGGTCGGCTCATCGCGATCGCCTTCCGGGTGCTCCGCCGCCCGCCGCAGGACACCACCCTGACCTGGTCCGGCACGGTCATGTCGCTCGTCTGGTCGCTCGTCATGTGGATCGCGTACGGCGTGCAGGCCACGGTCGTGCTCCGGGTCTTCGGCGCCGACTCCCCGACCCTGTTCCCGGTGGCCGTGGGTGCGTACGCCGTCGCCTGGCTCGTCGGCTTCATCGTGGTCATCGCCCCCGCCGGCATCGGCCCCCGCGAGGGCATCCTCGTGCTCCTGCTCGGCAGCGTCGCCGGGGGTTCCGCCCCGCTCGCGCTCGCCGTCATCAGCCGGGTGTTCATGACGATCGGCGACGTCGTGCTCGCCGGTGTCGGGGCCGCCCTCGCCGCCCGGCACCGCCGCGTGACCGCCGCCGCCACACCCCGCTCCGGCGCCCCGGTCCCTCCCCGCGCGGACTGATATGGTCGGCTTCCGGCCGCGCAGTGCGCACCACAGCACCACGAGGAGGCGCACCGCATGACAACACTCCACGTCGTCGTGGACCAGATCGTCGCCCCCGTCCCCGGCGGCATCGGTCGGTACGCCGAAGAACTGACACGGCACCTCATCGCGGGTGCCCCGGAGGGTGCCGACGTCGCCGGGATCGTCTCGGCGGTCGGCAAGGACGAGCTCGCGCACATCCGCACGCTGCTCCCCGGCCTCGGCGACCTCGACCGCCTGGCGCTCCCTCGCCGTGAGCTCTCACTCGCGTGGCAGGGCGGCTTCGTCGGCGGCGTCGGACGCGGCATGGTGCACTCGCCGAGCGTGCTCGCGCCCCTCGTCAAGCACGACCGGTTCAGCGATCCGGGTCGGCAGACGGTGGTCACCGTGCACGACACCGTGCCGTGGACCCACCCCGAGACCCTCACGCCCCGCGGCGTCCACTTCCACCGGGCGATGGTGAAGCGCGCGTGGAAGCACGCCGACGCCGTCGTCGTGCCGACCCACGCGGTCGCGGCGACGCTGAACGGCATCCATCGCTTCGACGAACGGCTCCGGGTCATCGGCGGCGCGCCGAGCGGGCGACTGCGGACCCCCGTCGACGCCGACCTCCGTGCCGAGCGGCTCGGCCTGCCGGAGCGCTACGTGCTCGCGGTCGGCACGCTCGAGCCCCGGAAGGGCCTGCAGTACCTGATCGAGGCGATGGCACACCCGGACGCCCCCGCCGACGTCCCCCTCGTGATCGCCGGCCCGGACGGCTGGGGCGACGTCGACGTGTACGGCACCGCGGAGCGCGCTGGACTGTCCCGCGACCGCGTGAAGGTGCTCGGACGGATCGACGACCAGGACCTCGCCGTGGCGTACGACCGGGCGACGGTGTTCGTGTTCCCGAGCCTCGCCGAGGGGTTCGGGCTCCCCGTGATCGAGGCGATGAGCTTCGGCACGCCGGTCGTGCACTCGGACGACGACGCCGTGCGCGAGGTCGCCTCGGACGCCGGTGTGACGGTCGCCCGCGATCCCCGCGACTCCTACCCCGAACGACTGGCGCAGGCGGTCTACCAGGTCGTCAACGACCCGCTGCTCGCCGGGCAGCTGGCCGTCGCGGGTCCGGACCGGGCGCGCATGTACGACTGGAAGGACTCGGCCGCCGAGACCTGGCAGCTGCACGCCGACCTCTAGCGGTCGGTCCCTGCGGCCGGGGTGCCGCCGACTAGAGCGAGTCGCGCAGGCGCTGCGCCTTCTCCTCGACGAGCTGCTCGAGCCCCTCGGCGTACTCGCCGAGGCGCGCCGCGATCGCGGGGTCGGCCGAGCCGATGATGCGCGCGGCGAGGAGCCCGGCGTTCGCCGCTCCGTTGATCGCCATCGTCGCCACCGGGATGCCGGCGGGCATCTGCACGATCGACAGCAGCGAGTCGAGTCCGTCGAGGCGCGCGAGCTGCACGGGCACGCCGATCACCGGCAGCGTCGTCATCGAGGCCACCATGCCCGGCAGGTGCGCCGCCCCACCGGCGCCGGCGATGACCACGCGGATGCCCCGGGCAGCGGCGCCGCGGGCGAACCGCGTCATCTTGTCGGGGGTGCGGTGGGCGGACACGACGTCGGCCTCGAACGGGATGCCGAGCTCGGTCAGCATGTCCGCCGCGGCGCGCATCGTCGGCCAGTCGGAGTCCGACCCCATGATGATCGAGACGAGCGGCTGGACGGGGGCTGCGGTGTCGGTCACGCGACGAGCCTAGTCGAGCAGGGCGGACCGCCAGGCGTCCCCGTCGTCGCCGATCGTCCGTTCGTCGCGGACCCAGCGGGCGGCCACGGCGTCGGCGGACCCGGAGGCGACGGCGCTCCGGACCGCGTCGCGCCAGGCACCGACGTCGTCCGGCACGGACACGACGCCGTGCCCGCGCGCATCCCGGTAGGACGGCCGGTCGGAGACGACCGCGGGGAGCCCGAGCGCGGTGTACTCGAGCGCCTTGAGGTCGCTCTTCGCCCGGTTGAACTCCTCGTCCCGCAGCGGAGCGACGCCTGCGCGCCAGCGCTGCCGGTGGTCGACGAGCCAGCGGGCGAACGCCGGGTAGTGGCCGTCCGGCACCTCGACGCGGCGGTACCAGCCGGGATCGTCGGCGTCCTCGGTCACGCCGATCACCTCGAGGCGGATCGGCCTGCCGTCGGGTGCGGTCAGGTCGGTGAAGACGTCCCGGAGCAGCTCGAGGTCGGCGCCGTGCGTGAGCGTCCCCATGTAGAGCACCCGGTGCTCGTCGGCGGGGCGAACGTCGTCGGCGGCCGGCTCGCCCGGGGTCCAGATCGTCGGGTCCAGGGCGTTCCGGACCACCACGACCCGGTGCGCGAGCGGCCGCACGAGCGCTGCGAGCTCCTCGGTGCTGACGACCACGAGGTCGGCGCCGCGCACGAGGGCGTCGATCGAGGCCAGCCGGTCCGGGTCGTACTCGGCCCGGGCCAGACGGTCGCGGCCGGAGTCCGTGAAGAAGTCGTCGTCGACCTCGGCGGCGGTCCGGGTCCCCCGCTCGGCGGCAGCGGCCAGGAAGGGTGCCACCAGGTCACGCGGCAGGGCGTCCCGCTGCACGAGGACGGCCCGGTAGTCGGTCGTGTCGGTCCCGTCGACGAACGCGGCGGGGTCGACCTGCCGGACCTCGGCCGCACCGGTGCGCGCGAGGTGCTCGGTGCGCCGGACGACCCGCACGTGCGCCGAGGCGGGGTGCGCCCCACCGCCCCCGGCCACGACGTAGCCGAGGACCGGCAGGCGCACGGGTTCCGTTGCCGGGGCTGACCGCGCCCCGGTCAGGGAGCGACGGAGTCGACGGGCGGCACGGCGGACGAGATCACGCGGCATGCGCCCATCCTCCCGCGATCCGGTGGCGTCAGCGGACCGTGACGGTCGTGCACCCCATCGAGGTGTCCCCACCCCGGCCGATCCCGACCGCCGTCAGGCACACGCTCCGCTTCCCGCTCGACACCGCCACGGTCGCCCGGAACCCGTGGTTCCGCCCGGCCCGGTGCACCCGGTCGACGTCCGGCCGCGAGGCGTCCGCCGTGGCGGTCCCCACCACCTTCCCGCCGACCGTGACGCGCACGGTGACCGGCTTCGTGAGGTCGTCGCGGTCGAACGTCCACCCCGACACCGTCACGCGCCGCTTCGCGGCCGGCGCGACCGAGTCCCGGTGCGCGGTCGGCGCGACGGACGGAGCGGTCCGAGCCGGAGCAGCCGTGGCGACCGGCGTCCCGAGCCGCGCGTTCGCCACGAGGGACTTCGCGAACGCGGACCACCACTTCCCCGCCGCCGGCCCGCCGTTGCACGTGCCGTCGCTCGCACCGGGGGTCTTCACCCAGAGCAGCGCGTCGAGGGCCGAACCGTCCGACACCACCCGCGGTGAGGTGCCGAGCCCGGAGCCGGGACCGTTGCACCAGGTGCCGCGCCAGCCCTGGCCGTTCCGGGAGGTGTCGATCACGTAGTGGGACCCGCCCGTGGCCGCGGAGACCTTCTCGGCGTAGGCCTGCTCCTGCGCGGTCGGGTAGTAGTTCGCGACGTTCGTGAAGAAGCCCCGCGCGCGCTGGACCCCGGCGCTGTTCAGCCGGGACGCCATCACCGCCGGCGGGACCCAGTTCGAGTTCCCCGCGTCGAGGTAGGCCGGCACGCCCGCCGCCGTGAAGGCAGCGACCTCGCGGGCGAGGATGCGGTACCGCTGGGCGTCGAGGGTCTCGCTGCACGCGCTGTTGCTGAGCATCGCGAGGGAGTCCGGCTCGACGATCACGGCCGCCCGGTGCCCGGCGACCCGGGCGACGATCTGGTCGACCCACGCGTCGTACGTCGCCTCGTCGAAGCCGCCGGCGGAGTACCCGCCGCAGTCACGCTGCGGGATGGCGTAGGTCACGAAGACCGCGGTCGTGCCGGTGCGCTCGGCACCCGCGATCGCGGCGTCGATCGTCCGCGTCAGGGTCGCCCCCTGCGTCCAGTCCCCGAGCCAGATCGCGACCGGGTACTGCGCGATGGTCTTCGCTGCGGCCGCGCCGCTCGGGTCGCTCGTCGCGAGGGCGGTCGCCTGCTTCGCCGCCTCGCTCGTGTCGGAACGGTAGGGACCGGAGGCGTAGAGGGACGACGCAGCGGCCGCACGGATCGTGGCGGCGCTCGTCGCCGCGACGGCGGTGGTCGGCGTGAGCGCTCCCGCGGCGAGCGCCACGAAGGCGCTCACCGCTCCCGTGGTGGCGAGCACACTGGCGCGGCGCATGACGTACTCCCTGTGGACGGTGGACCCTGTCCCGTCCATGGGAGCACGCCGACGCGCGGGGGTACACACGCCAGATCGGGTGCCACCCGAGCGGGTGTCCGCCCTTCTGCGGACCGTCCGAGCGCACCGTCCGCGCGGACCGCGGCCTCAGTCGTCGAAGTGGGCCGCTGCGGACCGGGCGCGGTACGTGACGTCGTCGAGGTCGTCGCCGATGACGGTCACGTGCCCGATCTTGCGACCCGGCCGGGGAGCCTTGCCGTAGAAGTGGTACTTGGCCTCGGGGAACGCCTCGAGCGCGCCCGGGTACCGCGCCGCGAGGTCGCCGTCCGCCGGACCGCCGAGCACGTTGATCATGACCGCGGCCGGGGCGAACGACCCGGTGGCACCGAGCGGCAGGTCGAGCACGGCACGCAGGTGCTGCTCGAACTGGCTCGTCGTGGCGCCGTCGATCGTCCAGTGACCGGTGTTGTGCGGGCGCATGGCGAGCTCGTTGATGAGGATGCGCTCGTCGTCGGTCTGGAACAGCTCCACCGCGAGCACACCCGTGACACCGAGCTCCGTCGCGATCCGCACGGCGATGTCCTCGGCCATGTCGGCGATGCGTCCGGCGCTGTCGGGGGCGGGGGCGAAGACCTCGGCGCAGACGCCGTCGCGCTGCACGGTCTCGACGAGCGGCCAGGCGACGACCTCGCCGGAGGGGCGTCGGGCGACGGACTGGGCGAGCTCTCGGGTGAACGGCACGAGTTCCTCGACGAGGAGCGCCTGCTGGCCGCCTGCCTCGGCGACGGCGATGAACCAGTCGGCGACGTCGGCCGGGTCGGTGACCACCCGGACGCCCTTGCCGTCGTACCCGCCACGGGCGGTCTTCACGACGGCACGTCCACCGTGGTCGTCGAGGAACGCCTGCAGCTCGTCGGGGTCGTGCACGGCGGCCCAGTCCGGCACCGGCAGCCCGAGCTCGGACAGGCGCGTGCGCATGGTGATCTTGTCCTGCGCGACGGCGAGCGGCTCCGGGCCGGGGTGCACGGCGACGCCGGCGTCGACGAGGGCACGGAGGACGTCCTGCGGCACGTGCTCGTGGTCGAAGGTGACGACGTCGACGTCCCGCGCGAAGGCGAGCACGGTCGCGGCGTCGTGGTAGTCCCCCTCGGCGGTGGCCGCGATGGCCGCCGACATGCCCGGGCCCTCGGCCAGCACCCGGATGTCGAGACCGAGCTCGACCGCGGCCGGCACCATCATCCGTGCCAGCTGTCCCCCACCGATGACCCCGACGCGCAACGCCATGCTGTGTGTTCCTTCCGTCGTTCACACCGTCCGGCGAGAACGCGCTGTCTAGAATCGCTGTTCGGGTCGCCGTCCTGTGCGACCTGCGGGTCGGCCCTCGTGAGCACGACCAGCGACAACTCTACGGACCCGGGAGAGACCGTGCGGCGACTGGTGGCCCAACTGGCACGCTTCGGCGTCGTCGGCGCGGTGGGGTTCGTCGTCGACACCGGCATCTTCAACGTGCTGCGGGCGACGGTGCTCAGCCCGGACGAGGTCCACTCCGGGCCGTTCTGGGCGAAGGTCGTCTCGACGATCGTGGCCATCTTCGTCAACTGGATGGGCAACCGCTACTGGACCTTCCGCGAGCAGCGGCGGGCGGTGGCCACGCGTGAGGGCATCGAGTTCGTCGTCGTGTCGCTCGGCGGCATGGTCATCTCGCTCGGCTGCCTGGGCATCTCGCACTACGTGCTCGGGCTGACCTCGGCGTTGGCGGACAACATCTCGGGCAACGTGATCGGACTCGTGCTCGGCACGGTGTTCCGCTTCTGGCTCTACAAGGTGTGGGTGTACCACCCCGAGCGCGGACACGACCGGGCCGTACCCGCCGCCGAGACGACTGGTTCCACCGCCGGTTCCGAGGTCGTGGGCCAGTAGGCTCGACGCGCCACCGACACGGGTGGCGTCGCCGACCCCGGGAGTCCGCCCGATGCAGTCCGAACCGCACCCCGTCGTCTCGCGGAGCGAGGGGCTGTGGGTCGCCGTCCTGACGGCGGTGTTCGGGCTCTGGCTGGTGCTCTGGGCGATCGTCGTGCCGGCGTTCCAGGCACCGGACGAACCCGCGCACCTCGACGCCGCCGTGCACGTCGCCACCGGGTCCGGTTGGCCGGCACCGGGGACGTTGCACGTGTCGAACGCCGTGCAGGCCGCGCAACGGGAACAGGTCGCCGGGGACTCCTCGACGTGGTCGACCGTGAGCGAGCTGCTCGCGGCGCACCCCGGCGACTCCACCACGGTCGACCAGATGACGCAGCACCCGCCGACGGCCTACGTGGTGGACGCCGTCGTGCTCCGCGTGCTGCACTACGGCTCGCTCCGCTGGGACCACGCCCTCGTCGCGCTCCGGCTCGTGGACGCGCTGCTCGTGACGCCGCTCGCGCTCCTCGCGTGGGCTTCGGTCCGGCGGGTCACCCGGTCGCCGCGGGCGGGCCTGATGGGCGCACTCGCGCTGTTCGCGACGCCGCAGCTGGCGTCGATCGGGGCCTCCGTGACGAACGACGCCCTGACCTTCCTGCTCGGCGGCGTCGTGGTGTGGCTCGCGACGCGGCTCCTCACCGGGGACCTGCGGCGCCGGACGCTCGTCGGGCTCGGGGTCGCGCTCGGGCTGCTCGTCTGGACGAAGGGCACGGGGCTGCCGGCGGTGCCGTTCGTCGCGGTCGTGGCCCTCGTTGCCGGTGCGGGTGTCGTCCCGTTCCGCCGTCGCGTCCTCCGCGCCGCCGTCGCCCTCGGCGTGGCCGCGGTGATCGGCGCCTGGTGGTGGCTGCGCAACCTCTGGCTGTTCCGCACCCTGCAGCCGGACGGCTACGCCGCGATCCGACCCGACCGCCCGTTCCCCGACGACCAGGGGCCATCGGTGTGGCACTTCCTCGACGTCAGCTGGGGCACCCTCGCGCGGACCTTCTGGGGCTCCCCGGGGCAGCGCGCGCAGGTGAGCATCGGCGACCTCCTCACGGCGGTCCTGACGCTCGTCGCGCTCGTCGTGCTCGTCGGCTGGGCGTTCCGCCGTGGCCGGACCCGGCGCACCGCCTGGACACTCGCGGTGTTCCCCGCGCTCCTGCTGCTCCTGCAGACCGCGAGCAGCGCGAAGGCCTACCTCGACACGACCGAGGTCGCGGGTACGCAGGGCCGCTACCTGTTCCCGGCGCTGCTCTGCCTCGTCGTGCTGAGCGCCGTGGCGTGGCGGCGGCTGCCCCTGCCCGGGCGCGGGACGGCCGTGCTGCCCCGGGTGCTGGCCGTGGTGCTCCCGGCCATCGGGCTCTGGGGCCTCGCGGTCGCCGCCGGGTGGTTCTGGAACGCCGCGACCGGACCGCTCTCGGCCGCGAGCATCGCCCGCTACGAGTCGTGGGGTCCGGTGCCGTTCGCCGTGGTCGCCGTCGTCGCGGTGCTCGTCGCGGTCGGGCTGACCGGCGGCGTGCTGCGGGTGTGGGTCACCCCGACCCGCAGCACGCCGACCGAGGTCAGCTCCCCGACACCTTGACGACGTCGACCCGGCAGGCCTGGACCGGCGCGGACCGGATGTCCTGGCACGTCTGCTGGACGGTGAAGCTGTCCTCGAGCGTGCCGATCGCCGAGTAGTCCCGGTCCTTCGGGATGAGGGCGTTCGTGTAGTTCAGGAAGTACTGCACGCCCGACTTCTTGAGCAGTGCGACGAACGACGGGTCCTGGTAGTCGTACTCCTGACCCGGTTCGCCGTACATCTGCGTGCCGGTGCGGAACGCGACGAGCGTGGCGTCCCGGGTGTTCGTCCCGAGGATCGTGCTGCCGGCGGGCAGCGTGTGGTTGGCCAGCAGCAGGTCCGAGAGCGGTTCGTCCGGGGTGATGACCCCGCCGAACACCTGCCCGACGGGGATGCCCGACGGGCGCGTGCCCATCGTCGAGAAGGGCGCCTTCACGCCGTTGACGTTCTGGCTGTACGCAGCGACCACCAGGACGGCACACGCGGCCACGGCGACGACCTGCCGCACACGACGTCCCCGACGAGCCGCCCGCCAGAACGCGGGCAGGAGTGCCCCGGCGATCAGGACCGACCCGATGAAGAGCGGGAGGTAGTAGCGCGCGTTGCCGCCCTGCGTGTCCACCGTCGCGATCCCCGCGTAGCCGAGCAGGTACACCCCGGAGAAGATGCCGACGATGCTCGCGAAGACGAACCGGCGGTAGTGCACGACGCCCGCCACGACCGCGCCGACGAAGACGACGCCGATCGCGAGCGCGAACGGTGCGAACGACCCGATGCGGTTGAAGTAGTACGGCAACGCCTCGAGCCGCTGCTCGACGTAGTACCGCACCTTGCCGACGAGGGTCGTGGTGTGGCTCTCGGTCGGAGCGGCCTCGGCACCCGGCTGCGGCACCGCTGGAAGCGTGCGCTCGGCCTCGAGGATCCCGGCGTCGTAGATCGACGGCGTCCGGTCCTCGTTCGGCGACACCGCGCGGGCGTTCGGCGGCGTCGCGATGCGGTACTCGTCGCCGTCGGTGCTCGACGTGTCGCTGAACTTGCCGGAGACGTTCACGGTCAGCGACGAGCCGACCTCGATGCCGCCGAACTTCACCGACAGGGCGATGACCCACGGCGCGGAGACGAGGACCACGGCGACGAGGGCGACGACGGGCAGCAGGACGGACCGGCGCTCGCGGGCCTCGGGGCGGTCCTGGAACCAGCGGACGACCGCCCACACCGGCACCACCACGAGGAAGACCGGGACGAGGAACGCCTTCGTGAAGTACCCGAACGCGCACACGGCGCCGAGCAGCACCGCGGTGAGCACGATCCGTCGCACCGAGCCGTGCCAGGCGCGGTCGGCAGCGAGCAGGGCCCAGAGGAACCCGAGGCACCACACGAGCACGAGGGTGTCCGGGGTCTGCAGGCTGACGTTCGCCATCAGGAGCGGGGCCGTCGCGGCGATCGACCACGCGGCGGTCCAGCCGTTGCCGGTCGTCCGGAGCAGCAGCCACGCCCCCATCGCCATCACGGCGACGCAGGACAGCGTGTTCACGATCGCGAAGGCCGTGGTCTGCCCGACGCCGACGGCGATGAACGGCGCCATCAGCCAGGACACCATCGGCGACCAGTAGCCGTTCACGGCGTCCGCCCAGTGCCACTCGGCGTACTGCTTCGCGATCGACATGTACGAGATGCCGTCGATGTTCGTCATCTCGAGCCGCGTGCGGAACGCGATCACGGCGACGAGCAGTGAGGCGACGAGGAGCAGTGCACCGTTCGCGAGCAGGGACACCCGCGACGGGCGCCGTCCCTCGTGGAAGGCCCCGAAGCGGCGTCGGTGCTCCACGGGAGCGTCGACGACCGGGTCCTCGGTCGTCACGGCGTCGTCGATCGTCATGCTGCTCCCCCGCGCGGTGTTCAGCGGCCCATGCCGCGGTAGGTGAAGCCGGCAGCCGTCCAGGCGTCGCGGTCGAGGCAGTTGCGCCCGTCGATCACGACGGGCGTCGCCACGAGCGAGGCGGCCACGGCCGGGTCGAGCTCGCGGAACTCGGTCCACTCGGTGAGGACGAGCACGAGGTCGGCGTCACGCAGGGCATCGGTCGCGCTCTCGGTGTAGTCGAGCTCGGGGTGCACGCGGCGCGCCGTGACGACGGCTTCCGGGTCGTACGCGGCGACCGAGGCACCGAGGCCCAGCAGCCGGGCGGCGATGTCGAGTGCCGGCGAGTCACGGACGTCGTCGGAGTTCGGCTTGAAGGCCAGGCCGAGCACAGCCACGCGCTTGCCCGCGACGGCCCCGCCGAGGAGCTCCTGCGCGAGCTCGACGACGTGCGCGCGGCGACGGAGGTTCGTGGCGTCGACGTCGGCCAGGAAGGCCAGGGACTCTCCGACGCCGAGCTCGTCCGCCCGCGCCTGGAACGCCCGGATGTCCTTCGGCAGGCAGCCGCCACCGAAGCCGAGGCCGGCGTTGAGGAACTTGCGGCCGATGCGGGCGTCGTGGCCGATCGCGTCGGCGAGCGCCGTGACGTCGGCACCGGCGACCTCGGCGATCTCCGCCATCGAGTTGATGAACGAGATCTTCGTCGCGAGGAACGCGTTGGCGCTGATCTTCACGAGCTCGGCCGTGGGCAGGTTGACCACGAGCCGGGGCGTGCCGCTCGCGAGGGCCTCGGCGTAGACCTCGTCGAGGGCCTCGACCGCGGCCTGTCCGGCGTCGCCGTCGGGCACGCCGTAGACGAAGCGGTCCGGGCTGATCGTGTCCTGCACCGCGAAGCCCTCGCGGAGGAACTCGGGGTTCCAGACGAGCGTCGCACCGGGGACCGCCTCGGACACCTCGGCGGCGAGGCGCGCGGCCGTGCCGACGGGGACCGTCGACTTGCCGACGACGAACTCGCCGGCGGCGAGGTGCGGCGTGAGCGCGGCGACGGCGGCGTCGACGTAGGTGAGGTCCGCGGCGCCGGTCGGCCCCTGCGGCGTGCCGACGGCGAGGAAGTGCACGCGCGCACCGGCGACCTCGGCCATGTCGGTGGTGAAGCGGATGCGGCCGGAGGCCAGCGCCTCGCTCAGGATCTCGGGGAGACCGGGCTCGAAGAAGGGAGCCTCACCCGCGGCGAGCCGCTCGATCTTGACCGGGTCGACGTCGACTGCGACGACTTCGTGCCCGAGCTTGGCCATGGAGGCGGCGTGCACGGCACCGAGGTAACCGCAGCCGATGACAGAGATACGCACGGGAAGACGGTACCGGAACCTCGGCGCAGTTCTCGTCCGCACCGCCCGCTGTCGAGACATCGTCAGGGTCTGACGTCGCCCCATCGCGGTCGATCCGCCCCGCCGACGATCTCGTCCCAGTCGGGTTCGCGGTGCCGTCGCCGGGCCTCGTGCGCCTCGACGAGGTCGTGCAGGACCGCCACGACGAGGTCCGCGTGCGGCACGTCGCCGAGCACCAGGGCCGGCTCGTCACCGGGGAACACGAGGACGTCGCCGGACCGGAAGACCCCCTGCAGGCCGCGGCGACGCACCGTCACGTCGTAGCCCCGCGAGTGCAGGAGCTCCCGCCGGGTGCGCGTGCCGAGTCCGTGCACCACGACGAGGCGCCTGGTGGTCACCACGTAGCGCTCCGACATCCAGCGGAACAGCGGCATCGCACCGCCGAGGAACACGAGGATCACCACGAGACCGGCGACGACGGCGTTCAGCCAGGCGAGCTGTGCCCGGAACACCCCGAAGCCGAACCCGCCGGCGAGCATGACGAGCACCACGAACACCGCGGGGCGCACGAGCCGGCGAGCGTGCGGGCGCAGCCGCGCGACCACGCGTTCGGGCGGCGGCTCGTCGGTCATGCCGTCATGCATACCGCAGGTGGGTGACGTCCCCCACGGCGACGCCCCTGGAGACGCCCGCTCGATCCCGGATCGTGATCCGGCCGTCGTCGTCGATGCCGGTCGCGTCCCCCTCCGAGGTGGTGCCGTCCGGCAGCTCGAGGCGCACCCGCTGCCCGATCGTGCCGCAGGCCGACCGGACGTGGGACCGGACCCCGTCCGCGGCCGCACCGCCGGCGACCAGGGCGACCACGGCCTCCTGGACCGCGCGGAGGAACGCGGACAGCACACGGTCGGCGAGGTCCGGTGCCGAGCCCGTCGCGCCGGCGACCGCGAGCGAGGTCGCCGTCGGCGTCGGCAGCCGGTCGGCGGGGATGGTCAGGTTCACGCCGGCGCCGACGACGACGCTGCCGTCGGCGGCGACCTGGCAGAGGATGCCGCAGACCTTGCGGCCGTCGATCTGGACGTCGTTGGGCCACTTCACCGCGACACGCTCCGGACCGTGCAGCACGGCGACGATCGCGTCGCGCATCGCGGCGCCGGCGACGAGCGGCAGCCATCCGCGGTCGCGGTCGTCGAGGTCCGCGCGGACGAGCACGCTCGCCGCGAGCGTCTGGCCGGCGGGCGCCGACCAGGTCCGGTCGAGGCGGCCGCGACCCGCGGTCTGGTCGAGCGTCGCCACGACGCTGCCGTGCGGCTGCGTCGTCGCGAGGGCGAGCAGGTCGGCGTTCGTCGACCCGGTCGTCACCGGCTCGGTGAGCACCGCGCCCTCGGCCTCGACGACGGTTCGGCTCAGCGGGAACGTCGACGACGCAGGTGTGGACATGCAGCAAATCTACGGGCAGGAACCGTGGGGGTCCTCCAACCGACCCCGCCGTCGCCGCCGGTAGGGTGAGCGGGTGACCCCAGGAGACACCCCCGATCTCTCGACGACGGCCGGCCGGCTCGCCGACCTCCGCGAGCGGTACCACGAAGCAGTGACCGCCGCGGGCGAGGCCGCCATCGCGAAGCAGCACGCCAAGGGCAAGACCACGGCGCGCGAACGCATCGAGCAGCTGCTCGACGAGAACTCCTTCGTGGAGCTCGACGAGTTCGTCCGCCACCGCACCCACGCCTTCGGCATGGAGTCGAAGCGGCCCTACGGCGACGCGGTCGTCACCGGCTTCGGCACCATCCACGGCCGCAACGTCGCCGTGTACGCGCAGGACTTCACCGTCTTCGGCGGCTCCCTCGGCGAGGTCGCCGGCGAGAAGATCATCAAGGTGATGGAGCACGCGCTGAAGACCGGCGTGCCGATCATCGGCATCCTCGACTCCGGCGGCGCCCGCATCCAGGAAGGCGTCGTCGCCCTCGGCAAGTACGGCGAGATCTTCCGCCTCAACACCCAGGCCTCCGGCGTCATCCCGCAGATCTCGATCGTGATGGGCCCGGCAGCGGGCGGTGCGGTGTACTCCCCCGCCCTCACCGACTTCGTGATCATGGTCGACAAGACCAGCCACATGTTCGTCACCGGCCCCGACGTCATCAAGACCGTCACCGGCGAGGACGTCGGCTTCGAGGAGCTCGGCGGCGCGCAGACGCACAACGCGATCTCCGGCGTCGCGCACTACCTCGCCGAGGACGAGTCCGACGCGCTCGACTACGCCCGCTCGCTCATCGGCTTCCTGCCGGACAACAACCTGTCCGACGCGCCGGCCTACGACGTCGCGCCCGAACTCGAGACGACCGACGCCGACCGCGAGCTCGACGTCGTCATCCCGGACTCCACGAACCAGCCGTACGACGTGACGACGATCATCGAGCACATCGTCGACGACGGCGAGTTCCTCGAGGTCCAGCCGCTCTTCGCGCCGAACATCCTCATCGGCTTCGGTCGGGTCGAGGGCCGCACGGTCGGCATCATCGCGAACCAGCCGCAGGCGATGGCCGGCACGCTGAACATCGACGCCGGCGAGAAGGCCGCGCGCTTCGTCCGGTTCTGCGACGCGTTCGGCATCCCGATCCTCACCCTCGTCGACGTGCCCGGCTACCTGCCCGGCACCGACCAGGAGTGGACCGGTGTCATCCGCCGCGGCGCCAAGCTCCTGTACGCCTACGCCGAGGCCACCGTGCCGCTCGTCACCGTCATCACCCGCAAGGCGTACGGCGGCGCGTACATCGTCATGGGCTCGAAGCAGCTCGGTGCCGACATCAACCTCGCGTGGCCGACCGCCGAGATCGCCGTGATGGGTGGCCAGGGCGCCGTCAACATCCTGTACCGCGCCGAGATCAAGCGCGCCGAGGAGTCCGGCGAGGACGTCGCGGCCGTCCGCGCGAAGCTCGCGAACGAGTACACGTACAACGTCGCGTCCCCGTACCTCGCCGCCGAGCGCGGCGAGCTCGACGGGATCATCCAGCCGCACGCGACGCGCGTCTCGGTCGTCAAGGCGCTGCGGGCCCTCCGTGGCAAGCGCGCGACGCTGCCGCCCAAGAAGCACGGGAACATCCCGCTGTGACGGGCGCACGCTGATGGGCCGCCATGCAGCCGTGGTCCCCGCGGTCCCCGTCGACCAGGCGGTCGCGGCGGCCGCCGACGTCCGTGTCGTCTCCGGCGAGCCCACGCCGGAGGAGCTCGCCGCCGTCATCGCCGTCCTCCAGCGTCAGGCGGACGAGGCAGCGTCGCTCGGCCGTCCCGAGGTCACCGTGTCGCCGCGCTCGGGGTGGGACGTGTCCGCCCGGGGACTCCGTCGGCCGCTCGAGCACGGTGCCGGCGCCTGGAGCCGATCGCTCCGCTGAGCCGCTCCGAGGGCTTGCGCGTGCCGCACGGTGCGGGCGACCATGTACCCCTGGGTACCGGGCGGTCTCGGCGCCCCGACCGCGGGATTCCCGGTCGGTCTCCCCGCAGACGGGGGACAGCAGGGGCCGAGGGCGGCGGAAATGGCCGATTTTGTCCCCCATAATGACGACTGACAGAGCGTTCGGCTGCGGGCATAGTAGTTCGTGTTCGGTGTCCTTCAACGAAGAACATCGCAGGTCGGTGGCCGACTAGGGTACGAAGCCACCTACCAGCTACGAGTCAGGGCGATATTCGGGTTGTCGCTCAGACTCGGGTCGTGAACGGGCCGGTCGGTATCCGACCGGCCCGTTCCCCGTTTCCGGGCGCTGTCGTCGTTTCCGGGCGCTGTCGTCCACGCGGGCGCCGACGACGTTCGGTGTCGGTCCGCCTCAGACGGTCTCGTGCCGCGGGATCTCGAGCCACACGACGACGGACTCGTCCTCGTCGCCGTCCTCGTCGTCCATCCCCGCCCCGAGCGCCGCCGACTCGCTCGCCGCGAGGTCGAGCCGCAGCCCCACGACGGTCACGGCGGACTCGGACCCCTCGGGGACGGTCCGGATGATCACGTTGTCGGCCTCCCGCGCCTGGCGCAGGGCCTCGGCGATGCGAGCGTGCACGCGGCGCAGGTCGTCGATCTCGAGGTCGTCGAGACCGCCGTCGTCGTGCAGCTGCACCGTGGCGCCACGACGACGGAGGCGCATGACCTCGTCGCGGACGTCCTCCGAGAGCAGCGACCGGCCCCGGATCTCGTCGCGGATGGCCTGTTCGAGGTGCAGGCACTCGGCACGCTCCGCGTCGTCCAGGTCACCGCCGGTCTCGATGATCCGCTGGAGCATCGGCAGCGCCATGCGCGTCGTCTGGCTGAGCCGGAACTGCCGCTCGAAGACGTGGGCGTCCTGCGCCGCCTGCCAGTCGGCGGTCTCCTGCTCGGCGCGGACGAAGTCGCGGGTGACACGGGTGGCCCGACTCATCGCGGCCGTGAGGCCGGTGGCGATCACCACCCACACCACACTGCCGAGCACGCCGAGCGAGCCGAGCGCCCCGAGTCCGGCCCACGCGACGGCGTGCACGGTGAGGAACCCGACACCGACCCAGGCGAACGCGACGCGCGCGCGCACGACGAGGACGACCATCAGCGTGCCGACCGCGGCGATCCACCACGTGCCGTTCCCCGGGCCGGCGGTCAGGTCGACCGTGGGCGAGGCGACGACGGGCAGCACCACGGCCGTCGCGAGCGCGAAGCACGTCGCCCAGACCGGCAGCGGCCGACCGGGCACGAACACCGCCACACCGGTCGCCGCAGCGTAGAGGACCATGCACGCGACGACCGGCCCGATCTGGGCGGCTCCGGGGAGCGTCGTCGCCGCGAGGACGAGGTGGTACACGGAGAAGAGCGTCGCGAGCCCGATCGCGACCCCGGCCGGGAGTGAGGCCTTCACCGGTGCTCCCCCGCTGCCGGCGCCCAGTCGAGGAGCACACGGGTGCCCGCCCCCGGCGCGGTGACGATCTCGGCGGTGCCCCCGGCGGCGACCACCCGCTCCACGATCGAACGGCGGACGCCGAGTCGTTCGGCGGGGATCCCCGCGATGTCGAAGCCGGCACCGTCGTCCCCGACCTCGACGTGGACGCCGGCGCCGCGCTGCTCGACGACGATCCACCGGTCGACCTCGGCCGGACCGGCGTGCTGCACGCTGTTCACCGCTGCCTGGACGGCCGCCGAGGCGACGGCGTCCGCGACGATCGCGGGCACCCGGATCGACCCGACGTGCCCACGGTCGACCCGCACCGGCGCCGCGAGCGCACCGACGGCGTCGGAGATGCGGGTCCGCAGGTCGACGAGGGAGACCGGGGGTGCGTCCCCTGGGCTGTCCGCCGCCGCTGCCTCGAGGTGGTCGATGGCGTTCCGGGCCATCCGCGCGGCGAGCATCTCGGCGTCGCGGGTGTCGGCCCGGGCGGCGGAGAGGAGCGTCGTGAGCACGCTGTCGTGGACGATCGCGTCGACCTGGACCCGCTCGACCTCGGTGGCGTGCTCGCGGATCGCGTGCGAGTACCGCCGGACGGCCGTGGCCTGGGCTGCGTCGACGGCTGCTGCTGCACGGCGGAGCACGATCACGATGATGAGGGCGGCCCCGCTGAGGATCGCCGTGTAGAAGCCGTTGAGCAACGCCCCGACACCCGCGTCGCCGCCCAGCGGGGTGAACCGGATGGCCACGTACACGGCCGGCACGAGCGCGGTGTAGACGGACGCCCGCCACGGGGCGAAGCCCATCGCGGCCGCGGTCGACCCCACGGTGCAGAGCCACCAGGGCCACGGTGCCTGGTCGGACGGGATCGGCTCCTGCACGGTCAACGGCCAGGTGACGAGTGCCACGAGGAACACCAGGGCGCACACGATCTGCGCGATCTGCGCCAGGCGCCTCGCGAAGACGGACGCCGCGACGAAGAGGAACGACGCGGCGAGCGCCAACGCGACGACCGGACCCCACACCGGGTCGAGGTACGGCAGCTGCGACAGCACCGCGGGCACGGTCGTCGCGCCGAAGCCGAGTGCGGCCACGGCGAGGAGGATCGCGAACGCGCGCTCGACGGACGCCTGGGTGATGGACGCGCGGACGCTCCGCGCGGGATCGGCCCCGAACGGCGCGGGTTCGATCCGCCCGACCGCGGTCCGGGCGGCCGCAGCCCCGGCCCCGGCCCCGGCCCCGGCCCCGGCCCCGGCCCCGGGTGCAGCGTCAGCCGCCGTCATGCTGCTCAGCGGCCGTCGCCGTCGGGGTCGATGCCCGAGTCGAGCCCCGGCAGGATGCCGTCCTCGACCGCACGACGGAGGAGGTCGACCTTCGTCGGTGCCGGCCGACCGACCTCGACGTACTTCACACGGATGCGGTCGAGGTACTCGCGGGCGGTGGAGTACCCGATGCCGAGCTGCTGCGCGGCGAGCTTGAGCGGCAGGCCCGAGGCGTAGAGGTGCAGGATCTCGCGCTCGCGGCGTCCGAGCTGCGCCTTCGCGAAGTCCCGGTCGGCGTCGATCGCGCTGGCCCACTCGAGGTTGTTGAGCACGTCCCCGCGGGCGACGGTGGCGACGGCGGCCATCACGGTCTTCGTCGCCGAGGACTTCGGGATGACGCCGGCCGCCCCTGCGGCCAGTGCCTCGCGGACGTTCGCGACGCGGTCGGCGATCGAGTGCACGAGCACGGCGGAACCGGTGCCCTGCACACCCTTCACGTTCGCGGTCACGGTCGAGCCGTCGCCGAGGGACAGGTCGAGGACGACGACGTCGACCTCACGCCCGCCGAGGTTCTCGATGTACTCGGGCACGCTCGCGGCGGTCAGCACCACCTCGAACCCCTCGTTCTGGCAGGCTGCCTGGATCCCGAGCCGCACGGACTCGTGGTCGTCGACGATCGCGACACGGACGGGCTTGGTCGCCAGTCCGGTCGTTCCGGTTGTGGTCGTGTCTGTTGCCACGGTGGCCTCTCTGGTCGATGCGCTCCCCGGCCCCTGAAACCGGTTCGCCATCAACGACCAAGGATACCCAGGTCGGACTCAGGCAGCGGCGCGACGCGGTCGTGACACGGCCGGTCGTCGTGCGCTCGGACACGCGTCGCGCAAATCGGCCAGGTCGGCGCGGCGCCCGCGCGACCGCCGTCGAGCGCGCGGCCGCCGCCCTGGAGGCGACCCGCGATCGACGTCAGGCGACGGGCACCAGGCGCGCCACGGCCTCGAGGTGGTGGGTGTGCGGGAAGAGGTCGAAGGCGCGCAGTGCCTCCAGGCGGTACCCGAGGTCCGCGAACGTCGCGACGTCGCGCGCCAACGCGACCGGGTCGCAGGCGACGTAGACGACCTGCGCCGGCTGGAGGGCCGCGATCTGCACGACGACCTCGCGCCCGGCACCCGAGCGCGGCGGGTCGAGCACGATCGTCCCGGCGCGGTGCCGCTGCCGCTCGCCGGCGGACAGGGTCGAGACGGTGCGCTGCAGCCAGCGGTCGACGCGGCCGGTCTCGGCGCGGGCGCCGATCCACTCGGACAGGTTCTCCTGCGCGTGCTCGGTGGCGCGCTCCGAGCTCTCGACGCTGGTGAGCTTGGCGCGCGGCCCGACGAGGTCGCCGAGCGCGGCGCCGAGCAGGCCGACACCGCCGTAGAGGTCGAGGTGCTGCCCCTCGGGGTCGAGCCGGTCGCGGTCGACGAGGTCCTGCACGGCCGCGGTCAGCACGGCCGGAGCCGCACGGTGGACCTGCCAGAAGCCGTTGTCGTCGACCGAGAACGAACGCTCCCCCACGACCTCGGTCACGACGGTCGGCTTCTGCTCGTCGATCACGAGTCGCGCGCCCTCGGAGCCGCTCGGCGCGAGGACGTCGACGACGGACGCGCCGGGCATCGCGCCGCGGCCGAGCGGTGCGCTCTCCTGCACGACCCGGCTCGCGAGCGGGAGGGACGCGACGGGCACGACGGTGTGCGACCGGGCCGCGAAGGGGCCGGCGGTGCCGTCCTCGTCGACGTGCAGGCGGACGCGGGTGCGCCAGCCGGTGCCGTTCGACTCGTCGTCGCCGGGGGCTGCCTCGACCACGACGTCGTGGCCGAGCACGGCAGCGAGGTCCGTGCGGGCGAAGCGCGCGAAGGAGTCGACGAGGACGTCGTGCTTCAGCGTGCGCTGGTGGCCGAGGGCGATGTGCCCGAACTCGGCACCGCCGGCGCGGACGGCCGGGTCGCGGTCGAGGGCGGCCTCGGGCCAGACGTGGTCGACGCGGTGCTCGCTCGGCGTCTCGACCGACACGGTGTCGGCACGCCAGAACGACTTCTTCCGGTCCTCGGTCACGCGGGCGGTCACCCGTTCGCCGGGGATCGCGTCCGACACGAAGACCACCCGCCCCTCGTGCCGTGCCACCGAGATACCGCCGTGGGCGATCCCGGTGACGTCGAGGTCGAGCAGCGTTCCGACGGATTCACCCATGGTTCGATGTTCCCATGCGTCTGTACCTCGCGAGTACCTCCCCCGCCCGCCGCGCCCTCCTCGCCCAGACCGGGATCGAGCCGGTGCTCGTCGCGCCGGGGGTCGACGAGGACGCCGCGGTCGCCGCGGCCGCCACGTCGCTCGGCCGCGACCTGACCGGACCGGAGCTGGTGGCGATGCTCGCGGTCGCCAAGGCCTCGGCCGTCGCGGACGCCCCCGTCGACGGCTCCCCGGTCGACGGCTTCGTGTTCGGCGGGGACTCCGCGTTCGAGGTCGACGGCGTGCTGTACGGCAAGCCCCACGACCCGGAGGTCGCGCGGGAGCGGTGGCGGCAGATGCTCGCCGCCGGCGGCGGCACGCTCTGGAGCGGGCACTGCGTCGTGGACCGGCGCCAGGCCGCGGACGCACCCGACGCCCTGGACGCACCCGATCCGGGGCCTGGAGGCGCGGGTCGGGCCGGCACCGTGCCTCCCGTCCGTACCGTGGACGCGTCGGGCGGCGGGCCGCTCGGCGCTGCTGCCTTCGTCGCAGGCGTCGCGCCCGGCGGGTCGGCGATGGTCGCCGACGGCGACCAGGTGGTGGCGGTCGACAGCGCCGTGCTCACCTTCGCCGACGACATGTCGCCCGCGGAGATCGACGCGTACGTCGCCACCGGCGAACCGCTCGAGGTCGCCGGGGCGTTCACCATCGACGGTCGGGCCGCCGCGTACATCACCCGGATCGACGGCGCACCGTCCGCCGTGGTCGGGCTCTCGCTCCCGGTGCTGCGCGCGATGCTGCTGCGGGGGTTCGGCATCGCGTGGCACGACCTCTGGGCACTGTAGACATCCACACTTCTTCGCGCCGGTTCTTTGTGGGTGCCAGTCAATTCGCGCCCCTGCCGCACGAATACGCTGACTTACCATGCCCCGTATCAGCAAGGTCCTCATCGCGAACCGCGGCGAGATCGCCGTCCGCATCATCCGCGCGGCCCGCGACGCAGGCAAGGCATCGGTCGCGGTCTACGCCGACCAGGACCGTGACGCCCTCCACGCACGCCTCGCCGACGAGGCCTACGCGCTGAACGGCACCACGAGCGCCGACACCTACCTCGTCATCGACAAGATCATCTCGGTCGCCCGACGCTCCGGCGCCGACGCCGTGCACCCGGGTTACGGGTTCCTCGCCGAGAACGCCGACTTCGCCCGCGCCGTCATCGACGCCGGGCTGACCTGGATCGGCCCCTCGCCGGAGTCGATCGAGCGCCTCGGCGACAAGGTCTCTGCGCGGCACGTGGCCGAGAAGGTCGGTGCGCCGCTCGCGCCCGGCACGATCGAGCCCGTGCAGGACGTCTCCGAGGTCTTCGACTTCGTCGACCAGGTCGGGCTGCCCGTCGCGATCAAGGCGGCGTTCGGTGGTGGCGGCCGTGGTCTCAAGGTCGTCCGCTCGCGCGACCAGGTGGAAGAGCTCTTCGAGTCGGCGACGCGCGAGGCCATCGCGGCGTTCGGCCGCGGCGAGTGCTTCGTCGAGAAGTACCTCGACAAGCCGCGCCACGTCGAGACGCAGTGCCTCGCCGACGAGCACGGCAACGTCGTCATCGTCTCGACGCGCGACTGCTCGCTGCAGCGTCGGCACCAGAAGCTCGTCGAGGAGGCGCCCGCGCCGTACCTGACGGCTTCGCAGGAGGATCGGCTGTACGAGTCGTCGAAGGCGATCCTGCGCGAGGTCGGCTACGTCGGTGCCGGCACGTGCGAGTTCCTCATCGGCGCCGACGGCACCGTCTCGTTCCTCGAGGTGAACACCCGCCTGCAGGTCGAACACTGCGTCTCCGAAGAGGTCACCGGCATCGACCTCGTCCGCGAGCAGTTCCGCATCGCCGAGGGCGGCGTGCTCGACTACTCCGACCCGGTCGCGCGGGGGCACTCGTTCGAGTTCCGCATCAACGGCGAGGACCCGGGTCGCAACTTCTTCCCGGCGCCGGGCCCCGTGCACGCGTTCCATGCGCCGTCCGGCCCCGGTGTCCGCGTCGACTCGGGCGTCGTCTCCGGCGACGTCGTCTCCGGCTCGTTCGACTCGATGCTCGCGAAGCTCATCGTCACCGGTGCCACGCGCGCCGAGGCGCTCGAGCGGTCGCGTCGTGCCCTCGCCGAGTTCGAGGTCACCGGCCTGCCGACCGTGCTGCCGTTCCACCGTGCGGTCGTGTCGGACCCGGCGTTCGCGACGCCCGACGAGACCCCGTTCAGCATCTACACGCAGTGGATCGAGACCGATTTCGTCAACGAGATCCCGGCGTGGAGCGGCTCCCCCGAGGAGCTCCCCGCACCGGCAGCCCGCGAGAGCGTGGTCGTCGAGGTGCAGGGCAAGCGCATCGAGGTCACCATGCCGTCGATCGTCGCCGGTGGCGCCGCCGGTGCTGCCGGTCGTCGTCCGGCCGGGCCGTCCGCTCCGCCGAAGCGCCGGTCGTCCGGGGTCCGTGGCGGCCTGGCGTCGTCCGGCTCCGTGACGTCCCCGATGCAGGCCACCGTGGTGAAGCTCGCGGTCGCCGAGGGTGACACCGTGGTGAAGGGCGACCTGCTCGTCGTGCTCGAGGCCATGAAGATGGAGCAGCCCGTCGCTGCCCCGCGTGACGGCGTCGTCACGGGGCTGAACGCCCCCGTCGGCCAGACGATCTCGTCCGGCCACGTGCTGCTCGAGCTCGCGTAGGCGGCTGCGCCGCGCGCGGCGCGCCGCGCGCCGCTTCGAACCACGAATCCGACATCGAACCACCGCGCCTGGTCGGTTCGATGTCGGATTCGTGGTTCCACGCGGGGGCCGCTCACCATGCGGGCGTCGTTCGGACGCCCCGCCGGACCGGGAGACCTGCCGCCGCCAGCATCGCCGGGAACGCGCCGCCGGGCACGACGTCACGCCAGATCGGCCGGATGACGCGGCGTACGTCGTCCAGCGCTCGCAGCCGATCTTCCCGCACCTTCTCCGCGATGACGACTTCTTCGACGGAGCGGCCGTTGCGCATCCCGACGTCCCGGTACTTCACGAGACCGTCGAACTCGACGATCACGCCCTGGTCCGGGAACCAGAAGTCGACCCTGCCGATGACACCGCGGTCGTCGCGGAACTCGTGCTGTTGGACCGGCGCCGGACACCCGACGTCGCGCATCACGAGCAGAGCGACGCTCTCCCCCGCCGACTCCGAGGCGCCCGCCGCCAACTCCAGCACCGAAGTGCGCGTCGCCCTGCGCGAACCGTGCCGCGTGCCGCCAACTCGTCCTCGATCGCGTCGTGCTGCACGCCACGTCGGAGCGCCGCGTCCGCCACCGCGAGTGCTCGGCCGCGGTCGTACCGCAGCGCGATGTCCACGACCGTGTCCACCAAGGTCGTGACGGGCAGACCGCCGACGACGACCGGTGCCACGTGTCGTCCGGCCGCAGCGGCCTTGTCCGCGAACCTCGTGCGCTGCGCGGTCCGACGCACTGGATCGAGCACGGTCACGCGTTCCGGCACCGGCTGGATCCACGGCAGTCCGTGCGCGACCGCGGCGGAGGCATGCGACACGACGGCACGAGGCGTGACGGAGTGCACCGCCGCCGCACGCGCGAGGTGCTGCTCCCAAGCGGTCGCGCGCTCCCAGTCCTCGCGGTGGACGAAGGCGCCGTGGCCGACGCGGATCAACTGCCCGTCGCGCAACGCTCGCTGCTGCGCGCGGGCCGCGGCCGGGTCGGGGTGCACGGGGACGACGACGGGGACCACCATCGTCCGAGCCTGTCCGGGCTCGGGTCGCTTCCCGTGCCCGACGCTCGATCTGTGGAGAAATCACGTGCTCACAACTCGCACGCACGCAAACGTCGAACCACGTTTCCGACGTCGAACCAGCGGCACGAGCTGGTTCGATGTCGGAAACGTGGTTCGACGCGCGGTGAGCCGCCAGAGCCGCCAACGCCGCCGCCGGCGCGGCCGCGCCTACGACACCAGGGGGCGGATGTCGGCGGCGAGGGCGTCGACGAGCGACTGCGCTTCGGCGGGGGTCGCCGCGACGGTGTCGATGTAGACCTTCACCTTCGGCTCGGTCCCGCTCGGCCGGACGATCACGCGGGCGTCACCCGTCAGGTCGTAGCGGAGGATGTCCGACGGCGGGAAGCCCTCGACACCACCGGCGTAGTCCGTCACCGACAGCACCGACAGCCCGCCGAGCGTCGTCGGCGGCGTCGACCGCAGGGACGCCATGATCGAACCGATGCGGGAGAGGTCGTCGACCCGGGTCGCCACCTGCCCGGACGCGAACGCCCCGAACTCGGCCGCGAAGGCGTCGAGCTGCCCGGCGATCGACGACCCCTGGGCGGCCAGGTCCGCGGCGAGGGACAGCAGGGACAGCGCCGCCGAGATGCCGTCCTTGTCGCGGATGACCTCCGGGTCGACCAGGTAGCCGAGCGCTTCCTCGTACCCGAACAGCAGCCCGGGGACGCGGGAGACCCACTTGAAGCCGGTGAGGGTGTCGCGGTACTCCAGCCCGTGCCGCGCCGCGACCCGTGCGAGCGCCGGCGAGGACACGATCGACGCCGCGAGGGTTCCCTCCACACCGTCGTCGGACGCCCGGGCGGCAGCGCGCCACCCGAGGAGCCAGCCGACCTCGTTGCCCGAGAGCCTGCGGAAGGAACCGTCGCCGTCCGGGATCGCCAGCGCCAGCCGATCGGCGTCCGGGTCGTTCGCGATGACGAGGTCCGCACCGACAGCGACCCCGCGGGCGATCGACAGGTCCATCGCCCCCGGTTCCTCGGGGTTCGGGAACGACACCGTCGGGAACGCCCCGTCCGGCTCGATCTGCTCGGGCACGGTCACCGGCACGGCGAACCCGGCCGCCTCGAACACCGCGCGGGCGGTCTCCCACCCGACGCCGTGCATGGCCGTGTAGACGACCTTCGGCTGCGCGTCCGGAGCGAGCCCGGGCGCTGCCACCGTCGCCGCGGTGGCGGACACGTAGGCGTCGAGCAGCTCGGACGTGGCGACGGTGTGGTCGGTGGCACGGGGCAGGTCCGCGATCGAACCCGCGGCGACGGCGTCGATCGCGGCGGCGATGTCGGCGTCGACGGGCGGGACGATCTGCGACCCCTCGTCGTCCTCGCCGAGGTAGACCTTGTAGCCGTTGTCCCGCGGCGGGTTGTGGCTCGCGGTCACCATCACCCCGGCACCGACGTCGAGGTGCCGCACGGCGAACGCCAGCACGGGCGTGGGGAGCGCCGACGGCAGCAGGGTGACCTCGAGCCCGAGGCCGCGCATGACCTCGGCGGAGTCGCGGGCGAAGACGTCCGAGTTCACCCGACCGTCGTACCCGATGACGACGCTGCGTCGACGCCCGGTGTCGATGAGGAAGCGCGCGAGTCCCGCGGCGGCCTGGGTCACGACGACCCGGTTCATCCGGAGCGGTCCGTACCCGAGTTCGGCGCGGAGGCCGGCGGTGCCGAACGCCAGGCGCCCGGCGAACCGCGCGGCGAGGTCCTGCACGGCTGGACCGTCGCCGGTCGCCGCCGCGTCGATCGCCGCATCGATCGAGGAACGGGTCTCGGGGTCCGGGTCCTGCGCGCTCCAGGCACGAGCAGCAGCGAGCACGCCGTCGACGTCGAGCTTCACGACGCGGAGCCCAGCGCGGTCACCACGCGGGCGAGCAGGTCGGCGATCACCGGCTCGGCCTCGCGCCCGGCCTCGAGCACCTCGGCGTGGGACAGCGGCGTCTTCTGGATGCCGGCGGCGAGGTTCGTGATGAGCGAGAAGCCGAGGACCTCCATGCCGGCCTGCCGCGCCGCGATGGCCTCGAGCGCGGTGGACATGCCGACGATGTGGCCGCCGATGGTCTTCGCCATCTGGACCTCAGCCGGCGTCTCGTAGTGCGGACCGCGGAACTGGGTGTAGACACCCTCGTCGAGCGAGGGGTCCACGCCGCGAGCGACCGAGCGGAGCCGCGCCGAGTACAGGTCGGTGAGGTCGACGAACGTGGCGCCCTCGAGCGGGCTGTCCGCGGTGAGGTTGATGTGGTCGCTGATGAGGACGGGCGTGCCGGGCGTCCAGTGCTCCTTGATGCCCCCGGCACCGTTCGTCAGGACCATGATCGAGGCGCCGGTCGCCGCCGCGGTCCGGACGCTGTGCACGACCCGACGGACCCCGTGGCCCTCGTAGTAGTGCGTGCGCGCCCCGATGACGAGCGCGTGCCGGCCGTCGGCGAGACGGATCGAGCGGACCGTACCGGAGTGTCCGGGGACGGCCGAGGCGCTGAAGCCGGGGACCTCGGACGCGGGGATCTCGGACACGGTCTCGCCGATGAGGTCCGCGGCCTTCCCCCACCCGGACCCGAGGGTCAGGGCGATGTCGTGGCGCTCGATGCCGGACTTCGAGGCGATGACCTCGGCGGCGTCACGCGCGACCTCGAACGGGTCGGCGGCGGGGTCGTTCAGCGGGTTCTCCGTGCTCATGCCCCAACTCTAGAGGCCACGGAACCGGCGTCAGTGTTCGCCGAGCGCCCGGTCCACCGCGGCCGTGATCTCGGCCTGGTCGAAGTGGTTCCGGATCACGATGACCTCGGCGTAGGTGGACCCGATCGCCTCGACGAACTCCTGGCTGGTGAGGATCACGTTCGCGTCGTCGGACACCTTCTGCACGGACGCGACGTCGGCCGCCACGACGGACGCGGTCAGCCCGAGCGCCGCGAGGGCCTTCTCGGCGTTCACCTTGAGGATCGCGCTGGAACCGATGCCCGCGCCGCAGATGGTGACGATCTTCATGCCGTGACCCCCATGATCGCGCGGACCTCGTCCGCGGTGGCGGCATCGGCGATCCGACCGGTCACCGAGGCGTCGTTGAACAGGTTCGCGATCTCCCCGATCGACTCGAGGTGGGTGCCGACCCCGGCGACCGCGAGCCCGAGGACCACGCGGACCGGATCGTTGTGCGGGTGTCCGAACGACACCGGCGCGTCGAGCGTCACGACGGACAGCCCGTCACGCAGCACCGCGGGCCCCGGCCGGGCGTGCGCGAACGCCAGCCCGGGCGAGATGACGATGTACGGCCCGTGTTCCTCGACCAGGCCGATCATGGCGTCGGTGTACGGCTCTGTGGCCGCTCCCGACGACACGAGGGCACCGCCGGCCAACCGGAGCGCGTCGCGCCACGAGGACGCGGTCGCCCCGAGCACGACGGCGGAGTCCGGCAGCGGCGGCAGTGGCATGCGTCAGGCCTCCTGGTGGCCGGCCGTGATGGTGGCGATGATCTCTTCGCGGTCCTCGAGCGGCAGGAACGAGCCGAGGGCCGCGTTGATCTGGAACGCCGCGAGGTCGTCGAGGTCGTAGCCGAACGTGCCTGCGAGCAGCGCGAGCTCCTTCGAGAGCGAGGTGTCGCTCATCAGGCGGTTGTCGGTGTTCACCGTGACCCGGAAGCCGAGCTGGTAGAGCACGTCGAAGGGGTGGTCGGCGAGGTCGTCGCCCCACGCCGCGACGGCCCCGGTCTGCAGGTTCGACGACGGCGAGACCTCGAGCGGGATCTCACGGTCGCGCACCCACGAGGCGACCTCGCCGAGGGAGGCGAGCGTCGAGCCGTCACCGGCGTCGGACAGGACGACGTCCTCGAAGATGCGGACGCCGTGGCCGAGGCGCAGTGCCCGCCCGTCGACGAGCGCGGAGCGGATCGAGGCGAGCCCGTCGGCCTCGCCCGCGTGCACCGTCACGGGGAAGAGCTCGGAGGCGAGGTAGTCGAACGCCGCACGGTGGTTCGAGGGCGGGAACCCGGCCTCGGCACCGGCGATGTCGAAGCCGACCACGCCGCCGTCGCGGTGCCGGACGGCGAGCTCGGCGATCTCGAGGGCGCGGTCGGCGTGGCGCATCGCCGTGACGAGCTGGCCGACGCGGATGCTGCCGCCCGCGGCGTCGACCGCTTCCTCGATGCCGGCCTGCACGGCCTCGACCGCCTGGTCGAGCGTGAGCCCGCCCTGCAGGTGCTGCTCGGGCGCCCAGCGGACCTCGCCGTAGACGACGCCGTCGGCGACCAGGTCCTCGACGAACTCCTTCGCGATGCGGTGCAGCTGCGGCGCCGTCTGCATCACCGAGATCGTGACGTCGAAGGTCTTCAGGTACTCGACGAGCGAGCCGGAGTTCGACTGGTCGGCGAACCACTGCCCGAGCTCGGCCGGGTCGGTCGTCGGCAGGGTGACGCCCGCGGCACCGGCGAGCTCGACGATCGTCGCCGGACGCAGGCCACCGTCGAGGTGGTCGTGCAGCGAGACCTTCGGCAGGTCGTTGATGACCGCTCCGGCGTCGGGCAGGCGGTAGGTCGTGGCGTCGGAGCTCATGCACCCAGGCTATCGGTGGTCACCGACCCCGCGCAGGCACCTGTGCACAACAGACGACGGGACCCACTGGAGGCTCTCCACAGCCGGGCAGGCAGCCGCAGCCCGGCCGGTGGCCGGTCCCACGGCCCGGGTTCAGCCCGCGATGCGCTCGCGCACGATCGGCCCACGCCGAGGCGCCTCGGTGCCGATCGACCACGCACCCTCGAGCGACTCGAGCGCCCGCGGGATCCGCGACGCGTCGTCGGTGTGCAGCGTCCACAGCGGCTGCCCCGCGGCGACGGTGTCACCGGGCTTGACGTGCAGCTCGATGCCCGCCCCGGCCTGCACCGGGTCCTGCGCGCGCGCACGGCCGGCACCCAGGCGCCAGGCCGAGACGCCGAACGGCAGGGCGTCCTGCTGCGCGAGCACTCCCGACGACGGCGCGGTGACGACGTGCTGCTCGCGGGCGACCGGCAACGCGGCTGCGGGGTCCCCGCCCTGCGCCTGGATCATCCGCCGCCAGGTGTCCATCGCGCGGCCGTCGGCCAGTGCGGCCGCCGGGTCGGCGTCCGGCAACCCGGCCAGCGTGAGCATCTCGGTCGCCAGCGCCACGGTCAGCGCGACGACGTCGGCTGGACCCCCGCCCGCCAACACGTCGACCGACTCCCGCACCTCGAGCGCGTTGCCGATCGTCAGCCCGAGCGGGACCTCCATGTCGGTCAGCAGCGCCGAGGTCTTCACCCCGGCGTCGTTCCCGAGGTCGACCATCGTCTGCGCGAGCTCGCGCGACGCCTCGTACGAGGGCATGAACGCCCCCGACCCGAACTTCACGTCGAGCACGAGCGCACCCGTGCCCTCGGCGATCTTCTTCGACATGATGCTCGACGCGATGAGCGGGATGCTCTCGACGGTGCCGGTGATGTCCCGCAGGGCGTACAGCTTCTTGTCGGCCGGAGCCAGGCCGGTACCGGCGGCGCAGATGACCGCGCCCACGTCGGTCAGCACCTCGAGGAGACGGTCGTTCGACAGCGCCGCCTGCCACCCGGGGATCGACTCGAGCTTGTCGAGCGTCCCGCCGGTGTGCCCGAGCCCGCGGCCCGACAGCTGGGGTACCGCGACCCCGAACGACGCCACGAGGGGCGCCAACGGCAGCGTGATCTTGTCGCCGACACCACCGGTCGAGTGCTTGTCGACCGTCGTCTTGCCGAGCGACGAGAACGACATCCGCTCCCCCGACGCGATCATCGCGAGGGTGAGGTCCTTGATCTCACGCCGCTCCATCCCGTTCAGGAAGATCGCCATCGCCATCGCCGCCATCTGCGGGTCCTCGACGTAGCCGCGCGTGTAGGCGTCGACGAGCCAGTCGACCTCGGCGGTGCTCAGGGCGCCCCCGGAGCGCTTCGTGCGGATGAGGTCGACGGTGTCGAACGGCTCGACGGCCATGTGGATCAGTGCTCCTGCTGGTAGGTGGCGAGGGTCCTCGGCCCGAAGGCGTCCGGCAGGACCTCGTCGATGGTGCGGATGCCGGAGACGGTCTCGAGGAGCATGCCCTCGGTGGAGTGCTCGAAGAGCAGCTGGCGGCACCGGCCGCACGGCATCAGGGTCGCCCCGTCGCCGTCGACGCACGTGAACGCCACGAGCTTGCCGCCGCCGGTCATGTGCAGCTGCGAGACGAGCGAGCACTCCGCGCAGAGCGTCACTCCGTAGGACGCGTTCTCGACGTTGCAGCCGGACACGATCCGGCCGTCGTCGGTGAGCGCCGCGGCGCCCACCGGGAACGACGAGTACGGCGCGTAGGCGTGCCCCATCGCGGCCGTCGCGGCGGTCCGCAGGGCGGTCCAGTCCACGTCGGACGGGAGGCGCGGCTCGGCCCCCGTCCCGTCGGCGGCGGTCCGGCCGCCGCGCCCGTCAAGGGCCGTGGCCGGGTCCGCCCAGGCGGTCGCGTCGGTGGACGCGATCTGGTCGTCGCCCGCAGCGTGCGTGTCGGTCATGTGCCGTGCCTCCTGTCCGTCAGCTCTTGATGTACGGCTTGCCGGACGCGGCCGGCCCACGCGACTGCCCGACCAGGCCGGCCACCGCGAAGATCGTCACCACGTACGGGAGCATGAGCAGGAACTCGCTCGGCACGGGCGAGTTGATCGCGCCGAGGGTGTTCTGCAGGTTCGACGCGAAGCCGAACAGCAGCGCCGCGAACGTCGCCTTGATCGGGTCCCAGCGACCGAAGATGACCGCCGCGAGCGCGATGTAGCCCGCGCCGGCGGTCATGTCCTTGGTGAACGGGCCGACCGCGTCGAGCGTGAAGTACGCGCCGCCGAGGCCCGCGATCGCTCCGGCGAGGGACACGTTCCAGAACCGGGTCCCGGTGACGTTGATGCCCACCGTGTCCGCCGCCTGCGGGTGCTCGCCGACCGCGCGGAGGCGCAGGCCCCAGCGGGTCTTGAAGAGCCCGAACGTCACGACCGCGACCGCCACGTAGGCCAGGTAGACCGTGACCCGCTGCTCGAAGAACACCGGACCGATGACCGGGATCTGGTGCAGGACCGGGATCGGGATGATCGGGAACCGGACGCCGACGTTGAGCGTGGTCTCGTTCGGCGAGAGCACCTGCGAGTACAGGAAGCCCGTCAGGCCGGAGATGAAGGCGTTGATGACGACACCGACGATCACCTGGTCGACGAGGTACTTGATGCTGAACGCCGCGAGGATGAACGACACGAGCGTGCCCGCGACGAGGGCCGCGACGAGGCCGACCCAGGGCGAGCCGGTGATGGACGCGACCATGGCGGAGCTGAACGCACCGGCGAGGAACTGTCCCTCGATCGCGATGTTCACGACACCGACGCGCTCGGAGATGACGCCGCCGAGGGCACCGAACACCAGCGGGACGCTGAGGCTCAGCGCGCCGAGCAGCAGGCCGGGGATCGGCAGGGACTTGCCGGCGGCCGCCCACGTCAGGAACCCGATGACGAACACCACGGCGAACACCGCGGTGACCCACATCGGCACGCGGCGCACCGAACGGGTCTCGACGACCGCGTAGACGGTGAGGATCGCGAGCAGCACGACCACGACGATCCCGGTGCCCACGGCCGGCAACGGCACGTCGGGCAGGGCGAAGAAGTCGCCGCTGTTGGCGAGGCGGAACGTGGTCGTCCCGGTGCGGGGCAGCAGCGCGAAGAGCACGAGGGCGATCAGCGTGAAGACGCCGTATCCGATCGCGAGCTTCCAGCTGCGGGTGGTCTCGACCGGACGGCCGGCGACCGGCGACGCGCTGGGCGCGGTGGGGCTGAGGGTGCTCACGCGGCGACCGCCTTCTTGCTGTTCTTCGTGGAGACGCGTCGACGAGCACCCGGCTGCGGGATCCGGAAGATCGCGCGGACGAGCGGCGGCGCCGCGATGAAGAGGACGATGAGGGCCTGGATGACGCCCACGATGTCGATCGGGATGCCGTTCGCGGCCTGCATGGCGTAGCCGCCGTTCTTCAGCACGCCGAACAGGATCGCGGCCCAGAACACGCCCCACGGCTTCGACCGGCCGAGCAGCGCCACGGTGATGGCGTCGAACCCGATGCCGGCGTCGATGCCGGAGGTGAACCCGGTCGTGACCGCGCCCTGTACCTGGTACGCGCCGGCGATGCCGACGAGGGCACCGGAGATGACGAGGACCCAGATGGTCAGGGACGGCACGCTCATGCCCGCCACGCGAGCGGCACGCGGGTTCTCACCGATGGTGCGGAAGCGGAAGCCGAGCGAGGACTTGTTCACGAGCCACCACACGACGACGACCGCGATGATCGCCACGACGAAGCCGAGGTCCACGCCGTAGCGCACCCCGAACAGCGGCGGGAGCACCGCGCTGTCCTTCGTCGCGGGCGAGATCGGGTTCGGGCTGCCCGGCGCCTGCAGCAGGCCCGGCGTGCGGAGCAGGTAGCTCACGAGGTACAGCGCGACGTAGTTGAGCATGATCGTGAGGACGACCTCGTTGGCACCCGTCCGCGCCTTGAGGACGCCGACGATCCCGGCCCACACCGCACCGCCGACGATGCCGGCGATGATCGTGAGCGGGATGTGGATCGCCGCGGGGCCGTCGAACGAGAAGCCGACCCAGCCGGCCGCCGCGGCGCCCATCAGGATCTGGCCCTGGCCGCCGATGTTGAACAGGCCGGCGCGGAACGACAGCGCGATGCCGAGACCGGCCGCGATGAGCGGCACGGCGTAGTCGATCGAGCGGGTCAGCGGGACGATGGCCTGCTGGAAGCTCGACGCGCCGAAGTTGACGACGGACCCCTCGAACAGCGACGCGTACGCGCCGCCGACCGCGGTGCCGATCGCCCGGAAGGTGTCGGCCGGACGGGCGAAGAAGTACCCGGCGGCCGAGCGGACGTTCTCGTCGGTGATGGCGATGAGGATGCCGCACGCGACGAGGGCGAGCACGACGGCGAGGACCGTGACGATCGCGGAGCCGTTGACGATGCCCTGCAGTGCGGCCTGCCAGCGGTCGCCGCCCTGGCGTCGCTCGGTGTCCTCGGCGGAGTCCGTCATGAGGTGCGGGGTGGACTCGACGTCCTGCAGGCGGTCGTCGGTCAGCGGTGCGTCCGGCTGCGTGTCGGCCGTCGGCTGGGCATCCGGCTGCGTGTTGTCTGGCGTGGGGGTGCTCACGCTGCCAGCTCCGTTCCTTCTGGGAGTTCTCCGGCCATCATCAGGCCGAGGACGTCGCGCGGGGTGTCCGCGGGGACGATGCCGACGATCCCGCCGCGGTACATCACGGCGATCCGGTCGGCGAGTGCCACGACCTCGTCGAGCTCCGTGGAGACGACGATGACCGGGACACCGGTGTCGCGGGTGGCGACGATGCGCTTGTGCACGAACTCGATCGACCCGACGTCGATGCCGCGGGTCGGCTGTGCCGCGACGAAGAGGCGCAGGTCGCGGCTCAGCTCGCGGGCGAGGACGATCTTCTGCTGGTTGCCGCCGGACAGCCGGCCGGCCGCGGTGGTGCGGCCCGGCGTGCGGATGTCGAACTCGGCGATCTTCTCGTCGGCGAACGCGTCGCGCTCCGCCGATCGGATCGTGCCGGCGCGGACGAACTCGGCGTGGTCGGCACGGTCGAGCATGAGGTTCTCGGCGATGGTGAACTCGCCGACGAGCCCGTCTTCCTTCCGGTCCTCCGGGACGAAGCCGACGCCGGCGTCGAGGATCTGCTTGACGGTGCGGCCGGTGAGCTCGCGCCCGTCGAGCGTGACGCGGCCGGCGTGCACCGGCTCGAGGCCGAGGATCGCCTCGGTCAGCTCGGTCTGCCCGTTGCCCTGCACCCCGGCGATGGCGAGGACCTCGCCGCGTCGGACCGTGAACGAGACGTCGTCGACGAGGACGATGCCGGACGGGTCGGTGACGGTCAACCCGTCGACGACGAGGGCGTCCTCACCACCGGTGGCCGGTGCCTTGTCGACGACGAGGGAGACGGCACGGCCGACCATGAGCGCCGCGAGCTCGTTGTTCGTCGCGGTGGGCGATGCCTCGCCGACGACCTTGCCGAGGCGGATCACGGTGATGCGGTCGGCGACCTCGCGGACCTCGCGCAGCTTGTGGGTGATGAACACGATCGCGGTGCCGGCCGCACGGAGCTGCCGCATGATGCCCATCAGCTCGTCGGTCTCCTGCGGGGTGAGGACGGCCGTCGGCTCGTCGAACACCAGGACCGAGGCGTCGCGGGACAGCGCCTTGATGATCTCGACCCGCTGCTGGACACCGACGGGGAGGTCCTCGACCTTGGCGTCCGGGTCGACGTCGAACCCGAAGCGCTCGGAGATCTCCCGCACGCGCTTGCGGGCGCCGGCGAGGTCGAGCCGGCCGCCGAACGCGGTCTGCTCCTGGCCGAGCATGACGTTCTCGGCGACGGTGAAGACGGGGACGAGCATGAAGTGCTGGTGCACCATGCCGATGCCGGAACGCATGGCGTCACCGGGTCCGTCGAAGTCCTGGACGACGTCGTCGAGGAGGATCTCGCCCTCGTCCGCCTGGTACAGGCCGTACAGGACGTTCATCAGGGTCGACTTGCCGGCGCCGTTCTCCCCGAGGAGACAGTGGACCTCACCGGGCTCGACGGTGAGCGAGATGTGGTCGTTGGCGACGAGGGGGCCGAACCGCTTCGTGATGCCGCGGAGTTCGAGCTTCATGTTCTCTGGGTCTGTTTCTGTGATCGACGCACGGAAACGCGGGCGAGGGAGGTTCCCCCGCCCGCGTTCACCGGACTACTTGACGGTCGCCTTGGTCTCGACCTTGATCGAGCCGTCGATGATGCCCGACTTGATGGTGTCGAGCTCCTTCTCGAGGCCGCTGTCGACCTTGTCGGCGTAGTCGTGGAACGGCGCGATGCCGACGCCGTCGTTCTTCAGCGTGCCGACGTACGGCTCGTTGGAGTACTTCTTGTCGGCGGCCTGCTCGACGACGTCCTTGACGGCGGGGCGCATGCCCTTCTCGACGGACGTGAACGCGATGTCCTTGTAGCGCGGGTCGGCCTCGTAGAGGTCGCTGTCCGCACCGATCAGGACGGAACCGTTGTTCGCGTCCTTGATGGCCTCGGCAGCCGACTGGTAGATCGGGCCACCGACGGGCAGGATCACGTCGGCGTCCTGGTCGATCAGGGTCTGCGCGACGGCCTTGGCCTGCGTGCCGGCCTCGAAGCCGCCCGTGAAGGAACCCTTCTGGCTGTCGACGTCCCAGCCGACGACCTTGACGTCCTTCGACTTCTGCTCGTTGTAGTACTTCACGCCGTCCGCGAAGCCGTCCATGAAGATGGTGACGGTCGGGATCTGCATGCCGCCGAAGGTGCCGACGACGCCGCTCTTCGAGTACGAGGCGGCCGCGTAGCCGGCGAGGAACGCCGCCTGCGAGGTGTCGAAGGTGATCGGCTTGACGTTCTTCGCGTCGATCGAGTTGTCGTCGATGATCGCGAAGTCGGTGTCGGGGTTCGCCGCGGCCTGCTTCTTCGTGGCGTCGGCGAGGTTGAAGCCGACGGTGACGATGAGGTTGCAGTTCTGGCCGATGAGCTGCTCGATGTTCGAGTCGTAGACGGTGGCGTCCTTGGACTCGGCCGACTTGTAGGTGGCACCGAGGTCGGACGCGGCGTCCTTCATGCCCTCGAACCCGAGCTGGTTGAACGACTTGTCGTCGAAGCCACCGGCGTCGGAGACCATGCAGGGGCGGAAGCTGGTCTTGTTGTCGCCGGACGCGGTGTCGGACGGGGCGGCCGAGCAACCGGCGAGGACGGCGACGGTACCGGCGAGCGCGAGGGAGCTCAGCAGGACCTGACGGGTACGAGATGTCACGGGTGGGTTCCTCCGGGGAGCGTGCCCGGACCACGTGCGTTCCGGGCGATCGTGGCGACAGTACACGACCGCCCGGCCGGTACAGAACGCCCCTGAGGGACTCCTGGGATCAGTTACGGGATCGCGACCGCGCCGAAACGCGCCCGTAACGCGAAGTCACGGTTCTGCCCCCAGTTCGGGGGACGTCAAGCGCTTTTCGTGATGGAGCGCTACAGGACGTCGCCGCGGCCGCTGATCTTCAGTGCATCCACCACACCCTTGACCCGCTGCGCGTTCGCACTGGTGGTCACGAGCAGGGCGTCGGGGGTGTCCACGACGACGATGTCCTCGACGCCGATGAGCGAGATGAGCCGCTGGCTGTGCGAGACGACGATGCCGCTCGACGAGTCCGCGAGGATGCGAGCGCCGTCCCCGAGCACCGCGAGGTTGTTCGCGCGGCCGCCGGACTGCAGCTTCGCGAGCGAGGCGAAGTCGCCGACATCGTCCCAGTCGAAGTCGCCGGGGATGACCGCCATGCGCCCTGCGGCGGCGGCGGGCTCGGCGACCGTGTAGTCGATGGCGATCTTCTCGAGGTTCGGCCACACCGCGTCCACGACGGCACCACGGGCCGAGGTGTCCCACGCGTCGGCGAGCTCCTCGATGCCGGCGAGCAGCTCGGGCTTCGTCCGGCCGATCTCGGCGAGCAGCACGTCGGCGCGGGCGATGAACATGCCCGCGTTCCAGAGGTAGGTGCCCTGCTCGACGTACGAGCGCGCGGTGTCGAGGTCGGGCTTCTCGACGAAGGATCGCACCGCGTGGGCGGTCGGGGCGCCCTCGATGCCGATCGGGTCGTCGTGCGCGTGGATGTACCCGAAGCCGATCGCCGGCTCGGTCGGCGTGATGCCGATCGTCGTGATGTAGCCGGCGCGTGCGGCGACGACCGCTTCGCGGACCGACCGGCGGAAGCCCCGGGCGTCACCGATGACGTGGTCCGCCGCGAAGGAGCCGATGACGACGTCCGGCTCGCGGCGGCGCAGGATCGCCGCGGCGAGGCCGATGGCCGCCGTGGAGTCCTTCGGCTCGCTCTCGAGCACGACGTTGTGGTCCTCGACGCCGGGGAGCTGCGACTCGACGGCGACCCGGTGCGCACGGCCGGTGACGACCATGATCCGCTGCTCGCCGGCCAGGGGCGCGAGACGGTCCCACGTCTGCCGGAGCAGCGAGGTGCCGGACCCGGTCAGGTCGTGCAGGAACTTGGGCGCGTCGGCACGCGACAACGGCCAGAGCCGCGATCCGATGCCCCCGGCGGGGATGATCGCGTAGAAGTCCTCGAGTGCGTCTGCCACGTGCTCACCGTACCGGTGCGGCCGGGCGCGACCTGGGTGGTTCCCGCACGCTTCCCGCACGCACGCGGTGCGGGAGTCCGCACACGGCCCCCGCAGCCGGCCCGCCGGTCGTGCGCCGCGCCTCCAGTCCGGTCGTCCACCGCCTGCAGGCGTGACCGCCCGCCGCCCGCTGACGCGGCTGTTCACCGCCTGCGTGCCGGGCGTTCACGTCGACGGCCCCGCGGGGACACGCCGCGCGCGGAGCATGGACACCGCCATGAACGCACGCAGTGTGGAGCGCGGCACGTCCCAACGGACCGTCGCCGTCGTGACCGAGAGCTTCCTGCCCACCCTCAACGGCGTCACCACCAGCGTCCTCGCGGTGCTGGACCACCTGGAACGCCGCGGTCACCGCGCGGTCGTCATCGCGCCGGACACCCCCGGCATCGCGCAGTTCCGCTCGCGGACCGCGGTGGAGCGGTACCGCTCCTTCGACGTCCACCGGGTCCCGGCCGTGGCCTACCGCCAGTTCCCGGTCGCGCTCCCCCACCCGGTGCTCGACACGATCCTCGCCGCCTCCGGCGCCGACGTGCTCCACGCCGCGAGTCCGTTCCTGCTGGGCGGGCGCGCGATCACGGCGGCCGGGAGGCTCGGCATCCCCTCCGTCGCCGTCTTCCAGACCGACGTGGCCGGGTTCGCCCGCCGCAACGGCCTGACCGCGACCATCCCGTTGGTGCGGAAGATCCTCGGACGCATCCACGCCGGCGCCTCGCTGACGCTCGCGCCGTCGAGCGCGACCGCGGCGATGCTCGCCGAGGACGGCGTCCCCCGCGTCGCGCGCTGGGGCCGCGGCGTCGACACCGAGCTGTTCCACCCCGCGCGCCGCTCGTCGGCGCACGTGCGGGCGCTCCGGCGGCGGATCGCCCCGCGCGGCGAGACCATCGTCGGGTACGTCGGGCGGCTCGCGCCCGAGAAGGAGGTCGAGCGGCTCGCCGAGCTCGGCGGCATCCCCGGGATCCGGATCGTGGTCGCGGGCGGTGGTCCCTCCCGGGCCGCGCTCGAACGCCGCCTCCGCCACCTGGACGTCACGTTCACCGGTCCGCTCCGCGGGGACGCGCTCGCGGACGCCTACGCAGCCCTGGACCTGTTCGTCCACACGGGACCGGCGGAGACCTTCGGCCAGACCCTGCAGGAGGCGCACGCCAGCGGGCTGCCGGTCGTCGCGCCGAGCGTCGGCGGGCCGCTCGACCTCGTCGCGCCGGGACTCGACGGCGAGCTGTACGACCCGGACGAGCCACAGGCCCTGCGTCGAGCCGTCCTCGCCCTGCACCACGACCGCGCCCTGGCCGAGCGGATGGGCTCCGCCGGGCGGCTCCGGGTCGAGGGGACGACGTGGGAGGCGATCGGCGACGAACTGCTCGACCACCACGACACGGCCCGCACGATCGGCGCGCCGCCCGCCACGACGCGGGGTGCCCGGACCGGTTGGCACGAGAAGGTCAGCGCACGCGCATAGGATGGGTCGTGTTCCACACGAACACGAACGGCAAGGGCTCGCCGATCGGGCGAGCCCGTCCTATGGGAGGACGAGCTCATGGCCGAGCAGACCGCAGGGGGTACGGCGACCGCCGCACCCCAGGTGACGATCGAGGCGCCGCGCGCTTCTCGGACACCGCAGGGGACGCTCTACCGGGGGTCCACCGGCATGTGGTCCTGGGTCCTGCACCGCATCACCGGTGTGGCGATCTACTTCTTCCTGCTCGTGCACATCCTCGACACCGCCCTCGTGCGGCTCTCCCCCGAGGCGTACAACGCGGTCATCGGCACGTACAAGACGCCGATCATGAACCTCGGTGAGATCGCGCTCGTGATGGCCATCGTCTTCCACGCGTTCAACGGGCTCCGGATCATCCTCATCGACTTCTGGTCGAAGGGCCCGAAGTACCAGCGGGCCATGTTCTGGATCGTGATCGTCCTCTGGGCGATCGCCATCGCCGGCTTCCTGCCGCGCCAGCTCATGAACCTCGTCGCGGACTTCAACTAGGGGGCATCCGGATGACCACGCAGACCATCGAGCCCCCGCGCTCGGCAGCAGCAGCCCGCCGCTCCACCAACTGGGAGAAGTGGGGCTGGATCTACATGCGCGGCTCGGGCGTCCTGCTCGTCGTGCTGATCTTCGGGCACCTCTTCGTCAACATGGTGGCGGGCGAAGGCGTCAAGCAGATCGACTTCGCGTTCGTCGCCGGCAAGTGGGCGTCGCCGTTCTGGCAGGTGTGGGACTCGCTCATGCTCGTCCTCGCGCTGATCCACGGTTCGAACGGCATGCGGACGATCGTCAACGACTACGTGTCGAAGCCGGGCATCCGCAAGACCCTGCTCGTCGCGATCCTCATCGCCTGCGTCGTGCTCATCGTGCTCGGCCTGCTCGTGTGCTGGACGTTCGACCCGTGCCCCGCCGGCGCAGCCGCCGCGGACCTGCCGTCGTTCTGCCCGGCCCAGTAGCCGCAGCACGCGTCCTCGACCTCGCCGCCGCACGCCCCTGCCGGCGCGGCACCACTCCTGAAAGGCCCCAGTGACCGAGACCACCGTTCACCACCACCAGTTCGACATCGTCATCATCGGCGCGGGCGGTGCCGGCATGCGTGCCGCCATCGAGGCCGGCCCGAAGGCGAAGACGGCCGTCATCTCGAAGCTGTACCCGACGCGTTCGCACACCGGTGCGGCGCAGGGCGGGATGGCCGCGGCGCTCGCCAACGTCGAAGAGGACTCGTGGGAGTGGCACACCTTCGACACGATCAAGGGCGGCGACTACCTGGTCGACCAGGACGCCGCCGAGATCCTCGCGAAGGAAGCCATCGACGCGGTCATCGACCTCGAGAACATGGGCCTGCCGTTCAACCGCACGCCCGAGGGCAAGATCGACCAGCGGCGCTTCGGCGGTCACACCCGCGACCACGGCAAGTCCCCCGTCCGCCGGGCCTGCTACGCGGCGGACCGCACGGGCCACATGATCCTGCAGACGCTGTTCCAGAACTGCGTGAAGCTCGGCGTGAACTTCTTCAACGAGTTCTACGCGCTCGACCTCATCATGGTCGACGTCGTCGGCGAGGACGGCGTCACCCGCAAGCAGCCCGCCGGTGTCGTGGCGTACGAGCTCGCGACCGGTGACCTCCACGTCTTCCACGCCAAGGCGATGATCTTCGCGACCGGTGGCTTCGGCAAGATGTACAAGACCACCTCGAACGCACACACCCTGACCGGCGACGGCGTCGGCATCGTCTGGCGCACCGGCCTCCCGCTCGAGGACATGGAGTTCTTCCAGTTCCACCCGACCGGGCTCGCCGGCCTCGGCATCCTCCTCACCGAGGGCGCCCGCGGCGAGGGCGCGATCCTCCGCAACGCCTCGGGCGAGCGGTTCATGGAGCGCTACGCCCCCACCATCAAGGACCTCGCCCCGCGTGACATCGTCGCCCGGTGCATGGTGCAAGAGGTCGCCGAGGGCCGTGGCGCCGGGCCGAACAAGGACTACGTGCTGCTCGACTGCACGCACCTCGGGGCCGAGGTGCTCGAGACCAAGCTCCCCGACATCACCGAGTTCGCGCGCACCTACCTCGGTGTCGACCCGGTCGTCGAACCGGTGCCCGTCATGCCGACGGCGCACTACGCGATGGGCGGCATCCCGACCAACACCGACGCCGAGGTCCTGTACGACAACACCACGGTCGTCCCCGGGCTCTACGCCGCCGGCGAGTGCGCCTGCGTGTCCGTCCACGGCTCGAACCGCCTCGGCACCAACTCGCTGCTCGACATCAACGTCTTCGGCAAGCGCTCGGGCAACAACGCGGCCGAGTGGGTCAAGACCGCCGAGTTCCTCCCCCTGCCCGAGGACCCGGCCGCCGGCGTCCGCGACATGCTCGCGCAGCTCCGTGCCTCGACCGGCACCGAGCGCATCGCCGTGCTCCGCAAGGAGCTGCAGGACGAGATGGACAAGAACGCGCAGGTGTTCCGCACCGACGAGTCGCTCGCCCGCGTCACCGAGACCATCCACACGCTCCGGAACCGCTTCCTGCAGGTCTCCGTGCAGGACAAGGGCAAGCGGTTCAACACCGACCTGCTCGAGGCCGTCGAGCTCGGGTTCCTGCTCGACCTCGCCGAGGTCGTCGTGTACTCCGCCCGGAACCGCAAGGAGTCCCGCGGCGGCCACATGCGTGACGACTACCCGAAGCGCGACGACGAGAACTACATGCAGCACACCATGGCGTACCTGACGGGCGACCCGCACTCGTCACTCGCCGACGACCACATCACCCTCGACTGGAAGCCAGTCGTCGTGACGCGGTACCAGCCGATGGAGAGGAAGTACTGAGATGACCGACACCCTGGTCTCCGACGCACCCCGCACCGACACCGTGCAGGACGCCCCTCCCGGATCGTTCCCGGTGACGCTCATCATCCGCCGCTTCGACCCGGACGTCGACGACGAGCCGCGCTGGCAGGACTTCGACGTCATGATGCTGCCGACCGACCGCATCCTCGACGCGCTGCACAAGATCAAGTGGGACCAGGACGGCTCGCTGACCTTCCGGCGCTCCTGCGCGCACGGTGTCTGCGGCTCCGACGCGATGCGCATCAACGGACGCAACCGGCTGGCGTGCAAGACGCTGATCAAGGACCTCGACGTGTCGAAGCCGATCTACGTGGAGGCGATCAAGGGCCTGCCGCTCGAGAAGGACCTCGTCGTCGACATGGAGCCGTTCTTCAAGTCCTTCCGTGAGGTCCAGCCGTTCCTGCAGCCCGCGACCGCCCCCACCCCGGGCAAGGAGCGCATCCAGTCGGTGGCCGACCGTGCGCGCTTCGACGACACCACGAAGTGCATCCTCTGCGCCGCGTGCACGTCGTCCTGCCCGGTGTTCTGGACGGACGGCCAGTACTTCGGCCCCGCCGCCATCGTGAACGCGCACCGGTTCATCTTCGACTCGCGCGACGACGCGGCCGACGTCCGGCTCGACATCCTCAACGACAAGGAGGGCGTGTGGCGCTGCCGCACGACCTTCAACTGCACCGACGCGTGCCCGCGTGGGATCCAGGTCACGAAGGCGATCTCCGAGGTCAAGCAGGCCGTCATGCGGGGCCGGGCCTGACGACGTCGCCGGGACGGGGCCGACGCTCGGCTCCGTCCAAGGCACGTCAGGGGCACCACCGATAGGCTCCGCTCCATGACCTTCGCGGACACCCGCCCCATCCTCGACCAGCTCGGCTACACGATCCGCTACGTGCAGCTCCCCGGAGAGACCCTGCACGAGCCCCCGGTCGAGGGCGCGCTGCGCGTCGTCGCGGTCGAGGGCACGGGCGACTTCGCGCTCGAGGTCGTCGACTACGGCACCGCGCGGCGTCTCGCGACCGCCCGGGGCGAAGCGGACGCGGTCGAGATGCTCCGTCGCTTCCTCAACCGGCCGTTCCCGGCGCCGAAGGACATCCCCCGGTACGAGCTCGACGGGCTCCGCGACCGGGCGGCGTCGACGTACCCGCAGCTCGCGCAGCAGGTGGCGCAGGCGGGCGAGCAGGGCCTCACGATCCAGGTGCCGGCCGGCGTGCCGGTGGACCGCGTCGGTGGCCCGGACGGCTACCTGCTGCACCCGCTCGACACCCCGCTGCCGCAGCGCTCACTGCCGCCGCACGTCGCGTCGGCGCCCGAGACGCACCGCTACCTGGTCGAACGGCCGTTCCTGGTGACGGTCCGGTTCGTCCAGCCCTGGTTCGACCAGCCAGGAGGCGCGTTGCGCTTCCAGACGGCGGATCCGTCCGTCACGGTGCGCGACCTGGTCGTGGACGGTTCACTCTCGCGGCTCCGGGTGGTCTGACCCGCGCCCCGACCGCACCACGACGAAGCGGCCCGCCCCCTGCCGGGGCGGGCCGCTTCGTCGTGGTGGTCGCGCTACCCGAGGTCGGGGCGGTCGTACTGCGCACCGGCCGGGTTCGACTCGAGGGCACCGAAGACGATCCCGGCGATCCCGACGAACAGCGCGATGAGCCAGAACGGTCCGGCCAGGTTCGCGTCGTGCACCCGGCGCCACCCCAGGGCCAGGCTCGGCACGATCGTCGCGAGCCACCAGAGCCCCCACACCCCGCCGATCAGCAGCGCGACGACGGGCGGCCCCACGGCGTCGGACCGTGCCACGCCGTACGCGTCGGTCGAGGTGTTCGCCGCGATCCACGAGAACAGCGCGACGAGGTAGGCCCCGAGGAAGACGAGGTTGACCAGCCCGTTGGCGAGCGCCCAGAACCAGAACTCACTCCGGCTGGCCCGCCCGTCGAACCGCGCGTACTTCTTGAAGAACCGCGTGGCGGCGTCGAGGAAGCCGATGCCGTACCAGGGTGCCCAGAGCGGGGGCGTGCCGTCCGGCCCGACGGGGATCGGGGGCTGGAGCTGCGCGTACGGCTGGCCGTACGGCGGGAACGTCTGGCCGTACTGCGGGCCGTTCTGCTGCCCGTACGGCTGCCCGGCCGGCTGCCCGGCCGGCGGCTGCTGCCCGTCCGGCTGTCCCCACCCGGGTTCGCCGCCGGTCGTCATCGCGAACCGGTCGGTCGGTCGAACCGGGCGCCCTGCGGGTTCGACGGCAGGAACATCATGATGAACACCGCGATCCAACCGAGGAACGGGATGAGCAGCAGCAGCGCGAAGAGCCCGCTGATGTTCGCGTCGTGGAGGCGTCGCACGATGAGCGCCAGCGTCGGGATGATGAGCGCGAGTCCGACGATCCAGAAGGCCGTCCCGGCGAGCGGGTTGGTCGACATCGTCGAGAAGCCCACGTACGTCGAGGAGGTCGTGGTGGTCGTCGTGCCGGTGGCCGCCGTCAGGATGCTCGTGATGATCGACGCCACCGTGCCGATGATGGTGCTCCAGAGGTACCACCACCAGTACTCGCTGCGGCTCGCGCGGCCGCTGAACGTCGCGTACTTCTTGAAGAAGCGCGAGAACGCCTTGCCGAACGAGATGCCGTACCAGGGCGCCCAGATCGGCGGCTCGCCCCCGGGCCCGGTCGGTGCGGGCTGCTGGCCGTACGGGTTCTGCGGCGGGTACTGGTCGGTCATGGGTCCCCCTCGGGTGTTGGCTGAAGTACGAGTGCGATTCAACCAGAACGCCCCGGCCACGTCCGCGCGGGGTCAGGGGACGAGCGCGAGCTTCCCGCCGGGGTGCTGCGACTCGAGCACCTCGGCCGCGGACTTCGCCTCGGCCAGCGGGAACGTCCGCGCGACGGGGACGGCGAGCTGCCCGTCGCCCGCGAGGTCGATGAGTCGCTGCCGAACCGAGTCGCGGAACGCCTTGCTCTCCGGCTGGGCTCCGCCGATCGACCGGATGCCGTCGGCCCCCGCTCGACCGAACGCGGCGATCGTGACGATGCGCGACCTGTCCGCGACGAGCGCGAGCGAGACGTCGACGGCCTCGTCGGTCCCGACGCAGTCGAGCGCCACGTCGACGCCGTCGCCCGTGCCGTCGGCCACGAGTGCCCGGACCCGGTCCTCGAGTCCGTCGCCGTAGGCGATCCACTCACCGCCGAAGTCCGCGACGGTGTCGGCGTTGCGCTCGGAGGCGGTGCCGATGACCCGCGCCCCGAGGAGGCGCAGCTGCTGCAGGAGGCTGACCCCGACGGCACCGGCGGCACCGTGCACGAGGACCGTGTCGTTCCCCGAGGCCCGGGTCACCCGGAGCATGTCCGCGGCGGTGGTGCCGGCGAGCAGGAGGTTCGCGGCTTCGGGGAAGCCGAGGGCCGCGGGCTTGGCGAACACGTCCCGTGCCGGCACCGTGAGTCGCTCGGCCCAGCCACCAGCGACCCGGAACGCGAGGACCTCGTCACCGACCGCTCCCCCGCCGGACGCGATCTCGGTGTCCGGACCGACGGCGCTCAGGACGCCCGCGACCTCGTAGCCGATCGCGATCGGCAGGTCCGACGGGTCGCCCTGCCGGGTGTGCTTCGTGTCGGCGGGGTTCATGCCCGCAGCGCGGACGTCGATCGTCACCTCGCCGGGCCCCGGGGCCGGCACCTCGGTCTCGACGTACTCGAGGACTTCGCTGCCGCCGAACCGCGGGGCCACCCAGTGCTTCGTCATGCTCCCGACGCTACGCGCGCGGTGCCGGACGTCGTCGGGCACGCAGGGTACGGGACCGCAGCACGAGCAGTGCGGAGCCGGCGACGAGGAGTGCTCCGGCGATCGTGAGCGGCACCGTCGGGTCGCTGCCGGTGAAGGCGAGTTCCGCCGGGGAGTTCCCGGAACCGCCGCTGCCCGAGCCCGCAGCGACCGGCACGGCCGGAGCGCTCGACGTCGGTGCCGAGGGAGTGGGGGTCGGCGTCGGGACCACCGCGGGAGCCCGGACGGTGAGGACGTACGTCTCGGTGTCGGCCGGGGCCGTGCCGTTGTCCGCCGTGATCGTCACCGTCGTGGTGCCGGGCGTCGTCGGGGTGCCGGAGATGACCCCGGTCGACGGGTTGATCGTGAGCCCGGGCGGCAGGGTCCCGCCGTCCGAGTACGTGGGCGCGGGCGTTCCCGTCGCCGTCACCGGGAACGAGTAGGGCGTGCCGGCGGTCGCGGCGGTGGGGGTGCCGGACGTGATCGTCGGAGCCACCGTCTCGGAGGGGGTGCCGGGGGCCGGGCACCCGGTCGGCGCGGTGATCGTGTTCGTGTCGAGCGTGACGGCAGCGGTGCGCGCGAGCAGACGCCCGACGACGGTCGCACCCGTGGTGGCCGTGACGGACTGGTCCGCGAGGACCGTGCCCTGGAACTGCGCGGCGCTGCCGATGGTCGCCGAGCTGCCGACCTGCCAGAAGACGTTGCAGGAGCTCGCGCCACCCGTGGTGAGGATGCGCGTGCCCGATCCGATCGTCAGCGTCGACGCGGCCTGGAACACCCACACGGAGTCGGCGCTGCCCGCGAGCGTCAGCGTCCCGGTGTCCGCGAGTCGCAGTGCGTCGCCGGTGTAGACACCGGGCGACAGGCTGAGGCCGTTCAGCTCCGAGACGCCGGTCTGCGTCGGGGTCAGCGATGCCGCCACGTCGTACGCGGTCGTGGTGTCGGCCTGGGCCTGGGTCGCTGCCGCGTCGGTCTGGTGCACCGTGCCGTCCACGATCCCGTTGCCGGGTCCGCCGAACCCGGTGATCGAGGTCCCCGGGGAGAGGCCGAGGTCGCCCTGGACGGTGGTGGGTCCGGTGTTCGTGACGGTCGAGGCGCCGAGGACGCCGTACGTCGCGGCCGTGCCGAGCCCGATCGGACCGTCGATGACGGTCGCGGCGGAGGCGGGACCGGAGGACGCGAGCGCCAGCGCTGCCGCCAGTCCGATCCCGGTGCCGATGAGGGTGAGTGAGCGGACGATGGGCGTGCTGGCCATGACGGCCCCTGCCTGTTCAGGAGAGGTACCGCACAGGTGTCGAAGTCACCCGGCACTCGCCGTGCCGCGAGTCTCGCTCGCGCACCTGTGCGTGAGGGTCCCGATTGCCAGGTTCGGCGGATCCGCGGGGATCGGACACACCGGTCCGCGGCGCGATCGCCTCGCGTCCGGCGGTACCGTCGACTGGTGCCCTCCACTCCCGCAGCCCCCGACCGCACGCACCGGACGGCCGGCCCGCAGCACGCGGCCGTCGTCGTGAACCCCTCCGCGGTCGACCTCGCCGCCCTCCGCTCGGCGGTCGCCACCGAGCAGGGGTCGCTCGGCTGGGCCGACACCGCCTGGTTCGAGACCGCGGCCGACGACGACGGCCGCGCCGCCGCACGCGCCGCTCGTGACAGCGCGCCCGACGTCGTGCTGGTCGTCGGTGGCGACGGCACGCTGCGGGTCGCGGCCGAGGTGCTGCACGGCTCCGGCATCCCGATCGCCCTGCTCCCGACGGGCACCGGCAACCTCTACGCACGGAACCTCGGCATCCCGATCGGTGACGTCACCGCGGCCGTCCGGTCGGCGTTCCACGGCGCTGACCGTGCCGTCGACGTCGCCTTCGCCGCGCTCACCACCGCGGACGGGGACACGACCGAGCACGCGTTCCTCGTGATGGCGGGGATCGGGCTCGACGCCCGGATGGCCGCGGACACGAACGCCGGCCTGAAGAAGCGCTTCGGCTGGCTCGCCTACTCCGACCCGATCATGCGGTCCGTGGTCGGCAACCGCCAGGTCGACCTCCGGTACCGCCTCGACGAGGGCGACGAGCACAGCATGCGGGCGCACACCGTCATCGTGGGCAACTGCGGGACCCTCACGGCGGGCCTGCTGCTCCTCCCCGAAGCGCAGCCGGACGACGGACTCCTCGACGCGGTGGCGTTCCGCCCGCGTGGCGCCTTCGGCTGGACGAAGATCGGCTACGGCCTGTCGCTCAACCGCTTCTACCACCGGACGCGCTTCGGACGGCTGCTCGCGCGCTTCCTGCCGCGGTCGCGGACACTCGGCTACACGACGGCGCGGCGACTCGACCTCGTGCTCGACGAGCCCGAACAGCTGCAGTTGGACGGTGATCCGTTCGGCCTGGTGGCCGCTGCCAGCCTGCGCGTCGAGCACGGCGGTCTCGTGCTGCGGACGGCCTGACACGGCGGTCCGACGTGGGTGCGTGACGGACGGGAGGCGCGGTGCCAGCCGGCACCGCGCCTCCAGTCCGTCAGGTGGATGCGTCGAGGACGCTAGGCGCGCGCGGACCGCACCCGGTCCGCGAACGCGGCGTGCAACGGGTGCTGCTCGTCGAGCCCGGTGATCTCGGTCACGACCTCGGCGTCGCTCCGGTCCGAGCGCAGCAGCGCCTGGAGTTCGACGCTCTGCTCGTCGTCCGGCACGTCGAAGCGCAGCGCGGCGCCCATGGCGTCGAGCAGCGCCGTCGGCTCCGTGCCGTCCTCGGCGAGGGCGGCGGCGGGCGACACGAAGCGCTCGTCGCGGGAGAGCTTGCGCAGCGGCTGTCGGCCGACGCGGGTCACGGTGTCGGGCAGGTGCGGGTTCTCGAAGCGCCCGATGATGGCCTGCACGTACGCACGGTGCACCTCGGGGTCGAGCTCGTGGCGGCGGACGAGCAGGTCGCTCGTCTCGGCGAGCACGGACTCGAGCTCGGACCGGACCGCGGGGATCGCGATGGCGTCCGAGATCTTGTCCGCCCCGGCGAGGAAGCCGTGGTACGCGACGGTCGCGTGCCCGGTGTTCACTGTGAAGAGCTTGCGCTCGATCGACGCGGCGAGGCCGTCGACGTAGTGGGCGCCGGGGATCTCCGGCTCGTTCCCGCCGAACGGCGTGCGGTCGATGGCCCACTCGAAGTAGGTCTCGACGGTGACGTCCAGGCCGGCGCCCTCGGGCTGCGCCGGGACGATGCGGTCGACCGCGGTGTTCGCGAAGACAGCCTTTGCGAGGGCCTGGTCGCGGACGTCGGCGGGGAGCGCCTCGACGATGAACTCGCGCAGGCGGTCGGTGGCGTTGAGGGCGTTCTCGCACGCCATCACGGCGATCGGCGCGGCGTCCGCGTCGCGCTGCTGGAGCGCCTTCGCGATGACCGGCGCGATGAACTTCAGGACGTTCGGTCCGACGGCACAGGTGACGATGGACGCCGTGGCGATCTCGGCGACGACGGCCGATTCGTCCTGGGCGCTGTTCAGGGCACGGAAGTTCGTGACCTCGTGGTCGCGCGCGTTCTGACCGACCTCGTGCACGGTGTACGAGTCGGCAGCGGCGAGTGCGTCGATGAGGGGCGCGGCGACGTCGGCGAAGACGACCTCGTAGCCGGCCTCGTGCAGGAGCAGTCCGACGAAGCCGCGGCCGATGTTGCCCGCGCCGAAGTGGACGGCGGTCGGGGTGCTCACTCGTTGACCTCGCCGAGGATCGACAGGATCGCGGCGGTGTCCGGTGCGTCGGTCAGCTTCTGGACCTCGTCCTCGTCGCTGAACACGATCGCGATCTTGGACAGGATGTCGAGGTGCTCGTTGTTGACGCCCGCGATGCCGACGACGAAGCGGACGGGGTTGCCGTCCCAGTCGATCGGGGTCGCGTAGCGGATGAACGACAGCGCCGAGGACTTGATGGCGTCCTTCGCGTCGTTCGTGCCGTGCGGGATGGCGAGGAAGTTCCCCATGTAGGTCGAGACGCTCTTCTCGCGCTCGAGCATCGCCGGGTAGTAGTCCGCCGTGACCGCGCCTGCAGCCTCGAGGATCTCGGCAGCCTCCTTCATCGCCTCCGACTTGGTCGGTGCGGTGTCCTCGGTGTGGATCCGGATCTGGCTCTCCTGCAGGACGGGCATCGGGGTTCTCCTTGCTTCGTGACGTGGCGTCGTGGACGTGTGGAGGGGACGAGCCGTGGCCCGTCCCCTCCGATACTGCACTTCGTTACTGGTTCTTGAGCTGTTCGACGACCTGGTCGTACTGCGGCGCGTTCATGAAGTTGCCGACCGACACGTGCTGTGCGTTCGGGTTCTTCTGCTTCGCGCGCTCCGTCAGCTCCTCCTGCGTGATGATCAGGTCCTCGTCACCGGAGAGGTTCGCGATCGCCTTGTTGGAGACCGTGACCCCTTCGATGCCCGCCTTCTTGATCTTGTTGCGGAGGACGCTGGCGCCCATCGCGCTGGAGCCCATGCCGGCGTCGCAGGCGAACACGAGGTTCTGGACGCGGGTCGCGGTCGCGGTGGTCGCCGAACCGACGCCACCGAGCGAGGCCTCGGCCTCCTCCTCGTTCGCCGGGGAGTTGTTGCCGAGCAGGCCCGAGGTCGCGGCGTTGACGTCGCGGCCCTTGTTCGCCTGGAGCTTCGCCATCGCGGCGCTCATGTCGCCGCCACCGTTCGCGAGGTCACGCTTGCGGGTCGCGATGAGGAAGAACGACGCGACCGCGAACGACACCGCTGCGGACAGGATGACCGAGAGGATGACGCCGAGGAAGCTGTCCTTCGCCGTCGCACCGAGCACCGCGAAGATCGATCCGGGCGACGCCGGGGCGACGAGACCGGAGTGGAACGCGACGTTGGTCGCGACGCCCGTGGCACCACCGAGGATGACGGCGATGAACAGGACCGGCTTCTGCAGCACGTACGGGAAGTAGATCTCGTGGATGCCGCCGAGGAACTGGATGATGATCGCGCCGGGAGCGGTCGAGCGGGCGATGCCGACACCGAAGAAGGTGAAGGCGAGCAGGATGCCGAGACCCGGGCCGGGGTTCGCCTCGAGCAGGAAGAGGATGCTCTTGCCGGACTCCTGGACCTGCTGCGCGCCGAGCTGGTCGAGCACACCGTGGTTGATGGCGTTGTTGAGGAAGAACACCTTGGCCGGCTCGATGATCACGCTGGCGAGCGGGAGCAGCGAGTGCTGGACGAGGAAGTTCACCGCGTCGCCGAGGCCCTCGGCGATGAGCTTGAACAGCGGCGCGAGCCAGAAGAACCCGGCCATGGCCAACCCGAAGCCGAGGATGCCGGCCGCGTAGTTGTTCACGAGCATCTCGAAGCCCGGCTTGATCTTGCCGTCCCAGAGCTTGTCGATCTGCTTGATGAGGTACGCGCCGAGCGGCCCGCAGATCATCGCGCCGAGGATCATCGTCGTGCCGTTGGCGCCGATGATGACACCCATGGTCATGATCGAACCGACCACCGCACCACGGGTCTCGTAGACCATCCGGCCACCCTGGATCGCGATCGCGAGCGGGATGAGGTAGGTCAGGATCGGGCCGACGAGGCCGACGTTCGCGACGCCGCCCGTCTCACCGAAGCCGCCGAGGATGCCCACGGGCGTCCAACCGGTCTCGATGAAGAAGGCGGTGATGATGCCCCACGCGATGAAGATCGCGATGTTGGGCATGACCATGCCGGAGAGGAACGTGCCGAACTTCTGAACGGCGACGCGTGCGCCGCCCCGCGACTTCGCGGGAGCGTCGGGCGCTGCAACGGACGACGTTGTCATGTGCGGTGACTTTCTGTGAGGTGCTGCTGCTGCGTGTGGAGGGGAGGTGGTGCTGGGGGGGGGTCGGATCAGGCGGCGTGCGTCGCGGCCGCGGCGGACTTGGCGGCCGCCGCCGTGCTCGCGGCGAGTGCCGCCTGGGCCATCTCGCGGGCCTGGTCGAGGGTGTGCTTGCCGAGTTCGGCGCGCACGTCGGCCAGGGCCGCGGGGGTCATGGAGAGGGTCGTGGCGCCGAGACCGACGAGCACGACGGCGAGCAGCGGGTCGGCCGCTGCCTCGCCGCAGATGCCGACGGGCTTGCCGGCGTCCGCACCCGCTGCGCCGAGCTGCGCAACGAGGCGGAGCACGGCGGGGTGCCACGGGTCCTGGTAGGACGCGACGGTACCGAGCATCCGGTCGGCGGCCATCGTGTACTGGGTCAGGTCGTTCGTGCCGATCGACACGAAGTCGGCGGAGGTGAACACCTGCTCGGCCATCAGCGCGAGCGAGGGGACCTCGGCCATCACACCGGCGGTGCGGATCCCGAGCTCGCGGGCGAGGTCGACGAAGTACTCGGTCTCCTCGGCGTCGGCGACCATCGGGGCCATCACCCAGAGGTCGGCCTCGGTCTCGGCGTCGGCCTGGGCGAGCGCGGTGAGCTGGTCGCGGAGCACCTCGGGGTGGTTCCGGAGCGCCCGGAGACCGCGTCGACCGAGGGCCGGGTTCTCCTCGTCCTTGTCGGTGAGGAACGGCAGGGGCTTGTCGGCACCCGCGTCGAGCGCCCGGACGACGACCTTCTTGCCCGGGAAGGCCTCGAGCAGCTGCTTGTAGGAGTCCTTCTGCTCGTCGACGGTCGGCGCCTTCGGCGAGTCGAGGAAGAGGAACTCGGTGCGGAAGAGCCCCACGCCCTCCGCACCGAGAGCAACGGCGCCCGCGGCGTCGGCCGGGCTGCCGAGGTTCGCGAGCAGCGGGACGGTGTGCCCGTCGGCGAGTGCGCCAGCGGTCAGGGGCGCTGCGGCCGCGGCGAGGCGGTCGGCGATGCGCTGTTCGACATCGGCGACGAGTTCGGCCGACGGGTCGGTCACGACGGTGCCGGCGGCGGCGTCCACGACGACGACCGTGCCGTCGGACAGGTCGTCCGCGCCGGTCACGCCGACGATCGCGGTGATGCCCTTGGCGCGGGCGAGGATCGCCGTGTGCGAGGTCGGACCGCCGTCACGCGTGACGAGGGCGAGGACCTTGTCGAGGTCGAGGAGTGCGGTGTCGGCCGGCGCGAGGTCACGGGCGACGAGCACGAAGGGGCTGTCCGACTCGGGCACGCCCGGGGCGTGGACGCCGCGGAGCTTGGCGATGATGCGCTGGGCGACGTCGTCGAGGTCGGCGGCACGCTCCCCCATGTACCCGCCCATCGAGACGAGCAGGTCGCGGAACTGCCCGAACGCCTCGAACACGGCGCGTTCGGCGTTGGTGCCGCCGTCGATGCGGGCGTGCACGTCGTCGAGGAGGGTCGGGTCCTGCGCCATGAGCGCCTGCGCCTCGAGCACGGCCTGGGCGTCCCCGCCGGCGAGCTGCCCCCGCTTGTTGAGGTCCTCCGCCACCGCTGCGATCGCGGCGGCCACGGCCTGCTTCGCGTCGTCCGCCGAACCGGTCAGGGCGTCCTTCGACGGTTCGCCGAGCGGGTCGGCCATGCGGAGCACGGGGCCGTGGGCGACGCCACGGCCGACGCCGGTGCCGAGCAGTTCGGACATTCGAGACTCCTTCATCTCACGCGCGCTTGCGGTGGGGTGGTTCGTTCGGTGCGCGCAGCGCGGAGACGGGACCCCGCCGGTGCGGCTGAGCAGCACCATACCCCGATCCACGTTGACAAACAAACACATCCGGGGATAAAAATGCAGAAACAGATGCCCGTTTGCGTCTGGCGGCGGATCCGTTCGGGTCGCTGTCGCCGGAGACGTGCCCGGTCGTGTCCGTTCCGTTCCGACTCCCCCACCGCTTCCGAGACGACGAGGCCCCGATGTACGCACCAGAGCGCCACCAGCGCATCGTCGAACAGGCGCGTGCGCAGGGCCGGGTGGACGTCAAGGACCTCGCCGAGCTGCTCGAGGTGACCCCGGAGACGATCCGCCGCGACCTCACCTCGCTCGAGCGGCGCGGGCTGGTCCGACGTGCGCACGGTGGCGCGATCCCCGTCGAGCGCATCACCCTGCACCCGGGGGTCGGCGACCGTGGCGGCATCAACCAGGCCGAGAAGATGGTCATCGCCGAGGCCGCGCTCGGCGAGCTGCCCGAGAACGGGTCGGTCATGATCGACGCCGGCACCTCGACGATCTGCCTCGCCGAGATGCTCCCGACCGACCGTGGCCTCACCGTCGTGACGCACTCCCTGCCCGTGGCGATGGCGGTCGCGAACCGGCCCGGCATCGACCTGCACCTGCTCGGCGGCAACATCCGCAGCGACTCGCTCGCCGGCGTCGGCACGTGGACGCACCAGCTCATCGGGATGGTCAGCGTCGACGTCGCGTTCATCAGCATCAACGGCATCACGCCCGAGCGCGGCCTCACGACGCACAACATGGCCGAGGCCGCCGTGAAGTCCGCGATGATCAAGTCCGCGCGCCGCAGCATCCTGCTCGCCGACCACACCAAGTTCGGTCGCGAGGAGTTCGGCCGCGTCGCCCCGCTCGCCGCGATCGACACGATCATCACCGACCCCGGCGTGAACGCCGACCTCGTCCGCGAGGTCGAGGCCGCCGGCACCGAGGTCTTCTGGCCCGGCCGCGACTGACCCTGCGTCCCGCCCCGGAACCGCCCACCCCGCGCTCGCTACCATGAGCCAACCACCCATCGACAGGAGTACATCGATGTCCGAAGCCACCCGCACCGTCACCGTCGCCAGCGCGTCCGGCCTGCACGCACGCCCGGCCTCCCTCTTCGTCCAGACCGTGACCGCGTCCGGCCACCAGGTCACGATCGCGAAGGGCGACAAGTCCGGGAACGCCGGCAGCATCCTCGCGCTCCTCGGGCTCGGCATCGAGAACGGCGACGAGGTCACCCTCACGGTGAACGGCGACGACGCCGAGACCACCGCGGACAGCCTGGTCGAGTTCCTCAAGACGGACCACGACGCGGCCTGACCACACGACGGACGGGAGGCGCGGTGCCAGCTGGCACCGCGCCTCCCGTCCGTCGTCCGGTCGCCCCTACTGCTCCTGCCCCAGCGGCGGGATCGGGCGCAGTTCGCCCCAGGCGAAGGCACTCTCGGCGATGAAGTCCTGCAGGTCGTCGGCGACCTTCAGGAGCAGCTCCTGCTCCCCCTCACGGAGCCACAGCCAGGAGTCGCCGTCGTCGCCGGCGACCGACCAGGCGAGCGCCATCCCCTCGTCGGCGACCTCGGTGTCGACCACCCGCCGCAGTCGTTCGGACCAGTCGCTGCACACCCAGAACTCCGCCGCACGGAACTCGTCCGGGCGCAGCATCTGCTCGGCCACGGGACGGAACGCGGCGAGCAGCTCCCCCACGGTCATCACGACGGTCACGGCGCGAGCCTACGACCGGCGCTGCCGTGTCGGCACCCGCCGATAGGGTGTTCTGCATGACACGCCTGCGCCTCGCATCCGTCAACGTGAACGGCATCCGTGCCGCGTTCCGGAAGGGCATGGGCGACTGGCTCGCCACCCGCGACGTCGACGTGCTCGCCCTGCAAGAGGTCCGCGCGTCGAGCGACGACCTCGCCGGGCTCCTCGGCGACGAGTGGGACATCGTGCACGACCCCGCCACCGCGAAGGGTCGGGCGGGCGTCGCGATCGCCTCCCGCCACAGCGCGCACGTGCACCGCGTCGCGCTCGGTGCGGACGACTTCGACTCCGCCGGGCGCTGGCTCGAGGCCGACTACGAGATCGGCGGCACCACGGTGACGGTCGTCTCGACGTACGTGCACTCGGGCGAGGTGGACACCCCGAAGCAGGACGAGAAGTGGAAGTTCCTCGACGCGATGACCGAGCGGCTGCCGAAGCTCCGCGAGCACAACCCGCTCGCGGTCGTCGTCGGCGACCTCAACGTCGGGCACGACCAGCGGGACATCAAGAACTGGAAGGGCAACGTCAAGCGCGCGGGCTTCCTGCCGCGTGAGCGTGCCTACTTCTCGCGGTTCTTCGGCGAGCAGGGCGCCGAGGTCGAGGGCGCCGACGGCACGACCGGGCCCGGTCTCGGCTGGGTCGACGTCGGTCGCGCCCAGGCCGGCGACGTCGAGGGGCCGTACACGTGGTGGTCGTGGCGCGGCCAGGCGTTCGACAACGACACGGGCTGGCGGATCGACTACCAGATGGCGACCCCGGAGCTCGCCGCGAAGGTCACGCAGTACACGGTCGACCGCGCTGCCGCGTACGACCAGCGATGGTCCGACCACGCCCCCGTGGTCGTCGACTACGAACTCTGACCCGCACCCCCACACTTCTCCAGCACAGGACAGCACCATGACCAAGACGCGCATCTTCTCGGGCATCCAGCCCTCGGCCGGTTCCCTCCACCTCGGCAACTACATCGGCGCGCTCATGCAGTGGCGGACGCTGCTCGACGACTACGACGCCATCTACTGCGTCGTCGACATGCACGCGATCACGTCCCCGCAGGACCCGGCCGAGCTCCGCGCGAACACCCGGGCGACGGCCGCGCAGTACATCGCCTCGGGCATCGACCCGACCAAGGCGACGCTCTTCGTGCAGTCGCACGTCCCGGCGCACGCCGAGCTCGCGTGGGTGCTGAACACCCTCACCGGCTTCGGCGAGGCGAGCCGGATGACCCAGTTCAAGGACAAGTCCGCCCGGCAGGGCACCGAAGCCGCGTCGGTCGGGCTCTTCACGTACCCGATCCTGATGGCGGCGGACATCCTGCTGTACGACACGAAGGTCGTGCCGGTCGGCGACGACCAGCGGCAGCACGTCGAGCTCACCCGCGACCTCGCCGGGCGCTTCAACTCGCGGTTCGGCGACACGTTCGTCGTGCCGGAGGCCCGGATCCTCACCGACACGGCGCGGATCTACGACCTGCAGGACCCGACGAGCAAGATGAGCAAGTCGGCCGCGTCCGACAACGGCCTCATCCGCCTGCTCGACGACCCGAAGCGCACCGCGAAGAAGATCCGCTCGGCGGTCACCGACACCGAGCGCGAGATCCGGGCCGACCGTCAGGCGAAGCCGGGCGTGACGAACCTGATGTCGATCCTCTCGGCGTTCACCGGCACCCCGGTCGCCGCGCTCGAGGAGTCGTTCCAGGGCAAGGGCTACGGGGACCTGAAGGGCGAGGTCGCCGACGCCGTCGTGGCCGAGCTCGAGCCCGTGCGCGCCCGCACGCTCGAGCTGCTCGACGACCCGGCCGAGCTCGACCGGCTCCTCGCCGTCGGCGCCGAGCGTGCCGAGTCGATCGCCGCCGAGACCCTCGCGAAGGTCTACGAGCGCATCGGCTTCGTGCCCCGCACCCGGCGCTGACCGTGCGCCCCGTCACACTGTCGTCCGCCCGGGTGCACCTCGACGTGCCCACCCGCGCGGACGCGACGGCGATCACCGAGGCCTGCCAGGACCCGGACATCGTGCGCTGGACGACGATCCCGACTCCCTACACCGCCCGGGACGCTACGACCTTCGTCGACGCGCTCGTCGGTCCGGGGTGGGCCTCCGACCGCGAGTACACCTGGGCGATCCGTCGGACGGGGTCCACCTGGCTCGAGGGGATCATCGGGTACCGCACCGCGCGGCGGGACCTCGGCTTCTGGCTCGCACCCTCCGCACGCGGCGCCGGACTGATGCACGACGCCGTCGGCCTCGTGCTCGACTGGGCCTTCGCGCAGGGTGCGCCGGACGTGTACTGGGAGTGCTACGTCGGCAACACCGCCTCGGCCTCGGTCGCCCGTGCCGCGGGGTTCTCGTACACCGGTACCGGCGACGCGCTCATCCCCGGGCGGGACGGCGCTCCGACGACGGCGTGGAAGGGGCTCCGCCGGGCCGACGGCGCGCCCGCGTCCGACCTGCCGTGGCCGGCCGAGACGACGACGGCACGCCCGGATGACGCGTCACCGACCGTTCGCGGATAGTCTCGGACCGTGACCGTCACCCCTCGGCCGTCGGACTCCGCGGCCTCCCCCGCAGCGCACCCCTCGGTCTCACCGGCCGAGCTCCGTGCGATGCGCCGTGGCCTCGAGCTCGCGGCCCTCGGCCCTGCGGTCGGTGACCACGTCCGCGTCGGCGCCGTGATCCTCTCCCCCGACGGAGCGGTCCTCGCCGAGGGCTGGCACAAGGGCGCCGGCACCCCGCACGCCGAGGTCGACGCGATGTCGAAGGTCGACCCCGCACACCTGGTCGGCGCGACCGCCGTCGTCACCCTCGAACCCTGCAACCACACCGGACGCACCGGTCCGTGCGCCGTCGCCCTGCTCGAAGCGGGGATCGGCCGCGTCGTGTACGCCGTCGACGACCCCGGGCCGGCAGCCCACGGGGGTGCCGAGCGACTCCGGTCGGGCGGAGTCGACGTCGTCTCGGGCGTCCTCGCCGACGAGGTCGAGGACTTCCTCGAGCGCTGGCTCCTCTCGGTGCGCCTCGGACGCCCGTGGGTGACGGTGAAGTGGGCATCGAGCCTCGACGGCCGGGCCGCGGCGGCCGACGGCACGAGCCAGTGGATCACCGGTGCGGCCGCACGCCAGCACGTCCACGAACAGCGCGCCGCGCACGACGCGATCCTCGTCGGGACGGGCACGGTCCTCGCCGACGACCCGAGCCTCACCGCGCGGGGCGACGCCGGGGAACTCCTCGCCGACCAGCCCGTCCCGGTGGTGTTCGGCGCCCGGCCGGTCCCCGACGACGCCGCGGTCCGCCGCCACCCTCGCGCCCTGCTGACGCTGTCCGGCCACGACCTCGCCGCCTCGCTCCACGCACTGCGGGACCACGGCGTGCACTCGGTGTTCGTCGAGGGCGGGCCCACCGTCGCCTCGGCGCTCATCGCGGCGGGTCTGGTGGACGAGTACCTCGTCTACCTCGCGCCCGTCCTGCTCGGCGGCCCCCGTGTCGCCCTCGGTGACGTCGGTGTGGGAAGCATCGGCGAGCGTCGGCGGTTGGACGTACTATCGACCACCAGCCTCGGCCCCGACCTGCTGGTCCGAGCACGACCCCACCGCGCACCCCGGCCGGCGGCGGCCGAGCCCGGGATCGCGGGGCCCCAGAACGACCGGAGCACCACATGACCGATGCACTCACCTCCCCCACCCCCGGGAGCCCGGTCCAGTTCGAGGTGTCGACGAACGTCCCGACCACGCACGGCACGTTCGAGATGCGCGCGTACCGCGACCTCGTGACGAGCGCCGAGCACGTCGCGATCATCGCCACCGGCCCGGACGGCGCAGCACCGCGCGACGGCGCCCTCGTCCGGGTGCACTCGGAGTGCCTGACGGGCGAGGCGTTCGGGTCCCTCAAGTGCGAGTGCGGCCCGCAGCTCGACGCCGCGCTCGACACGATCGCGGCCGAGGGCGGCGTGGTGATCTACCTCCGCGGGCAAGAGGGCCGCGGCATCGGTCTCATCAACAAGCTCAAGGCCTACCGCTTGCAGGAAGACGGCCTCGACACGCTCGACGCGAACCTCGCGCTCGGTCTCCCCGCCGACTCGCGGGCGTACGGCGGCGCGGCCGGCATCCTCGCCGACCTCGGCATCACCACCGTCCGCCTCCTGTCGAACAACCCCGAGAAGCGCCGCCAGCTCGAGGAGCACGGCATCACGGTCGAGAGCCTGGTGCCGCTGGTCGTCGGCGTCTCCGCGCAGAACGCGGCGTACCTCGACACGAAGCGCGACCGGATGGGGCACCAGCTCCCCGCGCACCTCGAAGCGGGCAGCCCGCTGGCCTGACCGAGCGCCGGCCCGACCCGGCCATGATCCAGCGGATTCGCAGGTTCACGACATCTGTCGTACGATGGTGGCCCCCGTCACAAGCGGTACACCACCCCGAACCGAACGCACCCGACCAGTGCCCGCGCCACCCCGCGCGAACCGATCGGTGTCCGCCGTCCGGAACACCGCTGCGCTCCCCCCCGAGCGTCATCCACGGAGTCTCCTCACCCCATGTCCGCCGCACCGGCACCCGCATCCCCGAAGACCGCAGGCAACCCGCGCTCCCGCGTCGTGATCGCCAGCCTCGTCGGCACCTCCATCGAGTTCTACGACTTCTACGTCTACGCGACCGCCGCGGTCCTCGTCTTCCCGACGCTCTTCTTCCCGAACGAGGACCCGACGGCATCGCAGCTGTCCTCGTTCGTCACGTTCGCCCTCGCGTTCTTCGCCCGCCCGGTCGGCTCGATCATCTTCGGCCACTTCGGCGACCGCGTCGGCCGCAAGGCGACCCTCGTGGCGTCCCTGCTCGTGATGGGCACCGCGACGTTCCTCATCGGCTGCCTGCCGACGTTCGACTCGATCGGCATCTGGGCTCCGGTGCTCCTCGCCGTGATGCGCTTCGCCCAGGGCGTCGGGCTCGGTGGCGAGTGGTCGGGCGCGGCACTGCTCGCGACCGAGAACGCCCCGAAGGGCAAGCGCGGGGTGTTCGGCTCGATGCCGCAGCTCGGTGCCCCGATCGGCTTCCTGCTCGCCAACGGCCTGTTCATCGCGATCAACGCGGCGATGCCCGCCGGCGCCGACGGCACCCCGAACCCGGACTTCCAGGCCTGGGGCTGGCGACTCCCGTTCCTGCTGTCGGCCGTCCTGGTGATCGTGGGCCTCTACGTGCGGTTCAAGCTCGTCGAGTCGACGGTGTTCCGTGGCGTCCAGGATTCCGGTTCGGTCGCCAAGGTCCCGCTCGGCCGGGTGTTCCGCACCTCGTGGCGCGCCGTGATCGTCGGCACCTTCGGCATGGTCGCGACCTACGTCCTCTTCTACTTCATGACGACGTTCACGCTGTCCTACGGCACCACGGGCGCCGAGGCCGGCCCCCTCGTCCCGAAGATCGGCCTCGGCTACACCCGTGGCGAGTTCCTCACGCTGCTCATGATCGGCGTCGTGTTCTTCGGCATCTTCACGCCGATCGCAGGCATCCTCGCCGACAAGTTCGGCCGTCGTCGCACGCTCATCCCGACCACGATCGGCATCGCGCTCTTCGGCCTGACGTTCCAGTTCTGGTTCGCCGCGTCGACCGGTCCGATCACGGTGGTGACGTTCCTGATCGTGGGACTGTCGCTGATGGGCCTGACGTTCGGTCCGATGGGCGCCCTGCTGCCGGAGCTCTTCCCGACGAACGTGCGCTACACGGGTTCGGCGATCGCCTACAACGTCGCGTCGATCCTCGGCGCTTCGCTCGCTCCGACCATCGCGCTCGCGCTGTGGCAGCCGGACGGCAACATCTTCCTGGTCGGGCTCTACCTCACGATCGCCGCGGTCGTGACGCTCGTCGCCCTGTTCTTCATCCGTGAGACGAAGAGCGCCGCGCTCGACGCGGCGGACACCGCCGGTGAACCGGACGCAGCACCGGTGGACGCGCGCGCCTGACGCGACCACCTGCGCAGACGGGAGGCGCGGTGCCGGCTGGCACCGCGCCTCCCGTCCGTCGTGCGGGGACGTACCGGGGACGTACCGGGGCCGTACGCATGATCCGACACCCCACCAGTCGATCGACGCGCGCTTCGTCGGAACATGCACGCGTACCGTGTGCGTCCGCATGTTCCGACACTCCACCAGTCGATCGACGCGTGCTTCGTCGGAACGTGCACGCGCATGCACGCTCACAGGCGTCCCCGCACCACGCCGCCCACCCCCGCGCGTCAACACGGGTTGACATCCGTCAGTACGTCAATGTAGGTTGACACGCGTGGACCGACCGACCATCACGAGCCTCGCCGCCGGCGCAGCCGGAGACGACCCGTTCTCCGCCCTCGCCAGCGTGCGCGAACTCCGTCGTGAGCTCGACCGGACCGAGGAACTCGCCGCCCGACGTGCCCGGAACGCCGGCGCCTCGTGGCAGGAGATCGCGACGCTGCTCGGCGTCAGCCGCCAGGCAGTGCACAAGAAGTACGGCAGAAACTAGGAACACGATGAGCTCCCCCTTCGCCAGACCCAAGAAGACCGACGGTCCCCGCGCCACGTTCGGCCGACTGCTGAGCTACCTGTTCGAGAACAAGCCCGCGATGGTCGTCATCATCGTGCTGAGCGTCCTCGGTGCCGGTGCGTCCCTCGCGCAGCCGCTGCTCGTCAACCAGGTCATCACCGCCGTCCAGCACGGCAACACGCTGAGCACCCTCGTCTGGCTGCTCGTCGGACTCGTCATCGTCGCGGGCGTCCTCAACGGTGTGCAGCACTTCCTGCTGCAGCGCGCGGGTGAAGGCGTCGTCCTGTCCACCCGGCGGAAGCTCATCGCGCGCATCCTCAACCTGCCGATCTCCGAGTTCGACACGCGCCGCACCGGCGACCTCGTCTCCCGTGTCGGCAGCGACACGACACTGCTGCGCGCCGTGCTGACGCAGGGCCTCATCGAGTCGATCGGCGGCGCCCTGACGTTCATCGGCGCGATCATCGCGATGGCCGTCATCGACCCGCTGCTCCTCGGCATCGTCATCGTCATCGTGCTCGTCGCGATCGTCGTCGTCGGCGGGCTCAGCCGCCGCATCCGCGTCGCGTCGAAGCGTGCGCAGGAGAAGGTCGGCGACCTCACCGCGGCGGTCGAACGCGGCATCGGTGCCGTCCGCACGATCCGTGCCGCCGGTGCCACCGAGCGCGAGGTGCACGAGGTCGACGGCCACGCGACCGAGGCCTACCGTCGTGGCCTCGACATCGCGCGGATGTCGGCGTTCGTCGTCCCCGTCGCGAGCATCGTCATGCAGGTCGCGTTCATCGCCGTCCTCGGCGTCGGTGGTGCGCAGGTCGCAGCCGGCACCATCACGATCGCGACGCTCATCACGTTCATCCTGCTGCTCTTCATGATGATCATGCCGCTCGGCCAGGCCATGGGCGCTGCCGTCGCCGTCGCCCAAGCGCTCGGTGCGCTCGGCCGGATCGAGGAGATCCTGCACCTCCCGACCGAGGCGCAGGACGACCAGGCCGTCCGCGTCGCCGCCGCGGACGACCAGGCCGTCCGCGTCGCCGCCGCGGTGGAGAGCGACGACGCGATCGCCTTCGAACACGTGTCGTTCCGGTACGCGCGTCCGGCCCAGGCCTCCGGTGCGGACGGCGCCGAGCCGGCCGTCGACGACGACACCGCCTCCGACGACGTGGTGCTGCACGACGTGTCCTTCCGGGTCCCCCGCGGATCGCGGGTCGCACTCGTCGGTCCGTCCGGCGCGGGGAAGTCGACCACGCTCGCCCTCATCGAACGGTTCTACGACCCGACCGACGGCGTCATCCGGCTCGGCGGCGTCGACGTCCGTGGCCTCGACCGCGCCGAGCTCCGCGCGCAGATCGGGTACGTCGAACAGGACGCTCCGGTGCTCGCCGGCACGATCCGGGCGAACCTGCTGCTCGGTTCACCGGACGCCACCGAGGACGACTGTGTCCGCGTGCTCGAGGCCGTCAACCTCGGCGAGGTCCTGCACCGTGACCCCCGCGGCCTCGACGCCCAGGTCGGCGAGGACGGCGTCATGCTCTCCGGCGGTGAACGGCAGCGGCTCGCGATCGCCCGGGCACTCCTCGCCGCTCCCCCGATCCTGCTGCTCGACGAGTCCACCTCGTCGCTCGACGGCGTCAACGAGCAGAAGATGCGCCTCGCGATCGACGCCGTGGCCGAGGACCGCACGCTGCTCGTGATCGCGCACCGACTGTCCACGGTGGTGGACTCGGACGTGATCGTCGTGCTCGAGCACGGCCGGGTCGTCGGCGTCGGGACCCACTCGGAACTCGTCGAGTCGACGCCGCTCTACCGCGACCTGGCGAAGCACCAGCTGCTCGTCTGAGCGTGCGCGGCCGCGGTCGGAAGACGGTGCGCCGAGGTCAGAGGAGTGCCCCGCCGGGGTTCGCCAGCCCCTCGTCCATGTCGCTGTGGTCGACGTGCCCACCTGCGGCGCGGATCTCGTCGAGCGCCCGCTCGCTGCGGGCGTCGTCCACCCCGACCACCAGGTCGTCGTAGACCGCGACGTCGTAGCCGGCCGCACGGGCGTCGAGCGCCGAGGCGCGCACGCAGTGGTCGGTGGCGATGCCGACCACGTCGATCGTCACGACGCGGTGCTCGGCCAGGACCTCGGGCAGCGGGACGCCGTCCTCGGTGCGCGCCTGGAACGCCGAGTAGTCCGGCGTGCCCTGCCCCTTGAAGACGTGCACGTCGATCGGAGCGGTGTCGAGCCGCGGGTGGTACTCGGCCCCCGGGGTCCCGGCGACGCAGTGCACCGGCCAGGTCGTCTCGTAGTCCGGTCCCTCGGGACCGGCGAAGTGGCCGCCGTTGTCGTCGTCGCCATGGTGCCAGTCGCGGGAGCCGACGATGAGGTCGTACTCGTCGGCGTGCCGACCGAGGAACGCCGTGATGCGTCGCGCGAGGTCGTCGCCGCCGGTCACACCGAGGGCACCGCCCTCGGTGAAGTCGTTCTGGACGTCGACGACGAGGAGTGCCCTGGACATGTGTCCATCCAACACCCGCGGCCTCAGGAGCCGGTGAGCCTGCTCCCGCACGAGTACGTCGCTGCCGTCACCGCGTCGAGTGCGGGCAGCGCCGCAGCCCGCGAGGACCCGATCGCGTAGAAGGCGAACGTCAGGCGGGTTCCGTCGGCCGCGTCGATGTAGCCGCCGAGGGTGTTCGCGCTGTCGATCCACCCGGTCTTCGCGTGCACCTTGCCCCGGGCGACGGCGTTCGCCCCGGTGAACCGACTGGCCAGCGTGCCGGACTGCCCGGACACCGGCAGGGCGTTCGCGAGCGTCCCGAGGCCCTTCGCACCGGCGGCGACCTGCACCATGAGGTGCGCGACGAAGTTCGGCGACACGGCGTTCGCGGCGCTCTCCCCCGAGCCGTCCTTGATGACGATGCCGGCCGGGTCGACGCCGTACGACTTCAGGGCCGCCTGGTACACGGCGGTCAGCGAGGCTGCGGAGCCGTCCGAGCCGGACTCCTTCGACGAGATCCGCGCGAGCATCTCGGCGAGGGTGTTGTCCGAGTTCGGGATCATCTGCCCGATGAGCGTCGACACCGGCTGCGAGGAGACCGTGGCGATCGTGTCCGTGCTGGTCGTGGCACGTTTGACGATCTGCGCGTTCCCCGCACCGGCGACCCCGGCGTTCGCGAGGGCCGTGCGGAACAGGTCCCCGGCGCGACCGACCGGGTCGGTGGAGCGCGGCGACGTCTGGGCACCCGGGTTCGCGCGGTCGCCGTCGACCATGAGCGCCGTGACGTTCGGCTGGTAGCCGATCGTCCGCTCGCTCACCGGCCAGGTGGGGTCCCAGGCGTCGGCGTCGTTCCAGTACGTGTCGTCCGTGACGATCGTCGTCACCGGGGTGTTGCCGAGCTTCGCCTTCACCTGCTGGGCGAGCTGCGCGAGCGTCGGGGCGCCCGGGTACACCGTCGCTCCGCCTGCCGAGAGCGTGGCGTCACCGTGGCCGACGAGGGCGATCGCACCGCCGGACTCCTTCGTCACGGTGGTCGGGATGCGGTGGTCGCCGCCGAGGACGGCCAGCGCGGTCGCCGTCGTCAGGGTCTTCATCACGCTGCCGGTCTGTGCGGCCTCGTCACCGTTGCGCGAGAACAGCACCTCGCCGGTCTTCGCGTTCATGACGTACCCCTCGAACGCGCCGAGGCCGCTCGCCGAGGCGGCGTTCGTGATCGTGCACGTCCGGAGGGCGGAGGGGCCCGCGGCGTCGTCCGGTACCGCGCGGCCGCTCGGCGTCGGGGTCGGGGTGGGGGCGGCCGTCGTCGGTGCGGGGCTGCTCGACGCGGTGGCGGACGCCGTCGCGGCCGCCGTGGTCGTCGGGGTCGGCATCGTCGCCGCCGCCACGGCCACGGCACCGCCGGACCCGAGCACGAGCACGGTCGCGAGGCCACCCGCGATCCACGGCACCGGGCGGCGGGCGAACGAGGCGCGGACGGCGGTGCGCGCGTCGCGGAGGCGATCCGCGACGCCGCGCGGTGAAGGCTGCTGGTCGGACATCGCGAACGATCCTACGGAACTGCGGGAGGAGCCTCCAGGCCCACTTTCCGGATCCGGACGTTCCGCGCCCTGCCGGACGTCAGCCGTCGGTCGGTCGCGTCAGCCGTCGGCCGGGTACCGGACGCCGACCTGTCGGCGGGCCTCGTCCATGAGCGCCATGATCGCGACCGTCTCCTCGGGGTCCATCGGGCCGCCCTCGTGGGTGCCGGACTCGACCATCGACTCGAACGCGCGCACCTCGTGCGCGTAGCCGGTGAGCTCCTCGCGCCCGTCGAACTCCTCGACGACGTTCCCGTCGCGGTCGCGGAGCCGCCAGGTCGTCGGTGTGAACCACGTCGAGTCCAGGTCGATGCGGCCGTCCTCGCCGATGACCGAGGCGGTGTTCGGACTGCGGAGGTCGAGCCCGAAGTGGAGCATCGACTGCGTCCCGCCCTCGTGCGTCAGCACCAGGCCCATCTGGGTGTCGACGCCCTGCTCGCTCAGGGTGCCCGCGGCGACGACCGACGTGGGGACGCCGAGGACGTCGACCGCGAAGGAGATCGGGTAGATGCCGAGGTCGAGCATCGCGCCACCGCCGAGCGCCGGGTCGTTCAACCGGTGTGCCGGGTCGGACGGCAGCGCCTGGTGGTGGGTCGCCTCGACGAGCCGGACCCGCCCGATGCGGCCCTCGGCCACGAGCTCGCGGATCATCGACATCTGCGGGAGGAAGCGCGTCCACATCGCCTCCATGACGGCGACGTCGGCGCGCCGGGCGGCGTCGACCACCAGGCGGGCCTCGTCCGCCGTGATCGTGAAGGCCTTCTCGACGAGGACGTGCTTGCCGGCCTCGATGGCGAGCAGTGCGTCCGCCGCGTGCCGCGAGTGCGGTGTCGCGACGTACACGGCGTCGACGCCGTCGTCGGCGACGAGGTCCTCGTAGGAGCCGTGCGCCCGCGGGATCCCGAACTCGGCCGCGAACGTCTCGGCGCTCGCGAGCGTCCGGCTGCCGACCGCGACGAACTCGACCCCCGCGGCCGTGCAGTCGCCCACGAAGGACCGTGCGATGCCGCCCGTACCGATGACTCCCCAGCGAACCGTCATGGGACCTGTCTACCAAGGGCCACGGTCGGCACACCGCGGTCCGCCCGCAGCACTTTGGTATGGACTGCACTGGTGATTGCCAGCTAGCGTGCTGCTGCACCCCCTGAACGGGGGTCCCGCGGTCGCGTCCGACGGCCGCTCCCCCAGCAGAAAGCGATCAGGTCCTCCATGCGCCGATCCGTCCTGTCCGTCGTCGCCACGAGCGCGGCCATCGTCATCACCTCGACCCTCGTCGGTGTCACCCCGGCGACCGCGCACGGCTGGGGATCGCCCGGACACGGCTGGGCACCGCCAGGACACTCGGCCGACGCGGGGCTGCAGCCCCGGACGCAGTTCACGATGGCGGCCGACGGCTCCTCCGGCGCGAGCCAGGGCGGCGAGGGCATCCCGAACATCGACTCGGTCAAGAAGACCATCGCGACGTACTACGGCGACCCCGGCACCGGACTCGCGAACCGCACCGACTCCCCCTACATCCGCGAGATGCGTTCCATCGTCGACCGGCAGAGCGCCCAGCTGCAGCGCATCCACGACGCCGCGGTCCGTCGCGGCGAGAAGCCCGCGATCGTCCTCGACGCCGACGACACGACGCTGTGGACCTACGACATGGAGGTCGCGGACATGCACTTCGTGTTCGACCCGGCCCGCCAGGACGAGTGGGTGCAGGACGAGCGCTTCCCCGCGACGCCGTCGATGGTCGGCTTCGTGAACCGGGCGCAGTCGCTCGGGTTCACGGTCTTCGGACTCACCGGTCGGAACGACGACCAGAAGGCCGCCACCGTCCAGAACCTGTCGAAGGTCGGCTACACCGCGTTCACCCAGGACCGCTTCTTCACGAAGTGGACCGGAGTCGGGACGTCCCAGCAGCCGTCGTACATCACCTGCGCCACGGCGAAGTGCACGACCGTCGAGTACAAGGCGCTCACGCGGAAGCACATCGAGCGGGACCTCGGCTACGACATCACGCTCAACGTCGGTGACCAGTGGAGCGACCTGCAGGGCGGGTACGCCGACCGCTCCGTGAAGCTGCCGAACCCGACCTACTACCTGCCCTCGGCCGACCTGCCCGGCGTGTCCGAGCCGCGCCTGACGCCCCGCACGCACTTCACCATGGCCGCCGACGGCTCCTCCGGCGCCACCCAGAGCGGCGAGGGCATCCCGAACATCGACTCCGTGAAGTCGACCATCGCGACGTACTACGGCGACCCCGGCACCGGCTTCGCCAACCGCACCGACTCCCCGTACATCCGCGAGATGCGGTCCATCGTTCGGAAGCAGGCTCCCGTCGTCGCCGCCCAGTGCGCCGTCGGCCGGAAGCTCCACCGCAACCCCGCCATCGTGCTCGACGCCGACGACACCACCCTGTGGACCTACGACATGGAGGTCGCCGACATGCACTTCGTGTTCGATCCCGCCCGCCAGGACGAGTGGGTGCAGGACGAGCGCTTCCCCGCCACCCCGTCGATGACCTCGCTCGTGTCGATCGCCCAGCGCTCCGGCTGCACGATCATCGGGCTCACCGGGCGCAACGACGACCAGAAGGCCGCCACGATCGAGAACCTGCAGAAGGTCGGGTACCCGCAGTTCGCGGCGACGCAGCGCGGGACGCAGACGTACTACACGAAGTGGACGGGCGCCGGGGCCTCGCAGCAGCCGTCGTACATCACCTGCGCCACGGCGAAGTGCACCACCGTCGAGTACAAGTCGCAGACCCGTGCGCACATCGAGTCGCGCTCGGGTGGGCGGTACGACGTGGTGGCGAACTTCGGCGACCAGTACAGCGACCTGCTCGGTGGGTCGGCGGACCGGAGTGTGAAGCTGCCGAACCCGACGTACTACCTGCCCTGAGGCCGGGTCGGGCCGGGCGCGCAGGCACCCGGCCCGGCTCGGGCCCGGCGCCCGGCGCCCGGCGCCCGGCTCGGGCCCGGCGCCCGGGTCGGGAAGCAGAAAGCCCCGGTCAGACAATGTCTGACCGGGGCTTCTCGGAGCCGCCTGTCGGAATCGAACCGACGACCTATTCATTACGAGTGAATCGCTCTGCCGACTGAGCTAAGGCGGCGGACGCTCCGTTGCCGGAGCGGCACGGGACACGACTATACAGGTTCAGACGAGCGAACGCGAAACGAGCGCGTCGAGGTCGGCGAAGGACCGTTCGAGCTCGTCGACGAGGTGGGTGTCCGACCCCGCGTCCGACCACTCCCACCACGCGTGCCGCAGCGCAGCCAGCGCCACGAGCGATGCCAGCCGCGCCCGACGACGCCGCTCCGGGGGCTCGCCGGAGGCGTCCGGAGCTCCGTCCGCGGCCGCCGCGAAGCGCGCCACGATGGCCCCCTCGATCGCCGCCTGGAACTCCTTCATCGACTCCATCCGCCGACTGAAGAGCTCCGGCGCGGCGCGGAGCACCTGCTGCCGCTCCTCGATCAGCCCACGCTCCTCGATGAGTTCGCGCGTCGAGTGCACGAGCAACGCCCCGAGGTCGGCGAGCAGGTCCCCCGTCGGTCCACCGGCTACGAAGTCCGCGAGGGTGTCGTCGTCCGGCAGCGTGGGATCGTCGCCGAGGATCGCGCCTTCCTTGTTCGGGAAGTAGTTGAAGAACGTCCGCGGCGACACGTCCGCACGCCGCGAGATCTCGTCGACCGTCACCGCCGCGAGCCCCTCCTCGATCGCGATGCGGAGCGCGGCCTGCTGGATCGCGAGTCGGGTGGCGCGGCGCTTCCGCTCGCGCAGGCCGGGTTCTGCGTCGGACATGCGGTGATTGTCCCATGCGCGGGGGCGCGGGCGGATGGGGAACGTCACAGGGTGCGGTTCCGGACGGCCTGGAGGCGCGGTGCGAGCGCGTCCTGCGTCGCACCTCGGGCAGGTGGTCCCGCCCAGGGCGCGGGTCAGCGGCGCGCGCGGGCGATGGTGACGAGCAGCGCCTCGAGCGCGAGGAGCGCCGCCACGTTCGCGGCGATGCGCTGCCGAGCGAGCGCGATGGCGTCGAGCACCTCGAGCGCAGCGGCCGGGGGCACCGACTGCAGTGCGTGGTCGAGCTGTTCCCGCATCGCGAGGTTCACCGGTTCCGCCGGCGCCCCGAGCCCGAGCAGCAACAGGTCACGGTACAGCGACGAAACATCAACGAGGATCCGGTCCAGCCCGTCCCGGAGGCTCCGCGTCGCCCGACGCTTCTGGTCTTCCTCGAGCAGGCGCAGCTGCGAACGGAGTGCCGGCGGGATCGTGCCGCCGGGCTCGATCCCGAGCGAGCGCATCGCGGCGTCACGTTCCTCGGCGTCGCACTGCTGCGTGATCGCCTTGGCGTCCTCGTCGGCGACGGCGAGCAGGTCGGCGGCGGCCATCACGGCGTCGCCGACGGTCCGGACGCCGAGCACCGTGCTGAGCGTGCGGCGTCGACGGTCGCGGGCGTCCTCGCTGGTGGCGAGACGCTGTGCCATGCCGATGTGGCTCTGCGCCTGGCGTGCGGCGTCCATCGCGAGGACGCGGTCCACACCGGTCCGGGCGACGAGCAGGTCTGCGACGGACTCGATGCCCGGCACGCGGAGGCGGACCGACCGCACGCGCGACCGGATCGTCGGCAGCAGGTCGGCCTCGCTCGGGGCGCAGAGGATCCACACGGTGCGCTCCGGCGGTTCCTCGAGCGCCTTGAGGAGCAGGTTCGACGTGCGTTCCGTCATGCGGTCCGCGTCCTCGATGATCACCACGCGGTACCGGCCGACGGAGGGCGAGTAGTGCGACGACGTGACGAGCTGCCGGATCTCGTCGATGGTGATGATGACCCGCTGCGTGGTCAGGACCGAGACGTCCGGGTGGGTCTTCGCGGTGATCTGCTGGAGCGTGTGGTCGTCGTCCGGACCGTTCCCGACGAGTGCGGCGGCGAAGGCGGACGCGACGTTCGACCGGCCGGAGCCGGGAGGCCCGGTGATCAGCCACGAGTGCGTCATGCCACCGGTGCCGTCGGGCGACTCGGCCGCGTTGCGGAGCGACGCGACCGCTTCCTCTTGCCCTGTCAGGCCGTCCCACACGCTCACGGGATCATCCTGCCAGCCGCCACCGTCATCCCTCGACGATCCCGACCAGTGGAGCGACCGCGGCACGGATCGCGCGCTGGACGTCCGTGGCCGGGGCGGACGCGTCCACGACGAGGAAGCGCTCGGGCTCGGCGGCGGCCATGTCGAGGAACGCCTGGCGGACCGTCTCGTGGAACGTCTCGGCCTCGGACTCGAGTCGGTCGAAGGTGTCGCCGCGCGCCGCGGCCACCCGCGCACGCCCGACGGTGACGTCGAGGTCGAGCAGGATCGTGCGGTCCGGCGTGAGCCCGTCCGACGCCCAGTCCGACACCGAACGGATGTGCTCGGCGCCGAGGCCGCGCGCGACCCCCTGGTACGCCACCGAGGAGTCGATGTACCGGTCCTGCAGCACCACGTCGCCGCGAGCGATGGCGGGGCGGACGAGGGTCTCGACGTGGTGCGCGCGATCGGCCGCGTAGAGCAGGGCCTCGGCTCGTGGCGCGACGTGGCCGCGCTCGTGCAGGACGATCTCGCGGATCCGCGTGCCGAGGTCGGTGCCGCCCGGTTCACGGGTGCGCACCACGGTCCGGCCGTGCTCCTCGAGCCAGGCGGTCAGCAGCTCCGCCTGCGTCGTCTTGCCCGCACCGTCACCGCCCTCGAGCGTGATGAACCGGCCGGTCACTTCTTCTTGGCCGCCGGCTTCCGCGCCGGTGCCTTCTTCTTCACCGGTCCCTTGGCGCGCTTGTCCGCGATGAGCTGCACGGCGCGGGCGTGGTCGACGGCCTCGACGTCCTCGCCGCGCGGGATCGTCGCGTTGGTCTCGCCGTCCGTCACGTACGGACCGAACCGGCCGTCCTTCATCTTGATCGGCTTGCCGGACACCGGGTCGGCGTCGAACTCCTTGAGCGCTGCGCTCGCCGAGCTGCGGCCGCCGTACTTGGGCTGGGCGAAGAGCTCGAGCGCACCGGGGAGGTCGATGTCGAAGATCGCGTCCTCGCCCGGCAGGGTCCGGGTGTCCGTGCCCTTCTTGAGGTACGGACCGTAGCGGCCGTTCTGCGCGGTGATGTCGTCGCCGGACTCGGGGTCCTTGCCGACGACCCGCGGCAGGTCGAGCAGCTTCAGCGCCGTCTCGAGGTCGACCGTCTGCGGGTCCATCGACTTGAAGAGGGACGCCGTGCGCTCCTTGGGCGCCGCGGGCTTCTTCGTGGTCTTCTTCGCCGGTGCCTTCTTCGCGGCACCCTTCGCGGTGGTCTTCGCTGCGGGCTCCGCCTCGGCGGCGGCCGGCGTGGCCTGCGCGTCGAGCACCTCGCCCGTCGCGGCGTCGACCGCGGGTTCCGGCTCCGGGGTGCGCTCGGTCACGTACGGACCGAACCGGCCGTCCTTCGCGAGGACCTCTTTTCCGGTCTCGGGGTTGATGCCGACGACGCGGTCACCGAGCACCGGGGCGTCCACGAGCTCGCGGGCCTTCTCGGCGGTGAGCTCGTCGGGAGCGAGGTCCTCGGGCACGTTGACGCGACGGGGCTTCTCGGGGTCGTCGCTCGGCACCTCGATGTAGGGGCCGTAGCGACCGATGCGGAGGGTCAGCCCCGGCGCCAGTTCGACGGAGTTGATCTCGCGCGCATCGATCTCGCCGAGGTTGTCGATGACCGTGCGGAGCCCGCGCTGGTCGCCACCACCGAAGTAGAACTCCTTGAGCCAGTCGACCCGGTCGGCGTCGCCGTTCGCGATCCGGTCGAGGTCGGCTTCCATGTCGGCCGTGAACTGGTACTGCACGAGGTCACCGAAGTACTCCTCGAGCAGCCGGACCACGCTGAACGCGATCCAGTTCGGCACGAGCTGGGTCCCGCGCAGCGACACGTAGCCGCGGTCGATGATCGTCGGACTGATCGTCGGGAAGGTCGACGGGCGACCGATGTCGAGGTCTTCGAGCGTCTTGATGAGGCTCGCCTCGGTGTAGCGCGGCGGAGGGGTCGTGTCGTGCCCCTTCGCGACGACGTCGTCGACGGCGAGGTGCTCGCCTTCCTTGACGTCCGGCAGCGCCACGTCGTTGCCCGAGCGGTCCGAGGACTCGTGGCGGTCCTCGTCCTTGCCCTCTTCGTAGGCGTTGAGGAACCCGCGGAAGGTGATGACCGTGCCGGACGCCGTGAACTCGGCGTCGGTGCCGTTCGCCGTGGCCGGGATGCCCTCGACGGACTCCCCGGAGGAGATGCCGAGCACGATCGACGCAGTGGAGCCCTTGGCGTCCGCCATCTGCGACGCGATGGTGCGCTTCCAGATGAGGTCGTAGAGGCGCCACTCGACACCGGTCAGCGTCCCCTCGAGCTGCGACGGGGTGCGGAACGTGTCGCCGGCGGGGCGGATCGCCTCGTGCGCTTCCTGCGCGTTCTTGCTCTTGCTCGCGTAGACGCGCGGCTTGTCCGGCACGGTCGCGGCGCCGTAGAGGTCCGCTGCCTGCTTGCGAGCGGCGTCGAGCGCCTGCTTCGACAGGTTGACCGAGTCCGTACGGATGTAGGTGATGTAGCCGTTCTCGTACAGCGTCTGCGCCGCACGGGCGGTCTGCCGCGGCGAGAGGCGGAGCTTGCGCGCCGCTTCCTGCTGCATGGTCGACGTCGTGAACGGCGCTGCCGGGCGGCGCGTGTAGGGCTTCGACTCGACGCTGCGGACGGTGGCGTCACCGGCACGCTCGAGCACGGTGGTGAGCGCGGCCGCGGCGGCTTCGTCGAGGCGGACGGCCTCGCCCTTCAGGGCACCGCGGTCGTCGAAGTCACGACCGGAGGCGACCCGGGTCCCCTGGACCCGCGCGAGTCGAGCGGTGAAGGCGGCGTCGCCCTCCTTCTCGAAGCGCGCGCTGAGGTCCCAGTAGTTGGCGGACACGAACGCGAGGCGTTCGCGCTCACGGTCGACGACGAGACGTGTGGCAGCGGACTGCACGCGACCGGCCGAGAGCCCCGGACCGATCTTGCGCCACAGCACGGGCGAGACCTCGTACCCGTAGAGACGGTCGAGGATGCGGCGGGTCTCCTGCGCGTCGACGAGCGCGGTGTCGAGCTCACGGGTGGCTTCCTGCGCGCGCTGGATCGCCTCCTTCGTGATCTCGTGGAAGACCATGCGCTTGACCGGCACCTTGGGCTTGAGGACCTGCAGCAGGTGCCACGCGATGGCCTCGCCTTCGCGGTCCTCATCAGTTGCGAGGTAGAGCTCGTCGGCTTCCTTGAGCGCACGCTTCAGCTCGGAGACGGTCTTCTTCTTCGCGTCCGAGACGACGTAGTAGGGCTCGAAGCCGTTGTCGACGTCCACCGAGAACTTGCCGAGCGAGCCCTTCTTGAGCTCCGCCGGCAGGTTCTTGGGCTCGACGAGGTCCCGGATGTGTCCGACGGACGCCTGGACCTCGTATCCGTCACCGAGGTATTGCGCGATCGTCTTGGCCTTCGCGGGGCTCTCGACGATGACGAGCTTCTTCGTGCCTGGCACGTGTCTCCTTGATCGATGGTGCGCGTCGGCCCTGGACGACGAGCGCGTCCGGGTCGACCGGGGCACCGATGACCGGGGGCCGACAGGCACACCATACACATAGTGTTCGGGCTGGTCGTCCGCCGGACCGGCGACTGCGACTGCGCCCACGGCGAACGGTCCGCCGCCGACGACGACCCGGACCCGGGCGGCGGAGGCAGCCGTCCCGCAGGTGTCGACGGCTGCCTGGTTCCGCGCCGCCACGCGCGTCGCGACGGAGCAGGGTTCGCCCGGGACGAGCCCGACGAGGGCCGCCGCGGCGGCGAGCGCCGAGGCGTCGGCAGCGGCCTGGGCGCGGATCGTGGCCACGCGCAGTCCGGCTCCGGCGAGCGCCGCCGTCAGGACGACGAGGACGATGCCGACCACCGCCGAGAGGAGGACCGTGGCGGACCCGCGCTCGTTCACCGTCCGTCCTCCGCAGCGCAGCCGGTGGCACGGAGCGGGACGGCGTCGAACGGCCCCGCGGCCCCTCGTGCTGCCCGGACGCAGACGACACCACCGTCGCGGTGCACCGTCATGCCGGCCCCGGGTGCGAGGTGCTCGAGTGCGGCGCGCCCGGCGTCGTCGTCCCCGCGACCGAACGCTCGTGCCGCCGTGGCCGCCGCGAGCTGGAGGCGTCCGAGGCCGTCGACGACGAGCACCGCGGCGACGAGCGAGGTCAGGACGAGGGCCACGACGGGGAGCACGACCGCGAACTCGACGCTCACGGTGCCGCGCTCCCCGTCCGCCGCCGGGCGCGGGTCAGCCGCGTACGGGTCAGAGGGACAGGGCACCACGGACGAGTTCCGTGAGGATGCTCTGCACTTCTCCGGAGCGCATCACGGCGACGAGGACCCCGGCGAACGCGACGGCGGCGAGGATCACGACCGCGTACTCGGCCGTCGCCGATCCCCGGTCGTCGTCGAGTCGTCGCCGGAGTCGGGCGCCGAGGTGCTGGCGGTGCGTGCTGGGTGAGTCGGTCATGTGACTGTCCTTCCTGATGCGGTGCGGTGCGATGCGATGCGATGCGATGCGATGCGACCAGCCTCGCCGCGGGCGGCCCTCGACACGGGACCGGTCACCGGATCTGTGGAGGATCAGCCGACGTCGACGACGGTGGAGGAGAGGACCCCGACCACCACCGGGACGACCCCGACGAGGACGAACGCGGGGAGCACGCACACCCCGAGCGGCAGGACGAGTCGGACCGCGAGCTGTTCCGCGGCGGCGAGGCCCGCGGCGGCGACGTCGTCGCGGACGTCCTCGGCAGCCGCGCGGAGGAGCGACGCCGCCGGGACCCCGGCACGCTGCGCGAGTGCGAGGACCTCCCGGAGGTGTTCGCCGTCCGCGGCACGGCACGGTCGGTCGGCGAAAGCGGTCCGCACGGCCGCTCCCCCGTCCGCCCACGACCCACCACCCGACACCGCGACCGCCCACGCGTCGAGCAGCACGCCCGGCAGGTGCCCGTCGGGCGTCGCCGCACGGACGAGGCGCGCGGTCCACGCCCGCCCCAGCAGGACCAGCGCGGTGGAGAGGACGACGCAGGCCCAGCCGACCGGCGACGCCACGAGTACCTGGACGGCACCCGATCCCCAGGTCGACCCGAGCGCGAGCCCGAGCAGCGGCAGCGCGAGCACCACCCGGGCGCTCGCGCGCGGACCGGCGAGTGCCACGAGGACGGCGCGGTCCGATGCCGCCGACCGCCGGAGCGCTCCGGCGAGTGCGCGGACGGTGCCCGCCGACGGCGCCCCGGTGTGTTCGGCGACGCGGAGCACGGCGGCGACGTCCTGCCACGCGGGGCCGGCGTCCTGCGGGAAGCCGCCCACCAGTGCCCACGCCCGGGTGGGCGGGACGCCGGCGGCGACGAGCGTCGCGACCCGGTCCAGCGTCCGGGCCGCCGCCGCTGGGTCGAGCGCCGCGCGCCGTGGGCGCACCGACCGTCTCACCGCGACCGGTCCACCGGACGGACCACGAGCCTCCCGTCCGGACCGACGCGGAACGCACCCACCGCGCCCAGCCGCCGCCGACCGGCGTGCCGCTCGACGTGCACCACCAGGTCGAGCGCACTGACCGCCTGCCGGGCGAGCGCCTCCGGCCCGAGCCCGGCGAGCGCACCGAGTGCCTCGAGCCGTGCCGCCACGTCGGCGATCCCGTTGGCGTGCACCGTCCCCGCTCCCCCGTCGTGCCCGGTGTTCAGGGCGGAGAGGAGCTCGCGGACCTCGGCGCCCCGGCACTCCCCGACGACGATGCGGTCGGGTCGCATGCGGAGCGCTTCGCGGACGAGCCGGTCGAGGCCGAGCGCGCCGGCGCCCTCGGCGTTCGCCTGCCGGGCCTCGAGCGTGACGACGTGCGGGTGGTCGATCCGGAGTTCGGCGACGTCCTCGACGGTGACGATCCGCTCGTCGGGCGGGACGGCCGCCAGCATCGCGGCGAGCATGGTGGTCTTGCCGCTCCCGGTCGCGCCGGTGACGAGCACGTTGCGGCGCTCGTCGACCGCTCGCTCGAGGACCGACCGAGGGACGCGCGCGAACGCTCCGAGCGCCTCGAGCGACTGCAGGGTCGGCCGGGTCGGCGCGGGCAGTCGGATCGAGACCGCGGTCCCGCCGACGGAGACGGGTGCGAGCACGACGTGCACGCGGATGCCGTCGCCGTGGCGTACGTCGACGCAGGGCGTGGTCTCGTCGACGTGCCGCCCGCCCCGTGCCACGAGTTCGGTCGCGAGTTCCCGCACCCGCCGTTCGGGCAGCTCGGGTCCGGCTCGTTCGAGCCCGCGCCCCCGGTCGACCCACGTCCCGCGGCCGCCGACCACGAGGACGTCGGTGACGCCCGCGTCGCCGACGAGCGCGGCGAGCTCCTCGAACTCGGCGGCGACGACGTCCCGACTCCGGATCGGTCGCGTGGCGCCGGGCAGGAACGGGGCGTCGGCACGGTGTCGGTGCATGCGACCAGAGAGTAGGGAACGGCCGTCGCCGCTCGGAGGTCCGCTCCACCTCCTGTGGAGAGCTGCCCGCTCGGCGAGCAACGGACCGTTTTGTACCCCGGCACGCAATGCCGTACCCCACTCGGTGTCCCTGCGTCGGAACACCCGCACGCCACGGCCCACCGAGCGGGGCCGAGTCCGGTTGTGCAACACGTGTCGAAGAAACCGATGCGCCGTTCCATGCAGGAGCATGGACAGGTCTGTCCACGCTTCGGCATGCCCGCGCGGATCGACGCGTGTCGCCGACCCCGAGCGCGGTCGACCGTGGCACGAACCGGCCCGGAAACGAGAAGAGGCGGCACCGGTTGGGGGGAACAGGTGCCGCCTTGACATCGGTGGATTGGGGGGAATCCGAACCGTTGCCGCCGGAAACGAGTCCAGCGGGAACTACTGTACCCCATGATCGGCCTCCGGAAGCAACCCCCGGATGGACTTCTGGGCGTGCCGCGGTGCACGCCCAGAGCGAACAGGACCGCCACGGCCGCACGCGCCCCCGCCGACCCGCGCCCATGCCGAGGGGTAGTCTCCGACTGCACCCCTGCCGCAACGACGCGAAAGGACATCGATGTCCGCTCCGACCCAGACCGACCCCCGCAACGACGGAGCCCCCGGCAGCCCGGACACCCCGGACGCCGGCCGAGACGCCACGTTCCCCCCGTCGCCGGAGTTCGTCGCCGACGCCGTCGCGCACGAGGACCTGCACGAGGCCGCCTCCGCCGACCGCGAGGCGTTCTGGGCGGACCAGTCCCGCGCGCTCCTCGACTGGCGGACGCCGTTCACCCAGAACCTCGACTGGTCCGGAGCCCCGTTCGCGAAGTGGTTCGCCGACGGCACGCTCAACGTCGCCGAGAACTGCCTCGACCGGCACGTCCGCGCGGGCAACGGCGACCGGGTGGCGATCCACTTCGAGGGCGCTCCCGGGGACACCCGACGCATCACCTACGCCGAGCTGACCGCCGACGTGCAGCGCGCCGCGAACATGCTCACCGACCTCGGCGTCGGGCAGGGCGACCGCGTCGTCGTCTACCTCCCCCTCATCCCCGAGGCCGTCGTCACGATGCTCGCCGTCGCCCGCATCGGCGCCGTGCACTCGGTCGTGTTCGGTGGCTTCAGCGCCGAGAGCCTCCGCGCCCGCATCGAGGACGCCGGCGCGAAGCTCGTCGTCACGGCCGACGGCGGCTGGCGCCGTGGCGCGGTCTCCGCGCTCAAGCCCGCGGTCGACGAGGCACTCGAGGGCGAGGGCACCGACAGCGTCGAGCACGTCCTCGTCGTCAAGCGCGGCGGCAACGACATCGCCTGGAACGAGCGTGACCTCTGGTGGCACGACGAACTGGCGAAGGCGGACCCCACCCACGAGGCGCAGGCCTTCCCCGCGGAGACGCCCCTCTTCATCCTCTACACCTCGGGCACGACCGGGAAGCCGAAGGGCATCGTGCACACCTCCGGCGGGTACCTGACCCAGGCGGCGTACACGCACAAGAACGTGTTCGACATGCACCCGGAGAAGGACGTCTACTGGTGCACCGCCGACATCGGCTGGATCACCGGGCACTCCTACGTCGTCTACGGTCCCCTCGCGAACGGCGTCACGCAGGTGCTCTACGAGGGCACCCCGGACGAGCCGAAGCCCGGCCGCTGGTGGGACATCGTCGACGCGTACGGCGTCACGGTCCTCTACACCGCGCCGACCGCGGTCCGCGCTGCGATGAAGGCCGGCCGCGCGGTCCCGGAGTCCCGCAGCCTCGAGACCCTCCGCCTGCTCGGCAGCGTCGGCGAACCGATCAACCCCGAGGCGTGGAACTGGTACCGCCAGGTCATCGGCCACGACCGCACGCCCATCGTCGACACGTGGTGGCAGACCGAGACCGGCGCCATCATGATCTCCGCGCTCCCCGGCGTCACGAAGCTCAAGCCCGGTGCCGCCCAGACACCGCTGCCCGGCATCGTCGCCGAGATCGTCGACGACGACGGCCACCGCGCCGACCCCGGCGAGAGCGGCTACCTCACCATCACCGAGCCGTGGCCGTCGATGGCGCGCGGCATCTGGGGTGACCCGGACCGCTTCGTCGAGACCTACTGGTCACGCTTCCCCGGTCGGTACTTCGCGGGCGACGGCGCCCGGCTCGACGGCCAGGGCGACATCTGGATCCAGGGTCGGGTCGACGACGTCATGAACGTGTCGGGACACCGCCTCTCGACGGCCGAGATCGAGTCGGCCCTCGTCGGGCACGAGGGCGTGGCCGAGGCCGCGGTCGTCGGTGCCGCCGACGAGACGACCGGGCAGGCGGTCGTCGCCTACGTCATCCTCACGTCGGAAGCGGCGGCCGACGTCGACCGCGAGTCGGCCGCCGCGGAGCTCCGGAACTGGGTGGGCAAGCGGATCGGCGCCATCGCGAAGCCCCGGCAGGTGGTGATCGTGCCCGAGCTGCCGAAGACACGCTCCGGCAAGATCATGCGTCGCCTGCTCCGCGACGCGGCCGAGGGCCGTCGCATCGGCGACACGACCACGTTGGCGGACCCGACGATCATGGCGACCATCTCGGAACTCATGTAGCAGGAACGACGCGAGCCGCGCCTCCTGTCCGATCGGACTGGAGGCGCGGCTCGCGTGACGTGCGCTGCTGACGGTCCGTCAGTCGGTGAGCTCCACCACCAGCTCCACCTCGACCGGCGCGTCCAGCGGGAGCACGGCGACGCCCACCGCGCTCCGCGCGTGGACGCCGGCGTCGCCGAACACGTCGCCGACGAGCGTCGACGCGCCGTTCGCGACACCCGGCTGCCCGGTGAAGGACGCGTCGGACGCGACGAACACCGTGACCTTGACGATCCGGGCGACCCGTTCGAGCGAACCGGCGACCGACTCGACGGCGGCGAGGGCGTTGAGTGCCGCCACCCGCGCCTGGGCGGTGGCGGTCTCGGCGTCGACCGCGCCGCCCACCTTGCCGGTGACCGGCAGCGAACCGTCCACGAACGGCAGCTGACCGGCCGTGTAGACGTACCGGCCGGTGACGACGGCGGGCACGTAGGCCGCGACGGGGGCCGCGACCGCCGGCAGGGTCAGCCCGAGCTCGGCGAGCCGGTCCGCGACGGTCATGCGTCGGCCTTCGGGCGCTTCAGGTAGGCGACGAGTCCGCCCTCGGGGCCGGTGACGACCTGGACGAGTTCCCACCCCTCGTCACCGAAGTTGTTGAGGATGGCGGTGGTGTTGTGGATGATCAACGGGGTCGTGAGGTATTCCCAGCGAGTCATGGAGATCCTTGCCAGCCTTTCAGTCGGCGGTGTCGTTTAGGCTGCATTCTATGTCTGCCCAGAAGACGTCTGCCTCGCGGACCAAGCCCGTCTCTGCAGTCGGCGCCTTCGTCGGTTTCGTCGGTTTCAGCGTGCTCGCCGGTCTGCTCGTCACGATCGGTGTCACCCCGGCCATCGCGGTCGCCGGTGTCACGACGACGTCGACGATCGGCGTGTTCGAGTCCCTGCCGGAGTACATCGAGATCGGTGACCTCCCGCAGCGCAACGAGCTGTACGCGTACCAGGGCGGCAAGAGCGTGCACTTCGCGACGGTCTACGACCAGAACCGTCAGGAGCTGAAGTTCGACCAGATCAGCGACCAGCTGAAGAACGCGGCGATCGACGGCGAGGACAAGCGCTTCTACGACCACGGCGGCGTCGACATGACCTCGCTCGTCCGTGCGGGCGTCGGCTCCCTCGCGGGCGGCCTCGGCGAGTCGGGCGGTGGGTCGACGCTGACCATGCAGCTCGTCCGCAACATCAAGATGAACCAGGCGCTCGAGCTCACCACTCCGGAAGAGCGTCTCAAGGCGTACAACGACGCGGTCGAGCAGACCATCCCCCGCAAGCTCGAGGAGATGAAGCTCGCCATCGGGCTCGCGAAGAAGTACACCCACAAGGAGATCCTCACCGGGTACCTCAACATCGCGTACTTCGGCGACCAGACCTACGGCGTGCAGGCCGCCGCGCAGCACTACTACAACAAGAGCGCGACCGACCTGACCCCGGCCGAGGCCGCCTCGATCCTCGCGATCGTGCAGTCGCCGAACACGCGCAACCTGTCGAACCCGAAGTACTACGACGCCAACGTCGCTCGCCGCAACGTCATCCTCAAGTCGATGTACGCGCAGAAGCACCTGACGAAGGCCGAGTACGACGAAGCCGTCAAGTCGAACCCGAAGGACTACGTCCACCTGACGCAGCCGTCCCAGGGCTGCAAGGCCTCGGTCGGCGACGGCTCGCAGTTCTTCTGCGACTACGCCGTGCAGGTCGTCAAGGAGATGTCGCAGCTCGGCGCCACCCAGAAGGAGCGCGACGCCGCCTGGCGCAACGGCGGCTACAAGATCCAGACGACGCTCGACATCGACGCCAACGCGCAGCAGAAGCAGGTGCTCAACACCTACGACAACAAGGCCGAGACGAACTTCAAGCTCGGCGCAGCGCTCGACTCGGTCGAGGTCGGCACGGGTCGCATCCTGACGATGGCGCAGAACAAGGACTACGACCAGTCGCTGCAGTCCCCGCCGACGTCGACGTCGATCAACTACAGCGTCGACAAGAAGTACGGCGGCGGCATCGGCTTCCAGGTCGGGTCGACCTACAAGCTCTTCACGCTGCTGCAGTGGCTCAAGGCCGGCCACGGCCTCAACGAGACCGTGAACGGGACGCCGCACAACACCGCCGTCTGGCAGCACTGTGGCGAACCGAGCTACACGAACTGGGCGCCGAAGAACGACTCCGCGGGTGAGAACGGCAACTACACCGTCGCCCGTGCGACCGCCCTGTCGGTGAACGCAGCGTTCGCCTCGATGGCCGCCAAGCTCGACCTCTGCGACATCAAGCAGACCGCGCAGGACCTCGGCGTGCACTCCGGTGACGACAAGACCGAGCTCAACTCGTACCCGTCGTCCATCCTCGGCACGAACAACATCGCGCCGCTGACGATGGCCGCCGCGTACGCCGGCGTCGCCAACAACGGCACCTTCTGCGAGCCCATCGCGATCGACAACGTCACCAACGCCGAGGGCAAGAGCCTCGGCGGCCAGCCGAAGGCCTGCAAGCAGGTCCTCGACCCCTCCGTCGCGCAGACCGCGGTCTACGCGATGAAGGGCACGATCTCCGGCGGTACCGCGGTCGGCGCCCAGACCTACGACGGCACCCAGCTGTTCGGCAAGACGGGCACCACCGACGACGCCGACCAGATCTGGCTCGTCGGGTCGAGCACCCGCGTCGCCACGGCCTACTGGCAGGGCAACACCGACGGTGGCAAGAACAACCTCCGTCACTACGGCAACGGTGTCAGCGGCACGTACGCGAGCGCCCGTGCGGACGTCTGGCGGCAGGCGCAGACCCCGATGAACGCGCTGTACCCGGCCGGTGCCTTCACGGACCCGTCGTCCTCGGCCCTGCGCGGCAACGCGAAGGCCGTCCCGGACGTGACCGGCAAGACCGCTGCCGACGCGAAGGCCGCGATCGCCGGCGCCGGGTTCACCTACGTGGACGGCGGCGCGCAGCCGGGCTCCGCGAAGGCCGGCACCGTCTCGTCGACCTCGCCGTCGGCCAACTCGCTGCTCTCGAGCGGTTCGAGCGTCACCGTCTACACCTCCGACGGCTCGCAGATCGTCATGCCCGCGATCGCGGGAGCAACGCTGGACACGGCGCGATCGAAGCTCAACGAGCTCGGGTTCTCGAACGTGAGCATCTCCGACTCGTACGTCAAGGGCGGCGCCGGCAAGACGTGCCGTGTGGCCTCGGTCGACCCGGGCGTGCACGCCGCGGCGAGCAAGGACTCCGCGGTGACGCTGACCCTCTACGGCGACAAGAACGGCAAGGCTCCCAAGGACTGCAAGTGAGTCGCGGTCGCGCTGCGCTGGGGGTCATCGCAGCCGGCGCGGCCTTCGGTGCCGCGTCGGCGGCCTGGGGCACGCTCGTCGAGCGACGTCGGTTCGGCATCCGGTGGGAGACCATCCCGGTGCTCCCGCCGGGGTCGCGCGACGTCACCGTGCTGCACCTGTCCGACATCCACATGGCGCCGTGGCAGGCCGACAAGCAGCAGTGGCTGCGTGACCTGAGCCTCGTCGAGCCCGACTTCATCGTCAACACCGGCGACAACCTCGGGCACCCCACGGCCAACGCTGCGGTGGAGTACGCGCTCGAGCCGTTCCGCGGCGTCCCCGGGGCGTTCGCGTACGGGTCGAACGACTTCTACGGGCCGACGCCGCGCAACCCGCTCAAGTACTTCGGCGGTCCGAGCACCCACAAGCACGGCACCCGTCCGGTCGAGCTCGACATCGACCGGCAGACGGCGTTCTTCGAGTCCCTCGGCTGGCTGGACGTGAACGACCAGGCACACGCCATCGAACTCCGCGGGTCGCGGTTCGAGCTCTTCGGGACGTCGGACGCCCACCGCGACTGGGACCGGCTCGACCTGCTGCCGACCAACGTCGACGAGATGCGCGGCGACGTGCCCTGGTCGGAGGACGAGGACGGCCCCTCCCCCGTCGCCCTCGGCATCACCCACGCGCCGTACCGCCGGGTGCTCGACGCCTTCGTCACCCAGGGCGCCGACGTCATCTTCGCCGGGCACACCCACGGCGGACAGGTCCAGGTCCCCGGCGTGGGTGCCCTCGTCACGAACTGCGACCTGCCGCGTCGGTACGTCAGCGGGCTGCACAAGTGGCAGCACCGTGGGCACTGGTCGTGGCTCGAGGTCTCTGCGGGCCTGGGCACGTCGATCTACGCGCCGGTCCGCTTCGCCTGCCGACCCGAGGCCGTCGTGGTCACCCTGACCGCCCGCACGGACTGAACACGACGCGCCCGGGAGTTCGCCGGATGGTCACGACCACCCCCGATCATCGGATAGACTTCTGGGGTTGCTCCGGTACGGAGTGACCACACCGCGGGGTGTGGCGCAGCTTGGTAGCGCGCCTCGTTCGGGACGAGGAGGTCGCAGGTTCAAATCCTGTCACCCCGACACTGTGTTGAGACAGTACGAAGAAGGCCCTGGTTCTCCGGAACCAGGGCCTTCTGCCTTGCGTGGGGTGTCGGCCGGGGGCGCTCGCGCGTTCGTGAGCAGAAATGGTCGGGTGGCGTGCGGCGACCCGACCATTCCTGCTCACGAAGTGGCCGCGGGCAAGCGCCCGCGGGCGCGTCAGACCGCGGCGCCCTCCCCCGCAGCCACGAGCCGCCCCTCCGCGTGCAGCCCCGCCACCACGTCGAGCGCCTGGTGCCGGTACCGCGCCTGCGCCGCGCCAGGAGCGACGATCACGCCGTTCGCCCCGGTCGACGCCACGAGGGCGTTGATCTTCGCCGCGACCTCGTCCGCGGTGCCGTACGCCTGACGCTCGGTCCGTGCCTGGATGAACCGCCGCTCGAGGTCGCTGAACTCGTACGCGCGGGCCTCCTCCATGGACACCGGCTCGGGCTTCGCGCCCTGCCGCATCCGGATGAACGAGATCATGCCCGGGGCACTCTGCTCGTCGATCACGGCGGGGTCCTCGTCGGTGACGACCTGCACGCCGATCAGCGCGTTCGGGGTCTGTCGGAAGCGCGACGGCCGGAAGGAGTCACGGTAGAGCGCGAGCGCGGCCTCGGTGTTGTCCGACGCGAAGTGGTGCGCGAAGGCGAACGAGACACCGAGGGCACCGGCGACCTGCGCGCTGTACCCGGAGGACCCGAGCAGCCAGAACTCCGGCACGTCGCCGTAGCCCGGCACCGCTTGGATCCTGGCGAGGGGGTTCGCGGGGTCCATCCCGGTGAAGAAGCCGATCAGGTCGGCCAGCCGGTCGGGGAAGTCGTCGACGTCGAGCCGGTCGGTCCGGCGCAGCGCCATCGCGGTCGCGCCGTCGGTGCCCGGGGCACGCCCGAGGCCGAGGTCGACCCGGTCGCCGTAGAGCGCGCGGAGCGTGCCGAACTGCTCGGCGATGACGAGCGGCGCGTGGTTCGGGAGCATGACGCCGCCGGAGCCGATCCGGATGGTGGACGTCGCGGCACCCACGGCGCTGAGCAGCACCGCCGGCGCGGAGGACGTGATCCCCGGCATGCCGTGGTGCTCGGCGACCCAGAAGCGCTCGTAGCCGAGCTTCTCGGCGTGCACCGCCATGTCGATGGAGCCCTGCAGGGCTTCGGTGTTGGACTGACCGTACTCGCGGGTCGCCAGGTCGAGGACGGACAGGTGCACGGATGCGTCGCTCATGCAGTCGCCAACGCCACCCGGCCGACGTGCATTCCGCACCGCGTTCGGGCCTGGAGGCGCGGGTCGGCGCCGACCCGCGCCTCCAGTCCGGCAGACGGTCGCGTCTGCACGAGGCGGGCCGGCGGCCCCGTCAGTCGCCGTCGAGGCGTCCGCCGGACTCCGTGAGGTAGCAGTTGGCGCACAGCGACTCGTAGGTGACGTCGACGCCGTCGATCGCGACCTGCGATCCGTCGAAGACGAACCGTCCGTCGACCTTGCGGGCGTTGAAGACCGCCTTGCGGCCGCAGCGGCAGATCGTCTTGAGTTCCTCGAGCGAGTGCGCGACCTCGAGCAGCCGGGCGCTGCCGGGGAACGCCTCGGTGCGGAAGTCCGTCCGGATGCCGTACGTGATGACCGGCACCTCGTCGAGGACGGCGATGCGCAGCAGGTCGTCGACCTGGCGGGGCGTGAGGAACTGCGCCTCGTCGACGAGCACGCAGCTGACCGGCCGGACCATGCCGTCGAGCCGGTCCGACTCGGGGTCGGTGGCACCGGCCTCGGTGACCGCCGCGCGGACGTCGGCGTCGGGCGTGAACACGATGTCGACGGTGCGGGTCACCCCGAGCCGCGAGACGATCTCACGGTCGCCCTTGGTGTCGACCGACGGCTTCGCGAGGAGCACCCGGTGACCGCGTTCCTCGTAGTTGTAGGCCGCCTGCAGGAGCCCGGTGCTCTTGCCGCTGTTCATGGCGCCGTAGCGGAAGTAGAGCTTCGCCACTACGCGAGGAACCCGTCCTCGGCCGCACGACGGATGAGGTCGGACTTCTTGGACGCGGGCCGGCCGACCTTGCTGTACTTCTCGCGCACGCGGCGCAGGTAGGTCTTCGCGGTCTCGTACTGCACGTTCATCTGCGCGGCGACCTCGTTCGTCGAGTAGCCCGACACGTACAGGCGCAGCGCTTCCTCTTCGCCGTGGCTGAGCTTCGGCCGCTGGTGCGCGTTCGCCCCGGTCGGCAGCGGACGCCAGTCGCGCTGCGGCGGGGTGTCCCGCGCGACGCCCATGATCTCGCGCGCGACGTCCATGACCTCGCGCATGGGGAGCGACTTCGACAGGAAGGCGGCGGCGCCAGCGGCGAGAGCACGGTCGCGGGACTCTCGGCTGTCGACGCTCGACAGGACGATGACCTTGGCCCCGGCGGCACGGCAGGTGCGCACGCGGGCCTCGATCGAGACGGGTTCCTTGAGCTGGAAGTCGAGGAACACCAGGTCGGTCGGGAAGTTCTCGCTGTGCACCATCTCGAGCCACGTGTGGGCCGTCAGCGCGAGGTCGAAGTCGAACGCGTTCACCGCGATCCAGCTCGACAGGCTGTCCAACAGCACCTCGTGGTCGTCGAGGATCGCCAGCCGCACGCGTCGTGTCCCCGGGTTCGGGACGGCGGGCGCACCATCCGTGATCCGGCTCGGGTCAGTGCTGGTCATACGAGAACCTTAGTGCGAGGGCGGAGGGTCGGACCGCGACGTCCAGATCGGGGAACGTCACGCGGAGGACCGCGAAGTAGGGGTCGAAGGTGCGGTGGATGCCGACGTCGGAATCGGCGACGGCGAGGTCGATCGCGACGGTCACGCTGCGGCCGGTCGCGGGCGGCTGCGCGGTGCCGGTGGTCCGCTCGTCGCCGCCTATCCCTCCGTCCGAGTCGCCGGTCGCCCCGTCGTCCGTCCCCGTCCGTCGGATCGTGGCGCGGAACCCGGCGGGGTCGACCGTGGAGGCACGCAGTGCGGCCCGCAGGAACGTCCGGACGACGGTGCGCTGGTCGGCGTCGAGGGTGGCGATGAGCCCGTCGGGGTCGTCGACGACGGCGTCGGTACCCCCGTCGGTGCGGACGGCCTGCTCGAACCAGGTCCGGTCGGCGTCGGCCACCATCGAGCGCCGGATGCCGTCGGCGATCGACCGGGCCCGGGCACGGTCGGCGTCGGTGATGACCTCGCGCGTGCGGAGCTCGGCGAAGAAGGGTGCGACGTCGCGGGCGAGGATCGTCGAGCGGTCCTGCTGCACGCTGGCGTCGATGCCGTCGCGCTCCGCACGCTCGACCGAGTACGACCCGGCACGGATCTGCACGCGCTCGGCGAGCCCGGCGAACGTCCACGCGAACACCGCCGAGGCCGCGGTGAGCACGAGCGTCGGCGCTGCCGCCAGGAACGCCGCGACGCCGATCGGGACGTGGTGCGGGAACGCCCACGCCGCGATGCCCCACGAGACCCCGGTGACGACCGCGAGCAGCAGGCCGCCCAGGGCCAGGTCCGTCCAGGGTCGGTACGGCGCCGTCATGACGATGCCGGTCGCGGCGAGCAGGGACATGAAGTCGTTCAGTGCGCTGCGGTCCGGGCCCCACTGGGCGGCGACGCTCGTGATCGTCGCCGCGGCGAGGAGCAGCACGTGCACCACGAACGCCCAGCGCGGGAACGGTGCGCGGAACGGACTCGACGCGACGAACACGACCGCTCCGGAGGCCGCGACGAGCAGCACGGTGAGGGCGCTCAGGGTGGGGCTGCCGACGACGTCCCGGTCGAAGACGGACACGAACAGCGCCCACAGCACGCCGCAGGCGCCGAGCACGATGGCCAGCGGGCGGGACCCCATCGCGCCGAGCGGGTCGTACTGCTGCGCGGTGCGGCCGGCGTCGCGGGCGGGACCGGGGCGCGTCACCGGCCGACCTCGGACCCGGCGTTCGGCACCGGGGTCGTCCCGGTGACCGCACCGTACGGCACGGACATCATGACGCTCGTCCCCGAGCCCGGCGACGACCACACCTGCACGTCGCCGCCGACCCGGCCGATCCGCTCCCGCACGGATCCGCGCAGGCCCATCCGGTCGGGGCTCGTCGTGGACTCGTCGAAACCGCGCCCGTCGTCGACCACCATGACCGTGCACGCCACCCCGTCGTCGAACACGCTCACTTCGGCCGCGTCGGTTCCCGCGTGCTTCCGGACGTTCGCCAGGCACTGGCCGACGGCACGGAGGATCGCCGTCATCGCCGCCTGGTCCAACCGGACGAGGGCCGCGGGGTCACCGGTGACGGTCACCGTGAGTCCGAGCGCCCGGTGGTCGTCGACCATCTGCTCGAACGCGCGCACCGCGGCACCGGGTTCGGCGCGGGCCGGGCGGGCCCCCGGCGCGAGCCACTCCTTGCCCGTGAGCATCGCGACGTCCGCCTCGACCGTGCGGGCGAGCTGCGGGTCCATCGGGCCGTCGGGCGCGAGGGCGATCGCACCGAGGTGGTTGAGGACCGTGTCGTGCAGGATGGCCGCCGCCTCGGCCTCGACCCCGGCGCGGTACGCGGAGACGTGCTCCTCGCGCGCGGAACGGAGCAGCTCGGGCTGCACACGCTCGGAGCGGGCGGTGTTGCGGCTCGTGATGAGCACGAGGGCGATGACGAACGCGAGCGTCACCCACGCGAGCACGAGGGGGTGCGTGGGACCGCCCGCCTGCGCGATCGCGATCGACGTCGCGACCCGACCGACCAGGAACCCGGCGATCGACCACAGCGCCACCCGCCCCGCGACCGCGCCGGCACCGCCCACCAGCACGAGCGGGATGATCGACAGGGAGAGCAGGTACGAGGCGACCCACCCGGCGGGGACCTCGCGTTGCACGACCACGGCGAACCACCACGCGCACACCCCGCCGACGACGAGGAACGCGACGGCCGACCGCCACGTGCCGAACTGCACGTGGACGGCGATCATGCCGAGCATCGGGACCAGCGCCAGCACGGCACCGATCACCCGGACGTCCGGTTCGGCCAGGCGGTAGAGCACCAGGGCGATCGCGGCGGCGGCGAGCGAACCGATCGCCGCGGCGTGGAAGGCCCGAACGGTCGACCACGCGTTCACTCGCGGAGCGAGGTGCGTGGGGATGCCGAGCACGGGTGGGGGTCCTTCCGGACGTGGGGGAACGCCGCCCACGATCCAACCACGGTTGGTGCGACCGTGTACCCCGATTGTCGGAGTGATCGGCGACCCGCTCGATGATACCGGCACACGGGTGTTCCCGGTGTCCCCCGAACGCGGACCGACGCCCTCGTGCCCGAGGCTCGTCAGAAGAGCGTCGGCACGACCGGTGCAGCGCGTGGGACCAGGCGCTGGTCGAACCCCGGATCGGCGCGCTTGAGCGGCGAGGACGTCGGACGGGACTGCTCCTCGAACGGCGACGGTCCGGAGATCGCTCCCGCCGGCGTCGCGGGCGCTGCCCCGGGGTCGCTCAGCCGGTTCGAGAACCCCATCGAGCCCGTCGCCGGATCGACGTGGCCGAGCCCCATGCCGTGCGCGCGCAGGATCGGACGGACCCGCTCGGACAACCAGCGCCAGTAGTCCTTCGGCGCGAAGGTGTTGTCGAGGTACATCGACCGGTACCGCTCGACGAGGTCCGGCCGGGTGCGCTGGAGCCACGCGAACCACCAGGGCTTCACGCCGGGACGCAGGTGGAGTGCGGAGTACATGACGCTCGACGCCCCAGCGGCCGCGGCTCGCCCGACGGCGTCGTCGAGGTGGGCACGGGTGTCGGTGATGTACGGCAGGACGGGCATGAGGAACACGGAGCACGTCAGGCCCGCGTCACGGATGGCCCGGACCGTCGCCAGGCGCGCCGCCGTCGTCGGGGTGCCTGGCTCGACCTGCTGCTGCAGTTCGTCGTCGTAGACCGCGATCGACATCGCCAGGTCGACCGGCACCGACCGCGCGGCCTCGACCAGCAGCGGGATGTCGCGGCGCAGCAGGGTGCCCTTCGTCAGGATGCTGAACGGCGTGCCCGAGTCGGCCAGGGCACGGATCACACCGGGCATCAGCCGGTACTTGCCCTCGGCCCGCTGGTACGGGTCGGTGTTCGTGCCGAGCGCGACCGGGTGGCGGTCCCAGCTCGGCTTCGTGAGCTCGCGGTGCAGGACGTCGGCCACGTTGGTCTTCACGACGATCTGCTGGTCGAAGTCCGCTCCCCCGTCGAACTCGAGGTAGGTGTGCGTCGGGCGGGCGAAGCAGTACACGCACGCGTGGCTGCAGCCCCGGTACGGGTTGATCGTCCACCCGTACGTCCCGCTGCCGTCCGCGCTCGGGACGCGGTTCAGCGCGCTCTTGGCCAGGACCTCGTGGAAGGTGACACCCGCGAACTCCGGCGTCGTCATGCTCCGGACGAACCCGCTGTTCGACTCGAGCCCGGGGAGCGCATCGCTCCGCGAGGCATCGATCGCCTGCCCACTCCACCGCATGCAGTCATTCGAACACACGTTCGAACGACACGCAAGCGGGAACGGCTCAGTGGTGGAGTCCGAGCACCTTCGCCGTGCGCTCGAGCGTCGCGTCGGCGAGCTCCGCGTCGGACCCGAGGTCCTGCCCGTAGGTGGGCACCATCACGCGGACCGCGGATTCCCAGCGGTCCCAGCGGTCCGGGAAGCACTTCCGGAGCAGGCCGAGCATGATCGGCACCGCGGTGGACGCCCCCGGGCTCGCACCGAGCAGGCCGGCGATCGAGCCGTCGGCCGAGGTGATGACCTCGGTGCCGAACTGCAGGACGCCGCCCTTGTCCTTGTCGGGCTTGATGACCTGCACGCGCTGTCCGGCGGTGATGCGGTGCCAGTTGCCCGGCTCGGCGCTCGGCATGAAGTCGCGCAGGGCGTCGAACTTCGTCTGCTTCGAGGCGAGGAGCTGCCCGATCAGGTAGCGCACGAGGTCGAAGTTGGAGAACGCGACACTCAGCATCGGCCGGAGGTTGTGCGGCCGGATCGACTTCACGAGGTCGAAGAGCGAGCCCTGCTTGAGGAACTTCGGGCTGAAGCCCGCGTACGGCCCGAACATGAGCGAGGCGTTGCCGTCGACGATCCGGGTGTCGAGGTGCGGGACGGACATCGGCGGTGCACCGACGCTGGCCTTGCCGTAGACCTTCGCCGAGTGCTTCTGCACGACCTCGGGGTCGTCGGTGCGGAGGAACTCGCCGGAGACCGGGAACCCGCCGTACCCGCGGATCTCCGGGATGCCGGACTTCTGCAGCAGGTGGAGGGCCCCACCCCCGGCGCCGACGAAGACGAACTTCGCCGCGATGCGCTGGGTCGACCGACCGATCTCGTTGCGGACGTCGAGCACCCAGCCTTCGCTGACGGTCGAACGCGTGAGCTTCGTGACCTGGTGCGACGGCTCGAACTCGACACCGTCGATCTCGAGCTGGTCGAAGAGCTGCCGGGTGAGCGACCCGAAGTCCACGTCTGACCCGGCGGCGGAGTAGGTCGCCGCGATCGGCTGGTCCTTCTTCCGACCCGGGATGAGCGCGGGCGCCCACTTCCGGATCTGCTGCGGGTCGTCGGAGAACTCGAGCCCGGCGAAGAGCGGGTGGTCCTGCATCGCCTCGTACCGCTTGCGCATGTACTCGACGTTGTCGGCACCCCACACGAACGAGATGTGCGGCGTGGGGTTGATGAAGTTCGACGGTTCCGGCAGGTCACCGGTCTCGACGAGGTGGGCCCAGAACTGGCGCGAGACCTGGAACTGCTCGTTGACGGTCACGGCCTTGCTGATGTCGACACGGCCGTCCGACAGCTCCGGCGTGTAGTTCAGCTCACAGAGCGCGGAGTGGCCCGTCCCGGCGTTGTTCCACGGGTTCGAGCTCTCCTGCGCGACGGTGCCGAGGCGCTCGTAGACGCGGATCTTCCAGGTGGGTTCGAGCCGGTGGATGATGGCGCCGAGGGTGGCGCTCATGATCCCTCCCCCGACCAGGACGACGTCGATGGGGTCCACCTGCTTCACTGCCACCCGACAATGCTAGCGGCGTCGGCTGACAAGCCGGGCCGGGAACGCCAGGAGGCGCGGTGCCAGCTGGCACCGCGCCTCCTGGATCGCACAGGGTTACGCAGCGACCGTCCGGCGCGCGACGATCGCCTCGGCGATCTGCACCGCGTTCAGCGCGGCGCCCTTGCGGAGGTTGTCGTTGCTGACGAAGAGCGCGAGGCCGTGTCCCTCGGGTGCGGACTGGTCCGCACGGATGCGGCCGACGAAGGACGGGTCCTGCCCGGCGGCCTGCAGCGGCGTCGGGACGTCGGCGAGCTCGACCCCGGGTGCGTCGGCGAGGATCTCGGTCGCACGCTCGGGCGACAGCGGGCGCTCGAACTCGGCGTTGACCGAGATGGAGTGGCCCGTGAAGACGGGCACGCGGACGCAGGTCCCGGCGACGAGCAGGTCGGGGAGCTCGAGGATCTTGCGGCTCTCGTTGCGGAGCTTCTTCTCCTCGTCGGTCTCGCCCAGCCCGTCGTCGACGATGCTGCCCGCGAGCGGGATGACGTCGAACGCGATCGGGCGGACGTACTTGACCGGCTCGGGGAACGTCACGGCGGAGCCGTCGTGGGTGAGCGCCGCGGTGTCCTGCTCGAGCGCTGCCCGCGCCTGGCCGAGCAGCTCCTCGACGCCGGCGAGCCCGGAACCCGAGACCGCCTGGTAGGTGGTGGCGACGAGGCGACGGAGGCCGGCCTCGGTGTCGAGCACCTTGAGGACCGGCATGATCGCCATCGTCGTGCAGTTCGGGTTCGCGATGATGCCCTTCGGCGCATCGTCGATGGCGTGCGGGTTCACCTCGCTCACGACGAGCGGGACGTCCGGGTCCATGCGCCAGGCGCTGGAGTTGTCGACGACGAGGGCGCCCGCGGCGGCGAACTTCGGCGCGAGTGCCCGCGAGGCGGTGGCGCCGGCCGAGAACAGCGCGATGTCGATGCCCGACGGGTCGGCGGTCTCGGAGTCCTCGACGACGATCTGCTCGCCGCGGAACGGCAGCGTGGTGCCGGCGGACCGGGCGCTCGCGAAGAACCGGACGTGGTCGGCCGGGAACGCGCGTTCCTCGAGCAGGCGGCGCATCACGGCGCCGACCTGGCCGGTGGCGCCGACGACGGCGACGGTGAGGGTGCTCATGCGGTGCTCCTGACGGGTCAGCGGCCGGTGCCGGCGTAGACGACGGCCTCGGAGTCGGCGTCGAGGCCGAACGCGTTGTGCACCACGCGCATGGCCTCGTTGAGGGTGTCGGCACGGGTGACGACCGAGATGCGGATCTCCGACGTGGAGATCATCTCGATGTTGATCGACGCCTCGTGCAGGGCGCGGAAGAGCGCCGCGGAGACGCCCGCGTTCGTGCGCATGCCGGCGCCGACCAGGGCGAGCTTGCCGATCTGGTCGTCGTACTGGATGCCCTCGTAGCCGATGTCGGCCTTCGCGACCTCGAGCGCGGTCAGGACGCCCTGGCCCTGGTCCTTCGGCAGCGTGAACGAGATGTCGGTCCGCCCGGTGACGGCCTCGGACACGTTCTGCACGATCATGTCGATGTTCGCACCGGCGCGGGCGACGATCGTGAAGATCTCCGCCGCCTTGCCCGGGGTGTCGGGCACGCCGACGACGGTGATCTTGCCCTCGGAGAGGTCTCCGGCGATGCCGGTGATGATCGGTTCTTCCACGGTTTCCCCCTCTGCAGGGTTGTAGACGATGGTTCCCTCAGCGTTGCTGAAGGAGGAGCGGACGTGCAGGGTGACGCCGTGCCGACGGGCGTACTCGACGGCACGGATGTAGAGGACCTTCGCACCGGAGGCTGCGAGTTCGAGCATCTCCTCGCTGGTGATGCGGTCGACCTTCTTGGCCTTCGGCACCACGCGCGGGTCGGCGGTGAAGATGCCGTCCACGTCGGTGTAGATCTCGCAGATGTCGGCGTCGAGCGCCGCGGCGAGGGCGACGGCCGTCGTGTCCGAACCGCCGCGGCCGAGCGTGGTGATCTCGCCGGTCGTGCGGTTGAAGCCCTGGAACCCGGCGACGATCGCGACGTGCCCGGCGTCGAGTGCCTCGCGCACGCGCTTCGGGGTGACGTCGACGATGCGGGCCTTGCCGTGCTGGGCGTCGGTGAGCATGCCGGCCTGGCTGCCCGTGTACGACGACGCCTCGACCCCGAGGCTCTTGATCGCCATCGCCAGGAGCGCCATCGAGATGCGCTCCCCCGCGGTGAGGAGCATGTCGAGTTCACGTCCGGCGGGGATCGGTGTCACGGAGTGCGCGAGGTCGACGAGCTCGTCGGTGGTGTCGCCCATCGCCGAGACGGCCACGACGACGTCGTTGCCGGCCTTCTTCGTCTGGACGATCCGCTTCGCCACGCGCTTGATGCTCTCGGCGTCCGCGACGGACGATCCACCGAACTTCTGCACGATCAAGGCCACTGGTTGGTACTCCCGGGGACGACGGTTCCGCGACTGTCACGCGGTCTCATGATGGTAGTCGGTGTTTCGAGGATGTTGCGTCAGAGCCGGTGCAGACGCAAGGATCCTGCGCGCTACTCGGCTCCGGCAGGTCAGCCGCCGACGACCCGACGGCCCTCGAACGCGCGGCCGAGCGTGACCTCGTCGGCGTACTCGAGGTCCCCGCCGACGGGCAGCCCGGACGCCAGGCGGGTCGTGCGGATGCCCATCGGGACGAGCAGTCGGCTGAGGTACGTCGCCGTGGCCTCGCCCTCGAGGTTGGGGTCGGTGGCGATGATGACCTCGTCCACCGTGCCGTCCGCCAGTCGCGTCATGAGCTGCTGGATGCGCAGGTCGTCCGGGCCGATGCCGTCGATCGGGCTGATCGCGCCGCCGAGCACGTGGTACAGCCCGCGGAACTCGCGCGTCCGTTCGATCGCGGCGACGTCCTTCGCCTCTTCGACGACGCAGATGACCGCCGGCGACCGACGCGGGTCACGGCAGATGCTGCACTGCACGTTCTCGGTGACGTTGCCGCAGATCTCGCAGAAGCGGACCCGCTCCTTGACGTCCGCCAGGAGCTCGGACAGCCGGGTGGGGTCGAACGACTCGGTCTGGAGGATGTGGAACGCGATGCGCTGCGCCGACTTCGGTCCGATGCCGGGGAGGCGACCGAACTCGTCGATGAGGTCCTGCACGATGCCGTCGTACATCAGGCGCCTTCCTCGTGGAGGGAGGTCTCCTCGATGAACTGGGCGTTCAGGATCTCACGGACGACGGCCTCGCCGTAGCGGCCCGCGACGGGGGTCCGGCGGACCTGCGGGGCGGGTGCGGCGGGGCGCTGGGCCGGCGCCGGGCGCTGCTGGCTCGGCGCGGGGGCGGCGGGCTGCTGCGGTGCGGCGGACTGCTGCGAGTCCGGGTAGGGGTCGCCGTCGCCGTACGGGTCGTCGTCGAGCGGGTAGTCGTCGACGGGGACGTCCGGGCTGCCGCCCGGTGCGGCGGCCGGACCGTCGGACGGTGCGGCGGCCGGACCGGTGGACGGCGCGGCGCCCGGGCCACGGTCGACGTCGGTGTCCGGACTGCCGGGAGGCGCGGCCTGCGTCGACGGGGTCGCCTGCGGTGCGGGGGCGCCCAGCGAGGACGCGGGGCGCAGCTGTGCCGCGAGGGCCGCGTCCACCGTCGGGTCGGACGTGGTCGGGACGGGAGCGACGGGCTCACCGGTGTCGGTGGTGCCGAACGGTGCCGACCACGAGCGCTCGGCCCCGGCGGTGGGATCCGCGGCGGGGATCGTGGCGACGGCCCACTCGGTGACCGGGGCGCCGGTGGGCTCCGGGGCGGGGGTGGGCTCCGAGGCGGGGGTGGGTGCAGGGCGGGACTGCGTCGGGCGCTGGTCTCCCTGCGCGGGCGCCGCGTCCGGCCGTGCCGGAGCCGGTGCCGGTGCCGGTGCCGCGTGCTCCGACGCTGCCGCCTCGCGCGCGGCGGACTCCGGCGCCGAGGGTGCTCCCGTGGCGGATGCGCCCCCAACCGGCTCCCGCGCAGCGGACCGGTCGGCGGAGTCCCCCGCCGCCGGCTGCTCGGCGGACCCGTGCGGCTCGGCCGTCGTCGGCTCCGGACGCGCGGGAGCGGCCGGAGCCGTCTCAGTGGCCGGGTCGGCACCGGGCCGTACAGCACTCGCAGCACCGGCAGCACCGGCAGCACCGGCAGCACCGGCAGCACCGGCAGCACCGGCAGCACCCGCAGCGTCAGGGGCAGGCGCGGTACTCGGCGCCGGCTGCGCGGCCCCCTGCGGCGGCTGGGCCCCGGGCTGCTGCGGCGGTCGCTGCTGCCCCGGCCCACCGGGACCACGGGCGACGAACTTCACACGGAGCCCGAGCACGTCGACGATCGCGGCCCGCAGGAGCTCGCTGACGCTGGCGTTCGGGTCGGACATCTCCTTGAACGAGGCGACGTCCTGCTGGCTCGGGAACGTGAGGGTGAGGACGTCGTCGCGCAGCGCCGTGACCTGCGCCGTGACGACCACGGACCACGCCGAACGCTTCTGCCGCTGGACGTGCTCGACGATCTGCGGCCAGGAGTCGCGGAGCTGCTGGAACCCGACGGCGCCGATGGGACGCACGGCCGGCTCGTCGCCCGCAGCCGCGCCCTGGCCGGTCGAGGACGCGTTCGCAGCGCCCGCGGCGGGCGTCGGCGTGGCTCCGGGTGCCGGCGTGGACCCGGGTGCCGGCGTGGACCCGGGTCCGCTCGACGGAGCCTCGGGTGCACTCGGCACCGCGGCGGCCCACGAGGCAGCGGCATCCCGAGCGGTGGCACCGGGGTCGGTCGACGTCGGGGCCGGGGTGGCGGCCGGTTCGGCGGCGGCCGGAGCAGGAGCCGGCGTCTGGGCCTGGGTCTGGGTCTGGGCGGGAGCCGCGGGGGCCTGGGCCGCCCGAGGAGCGGGTGCGGCCGGCTGCGTGCTCGGCGCGGGCGCGGTGGTCGACCCCGCGGCCGGGAGCGACTCCGGCCCGGCCTGGTGCCCGCCGGCGTCCCCGACACCGATGCGTCGCTCGAGTCGCTCGACCCGGGCGAGGGCACCGCGCTGGGTGTCGTCGGCCTCGGGCACGAGCATCCGCGCGGTCATGAGTTCGAGGTGCAGCCGCGGCGAGGTCGCCCCGGTCATGTCCGTCAGCGCCCGGTTCGCGATGTCCGCCGCACGCGAGAGCCCGGTCGCACCGAAGACGCCGGCCTGCCGGGTCATCGTGTCGAGCTCTTCCGGTGAGACGCCCCGGAGGACGGCCGCGGCGCTCTCGTTGGTCGCGGCCACGACGATGAGGTCACGGAGGCGCTCGAGGAGGTCCTCGACGAAGCGACGAGGGTCCTGCCCGGTCTGCACGACCCGGTCGATGGCGGCGAACGCCGATGCCGGGTCGGCCACGGCGAGCGCGTCGACCACGTCGTCGAGCAGCGCGGCGTCGGTGTAGCCGAGGAGCGCGACGGCCCGCTCGTACGCGATCGCCCCGTCCTCGCTGCCGGCCATGAGCTGGTCGAGCAGCGACAGGGTGTCACGGACGGAACCACCGCCGGCGCGGACGACCAGGGGCAGCACGCCGGGCGCGACCGAGACCGATTCCTGCTGGCAGAGCTGCTCGACGTACTCGAGCATCGCGGCCGGCGGGACGAGGCGGAACGGGTAGTGGTGGGTGCGCGACCGGATGGTGCCGATGACCTTCTCGGGCTCGGTCGTCGCGAAGATGAACTTGACGTGCTCCGGCGGTTCCTCGACCAGCTTGAGCAGCGCGTTGAAGCCCTGCGGCGTCACCATGTGCGCCTCGTCGAGGATGAAGATCTTGTAGCGGTCGCGTGCCGGGGCGAACACGGCGCGGTCGCGCAGGTCACGGGCGTCGTCGACACCGTTGTGGCTGGCGGCGTCGATCTCGATCACGTCGAGCGATCCCCCGCCGCCGCGTGCCAGTTCGACGCAGCTCGGGCAGACGCCGCACGGGGTGTCGGTGGGGCCCTCGGCGCAGTTCAGGCAGCGCGCGAGGATGCGCGCGGACGTCGTCTTGCCGCAACCGCGCGGCCCGCTGAACAGGTAGGCGTGGTTGACCCGGTTCGTGCGCAGGGCCGTCCGGAGGGGATCGGTGACCTGCGACTGTCCGATCAGCTCGGCGAAGTTCTCGGGCCGGTAACGGCGATACAGGGCGGTGACCACGCCCCAAGGGTAGCCGGGACGACCGACACCCGATGGTCGGACCGGACCGCCTGTGGGAAGTGGGCGGCGGGCGCGTGACGAACCGCGCCTCCCGTCCGTGCAGACGACGGGACGGGAGGCGCGGTTCGTACGTGCGACGGACTCAGACGCGTCCGTCGCGGCGGAGGCCGCGGGCGAGCCGCGACAGGCCCAGCAGGAGGAAGCCGAGCACCACGAGGCCACCCGCTGCCCCGGCGAGCGGGGCCACGTCGGCACCGGTGAACGCGAGCCCACCGGACCCGGAACCGGTCCCGCTCCCGCTCCCGGCCCCGTAGCCGCCGGTCCCGGGCGCGCCCGGCGTCCCGGGCGTCCCGGGCGTTCCGGGTGTGCCGGGCGTTCCGGGCGTTCCGGGCGTTCCGGGCGTCCCCGGCGTGCCGGGGCCACCCGGCACCGCGGCGTCGACCACGACCGCGACCGACTGCACGGCCGACGTCGCACCCGCCACCGTCTGCGTCACGCGGATGGTGTGCTGCCCGACCGCCAGTCGCAGGACGACCGACCAGGTACCGTCCTCGGCCGCCGTCGTCGTGACGGGCGTGCCGTCGTCGGCGACGACCGTGACGGTCGCTCCCGGCTCGGCGGTCCCGGTGACCCGCCAGTCGACGGTCCCGGCGGCCGAGGCCGTCTGGTGCGCGCCCGGCGTGGGCGAGGTGACCGCGAGCGGCTCCACCGCGTCGACCACGATCGGGACCGGCTGCGAGACCGTCGTCGTGCCGTTCACGGACTGCGACGCCTCGATGGTCCACTCCCCCTCGGGGACGCGGTCGAACGTGACGCTCCAGTCGCCGTCGGCGTCCGCGGTCGTGGTGCGGACCTGCCCGTTCGACAGGCGCACCGTGACGAGCGCTCCCGGTGTGGCGTGCCCGGTCACCGTGAAGCTGCCGGTGTCGCCGGTGCCCGTCGCGGGGATGAGCTGGCCGGGGACCGGGCTCGTGATGGTCACGTCGGTCGGCTGGGCGACCACGACCCGCACGGTGCTCGTCACCGGGTCGGAGGTCACGCCGCCGACGGTCTCGGTGACCGACACGGTGTGGGTGCCCGGCGGGACCCGGGTGACGGTGACGGTCCACGAACCGTCACCACCCGCGGTCGTCGTCGCGGTCCGGCCGTCGATGTCGACGGAGACCGTGGCGCCCGGCTCGGCGGTACCGCTGACCGGGATCGACGTCGTGGCACCGGTCGTCGGGACGACCTGGCCGTCGGTCGGGCTGGTGACCCGGACCGGTGCGGCTGCGGCGACGGAGAACCCGACCTGCGGGGCGTTCGTCGTCGTCCCACCGACCGTCTGCGCGGCGGCGATCGTGTGCGGGCCGGTGCCGACGTCCGGCACGGTGACGGCCCACTCGCCGTCGCCGTCCGCCGTCGTCGTGACCGGGGTCCCGCCGTCGACGCGGACCGAGACGGCCGCGTTCGGGGCGGAGACACCGGTGACCCGGACGTCCGTGGTGCCGCCGAGCACGCGGTAGGCGGTGCCGTTCTCCGGGGAGGTGACGACGATCGCGTCCACCGCGGCGACCTCCACCGTCAGGTCGCGCTCGATCGGCGACGACGTCGTGCCGTTCACGACCTGCGTGACGACGATCGTGTGGTCGCCGGCGTCGAGACCGGTGAGCTCGGTCGACCAGCGACCGTCCGGGCCGACCGGGACCTGGACGGGGACGCCGTCGTCGGTCACGATCCGCACGGTGCCGCCGGGCTGCCCCTGGCCGCTGACCGGGACGCTCGCGGTCGTGGTGCCCGCCGGCACGGTCACGGTGTCGCCGTCGGCCGGCGTGTCGACCGTCAGCGCTGCCCCCGCGGCGACCGTGAAGGTCGTCGAGACCGGCGCCGAGGTCGATCCCTCGACCGTCTGGGTGGCGCGGACGGTGTGCTCGCCGGTGCCGAGGCCCTCGAGGTCGACGGACCAGGTGCCGGCGGCGGTCGCCGTCACGGTCCGGGGGTCGCCCCCGTCGACCGCCACCCGGACGGACGCCAGCGGCTCGGCGGCGCCGTTCGCGGTCACGGTCGCGATCGAGTCCTGCTGCGCGACGCGCACGGTCGACCCGTTCGCCGGGGTGGCGATCGTGATCGGGTCCGCGACGAGCACCCGGATGCCGACGGTGACCGGGGCGGAGACGGTGTCACCGATCCGCTGCGTGACGCTGACCGTCGGGGTGCCGGCGGGCACGTCGGGCACCGAGACGCTCCAGTCGCCGTCGGTGTCCGCGGTGGTGGACTCGCTCCGTCCGCCGCCGAGGTCGACCACGACGGTCGCACCGGGCTCCGCCGTCCCGCTGACGTCGACCGTGGTGGTCGCGCCCTCGCCGGCGACGGTGTACTCCTGGCCTGCCGTCGGTTCGGCGATCTCGACCGGGTCTCCGGCCTCGATCTCGAAGGCCGACTCGACCGGGGTGGCGGACGTGGACCCGTCGACCGTCTGCGTGACGCTGACGTCGTGCGTGCCGACGCCGAGTTCCGGCACGTCGACGCTCCACGCGCCGTCGTCACCGGCGGTGACCTCGACGGGGTCGCGGTCGTCGACGGTGACCGTGACGGTGGCGCCCGGCTGGGCGTCACCGGCGATCGTCACCGTGGTGGTGGCGTCGCCGTCCGCGACGGTGATCGGGTCGTCGCCGGGCTGGCGGACGGTCAGGTCGGCCGCGGCGACGACGGACACCGGTCGTGCGACCGCCGCGCTCGTCGTCCCGTTCACGGCTTGGGTGACCTCCGCCGTCCACGAACCGGTGGGCACGTCCTCGACCGTCGTGGCCCAGTCCCCGTCGTCGTCGACCCGTGCCGTCGCGGTCCCGCCGTCACCGAGGTCGACCGTGACGGTCGCCCCGGGCTGGCCGGTGCCGGCGAACCGCACGTCGGTCGTGGCGTCGTCGTCGGCCACCGTCACGGAGGTGGCCCCGGCCGGGGTCGTCACCGTGAGCGGCGCACCGGCGCGGACCGACAACGCCGCGGTGACGGGTGCCGACGTCTGCCCGCCGACGACCTGCGTCGCGCGGACCGTGTAGTCGCCGACCGGGACGTCCGCGAACGTCGTCTCCCAGGCGCCGTCGGCAGCGGCGGTCACCTCGTCGGAGTCGCCGTTCGACAGCGTCACCGTGACGGTGGCCCCGCCCTGTGCCCGGCCCGCGGCCCGCACGTCGGCCGTGCCGGCCGCGTCGGCGACCGTCAGGACGGCGCCGTTCGTCGGAGCGGTCAGGGAGAGCGCGGTCCCGGCACGGACGGTGACGGTCTGTGCGGGACTGGAGGCGCTGGTCCCGCCCACCGTCTGGGTCGCGGTGAGCGTCGGGTCACCGACACCGACCCCGCCGAACGTGACCGTCCAGTCGCCGTCGCCGTCCGCGGTGGTGGTCGCCTCGTCGTCGCCGAGTCGCACCGTGACCGGAGCGTTCGGCTCGGCCGTGCCGGTGACCGTGACGTCACGCGTCGCGTCGGCGTCCGGGACGAGCAGCACGGCGTCGGCGGCCGGGTTCGTCACCGTGACCGCGTCCGCGGCCTCGATCGTGACGGTGCGCGTCGCCGGGTCGGAGACCGCCGGGGACGAGACCGTCCCGGGCAGCGTCTGCGTCACCGACACCGGGTGCTCGCCGACGGCGAGGTCCGGGAAGGTCACCGACCAGGTGCCGTCCGGGGCGACCGTCGTCCGCTGGTCGTCCTCGCCGGTCGTGCTCGCGGTCACCGCGGCGCCGGGCTGGCCGGTGCCGGAGACCGTCACGTCACGTCGGACGTCGTCGCCCGCGACCGTGATCGGCGCCGTGCCGGGGGCGGTGATCGCGAGCTGCGCGGCCGTGACGACCTGGAACGTGGTCGGGATCGCGGTGGTGACCACGCCCTCGACGCTCTGGCTCGCGTTCACCGTGTACGTGCCGGTGGGTGCGAGACCGGTGGCGTCGACGCTCCACACGCCGTCGCCGTCGGCCGTGGTGGTGAACTGCGTGTCCGGGCCGAGCGAGACGGTGATGTCCGCGTCCGGCTCCGAGGTGCCGGAGATCGGGACGGTCGCGGTCGCGTCGCCGTCGACGACGACGAAGCGCGAACCGACGGCCGGCGAGTCGATCGCGACGGCGGTCCCCGGCACGACGGTGAAGTCGCGCGTCACCGTGGGTCCGGTCGTGCCGTTCACGGTCGGCACGGCGGTGACGGTGTGGTCGCCGATACCGAGCTGCGTCGGGTCGGTCGCCCAGTTGCCGGAGCCGTCGGCGACCACGTCGACCGGGTCGCCGTCGTCGACCGTGACCCGCACGCTCGCACCCGGCTCGGCGGTGCCGCGCACGACGACGCCGATCTGGCCGCCCGCTCCCGCGGGGACCTCCTGCGCGTCCGTCGGCGACTCGATCACCAGGTCGTCGCCGACGGCGATCCCGAAGTCCCGGTCGACGGCTGCGGACGTCTGCCCGCCGACCGTCTGCGTGACGCTCGCGGTGTGGTCGCCCGTGCCGACGTCCGGCAGGGTCACCGACCACGCACCGTCGTCGCCGGCGGTCGTGGTGACCGGGTCGCCCGTCCCGTCGAGGACGACGCTGATGCCGGCGCCCGGCTGCGCGGTGCCCGAGACGACGACGTCGATCGTCGAGTCGTCGGTCGCGACGTCGGTCGTGCTGTCCTGGGTCGGCGAGGTCACGGCGAGCGCCGCGCCGGCGACGACCGTCACGACCTGGCGGACGGCCGGCGAGGTGGTCCCGCCCACGGTCTGCGTCGCCTGGATCGTGTACCGGCCGACCGGGACGGCCTGGACCGTGGCGGTCCAGTCCCCGTCGCCGTTCGCGGTCGCGGTGGCGGTCAGCCCGCCGCCGAGCGAGATCGCGACGTCGGCGCCGGGCTCGGCGGTGCCGGTCACGTCGAGGTCGGTCGTCGTGTCCGCGTCGAGCACGGTGACGGTGGCACCGGGTGCCGGGGCGGTGATCGCGATCGGGTCACCGGCGGCGACGGTGAAGTCGCTCGTCACGGGGCCGGAGGTCGTCCCGCCCACGGTCTGCCGAGCGGTCGCGGTGCGGTCGCCGACCGGGACGCCCTGGAAGGTCGCCTCCCAGTCGCCGTCGCCGTTCGCGGTCACCGTCGCGGTGAAGGACCCGCCGATGCCGACCGTGACCTGCGCGTTCGGTGCGGCGGTGCCGGACACCGTGACGGGCGTGGTCGAGGTCGGGTCCGCGACGGTGATCGTGCTGCCGTCCTCTGGCGCGTCGATCGTCAGCGCCGGGGCGGCCGTGACCGTGAAGGCACGTGTCACGGGGGCACTCGTCGAGGACCCGACGGTCTGCGTCACCTGGGCGGAGTACGACCCCGCGGGGACACCCGTCACCGTCGTCGACCAGGTACCGCCGGCGTTCGCCGTGATCGTGGCCGTGCGGCCGCCACCGAGGTCGACGTCGACCCGGGCGCCGGGCTGCGCCGAACCGGAGAACGGCACGTCGCGGGTGGTCCCGGCGAGCGGGAAGTCCTGGCCGGCCGTCGGGCTGTCGACCGTGAGGCCGGCTGCGGCGACGACCCGGAAGGCCCGGGTCACGGGCGCCGAGGTGGTGTCCCCGACGGTCTGCGTCACGCTCGCGGTCGGTTCGCCGATCGGGACGTCCGGCACCGTGATGCTCCACGCGCCGCTCGCGTTCGCCGTGCCGGTCGCGGTGAGGCCGCCGCCGAGGTCGACGTCGATGCGGGCGTTCGCGGTCGCGGTGCCGGTCAGGGTCACCGGCGCGGTGGTGCCGGTGGTCGTGAAGGTCTGCCCCGCGGTCGGCGTCGAGATGGTCAGGGCCTGCTGCGCGACGACGGAGAACTGCTGCGTGGCCGAGCCCGCCGCTGCTCCCCCGACGGTCTGGGTCGCGGTCGCCGTGTACGAGCCGGTGGGCACGTTCGCCACCGAGGTGCTCCACGTCCCGTTGGCCGCCACGGTCGCGGTGCCCGTCCGGCCGCCGCCGAGGGTCACGGCGATCGTGGCTCCGGGTTCGCCGGCGCCGCTGACGGTGACGCTGCGGGTGGAGGACGCCGTCGGCACGCTGAACACCTGGTTCGCGGTCGGGGCCGTGATCGTCGGCGCGACGAAGGCCGAGGCCCGCACGGTCGACGTGGCGAGGTCGACGGTGGCGACGTTCGCCCCCGGCAGGATCGACAGCCGCAGGGCGTGCACGCTCCGCGAGCCGGGGTCGTACCCGCGGCCGTCGCGGAACCCGGTCGTGGTGTCCTGCGCGTTGACGGTGAGGTCGACGACCTGGCGGAGGAGCAGGACGACCGGCGACAGCAGCGTCGCCACGGCTGTGGTCGTGGTGGTCAGGGTGGTGCCGAGCTGCGTGAGGGCCATCCCGCCGATGATCGGCCGGAGCGCGGTCTGCAGGGTCGGGACGACGATGCCGGAGACGACCGGCGCGAGCACGGTGCCGAGGGGCAGCGGCAGGCCGACGAGACTCCCCGATGCGGTGACGGTCGGGTTCGCCGTCGCGGTGCCGGCCAGCGCGCCGAGGGTCGTGTCGACCTGCAGACCGATCGCGGCCGCCGACTGCCCGAGGACGGTGGCGTTGGTGGCGATGTTCACGCGCACCGCGGTGGAGTTGATCGTGTTGACGACCGCCGTCTGCAGCGTGGTGGGCAGCTGCGTGCCGAGGATCGTGGCGATGCTCTGGTTGATCGAGTTCACGGCGACCGTCGTCAGCACCGGGGTGTTCGCGGGCTGGCCGTTGAGGGCCGTGAGCTTGTCGAGGTCCACCGTGATCGTGCCGGTCGCCGGGACGATCGTCACGGCGCCGTCCGTGAGCGGCTGCTGGAGGACCTGGGTGAGGGTGCCGTCGAGGTTGAGGTTCACGTTCGCGGTGATGGTGGTGCCGCTCACGTTCACCGTGCCGAGCAGCGCCTGGCGGAGGAGCGTCTGGATCTGGCTCGACACCGCTGCGGTGGTGCCCTGCAGCGCTCCCCCGGTGCCGAAGACGCCGTTCACCGAACCCGACACCGTGCGGAGCTCGTCGCGGAGCGAGGTCGTCAGCCCCTGGACGGCGGGGCTCGTCAGCGTGAGGTCGGCTCCGGCGATCCGGTAGTCGCTCGTGGTGCTGACCGTCGCGCCGCGCGTCGCGGACAGGGTCGAGGCGAGCGCCCCGACACGCAGCTGCGCGTTCGAGAGCACCGTCGTGTCGGCACCGACCCGGCTGAAGAGCGGGTTGAGGTCGAGCGTCGACGCCCCGGTGCCGATCCCGGTCCCGACGCCGATGCCGCCGTCGTTCGTCAGGAGGCCGGAGGACGCCGTCGCACCGTTCGCCGAGGTCGTCGCGTACTGGCCGGCCACCCCGAGGGTGAGGATGCCGTTCGCCCCGAGCAGGTCGATGTCGTTGCCGAGGTCCACCCCCACGGTGTTCAGGGCCTCGACGTTGAGCGGCTGGTTCGTCGTCCCGCCGCCGGTCGTCGCACCGCGTGCGGAGTAGGCGCCGCCGAGCTGGGCGATGCCGTCGACGTCCACGATGCCCGAGCCGCTGAGCAGGAGCCCCTCGGCCTCGGAGACGTCGGTCTGTGCAGCCGCAGCGGGTTGGATCGCCACGGTGGCGGCGAGGAGCGCCGTCACCGTGGCGATGACGCCGCCGCGCAGGAGGAGACGCCGATCGTCCGATGCTCGTCGTCGAGCTCGGCCGCCAGCACCGAAGATCCGTCGTGTCCAGTCGCCCGCCGTCGTGGGTACACGGGTACCCCGCAGCGACACGTGCCTGCGCATGCGTGTCTCTTTTCCTGGCGAGCGCGCTCGCCACCTGATCCGGAACTCCCCCGCTGGTGAGGCGGTGGAGGGTCAGGAGCCCTGGTTGGGGGTTCCTGAGGGCGATCTTTGCACACGATCAGGTTGCTGTCCGCAACCCGTTACGAAAGAGACACCGGGCGCACGAAAAGACTCCTCACGCACCCGCCAGAGCCCGGTTACCCTTGCTGCGTTTCCGCCCTGGGGGAGTTGGCCTGGATGGCGTCACGTGAGGAGCCGCCGAGAAGTCTACCGGACGCGACGGGCAAGATCGGACACATGAAGATCGCCATCGCCGGAGGCCACGGCCAGATCGCCCTCCTCCTCGCCCGCCAGATCACCGACGCCGGCCACGACGCCGTCGCCATCGTCCGCAACCCCGCGCACGTCACCGACGTGGAGCAGCAGGGCGGACGGGCGATCGTCGCGGACCTCGAGCAGCTCGACGACGACGAACTCGGGCTCCGGCTGCGCGGGGTCGACGCGGTGGTGTTCGCCGCAGGGGCCGGTCCGGGGAGCGGCGCCGAGCGGAAGCTCTCGGTCGACCGGGACGGGGCGATCCTCCTGGCGGACGCGGCCGAGCGCGCCGGCATCCGCCGCTACGTGATGATCTCGGCGATGGCGGCGGACTCGTACGACCCGGAGCGTGCGGTCGTGCCCGCCCGGTCCGAGGCCGACGTCTTCCAGGTGTACCTCCGCGCGAAGGCCGAGGCGGACGCGAACCTGCGGGCGCGGAGCCTCCGGTGGACGATCGTCCGACCCGGGGGCCTGCTCGACACGCCGCCCCAGGGCACGGTCGACGTCGGCGCCACGGTCCCCCGCGGCACGATCCCACGCTCGGACGTCGCGGCGGTGGTGCTCCACGCGCTCCTCGACGACACCGCGGTCGGCGTGCAGTTCGAGGTCACGAGCGGCGACACCCCGATCCCCGCGGCGGTCGCGTCGCTCGGCTGACGCCCGCCGACGGCAGCGGCGTCGAACCACGGATCCGACATCGAACCGGGCGACGACGGTGGTTCGACGTCGGATTCGTGGTTCGATCGCGGCGCCGTGCCCGTCGCAAGCGCCCGCCGCGCGGCGCCCGCGCCGCGCCGCGCCGCGCGTCAGAGCGCGACCGCAGCCGACTGCCGGGCGATCTCCAGTTCCTCGTTCGTCGGGATCACGAGCACCGCGACGCGCGACGTGTCCGTGGAGATGAGCCGCGCCTCCCGAGATGCCAACTCGTTGCGGTCCGCATCGATCTCGATGCCCAGGTGCTCGAGCCCGGCGAGCACGCGCCGGCGCAGCAGCGCGTTGTTCTCGCCGACGCCCGCGGTGAAGACCACCGCGTCCAGCCCGCCGAGCTGCGCCGTGTAGGCGCCGACGTACCGACGGATCCGGTGCCGGTACACGGCGAGCGCCGCCTCGGCGACCTCGTCGCCGTGCAGCGCCGCGTCCTGCACGTCGCGCATGTCCCCGTTGCCGGTCAGGCCGAGCAGCCCGGACTCCTTGTTGAGCATGGTGTCGAGCTCGTCGAAGGAGAGCCCGGCCTCGCGGTGGAGGTGGATGAGGACCGCGGGGTCGAGGTCTCCGGAGCGGGTCCCCATCACGAGGCCCTCGAGCGGGGTGAGCCCCATCGAGGTCTCGATCGAGCGTCCACCGTCGATCGCCGCGGCGGACGCCCCGTTGCCGAGGTGCAGCACGATCGTCTTGAGCTCGGCGAGCGGACGGCCGAGGAACTCTGCCGCCTGCTCGGACACGTACTTGTGGCTCGTCCCGTGCATGCCGTAGCGGCGGATCGCGTACTTCGCGGCGAGGTCGGCCGGGATCGCGTACGTGTAGGCGTGCGGCGGCATCGTCTGGTGGAACGCGGTGTCGAACACGGCGACCTGCGGCACGTCCGAGAAGACCTGCTTCGCGGCGCGGATCCCCTCGAGGTTCGCCGGGTTGTGCAGCGGCGCGAGGCTGTTCAGCTCCTCGATCTGCCGCTCGACCTCGTCCGTCACCACGGTGGCCCGGTCGAAGGTGGTGCCGCCGTGCACGACACGGTGGCCGACCACGGCGGGCGGGTGCTCGTCGAAGGACGGCCCGACCTTCGCGAAGGCGTCGATCATGGCCTGGAAGCCGGCCGCGTGGTCGGCCACCGGGGTCGAGTCGTTCGACGAGGACTCCCCCGTGAGCGCGTTGGTGTGCTTCCACGCCCCAGTCGACTCGCCGATGCGTTCGACGAGCCCGGAGGCGAGCGTGCGCTCCCCCTCGAGCTCGATGAGCTGGTACTTGAACGAACTCGATCCGGAGTTCACGACGAGGGCTGCGGTCACGGGATGGGTCACTTTCTCGGTCGGACGGGAGGCGCGGTGCGGGTCGCGCGGGTCAGCCCGCGTCGGTCGCGGTGCCGGCCTGGATCGCGGTGATCGCGACGGTGTTGACGATGTCGCCGACGAGCGCACCGCGGGAGAGGTCGTTGATCGGCTTGCGCAGGCCTTGCAGGACCGGGCCGATCGCCACGGCACCGGCCGAGCGCTGCACGGCCTTGTACGTGTTGTTGCCCGTGTTGAGGTCGGGGAAGATGAACACCGTGGCGCGACCCGCGACGGGCGAGTCCGGCATCTTCGTCGACGCGACCGTCGGGTCGGCGGCGGCGTCGTACTGGATCGGCCCCTCGACGAGCAGGTCCGGGCGGCGCTCGCGCACGAAGGCGGTGCCGGCGCGGACCTTGTCGACGTCCGCTCCCGAGCCGCTGTCGCCCGTCGAGTAGCTGAGCATCGCCACGCGCGGGTCGATGCCGAACTGCGTCGCGGTCTCGGCGGACGAGATCGCGATGTCCGCGAGCTGCTCGCTCGTCGGGTCGGGGATGACCGCGCAGTCGCCGTAGACGAGGACCCGGTCGGCGAGGGCCATCAGGAAGACGCTCGACACGATCGAGGTGTCCGGCCGGGTCTTGATGATCTCGAACGACGGCCGGATCGTGTGCGCCGTGGTGTGCTTCGCGCCGGAGACCATGCCGTCGGCGAGCCCGAGCTGCACCATCATCGTGCCGAAGTAGGACACGTCGGTCACGGTGTCGCGGGCGAGCTCGATCGACATGCCCTTGTGCGCCCGGAGGCGGGTGTACTCCTCGGCGAAGCGCTCGCGGAGCTCGGGGTCGAACGGGGAGACGAGCTGCGCGGCGTCCAGGTCGAGGCCGAGCTCGGTCGCCCGGGTCCGGATCGCGGCGGGGTCGCCGAGGATCGTGAGCTCGCACACCTGACGCTGCAGGAGCGTGGACGCGGCGCGGAGGATGCGGTCGTCCTCGCCCTCGGGCAGGACGATGCGCTTGCCGTACCCGCGGGCCCGGTCGAGCAGTCCGTGCTCGAACATGAGCGGCGTCACGACCCCGGAGGGCGTGAGCTGCAGGCGGTCGCGGAGGGCGTCGGCGTCGACGTGCTGCTCGAACAGCGCGAGCGCGAGGTCGGCCTTGCGGGGCGAGTCCGCCGCGAGCCGTCCGCGGGTCTGGGTGATGCGGAGCGCGGTGTCGTAGGTGCCGAGGTCGTTCTGCGCGATCGGCAGCGAGCTCGACAGCCCCTCGAGCAGGCGGGAGATCTGCGGTGCCGTCTCGAACCCGCCGTTGAGGATCACCCCGGCGAGGCTCGGGAACGTCTCGGACTGGTTCGCGAGGAGCGTCGCGATGAGGACGTCGCTGCGGTCCCCCGGGACGACGACGATCCCGCCCTCGATCAGGCGCGGCAGGACGTTCTCCATGCTCATGCCGGCGACGACGGTGCCGAGGGCCTCGCGGTCGAGCAGCGCTTCGTCGCCGCGCACCAGGGTCGCCCCGGTGGCCTCGAGCAGGGCGCGGACGGTCGGGGCGACGAGGACGCGGTCCTCGGGGATGGCCCACACGGGCAGGTCGGGGTGGTCGTCGCTGACGGCCTGCCGGACGCTCGACACGACCGACGGCAGGGCGTCGGGGTCGGCGCGGTTCACGACGATGCCGAACAGCTGGGCGTGCGCGGCGCGGAGCTCGCTCGTCGTGACGTCGGCGACCTGGGCCATGTCCTCAGGGGTGCGGGCACCGCGTTCGGCGGCGTCGCGGCCACCGAGCACGAGCAGCACCGGAGCGCCCAGGTTGACCGCGACCTTGGCGTTGAACGACAGCTCCGTCGGGCTGCCGACGTCGGTGTAGTCCGATCCGAGCACCACGACCGCGTCGCACTGCCGCTCGACCTGGGCGAAGCGGGTGACGATCGTCGCGAGCGCCGCGTCCGGGTCGGCGTGCACGTCGTCGTAGGTGACGCCGACCGCGTCGTCGTAGGAGATGCCGACCGCGGTGTGCTGCAGCAAGAGCTCGAGCACGTAGTCCGGCTCGTCGACGGAGCGGGCGACCGGTCGGAACACCCCGACCCGTCCGACCGAGCGTGCGAGGGTCTCGAGGACACCGAGGGCGACGGTGCTCTTGCCCGTGTGTCCTTCTGCTGACGTGATGTAGATGCGGGTCGACACGCGTCCAGGGTAGTCGGCGCACACGGCACGACATCTGGGAGCCCCGGCACTTCCGACACGCGGTCGTGAGCACTCCGGAGAACCTGTACCATTGGGTGTCGTCGTCGGAAGACGGCGCCAGGAGAATTCGCCTAGTGGCCTATGGCGCACGCTTGGAAAGCGTGTTGGGTGCAAGCCCTCGGGGGTTCGAATCCCCCATTCTCCGCCAGAGCACGGAACGCCCCGGGAACCGATCGGTTCCCGGGGCGTTCGTCGTCCGGAGCACTCCGGTGCACTCCGGTGCACTCCGGCGCACTCCGGACAGGACGGTCCCCCACCCGGCGGACCCCGCCGAACCCCGTTCGCCATGGACTGGCCGGGAAACGATGCCGAGGGGTGGAACGGGCTGTCCCCGATACCCGTGGGTCGCCTAGACTGACCCAAAGGACGGCCCCGGGACGGGTCGGACACGGTGCACGGAGCGGCAGGGGCGCGCTCCCCGGGCGAGCGTCGAACGCTGCCCGGGCACCCGAGGGACGAGGAGTCCACGTGGGGGACCTGACGGCGCCGGCAGCAGCTCGGCCGAGCGCGACCGTGTACGACGTGGTCCTCCGGCCGCGTCGCTCGCTCGTGCGCTCGACGATCCTGAGCGTCGTGTTCTCGGCCGTCCCCCTCGCCGTCGCCCTCGTCTGGGTCTCCCTCCCGATGCGCCTCTGGCCGGTCGTCACGGGTGCGGTCATCCTGCTCGCGGCCGCCGTCGCCGTCGTCTTCGTGCGCCTGGGCACCGCGTTCATCGGCATCGACCCGGTGGCGATCACGGTGCGCGGCGTCCTCACGCAGAACCGTCGGGTGGACCGCGACCGCGTCCACAGCCTGGTCCTCGCCACCACGTACGGCAGCGCGGTCGAGCGCACGACGCGCGAGCTCATCGCGCTCGACGCCGCCGGCGCCCACCTGTTCCGCCTCCGCGCCGACACCTGGAGCGACGCCGGCATCGACAGCATCGTGGACGCCCTCGGCGTGCAGGTCACCGACGAGACCCGGCCGATGTCGATCCGCGAGTTCGTGCGGCGCTACCCGGCGAGCCGGTCCTGGTACGAGCAGCGCGGGGCGTACGTCGCCGTCGGTGCGGTGGCGGTCCTCGCGGTCGCCGGGCTGCTCGTGGTCGAGACCACCGGCCTCCTCGGCTGACCCCTCAGCGACGCCGGCGCAGGGTCGAGAAGATCCCCTGCACGACCTCCTTGGCGATCGTCCTGCCCAGCCCGGACCCGAGCAGGTCCGACAGCGGGTCGTCCGCCTTCCGTGACGTCGTCGTCCGGGACGACGTGCGCCCCGACCGCCGCGCATCGGCCGCCCGTTCGGCTCGCTCGAACTCCCGCTGCGCCCGCTCGTACTCCTTCTGTGCCGCGGCCCGTTCGCGCGCCTCGGTCTTCTCCTTCGCCGCGGCCTCCTTCGCCGCGGCGGCAGCGGCGCGGGCCGCCTCCTTCTCCGCCTCGGCGGCAGCGGTCGCAGCGGCCTTCTCGGCGTCCGCGGCAGCCGCGTCCGCAGCGGCAGCCTCCATCCGGCGGGCGAGCATCTCGTACGCCGAGTCGGGATCGAGCCGCGTGCCGTAGGTGGGCAGGAGCGGCGATGCCTGCACCCGCGCCGTCATCTCGGCCGCGGGCATCGGGTCCATCGAGCCCTCGGGGGCACGGAGGCGCGTCCAGGCCACCGGCGTCGGCGCGCCCTTCTCGTTCATCACGGTGACGATCGCCTCACCGGTGGCGAGCGAGGTCAGCACCTCCCCGAGGTCGTAGTCGCTCGTCGGGTAGGTCGACACCGTCGCCCGCAGCGCCTTCGCGTCGTCCGGGGTGTGCGCCCGCAGCTGGTGCTGGATCCGCGAGCCGAGCTGGGCGAGCACGTCGTTCGGGACGTCCTTCGGGGTCTGCGTGACGAAGAAGATCCCGACGCCCTTCGAACGGATGAGCCGGACCGTGCGGACGATCTGCTCGAGGAAGTCCGCCGACGCCCCGCTGAAGAGAAGGTGCGCCTCGTCGAAGAAGAACACGAGCTTCGGCTTGTCCTGGTCGCCCACCTCGGGGAGCTCGTTGAAGAGGTCGGCGAGGAGCCACATCAGGAACGTCGAGAAGACCTCGGGCTGGTCCTGCACGCCGGGTACCTCGAGCAGGCTGACGATCCCCCGGCCGTCGGCGGCGGTGCGGAGGAACACGGTCGTGTCGATCTCCGTCTCGCCGAAGAACTGGTCGGCGCCCTTGTCGGCGAAGGTGATCAGCTCGCGGAGGATCACCCCGGCGGTCTGCTTCGACAGCCCGCCGAGCTCGGCGAGCTCCGCCTTGCCCTGGTCGCTCACGAGGAAGGTCAGCACGCTCCGTAGGTCGGACAGGTCGACGAGCGGCAGCCCGGCCCGCTCCGCGTAGTGGAACACGAGCCCGAGGGAGGACTCCTGCGTGTCGTTCAGCCCGAGCACCTTCGACAGCAGGAGCGGTCCGAACCCGGACACGGTCGCACGGATCGGCACGCCGGTCCCCTGCCCGCCGAGCGAGTAGAGCTCCGCCTCGCTCGCCACCGCGCGCCACTCCTGGCCGATCCCGGCGGTGCGCGCGAGGAGCTTGTCGTTCGGCGTGCCCGCGACCGCCAGCCCGGACAGGTCGCCCTTGATGTCGGCGGCGAAGACGGGCACCCCGTTCGCGGCGATCTGCTCGGCGAGGACCTGCAGCGTGCGCGTCTTGCCCGTGCCGGTCGCGCCCGCGACGAGACCGTGTCGGTTGAGCATGCCGAGCGGGATCCGGACCTGCACGTCGGGCACCGCGGCACCGTTCACGAGGGCACCGAGCTGCAGCGCGCTGCCCTCGACCTCGTAGCCGGCGCGGATCGCCGCGACGGCGTCCGCGCCGAGCGGCCCCTCGGTGGTGGTCGGCTCGGGAGGCACGGTGCCGGTCGTCGACGTCGGCTCGCCCGCCGGGGCGCTCGCGTCCACCGCCGGGGCCGGGGCGTCGACGACCGCCGGCTCCGCGTCGGGCTCGAGCCGCGCCTCCTGGCCCTGCGCCACCGCGGCGGCGAGTTCCTCCGCCCGCTGCACCGCCTCGTCCGCGAGGCGCCGGGCCTCGTCGGCCGCCTGCTTCGCTGCCTCGGCCGCTGCCCGTGCCTGCGCCACCACGTCGCTCATGTCCACAGCATACGAACGGCCGGACGCTCCTGTCCGGCGCGTGCCGTGGCACCGTGCGACGGTCAGTGCGTGAGCGCCGGGACCGTCCTCGGTCGGACGACCGCCCAGAGCAGCACGATCGCGACGGCCGACGTGCACGCCATCACCACTGCCATCGGGGTCGCCGTGGTGATGCCGATCCACCCGACCACGGGCGAGATGATCCCCGCCACGCCGAAGTTCAGCGCGCCGAGGAGCGAGGCGGCGGTGCCGGCCTCCTTGCCGTGGGCGGCGAGTCCGATCACCTGGACGAGCGGGAACGAGAAGCCGCACGCGGCGATGAAGAACCAGAGCGGCACGAGCACCCCGACGAGTCCGGCGCCGAGCTGGTCGAGCACCATGATCGCGACGGCGGCGAGGAACAGGGTCGCGGTCGAGCACGCGAGGATCCACTGCGGTCCGACGCGCTGCGCCAACCGCGCGGAGACCTGCACGCCGACGACGACGCCGACCGAGTTCACCGCGAACAGCAGGCCGTACTGCTGCGCGTCGAGCCCGTACAGGCCCTGGAACAGGAACGGTGACGCGCTGAGGTACGAGAAGAGCCCGCTGAAGACCATCGCCCCGATGAGCGCGACCCCGACGAAGACGCGGTCGGAGAAGAGCGCCCGGTACCGCTGACCGATGGTGGAGTGCCCGGCCTCGTGCCGACGTGCCGGCGGGAGCGTCTCGACGATGAGCAGGACCGCGGCGAGCACGACAGCGGCGCCGTAGCAGGCGAGGAAGACGAAGATCCCGTGCCAGCTCACGAACCGGAGCATCTGCGAGCCGATGAGCGGGGCGAGGATGGGCGCCAGGCCGTTCACCATCGCGAGGCGGGACAGCATCCGCACGAGCGGCTTGCCGCCGAACAGGTCGCGCACCGTCGCCATCGCCACGACGCCACCGGCCGCTGCACCCATGCCCTGCAGGACGCGGAAGAGCGCCAGCACCTCGACGTTCGGCGCCAGTGCGGCTCCGAGTGACGCTGCGACGTGCAGGCTCGTCGCGATGATGAGCGGGAGCCGGCGACCGACCTTGTCGCTCCACGGGCCGACCAGCAGCTGTCCGGCCGCGAAGCCGAGCGTCGTCGCGGTGAGCGTGAGCTGCACCGCCCCGTCGGTGATGCCGAACTCGTCCTTGAGCGACGGGAACGCCGGCAGGTAGAGGTCGATCGTGAACGGTCCGAGCGCGGTGAGGGCGCCCAGGACGAAGACGTAGACGAGTCGCTGCCGGCGGGAGAGCGCGTCTCCCGGGTGCAGGACGACACGGAGCGAACCGGTGGTGGCGGGCGCGGTCACGAGCAGGAGTCCTTCGACGGTGAGGGGTGGGGAGGTGATCGCGGCGTCGATCGAATCGATTCGTCCGCGGAACCATCCTACGGGTCCCCCGAGCACCACCGCAGCAGTCCGGGGCGTTCTCCCGCGTGTTGCCACGGCTCCCGCCCCGCTCGGACGCGGCACATGCGGTACCGTCGGACTGCTCGCCGCCGGTCGACCGCCGGCGGACGTCGTCCCGCCCGTTCCGCCGGAACACCGGCGGGACGGAACCGGATCAGAAGGGGGTGGCGTCATGGTGGATGCCCGCATCCTGCACACGACCGCTGCCCTGCGCGAGGCCATCCTGCGACTGGCCGCCGACCGGCCGGTGTCCGAGATCACGGTCGCCGACGTCACCCGGGCGGCCGGCATCAACCGCGCCACGTTCTACTCGCACGCGGTCTCCCCCGGGTCGTTGCTCGCCGACGTCCTCACACCGGAGCTCGACCGCATCCGCGAGGACGACGCCGAGGTCCGACGCGCGGCGTTCGCCCGGGGTGCCGGCGTCGACGAGTTCGCGACGATCACCCGACGCGGCATCAACGCCGTCGTCGAGCACGTCGTCGCGCACCGCGAGATCTACGGCAAGGCGCTGCCGGACCCGAACGATGCGTCGCTGCACCGTCTCCTCGTGGAGCACTTCACGGTGTCGAGCGAGCAGCACATCCGGACGCTCGAGCGCGAGCACCGGCCGGAACTCCTCGACGACGTCGCCGCGGGGTTCGTGGCGCAGGGCTTCGTCGGCGCGATCGAGGCCTGGCTCGCCGGACCGCGACGGTCGCGGAAGGCACTGGTCGACACGATCGTGCTGTCGTTCCCGTCGTGGTGGCGCTGACCGCCCTGCCCGACGGACGTCAGTCGGTCGTGGGCTTCTCGCCGCGCTGGAGCGACTCGACCACGTCGACGGCCCCGCTGACGAGGTCGGCCTGGTCGTCGCCGGCCGGCACCCGGTAGTCCGCGGAGACGCCGTCGCCACCCGTGCCGCTCGTCGGCAGCGGGTCCCCCAGCGACACCACGACGACACCGGCGTCGTGCGCCGTCTGGATGACCCCGGTCAGCGCCGAGGCGTCGACCGCCCGCACGAGCAACGCCTTCGCGCCCGTGCGCACGAGCTGGTCCACCGCGGTGCGCTGCGCGGCGGCGGACCCGTCGGCCGGTGCGACGCGGACGTCCGGGGCGAAGCCGGCGTCGGTCAGTCCGGCCCGCAGGTCTGCGCCGAGCGTGTCCTGCCCGGGTTCGAGGACCACGCCGATGACCGCGTGCCGGTCGAACCCGCCGTCGGAGCTGGTCAGGTCCGTGCTCTGCACCGGCGTGGGCGCGGCCGACGTCGTGCCCTGGCAGCCGGCCAGGGCGAGGGCCGCACCGATGACGACGGTGGCGGTGACGACGCGGAGGAGCACGACCGCCACGCTACCCGCCCACCGCGACGACGGACGGTGCCGGGACGGGGCCGAGCCGACGGACCGCGGCGACGGCGAGGACCGCGATCAGGGTCATGCCGCCGAACACGAGCGGGAACGACACCGCGGCGTCGGCACCGCCCGTCCCGATGAACAGCAGCCCGGTGACGGCGAGCCCGATCACGCTGCCCGAGGCGTCGGCGATGGTCAGGGCCGAGCTCGCGAACCCGTCGTCGCCCTCGCCGGAGAAGCGCAGCGTCAGCATCGAGGTCCGCGGGTAGATCGCCCCCATGCCCGCGCCGCCGACGAACCACCCGACGACGAGCAGCCACCACGGCAGGCCGAACGTGGCGACCGTCAGCGCCGTGAGCAGGCTGACGAGCACGAGCGCGAGCCCGATCGCGAAGGTCCGGGTCGCGGTGAGCCGTTCCTCGCCCAGGCGTCCGTGCAGCCAGCTCGACCCGGCCCAGCTGAGCGCCGCGACCGTCAGCGCGAGCCCCGCCGCCGAGGCGGACAGGCCGTCCTTCGCCTGCAGCAGGAACGGCACGTACGCCTCGCTGCCGAAGAACGAGGCGGCGACGAGCCCCCGCAGCAGGATCACCGACGGCAGCCCGGGGGCGGCGCGGAAGGTGCCGGCGGGCAGCAGCGGGCGGAGTGCGAACCACGTCCCGACGAGGCCGATGAGCACGGCGGCGACCCGCGCCCACGCGCCGAGGTCCGGGGCGACGTTGAGCAGCAGGATCGCCACCGCGGCGGCGACCGACCAGCCGATCCGGGACCGCTGCCACGCCGGACGGAGCTCGGGTGCGGGTGGGTGCAGCCGGCCGAGGGTCGGGACGAGCAGCGAGAACGCGCCGACCGCGATGACGAGTGCACCCGCGAACACCCAGTGCCAGTTCCAGACGTCGGTGACGATGCCTGCGAGCGCCGGACCGACGAGCGCCGGCACCACCCACGCGGCGGCGAACCCGGCGAACACCGGGCCGTGCAGGTCGGCGGGGAAGATCCGGGCGACGAGGACGTAGAGCACGACGTCGATCGCGCCGGCACCGAAGCCCTCGACGAGCCGGCCGACGAGGAAGACCTCCATCGTCGGGGCCAGCATGACGACGGCGGTGCCGACGGCGAAGAGACCGGCCGACACCCACGCCACGATGCGTCCACCTGCGCGGTCGGTCCAGTTGCCCGCGAGGACCATGCCCGGCACACCGGCCGCCAGGGGTGCGGCGAAGGCCAGCGCGTAGAGGGTCTCGCCGTCGAGGTCGCGGCTGATCTCCGGCATGACGGTGGTCATCGCCAGGTTCTGGAACGCCGCGACCGCGACGATCGCGACCATGCCGACGGTGGCGAGGGCGTACGGTCCGCTGAACAGACTGGTCCTCGTCGCCGCGGTGCTCACCCGATCATCGTAGGGCCGCCCACCGACGCCGGGCGGGCCGCCGAGGTCGTGCCCGCCACCGGCGTCGAGCGGGTCAGCGCGCGAGCGCCTGCTGCAGGTCCGCCACGAGGTCGCCGGCGTCCTCGATGCCGACGGACAGGCGCACGACGTTCTCCGGCACCGCCAGCTCCGTGCCCTTCACCGACGCGTGCGTCATCTCGGACGGGTACCCGATGAGCGACTCGACCCCGCCGAGCGACTCGGCGAGCGCGAACACCTCGGTCGACTCCGCGAAACGGCGCGCCGCCTCGGGCCCACCGCTCAGCGCGACCGAGAGCATGCCCCCGAAGCCGCGCATCTGGCGTGCCGCGACGTCGTGGCCGGGGTGCTCCACGAGCCCCGGGTAGTACACGCGCTCGACACCCGGCGCACCGACGAGTGCCTCGGCCACCGCCTGGGCGTTCCGCGAGTGCCGCTCCATCCGGACCGCGAGGGTCTTGATGCCGCGCGTGGTGAGGAACGCGTCGAACGGCGACGAGATCGCCCCGGCGCCGAACTGCAGGAACTGCACCTTCGCGGCGAGCTCCTCGTCGGCGAGCACCACGGCGCCGCCGACGACGTCGGAGTGGCCGCCGAGGTACTTCGTCGTCGAGTACACGACGACGTCGGCGCCGAGCGACAGCGGCTGCTGCAGGTACGGCGACGCGAAGGTGTTGTCGACGACGACCACGGCACCGGCCGCGTGGCCGATCTCGGCGAGCGCGGCGATGTCGGCGATCTTCATGAGCGGGTTCGTCGGGGTCTCGACCCAGAGGACGGTCTGCGCCGGAGCACCCTCGAGCGCGGCACGGACGCGGTCGGTGTCGCTCATGTCCACGACCACGAGCTCGACGCCCCACGGCACGTGCAACCGGCTGACCAGGCGGTGCGTCCCGCCGTACACGTCGTTGCCCATCACCACGCGGGCACCGGGGACGAGCGTGGCGCGCAGCAGGGCGTCCTCGGCGGCGAGCCCGGACGCGAACGAGTACGCTGCGACGCCGCCGTCGAGGTCCGCCAGGAGGGTCTGCAGCGAGTCGCGCGTCGGGTTGCCGGCGCGGGAGTACTCGTAGCCGTTCCGCATGCCGCCGACACCGTCCTGCACGTACGTCGACGTGAGGTGGATCGGGGGGATGACGGCGCCGGTGGGGCCGTCGGGCTCCTGGCCGGCGTGGACGGCGCGGGTGCTGAACTCGGTCATGCGGGCTTCGTTCCTCGTTGGGTCGGGGGCGTCACGCGGGACGCGGGTCACTCGGACAGGTAGGCGAGCAGGTCGTGGCGGGTCAGCACGGTGACGGGCTTGCCGTCCTCGACGACGAGCAGGGCGTCCGCCGACTCGAGCGCACGGCGCGCCGACGAGACCGACTCGCCGACGCCGATGAGCGGGAGCGGGTCGCCCACGAACCCGGACAGCGCGTCCGTCATCTTCGCGGCGCCGGTGAAGACCTGCTCGAGCAGGTCCTTCTCCGCCACCGCGCCGACGACCTCGCCGATGACGACGGGCGGCTCGGCGCTGAGCACGGGCATCTGCGAGACGCCGTACTTCGTCATGATGTCGACGACCTCGCGCACGGTGTCCGCCGGGTGGGCGTGGACGAGGTCGGGCAGCCGGCCGTCCTTGCCCGCGATGAGCGACCCCACGGTGCGCTCGTCGTCGGTCTCGGCGAAGCCGTAGGAGCGCATCCACCGGTCGTTGAAGATCTTGCCGAGGTAGCCGCGGCCGCCGTCCGGCAGGAGCACCACGACCACGTCGTCCTCGGTGAGGTCGCGGGCGGCGCGGAGCGCGGCGACGACCGCCATGCCGCTCGAGCCACCGACGAGCAGGCCCTCTTCGCGGGCGAGCCGACGGGTCATCGCGAACGAGTCGGCGTCCGACACGGCGATGATCTCGTCGGGGACCCCGGGGTCGTACGCGGTCGGCCAGAAGTCCTCGCCGACGCCCTCGACCAGGTAGGGGCGACCGGTGCCGCCCGAGTAGACGGAGCCCTCGGGGTCGGCACCGACGATGCGGACCCGCCCGTCGGACGCCTCCTTCAGGAAGCGTCCGGTGCCGGAGATCGTGCCGCCGGTGCCCACGCCCGCGACGAAGTGCGTGATGCGCTGCTCGGTGTCGCGCCAGATCTCCGGACCGGTGGTCTCGTAGTGGCTGCGCGGGCCGTTCGGGTTGGCGTACTGGTTCGGCTTGTAGGCGCCGGGGATCTCGCGCACCAGCCGGTCGGACACCGAGTAGTACGACTCCGGGTGCTCGGGCGGGACGGCCGTCGGCGTGACGACGATCTGGGCGCCGTACGCGGTGAGCACGTTCCGCTTGTCCTCGCCGACCTTGTCCGGCAGGACGAACACGCACCGGTAGCCGCGCTGCTGGGCGACGAGCGCGAGGCCGACGCCGGTGTTGCCGGAGGTCGGCTCGACGATGGTGCCGCCGGGGCCCAGGTCGCCGGAGGCCTCGGCCGCGTCGATGATCCTGGTGGCGATCCGGTCCTTCGACGACCCACCGGGGTTGAGGTACTCGACCTTCACGAGGACGGTCGCGCGCACCCCCTCGGTCACCCGGTTGAGCTTGACGAGCGGGGTGTCGCCGACGAGGTCGACCACGGAGTTCGCGTAACGCACGCGGTCGAGTCTAGGCGGCGGACACCGTCTTCCGCTGGGATGCGACGTGGGCGGACACCGCCGCGGAGACCTCCTGCCGGCGGCGGTCGATGACCTCCCCCATGTCCCGGGCGAGCGCCGGCGTGCCGCGCACGATCTGGTCGAGCGCGGTGGCGGGCACGACCAGCACCGCGACCTCGGTGAGCGCGACGGCGGTGGTGAGCAGCGCCTCCCGGGTCAACGCCGTCTGCCCGAGGTAGTCGCCGGTCTCGACGCGGGTCGCCGGCAACTCGGCGTCCTCGAACGGGACGCGCAGGTCGACGCTGCCGGACAGGACGAACCGGACCGCGTCCGGCACCGTGCCGGCCGTGACGATCGTCTCGCCGGCGGCGTACCGCTCGAGCCGGACGAGCGGTGCCAGCGCGGCCCCGTCGTCGCCCGTCAGGTACAGCGTGGGCGCGATCGACGCCAGGGCGGCGTCCCGACGCTCGTCGGTGACGAAGTCGTCGGTCGTGTCGCCGTCGAGGCCGAGCCCTGCGCGCCGGGCCGCGTACCAGAGCCACATCCGGAACTGGGCGAGCGCGTCGCCCTCCTGCGACGGTCCGCGCACCTCGAAGGACACGGTGTACGACGATCCGCCGGTCGGCACCGCCACCGGCTGCGTGCCGGGGTACCGCTGGGGCAGGCCGGACGCGACCCGCTGCAGCAGGGCGACCACCGCTGCCGGAGGGTCGTCCGTCGTGAACGTGACGTCCGTGGCGACCGGGAACGTGCCTCCTGTCCGGCTGAGGTTCGTGAACGACGCCCCCGCCAACGAGGAGTTCGGCATGATGAGGATCCCGGCGCCCGTGTCGATGTGCACCGACCGCCAGTTCACCTCGACCACCCGGCCGCGCACGCCACCAGCGTCGAGCCAGTCCCCCAGCCGGAACGGCTGCTCGAACAGCAGGAACAGCCCGGCGATCACCGGACCGACGGCGGACTGCAGCGCGAGGCCGATGACGAGCGAGCCGACACCGAGCGCGGTGAAGATCCCGCCGACGTCCGCACCCCAGACGATCTTGAACACCAGCGCCAGCCCGAGCGCGATGAGCACGATGCGGGCGATGTCCACGAAGATCGACGGGATCTTCTCGCGCCAGGTGCCCTTCCGGGCGTTCGTGAACAAGACGATGTTCAGCCCGTTCAGGACGAACACGATCACGAGGAACCCGAGCACGGTGCCGATGATCTGGTTCACCACGGGCTTGCCCGGGTCGACCGCGTCGGTGACCTGGACGGACAGGACGAGGATCGCGATGATCGGCACCACGGCGTTCCGCAGCAGTCCGACCACCTTGTGCAGCGAGTTGCCGCGCCGCTCGAGGTTCGACTGCAGCTCGGTCAGGACGAGCAGCAGCAGCGGCAGGCCGACGATGACGCTGATCGCCGGCCAGAACCACGGCTGCTCCCAGAACGCGGTCACGACGCCGCTCCGGTGCGCTCGAGCTTCCAGACCCGCTGCGGGCCGGCCTGCGTCTGCACCTCGCCGGCGTCCTGCACGCCCCCGCGGTCGCCGAGCTTGTCGACCACGCGCTGCGTCGCGTACACACCGGGCGCCGGGGCGATCCCCTGCACCCGGTAGGCCAGGCTGACGGCGTCGCCCCACATGTCGTAGACGATGCTCGAGCGGCCGACGAGCCCGCTCGTGACCTGGCCGGTGTCGATGCCGGCGCGCAGGCCGATCTTCGACCCGTGCTGCGCGTTGAAGCGCTCGAGCACGCCCTGCGCCTCCTCCGCCCAGTCGACGACGCGGCGGACGTTGTCCACGCGCGGCACGCTCAGACCGCAGCTGGCGAGGTACCCGCTCCGGGTCGTGCGCACCCGCTCGACGCCGTGGCGGGTGGCCGCCTCGTCGAGGGAGCGCCAGACGTCGTTGACGAGGGACAGGGACTCCTCGGCGGTGAGGCCGGCGGCGAACTCGTCGAACCCGATGATGTCCGCGTAGACGACGGCGACGTCCTGGTGGTCGGCCGCGATCGTCTCGTCGCCCTGCTTGTAGCGACGGGCGACCTCCTCCGGCATGAGCGTCAGCAGCAGGGTGTCGTTCTGCCGCCGCTGCTCGTCGAGCAGGTCCTGCTTCACCTGCAGGCTGCGGCTCATGTCGTTGAACGCGAGTCCGAGGTCGCCGATCTCGTCGCCGGCCTTCGTCTGCACCTCGACGCCGAGGTCGCCGGACGACACCCGGTTCACCGCCGTCTGCAACCGCCGGATCGGCCGGACGAACACCTGGGCCAGCAGCAGGGACAGCAGGCTGACGAGGACGATGATCCCGACGAGCGCGAGGCCGATGTTCCGGGCGAAGTCGTTCACCGGGGCGAACGCCTCGGCGGTGTCCATCTGCGCGACGACGACCCACCGGAGCCCGTCGACCTCGAGCGGCGCGTACGCCGCGAGCACTTCCTTCCCGCGGTAGTCCGTCGAGATCACGGTGCCGGACTTCCCCTGCAGCGCCCGTGTCACCGGGGTGGTGTTCACCTCCTGCAGGAGCACGGAGCCCTTCACCGCGACCTGGCGGGCCGCCGTCGACGGCGCCGTCCCGGCAGCGACGACGTCGCGCTGGTACTGCTTCGGGTGCTCGATGAGCTGGCGCGGGTACGACCGCATGAGGTGGTCGGCACCGACGAGGTACGACTCCCCGGTGTCCCCGAGGCCGTCGTCCTTCCACTGCTCGTTGCCCGTCATGACCTGCGTGATGAGGTCGACCGGCACCTGGACGGCCATCACCCCGATGATCTTGCCGTCCTCCCCCACCGGCGACATCACCCAGAGCGTCGGGACGTTGAGGCTCGGCACGTACCGCGCGAAGTCCGTCACCACGAAGTCGTCCGAGCTCGTCAGCTGCAGTGCCTGCTGGTACCCGGTCGCGAGGTTCGACTCGCGGTAGGGCCCGCTCTCGAGGTTCGTGCCGAGGTCCGCGCCGGAGTACGCCGAGTACACGACGTCCCCGTCGGTGTTCATGAGCAGGAGGTCCTCGTACCCGGCGGCCTCGACCGCCTGCTTGAAGTACGGCTGGTACTCGGCGTGCGCCGCCGACCACGCACTGCCGTCACCGGCGTCGTCCTGGTCGATGGCCTTGTCGTAGTCGGTGAACGGCGCAGTGTACCGCGCCTGCAGGTAGGCCTGCGGGTCCTCGGTCGGCGCGAACTGGTCCGGGTTGGCGGTGCCGCCGTTGCGGTCGTCGAGCTGCGGGACGAAGGAGTCCCGGTACCAGTCCTCGACCTTCGTGTGGTCGTCGTCGGACACCGGCCGCGACTGCAGGTCGTCCCACCCCGACTCGAACGCCTTCGTCGCGCCGATGACGCTCTCGTTGCGGGTCTGCGCGACGACCGTCTGGGTGAACTGGCCGAACGAGCGCTGCAGTTCGGTGATCCTCGCCTCGCGCAGCGAGGTCACCTGGTTGAACGCCGCGGCCTCGAGCGAGCTCCGGCCGTTCAGGTAGCCGACGACACCCACGACCAGCGCCGCCACGATGCTCACCGCGAGGAGCATCACGAGGAGCTTGGACTGGATGTCGAGGGAGCCGCTCGTGAGGAACGCGCGGAACTTCCCCTTCTTGCGGGGCGCGTCCTCGACGACGCGTGGTGCATCGGGGGCGATCGGGCCCGTCGGCGGGATGGGGTCGGACGTCGGTGGGACAGCTGTCACTTCGGACTCCGCTCAGGGGCACGGTGCGCTTGCGTGTGGTTCCTTCACAGCTACCACACGAGCATCGTTCGTGTCCGTCGGGTCGGCCGGAAACTGCCGTGGTCGCGACCCGGCGACGGACGGGAGGCGCGGTGCGGGCCCGCACCGCGCCTCCCGTCCCGCCTGCGGTGCGCCTGGTGCGCGCTCGGCTGGTGCGCGCTCGCCTGGTGCGCGCTCGCTTCGTGCGTCAGCTGCCGACGGCGTCGGCGGGGGCGTTCTGCTGGTGGTGCAGCATCGCGTAGGTGCCGTCCCGTTCGAGGAGCTCCTCGTGCGTACCCTGCTCGACGATCCGGCCGTGGTCGAGCACGAAGATGACGTCGGCGTCGCGGATCGTCGAGAGCCGGTGCGCGATCGAGATCGTCGTCCGGCCCGCCGCGGCGTTGTCGAGCGCCGTCTGCACGACGCGCTCGGAGATCGAGTCGAGGGCGCTCGTCGCCTCGTCGAGCACGAGTACCGGTGGGTCCTTGAGCAGCACCCGCGCGATCGCGATCCGCTGCTTCTCGCCGCCGGACAGCCGGTAGCCGCGCTCCCCGACGACCGTCTCGTAGCCGTCCGGGAACGAGGCGATCGTCTCGTGGATGTTCGCCGCGCGCGCGGCCTGCTCGATCTCGTCGTCGGTCGCGTCCGGCTTGGCGTAGCGCAGGTTGTCGCCGATGGTGGCGTGGAAGAGGTAGGTCTCCTGGCTGACGATGCCGACGTGGCGCATGAGGTCCTCGTGCGCCAGCTCGCGGACGTCCTGCCCGGCGAACCGGACCGAGCCGGCGGTCGCCTCGTACAGCCGGGGCACGAGGTACGACACGGTCGTCTTCCCCGCACCCGACGGCCCCACGAACGCGGCGAACTGACCGGGCTGGAGCTCGAACGACACCCCGCGGAGGGTCGGCTTGTCCGCCTCGCCGTCCGGGTAGGTGAACGTCACGTCGTCGAAGGCGACGTGCCCCACCCGGGACTCGTCGACGGGCTTCGCCGTGGGTGGGTCCGTGATCGCGGGCTTGAGGTCCAGGTACTCGAAGATGCGGGCGAACAGCGCGCCGGAGGTCTGCAGGTCGAGGACGACCCGGAGCAGACCGACGGTCGGGAACAGCAGCCGGGACTGCACGGTGGTGAAGGCCACGATCGTGCCGGCCGTGATCGGCACGTCGCCGATGATGAGGTACGCGGCGACGACGTAGATGATCGCTGGGATGATCGACAGGAAGATCGACACGATCGCGAAGAACCACTGACCGGACATCTGCTGACGGACCTGCAGGCGGATCTGGTTGCGGTTCTCGTTGCCGTACCGCTGCGTCTCCGCACGCTGCTGGTTGAAGCTCTTCGCGAGCAGGATGCCGGAGACGCTCAGCGCCTCCTGCGTGATCGCGGTCATGTCCGACAGCGACTCCTGCGTCTGCGCGGCGATCTTGGCGCGGACCTGGCCGACCCGTCGCTGCGCGATCACGAGGAGGGGCAGCAGGACGACCGCGACGAGGGTCATCTGCCAGCTGAGGAGCAGCATCGCAACGACGGCGGCGATCACCGTCACCGTGTTGCCGAGGATCGACGAGATCGTGTTGTTGAGCACGCTCGCCACGCCACCGACGTCGTTCTGCAGGCGGGACTGGATGACACCGGTCTTCGTGCGGGTGAAGAACGCGAGCTCCATGCGCTGGAGGTGTCCGAACAACCGCATGCGCATCGCGCCCATGACCTTGTTGCCGACCGTCGCGGTGAGGTACGTCTGCCAGACGCCGATCCCCGCGCTCGCGATCCAGAGCACCACCATGGCACCGACGAGGACGTACAGCACGGGCAGGTCGGGCCCGCCGCCGCCCTTCGGGAAGAGGCCCTCGTCGAACGCTCGCTGGGTGAGGAGCGGCGGGACGACGGAGATCGCGGCGCCGATCAGCACCAGCACGACGGTCAGGATGATCGCGTTCCGGTGCGGCACGAACAGCCCGGCGATGCGCTTGAGGAGGTTCGGGATCTTGGGCGCCTCGGCGTTGGCGGCCTTCTGCGCTTCGAAGTCGCCGCTGGAGATCCGGCCGCCACCGCGACCGCCACCACCGCCGCCGCCGCGCATCCCGCCGTGCATGCTCACGACGCGTCACCCCGATCCATGCTGCAAACCTAGCCCCGGGGTGGGACATCGGGCCGCCGTGGCTCATTTGACCCCGTTCAGGGGGCATGCGACCATTTCCCGTCCCCTTCCCCGCACCACTCGAGGTCCCATTGACGTCCGCGCCCACCCGCCCCACGTCCCTCCGCGCACAGCTCGCCCGACGGAAGCCGATCGAGCAGCTGCAGGCCGAGGCCTCGGCGGGGGTGGACGGCGAGCCGCTCCGGCGGTCGCTCGGGGTCTGGCACCTCACGATGATCAGTGTCGGCGCCACGCTCGGCACCGGCATCCTCGTCGTCCTCGGGACCGCCGTGCCGCTCGCCGGTCCCGCGGTCTGGATCTCCTTCGTCGTCGCCGGTGTCGCCGCCCTCCTCTCGGCACTGTCGTACGCCGAGATGGCGGGTGCCGTGCCGACGTCCGGGTCGAGCTACTCGTACACCTACGCCACCATGGGCGAGGGCATCGCCTGGGTGTGCGGCTGGTGCCTCGTGCTCGAGTACGCCGTCTCCGTGGCCGCCGTCGCGGTCGGCGCGAGCGAGTACGTCGACGAGACCCTGCGGGTGTTCGGGCTGCACCTGCCGACCGCCCTGTCGGCGCCTCCGGGCGAGGGCGGCATGGTCAACCTGCCGGCCGCCGTCCTGGTGCTGCTCGCCACGGCGATCCTGCTCCCGGGTGCGCGCGAGAGCGCCTGGGCGAACACGGTCATGGTCATCGTGAAGATCGCCCTGCTCGTGTTCTTCGTCGTCGTGGCCTTCTCGGCGTTCCGGGCGCAGAACTTCGAGCCGCTCGCACCGATGGGTGCCGCCGGGGTCACCGCGGCCGCGTCCCGGCTGTTCTTCTCGTACATCGGGTTCGACGCCGCGTCGACCGCCGGAGAAGAGGCGAAGAACCCGCGGCGGGACCTCCCCCGCGCGATCATCGGGTCGATCGCGCTCATCACGGCGCTGTACATCCTCGTCGCGATCGCGGCCATCGGCGCCCGCTCGTGGACGTCGTTCTCGTCGACCGAGGCCTCGCTCGTGCGCATCGTCGTCGACGTCACCGGACAGCCGTGGGTCGCCCTGGTGTTCTCGATCGGCGCCGTCATCGCGATCGCGAGCGTCGTGCTCACCGTGCTCTACGGGCAGACCCGCATCCTGCTCACGATGGCCCGCGACGGACTCGTGCCGAAGGTGTTCGGGCGGGTCTCGCACCGCACCGGCACCCCCGTCTGGAACACCCTCATCATCGGGGTCGTCGTGACGATCGTCGCCGCGCTGGTACCGCTCGGGGAGCTCGCGGACGCGACGAGCATCGGCACGCTCGTGGCGTTCGCCCTCGTGAACGTGTCGGTCATCGTGCTCCGTCGGACCCAGCCGTCGCTCGAGCGGTCGTACCGCGTGCCGCTGTTCCCCGTCGTGCCGATCGTCGGCGCGCTCTGCTGCGTGCTGCTCGCGGTGTTCCTCGGCATCGGCACCTGGATCGCCTTCGGCATCTGGATGGTCGCCGGCGCCGCGCTCTACCTGGCCTACGGCCGCCGCCACAGCACGCTGCGCTGACGCGCCCGCCGCCCGCCGACCCGTCTCTTCCGCCGGACTTCACGCGCTCACCGACACTTCACGCGCGCCGCAGCCCGTGAGGTGTCGCTCAGCGCGTGAACTCCTCCGTCCACAGGCGTCGCGGCGGTGGCCGCTCATCCACAGATTGCGGCCGGTCGAGTCCGGGCCGCCGGCGAACGGTCAGCCTGAGCGCATGAACTCGCCAGCACAGCGCCCCCTCCTGCTCCGAGCGACCGCGGCGGACCCGTCGCACGCCCGGCTGCTCCAGCGGCGACATGCGGCCGGGTCACTGGTGCGACTCCTCGCGGGTGTGTACATCTGCACTGCCGACTGGGATCGACTGGACCCGGTCGGCCGCCATCTCGCCAGGGCTCGGGCGGTGGCACCGCGACTGCGTCCGGGATCGGTCTTCTCCCACCTCAGCGCCGCCCTCATCCACGGCTGGCCGCTGATCGGCGATGCACCGGACCGTGTCCACGTCACCGATCGGGCGGCCCCGGTCATCCAGCACCGGGCCGGGCTCATCCGTCACCCGAGCAGCCGAACCCCCTGCACCCGAGCGCGCCCGTTCGACGGCGTCCCGGTCACCTGCACCTTGGACACCGCGTGCGCCGTCATCGCGACGGAGCCGGCGCACGTCGCCGCGGTCGCCGTCGACGCAGCCATCCGAGGCGGCACCCTGGCCCTCGCGGACCTCCGGCAGACGGTGCCAGTGCGCCCGGCCCGAGGTTCAGTGCGCGCCGAGACGGTGCTCGCAGCGCTCCACGTGCGCCACGAGTCGGTCGGCGAGTCCTTCACCGCAATCCGCTTCGTCCAGCTCGGACTCCCACCCTGCGAACCACAGGTGGAGTTCCGCCACGCGGACGGCTCGGTGGATCGAGTCGACTTCTGGTTCCCGTCGCTCGGTGTGGTCGTCGAGTTCGACGGTCGGCAGAAGTACGTGGACCCGACCATGCTCGACGGGCGCGACCCCGCCGACGTGCTCTGGGCGGAGAAGCGGCGGGAGGACCGGCTCCGATCGCTCCCGGCTGTCCGCACGGTCATCCGCGTCACGTGGTGGCACCTCGTCGAACTCGATCGCCTCCGAGCGCTGTTCCGCGCACACGGCGTCCGGGTGTGACGGAGACGATCTCACGCGCTCAGCGACACCTCACGGGCGTCGGGCGGCGTGAAGTGTCGCTCAGCGCGAAAAGGCCCGGCCGCAAGCCCCCCGCACGCGACGAAGGCCGCCGCCCCGAGGGGCAGCGGCCTTCGTGACCGAACGGTCGAGACTACGCGAGCTCGATCGTGGCGCCGGCGGCCTCGAGGGCCTCCTTCGCCTTGTCGGCCGTCTCCTTGTTGACACCCTCGAGGATCTTGGCGTCGGCGGTCTCGACGAGCGCCTTGGCCTCACCGAGGCCGAGCGACGTCAGGCCACGGACCTCCTTGATGACCTGGATCTTCTTGTCACCAGCGGACTTGAGGACGACGTCGAACTCCGACTTCTCCTCAGCGGCCTCGGCCGGGGCGCCGGCGGCGGCCGGAGCGGCAGCGGCGACCGGGGCGGCCGCGGTGACCTCGAAGACCTCTTCGAACTTCTTCACGAAGTCCGAGAGCTCGATGAGCGTGAGCTCCTTGAAGGCCTCGATGAGCTCGTCCTGCGAAAGCTTCGCCATGATTTTCTCCTACTACTAGCTAGATCGTGTGGTTGTGGAACGCGAGCCTGATCAGGCCGCGGACTCCTGCTTCTCGCGAAGGGCGTCCACGGTGCGGACGGCCTGCGAGAGGGGGGCCTGGAACAGGTACGCAGCACCGAACAGCGAGGCCTTGAAGGCGCCGGCGAGCTTGCCAAGCAGGACTTCACGGGACTCGAGGTCGGCGAGCTTGTCCACCTCGGTCGCGGAGAGCGGGTTACCGTCGAAGTAACCACCCTTCACCACGAGCTCGGGGTTCGCCTTGGCGAATGCACGCAGCGACTTCGCGACGGCGACGGTGTCACCGTGGACGAAGGCGAGAGCGGACGGACCGGCGAGCTCGTCGTCGAACGACGAGATGCCGGCGTTGTTCGCCGCGATCTTGGTCAGCGTGTTCTTCACCACGGCGTACGTGGCGTGCTCACGGATCGAGTTGCGGAGCTCCTTGAGCTGCGCGACCGTGAGACCGCGGTACTCGGTGAGCAGAACGGCGTTCGAGCTACGGAAGGACTCCGTGAGCTCGGCGACCGCAGCTTCCTTGTTCGCCATGGTTCTCCTTGGGGTTCTTGCCGGCAGCCCCAGGACTCCACCACATGAAAAAAGCTCCGGCGCAGAGGCTCGGAGCTGCTCCCCCGCGAACGGAAGGAGAGGTTCGGAACACCTGCGCGGGCTGCCTCATGAGTGAGGACCTTCGTTCGCGCTGCGAGCAGCACGACAACCGGCGGTCTTTGGCTTCGAGAACTGTAGCACGGCACGACGGTCGCGACCAACCGTCGGACGGGAGGCGCGGTGCCGGCCCGCACCGCGCCTCCCGTCCGTCAGTCGGTGGCGGACGGGACCGGGGTCGCCGACCAGTCGTCGGACGCGGACGCGGACGACGCAGCAGGCGCAGCGGCCGCTGCCGACGCCCCGCCAGCCGCGGCCGACGCCGCCTCGGTCGCCGGCCGCTCCGACGGCAGGTGCACCGTGAACACGGTGTCCCCCGGCTCGCTCGTCACGTCCACGGACCCGCCGTGCGCCTGCACGACCGCGTCCACGATGGCGAGCCCGAGCCCCGTCGAGCCCGCGGTGCGCGAGCGGGAGCTGTCGGCGCGGGCGAACCGCTCGAACAGTTTCGGCAGGAACTCCGGGTCGATGCCCTGCCCGGTGTCCCGCACGGTCAGGTCCACGCCGGTGCCCGAGGCCGACGGCGCGAGCCCCACGGTGATGCGGGTGCCGTCCGGGGTGTGGGTCCGGGCGTTGGTGACGAGGTTGACGATCACCTGGTGCAGGCGCGCGGCATCGCCCACCACCGTCACCGGGGTCGACGGGACGTCCACCTCGATCGGGTGGTCCGGCGATGCCGCGTGCGCGTCGTTCACCGCGTCGAGCACGAGGCCGGTGAGGTCCACGTCGTCGAACTGGATCTCGCGGCCCTCGTCGAGTCGGGCGAGCAGCAGCAGGTCCTCGACCATGCTCGTCATGCGCTTCGACTCGGACTCGATCCGGCTCATCGCGTACACGACGTCCTTCGGCAGGTCCGCACCCATCCGACGGGTGAGCTCGGCGTACCCGCGCACCGATGCCAGGGGCGTCCGGAGTTCGTGCGACGCGTCGGCGACGAACTGGCGGACCTTCTGCTCGGAGCGCTCGCGGGCCTGCATGGCGCCGGCGATGTGGCCGAGCATCCGGTTGAAGGCGCTGCCGACGCGGCCGACCTCGGTGCGGGGGTCGGTGTCGGGCACGCGGACGTCCTGCAGGGCGTCGCTGCGCTCGAGTGGCATGCGGGCCACGGTCGAGGCGGTCTCGGCGACCCGCTCGAGCGGCCGCAGGGACCGGCGGACGACGACCGCGGCGACGACGGACGCGGCGACGAGCGCTGCCGCGACGACGATGATGACGACGAGCAGCAGCGACCGGACGCTCTCGTACACGGGCGACATCGGGAGTCCGACCACGAGGACGGCGTTGCCGAGCACCGGGTTGTCGACCTGCACGGCGGCCACGCGGTAGCGGCCGAGCGATCCGCCGAGGTCCATCGTGGCCGGGTCGACGCCGACCTTGACGTTGCCCAGTCGGTCGAGCTGCGTCGTCGTGAGCTGCAGCCGCGAGCTGTTGTCGGTCAGGACGATCCCGCCCGCGCCGCCACCGGAGAAGTAGTACGCGGTGAGGGTGCCGGCCGCCTGGCCGAGGGGTTGCAGGGCGTCGTCGTTCGGGCGCTGCCCGTTCGGGTTCTGCTGTCCCTCGCCGAACTTCGTGCTCGCACGGTCGGTCGCCTTCGAGAGCTGGCTGTCGATCGTGCCCGTCTGGATGGACGCGAGCGCGATGATGCTCCCGGCACCGATGACCGCACTGACGGCGACGACGAGCGCAACGATGCTCAGGACGAGCCGACGACGGAGGGTCACTGCACCGACCTCAGGACGTGGGCTTGATGACGTACCCGACGCCGCGCACGGTGTGGATCATCGGGGTCTCGCCCGCGTCGATCTTCTTGCGCAGGTAGGAGATGTAGATCTCGACGACGGAGGACTTGCCCCCGAAGTCGTAGGACCACACGCGGTCGAGGATCTGCGCCTTCGACAGCACGCGGCGCGGGTTGCGCATCAGGAAGCGGAGGAGCTCGAACTCGGTCGCGGTCAGCTCGATCGGCCGCCCGGCGCGGGACACCTCGTACGACTCCTCGTCGAGCACCAGGTCGCCCACGACGATGCGCGAGTCGCCGGCCTCGGAGATCGAGATCTGCGAGCGACGGATGAGCCCGCGGAGCCTCGCCACGACCTCTTCGAGGGAGAAGGGCTTCGTGACGTAGTCGTCGCCGCCCGCGGTGAGACCGGTGACGCGGTCCTCCACGGAGTCCTTGGCGGTGAGGAACAGCACCGGGGTGTCGTCGTTGTTCTGCCGCAGCCGGCTGAGCACCTGCAGACCGTCGAGGTCCGGCATCATCACGTCGAGCACCATCGCGTCCGGCTTCCACTCGCGCGCCGTGCTCAGTGCGTCCTGGCCGCCGTTCGCGCTCTTGACGTCCCAGCCCTCGTAGCGGAGCGCCATGGACAGGAGGTCGGTGAGGCTGGCCTCGTCGTCGACGACGAGGATGCGCAACGGGGTTCCGTCGGCACGCGTGAGGCGCGGGGCTGCTGCAGGCTGGGAGATGGTCACGTCTTCGAGTATCGAGAGTTTCCTATGAGCGGTCTGTGGAGCGCCCCTCGGCGCTCTGTGGATTCCCGAGCAGGCACTCGGCGTCCGCTCCGTACCGTGAGCGCCATGCTCCGATCCTCGGCCTGGCCGGCCTCCGCCCGATCCGTCGACACCGCGCGCATCGAGGAGTCCGCCCGGATCGCAGGCGGTCCCGGGAGGCGCGGCGCGACCCCGGCGGACCGGCTCGCGTTCGCGCGGTCGGTCGCCGCCACGGCCCCGCTGCTGTCCGCGGGGACGGCCGGTGGCTCCTTCGCCGCGCTCGCTGCCGTCGCGGCCGCGGACGTCGCCCTCGCGCGCACGGTCGAGCCGCACCTCGACGCACTCGGCATCCTCGCGCAGGCCGGGGTGGACGCTCCGGAGGGGTCGACGTGGGGCGTGTTCGCCGCCGAGGGCCCGGGGCTGCGGCTCACGGCGACGTCGGGCGGCTCGGGCGGCTCGTTCGCGCTCGACGGTACCAAGCCGTGGTGCTCCCTCGCGTCGAGCCTCTCGAACGCGCTCGTCACCGCGCACGTCGGGGACGACCGGCAGCTGTTCGCGGTGGACCTCCGGCAGGACGGTGTGACGGTGCACGACGAGGCCTGGGCCGCCCGTGGCATGCCGGACGTGCCGAGCGGCCCGGTCGACTTCGCCGGGGTGCACGCGACGCCCGTCGGCGCTCCCGGGTGGTACCTCACGCGTCCGGGGTTCGCCTGGGGCGGGATCGGTGTCGCGGCGTGCTGGTGGGGTGGCGCGGTCGGACTCGCCCGCGTCCTCCGCTCCCTGGTGGTGTCCCGGCCCGAGTCCGAGCTGCTGCAGGCCGCCCTCGGCGCGACGGTCGCCGACCTCGCCGACGCCGAGGACGCCCTCGCCGACGCCGCGGCCCGGATCGACGGCCCGGGCACCGACTCCGGCGCCACGGCCGCCCCGATCTCCGACGACGACTGGTCGCTGCTCGCCCAGGTCGTGCGCTCCCGGGTCCGCCGGGCCGTCGACGCCGTCCGGGAGCGGGTCGTGCGGACGATCGGCCCCGCTCCCCTGACCTCGGACCCGGCGGTCGCCGCGCGCGTCGCCGACCTCGAGCTCTACGTGCTGCAGGACCACGGCGAGCGGGACCTCGCCCGCACCGGCCGCATCGTCGTCGAGCGCGGCGGTGTCGCGTGGTGAGCTTCGACCACCGCGAGCCGGGCACCGACCCCGCCGACTGGACGTCCTTCCTGCGGTCGGTGCCCTCCCTGCCGGTGCGGCTCGACGGGGTCGCCGCGGTCGTGGTCGTCGCGCCGCACCCCGACGACGAGACCCTCGGCGCCGGCGGGCTGATCGCGTCCGCCGCGGACGCTGGTGTCCCCGTGCACGTGCTGCTCGTGAGCCGCGGCGAGGGCTCGCACCCGGACTCGCCGACCACCTCCCCCGAGCGGCTCCGGGCGATCCGGGACGCCGAGTTCCGGGCGGCGCTGGCGGCACTCGCCCCCGTGGCGAGCGCGACGGTCCTGGACGTCCCGGACGGTGGGCTCCGTGAGCACCCGGACGGGCTCCGGGCGGCGCTCACCGAGCGGGTCGGGCCGGTCGACGGTCCCGTGCTCGTCGTCGCGCCGTGGCGTGGGGACGGGCACCGGGACCACCGCATCGCGGGCGAGGTCGCCGCGGACGTCGTCGCGGGCACTCCGGGAGCGGAGCTGCTCGAGTACCCGATCTGGGCGTGGCACTGGGACGACCCGTCCGACCCCGCGGCGCCCTGGGACCGGGCCCGGTCGCTGGCGCTGTCGTCGGCGGTCCTGGACCGGAAGCGCGCCGCACTCGACGCCTACCCCTCGCAGACCCGGCCGCTCTCGCCGGCCCCGGGCGACGAGGCGATCGTCGACGCCCGGCACGCCGCGCACCACCTGCGGCCGACCGAGTGGTTCTTCGCCGTGTCCGCGGTGCAGTCGTCCCGCTCCCGGGAGTCCTTCGACGCCCACTACGAGCGGAAGCCGGAGGGCTGGGACTTCGAGGGCTCCTGGTACGAACGGCGGAAGCGTGCCGTGACCCTGGCGGCGCTCCCTCGCGAGCGGTACCGGTCCGCGCTCGAGCTCGGCTGCGCGACGGGGGTGCTGACGGCCGCGTTGACCGAGCGCGCCGACGCCGTGCTCGGGACCGACATCGCCGCGGCACCACTGGAACGTGCCCGGCTGCGTGCGCCGGCCGCCCGGTTCGTCCAGGCCGAGCTGCCGTCGGAGTGGCCGGACGGTCGATGGGACCTCGTCGTGGTGTCCGAGGTCGGGTACTACCTGTCGCCGGCGGACCTCGACGCCACGATCGACCGGGTGCTCGGTTCCCTCGACGACGACGGTGTCCTCGTCGCCTGTCACTGGCGGCACCCCGACGACGACGCCGTGACCTCGGGTGACGCCGTGGACGCCCGGATCGCCGACCGGTGGCCGCGGTCCGCGCTCGTCCGGCACGTCGAGGAGGACTTCGTCCTGAGCGTCTTCCCCGGTCCGTCGGTGGTCTCCGTCGCGACGACGGAAGGGCTGACCCCGTGACGCTCCCCGCACGCGTCGACGTCGTCGTGCCGGCACACGACGAGGAGGACGGCATCGGCGGCTGCGTCGACGCTCTCGCCGACGCGGTCCGGGTCCTGCGGCGAGCGCACCCCACCGTCGAGGTGTCGGTCGTGGTCGTCCTGGACGGGTGCACGGACCGGACCGCGCTCGTCCTCCGGTCGGCGGCGGCCGCGGACCCGCTCTGGTCCGAGGTCCCCCTCGAGGTCGTCGAGACCGCGCACCTCGGCGTCGGACGAGCACGGGCCGTCGGGACCACCCGTGCCCTCGCGACGGGACCGGAGCCGTCCGCGCGGTGGACGGCCCACACGGACGCCGACTCCCGCGTCGACCCGGGCTGGCTCGTGCAGCAGGTCGAGGCCCACGCCGACGGCGCGCACGTCCTGGTGGGCGCGGTGGTCCCGGACCCGGACGACCTCGACCCCGTGGTCCTCGCCCGGTGGACGCACGCGCACCCGCCGGGGTCGACGCTCGGCCACGTGCACGGTGCGAACCTCGGGCTGCGGGGGGACGTGTGCCTGGCGATCGGCGGCTTCGACCCGGTGCCCGAGCACGAGGACGTCCGGCTCGTCGAGCGTGCACGAGCCCTCGGGTTCGACGTGCGTGCGACGACGGACCTCCCCGTGGTGACGAGCGGCCGGTTCGACGGTCGGACACCGGGCGGCTACGCCGAGCACCTCCGCCGGACGTACGGCGACGCCAGCTGAGGCTTCATCGGAAGTTCTTGGGATCCCGCAGCGCCGCTCATCGACTGCCTCCCTACGGTCTCCTCGACCCCAACACCGAGGAGAACCATGTTCCTGACCTACCTCAGGCGCGAACTCACGAACCGCAAGAAGCAGACCGTCATCATCGCGATCGGCATGGCGCTCGCCATCGCCCTCGTGGTCATCGTGTCCTCGATCGCGGGCGGCGTGAAGGCCGCGCAGGCGAGCGTGCTGCAGTCCGTCTACGGCGTCGGTACCGACATCACCGTGACGAAGACCGAGACCCCGACCGGCTCCGCCACCGGGCGTCCGAGCTTCGACTTCGGCAGCCAGGGCGGCTCCGGCAGCGGCAGTGGTTCGACCGACCTCTCGCAGTCCCGGCTCGCCGTCTCCCGCGGGTCCAGCACGCTCAGCGCGTCGGACGTGCAGACCGTCACGAGCACGAGCGGGGTGAAGGCCGCGACCGGTGTCCTGACCCTCGAGAACAGCACGTTCTCGGGCCAGGTGCAGCAGCAGTCGGACAGCAGCAGCAGCTCGAGCGACAGCAGCGGCACCGGGACCCAGCAGGGTCCGCCGAGCGGCGGCGAGGGCGGCGGCGGCTTCGGCGGCGGATCGTTCAGCGTCGACTCGTTCACCGTCACGGGCATCCCGGTGTCCGGTGACACCGTCGGGCCGCTGACGAGCACCGAGCTCACGAAGGGTCGCGCGTTCACGTCGGCGGACGCGGGCAAGGACGTCGTCGTGCTCGACGCCGCCTACGCGAAGAGCGAGTCGAAGGCCGTCGGCGACACCGTCTCCATCGGCGGGAAGGACTTCTCGGTCATCGGCATCGTGTCGTCCACCGGTTCGTCGTCGACCACCGGTTCGAACACGTACATCCCGCTGGACACCGCGCAGGCCCTGGCGGACCTGGACGGCAAGGTCACCTCGATCTACGTCTCGGCGTCGTCCTCGTCGGACGTCGGCACGATCAAGTCCGCCCTGCAGAAGCAGCTCACCAGCGCCACCGTCTCGACCGAGGCCGACCTCGCGTCGAGCGTCTCCGGCTCGCTGAGCACCGCCTCGAGCCTCGTCTCGAACCTCGGCACCTGGCTGTCGATCGTCGTCCTCGCGGCGGCGTTCCTCATCGCCATCCTCTTCACGATCTCCGGCGTCACCCGACGCACGCGGGAGTTCGGCACCCTCAAGGCGATCGGCTGGTCGAACGGCCGCATCACGCGCCAGGTCGCCGGCGAGTCCCTCGTGCAGGGCATCATCGGCGGCGTGATCGGTGCGGCCGCTGGTCTCATCGGCATCCTCGTCGTGAACGTCATCTCCCCGACGATCTCGGCGAGCGCCTCGTCCACGACGAACCGCGGCGGCATGGGCGGCGGCGGGATGCCCGGCGGCGCGGCGACGGCGGCGGCCGGCAGCGGCACGACCGGTGGCGCTCCGGCCGGTGGGTTCGGCGGCGGCGGTGCGAGCACGGCCTCGACGACCGACGTCGTCCTGCACGCCCCCGTCACCGTCGAGGTGATCCTGCTCGCGATCGGCCTCGCCGTGCTCGGCGGCCTCATCGCCGGCGCACTCGGCGGCTGGCGGGCGAGCCGGCTCCGTCCGGCCGAGGCACTGCGGAGCGTGGCCTGATGCCCGGGCCGACCACCGGTACGACTCCCGTCGTCGCCGACCCCGACAGCACCGCATCGACACCGGAACCGACAGGAGCCCCCGTGACCAGCATCGACACCGCGCCCTCCGCTGCGGAGGCGAGCCGCGCCTCCAGGCCGATCTACGCCCTGAAGAACGTGAGCAAGACGTACAAGCAGAAGAACCGGACCGTCACCGCGCTGACGAACGTCGACCTGACCATCCCGCAGGGGCAGCTCGTCGCGATCCAGGGGCCGACCGGCGGCGGCAAGTCGACCCTGCTGCAGATGCTCGGCGCGCTCGACCGTCCGAGTGCCGGCAGCGTGCTCCTCGGTGACCAGGACGTGGCGAAGCTCGGGGACGGGGCGCTGACGAACCTGCGGGCGACCGAGATCGGGTTCGTCTTCCAGAGCTTCAACCTCATCCCGACGTTGACGGCGCTGGAGAACGTCGAGACCGCGTTCGCCGGGTCCCTCGCGAACCGGTCGCGGTCGGAGATCCGCGACCGTGCGACCGCGGCGCTCCGGGAGGTCGGCCTCGGCGAACGGCTCGACCACCTGCCCGCGGAGCTGTCCGGCGGGCAGCAGCAGCGTGTGGCCATCGCGCGGGCGCTGGTCAAGAACCCGAGCGTGCTGCTGGCGGACGAGCCGACCGGTGCGCTCGACGAGGCGACCCGTGACGAGATCATGGGGCTCATCGAGAAGCAGTGGAAGGAGCGCGGGCTCACCGTGGTCATCGTCACGCACGACTCGTGGGTGGCGAAGCGGGCCGAGCGCCGCCTGCACATCAAGCAGGGTCAGGTGCGCGAGGTGTAGGCGGGGCCGTCCGCCGGGGCCGCCGGGGCCGCTGCTCCGCCGGTGTTTCGCGCTGAGCGACAGTTCACGGGCCACCGAGCGCGTGAACTGTCGCTCAGCGCGTGAACTCGCGGCGCCCCTACGCCGCCGGGTAGTCGCAGTACGCGAACCAGCGCGAGTCCGGCGACCACGGCGGCACGTTCACGGTCCCCTGCCCGCCCTCGAGCGTGACGAGGGTCTCCGGCTGGACGGCGATCCGGGCACCGCGCACGAGCGAGCCGGGCAGGAGCCGGAGCTCCACGCGGTGGTCAGCGGGGTGGCCCTGCACGCCGGGCTCGTACGACAGGTAGAGCAGGTGGGCACCGTCCGGCGAGACGTGCGGGAACCAGTTCACCCGGTCGTCGTTCGTGATCCGGACCGGGTCGGTCGCCCCGGGCCAGAGGGCGACGAGCTGCGCAGTGCCCGGCGTGAACCGCTCCGAGTTCCACACGAGCATCTCGCCCGCGAACGAGACGCCGTCGTCGGGGTGCTCGTCGCGGGTCAGGAACGTCGGGTCCCCGGTGGCCGGGTCGACGAGGGCGACGTCGGTGGTCCAGACGCCCTCCTCGGTGCGCTCCCCGACGATCGCCGCGAGGGTCTCGCCGTCGGGCGCGATGCCGTGCAGGTAGAACTTCCGGACGACCGGCAGCGCGGTGGTGACGTCGGTGAGGGTCGCCGCCGCTCCCCCGGCGGGCACGGGCACCCGGTACAGGTCCCCGTCGCGGGCGCTCACCACGACGGAGTTGCCCGAGGGGTCGAGCACGTGGTCGTTGTTGATCTCGGGGACGCCGGGCATCGGGACGCGCACGAGGGCGGTCTCGTCGAGCACGGCGTCGCCGTCGGCAGGGGGCCGCAGCAGCCAGAGGTCGCCGTCCCCGTTCAGCACGAGGGTGCCGTCGGGCAGCACGTTCGGCGCCTCGACGAGCACCGAGCTCGACTCGAACACGAGCCGGCTCGTCCGGCTCTCGACGTCGTACACGTGCACCCGGCTGGTCTGTCCCGGCAGCAGTTGCCGCCCGCGTGGCTCGCTCATGGTCCCATCCTGTCCGGATTCCGTCCGCCGAGTCTCGCCCCGGCGGACACCTTCGTGGCCTCGCGGACGCGAAAGCGTCCGCCCGGCCGAGTCTCGGTGCCAGCGCACACACCCGCGCACCAGCGCACGCACGGACGGGAGGCGCGGTGCGGGTCGGACCCGCACCGCGCCTCCCGTCAGGCGGTCCCGCCTACTTCACCGCACCGGCCGTCAGGCCGGCGACGAACTGCCGCTGCACGATGAGGAACGCGATCACGACCGGGATCGAGACGACGAGGGACGCCGCCATGATCTGGTTCCAGTACACGTTCGTCTGCGTGGAGTACTGCTGCAGACCGACGGCCAGCGTCTGCCCGTCGCCGTTCGTCATGACCGAGGCGAAGAGCACCTCGCCCCATGCCGTCATGAACGAGTAGATGCCGACCGCGACCAGACCCGGACGCGCCGAGGGCAGGATGACCCGGAACAGGGCACCCATCGGGCCGGAGCCGTCGACCATCGCGGCCTCGTCGAGTTCACGCGGGATGGTCTCGAAGTAGCCCGCGAGCATCCAGATCGAGAACGGGAGCGTGAACGTCAGGTAGGTGATGATCAGGCCGGTCCAGCTGCCGACCAGCTGGATGCCGAGCGCGTTCCCGAGGTTCGTGAAGATGAGGAACAGCGGGAGCAGGAACAGCACACCGGGGAACATCTGGGTGGAGAGCACCGCGGTGGTGAAGGTGCTCTTGCCCTTGAAGTTCCAGCGCGAGACACCGTAGGCGGCGAAGGTCGCGATGATCAGCGAGAACACCGTCGCGACCGTGCAGACCACGAGCGAGTTGATGAAGTACTTGCCGAGCGGGACCGTCGACCACATGTCGATGAACGGCTGGATGGTGATGTTCGTCGGGATCCACGTGAAGTCGTTCTGCACGTCACCGAGCGGCTTGATGGCCGTGGTGATCATCACGTAGAGCGGGAGGACCGTGAACAGGGTCAGGACGACCAGGGTCACGACCTTGAAGGACTTGGCGCCGAATGTCTCACGCACGGACGGACCTCCGGTTGGTCACGGCGAGGTAGATGCCGGTGACGATGAGCAGGAAGATGAGGAGCAGGACGCTCATCGCGGCACCGGAGCCGAAGTTCCAGGTGATGAAGGACGCGTTGTAGATGTGGAAGCTCAGCAGGTCCGCCGCCGGGGGCTGGGCGGTCGAACCGAACAGCACGAACGGTGTGTTGAAGTCGTTGAACGTCCAGAGGAACATCACGAGCACGAGCGTCACGTTGACCGGGCGCACCATCGGCAGCGTGATCGAGCGCCACTGCCGGAAGGGCTTCGCGCCGTCGACCGAGGCGGCCTCGTACACGTCGTTCGGCACGGACTGCAGGCCGGCCATGAGCATGAGGAACGCGAACGGCCAGGTCTTCCAGATCGCCACGACGACGACCGAGACGAAGGCGTTCGAGCCGATCAGCCAGAACGGGCCGGTGCCGTTGAACAGGTGCAGCTGGTCCACGAGGATGTGGTTGATCGCACCCGAGTCACGCTGGAACATGAACTTCCAGGTGATGATGCCGGCGTACATCGGCAGCGCGTACGGCACGAGGAAGAGCGTGCGGAAGAGCCCGCGGCCCTTGAACGGCTTCTGCAGCGCGACCGCGGCGGCCATGCCGAAGGTCCACGAGAGCCCGACCACGAGGACCGTGAAGCCGCACGTGATGAGGAACGAGTTCAGGACGCCCTTGCCGATCGCCTGGTCGAAGTCGATGACGACCGAGTAGTTGCGCAGCCCCGCGAACGGTGCGGCACCCCAGTTGGCGATGAAGTACTTGGTGAGCTGGATGAACGAGATCCAGATGCCGGTGAGCATCGGCACGATGTGGATCAGCAGCTCGAAGAGGATGGCGGGCGCGACGAGCGCGTAGGGCAGCCAGTGTCCCTTGCGCTTCCGACCGGGCGGACGGCCCGACGTGGTCGGGCCCTTCGTGTGGGTCAGGTCGATGCGCTCGGAGTCGGGCAGGACCGAGGTGGACATGAGCGGGGGCCTTTCGGCAGGAGGGGGATCGGGTGCTTCGCGCGGACCGTGGCAGCGGTCGGGAGGCGCGGCATGCGTGAGCCGATCGGCTCACCCCCGGCGTGTGGCCGGGTGCGGAACCGCAGGTCGCGGGCTCGACGTGGGCGGGGCCGTGGACCTGAGGGGTCTGGAAACGACCGTCCCGGAGCGGGAGGGGCCGTGGACCTGAGGGGTGGAGGCCCGGACGCGTCCTTGCGGACGCGACCCGGGCCTCCTGGGCGGATCAACCAGCGGCCTGGGACACCTGGTCCTGGGCGGTCTGGAGCGCCGACTTGATGTCGCTGTCCGAGACGGTGGAACCGGTCGCGATCTTGGCGAACATGTCGTTCATCGCCTTGCCGACCGTGGACTCGAACTGGTCCTCGGCGGGCACCAGCGGGAGCGGCTTCGCCTTGTTGTTGTAGATGTCGAGGAACGTCTTCGTCTGCTCGTCGGTGACCGAGTCAGCAGCCGCGGCGAGCACCGGCAGCGCCGAGTACGGCTTGTCGAGCGTCGTCTGCGTGTCCGCGCTCGTCATGTACTTGACGAACTTGAGCGCGCCGTCCTTGTTCTTCGTGTTCTTGAAGATCGACAGGTTGATGCCGGCCGGGAAGGACGCGATGTCCTGACCGTCAGCGGTGGTCGGGAACGGCACGACGCCGAACTCGTCCGTCTTCATGCCCTGCGACGTGATGGTCGCGTTCGCGTTGTTCTGCGTGAGCATCATCGCGGCCTTGCCGTTCGCGAAGTCCGAGACGGCCTGGGTGCCGTTGTCGTACTGCGCGTTCGACGGGTTGACGACCTTGTCGGACTGCATCAGGTCGAGGTAGCGCTTGATGCCGTCGACGTTCGCCTTCTGGGTGAAGGTCGGCTTGCCGTCCTTGTCGAACCACTCGCCGCCGTTCTGGGCGGAGGTGATGAACGCGAAGTGCGAGTTCTCGGTGTACGAGCCACCGGCGATGGTGAAGCCGTACTTGTCACCCGAGGTGAGCTTCTTCGCGTCGGCGGTGAGGTCCTCCCACGTGGTCGGCGCTTCGATGCCGGCGTCCGAGAACATCTTCTTGTTGTAGTACAGGCCGTAGGCGAGGCCGTAGAGCGGGACGCTCGTGACGGTCTTGCCGGGCGCGCCACCGGTCGAGAGCGCGACCTTGCCGAACTTGTCGGACCCGCCGATCGCCTTCATCTCCGAGTCACCGAACTCCTGGAAGGCGCCGGTGGCCTGGAGCGAGGTCGCCCAGGTGTTGCCGATGTTGACGACGTCCGGGCCCTGGCCCGAGGTGACGGCGGTCTGGATCTTGTTCTGCAGGTCGTTCCAGCCGATGACCTGGAGGTCGACCTTGATCCCGGTCTCCTTGGTGAACTTCTTGAGGACGGGGGTCAGCACCTCCTTGTCGTTCTGGAGCGACGTGCCCTGGTTGGACGCCCAGTAGGTGAGCGTCTTGGAGTCGCCGGACGAACCGGAGCCTCCGGAGGAGCAGGCTGCGAGGCCGGTCACGGTGAGTGCCGCGGCCGCGGTGATGGCCAGTGCGCGGATGGCAGTGCGCATGACTCTCTACTTTCTCGTCGTTGAGATGGTGCAGGGGGTGGTACTGGTCGTGCTGTCGGGTGCTGCCGTGTGTGCGGTACCGCTCCGGCCGGTCAGGCCAGGGTCGACGCCGCGGGGTCCCAGCCCTCGGGGAGGGTCGGGGAGGGTGCGACGGTGCTCTCCACGAGCACCGCCTCACCACGTTCGGCTGCCTCGGCGATGGAGACCATCACGTCGAGGACGTGGAAGGCGAGGGCACCGGGGACCCGGTTCTCCTCTCCTGCACGGAGCGAGCGGGCCAGGTCGACCACGCCGGTGCCGCGCGAGTAGGTGGACCCCACGGCGGGGATCGTCTCGGGTTCCTCGGAACCGAGTGCGTACAGCTCGGTGTCGCCGTCGAAGTTGTTCGGGTCGGGGAACACGACCGTGCCGGTCTCGCCCGCGATCTCGACGAAGCCGGTGCGGCCGCGGTCGGACTCGAACGAGAAGACGCTCTGCGCGCTGCCGCCGTTCTCGAACTCGATGAGGGCCGAGTGGTTCGTCGGGACCTCGACCGGGAACTCGGTGCCCGCCTTCGGGCCGGAGCCGATGGTGCGGGTCGCGCGGGACTTCGACGCGGTCGCGGTGACCTTCTTCACGGGGCCGAACGCCTGCACGAGGGTCGTGATGTAGTACGGGCCGATGTCGAACAGCGGGCCGGCGCCGTACGCGAAGAGGAACTCGGGGCTCGGGTGCCACGACTCCGGGCCGGGGCTCTGGAAGAGCGTCAGGCCGTTGAGCGGGGTGCCGATGCGACCGTCGCGGATGGTGCGCAGCGCAGTCTGGAGCCCGGCGCCGAGGAACGTGTCCGGGGCGACGCTGACGGTCTTGCCGGCGGCACGGGCGGCGTCGCGCAGTTCGGCGGCGCTCGCACGGTCGAGGGCGTAGGGCTTCTCGCCCCACACGTGCTTGCCGGCGGCGAGGGCCTGCAGGGCGACCTCGACGTGGGCGGCCGGGATGGTCAGGTTGACGACGATCTCGATGTCGTCGTTCGCGAGCAGCTCCTCGACCGTGCCGGATCCGGCGACGCCCCACTTCTCCGCCTGTGCCGCTGCGCGGGGCAGGTCGATGTCGGCGATGAAGTGGACCGTCACGTCGGGGAAGACCGTGAGGTTCGAGAGGTACTGGTCCGAGATGACCCCGGCGCCGATGACGCCGACGCCGACCGGGCCGGTGCGGGTGGTCTCGGTGGCGTCGACCTGCGTGTCGGTCGCGGTGGTGGTGTCGGTCATGCGCGGGCCCCCTCGAGGAACGTGTAGGAGTCGGTGACGGCCTGGAAGACGTCGCCCTCGTGGTCGTCGAGCTCGACGACGTGCAGCGCGTCCGGCGCCGCGGCGATGATCTCGCGGATCGGCATGACACCGTTGCCCACGGCGACCTGCTTCTTGTCGTCGTGCGAACCGTCGCCGTCCTTGACGTGCAGGAACTGGACCTTGTCGCCGTACTTGCCGATGATCGCCACCGGGTCGTCGCCGCCGACCTTCACCCAGTAGGTGTCGAGCTCGAGCACGACGTCGTCGGAGAGCGCGTCGGCGAAGACCTCGTAGGCGGAGACGCCGTCGATGCGGTTCGAGAACTCGAACGCGTGGTTGTGGTAGCCGAGAGTGAGACCGTGGTCCGCTGCGCGCGGCGCGAGGGCGCTCAGCTCGCGGGCGATGGCCTCGACGTCCTCGCGGGTGGTCCAGCGGGCCTCGTCGATGTGGGGGTCGATCAGGGTCGTGAGGCCGACGGTGACGCTCGCGTGGAAGATCTGCTCGAGGTCCTGCTCGCCGGCGTCGAGGAGCCGGGCGTGGCCGCTCGGGCTCTGCAGTCCGGCCGCGGCGAGGGCGTCGCGCAGCGCCTCGGCGCGGTCGACGAATCCGAAGGCCTCGACGTTCGTGTAGCCGATGTCGGCGATGCGCTGCAGCGTGCCGGGCAGATCGGCAGCGAGGGCGTCGCGGACTGTGTAGAGCTGGACCGAGAGCGGTTGGGTCACCAGGGGTTCTCCTCGTCGAGATGGTGTGGTCGACGTCGACCGAGCGTCACACTATGACCACTTTTGTCGGCGGTCAAGCAGAAGTTCGTGGTTCTTCGACGAACTTCGTTGCGTGGCGCGTTCGATGTGTGCTTCACTCCCCCACATGGTCGACTTGAACCGGACGGCAGCGTCGCCTCCGGTCGGGACGAGCGAGCTCTTCCAGATCCTCCGCGACGGCGTGCCGCGGACCCGGGCCGAGCTCGCCAGCCTGACGGGACTCGCGCGCTCCACGATCGGCGTGCGCCTCGATGCCCTCATCGAGGTCGGGCTCGTCGGACCCGTGGACACCGCGGCGTCCACGGGCGGACGCCCGCCTGCGCAGGTGGCGCTCATGCCCCGCGCACGCCTGGTCATCGCCGCCGACCTCGGGGCCTCGCACGGCCGCGTCGCCGTCACCGACCTCGTCGCCGAGCCGCTCGCCACCCGCGAGGCACGCATCGACATCGCGGCCGGCCCGGTCCCCACCCTGACGTGGCTCGTCGAGACGATCGACGCGCTCCTCGACGAGGTCGGCCGCGCCCGGGACGACGTCATCGCGATCGGCATCGGCGTCCCGGGGCCGGTCGAGTTCTCCACCGGACGCCCCGCGAACCCGCCGATCATGCCGGGCTGGGACGGCTTCGACGTGCCCGGATGGCTGCGCGCGCACATCGCCGCCCACGTCCTGCTCGACAACGACGTGAACATCGCGGCCCTCGGGGAGCGCGAGCACGGCTGGCCCGGCGTCGACCACCTGCTCTTCGTCAAGGTCGCCACCGGCATCGGCTCCGGGATCGTCTCGGACGGCGAGCTCCAGCGCGGCGCGCAGGGCACCGCCGGTGACATCGGTCACGTCCGGGTCTCGAGCGCCGGCGACGTGCCGTGCCACTGCGGGAACACCGGGTGCCTCGAGGCCGTCGCCTCCGGTCCGGCCATCGCCCGACGACTCCGCGCGAAGGGGCACGACGTGCACTCCAGCGCGGACGTCCTCGAACTCGTCAACCGGTCGGACCTCGACGCCATCCAGGCGGTGCGCCAGGCCGGACGTGACATCGGCGAGGTCCTCGCCACGTGCGTCTCGCTCATGAACCCGTCGGTCATCGCGCTCGGCGGATCGATCACCCAGGCCGGTGAGCACCTCCTCGCCGGGGTCCGCGAGGTCGTCTACTCCCGCTCCATGCCCCTCGCCACGGAACACCTGGTGATCGCGCAGTCGCGGGCCGGGTCGCTCGCTGCGCTCCAGGGAGCGGCGGCGCTCGCCATCGGGTACGCGCTCTCCCCCGCGGGGGTCGACGAGCTGGTGACGTTCGCCGAGGGGCGCCAGCTGGTCTCCTGACCGGTGCGTCGCGTCCGTGGATCCGCCGGTGCGTCTGCCGGTGCGTCGCGTCCGTGCGTCTGCCGGTGCGTCGCGTCCGTGGGTCCGCCGGTGCGTCGGTTTCGTCTCGTCGGTGCGTGGGGAGAGAATCGACGGGTGACGATCGTGCAGCCCACCCTGTGGGGCGACCTGGACCCCGGCCTGGAGGCGCAACCCGCCCCCGGCACGCCGGCGTCGGTCGTACCCGTGGCCGGCTCCACGGCATCGGGCCCCGTCGTCCACGACGCGTTCACCGCGCTCCGCGGGCACACCGAGCGCATCGTCGCGCACTCGTCCGACCGCGTCGCGTGGCTCCGCGCCCGCGCCATGGGCATCACCGCCACCGACGTCGCCCGGCTCGCCTCCCTGCGCGCCGTCGACGCGGTCGTCACCGACAAGCGGTACGGCTCGCGGTTCTCCGGCAACTCGTACACGGAGCACGGCAAGGAACGCGAACCGGTCATCGCCGCCTGGGTCGCCGCGACGCACGGCATCCAGCCGTCCGCGCACCTCTTCCACGCCGCCACCAACCGCGCCCACCTCGCGACCCCGGACGGCGTCGGCGTCGACGGTTCGTCACGGGTCGTGCTCGCCGAGATCAAGACCACCGGCAAGGGCTGGCGGAGCATCCCCCGGCACTACCTCCGCCAGATCTGGTGGCAGCAGTACGTGCTCGGTGCCGACCGCACCCTGTTCGTCTGGGAACGCCACGACGGCTTCGTGCCCGTCGCCGACGAGCCCGAGTGCCGGTGGGTCGACCGCGACGACGACCAGATCCGCGGGCTGATCCAGCTCGCCGACCTCGTGCTCGACCGGCTGCGCGACTTCCGGAGCTAGACCTTCACGATCCGCAGGCGACTCATCCCGATGACGAGCACGCCGAGCAGGACGATCGACACCGCCACCCCGAGGCAGTACAGCGCCACCACGCCGTAGCCGAGGTCGGGGTTCAGGAACGGGTACGGCACCCATCCGTCCGTCGCGCCGCGGACCAGCACCACGATCGTCCAGACAGCCGGGTAGACGAGGAACCACCACACGTGGCGGAGCAGGAGCTTCGACCGGTCGGAGAACAGCAGCCAGTCCAGCACCGCGTACGCGGGGAGGACCTTGTGCAGGATGTCGTTCGACCACTGCACGTTCGCCGACACGTCGACCCCGGTGAGCAGGGTGTTGTAGACGATCCCCGTCGTCGCGATGTACACCGTCGCCGCGCCGCGGAACAGACTCACGCGCAGGTCCCCGCGCTTCCGGCGGGCCGCCGCGACGAGGGTCACGGCGAAGGCCAACGCGATGATGATGTTCGACTGGATCGTGAAGTAGCCGAAGAAGTTCCACGGGTTGTAGCTCGGGAGCTTCGAGCTGACCAGCCACTGCCCGACGATGGCGGCCACGACGGCGATGACCGCGAGCAGCCGGAGCGAGTTCACGAGGGTGCGCACCAGGCCACGCTACCGGCACACAGCCCCGGGTACGCGAAAGGACCCGCACCGGGAGCGGTGCGGGTCCTTCCGAGACTGATCAGTGGATCAGATGCTGTTGACGTCGAGCGGGATGCCCGGGCCGAAGGTCGTCGAGACGGCGCCCTTCATGATGTAGCGGCCCTTCGAGGCGCTCGGCTTGAGGCGGTTGATCTCCTCGAGCGCGGTCGAGATGTTCTCGTCGAGCTGCTCCGGCGTGAACGAGGCCTTGCCGACGACGAAGTGCACGTTGGCGTGCTTGTCGACGCGGAACTCGATCTTGCCGCCCTTGATGTCGTTGACGGCCTGCGCCACGTTCGGGGTCACGGTGCCGGTCTTCGGGTTCGGCATGAGGCCACGCGGGCCGAGCACCTTACCGAGACGACCGACCTTGCCCATGAGCTCCGGCGTCGCGACGGCGGAGTCGAAGGCGGTGTAGCCCTCGGCGACCTTCGCGATGAGCTCGTCGCCACCGACCTCGTCGGCGCCGGCGGCGATGGCGGCCTCAGCCGCTGCGCCGACCGCGAAGACGATGACGCGGGCGGTCTTGCCCGTGCCGTGCGGCAGGATGACCGTGCCACGGACCATCTGGTCCGCCTTGCGCGGGTCGACACCGAGCTTGAGGGCGACCTCGACGGTGGAGTCGGTCTTGGTGGAACCGGTCTCCTTCGCGAGGGCGACTGCCTCGGTGGGGGTGTAGAACTTGTCGGCCTCGATCTTCGCGGCCGCGGCCTGGTAGGCCTTGGACTTCTTCGCCATGGTGTTCTCCTTGGGAGCTACGTGGTTGACGAGCCGGCGCGGCTCTCCCACGGAAGGGTGTTCGGTTGTGTGCCTGAGCAGGTGGGGCTTACGCCTCGACCGTGATGCCCATCGAGCGAGCGGTGCCGGCGATGATCTTCGCGGCCTGCTCGATGTCGTTGGCGTTCAGGTCGGCCTGCTTGGTCTCGGCGATCTGACGGACCTGGTCCATCGAGATCTTCGCGACCTTGACCGTGTGCGGGGTCGCGGAACCCTTCTGCACACCCGCGGCCTTCTTGATCAGCTCTGCCGCCGGCGGGGTCTTGAGGACGAACGTGAACGAACGGTCCTCGTAGACGGTGATCTCGACCGGCACGACGTTGCCACGCTGCGACTCGGTCGCCGCGTTGTACGCCTTGCAGAACTCCATGATGTTGACGCCGTGCTGACCGAGCGCCGGACCGATCGGCGGGGCCGGGTTGGCGGCGCCCGCGTTGATCTGCAGCTTGATCAGGCCCGTGACCTTCTTCTTCGGTGCCATGACTTGTCTTCCTCCTGGAATCGAACGCACGGGGATCCGTGCACTCTCCCGCTGGCCCGGCCGTTCCGGACCGCGGTGAAGCCCCGCACGCACGAAGCGTGCGGGGCCAAACTCGTTGAGTCTACCCGATGATCGGGTTGGACTACAGCTTGGTGACCTGGTCGAAGCTGAGCTCGACCGGGGTCTCGCGCTCGAACAGCGAGACGAGGACCGTGAGCTTGCCACTCTCCGGCTTGATCTCGGAGATCGACCCCGGGAGACCCGCGAACGAGCCTTCCTTGATGGTGATCGTCTCGCCGATCTCGAAGTCGACCTCGGCCGCCGGCTGGGACTGTGCGCCGCCGGAGCCCTTCGCGCCACCCTTGGTCGGAGCGGCCTCGGCCACCTGGACCAGGGACTTCAGCATGCCGAACGCCTCGTCGAAGCGGAGCGGCGTCGGGTTGTGGGCGTTGCCGACGAAGCCGGTGACGCCCGGGGTGTGCCGGACGACGGACCACGAGTCCTCGTTGAGGTCCATGCGGACGAGCACGTACGAGGGGATCCGGACGCGGGTGACCAGCTTGCGCTGCCCGTTCTTGATCTCGACGACGTCCTCCATCGGGACCTCGACCTGGTAGATGTAGTCCTCCATCGACATCGAGACCATGCGGTTCTCGATGTTCGACTTCACGCGGCGCTCGAAGCCCGCGTAGGAGTGGATGACGTACCACTTGCCCGGCTTCATCCGCAGCTCGGCCTTGAAGGCCTCGTACGGGTCGACCTCGGCCTCTTCTTCGGCTTCTTCAGCGTCGAGGGCCTCGTCGGCGGCGAGGGTCGCGTTGGCCTCGGCCGAGGTCTCCTCTTCCAGCTCGACCTCTTCTTCGTCCTCGACTGCCTCGACGGCGGCCTCGGCCTCGTCTGCGGTGTCGATCTCGAGCGCGTCGTCCACGACGGCGTCGGCCTCGGGGTCGCGCGACTCCGCCAGCGCGGTGAGCGCCTCGTCGATGCCGGCGTCGACGGTGCCGTCGTCGGGCTCGTCGCTCAGGCCGAGGGACTCGTCGTTCTCGTCCTCGATCTCGATGGCTCGCTCTTCGGCAGACTCGGCCGAACGCTCCTCGCCGGTCTCGACGTCGCCTTCCTGGTTCTCCTCGACTTCGGAGGACTGCTCGGCAGCCGTGGCGAGGTCGATGTCGTCGCGGGAGTTGTCAGACACTGTCGAATCTTTCCGTTCGGTGATGCGGATCGGGTTGGCGGGCGGATCGGTTCACGATCGGCGCCGTCTCGGGCGACCGTACTCCTGTCCGCGAGCGGTCAGGACAGCCGGCGTCCGGCTCAGGCCGTCGGCCCGTTGCCGAACACGTACCCGACGCCGAGTCCGAACACGAAGTCGAGGACCGACACCAGGATCATCATCACGACGACGAAGACCAGGACGACGCCCGTGTAGCTGAAGAGCTCCTTGCGGGTCGGCGTGACCACCTTGCGGAGCTCGCCGAGGACCTGACGGATGAAGAGCACGATGGCAGCGAACGGACCACGGCGCTCGGCCCGGTCCTGCTTCGCCTTGGCGACGACGTCATCCGCCGTCGTCTCCATGTCTTTGCTCGCCAACTTCTACCCTTCCAGATGTGCAGGGCGGACAGGACTCGAACCTGCAACCTGCGGTTTTGGAGACCGCTGCTCTACCAATTGAGCCACCGCCCTTCGGACACGGTTCGTCACCGATCCGTGTTCCGGTGGTCGAGTGTACGGGAGTCCGTCACACGGTGTCCACTTGACGGATGCTCCGGCGTGCCGCGCCGGTAGGCTGGGCCCCGTGAGCACCGAAGCCCCAGGCCCCGAGTCCACCGCCCACCCCGCTGCCGCGACCACCGATCGGCCGCGCATCGCGTCCCGCATCGCCGCGATCGCCGAGTCCGCGACGCTCAAGGTCGATGCGAAGGCCAAGGCGCTCAAGGCCGCCGGCCGCCCGGTCATCTCGTTCGCCGCCGGCGAGCCGGACTTCGCCACGCCGCAGCACGTCGTCGACGCCGCCGTGCAGGCAGCGCAGGACCCGAAGAACCACCGGTACACGCCCGCGACCGGCCTGCCCGAGCTCAAGCAGGCGATCGCCGAGAAGACCGCCCGCGAGTCCGGCATCACCGTCGACCCCGCCCGGGTGATCGTCACGAACGGCGGCAAGCAGGCCGTCTACCAGGCGTTCCAGACGATCGTGGACGACGGCGACGAGGTCCTCCTGCCGGCGCCGTACTGGACCACCTACCCCGAGGCCATCCGGCTCGCCGGGGGCGTCCCCGTCGAGGTCTTCGCCGGCAGCGACCAGGACTACCTCGTCACGGTCGACCAGCTCGAGGCAGCCCGCACCCCGAAGACCAAGTCGCTGCTGTTCTGCTCGCCGTCGAACCCGACCGGCTCGGTCTACACCGCCGAGCAGACGAAGGCCATCGGCGAGTGGGCGCTCGAGCACGGCATCTGGGTCATCAGCGACGAGATCTACCAGGACCTCGTGTACGACGGTGTGCGGTTCACCGGCATCCTCGAGGCGGTCCCTGCCCTCGCCGACACGACGATCCTCGTCAACGGCGTCGCGAAGACGTACGCGATGACCGGGTGGCGTGTCGGGTGGTTCATCGGCCCGTCCGACGCGGTCAAGGCGGCGTCGAACCTGCAGTCGCACCTGTCGAGCAACGTGTCGAACGTGTCGCAGCGCGCCGCGATCGCCGCACTGACCGGCCCGCAGGAACCCGTCACGGCCATGCGCGAGGCCTTCGACCGCCGTCGTCAGGCGATCGTCGCGGGTCTGAACGCGATCCCGGGCTTCGTCACGCCGACCCCCCATGGAGCCTTCTACGTCTACCCCGACGTCACGGCGCTCCTCGGCCGCGAGTGGGCCGGCTCGACTCCGACCACGACGCTCGAACTCGCCGACCTCATCCTCGAGCACGCCGAGGTCGCGGTCGTCCCCGGTGAGGCGTTCGGCCCCTCCGGCTACCTCCGCCTGTCGTACGCGCTCGGTGACGACGACATCGCCGAGGGCGTCGCGCGGCTCGCGAAGTTCTTCGCGTAGTCACCCGGTACGCAGAACGGCCCACCTCGTCGAGGTGGGCCGTTCTGCATCGCGGGCCAGGAGGCGCGGCTCGGCTCAGGCGAGCAGGTCGCCCACCACGACGGGTTCCGGCACGAGCGAGACACCGAAGCGGTTCAGGACGGTCACCTGGACGTAGCGGGCGAGTTCGGCCACCTGGGCGGCGGTCGCTCCCCCGCGGTTCGTCAGCGCGAGCGTGTGCTTCGACGAGATCGCGGCGCGGGACCCGGGGACGGCGTACCCGCGGTGGACGCCGGCGTGCTCGATGAGCCACGCGGCGCTGAGCTTGACGTCGTCGCCCGCCGGCCAGCGCGGCACCTCGGCCGGCAGGGCCTCGGCGAAGGCGGCGGACACGATCGGGTTCGTGAAGAACGACCCCGCGCTCCACGTGTCGTGGTCGTCCGCGTCGAGGACCATCCCCTTCGACCCTCGGAGCCGCAAGACCTCGGACCGCACCGTCGCCGGCTCGACGAACGCCCCGAGCTCGACGCCGAGCGACCCGGCGAGCTGGGCGTAGCGGACCGGGACCCCGGCGCCGCTGACGGTACCGAGCCGGAACTCGACCGTCAGCACGGCACCGCGCCGTCCGTGCTTGAGGGTCGAGGTGCGGTAGCCGAGCGCCAGCTCGGCCGCTGGGACCCACGCGCGCTCCCCCGTCGACGCGTCGAGGAACTCGATCCGGGTGAGCACGTCGGACAGCTCGACCCCGTAGGCGCCGATGTTCTGCACGGGGGCGGCGCCGACGGTGCCCGGGATGCCGCTCAGCGCCTCCAGGCCCGTCCACCCGTTCTCGACCGTCGTGGCGACGAACGCGTCCCACGGTTCGCCGGCCGCGACGCGGACGGTGACGCCGTCGTCGTCCGCGTCGTGTTCGATGCCCGTCGTGCGCACGAGCACGACGGTGCCGTCGAAGCCGTCGTCGGCGACGAGCAGGTTGCTGCCGCCGCCGAGGACCAGCCACTCGTCGTCGTCCCACGCCGCGGTGACGTGCGCGACGAGCTCGTCGGTGGTCGACGCCGTGAGCAGCCGCGCCGCGGGACCACCGACGCGCAGCGTCGTGAGGTCGGCGAGCACCGGCTCCGTCACGGTCAGCGGAACGCCACCGTGACCTGCGCCTTGCCGAGCACGGTATGCCCGGCGGCGGTCACGGTGAGGTCGATGCGCTGCGGACGGCCGTCGTCGTCGACGGTGCCGACCTTGGCGACGACGCCGACGGTGGCGCCCTGCTCCGGGTCGACGACCACGGGGCGGGTGAACCGGACGCCGTAGCGGACCACCCAGCCGCGGTCGCCGAGCCACTCGGAGACCGGCTGCACAGCCAGTCCCATCGTGAGCATGCCGTGTGCCAGGACACCGGGCAGGCCGACGGAGGCGGCGACGTCGTCGCGGTAGTGGATCGGGTTGAAGTCGCCGGACGCGCCGGCGTAGCGGACGAGCGAGTCGCGGGTGATGTGGACCTCGCGCTCGGCGACGACGGTGCCGACCTCGAGCGCGGTCACGGGTGCGGTGGTCATGCGTCGTCTCCTCGGACCACGAGGGTGGAGGTCGCCGTGACGACGTGCTCCCCCGCGGCGTCGTTCATCGTGCTCTCGGCGGTGACCATGGCGTTGCCGCCGAGGGTCTTCACGCTCGTCACGGTCAGGGTCGCGGTGAGCTCGTCCCCGGCGACGATCGGTCGCTCGTAGGCGAAGGCCTGCTCGCCGTGGACCACGCGGGAGAAGTCGATGCCGGCGTCGGGCTCGGCGAGGAGCTGGGCGAGCGTGGCCTCTTGCACGACGACCGCGAAGGTCGGCGGGGCGACGACGTCGTCGTAGCCGGCGGCGCGGGCGGCCTCGGACTCGTGGTGGATCGGGTTCGTCGCGAACACGGCGCGGGAGAACTCGCGCACCTTCTCGCGACCGACCAGGTAGGGCTGGGCCGGCGGGAACGTCCTGCCGACGAGCTCGGGGTTCACAGACACGTCCGGCAGTCTAGCGACGCCCGCTCGGGGGGCCTGTGTTCATGAGTATGCATCGGCTATGCTGACCCGACGCGGTTCGGGGGAACCGACACCGATCTCCGGGGATGGGGAGGAACGATGGACCACACGACCGAGTTCGCCGTGCACACGGGCGACCGCTGTACCGCGATGGAGGCCGCCGGCGCCGCACTGCAGCAGGCGGGGCACCACGTCGAGTCGACGGGCGGGACGCTCACCGCGACGACCGGCAACCGGGTGCTCACGATCCTGCTCGGGGCGCTCGTGCACCCGTCGCGGGAGTTCCGGCGGTACGAGCTCTCGACGACCGTCACGGGGACGTCGACCACGATCACGTTGCGGCACTCCGGGCACGGCACCGCGGTGTCGGGCGGGGAGATCGGTGCGAAGCGGCGGCACGATGCCTGGCGCAGCACGGCCGCGGTGATCGAGCGGGCGCTCCGGCAGGCGGGCGTGCTCAGCGCGCGGTAGCGCGGCGCGGGCCGCGGGGCGCGCGCCACGCGGGCGCGGGCCGCGCAGGCGCGTCGCCGGGCGCCGCACAACGCAAATCGCTGCGAACCGCGTCTTCGCACGGTTCGGCGTGACTTGCGTTGTGCGCCGGCGCCCGGCGTGGCCGGGGCCGCGGCCGGGGCCGGGGGACGAACCACGGGAACGACACCGAACCAGGCCGTGGGGCCGGTTCGACGTCGGGAACGTGGTTCGACGCCGCCCGCGGACCGCGACGGCGAGCGGTCGCCCGCGCCGGCACGCGTGCCGCACAACGCAAGTCGCGCCGAACCGCGCACTCCCGCGGTTCGGGGCGACTTGCGTTGTGCGCAGGCACCCGACGCCGCGCGCGGGGCCGGGCAGCGCCGCGGCGCACCACCGCCAAGAGCGGGCGCCGGGACGAACCACGGGAACGACACGGAACCAGGTCGCGGGCCCGGTTCGACGTCGGGAACGTGGTTCGACGCCGCAGCCCACGCTGCGACGCGCACCGACGCCGACCCGCACGCGAGACGCGCACGCGCGGCCGCACGCGCGCGACACCGCCCCGAGAACGACGAAAGCCCGGCGAACGGATCGCCGGGCTTGCGGTAGCGAGGGCGGGACTTGAACCCGCGACCCCACGATTATGAGTCGTGTGCTCTAACCAACTGAGCTACCCCGCCAAGGATCCGGCACGACTACCGCACCGGGTCGGAGCCCCGAGTCAGGATTGAACTGACGACCCCTTCCTTACCATGGAAGTGCTCTACCACTGAGCTATCGGGGCATGTGCCGCTCGGCGGCACCACACGAGGATAGCAGACCCGCGACGGTGGTCAGGAACCGGCCGTGACGCCCGGGCGTGCCGCGTGGAACCGCTAGTTCGCGTTGGCCTCGAGCCACGCCAGCGGGTCCACCGGGACACCGTCGACGTGCACCTCGAGGTGCAGGTGCGGACCGGTCGAGTTGCCGGTGCTGCCGACCAGACCGAGCTCGTCGCCGACCTCGACCTGCTGGCCCTTGACGACCTTGAAGGAGTTGTCCTCCATGTGGCCGTAGACGCTGACGAACTGCTTGCCGTCGACGTCGTGCTCGACCCAGACGTCGTTGCCGAAGCCGCCGTCGTTGGCCTGCACCTTGAGGACGGTGCCGGCGGCGATGACCCGGATCGGCGTGCCCTCACCCGGAGCGAAGTCGACGCCCATGTGGTTCGTCGAGCAGAAGGAGCACCCCTCGACCTGGCGTCCGCCGAACCCGGAGGTGATCGGCACACCGGTCAGGAAGGGCCACTGGATCGTGCCGTTCGGGTCGTTCGTGAAGCTCGAGGAGTCGACGTTCTTGTACTGCGTCGCCGAGGACACCGAGTACTGGTCGCGGTTCGTCTCGGCGTCGGTCGCACCGGCACCGACGCTGAGGGACTGCGTGTCACCCGAGGCCGTCGCCCGCGCCGACGTCGAGCCGGGCTCGGGGGTGTACAGCGCCTGTGCGGGCAACGAGGTCGACACGACGAGCCCCGCGACGAACAGCAGCGCGCCGACGGCCGTCACCCGCGAGGCCGCCCGACGGAACGACGCACCCTGCGACCCCCGCGCGGCACGTGGCGCGACCCCGGCGACCGGAGTCGCTGCAGCGGGAGCCGTGCGAGCGATGTGACGCGTGGCACGGTCGGCCTGCACGGGGGCGGTGGCGGCACACCCGGTCCGACGGGACGCCGGCACCTGCCCGAGGACACGGCGCGCGGCCGGCGCGGCCGACGTGGGGGCCGCGACCGCCGGGGCAGCAGCCACGACCGGCGACGAGGGCGCCGGCGGCGTCACGGGCGATGCGGTCGCCGCGGGCATCGCGGGCGAGGCCGGCGCGAGGTCGATGGGCGACACGGGCGCGGCCGGGGTCGCGGGTGTCCCCGGGCTCACCAGGTCGTCGAAGGTCGCGTCACCGAGGGCGGCCCGGGAGGCGCGGCTCGTCTCCGCCACGTCCGTCGCGTGCTCGACGCGTTCCGGTGCTCCCCCGGAGGACGCCGTCGCCGCCGCGCGTTCCGCCTCGATGCGGGCCCGTCGGGTCAGGTGGACGACCGGTGCGGGAGCGTCCGCGGAGCCGTCGGTGTGCACGGGCGTGAGGGGAGCGTGGGGCATGTGTTCGGCGTGGATCCTGATCGGGGCGAGACGCGCTCGTTGGTAACGAGCAGATAACGGGACCCGAGCACGCTAGCAGGAGCGTCCGGGAGACGCCAGTCCTCGGGATGTCCTCACCCGGCGAGCACGGACTCCTCGAGGCGCCGCAGCAGGTCCGCGAGCTCGTCCGCGACCGCGGGTGCGGCGAAGAGGAACGACCGCGTGCCGCCGGCCTCCCAGATCCGGGTCTCGGCGCCGGCCTCACGGGCGACGATCGACCCGGCGGCCATGTCCCACGGGTTGATCCCGCGCTCGTAGTAGGCGTCCACGGTGCCGACGCCCACCGCGCAGCAGTCCAGCGAGGCCGCTCCCCCACGGCGGATGTCGCGGACCTCGCCGATCAGTCCGGCGAGCACCGCGACCTGCTGCCGTCGGCGCTCGGCGGTGTACCCGAAGCCGGTGGCGACGAGCGTCTCGGCGAGCGAGGCCGGCGTCCCGACGTGCAGCGGCACCCCGTCGCGCGTGGCATCTTCGCCGGCGGCCGCGCGGAACACGACGCCGGTCGCGGGCTGGACGACGACGCCGGCGATCGGCTCCCACGAGGTCGGGTCGGCCGGGCCGCGCACCACGCCGATGCTCACGCCGTACTCGGCGCTGCCGTAGAGGTAGTTGACGGTGCCGTCGATCGGGTCGACCACCCACGTGATGCCCGAGGTTCCGGCGCCGGTGCCGGACTCCTCACCGAAGAATGCGTCGTCCGGCCGGGCCTCGGCGATCCGGGCCCGGACGAGTGCCTCGACCTCACGGTCGGCAGCCGTGACCACGTCGACGATGCTCGACTTCCGGTCGGCGACCTCGACCCCCTCGACCCGTCGGCGTGCGGCGAGCGCTGCTGCCTCTCGGGCGATGGACTCGGCGAGGTCGGCGAACTGGACGGGGGTGAGGTCGGAGGGCATGTGTCCATCCTCGCGGAAACGGAACGGCCCCGTCCGATGAGGACGGGGCCGTTCCGATGGTGGCAAGTGAGGGATTCGAACCCCCGAAGGCTACGCCGGCTGATTTACAGTCAGATCCCTTTGGCCGCTTGGGTAACTTGCCATGTGCGCACCCGGCCCGTGTAGTCACCAACCGAAGGCGCGCATGAAAGCATAGCCGATCCGAGACGGTGCTCGTGACCACCGTGGGCCGATCCACGGGTGCCGAACCGCGCCTCCCGTCCGCCGTTAGGCTGTCCCGCATGGCAGACAGTTCCTTCGACGTGGTCAGCAAGGTCGACAAGATGGAGGCGGAGAACGCCCTCAACCAGGCCGCCAAGGAGATCGAGCAGCGGTACGACTTCAAGGGCGCCGACGCATCGATCGCGTTCAGCGGTGAGGACGTCCTCATCAAGGCGAACTCGGAAGAGCGCGCGAAGGCCGTCCTCGACGTCCTGCAGAGCAAGGCGATCAAGCGGAACATCAGCCTGAAGAGCCTCGACGCGGGTGACCCGTACCCGTCGGGCAAGGAGTACCGCATCGAGGTGAAGTTCAAGAACGGCATCGAGCAGGACGTGGCGAAGAAGATCGGCGCGTTCCTCCGGGCCAACGCCCCGAAGACCGTGAAGAACCAGATCCAGGGCGACGAACTGCGCGTCTCCTCGAAGAGCCGCGACGACCTGCAGAACACGATCCAGCTCCTCAAGGGTGAAGAGTTCGACGTGCCGCTGCAGTTCATCAACTTCCGCTGACGCGCCGCCCGCCGCTGTGGAGCACTGGCTCACCGTCGCGATCACGGTCTTCCTGGTCCTGCTGGACCTGGCGATCCGCGTCTTCTCGATCATCTACGTCCCGATCAACCGGAAGCCGCAGACCGCGACGGCCTGGCTGCTGGCGATCTTCCTCATCCCCTACATCGGGTTCATCGTCTTCCTCGTCATCGGGTCGACGAAGCTCCCGCACGCCCGGCGTGAGAAGCAGACCGAGATCAACGCGTACATCCTCGAGCAGACCGAGGGGATCGAGCGCGTCCGGCGCGACCACCCGTGGCCGGCGTGGCTGGACAGCATCACCCGCCTGAACCGCGAACTCGGCGCCATGCCCCTGGTGGGCGGCAACTCCGCGGAGCTCTACCCCGACTACGACGAGTCGATCGCCGAGATGACCCGCGCGATCGACGGCTCGCGGCGGTTCGTGCACGTCGAGTTCTACATCGCGACCCTCGACGACACCACGCGCCCGTTCTTCGAGGCGCTCGCCCGCGCCCAGGCCCGCGGCGTCACCGTCCGGGTCCTGCTCGACCACTGGGCGAGCCGCGGCTACCCGGGCTACAAGGACACCCTCGCGTTCATGGACCGAGCGGGCATCGAGTGGCACCTCATGCTCCCGCTGCTGCCGCTGCAGGGGAAGTTCCAGCGCCCGGACCTCCGCAACCACCGGAAGATCGTGGTCATCGACGGGTCGATCGCGTTCACCGGGTCGCAGAACCTCATCGACAAGTCCTACGACCTGAAGTCCCACATCGACAAGGGCATGCAGTACAAGGACCTCTTCGCGCGGTTCGAGGGTCCCGTCGTCGCCGGCCTCAACGCCCTGTTCGTGACCGACTGGTACAGCGAGACCGACGAGCTGCTGCTCCGCGAGAGCGACCCCGTCCAGCGGGCCGACCGCGGTGACGCACTCGACTGCCAGGTCGTCCCGTCCGGCCCCGGGTTCGACGGCGAGAACAACCTGCGCCTCTTCAACGCCCTGCTCTACTCGGCCCAGCAGAAGGTGTCGATCACCTCGCCGTACTTCGTCCCCGACGACTCCATGCTCTACGCCATCACCACCACGGCGCAGCGCGGGGTCGAGGTCGAGCTGTTCGTCGGCGAGATGGGCGACCACGCGATGACCTGGCACGCGCAGCGCTCCTACTACGAGGGGCTGCTCCGGGCCGGCGTGAAGATCTGGCTGTACCGGGCGCCGACGATCCTGCACGCGAAGCACTTCACGATCGACGACGACGTGGCGGTGATCGGGTCGAGCAACATGGACATGCGTTCGTTCAGCCTCAACCTCGAGGTCTCCGTGATGGTCCGCGGCAGCCGCTTCGTCGATGCGCTGCGCGAGGTCCAGGACGCCTACAAGGAGCACAGCTTCGAGTTGACGCTCGACGCGTGGGTGGAACGGCCGCGTCGGTCGCAGGTGCTCGACAACGTCGCGCGGCTCACGGCGGCGCTGCAGTAGCGGCCGGCCCAGGAGGCGCGGGTCGCGACCGGCGGGCAGGTGCGGTCGGCGGGTGGTCGCGCGGGCGCGGGTGCGCGACGGCGGTGCCGCGCGCGGCTGCGCGGGCGCGGGTGCGCGGCGGCGGCGGTCAGCGCGGGTCCGGCACCAGGCGGGTGAGCCGGGCGGTCACGCGCTCGAGCGGCCCCCGCCCGAGGAACCGCCTCCAGAGCATCGCGAACACGATCGACCCCAGCGCGAACCAGCCCCACGCCGCCGCCGAGTCCGGGTACGTCGGCAGCGCCGCGAGCACGACGAGGTGCCCCGCGTAGACCGTGAGCGGCATCGACCCCACGGCGGCCAACGGGTACCCGATTCGTCGGACGACCTCGCCCCGTCCGTCGAACACCAGCGTGCAGAGCGCGATGACGGCGACGGCCACCCCCGCGGTCCCCACGACGTCGACGATCGACGAGGAGTGGTCCCGCGGCGACAGGAACAGCTGCGCCGTGGCCTCGGCGGCGGTGCTCCCCTCCCCCGCGTACGGCACGCCGGGGAACGCGAACCCGGCGTCGGCGGGTACCGGCGCGACCGCGTTGCCGACGATGTAGGCGAGGGCGGCGACCACCGCGCCGGACGCGAGGAGGACCACCTGGGTGCGCCGCGCCTCCAGTCCGACACGGGCGACCGCGAGACCGACCAGCACGTACGCCAGGAAGGTGACCACGGGGTAGACGAGGCCGAGCTGGACCTCCCACATGCCGGCGTCCGCGTAGAGCGGGACGATGCCGAGGGCGACGACGGGCGACAGCACGGCGCACACCGCAGCGAGGACCAGCAGCCAGCGCGCACGGACCCGGAGCACCGGGATCGCCAGCAGGAACAGCACGCCGTAGGTGGGGAGGATGACGTAGACCGGGGTCTGCAGCGCCATGAGCAGCAGGCCGACCGCGACGACGACGAGCGCGCGGATCGCGAGCCGGCCACGGACCCGACCGATCCGCGGCGGGCCGGGCGGCGACGTCCGACCGCTCGTCAGACCGATCGAGACCCCGGCGAGCACCGCGAAGAGCGACGACGAGCGACCGTGGGCGACGGCGGCCCAGGTGCCGGGGTCGGACCAGTCGACCTGGTCGGCGATGCCCCCGACGTGGGTCGCCATCATGCCGAGCAGCGCCAGCGCACGGGCGACGTCGACGCCCTCGAGCCGGACCCCGGAGACGGACACGCCCCGCAGCGCGGTGGGCGGTGCGGGGCGTGCGGTCGTCATGGTGTTCGCGGGCTGCCGGTCAGCTCGTCGCCGAGCCCGTGCGGGCGTCGACGCGGCCGAGGGACACGTCGACCATGTCCTCGCGCGGGACGACCTTGATGCGCTCGCGGCCCTCGGCCTCGCCGAGGGCGAGCTCGTGGGTGTCGAGGTTGTGCCAGCCGTCGAGGTCGGTGTACTCGACACCGCGCTCGGCGAGCAGGGCCGGGATCGCGCCCTCGGACGGGTCGGCCGGGGTCCACCAGCTCGCCTGGTCGTTCACGATGTGCTGGACGGTCTCCATCGCGTCGGACTTGGTGTGGCCGATGAGCCCGACGGGGCCGCGCTTGATCCAGCCGGTCGCGTAGACGCCCGGGATCTGCTGGTTGTCGTCGTCGAGGACCTGGCCCTCGTGGTTCGGGATGACGCCGTGGCGCTCGTCGAACGGGACGCCCGGCAACGGCGAGCCGAAGTACCCGACCGCGCGGTAAGCGGCCTGGATCGGGATCTCGCGGATCTCGCCCGTGCCCTCGACGCCGCCCTGGCCGTTCGGCCGCGTGCGCTCGTACCGGATGGCGGTGAGCTTGCCGTCCTCGCCGACGAACTCGAGGGGCTTCGCGTAGAAGTGCAGGTGCAGTCGGCGGCTCGCCTGGCCGGTCTCACGGGTGCGCCACTGCTCGAGGACGCGGTTCATCACCATGACCTGCTTGTTCGTGGCGATGGCGGTCTTCGAGGCCTCGTCGTGGTCGAAGTCCTCGTCGTAGACGATCATGTCGACGTCGCGGAGCTCGCCGAGCTCGCGGAGCTCGAGCGGGGTGAACTTCACCTGCGCCGGGCCGCGGCGGCCGAACACGTGCACGTCGGTGACCGGGGACGCCTTGAGTCCCTCGTACACGTTCGCGGGGATCTCGGTCGGCAGCAGGTCGTCGGCGTGCTTCGCGAGGATGCGCGAGACGTCGAGGGCGACGTTGCCGTTCCCGATCACCGCGACGCTCTCGGCCTCGAGCGGCCACGTGCGCGGGACGTCGGGGTGGCCGTCGAACCAGCTGACGAACTCGGCGGCACCGTACGACCCCTCGAGCTCGACACCGGGGACGTCGAGGTCGGCGTCCTTGATCGCACCCGTCGAGAACACGACCGCGTGGTAGTGCTGCCGGAGGTCGTCGAGGGTGATGTCCTCGCCGAAGCGGACGTTGCCGAACAGCCGCACGACACCGCGGTCGAGCACGTCGCGCAGCGCGTTGACGATGCCCTTGATGCGCGGGTGGTCCGGGGCAACGCCGTAGCGGACCAGGCCGTAGGGGGCGGGCAGCTGCTCGAACAGGTCGATCGACACGTCGTGGCCGTGGGCCTCGCGCAGCAGGATGTCGGCGGCGTAGATGCCGGCGGGGCCTGCGCCGACGATGGCGACTCGGAGGGTGGGCACTGATCGTCTCCAGTTCGTTCGGGTGGGGTGCTCCCGAGGGGGTTCGAGGGGCAGGACCGTCGGTCTCCGCGGCGGTCCGGCGCTAGCGGCTGCGTTCGACGACGGACTCGGCGAAGCGGACGAGTGCCCGCTTGACGGTGCCGTCCGGCAGGGGTGCGAGGGCGTCGACGGCGTCCGTCGCCCAGCGGACCGCGACGGCACGGGTCGCGGCGGTCGCCTCGTGCTCGCGCAGGGCGGCCACGGCGGACTGGTACGGCGCCGAGTCGACGACGTCGTCCGGTGCGGCGTTCACGTCGCGCTCGATGCGCCCGAGCAGGTCCACCGCGTCGGGAGCACCGGTCGCGGCGAGGCGCTTGAGCTGCAGCAGCGGCAGGGTGTCGACGCCGGCGCGCAGGTCGTTGCCGGCGATCTTGCCGGTCTTGGCCTTCGCGGGGGCGAGGTCGATCACGTCGTCGACGAGCTGGAAGGCCACGCCGACCTTCTCGCCGAAGGTGCCGACGGCGTCGAGGTACGTGCGGTCGGCGCCCGAGAACATCACGCCGGCACGGGCGGCCGTCGCGATGAGCGAGCCGGTCTTGTCGCTGAGCACCTGGATGTAGTGCTCGACCGGGTCGTCCTCGGGCTGGGGGCCCGTCGTCTCGTGGAGCTGCCCCATGCAGAGCCGCTGGAAGGTCTCCGCCTGCATCCGGATGCCCTCGGTGCCGAGGTCGGCCGTGATGAGGCTGGCACGCGCGAACAGCAGGTCGCCGGTGAGGATCGCCACGTTGTTGCCGTAGGTCACGTGGGCCGCGGGGACACCGCGTCGGACGGGCGCTTCGTCCATCACGTCGTCGTGGTAGAGCGACGCCAGGTGGGTCGTCTCGATGCTCACGGCGGCCTTCACGACCGCGTCGGTCACCCCGTCACCGAGCTGTGCGATGAGGAGCGTGAGCGTCGGCCGGATCCGCTTGCCCCCGGCCGACAGCAGGTACCGGCTCGTGGTGTCGGCGAGGGTGTCGGTGGAGCGCATGGCTTCCTCGAGCCCCTGCTCGACGAGCTCGAGGCCGTCGTCGACCGCGGCGATGAACCGGCGTTCCGCGGGCGTGGCGAACAGTCGCTCGCCGATGCCCAGCGATGCGCGGAGACTCGGTGCGCGACGTGCGACCGGGACGCTCGGATTCAAGTGCTGCTCCGTGTTCGGGGGTGGAGGGACCGGTCAGGCGTCGGTGGGGTCGACGCTCGGCTGCTCACCGGTGTGCTGGTGCTCGCGACGGGCCTTGGCACGCCGGGCGACGGACTCGCGGACCTCGCCCGCGACGGGCTTGCGACCGCGGTGCAGTGCGACGATACCCGCCGTGAGGTTCCGGTAGGCGACGACCGAGAACCCGACGCCGCGCAGCCACTGGCTGAGGACCTGCTGGTCGGGCCACGCCTCGATCGACTCGGCGAGGTAGCGGTAGGCCGCCGGGTTGCTGCTGGACAGCCGTGCCACGCCCGGGAGCACGCGCTTGAGGTACGTGCCGTACCCGAAGCGGAGCAGGGCGAGCGGCGGCGTGGAGAACTCGCAGATGACGACACGTCCGCCGGGCTTGAGGACCCGGAGCATCTCGCCGAGGGCCTGCATCGGGTCGTTCACGTTGCGCAGCCCGAACGAGATCGAGACGGCGTCGAAGGTGTCGTCGTCGAAGGGCAGCTGCTCGGCGTCGCCCTCGACGAAGGTGATCTCGGGGTGGCGTTCACGGCCGACGGCGATCATGCCCGCGGAGAGGTCGAGCGCCGTGACCTCGGCACCCTTCTTCGCGAAGGCCGCCGCGCTCGTGCCCGTCCCCGCGGCGATGTCCAACACCTTCTCGCCGGGCTGGGGGTCGACCGCGCGGACCGTCGCGACACGCCACAGCGGAGCGTTGCCCGCCGAGAGGATGTCGTTCGTGAGGTCGTACTTCGCGGCGACGTCGTCGAACATGGCCGCCACCTCGTCCGGCCGCTTGTTCAGGTCCGCTCTGCTCACCCACAACATCCTAGAGGTCGTGCCCGGACGTTCCCCGCGCGGCGCGTACGATCTGTGGGGTGACCCGAACCACCACGGCGGCCCCACCGCTGACGGTCTCGACCCGGATCCTCGACGACCCGGGCGCCGTCCTCCGCCACACCCTCCGGGACAGCCCGCTCGCGTTCGTCCGGAACGGCGACGGGATCGTCGGCATCGGCGAGGCCGTGCGGTGGACGTTCACCGGCCCGGACCGGATGCGCGAGGCCTCGGCAGCCTGGCGGTCCCTGGTCCGCGACGCCGTGGTCGACGACCCCGTGCAGCTGCGCGGCACCGGACTCGTCGCGTTCGGCTCGTTCGCGTTCGCCGACGACTCGACCGAGACGAGCGTGCTCATCGTCCCGCGCGTCGTGATCGGCCGCCGCCGCGGGAAGGCCTGGCTCACCGCCGTCGACACCACGCTCGACCCCGAACCCCTCACCTTCACGCGCACGTCGGTGCCGGTGCCGCGCGTCGGTCCGCACGTGTCCGTCGCGCTCCGTCCCGGTGCCATCGACGAGGACGCCTACGCCGAGACGGTCGCCGACGCCGTCCGGCGGATCACCGCCGGCGACGCCGAGAAGGTGGTGCTGGCGAGGGACCTCGTCGGGACCCTCCCCGACGGCGCCGACCAGCGAGCGATCCTGCTCGACCTCGCCGAGGCGTACCCGCAGTGCGTCACGTTCGCCGTCGACGGGATCGTGGGCGCGACGCCCGAGACCCTCGCCCGGACCGACGGCACCCGGCTCTCGGCACGCGTGCTCGCGGGCAGTGCGGCGCGCGGGACCGACCCGGTGTCCGACCGCGCCGCCGCCGAGGCCCTCGCCGCGAGCGCGAAGGACGTCGAGGAGCACGGCTTCGCCATCCAGAGCCTGCTGGCCGCGCTCGCCCCGATCGCGTCCGACCTCCGCGCCGACCCGGAGCCGTTCCGGTTGCAGCTGCCGAACCTGTGGCACCTCGCGACCGACGTCCAGGCGACGCTGCCCGTCGGTACGACCTCGCTCGACGTCGCCGACGCCCTGCACCCGACGGCCGCGGTCGCGGGGACCCCGACCGACGTCGCCGTCCGGCTCGTCTCCGAGCTCGAGGGCGTCGACCGCGGGCGCTACGCCGGGCCGGTCGGGTGGCTCGGGGCGAACGGGGACGGCGAGTGGATGCTCGCGTTGCGGAGCGCCCGGATCACCGACGACGGCACCGTGCGGGCGTGGGCCGGCGCGGGCATCGTGGCCGGGTCCGACCCGGCGCGCGAGGTCGCCGAGACGGCCCTGAAGTTCCGACCGGTCACCGACGCGCTCGCCTAGCCGACTGCCAGGAGGCGCGGTGCCGGCCCGGCGCGCCCGCCGCGGCCCGGTGCCGCTCAGTCGGCCAGCGGCACCTCGATGACGACGCGCTCGGCCGGGTCCGTCAGGACCCGCTCGAGGTCGCCCCAGGTCGCCGCGCGCCGGTACTCCCAGCCGAGCCCGGTCACCACCGGCTCGACGTCGACGTGCTGCGGCGTCGTCATCATGCGGCGCATGTCGGCCTCCGGTGTCGTCGCCGCGACCTCGAGCCCCCGGAAGATCGCTCCCCCGCCGTCGTTCCCGACGATGACCTGCACGCGGTGCGGGCGCTCCTCGGTGCCGGTCACGAGCGCCCCGATGTCGTGCAGCAGCGTGAGGTCGCCGAGCAGGACGCGTGTCGTGCCGACCGAGGCCGTGGAACGCTCGAGCGCGGCGGCGATCCCGAGCGCGGTCGAGATCGTCCCGTCGATGCCCGCGAGTCCGCGGTTCGCGTGCACGCGGATCGCCTTGCCCGCGACGTGCCCGTCGGCCACGCGGATGATCTGCGAGGCGCCGAGCACGAGGCGGTCGTGCGGCCAGGTCGCACCCCAGACGGCGTCCGCGAGCATCGTGCGGTCGACGGCGCGGCGGCGGAGCGCCACCTCGTCGCGGAGGAACTTGTTGCGCTCGGCGCGGTCGCTGGAGCGCTTCGCATCGAGGTCGGGGCCGGCGTCGCCACCACCGAGCAGCGCGCGGCTCGTGGCGACCCACCGGCCGACCCAGGCGCGGTGCTCCGGCCGGGTGCGGCCCGTCACGCGGACGTCCGACACGAAGGTGGTCGCGGCGTCGGGCCGGGAGGCGCGGGCCGGGTCGTAGGGATCGGCCCCCGGTCCGCGGACCACGATCGTCTCGACGTCGGCGCGCTGGAGGAGGGCGGGGACCTCGCGGCTGAGGGTCGGGTGGCCGAGCACGACGGCGCGGCGGACCGCGCCGCCGAAGTCCGGGTCACGCAGGAGCTCACGGTAGGTGACGACCAGGTTCCGCCCGAACCGCGCACCGCTCGACACCTCGGCGAGCAACGGCGCACCGAGCTCCCAGGCGATCCGCTCGGCGTCCGCCCCCGCGTCGTGTCCCGCGATGACGACCGTCGCGGGCTCGTCGTCCGGCGCGAGGTCGACGACCGGCAGACCGGAGTGCACCCGCCTGGTGGCGAACGCGAGGTCGACCTCGTCGTCGGGCACCGGCTGGACCGTCCCCTCGCCCAGTCCGGCCGACAGCGGTTCGCGGAAGGCGACGTTGAGCTGCACCGGCCCGGGCTGCCCCGTGTGGCCGGCGGCAGCGGCGACGACTTCGCGCACGAGTTCCTGGACGGTGGCGGCGGTGTCGGCGTCGACCCCGTGCGCGGTGGGTGCCTCGACGTCGCGGACGACGGCGACGGCCGGCCCGAAGAGCCCGGGCTGCACCGTGGTCTGGTTGCTGCCGATGCCCCGGAGCTCGTCGGGGCGGTCCGCGCTGACGACGATCATCGGCACACCGGAGTGGTGCGCTTCGAGCACGGCGGGGTGCAGGTTGGCGACCGCGGTGCCCGAGGTGGTCACGACCGCGGCGGGCCGACCGGACTCGACGGCGAGCCCGAGCGCGAAGAAGCCGGCGGTGCGCTCGTCGAGCCGGACGTGGACGCTGATGCCGCCCGCCCGCTCGACGGCGACGGCAGCGAGGGCGAGCGCCTGCGACCGGGAGCCGGGGCTCACCACGACGTCGGTCACACCGGCCCGGGCGAGCTCGGTCAGGAGCGCGACGGCGAAGTCGGTCGCCGGGCTGCCGGAACCGGCCGGGCCGTCAGCGATCGGTGCGGCCGTCGTCGTCGCGGTGCTGGTCGCGGCGGTCTCGGTCCGCGCGTCGTTCTCGTTCGCGGAACTGCTGTTCGAGGTCTCGGAGGGTCTCGTCGTCCTGGTCCTTGTCCGTGCGGTGCTGCTCGGGGCCGTTGGGGCCGCCGAGGAAGTCCGGGTCGTCTTCGGGACCACGGTACCCGGAGCCACCGCCAGGACGGGTCGCCGGTGCCCGGCCGAGGACGAACCAGAGGACGCCGCCGAGGACGGGGAGCACGACCACGAGGAGGACCCACACACCACGGCTGAGGGAACGGACACGCTCGCGGGGCATCGTGGCGCAGTCGATGGCCGCGTAGACCGTGAACGCCACGGCGGCCACGACGACGATCAGCCACAGTCGGATCATGGCCGGGAGTCTAGGTCGGCAGCCTGTGGGGTCCCTGCCGGTTGCGCATCCGTAGACTTGCGCAGGTGAAAGCGTGGCTCGTGTACACCCTGGCCCGCCTCGGCATCTTCGCCGCGGCGCTGGCACTGCTCCTGCTCCTGACGCCGATGCCCGGCTACTGGGCGACGATCGTCGCCGCGCTCGTGGCGCTGCTCATCTCGTACATCGCCCTGCCGAAGCTGCGCGGTCGCGTCACCGAGAGCCTGGCGAACCGTCGACCGGCGCCCGAGCACGACGTCGACACCGACTTCGAGGACGACTTCGTCGACGCGGCTGACAGCGACTCCCCGGTCGAGCAGCCGGTCTCCGACGCCGACCGCCACGCAGCGCGCCGCGAGCACCGCGACGACTGACCCGCCGGGCTACGGCTGGACGGCGAGCGTGATGCCGAGCACGACGCCGAACACGAGCGACGCGAACGACGACAGCTGGAGCGCCGTGATGAGCTCCCGCGGCTTCCGCGACGAGACGCCGATCGCGAGTGCCGGCAGCGCCAGCAGCAGCGAGAAGTACGTGAACCCGGTGCGGAAGTAGAGCAGCACGAACCAGAGCAGCACCACGTACGGCAGCATCAGGAAGAGGCCGTAGAGCACCCGGGCGACCGGCCGTCCGACCACGACCGCGAGGGTGCGCTTGCCCGCGAGACGGTCCTCGTCGATGTCGCGGATGTTGTTCACCATCAGCACCGCACAGGCGAAGAACCCGGCGGCGATCGCAGCGGCCCACCCGCTCGGGGTGATCCGGTCGATGAGGACGAACTGCGTGCCGAGAACGGCGACGAGTCCGAAGAACACGAACACGAAGACCTCGCCGAGGGCGTTGTACCCGTACGGCTTCTTGCCGCCGGTGTAGAACCACGCCGCGACGATGGCGGCAGCGCCCACGAGCAGGAGCCACCACAGCTGCGTGAGCACCACGATGACGATGCCGGCGACGGCTGCGAGCCCGAAGAACGTCAGCGCGACGGTCAGCACGGTGCGGGGCTTCGCGAGTCCGGCTCCGGTGAGACGGGCCGGCCCGACGCGGAACTCGTCCGTGCCGCGCACCCCGTCGGAGTAGTCGTTGCTGTAGTTCACGCCGATCTGCAGGAACAGCGCGACGAGCAGCGCCAGGATCGCGATGGGCAGGTGGTGGCCCTTCGCGATCCAGTCGCCGAAGTCACCGGCCTCACCGCTGTCCACGAACCCGACCGTCGTGCCCATCACGACGGGGACGACACCGAGCGTCAGGGTGCGCAGGCGCGCCCCGCCGATCCAGTCGCCCGCGGTCGCGCGGCGCTTCGTGCGCTGCGGTGCCGCGGCCTTGGCCGGGTTGCCGGAGCGGTTCCTGGAACGGTTCGTGTTCTTCGTGCGTGCCACGACCGTCCATCGTATCCGCGTCCGCCGTGCGTCCGGGACGCCGGCCCAGGAGGAACGGATCGCGATCGGCGGTCGACCCGCCTCCGTCAGGCGGTCGGGTCCGCGATCGCGCGGATCGCCCGGCGGTCCGGCTTGCCGGTCGCGAGCATCGGGAGCCGCTCGACGACGACCACGTCGGCCGGCCGTGCGGCCCGCCCGAGGACGTCGCCGACCGCGACGCGGACCACGTCGAGGTCGAGCGGATGGTCGGTCACGACGACGGGGACCTCGCCCCACTCCCCCGACGCCCGACGCGTGACCACCGCGCCCTCCTGCCCGTCGAGCCCGCGGACGATCCGTTCGACGGCGCCGAGCGGGACCTTCTCGCCGCCCGAGATCACGACGTCGTCGAGCCGGCCGAGCACCCGCACGACACCGTCGACGACCTCGGCGGCGTCGCCCGTGCGGTACCAGCGGTGTCCATCGCGCTCGGTGAAGGTCGCCGCCGTGCGGTCGGGGTCGTCCAGGTAGCCCTCGGCGAGCATCGGCCCGGACAGGAACAGCTCGCCGTCCACGAGCTCGGTGCGGACGGTGCCGAACGGGACGCCGTCGTAGACGCACCCGCCGCTCGTCTCGCTCGCGCCGTAGGTCGTCACGATCCGGACGCCGGCGGCGCGGGCCCGGTCACGGAGCGGCGCCGGGGTCGCCTGCCCGCCGACGAGCACGGCGTCGAACCCGGCGAGGGCACGGGTGGCCCGCTCGTCGTCGAGCACCCGGGCGAGCTGCACCGGGACGAGCGAGGTGTAGCGCCGCGGTGCCCCGGGACCGGTGACGAGCCGGTCGGCCGCGTCGGCGAACGCACCCGCGTCGAAGTGCCCGGGAGCGACGACGACGGGCACCGTCCCCGCGGTGATCGACCGGGTCAGGACGTTGAGCCCCGCGATGTAGTGCGTCGGCAACGCGAGCACCCAGCCGCCGGGGCCCCCGAGTGCCGCGTCCGCCGCAGCGGCACCGGCGAGGAGCGCCTCCGACGAGAGCGCCACGCGCTTGCCGGTGCCGGTGGACCCGCTCGTCTCGACGACCAGGGCGACCCGCTGCGGGACGGTGGCCGGAGCAGGTGTCGGCAGCGCCGGGGCGCCGTCCGCGACCGGGAGCAGGGCGGGGCCGCCGGCGAGTGCCGCCTCCAGGCCCCGCAGCACGACCGACGGGTCCGACGTGCCGGTCGCGACCAGCGGACGGGCCATCAGTAGTGCCAGGGGAAGGACGTCCACTCGGGCGCGCGCTTCTCGAGGAAGGAGTCACGACCCTCGACCGCCTCGTCGGTGCCGTAGGCGAGCCGCGTGGCCTCACCGGCGAACACCTGCTGGCCGACCATGCCGTCGTCGACCGCGTTGAAGGCGTACTTGAGCATCCGGATCGCCGTCGGGGACTTGCCGAGCACGATCTCGCCCCAGCGGATCGCCTCGCGCTCGAGGTCCTCGTGCGGGACGACGGCGTTCACGGCGCCCATCTCGTACGCGCGCTGCGCCGAGTACTCCTGCGCGAGGAAGAAGACCTCACGCGCGAACTTCTGGCCGATCTGCTTGGCGTAGTAGGCGCTGCCGTAGCCGCCGTCGAACGAGCCCACGTCGGCGTCGGTCTGCTTGAACCTGCCGTGCTCGGCGCTCGCGATGGTGAGGTCGCAGATCGCGTGCAACGAGTGGCCCCCACCCGCCGCCCACCCCGGGACGACGGCGATGACGACCTTGGGCATCATCCGGATGAGCCGCTGGACCTCGAGGATGTGCAGCCGCCCCATCGACGCCTGCGCCGCTGCCGGGTCGACACCCTCGGGCGGGGCGCCCTCGTCACCGACGTACTGGTAGCCGCTCCGGCCGCGGATGCGCTGGTCGCCGCCGGAGCAGAACGCCCAACCGCCGTCCTTCGGGCTCGGGCCGTTGCCGGTGAGGAGCACGACGCCGACACGCGGGTCCTGCCGGGCGTCGTCGAGTGCGCGGTACAGCTCGTCGACGGTGCGCGGACGGAAGGCGTTCCGCACCTCGGGCCGGTCGAACGCGACCCGGACGATCCCGTGGGAGACGTGCTTGTGGTACGTGATGTCGGTGAACTGCTCCGCGATCGGAGCCGCGGTCCAGACGTCGGGGTCGAACAGGTCGGAGACGGGAGCAGCCATGCTCCAACGCTACCGCCGCGTGCTACAGCCCCGCGCCGTCCGTCGCGGCCGAACCACCCATGTCGGTCAGCAGCTCGGGGGCGACGATCACGAGCAGCACGATGAGGATCACCGGGTTCGCGAAGAACGCCACGACGACCCCGACGGCGCCGTACCAGCGGCCGAACGACCCCACCGCGGCGACGAACCCGAGCACCGCGGCGATGAGCGTGAGGAAGACCACCACGAAGCAGATGCCGAAGGCGAAGTCGGTGTCGCCACCCATGAAGACGGCGAAGGCGCTCGCGTCGACCGCGGCGGAGACGACCGCGAGCCCCAGGGCGATCTTGCCGACCACCGGGTTGCGCTTCTTGCGCCCCTTCTGGGCTTCCTGCCGGACGTCGACAGTGTTCCGCTGCATGAGCCGGGCGAACTCGCCGGTGTCGCGACCGGGGGCCTGCGCACGCGCACTCGGAGACTGCGCACGCGCCGAGGACGGTGCTGCGGATCGCTGCGACGCGCGCTGCTGCGGTTCCGGCGCCACAGGTCCTCCCTCGTCCTCGGTGCTGGTGCTGGGGTGCCGACCGTGGCCGACGTTCAAGCTGGGGTGCCGACCGTGGCCGACCGATGCAGACTAGTGCGCTGCCCTGGCGGTCCGCTCCGAGGAACCGTGGGGTGCCCTGGGTGCTCCTGGGATGATGGCCAGGTGCTCCCCGACCTCGACGACCTCCTCTCCGACGCGCACGTGGTGGCGCTGCCCATGCGGGTGCGGTTCCGCGGCATCACGGTGCGCGAGGCCCTCGTCCTGCGCGGTCCGGCCGGGTGGACCGAGTTCTCCCCGTTCGTCGAGTACGACGACGCCGAGGCCGCCGCGTGGCTCCGGGCCGCGGTCGACTTCGGCTGGACGACGCACGAGCCCGCCGCAGACAGCGTCCCCGTGAACGCCACCGTGCCGGCGATCGCTCCGGACGGCGTCGCGGACCTCCTCGCGCGGTACCCGGGCTGCACGACCGCCAAGGTGAAGGTCGCCGAACCCGGCACCACGATCGACGACGACGTGGCCCGCGTCGCCGAGGTCCGACGGGTTATGGGCCCCTCAGCCGCGGTCCGCGTGGACGCGAACGGGCTCTGGAGCGTCGACTCCGCCGCAGAGGCCCTCGAGCGCCTCGCCCCGTTCGACCTGCAGTACGCCGAGCAGCCGTGCCGCACGGTGCCGGAACTCGCCGAGCTCCGGCAGCGGATCGCCGGACTCGGCGTGCCGATCGCCGCGGACGAGAGCGTCCGCAAGGCCTCGGACCCGCTCGCCGTCGCCCGGGCCGGTGCCGCCGACGTCCTCGTCGTGAAGGCGCAGCCCCTCGGCGGCATCACCGCCGCGCGTGCGGTCGTCGCCGACGCCGGGCTCCCCTGCGTGGTGTCGAGTGCGCTCGACACGTCGGTCGGGCTGGGGATGGGGGCGTTCCTCGCGGCCGAGGCGATGTCGCCCGGGTACGCCGCGGGGCTCGGCACCGCGGCGATGTTCACGTCGGACGTGTCGGCGGCGCCGCTGCTGCCGGTGGACGGGCGGGTGCCGGTGCGGCGGGTCGAGGTCGACCGGGATCTGCTGGAGCGGAACGCGGCGTCGCCGGAGCGTGCCGCGTGGTGGCTCGCGCGGCTCGAGCGGGTGCACGCGCTCCTCGCCGGCTGACCGCCCGCCCGGGCGCACGGCCGGCCCGGTCGCACGACCTGCCGCTCGCGTTCGCCGAGGTCGCACGTTCGGTCGCTCCGACGCGCGCCGGGCGACGGATTGCGCGACCTCGCGCTCGCGCCTGGGCTCGCACCGGGGCTCGGCCTCGGTCTCGCGCCGACGACGGACGGGAGGCGCGGTGCCAGCTGGCACCGCGCCTCCCGTCCGGTGGTGGTCGCGACCAGGGCCGCGTCAGCGACCCGTCCGGATCAGAGTCCGGAGTAGCTGTGCAGGCCCTTGAAGAACACGTTCACGACCGAGAAGTTGAACATCACCGCGGCGAAGCCGATGAGGGCCAGCCACGACGACCGCGCGCCACGCCACCCGCGGGTCGCACGTGCGTGGATGTACCCGGCGTAGACCACCCAGATGATGAAGGTCCAGACCTCCTTCGTGTCCCACCCCCAGTAGCGACCCCAGGCGCGCTCGGCCCAGATCGCACCGGCGATGAGCGTGAAGGTCCAGAGGACGAACCCGACGAGCAGGACGCGGTAGGTGAGGACCTCGAGCCGGTCGGCGTCCGGCAGCGTCTCCATGAAGCGGAGCTTGCCCGAGGCGGTCCGCCCCTGGCGGTAGGTCTGCACGAGCTGCGCCACGGCGAGCCCGGCACCCAGGGCGAAGAAGCCCGTGCCGGCGATGGCGACGAAGACGTGGATGACGAGCCAGTACGACTGCAGCGCGGGCTGCAGCGGCACGACGGGCACCCAGTAGTTCACGGTCGCGATGCCGAGCAGGATGATCGTCAGGCCGGTGATGAAGACGCCGAGGAACTTCAGGTTCTGCCAGAACTGCACGAGCAGGAAGATCAGGGTGATCAGCGCCGTGCCGGTCAGCGAGAACTCGAACATGTTGCCCCACGGCACGCGGTCGGCCGCGATCCCGCGCAGGACGACGGACGCGACGTGCAGCACGAGCGCGAGGATCGTCATCGCCATGCCGACCCGCTCGAACTTCGTCCCGCGGCGCCCGGCTCGTTCGTCGGTGACGGCGACCTGCTCGAGGACGACGGTGCCGCCCTGGACGGTCGCGACGGTCCGCTCCGCGCCGGCGGCGGGCGCCGCAGCGGCGTCGGACGCAGCCGTCACGTTGCCGGCCCGCTTCGCCATGTCGAGGGCGAACGCGATGAACGCGATGACGTAGACCGCCATGGCGGAGTACGTCAGCACGACCGAGTAGGTCGCGAGGTTCGTGGTCATGTCGTTCACTGGGGCATCCTAACTCCGAGGTCCGACGTGTGGCGCTTGGCGATGTCCGCCACGGCCCGTTCGAGGTTCGGGTCCTCGCCGCGTGCGAGGCCCGCGTACTCGAGGTCGTAGCCCGGCTCGGCGTCGGCGCTGCCGTCGCGGCGCGGCACGACCTTCACCCACACGCGACGGCGCGGGACGAAGAGCGACGTGAGGAGCCCGAGGACGGACAGCACGGCGAACCCGCCGACCCACAGCTGCGACGGGTCGTGGTGGACGTCGAGCGAGACGTAGCGCTTCACCCCGTCGAACGTGATCGACCCCGCGCCGTCCGGCAGCGTCTTGGTCTGCCCGGGCTTCAGCTCGACACTGGCGGTCTTGGACTGGCGGCCCGCGATCTGCTGCAGCCCGCTGGTGTCGAGCGTGTAGACGCTCTGCGGGACGCCGTCGTCGAGCCCGAGGTCACCCGTGTAGACCTGCAGGGTCAGCAGCGGGTTCTGGTCGTCCGGGTAGGCGCTCGCGTACGCGCCGGTCGAGAGCTTCGACGCCGTCGGGTAGAAGAACCCGACCATGCCGAGCTGGTCCGGCAGCGCGTCCGGCACCTTGATGACGCCGGTCGACGTGTAGTTCGCGTCCTCGGGGAGGAACGGAACGGTGTCCTGGAACGCCACGTTGCCGTCGCCGTCGCGCACGGTGACGTCCATCGCGTAGCCGTTGCCGAGGAGGTAGACGTTGGTGCCGCCGACGCTCACCGGGTCGTTGACGCCGAGGCGGCTCGTCTGCTTGGAGCCGCCCTTCTCCTGCGTCGTGACCGTCGCCGAGTAGTCGAGCGCCTGGCCGAGGGCGTCGAGGTTCCGCTCCTCGTACTTGGTGACGAACTTGTCGAGCGTGAAGTTGTAGCCCTTGAGGTCGCTCTGCTGGAACCAGCGACCGGGGTTGAACGAGTCGTACGAGCCGAGCACGTTCGAGAACGTCTGGCCCTCGACGAGGAGCCGCTGGCCGGTGTACCCGAACCCGCCGCCGACACCGACCGCGAGCAGCACGCCCACGAGCGCCGCGTGGAACACCAGGTTGCCGGTCTCGCGCAGGTAGCCGCGCTCGGCGCTCACCGAGTCGCCGAAGCGTTCGACGCGGTAGCCGGAGCGCTTGAGGATCGCCATCGCGCGGGTGACGGCGTGCTCCGGCGTGACGCCCTCGCCGTCGACGGCGACCGAGCGGTAGCCGGCCAGACGACTCAGGCGGACCGGGGTCTTCGGCGGTCGGGTGCGCAGCGCCTGCCAGTGGTGCTTCGTGCGCGGGACGATGCAGCCGATCAGGGAGACGAAGAGCAGCAGGTAGATCGCCGAGAACCACACCGACGTGTAGGTGTCGAAGACCTGCAGCTTGTCGAGGACCGGGAAGAGCTGCGGGTGGTCCGCCTTGTACTGGACGACGCCGTTCGGGTCGGCCGTGCGCTGCGGGACCAGGGACCCCGGGATCGCCGCGAGTGCCAGCAGCATGAGGAGGAACAACGCCGTGCGCATGCTCGTGAGCTGCCGCCAGAAGAAGCGGAGGTACCCGACGGGCCCGAGCTTCGGCTGGTTGACGCCGGAGTCGCCCGACCCGCCTGCAGCCGTCTCCGGGCCGGATCCGTCGACGTGGTCCGACGGTCGCTGCGGGTCCGCCGAGGTGTCGGTGGAGTCGATGTCGGGGTCAGACTGCGGGGACAAAGGTCTGGATCACCGCCCCGACGCTCGACATGACGGCCGACCAGATGCCGGTGACCATGAGCAGACCGATGACGATCAGGATCGCTCCTCCGATGATGTTGACGATGCGCATGTGGCGCTTCACGGCGCGGATCGCACCCGTGGCCCAGCCGGCGCCGAGCGCGACGAGGACGAACGGGACGCCGAGGCCGAGGCAGTACGCGACACCGAGCCACATGCCCTGCCAGGCGCTGCCGGACTGGACGCTGAGCAGGTTGATCGCCGCGAGGGTCGGGCCGAGGCAGGGCGTCCAGCCGAGCCCGAACACGATGCCCAGCAGGGGCGCACCGACCAGGCCGGTCGCGGGCGTCCACCCGGGCTTGATCGTGCGCTGCAGGAAGGTGAAGCGGCCGACGAAGACGAGACCCATCGCGATGACGACGACGCCGAGGATCTGCGTGATGAGGTCGCGCCACCGGACGAGCCAGAACCCGAGCGCGCCGAAGACCGTCGTGTACGCCACGAACACCGCGGTGAAGCCGAGGATGAACAGCAGCACCCCGAGCACCACGCGACCGCGGCGCTGTCCGCCCTCGGCGACGCCGCCGACGTAGCCGAGGTAGCCCGGCACGAGGGGCAGCACGCACGGGGACAGGAACGACACGAGCCCGGCGAGTGCCGCGACGGGGAGCGCCACGGCCATCTGCCCGCTGAGGATCGCGTCGGCGAAGGGGTTGCTGGACACGGGTCAGGAAGCCTTGCCCGACAACTCGTCGGAGACGAGCGTGTTCAGGATGCCCGGGCCGTCGACCGCACCGAGGACGCGGGCGGCGACGCGGCCCTGCTTGTCGAGCACGATCGTGGCGGGCACGGCGTTCGGGGCAATCTGCCCGGAGAGCGCGAGCTGCATCGCGCCGGTCTTCTGGTCGAGCACCGTCGGGTAGTCGACCTTGAAGGTGCGCTCGAACGCCTCGGCGGTGGCCTGCTCGTCACGCACGTTGACGCCGATGAACTGGACGTCGTCGTCGGCGAACTGGTCGTGGACCTTGTTGAGGTACTTCGCCTCGGCACGGCACGGCGGGCAGCCGGCGTACCAGAAGTTGAGGACGACGACCTTGCCCTTGAGCTCCTTCGACGACAGGGTCTCGCCGTCGATGTCCTTCGCCTCGAAGTCGACCGCGTCGGTGCGCTTGTCGGCGGCGACCTCGGTCACGGCGCCGTCACCGGAGATGTAGTTCTGGGTCGTGCCGCTGCCGTACTGCTTCGACAGCGAGTCGTTGTCGGACGAGCACCCCGTCAGGACGAGGGCGGCGGTCACCGCCGTCGCCGCGAGCACCGCGAACCGCTTGCTCCTGCTGGTGATCACACTGCTCCTTCGTCGATGGCGGTCGCGCGCAGGGCCTGCGCCGGGTCCGCGTACCCGACTTCGGTGAACCGACCGGACGAGGTGGCGGGTACACGCTCGACGGTGGTGATGCTGGAGAGGTCGCAGCGTCGCTTGCGCGGGTCGTGCCAGAGCTGCTCGCCGGCGAGACGGCGGTGCACCATCCAGATCGGCAGCTGGTGGCTGACGAGGACGACGTCACCGTCGTCGACGCTCTCCCACGCCGTGGCGATCGCCGCGAGCATCCGGTTCGCGATGGACTCGTACGCCTCACCCCAGCTCGGCCGGAACGGGTTCGCGATCCAGGGCCACTCGGCCGGGCGTCCGAGCGAACGCTTGGTGAAGCCCGGGGGCTGCCCCTCGTACCGGTTGGTCGGCTCGATGAGCCGCTCGTCGAGGGCGACCTCGAGCCCGAAGGCCTCGGACCAGGGCGCCGCGGACTCCTGCGTGCGCTGCAACGGCGAGGCCACGATCCGCCGGACGTCGACGCCGGCGTCCTTCCACGCGGTCGCGGAGGCGAGGGCCATCTGCTTGCCGAGGTCGCTCAACCCGAAGCCGGGGAGCCGCCCGTAGAGGACACGGTCCGGGTTGTGCACCTCGCCGTGACGGACGAGGTGGATTCGGGACGCGGGCATGGGTTCCAGTGTAGGTCGCTCAGGGGTTCCCACCGCCCGCACAGGGGATTCACCGGATGCGGAACCACTCAGCCCATTTCGCCGGAGAGCCGCCCGTGGAGCGCCGTGGACCCGGTGTCGAGGTGCACCACCTCGACCGTCGACCCGTGCTTGGCGAAGCGCTGCTCGACCCCGTCGAGGGCCGCGACCGTGCTCGCGTCGAACACGTGCGCGTCGGACATGTCGATGACGACGTGCTCGGGGTCCTCGGCGTAGGAGAAGCGGGTGACGAGGTCGTTCGACGAGGCGAAGAACAGCGCCCCGCGGACCCGGTAGCGGACCGTGTGCTCGTCGACGACCTCACGCGCGACGGTCACCACGTGGGCTGCTCGGCGGGCGAAGACGAGCGCGGCGACGACCACCCCGACGAGCACGCCGGTCGCGAGGTTGTCCGTGGCGACGACGACCACGACGGTGATCACCATCACCGCGGTCTCGCCGAGGGGCATCCGCCGGAGCGTGCGGGGTCGGATGCTGTGCCAGTCGAAGGTGGCGACGCAGACCATGATCATCACGGCGGTGAGCGCGGCCATCGGGATCTCGGCCACGAGGTCGTGCAGGACGATCGTCAGCACGAGCACCGACGCTCCGGCGGCGAACGTGGAGATGCGCGTCCGGGCCCCGGCCGTCTTCACGTTGATGACGGTCTGGCCGATCATCGCGCAGCCGCCGGTACCGCCGAAGAAGGCCGACGCGACGTTCGCGATGCCCTGGCCCCACGACTCCCGCCACTTGCTCGAACCGGTCTCGGTGATCGAGTCGACGAGCTGCGCGGTGAGGAGCGTCTCGATGAGCCCGACGATCGCGACCCCGAACGCGTACGGCGCGATGGTCTGCAGCGTGTCCAGCGAGAACGGCGTGGTGATGCCGCTGAACCCGGGCAGCGCGCTCGGCAGCGCACCCTCGTCGCCGACCGTGGGCACGGCGACGCCGAACAGGATCGTGATCGCGGTGATCACGACGACGGCGACGAGCGGTGCCGGGACCGCCTTCGTGACGAACGGGAACCCGATGATGACGGCGACGCCGAGCGCCGTCAGCGCCCAGACCACCGCCGGCACGTCCGGACCGAACAGGTTCGGCAGCTGCGCGGTGAAGATCAGGATGGCGAGGGCGTTCACGAACGCGACGTTCACGCTGCGCGGGATGAACCGCATCAGCCGGGCGACCCCGAGGAAGCCGAGCACGATCTGGATGAGGCCGCCGAGGACGATCGTCGGGACGAGGTACGCGATCCCGTGGTCGCGCACGAGCGGGGCGATCACGAGCGCCACGGACCCGGCAGCGGCGGAGATCATCGCCGGACGGCCGCCCACGATCGAGATCACGACGGCGATGACGACGCTCGAGAAGAGCCCCACCGCCGGGTCCACGCCGGCGACGACCGAGAAGGAGATCGCCTCGGGGATGAGGGCGAGCGCGGTGACGATCCCGGCGAGGACCTCGCGCGTGAGGAGGCGGGGCGAACGCAGGGCGCTGAGGACGCTCGGAGCGGTGGGAGCGTGTGTGGTCACGGACATCGCCCTGAACTCTACCCTCACGTGAGGGTAGAGTCGTCCCCGTGAGCACCACGATGCACATCGGCGAACTGGCCGACCGCGCCGGGATGTCCCTCCGCACGATCCGGCACTACGACGAGGTCGGGCTGCTCGTGCCGAGCGGACGGACGACCGGCGGGTTCCGCGTCTACACGGAACAGGACCTCGAACGGCTGCTCGTGATCCGGCGGATGAAGCCGCTCGGGTTCACGCTGGACGAGATGGCCGAGCTGCTCCGGGTCGTCGACGGTCTGGCCGCGAAGGACCCCGGGGACGCGCCCGCGCTGGCCGCACGGCTCGACGAGTTCCTCGTGGACGCGCGGGCGCGGCACGCGAAGCTCGTCGAGCGGGCGGGCATGGCCGAGGAGTTCATCGGGACACTCGGCACCCTGCGCGCTTCACTCCCGTAATAACTCCCCCCGCCGCGGGCGGCCGGGCCGCGAGCCCCTCGACCCCTGCCGTCGTGCGGGGCCTCCCTCCAGCTCGCGACCCGGCCACGTCAGGAACACTACGGAGACATCGGACCTGGCCCGCGCCTCCAGGCCCACCCTGTGGACGATGCCGGACGCCAGCCGACCTGTGGAGGGACGAACGCACCCGACGACGGCGCCCGAGGCGCAACCGGTAGACTCGACCACCGTGATCGAACGCACCCGCATCGCCGACCTCGCCGCACGCCCCGACGGCCCCGTCTCCGTCGCCGGATGGGTGGAGACCGTCCGAGACCAGAAGAAGGTGCAGTTCGTCGTCCTCCGTGACGAGTCCGGCGCCGCACAGCTCGTCAACCCCGCCACGCGCGAAGCGGTCGAGGGCGACGACGCCTCCGCCGCCGCACTCGCGACGACCGAGGCGATCTCCGGCCTCGCGCACGGCACCTTCGTGCACGTGCAGGGCACCCTGAAGCACGACGAGCGCGTCAAGCTCGGCGGGCTCGAGGTCAAGGTCGGCGACCTGACCGTCATCAGCGCCGCCATCCCGGAGACCCCGATCGCGGACGACTCCTCGCTCGACAAGCGCCTCGACTGGCGCTTCCTCGACCTGCGCAACCGCAAGCAGAACCTCATCTTCCGCATCCAGACGACGATGGAGCACGCGTTCCGCACGTACTGGGTCGAGCGCGACTACATCGAGATCCACACCCCGAAGCTGATGGCCTCGGCGTCCGAGTCGCGTGCCGAGCTCTTCCAGCTCGAGTACTTCGAGACGACGGCGTACCTCGCGCAGTCGCCGCAGAACTTCAAGCAGATGGCGCAGCCGGCCGGCTTCGGCGCGGTCTTCGAGATCGCCGACGCCTTCCGTGCGGACCCGTCGTTCACGAGCCGCCACGCGACCGAGTTCACGAGCGTCGACGCCGAGATCTCGTGGGTCGAGTCGCACGAGGACGTCATGGCCATGCACGAGGAGCTCCTCGTCGCCGGCTTCACCGCCGTCAAGGAGAAGTACGGCACCGAGATCGAAGCGGTCTTCGGCTTCGAGTTCGTCGTCCCGACCGCACCCTTCCCCCGCGTGACCCTGGCCGAGGCCCGGAAGATCGTCGCCGACAGCGGCTACGAGGTCGTCCGCGCCGACGGTGACCTCGACCCCGAGGGCGAGCGCCGCGTGAGCGCCTGGGCGAAGGAGACGCACGGTTCGGAGTTCGTCTTCGTCACCGACTACGACGCGTCGATCCGCCCCTACTACCACATGCGTCACGCCGACGACCCGACCCTCACGAACAGCTACGACCTGCTGTTCAACGGCGCCGAGATCTCGACGGGTGCACAGCGTGAGCACCGTGTCGACACCCTGACGGCACAGGCCGTCGAGAAGGGCCTCGACCCCGAGGAGCTCGGCTGGTACCTCGACTTCTTCCGCTACGGCGTGCCGCCGCACGGCGGGTTCGGCATGGGCCTGGCGCGCGTGCTGATGCTCGCGCTGCACGAGCCGTCGATCCGCGAGGTCACGTACCTGTTCCGCGGCCCGACGCGCCTGACCCCGTAGTCCGCGGCACCGCCGCCGGCCTTCGTGTGCAGAAATGGTCGCTTCCCGAGTCGGGAGGCGACCATTTCTGCTCACGAAGCGAGCACGGCGCGGGCGGCGCGCGCGGGGAGCGCGCGCGGCGCGGGCCCGGAGGCGCGGCTCAGCTCTCCCAGTCGATGGCCGCCCGCCCCGTGACCAGGCCACGGATCTCCGCTGCCGCGGCCTGGTGCTGCGGGTGCACCTGGTACTCGTCGAGGCCGGCGAGGTCGTCGAAGGTCGCCACGACGGCGACGTCCTGGTTCTTCCCGGGGTAGGCGACGTTCTCGACGACCTGCAGGGAACGGATCGAGTCGACGGTGCCGATCAGCCCGACGAGGAGCTCGCGGATCCGCTCGACGGACTCTGCGCGGTCGAGGTCCTCGCGCAGGGTCCAGGAGACGACGTGGTGGATCATGCGCGGGCCTCGGCCTTCTCGAGGGCACGGCGGAGCCGGTCGGCGTCGACGTGCCAGTTGCTGTGGACGCGCCCGTCGACCAGGACGACCGGGATGTCCTCCGCGTACTCCAGGCGGAGGGTGTCGTCGTCGAGGATGGACAGCTCCTGCAGGGTCGTCCCCGGGTGTTCGGCCACGACGCGTTCGACGACCGGTCGGGCGTCGTCGCAGAGGTGGCAGCCGGGCTTGGTCAGCAGGGTCACGGCGGGCATGGGACCACCATATCCGCCCCCGGAAACGCGAAAGCCCCGGCGAACCGGGGCGTGACGCTGCAGGCTCGAGGCCTACTTCTTGTTGCGACGCTGGTGGCGCGTCTTGCGAAGCAGCTTGCGGTGCTTCTTCTTCGCCATGCGCTTGCGACGCTTCTTGATGACAGAACCCATACGGACCTCACTCGGACTGATGTTGTGTGGACACCGGGCCAACGAGACCGCGGAAAAACAACCCCGCCGAGTCTAGCGGAGGCCTGACGCGATGTCGAACGGGCCGGTTCGGACCCGCCTAGCCGACGTCGGCGATGCCACCGCGCAGGACGTCCGCGACGGCGGACTCCGGGACGCGGAAGGACCGGCCGAAGCGGATGGCGGGGAGTTCCCCCGCGTGGACCATGCGGTAGACGGTCATCTTGGAGACGCGCATCATCTCGGCGACCTCAGCGACGGTGAGGAAGCGCACGTCGTCGAAACTGCCGGTCATGGTCCGCCTTCGGGAAATCGGTGTGACCTGTGTGGTCACTGGCAACTGTAGGGGCCGGTGCGACCCGGTGTCCAGGTCCCGTTCAGTCCTCGTCGCCGCGACGCGTGAAGCGCTTCCGGCTGCGGTCGACGACCCGTTCCCAGCCCTGCTGCGCGCCGGACAGCGCCGCGGTCGCGCGGTAGGACGCCTCGGCCATCACGCGGCCGAGCTCGGTGCCGACCTCGACCGTGGCCTTGCCCGCCGTGCCGGAGCGTCGGACCGAGACCGGTTGCCCGTCGAGCGTCCAGGCCGTCGTGGCCGGAGTGCCGTCGGCGTCCACCGCGCCGGTGAACGGGAGGACCCACTCCTCGATGCCGACGAGTGGCTCCGGGTCGAGGCGGTAGTAGCGGTGCTGCCCCTCTTCGCGGCTCGTCACGAGGCCGATGTCGCGGAGCACGCGCAGGTGCTTCGACACGGTCGGCTGGCTGACGCCGAGGCGTTCCACGAGCTGGCCGACGCTGAGCTCGCCGCCGGTGACGTCCGAGCCGTACGCGGACAGGAGCGTCCCGAGCAGCTCACGCCTGGTGGGGTCCGCCACGACGCTGAAGATGTCGGCCATGGGGCAAGGCTAGCCGGGGCGTCACGGATGTACCATGACGAACCGTCCCGCCCATGTCCACGGAGGCATACGATGCTCGACCGACACGAGCCGCCGTCCCGCTCGGCGGGAGCGACCCGTCGACGGCCGTCACGTCTCGGCACCGCCCTCCGCTCGTCGCCGTCCCGCTTGGCGATCGTCGTCTTCGTGGCGCTGATCTTCGTCTTCACGAGCCTGTTCATGACGCCGTGGGCCGCGGCGGACGGACGCTCGACGCACTTCGCGGACGCCCTCTTCACCGCGGCGTCGGTGGTCTGCGTCACCGGGCTCGCCACCGTGGACATGGCGACGCACTGGTCGGTGTTCGGCAAGACCCTCGTGGTGATCGGCACGCAGATCGGGGCCGTGGGCGTCCTGACGTTCGCCTCGATCCTCGGCCTCTTCGTCACCCGGAAGCTCGGACTCCGCGCGAAGCTCATGGCAGCCGGCGACTCGAACCCCCTGCGGACCCACCACGGCGCCGTGCCCGAGGGCCAGGCCGTCCGTCTCGGCGAGGTCGGCACCCTGCTCGCGACGGTCGCGGTGAGCACCCTGTCGATCGAGATCGTCCTCGGGCTCCTCCTGCTGCCGTCCGTCCTCATCGCCGGGATGCCCTTCTGGACGGCGGTCGGGGACTCCTTCTACTACGCGGCGATGGCGTTCACGAACACCGGCTTCGCGCCGAACGCCAGCGGACTCACCCCGTTCGCGCACGACTACTGGTTCCTCTCGCTCCTCATGGTCGGTGTCGTCGCCGGCTCGATCGGCTTCCCGGTGATCCGTGCCCTGACGAAGCAGCTCCGCACGCCCCGCCGCTGGCCGATCCACGTGAAGCTCACGCTCGCGACGAGCGCGGTCCTGCTCGTCGGCGGCGCCGCCGTGTACATCGCGCTCGAGGCATCGAACCCGACCACCTTCGGTGAGGAGGGCGCTGGTCGCACCGCGTTCCAGGCCCTCTTCCTCTCCACGATGACCCGGTCCGGCGGGTTCTCCCTCGTCGACTTCGACCAGCTGAACGGGTCGAGCCTGCTCGTCACGGACATGCTCATGTTCATCGGCGGCGGCTCGGCCTCGACCGCCGGCGGCATCAAGGTCACGACGCTCGCGGTCCTGTTCCTCGCCGCCGTCGCCGAGGCCCGCGGGCGCCAGAGCATGGAGGCGTTCGGCCGGCGGATCCCGAGCGACGTCCTGCGCGTGGCCGTGGCGGTCGTGCTCTGGGGCGCCACCATCGTGGCCGTCGCGACCGTCGTGCTCCTGCAGATCACCCACGAGTCCCTCGACCGCGTGCTGTTCGAGGTCATCTCGGCGTTCGCGACGTGCGGGCTGTCCTCCGGGGTGTCCGCGAACCTGCCCGAGTCCGGCAAGTACGTGCTCGCGGCGACGATGTTCCTGGGCCGTGTCGGTACAGTGACCATCGCCGCTGCACTGGCCGCCAGCCAGAGCCGGCAACTGTTCCGCCGTCCCGAGGAGAGGCCGATCGTTGGCTGACCGCAACCGTCCGCACCCGCTCGGTGCCGTCAGCCACGACGCTCCGGTGCTCGTCATCGGCCTCGGACGGTTCGGCGCCGCCACCGCCGGGCAGCTCGAGCGGCAGGACCGCGAGGTCCTCGTCGTCGACACCGACGCCGGCCTCGTGCAGAAGTGGTCGGACCGCGTCACGCACGCGGTGCAGGCGGACGCGACCGACATCGACGCCCTGCGGCAGATCGGTGCGCAGGACTTCCCGATCGCCGTCGTCGGGACCGGCAGCGACCTCGAGTCGAGCGTGCTCATCACCGCGAACCTCGTCGACCTCGGCATCCCGCAGATCTGGGCGAAGGCGATCAGCCGGTCGCACGGCACGATCCTGTCCCGCATCGGCGCGAACCACGTCGTCTACCCCGAGCGCGAGGCCGGCGAGCGCACCGCACACCTGGTGTCCGGCCGGATGCTCGACTTCATCGAGTTCGACGACGACTTCGCCGTGGTCAAGATGTTCCCGCCGGCGTCGGTCCGCGGCAAGGACCTGGCGACCACGGTGATCCGCACGCGCTTCGGCCTCACCGTGCTCGGCATCAAGACCCCCGGCGAGGCCTTCGTCCCGGCGACGCCGGAGAGCGTGATCGGCCAGAACGACGTCATCATCGTCTCGGGGACCGAGAGCGCCTTGGAACGGTTCGCCGCCCTGGAGTGAGGACGGGACGGACAGGAGGCGCGGGGCGGGCCCGCACCGTCCCTCCAGTCCGTCAGCCGGTCACGTCGCGGACGCGACGCCGTCCCGGAGTGCGCGGAAGAGCCGTTCCAGCCCGGCGCGGTGCGCCGTGACGACGGTGTCGTCGTCCTCCCCCGCGAGGACGGCACGTGCCGTCCCGACGAAGACCGTGGCGTAGCCGGCGACGAAGAGCGCTGCGAGGAGTCGGTCGCCGACGGCGTCCCCGAGCGCGCGCTGCGCCCCCGCCACGAGCTCGAGCGCGCGCGACTGCAGGGCGGACGAGTCGGCGATCGTCCGGAAGAACGCGTGTGCGCCGGGCGCCAGCCCGGAGACCGGCGCGCGCTCGTCGACCAGGCGCAGTGCGAGCGCCTCGAGCGCGTCGAGCGCCTCGTCACGTGGAACGTCCTCGACGGCTGCGACGAACAGCGCGACCGTCTCGGCGGAGCGGTCGAGGAACAGGTCCTCCTTGCGCGGGAAGTGCTTGAAGACCGTGACGCTCGAGACCCCGGCGGCCTTCGCGACCTGCGCGACGGTGACGCCGTCGAAGCCGTGCTCGGCGAACATCCCGGACGCGGTCTCGGCGATCCGCGCACGGGTCTCCGGCCCGCCGCGGGGCGCGCTCCTGGGCATGCGGACTCCTCGCTGATTGACTCACTCAGTTTACTGACTTAACCTAGACGTATGAACGCCGTCCGGTCCCCCCACTCTCCCCGATCCCTGCGCGGATCGCGTGTCGCCCTCGCCGGGCTCGCCGCGGTCTTCCTGTTCGAGATGCTCGACAACTCCGTCCTGAACGTCGCGCTCCCCACGATCGGTCGTGAGCTGCAGGTCGGCGCGACCGGGCTGCAGTGGGTGACGACGGCGTACTCGGTGGTGTTCGGCGGGCTCATGCTCGCTGCGGGTGCCGTCGCGGACCGGTACGGCAGACGCCGGGTGATGCTCGTGGGGCTCGTGCTCCTCGGGCTGGCGAGCCTCGCGACCGCGTTCGTCACCACCGCCGACCAGCTGATCGCCGTCCGGGTCGCCACCGGGATCGCGGCGGCGATGACCACCCCCGGGTCGATGGCCCTCGCGTTCCGGCTCTTCGACGACGACGAGCGGCGGGTCCGGGCGATCACGGTGATCTCCACCGTCGGCCTCGTCGGGCTCGCGGTGGGACCGACGGTGGGCGGACTCGTCCTCGCCGTCGCGCCCTGGCAGGTGCTCCTGCTCGTCAACGTCCCGATCGCCGGACTCGCGTTCGTGGGGATCCGCGTCGGCGTCACCGCGGACGATCCAGCGGGGCTGCACCGGGCTCCCGTGGACTGGACCGGAGCGGCGCTGGGGACCGTGACGATCGTCCTCGCCCTCGTCGCGCCGACGCGGTTCGCCGACGGCGGGCTCGACGACTGGACGGCCTGGGCGGCCACGGCCGTCGCGATCGGCGGCGGCGTCTGGTTCGCCGTGCGACAGCGCCGCGTCGAGCACCCGCTGCTCGACCTCGCGCTCGTCGCCCGGCCGCTGGTCTCGAGCGGCCTCGCGTACAAGGCGGCCACGGGCCTCGCGGTCGCGGGCCTCGGATACCTGGTGACGCTGCACCTGCAGCTCGCCTGGGGGTGGCCGCCGGCCCTCGCCGCGATCGGCATGCTCCCGCAGGTGGCCGTGCTCGTGGCCGGGAGCGCGTTCGTCGGACCGTTCGTCCGGCGCGTCGGCCTCGGGCACGCCGCCTGGTCGAGTGCGGCCGCCGTCGTCGTCGGGCTCGCGGTGTACACGCTGCTCGGGCCGCTCGGCTACGGGTGGATCGCCCTGGCGCTCGTGCTCGTCGCCGCCGGCATGCGGGTCGTGGGGGTGGTCGCCGGCACGAACGTCCTGCGCGGGCTGCCGGAGGACCGCACGACGATCGGTGCCGCCCTCGTCGATACCTCCTCCGAGGTGGCCTCGGCCGTCGGGGTGGCGATCGCCGGCACGGTGCTCGGTGCCGTGTTCACCGGGTCGCTCACCGCGACGCCGTGGACCCACGCCCAGGGGGTGGCGTTCGACCACGCGGTGACGATCGGCGGGTCGGTGCTCACCGTGCTCGCCGGGGTGCTCGTCGTCTGGGCGATGGTCCGGGCCGGACGTGCCCGACCGACCGCTAGCCCTTCGCCAGCTCCTCGGCGCGGGCGATCGCCGCGCGGGACGCCCGCTCGAACGTCCCCGCGAGATCGGCGTCCTGCAGCACCGCGACGGCGCGCTCGGTGGTCCCCTTCGGGCTCGTGACGGCCCTCCGCAGGTCGGTGGGCTCCCTGCCGGAGGCGGCGAGCAGTTCGACGGCACCGCGGAGCGTGCCCTGCACCATCGCCTCGGCCTGGTCGTGAGAGAACCCGAGCGACTCGGCGGCCTGCTGCCACTGCTCCACGAGGAGGAAGACGTAGGCGGGCCCGGAGCCCGAGACGGCGGAGAGCGCGTCGAGCTGGGACTCCGGCACCTCGATCACGACACCGGACGCGTCGAACACCGACGACGCGAGCGCGACGGCGTCGGCGTCCGCGGAGGCACCGGCGCTGATCCCGGTCACCCCGTGCCCGACGCCGATCGGCGTGTTCGGGAGCGCTCGGACGACCCGGACACCGGTCGGCACCTTCGCCTCCATGCTCGCGGTCGTCGTCCCCACGGCGACGCTCACGACGACGGTCCCCGGCTCGAGGTCCGCCGAGACCTCGTCGAGCAGGTCACCGATCGCGTAGGGCTTCACCCCGAGCACGACGAGCGACGCGCCGCGCACCGCTGCCCGGTTCGCGTCGGGGTCGGTGTCGGTGGCGGTGGCGTCCAGGCCACGCTCCCGGTGTGCCGCGGCGGACTGCTCCGACTTCGTCGTCAGGGTCACGGTGGCCCGGTCGAGACCGGCGGCGAGCAGGCCGTCGAGGACCGCGCCGGACATGGAGCCGACGCCGAGCAGGGCGGTGCGGGGCAGTTCGATCGTCATGCCCCAGACCCTACCGAGCGCCCTCGCCTAGGATCGTCCAACAGATCGGGAGAAGGGGACAGCTGTGAGCGCTTCTGGAGGCACGAGGGCGATCCTCGCCGCACTCGGTGCGAACGTCGGGATCGCGATCGTGAAGTTCATCGCCGCGGCGATCAGCGGTTCCGCGTCGATGCTGGCCGAGGGCGTCCACTCCCTCGCCGACTCCGCCAACCAGCTCCTCCTGCTCCTCGGCGGCCGTCGTGCCCGGCGTGCCGCCGACGAAGAGCACCCGTTCGGCTACGGGCGTGAGCGCTACGTGTACGCGTTCGTCGTGTCGATCATCCTGTTCTCGGTCGGCGGGGTGTTCTCCCTCTACGAGGGCATCGAGAAGCTCACCCACCCGCACCCGCTCGAGAACTGGTGGCTGCCGCTCGTGGTGCTCGTCATCGCGATCGGGCTCGAGGGCTTCTCCCTCCGCACCGCACTGCAGGAAGCACGACCGCAGAAGGGCCGGCAGAGCTGGGTGCAGTTCGTCCGCCGCGCCAAGGCCCCGGAGCTCCCCGTCGTGATGCTCGAGGACACCGCGGCACTGCTCGGCCTCGTCTTCGCCCTGTTCGGCGTCGGCCTCACCGCGATCACGGGCAACGGCGTGTTCGACGCGATCGGCACGATCTGCATCGCCGCGCTGCTCATCGCCGTGGCGGTCGTGCTCGGCATCGAGACGAAGAGCCTCCTCGTCGGCGAGGGTGCCACCGCGGCCGACGTCGAGCGCATCAAGCAGGCGGTGCTCGACGGTCCCGAGGTCGACTCGATCATCCACATCAAGACCCTGTACCTCGGCCCCGACGAGCTCATGGTCGGCGTGAAGGTCGCGGTGGACGGCGACCGACGGCTCGGCGACGTCGCCGCCGGCATCGACACGGTCGAGCACCGGGTGCGCCAGGCGGTGCCGATCGCACGCGTGATCTACGTCGAACCCGACGTGCTCCGGACGGGCCCCCGCCCGCCGACCGAGGCGATCGTGATCCGCGCCGCAGACTAAGGGGAACCTTGCTGGCGAGCGCCGTGGCCGGTCATCCACGATGGTCACATGTCGGCGCTCTTCAGCATCCTGCTCGTCCTCCACTTCCTCGGTCTCGCTGCCGTCATCGGTGCCTTCCTGGTGCAGGTCCGCCGCAAGGGCGGCTTCCAGACCTCCTGGCCGATCACCGGTCTCGTCGTGCAGCTCGTCACGGGCCTCGGGATGATGGGGATCATCGACGCGACGCAGGACGGCGGCGCGAACCACGTCAAGCTCGGCGTGAAGCTCGTCGTCGCGGCGGTCGCACTCGTGCTGGCGCTCGTCGCCCGGGCGCGTCAGAAGCGGGCGGACGCCGGCACCGCGACGGCGAAGGCCGCCCTGCCGTTCTTCCACTCGGCCGGGGCGCTCGCGATCGTCAACGTGTTCGTCGCGGTCCTCTGGAAGTGACGCCCACAGGTCAGCGACGCTCGGCGAAGAACGCGTCGAGCAGCGCGGCGCACTCCCCCTCGAGCACTCCGCCGATCACCTCGGACCGGTGCGGCAGCCGGCGGTCCCGCGCGACGTCGTAGACGCTCCCGCTCGCGCCGGCCTTCGGGTCCCACGCGCCGAACACGATCCGCGGCACCCGGGCCGCCATGACCGCACCGGCGCACATCGGGCACGGCTCGAGCGTCACCACCAGGGTGTGCTCCTCGAGGTGCCAGTCGCCGATCGCCGCCGCGGCCGCCCGGAGCGCGAGGACCTCGGCGTGCGCCGTGGGGTCCTGTCGCGCCTCGCGCTCGTTCCGTCCCACGGCGATGACCGCGCCGTCCCGGTCGAGGACGACCGCCCCCACCGGGACGTCGCCGGTCGCGAGGCACGCGCGGGCCTCGTCGAGCGCGCGTTCCATCGCGGGGACGAACGGGCGGGCGGCGGGTGCTTCCACGGAACCTCCTGGCGGTCGGCAGCACGGTAGGCTCGACCCTATGCGAGTCCACGTCGCCGACCACCCGCTCATCACCCACAAGCTCTCGGTGCTCCGCGACCGTACGACGCCGTCCCCCACGTTCCGCGCCCTCACCGAGGAGCTCGTCACGCTCCTCGCGTACGAGGCGACGCGCAACGTCCGGGTCACCGCGACGCCGATCGACACCCCGGTGGCACACACCATGGGCGTCTCGATCGCGAAGCCGCGCCCGCTCGTCGTGCCGATCCTGCGTGCCGGGCTCGGCATGCTCGAAGGCATGGTCAAGCTCGTCCCGACGGCCGAGGTCGGCTTCCTCGGCATGGCGCGCAACGAGGAGACCCTCGAGCCGCAGACCTACGCCGAGCGCCTGCCCGACGACCTCTCCGGCCGGCAGTGCTTCGTCCTCGACCCGATGCTCGCGACGGGCGGCACCCTCGCGGCCGCGATCGACTTCCTGTTCGACCGCGGTGCGGAAGAGGTCACGTGCGTCTGCATCCTCGGCGCGCCCGAGGGACTCGCCGCGGTCGAGGCCGCCGTCGGCGACCGCAACGTCTCGATCGTGCTCGGCGCGCTCGACGAGAAGCTCGACGAGAACGGCTACATCGTTCCGGGCCTCGGCGACGCGGGCGACCGCCTCTACGGTCTCGCCGAGTAGACGCGACCACGTTCCGCCAGGAGGCGCGGTGCCGGCTGGCACCGCGCCTCCTGTCCGTCTTCCCCGTGCGTTCGCAGAACGCACCGTCCGTGCGGACGGTTGACACGACGTTGGTATCCCACCGATACTCGTCCCATGACTGCAACCGTGTCCACCCGCGTCCTCTCCGAGGCCCAGGGGACCGCCGGCATGATGATGCCGGCCACGGCCGTCATGCGTTGTCGAATGTGTGCCTGATCGGCACCCGTTCCAGCCGGATCCCCCGCGACACCACCCCCGTCGCGCGAGCGTGATCCCCGGGTGACGACCACGTCGACGACGCGCACCACGTCACGAGGTCTGTCCCCCGTACCCCCGGGTCGGCCCCGGTCCGCAGCAGGACCGCAGGGCCCACGGCACTCGCCGTACCCGGACCGACGCATTCGACACGGCCGCGGCACACCTCGACACCGCAGCCACATCGCCCGGAGAACCGCCATGTCGCTCACCATCGCTCAGCCCCGCACCGCCCTCCGCACCGCCGCACCCGCGCCGACCGACCTCGGCACCGTGACCCCGATCCGTCCGCGTCGCGAGCCCGTCGCCCCGCCCGTCGCCAGCGGCGTGCCGACCAGCCCGGTCGTCGCCCCGCAGCGCAACCGTGCCCTGCCCGAGGGCACCGAGGCACGCGGCTTCGCCCTCTACGTCGGCATCGACGAGGCGAAGGCAGCGGCGGCGGGCACGACCCTCGCTGCGGTCGTCGAGCAGCTCAAGGCCCTGACCGCGCAGCTCGTCCCGACCTCGGAGACGTACGCCGCCGTGGCCGTCGCCGCCGAGGGCTCCGGCGGCCGTGACGTCGACGTCGTCCGGCTCGCCCTGCAGGACCGCTCCGCCGTGGCCGCGCGCAAGCAGGCAGAGAAGCCCGAGCCGGAGGAGACCGGGGTCGTCATCGACATCTCCCGGAAGCGCGTCACGCTCGACGGCGAAGCCGCTCCCCTGACGTACAAGGAGTTCGAGCTCCTGCAGTTCCTCGTCCTCCGCGAGGGCCAGACCGTCGACCGCTCGGCGATCATCGACGGCCTGTGGTCGGACGGCGAGGACGAGACCCCGAACGAGCGCACGATCGACGTCCACGTCCGTCGCCTCCGCTCGAAGCTCGGCGCCTTCGAGGAGATCGTCCGCACCGTGCGCGGTGTCGGCTACCGCTTCGACCGCCACGCGGACGTCGCCGTGCGCTACGCCTCCACGCCGTCGCCGGACCTCTTCTGATCCTGATCGGTCGTTCTTGGTGAACTCGCAGCGAACGACGGCCGCGTCCGGTAGCGCGCCGTTACCCGTTCGTTATACAGTCGTGCGTGCAGACGGTGTTTGCTGTGGCACCGCCTGTGGAATGTGATTGCAGGACACTCTTGGTGCAAGGGAGAGGGCCGGTCATCCCCGTGATGACCGGCCCTCGTTGCGTCCCGGGGGACACGGCTGCGCGTCAGCAGCATCGCGTGTCCGAGGCCGTCGGTAGTGTGGCATGACCGTACGACCAGAGGGAGCGCGACCGTGAACGAGCCACGCCGCAGCGAGAAGGCGACCGCCGTCGCTGCCTGGGAAGCGCTCTTCCGCGCCCAGGTCACGGTGATGCGCGCGCTCAACGCCGACTTCCCGGGCGGCGAGATCTCGTTCAACGAGTACGACGTCTGCTTCAACCTCTCCACGCAGCCCGGCCGCCGCTGCCGGATGCGCGAACTGACCGGCCACCTGCTCCTGACGCAGCCGAGCGTCAGCCGCCTGGTCGACCGGCTCACCGCGCGCGGCATCGTCGAGAAGCAGCCGGACCCCACCGACGCCCGGGGCGTCATCGTGGCCCTCACCGCGCACGGCTTCGACGTGTACCGCGCCGTCGCCGTCCAGCACGCGCAGACCATCGCCGACCAGGTCGGTGCCGGCCTCGACGACGCCGAGCTGCGCACGCTCACCGAACTCTGCACGAAGCTCCGGACCGCGGCGGGTGCGGCCTCACCCCGACGTGGCGCGACCCGGGCGGCGTCCGACGTCGACGCGGCAGCGGTGTGACCGGCGCCCTGGTCTGGCTCCGCGACGACCTCCGTCTCGCGGACAACCCGGCACTCCGAGCAGCGATCGACCACGGCGGCGACGTCACGGTCGCGTACGTCCTCGACGAGCAGTCCCCCGGCATCCGCCCGATCGGGGCTGCGGCACGGTGGTGGCTGCACCACTCGCTCGCCGCGCTCGACGGTGAACTCCGCGAGCGCGGGTCCCGACTGGTCCTCCGCCGCGGGCCCGCTGCCGAGGCCGTCGACGCGCTCGTGTCCGACACCGGCGCCGACGCGGTGTTCTGGAACCGCCGGTACGGCCGAGCCGAGCGGGACCTCGACGCCGGCATCAAGTCGACCCTCACCGACGGCGGGACCGAGGCGCACAGCTTCGCCGCGAGCCTGCTCTGGGAACCGTGGACCGTCCTCACCGGGCAGGGCGAGCCGTACAAGGTGTTCACGCCGTTCTGGCGTGCCGCCCAGGCGATGCCCGAGCCCCGCCACCCGCTGCCCAAGCCGCGTGACCTCCCCGCGGCGCCCCGGGTCGCGAGCGACGACCTCGACGACTGGGACCTGCTGCCGACGCACCCCGACTGGGCCGGCGGTCTCCGGGACGCCTGGGAACCCGGCGAGCAGGGCGCGCACCGGCGGCTTGAACACTTCGTGCACCACGCGCTCGAGGACTACGACCAGCGCGACGAACCCGCGATGGCCGCCACGAGCGACCTCTCCCCGCACCTGCGGTGGGGCGAGGTCAGTCCGTACCAGGTCTGGCATCGCCTGCACGGCCAGCTCGAGCCCGAGCAGCGCAAGAACGCCTCGGCGTTCCTCCGGCAGCTGGCCTGGCGCGAGTTCAACTGGAACGAGTACTTCCACTGCGAGGACATCACCACGGTGAACGTCCGGCGCGAGTTCGACGCCTTCCCCTGGCTCGACGTCCCGGACGCCGAGATCGACCGCTGGCGGACCGGGACGACCGGGTTCGACCTCGTCGACGCGGGCATGCGGGAGCTCTGGCACTCGGGTGCGATGCACAACCGGGTCCGGCTCGCGACGGCCAGCTTCCTCGTGAAGAACATGCTCGTCGACTGGCGCGTGGGCGAGCAGTGGTTCTGGGACACCCTCGTCGACGCCGACTCCGCCAACAACGCGGCGAACTGGCAGTGGGTCGCCGGCTCCGGGTTCGACGCGGCGCCGTACTTCCGGGTGTTCAACCCGGACCGGCAGCTCGAGCGGTTCGACCCGCACCGCGAGTACGTGCACCGCTGGGTCCCCGCCGACGAAGACCGTCCGGAGCCCATGCTCGACCTCAAGGAGACCCGGCAGCGGGCACTCGACGCGTACGACCGGATGCGCCGGTCGTGAGCGGCATCGATCCGCAGGTGATCGCGGACGTCGACGCGCTGTTCCGCGAACGAGTCGAACGCGGCGTCGCTCCGAGCAGCGTCTGGGGCGTGTTCGACCGCACCGGGCTCGTCGCCTCGGGCGGGCACGGCGACCGCGGCGACGGCATCGCTCCCGACGCCGACACCGTGTACCGGATCGCCTCCTGCACGAAGAGCGCGACGGCGGCCACCCTGCTCGCCCTCGTCGCGGACGACCGTGTCCGGCTGGACGCCCCGATCACGGACTTCGTGCCCGCCTTCGCGGACGTCGTACTGCCCACCGCCGACTCCCCCGTGCCGACGCTCCGCATGCTCCTCACCATGGCCGGCGGCTTCCCGACCGACGATCCGTGGGCCGACCGGCAGGAATCGATCTCGGACGCCGAGCTCGACGACGTCCTGCGCGCCGGGCTCCTGTTCGACTCGGTCCCGGGGACCCGGTTCGCCTACTCGAACACCGGGTACGCGTTGCTCGGCCGGGCGATCGCCGTCGTGGCCGGTCGTCCCTTCCCCGAGGTCGCGACCGAACTCGTCCTCGGCCCCCTCGGCCTGCGCGACACCGTCTTCCGCGCCGACGACGCCCGCGGTCACGTGGTCACGGGCGTGCGTCCCGCCGCTGACGGGGCGGGCGTCGGCACGTGGGAGCCGCTGCCGATGTCGGGCCCCGGCGCGTTCTCGTCGATCGGCGGGCTCTTCTCGACGGTCACCGACCTCGCCCGCTGGGGTCGGCACCTCGCGTCGGCGTTCACCGAGACGCCCGAGCCCGGACCGGTCTCCCCGGCCGACCGCCGACTCATGCAGCAGGCGATGCGGGTCGTGCCCGCAGCGGTGGTGCCGACCTCGAGTCGCCCGACGGCGTACGGCTTCGGGCTCTTCGTCGAGCAGGACCCGGCGTTCGGCGAGCTCGTCTCGCACTCCGGCGGGTACCCGGGGTTCTCGGCGCACATGCGGTGGTCGGTCCGGGACGGCCTCGGCGTCGTCGCCTTCGAGAACGCCACGCAGGCGAAGGTCTCGGCGGCGGCGGACCGGGCGCTCGACCTCGTGCTGACCGCCCGCGCGACCGCCGCGGCGGACCGTGCACCCGGCACCGGGCCGACCGTGGACGCGACGCGGGCGGCGCAGGCTGCCGTGACGCGCCTCCTGGCCCACTGGGACGACGACCTCGCCGATGCGATCTGCACGCCGAACGTGGCGATGGACGTGCCCTACGAACGACGCCGCCGGGCCGTCGCGGAGGCGGTGGCGGCCGTCGGTGCCGACCTCGGGGCGGAACCGGTGGCCGACGAGTCCCAGGCCCCGTCGCACCTGCGCTGGTGGCTGCCGGGGACGGCCGGTCGGCTGCGCGTCGAGATCCGGTTGGCGCCGCTCGCAGCCGGCCTCGTGCAGACCCTGGTGGTCCGGGCCGAACCCAGCGAGCGCTGACCCCGCGACCGGTGGTCCGGGCCGAGCCCAGCGAGCGCTGACGCGCGGGCGTCAGACCGGCGGACGCCCTCCCACGAACCCGAGCGCCCGCGCCGCGACCCGCGTGCCCTCGCGCGCAGCCGCCGCGACCCGCACCGGATCGGTCGCCCACGCACGGAGGAACCCCGCCGCGAACGCGTCCCCGGCGCCGAGCGTGTCCACCACCGTCGCAGGCGTGATCGGCACCCGCTGCGGCGTCCGACCTCGCCGCCCGAGCAGGACGCCCTCGGTCCCCATGGTCACCACGACCAGGGGCACGCGGTCGGCGAGCGACTCGATCGCCTCCGTGACGGTGGGCGCTCCGGTCAGCGCGCGTGCCTCGTCCTCGCTCGGGAAGAGGGCATCGAGGCCGGAGAGCGCCTCGAGGAACTCCGACGCACCGACCGCACGCACCACCGCGGCGGACGAGGGGTCGAGGGACACCCGTGCGGAACCGGACCGGGCCTGGGCGACGAGTGCCGCGATGCGGTCCGGACCGCCTCCGCCGAGCATCGCCGAGCCGGTCAGGTGCACGATGTCCGCACGCGCCACGAGGTCGACCGGCAGGTCCTCCGCCGACAGCACCCCGCTCGCTGCGGGATCGGACATCGCGGTCCGACCGTTCCCGTTCCGCACGGACACGACGGCGCCGGTCGCGGTCCGGGCGTCGTAGCGGATGTGCGCCCGGACGCCGGCGTCGGCGAGCGATCGCTCGTGCCGGTAGACGTCGTCCACGCCGACCCGACCCACCAGGTCCACGTCGGCGCCGAGCCAGCCGAGCCACGTCGCGGTGTTGCCTGCGGCGCCGACCGGTCGGTGCCGGATGACAGCGGCCGGGTCGTGTGCACCCATGCTCGCGGCCGTGGTGTGCACGAGCACCCCGTCCAGGACGTCGCCGACGACGAGGAAGCGCTTCCCCGCCCCGCGACGGCGCCCGGCGACCGCCCGCCCGGCACGGGGTGCCTCGGGGCGCGACGGGGCCACAGGGCGCTCTGGAGGCATGGACATCGGCCCCATCCTACGTGGAATCGAGTAAAACTCCGCTTCTCGCCACAAATCCCTTGCACCCGTTATGGATTCCCGGCTGTTTCCCGGCGACCGGCAGTAATATACTCTGTGATCGTATGTGAACGGTCGCGTACTGCCCATCACGCTCGTTGGAGACGCCATGCCCCGCAAGCCCGACCCGACACTCAAGCCGGCGATCATCGCGAAGGTGGCCGAGCACCTGCAGGACACCAAGCTCGAGGACGTCTCCGTCCGCAGCCTCGGCCGGGTGCTCGGGACGAGCGCGTACCCGATCGTGTACCACTTCGGCACGCGCGAAGCCCTGATCGACGCCGTGGTGGACCACCTGGCGGAATCGGTCTCCGACGTCACGCTCGACCCCGGCGCCGACGACCTCGGGCTGACCGACTACCTCGTCGCGGTGTTCGGCGGGCTCGACGACCCCGAGCGCTCCCTCGCCGCCCGGCTCACCTTCGAGCTCGGATCGGTCGAGTCGCTCGACGGCCGTGATCGCGAGCGCACCTTCCACCGCGCGCAGGTGAGCGCGATCGCCGCCTGGTGCGTCGAACACGGCTACGGCGCGGTGGACGCCGAACGGGCGGCCCGCGGTGCCGTCCTCGCAGCTCGGGGCGTGCAGTGGGGCACGATCGTCGACCGCGAGCGGGCGACGCCCGACGCCGCGCTGCGCGCGATCGCGCACAAGCTGGTCGCCGGGGCCCACTTCCAGTCGGCCTGAGCGGTCGACGCGCACCGACGAACGACGGGAGGCGCGGTGCCAGCCGGCACCGCGCCTCCCGTCGTTCACCGGGTCACCACCGTGACCCGCTGCGCCCGTCTCAGAGGGTGACGAAGCTCTGCGACTTCGCGTTCGCGAAACGCGCGGCGACGTTCTCCCAGTCGACGATGTTCCACACGGCCTTGACGTAGTCCGCCTTGACGTTGAGGTAGTCGAGGTAGAAGGCGTGCTCCCACATGTCGAGCATGAAGATCGGCACGAGACCGAACGGCACGTTGGCCTGCTGGTCGAACAGCTGGAACGTGGTCAGCTTCTGGCCGACGGTGTCCCAGGCGAGGACGGACCAGCCGGAGCCCTGGATGCCCGTGGCAACGGCGGTGAACTGGGCCTGGAACTTCTCGAACGAGCCGAAGAACTCGTCGATCGCCGCGGCGAGCTCGCCCTCGGGGACCTTCGTGTCCGGGCCGAGGTTGGTCCAGAAGATCGAGTGGTTGACGTGGCCACCGAGGTTGAACGCGAGGTCCTTCTCGAGCTTGTTGACGTTCGCCAGGTTGCCGGACTCACGGGCCTCGGCGAGCTGCTCGAGCGCGGTGTTCGCACCCGTCACGTAGGTCTGGTGGTGCTTGTCGTGGTGCAGCTGCATGATCTTGCCGCTGATGTGCGGCTCGAGTGCGGCGTAGTCGTACGGCAGCTCCGGCAGGGTGTACTCAGCCATGTGAGTTCCTTTCGATCAGTGGTGTGCGGATGGTGCTCCGCGGCTCACGAGAGCCGGGAACGATCGGTGAGGGAGTGGAATTCCCGGTTGTGGTAGACCAGCGGCTCGCCCCGCTCGAGGCCGACGACGATGTCGAGGACCTCGGCGACGACGACGGTCGACGAGCCGATCGGCGTGGTCGAGAGGGGCCGGCAACGCAGGGCGCTCGCGGCACTCGGCAGGTAACGGTCACCCGACGGCAGGGTGCCCCAGATCGGGTCGTCCGCCGCGGGGCTGCCGGTGGAGGCGAAGCGACGGGCGAGTGCGACGCCGAGCGAGTCGACGAGGTGCACCACGAAGATCGGGGCGCCGAGCACGACCCCGGCGGACCCGGAGTTCGTGGACAGCGAGAACACGAGCACGGGCGGGTCGATCGCCACGCTCGCGACGCTCGATGCGGTGAGGCCGGTCGGACCGTCGGGGCCTTCGGCGGTGATGACGGCGACACCGGCCGGGTGTCCACGGAAGGCGGCCTTGTAGGCGTCCGCGATGTTCGCCGGTGCTGCGTCGGGCATGGGAGTCGTGGTCGTTCCTTCGATGGGGAGGGCCGCGGCTCCGCGGCCATGTCCCAACGTATGACCTGAACCATGGTTGAGGTCAACGATTCCCAGGTTCGGTCGATCCCGGGCGTGCCGTGTGACCCCGTGTGACGCGGGGTGCGGCGGTGCGGGCCCGACTTCGTGAGCAGAAATGGTCGGGTCGCTCGCGGCGACTCGACCATTTCTGCTCACCAAGCGCGGCGCCGCCCGCGGCGCGGCGCGGCGCGGCGCGCGAGCGCGGCGCGGCGCCGCCCGCGGCGGCGCGGCGCTACCGGCGCTTGAGCATGACGACGGCACCGGCGGCCGCGACCACCATCAGGAGCGCGGCCACCCCCGCCGTCACCGTGACGCCGGAGTCGAACGCGGCCCGCGCCGACTCGAGCAGCGCCTGCCCCGCCGACCCGCCGAGGGACGACGCCGCCGAGACCGCTCCGCCGAGGGTCTCCTGCGCGGCGGTGTGCGCCGACGAGGACAGCCCGTCCGGCACCACGACGTGCGCCCGGTAGGCCGTGGCCAGGATCGTCCCGAGCACCGCGGTCCCCAGCACGGCACCGATCTCGTACGCCGTCTCGGACATCGCCGACGCCGCACCGGCCTTGTCCGCCGGCGCCGTCGAGATGATGAGGTCGTTCGTCACCGTCTCCGAGGCACCGATCCCGATCCCGAGCAGCACGAACGCGAACGCCAGCGCCACGATCGAGGCGTGGTGCCCGAGGACCGCGACCATCGCGTAGGCGGCCGCCGAGAACAGCAGCGACACGGCGACGACCCAGCGCGGAGCGACCCGGGCGACGATCGGCACGACGACGAGGCCCGCCACGATCGTGAGGATCGACCCCGGCACCAGCACCATGCCGGACGCGAAGGGGTCGAGGCCGGCGACGAGCTGCAGGTGCTGTGCGATGAAGAACAGGAACCCGGTCAGCGAGAACATCGCCGCCATGTTCATGAGCACGCTGCCGGTAAACGCCGTGCTCCGGAACAGCCGGAGGTCGAGCATCGGGGTCCGCGAGCGGAGCTGCCGACGGACGAACGCGATGCCGCACAGGACGCCGACGGCGAGCATCGCGATCGCGAAGCCGCGCTCCTCGGGGTGCACGACGGACTTGATCGCCCACGCGATCGGGGCGAGGGCGCCGAGCGACAGGAACATGCTCGGCACGTCGACCGGCCCCGGGTTCGGGTCACGGGACTCCGGCACGCAGAACGGCACGGCGACGAGCATCACGACGAGGATCGGCACCGCCACGAGGAACACCGCGCCCCAGTGGAAGTGCGCGAGCAGCACGCCGCCGACGAGCGGCCCGAGGGCGTTGCCCGCCGCGAACATGGTGGACCAGACGGCGAGCGCCATCCGCCGCTCCCCCGCGTGGACGAAGACGTTGCGGATGATCGAGAGGGTCGCCGGCATGAGCATCGCGCCGAACACGCCCATGACGATCCGTGCGGCGACGAGCATCCAGGCGTCGGTCGCGAAGGCCGCGGCGACGGAGAAGAGCGCGAAGCCGGTGGCGCCGACGACGAGGATCCGACGGCGGCCGATGCGGTCACCGATGCTGCCCATCACGACGAGGAGTCCGGCGAGGACGAGCGGGTACGCGTCGACGATCCAGAGCTGCGTGGTGGCGTCCGGGTTCAGCGCGCGCGAGATCGACGGCAGCGCGAAGCTCAGGACGGTGTTGTCCACCGAGATGAGGAGGACGGGCAGCATGAGCACCGCGAGGGCGGCGAACCGGCGGGCGCGGCTGCCGGTGGCGGCAGTGGGGATCGGGCTGGTGAGCAGGGCGGACACGGTGACTCCAGGGACTTCGAGCCGGACCAGGTCGACGGCGGAACTGACGAACGGACCGGACGGGGCGCGGGGTGTGCACGCATCTCGTCAGGACTCCGTTAGTGTACCGTCTGGACGGTAATGGTTGCAAATGCAACTGATGACGGACGGGAGGCGCGGTGCGGGCCCGCACCGCGCCTCCCGTCCGTCCTCCGGTCGCGCTGTCTCGTGGGCCGCGTCGTCAGGCCGACTCGCGCAGGAGCAGGCGGTGCCGCACCGTGCGCTGCACCGCGTCACCCTGCCGCGGCAGCTCGCCGGCGAGCATGCCGAGGGCGAGGTCGAGCGCTTCACGCGCGACCTCGTCGAGGTCCACCGCCAACGTGGTGAGCGTCGGCGAGACGAGCGAGCCGAGCGGCAGGCCGTCGACGCCGACGACCCGGAGCTCCCGCGGGACGTCGACGCCCGCCCGCCGACAGGCCTGCAGGACACCGAGCGCCATCACGTCGTTGAAGGCGAGGATCGCGTCCTGCCGTCGGCGTCGCCGGAGGATCCGTGTCGTCTCCTCGGCGCCGCACTCCGCCGTGCCGTGCTCCGCGTGCACGAGCTCGGGCAGGTACCCGCGCCGCTGGAGGGCGTCCATCATGAGGATGCCGCGGACACTCGTGTGCTCCGGCGAGGAGTTGTCGAGCACGACCGGGTGCCGGACCCCGGTGGCGACGAGGTGGTCGGCGAGGACCTCGATCGCGTCGGCGGGGTCGATCCAGACGGCTGCGGTCGGTGGCTCCGAGTACGGGTCGAGCTCGACCATCGGCACGGTGCCGAGGAGCTCGCGCCACCGGTCGCGACGGGAGCCGAGGTACCCGATGACGACGTCCGTCTGCGACCCGAGCGCCTGCACCATGCGGTCGGCGTCGCTCGCCAGGTCGACATCGGCGAGCATGACGTTCCAGCCCTGCTCGGCGGCGAGCCGGAAGACGGCCGAGGCGAGCTGCGGCGTGTAGGGGTTGCGCAGGTCGTTCACGACGAGGCCGAGCTGGTGGTCGCCACCCGTGACGAGCCCGCGGCCGAAGCGCGACGGCCGGTAGTCGAGGCGCTCCGCGGCGGCGAGGACCCGTTCCTTCGTCGCCGCGCTGATGCCGGACATGCCGTTCATCGCCCGGGTGACGGTCTGCCGGGACACCCCGGCGGCCGCGGCGACGTCGATGATCGTCGCCCGGCCGCCGGGTGCGGGAACGGGTTCGGTCAGTCGCGGAGGTCCAGCCATGCCACCTGTTCCGGAGTGAGGTCGACGGAGAGGCCGGTCATGGACGACCGGGCTTCCGCGATCGTACGCGGTCCGAAGAGCGGGAACGTCGGGAACGGCTGGTGCAGCACGTAGGCCAGGGCGATCGCCGTCGCGGGGACGCCGAACCGCTCGCCGAGCTCCGACGCACGGCGCAGCCGCTCGAAGTTCTCGTCGCTGTAGTAGCAGCGCACGAGTTCGGCGTCGCTCGTGTCCTCCGGCTTGGCCCGGCCGGTGAAGAACCCACGTGCCTGTGAGGACCAGGGCAGCAGGGGCACCTGGCGCTCCTCGAGCCACTGCTTCGACGCCGCGTCGGTGGCGTGCTCGCAGCCGGCCCACGGCACGTCGTACGCCTCGGCCAGCCCGAAGTGGTTGCTCAGCACCTCGAACTCGTGCTTGCCGTTCGCGCGGGCGTAGGCGTTCGCCTCGTCGAACCGGGCAGGGGTCCAGTTCGAGCCGCCGTACACGCGGATGCGGCCGGCACGACGGTGCTCGTCGAGGACGTCGACGAACTCCCCCACCGGGATGTCCGTGTTGTCGCGGTGCATCATGTAGATGTCCGCGTAGTCGGTGCCCTGGCGCTCGAGGCTCTCGAGCAACTGCCGGGTGAGGGACTCCGGGTCGCAGTACGGCGTGTGCGCGCCCTTGGTGATCACGACCACGTCCTCGCGGACGCCGCGGTTCTGGATCCACTTGCCGAGCCGGCCCTCGAGCACGCCCCCGCCGTAGATGTAGCCGGTGTCGAACACGTTGCCGCCCTGCTCCACGAACAGGTCGAAGATCGCGCTCGCGTGCGCCAGGTCGGGCTGGTTGTCGACACCCATCACCAGTCGGGACATGCGCTTGCCGACACCCGCGACCTCGCCGTAGCGCATCGGGTTGTCGGCTCGGTCGGGCTCGTGCGCGGCGACCGTGAGGGGTCGGCCGCTGACGGTCGGGATGTCGGCGGTCTCGGCCTCGAACGGGAAGCGCAGACCGATCGCGGCACGCCACTTGTCGAGCGTCCGGGCGGTGGCGAGCGACTCGTCGAGGGTGAACTCGGGGGCGTCGACACGACCGGCCGCGAGGGCCGCCGTGGTGGCGTCGGCCTCGAGGGCGTAGGGGTGCGCCCCGGCGAAGGACAGCGTGCGCGGGTCCTCGTCCACCGTGCTGATCTCGATCGTGGGGTCGTCGCCGAGGGTCCACGGGTCGGTGAGCGTGATCTTCCCCGTGGTGCCGTGGACGACCACGACGTTGTCGTCCTGCACGCGGACGCCGGTCCGGAGGTTCGCGGTGATCCCGCCGGTGTAGCTGAGCTGTGCCACCGTCCACTCGTCGACGCCGGTCGGGCCGACGGTCCCGGTGGCGGTGAGCTCGGTGGGCTCGGCGACGGCCACGCCGGTCGCGGCCTGCACGATCGCGGCCGTCATGGTCACCGGGTAGCCGCCCACGTCGAGGATCCCGCCGCCGGCCGTGTCGACGTCGAAGAGCCGCCCGGACCGGCTGCCCGCCCGGAACGCGAACGAGGCGTCGACGTGCGTGACGGTACCGATCGCACCCTGCCGGACGAGGTCGAGCAGGGCCGCGGTCTGCGGGTGGAAGCGGTACATGTACGCCTCGACGAGGGGCAGGCCGGCCTGGCGTGCGGCATCGGCGAGCGCCATGGACGTGCCGTGGTTCGGCGAGAGCGGCTTCTCGCAGAGGACCGCCTTGCCCGCCGCGAGCGCCGCGAGGACGAGCGCCGCGTGCCCGGTGTGGACCGTCGAGACGTAGACGGCGTCGACGCGCGGGTCGGCGAGTACCTCGTCGTAGGTGGCCGCGGCGACGTCGGCGAACCCGTGCTCGGCAGCCTCGGCAGCGAACGCTCCCGCTCGCTCCGCCGACGAGCTGCCGGCCGCGACGAGGGTGGCCCCGACCCCGCTCGAGGGCAGCTGGGAGAGGAAGCGGCGGGCGATCCCACCGGGGCCGAGGACGGCCCAACCGGGGGTGTCGTGCCCCGTCGAGGAGGTGCTGCTGGCGGTGGTCGCGGTCTGCGCTGACATGCGGATCCCTATCGTGTCGTGAACCTTCACGGTCCCGACGACCGTACCCGTCCGTCTCCGCACCTGCAACGATGCAGATGCTTGACACGGCGTGTCGGCCGGGGCATGCTCTGACCACTTCGTGAGCGTTCACGGTCGAGCGCTCATCGGTTCCGCATCTCAACGACGAGAGCAGGCACACCAGTGACAGCAGCAACGCACAGTCTCAGCCGGCGGGGGTTCCTCGCCGGCGCAGGCGCCCTCGGCGCACTCGCCACCACGGCCCTCCTCGCCGGGTGTTCCACCGGCACCGCGATCTCCAAGGACCCGGACGAACTCGTCCTCTGGTACTGGAACCGGTCCCTCGACCCGAAGTTCCTGAAGCAGGCGGCCGGGGGCATCAGCGGCCACGAACCGATGCGGCTGCGGCCGGACCTCATCGGCGGTGCGTCGTACGACACCAAGTTCCGGACCGCCCTCGCCGGGAACGCGTTCATCCCCGACGTCCTCATGGTGAACTCGAACTGCTGGCTCTACTTCCCCGACGAGGACCTCTTCACCGACTTCGATCCCTCCGCCACCGAGAAGTCCGCCTACTACGACTGGAAGCTCTCGCTCGGCCGGACCCCGTCCGGGCGGCAGTGCTTCTGGCCCGTCGACACCGGCCCCACCGGCTTCTTCTACAACCAGGACGTCCTGCAGAAGGCCGACCTCCCCACCGACCCGGACGAGGTGAGCGCGGCGATCCAGACCTGGGCGGACTTCCGGACCTTCGGCAAGCAGATCAAGCAGAAGACCGGTGCCGCGACGATCATCACCGCGACGCAGCTCTTCAACCAGTTCGTCTCCGCGAGCCCCACGCGGTACTTCGACCGTGACGACCAGCCGCTCTACCACCACGACGACAGCTCGATCCGGAAGGCCTGGGAGAACGCGGTCGAGTCGATCCACGCCGGGATCACCGGCAACCTGCAGTCCGGGACCGACCAGAACGCCGGGTGGGTCGCGGGTCGGGTCGCCGGGCAGATCGAGGGCGCGTGGTGGACGCAGATCATCCACGACACGGCTCCGGACCTGTCCGGGAAGTGGCGGATCGCCCGGCAGCCCGAGCGACCGGGCAACAGCGGCGGCTCGTTCCTGGCCGTGCCCAAGACGTCGAAGAACCCCGAGGCCGCGGTGGCGTTCGCCAAGTGGATCACCGGCGCGGACGTGCAGTCCCACACCTACAACGACATCCAGCTCTTCCCGTCGACACCCGCGTCGTTCGAGAACGGCATCATGCGCAACCCCGGCGACTTCTTCGGGGACCAGAACCCGCTCGACTTCTTCAGCAAGGCCGCACCGGAGGTCCCCGTGACGTACATCTCGAACTCGGAGCGGTTCATCGGCGCCTTCGCGACCGAGATCACGAACGTGGAGTCCGGCGGCAAGGACCCGGAGCGTGCCTGGCAGGACGCCGTCGACCAGACCGACCGCGTCCTGGCGAAGCGCGGGGTGTCGGCATGAGCGCGCCGATCCGCGAGAAGACCGCCACCACCGCGAACCCCGTCGTCGGGGGCGCCCCCACCGCCTCGATCTCCACCGCGGCGACCGGGCACCGCTTCAGCCTGCGCCGGTTCTGGCCGCAGTACGTGGCGATCGCGCCCTTCTACGTGCTGTTCCTCGTGTTCGGGCTGTTCCCGATCGTCTTCTCGATCGTGCTGTCGTTCACGGACTGGGACGGCGTCGGCTCCCCCGCGTTCGTCGGCCTCGCGCAGTACCAGTACCTGTTGACCGACCCGCGGTTCTGGAACGCCGTCTCGAACACCTTCATCATCTGGATCATCTCGACCGTCCCGATGCTGTTCCTCGCCCTCGTGCTCGCGTTCCTGCTGCACGGCAACATCCGGGCGAAGGGGTTCTACCGGGTCGCGTTCTTCATCCCGAACGTGACGAGCATGGTCGCGATGGCGATCGTGTTCGGCTCGGTGTTCTCGGACGGGTTCGGGCTCGTCAACGCCGCGCTCCGAGCCGTCGGTGCCGACCCGGTCGGCTGGCTCTCGTCGTACTGGGGCATCAAGGTCACGATCGCGGTCATGGTCATCTGGCGCTGGACCGGGTACAACGCGATCATCTACCTCGCCGGCCTGCAGTCGATCTCGACCGAGCTGTACGACGCGGCGAAGGTGGACGGCGCGAACACCTGGCAGATCTTCACGCGGATCACGATCCCGATGCTGCGGCCGGTCATCCTGTTCACCGTCATCACGTCGACCATCGGTGGCCTCGGGCTCTTCACCGAGCCGCAGATCCTGTTCAACGGGCAGGCGGTCGGTGGCCCCGACGAGGCCGGCATGACGATCGTGCTCTACCAGTACGACCAGGCGTTCAACCAGTTCGACTTCGGGTACGGCTCGGCGATCGCCTGGGTGCTGTTCTTCTTCTCCGTGGTCTTCGCGATCATCAACTGGCGACTGCTCAGCGAGCGCGACGGGCTCAAGACCCCACGGCGACTGCGTACCCCGCGCACCGTCACGACCAGCGCGAAGGGACCCCGCGCATGAGCGCCGACACCGCACCCCGCACCACGAACACCGCCGCCGCCCTCGGACGGCCGAACGCCGTCACCGACGGGCCCGACGACCACCGCCGGGGGTTCAAGCACGGCTGGGTCGGACGGCTCGTCACGCACATGTGCCTCATCGTCGGCGTCGTGCTGTCGATCTTCCCGTTCTACTGGCTGCTCGTCATGTCGACGTCGTCGAACGCGCAGATCTTCGGCTACCCGCCGTCGCTGTGGTTCAGCGACCACACCATGCAGAACCTCGCCACGGTGTTCAGCAGCGTCGACATGCTGCGGGCGCTCGGCAACACCGTCATCGTCGCCGGCGGCACCGCGGTCCTGGTCATGCTGTTCGACTCGCTGGCCGCGTTCGCCTTCGCCAAGTACGAGTTCCCGTTCAAGCGCTCGCTGTTCACCGTCATGCTGGCGACGTTCCTCGTCCCCGGCAGCCTGTCGCTCGTGCCGAGCTTCGTGCTCATGGCGCACCTCGGCTGGATCGGTGGACTCCAGGCGCTCATCGTCCCCGGGGCGGCGAACGCGTTCGGCATCTTCCTCCTGCGGCAGTTCGCCACCGGGTCGATCCCGAACGAGGTCATCGACTCCGCGCGCGTGGACGGCGCCGGGTTCTTCCGCACCTGGTGGTCGATCGCGGTCCCGATGCTCCGCGGAGGCCTCGCGTTCCTCGGCATCTTCACCTTCATCACGGCGTGGAACGACTACGTGTGGCCGTTGATCGTGCTGATCGACCCGAAGGGGCAGACGCTCCAGGTGGCACTCGCCTCGCTCAGCTCGGTGAACGCGACCGACCTCGGCTCGGTGATGGCCGGCGCGGTGATCAGCGTGTTCCCGCTCATCGGGGTGTTCATCATCGGCTCGAGGCACTTCATCGCCAACATCGCGGCGGGGGCGCTGAAGGGCTGACCGGACCCGCAGGCGCCGTGGAGGATGGCCCACGGCGCCTGCGCTGCGCCTGCGCTGCGCCCGCTCCGGGCCTGCGCTGCGCCCGCCGGACGCGGCACGCCCGCGTCACATGGCAGACTTCCGGCATGGCAAGCGCCCGCGATCGTGTCCTGGACAGCTTCGTCGCCATCGTGTGCGAGGAAGGAGAGCGTCCGGCGACCCTCGACGCCGTGGCCGCCCGGGCCGGGGTGTCCAAGGGCGGACTGCTCTACCACTTCGGCTCGAAGGCCGCCCTGGTCGAGGGACTCTGCGAGCGCCTGTCCGACCTCTCCGCCATCGACGTCGAGCGCATGCGTGACGCCGAGGACGGCGCCGCCCGCTACTTCGTGCGGAACTGCCAGTTCGTGGGCAGCGAGCTCGACCTCGCCCTCCTCGCGGCGAGCCGGCTGCAGCAGGCCGGCTACGAAGAGACGGGCCGCACCCTCGACGAGACCGAGAACGCCTGGCTGGCCACGCTCGTCGACTCGCTCGGGGACGTCCCCACGGCGCAGGCGATCAAGCTCATGGGCGACGGGCTGTACCACGCGGCGTCCCTCGGCGCGGCCAGCGAGGTCCGACCGGACCGCGCCTCGGTCGACATGGAGCCGCTCCTCGCCGTGGTCGACCGGCTGATCGCCACCCGCCCCGGCGCGTGAACCGAGTTCGTCCCTCCTGGGGATAGACTGGGTCCGATCCACCCGCCTGATTCCGGAGGTACCACTGTGGGCCGCGTCATCGCCGCTGTTTTCTCGATCCTGCTGCTGCTGGTTTCGATGTACCTGTTCGGCTTCGCGTTCCAGGTGAGCTCGGGTCAGGCGTTCATCTTCATGGGCGGTCTCGTGCTCATGTGCCTCTCCTTCTTCCTGCCGATCCACGTGTTCGGCAAGCGGTAGCCAGCACCACCGCACACGAACGGCCCCGCACCTGAAGAGGTGCGGGGCCGTTCGCACAACGGAAGTCACCCCGCACCACGTGATCGCGTGGCGCGGGGTGACTTCGGTTGTGCGAACGTAGGAGCGACGCGCTGACGCGCATCGGGCCAGGAGGCGCGGGTCGCCTACGCGAGCACGCGCAGCCGGCGCAGGGTCACCACGGTCGACACGGCGGCGTGCACGGCCTCGGCTCCCTTGTCCTCCTTCGAACCGGGCAGTCCGGCACGGTCGAGGCCCTGCTGCTCGTCGTCCAGGGTGAGCACGCCGAAGCCGACGGGCTTGCCGGCGTCGATCGCGACCCGGGTGAGGCCGCTCGTCGCCGCGTCCGAGACGTACTCGAAGTGCGGTGTCCCACCGCGGATGATCACGCCGAGGGCGACCGCCGCGTCGAACCCGGCCTCGAGCGCAGCCTTGGCGACCACGGGCAGCTCGAAGCTCCCGGGGACGGGGATGACCTCCGCCGTGGCACCGAGCCGCTCGACCTCGCGCTGCGCCCCGGCGAGGAGGCCCCCGGCGATCTCGTCGTGCCACTGCCCGGCGACGATCGCCACCCTGATGCCGCTGCCGTCGACGTGGTCGCGGTCCGCCGCGCCTGCTCCGCTCATCGTGCCGTTCCTTCCGTGGGCGCGGACTCCGCCGCTGCCCGGTCTGCCGCGTCGAGCCACTCGGCGAGCGCGGCGATGGTGATGACGGGCACGCCGGCGCGTGCCCCGAGTCCGAGGAGTCCCGGCAGACGCATCATGCCGCCGTCCTCGTCGACGATCTCGCAGATCGCCGCGGCGGGCCGGAGCCCTGCGGCGGTGACCAGGTCGATCGCGGCTTCGGTGTGGCCCGCACGCTCGCGGACCCCGCCCGGACGGGCGCGCAGGGGCACGACGTGTCCGGGCCGGTGCAGGTCGTCGCGCACGGACGCCGGGTCGGCGAGGACCCGCAACGTGTGCGCTCGGTCGTGGGCGCTGATGCCGGTGGTGACCCCGACGGCCGCGTCGACGGTCACGGTGTAGGCCGTCCCGCGGACGTCCTCGTTGTGGGCGACCATCGGCGGGAGGTCGAGTGCGTCGGCGATCTCGACGCTCACCGGTGCGCAGATGAACCCCGACGAGTGCGCCACCGTCCAGGCGATCCACTCGGGGGTGGCGAGTTCGGCGGAGAGGATGACGTCGCCCTCGTTCTCGCGGTCCTCGTCGTCGGCGACGATCACCGGGCGGCCGGCGGCGATGGCGGCGATGGCCTCGTCGACGCTCGACAACCCGAGCGATCCCGGGACGACCGCACCGGAGGCACCCGCCTGCGCGGCGGGACGTGCCCCGGCGACCATCACCGTGCCTCCTGGCCGAGCGTGGCACCCTCGAGCGGACGCGCATCGCCCTCGAGCGGACGCGCATCACCCTCGAGCGGCCGCGCCGCCGCGTCGAGCCGCAGCATCCGCCGGACGTGCCGGGCCAGGACGTCGGTCTCGATGTTCACCCGGTCACCCGGCACGCGGGCGCCGAGCGTGGTGGCCTCGAGCGTCTCGGGGATGAGGCTCACCTCGAACCAGGCGTCCGCGGCGGGGGTGTCCTCGGAGGACACGGCGCTGACCGTCAGCGAGACGCCGTCGATCGCGATGGAGCCCTTGTCGACGACCAGGGGGCTGAGGTCCGGCGCGAGCGAGAACCGGACGCGCCGCCAGCCGTCGCCGTCCGCGGTCTCGAGCACGGTGGCGGTGCCGTCGACGTGGCCCTGGACGATGTGCCCGCCGAGCCGGTCGCCGACCGAGGCCGCGCGTTCGAGGTTGAGCCGGTCGCCGACCGCGAGCGACCCGTGCGCGCTCATGTCGAGCGTCTGCTTCATGACGAAGGCCGTGAAGGTCTCCGGGGTCTGCTCGACGACGGTCAGGCAGACGCCGCTCGTCGCGATGGAGTCGCCGTGCCGGGCGTCCTGCACGACGACGGGCCCGCGGACGGTGAGCGCGACGGAGTCGCCGTGCTGCTCGACGGCGGTGACGGTGCCGAGTTCCTCGATGATGCCGGTGAACACTGGTGTCCTCTCAACGGGACTCCGGGGGCGTTCGACGATCGTCGGCATCGACGGACGGGTCGCGCCCACGGATCGTGGGACGTCTCGTCCGCCAGCGCGCCTCCCATCCGGACTTTCACCGTCGGTCCCGGAGTTCCACCGGGTCAACCTCTGCCGGGTTCGCACCCGTCATCAGTTCGTGGACTGTCACCACCGGTTCGGACTTGCACCGACCCCGGAGCGCTTGCGTACCGGGAACGATACCCCACCCAGGTGACGGACACGTTGCGCCGGTTCCGTGGGCGTAACCGGACGTCGCGTGACCGCGCTCCGGGCCAGGAGGCGCGGTGCGGTCGACCCCGCGACCCGCGTCCGCCACCCGGTCCCGCCGGCCGCGGGGCGGACGTGCGCCGTGCCTCCCGAACCGTCCGTCGGTCCGTCTGCTCAGCCGCGCCCGCGCGCCAACGCCACCGCCTGCCGGAGCGACAGGTCCGGCAGGTACGCGCGCACCACCGCGATCCCGATCGCCGGCAGCGCGACCGGGTCCGGGTAGGCGAGCACCAGCGGGTGCAGCTCCGGGCCGAACTTCTGCTTGAACCGCAGCAGCGACCGGAACCCGTACACCGGCTCGAGGACCCCGCCGACCAGGTCCAGCAGGCTCTGCACGCCGTCGTTCGCCTGCGGGCCCTCGGCGGCCTGCGCGAGCGGGGCCGCGGACAGGCTGAGTCGCTCGACGCCGTCCTCGCGCATCCGGTCGGCCGCACTCGCGACGAGGAACTCCATCACGCCGTTCGGTGCCGCGGGTGTACGTCGCATGACGTCGAGCGTCCAGGCGACGACCCGGCCGTCCCGGTACCCCGGCAACCAGCTGGTGACCGCGAGCACCGTGCCCTGGGGATCCTGCGCGACGAGGGTGCGCACCGCGGGGTCGCGCATCTCGTCGACCCCGCCGAGGGTGAACCCCATCTCGGGCAGCTCGCGCTCGGCGACCCACTCCTCGGAGATCGCCTCGATCTGCCGGGTGGTGGACGCGGGCAGCTGCTGCCAGCTCGACCAGGTCGCGGTGAGGCCCTCGCGCGCCGCCTTGTTCACCGAGGTCCGGACGTCCTGCTTCTTCTTCCCGCTCGTCGTCCACGTGCGGGGGTCGAAGTCGGCGTCCTCGGCCACCGGGAGCGTCGCCCAGCCCTGCGCGGTGAGCACCCCGGCGGTCTCCGCGCCGATGCCGTAGAAGACCGCCGTCCAGCCGTTGTCGTCGCACCACCGGGCGAACGCGGTCATCGCCGCCGTGCGGGCGTCGGGCCAGCCGAAGGGCCCGCCGACCGTCACCGCGACGCGGCCGTTCCGGCGGAAGGCGACGCCGGCGCGACCGTCCTCGGCGAACCAGTAGGCGTTGCCCTGCCAGGTCGTCATCCAGCCGAACGCGTCCCCGCCACCGGCGACGAGCAGGGCGCGGGCGCGCTCGCGGTCGGCGTGTGCAGCGTCGGCGTCGGTGTCGGGTTCGACGGCCCCGGTCGGTCGGACGGCGGCGATCGCCACGACCAGCCAGAGCACCGGTCCGCTCAGCCCGAGCACGAGCCGGAGCGCGTGGTCGAGCGACGGGAGCCGGTCCCAGAAGCTCACCGGTGCGAGCGGGCCGAGGGCGGCGAGCGCCAGCCGCAGGGGGTCCTCGACGTGGTGCGCCGAGGACGCGGCGACGACCAGCACCACGACGACGATGCCGACCGCGGCCGCACCGACGGTGACCGCGAAGGCGACGACGCGGCGCCGGCTGGTGAGCACCGTGAAGGACCGTCGCAGCACGACGAGGACGACCGCGGTCCCGAGCGGGACGACGATCGACGCGACGATCGACACGTCGGTGACGAACTGGTCCTCGAGGCCGTGCTGCGCGACGACGCGCCCCGGGACGAGGCCGTAGGTGATCGCGGCGGCGATCGCCGTCACCGTGTCGACGACGACCACGAGCCACACCGCGAAGCGACTGCCGCGGAAGAGCCCGAGTCCGCCGACGACGAGCACGAGCAGGGGCGCGACGGCGAGCACGAGGGTCCACGGGTCGGTCGCACGGAAGGACAGGAGCCCGCGGAGGCACTCCCCCGCGACCGCGTCCGCACGGCAGCCCCGCACCGGGGTGACGGGGCCGGCGCCGACGACCGCGGCGATCGGTGCGAGCAGCCCCACCCGCGCGCGGGAGACCAGCGCGATGACGGGGCCGACGGCGGACACCAGCACCGCGGTGCCGAGCAGCACCCGGATCTCGCGGTGCGAGCTGCGCACCCAGCCCTGCCGCTTCGGCGTGCGGCGCAGGAATTCGCCGAGCAGCCACCCGGCGGCCGCGGCGAGGACGGCGGACAGGTCGGAGACGTGCCCGGCGTAGAGCAGGAGGGCGGCGACCACGGCGAGGGCGTTCACCCGGATCCGCCGCCGCCACAGCGTCCCCGCGAAGGCGCTGGCGGTGACGACCGTGCCGACGATGGCGGTCCAGGGGTCGAAGCTCGTCGCCCGGCCGAGCACCATCGGCACGGCGCCCTTGCCGTCGAGGTCGACGAGCACGGCGAACGCGGCGATGCCCGTGCCGACGACGGTCGTGACCACGAACGCCAGTGCCGTGCGCCAGGACCCCATGAGCCGCTCCGACGCCCCGACGAGCACGACCACCCCGGCGAGCGTCAGCAGCAGGGCGAGCACGCCGGTCGACGCCGCGAAGACCCGGAACGGACCGAACACGGTCGCGTGCGCTCCGTGTTCCAGCCGGAGCACGAACGCGAGCGTCGAGGTCGCCAGCACGAGCACGACGATCGCCGTGGTGACCGGGCGGGTGACGACGACCCGGCGGACCGTCGCCACTGCCGATGCGACGCCGCTCACAGCGTTCCGCTCGCGGGGAGCCCGAGGTGGTCGAGCACCGGTGGGAGGCCGTGTGCGAGCACGTAGCGGACGGTGTTCCAGTCGTGCGCCGACCCCGGGGAGACGACCAGCTGCGTGGCGATGCCCTCCCGCGCGGCCGCCGCACGGAGCGTGGCGGTGGACGCCTTGTACGGGGCGTCGTCCCCGCCCACCCCGAACACGACGAGGTGGTCGGCGTACCGGCCGTGGGCACGCATCTCGGCGACCGGCGTCGCGGCGTCGTAGGCGGAGCGGGAACCGCCGAAGCCGACGGCGATGGTGTGCTGCAGGCTGCCGTTCTTCGGGGCGATCTCGCTCGAGATCGCCAGCGCGGACCCGAAGACGTCGGGGTGGGCGGACGAGAACTGCATCGCGCAGGTGGCCCCCTCGGAGAAGCCGAGCACGCCCCAGCCCGTCGGTGCCGTGGCGACCGCGAGGTGCTTCCGGATCCAGTCGACGGTGTCCGTCATGACGTAGGTCTCGCTGCGCCCGAGCCGCCGGGAGTCCACGCACATCGGGTTGCGGTTCGGGGCGCCGAGCTGGTCCGGGGCGACGACGATCGGGGCGAGGCCGTCGTGCGCTGCTGCATACCGGTCAAGGTAGTGGCCGATGTCGCCGGTCTGGAAGAGGTCGGCCGGTTCGCCGGGTTGCCCGGAGAGTGCGACGAGCACGGGCAGCGCCGGGGCGTTCCGGACCTGCGCGGCCGGCGGGAGCCACACCACGGCCTTCCGGGCGTGGAAGTGCGAGATCGTGCCGGGGATCGTCACGCTGAACGTCTCGCCCGCCTTCGGCATGTCCGCCGGGGCGTGCCAGTCGTGCAGGTCGACGAGCCGCTCGACCGCCGGATCCCGTTCCGCCAGGGTCCGCGTCTTGTAGGGGTTCGTGGCGATGGCCTGCTCGACGTTCTTGTAGAAGCCGAAGTCGACGTTGATGCCGAGACCCGCTGCGAGCAGCAGGCTCGCGGCGGCGGCCCCGGCGACCACCCGGCCCGTCCAGCCGCCCTGCACGAGCAGCACGACCAGCAGCAGGATCCCGGCGCACGCCAGGGCGACCCACATCCGGGTCACCGAGGTGAACGCGACACCGAACGCGTCCTGGACGTCGCCGAACCACCAGACGAGCGCCAGCCCGGCGACCGCACCGACGCCGAGGGCGGCGATCCGGACGAGGACGCGGCCGAGCGATCGCGGCCGGGCGAGGAGCGCCCACACGACGAGGACGGCGGCGAGCACGTCGACCGGTACGAGGACGGTCGAGCCCGTGATGGGGATGCGCAGGAGGTCGTGGAGCACGCTCTCATCGTGGCGCTGCCCTGCTGCCGGGCGGCCTCGGAGGCGCTTCTGCTCCGCACAGGTTCGCCATGGTCCGCTCCCAGAGAGCCTTCGGCGTTCGTCCAGCGGACGGCGGACGGCGGACACAGGTCCGGCCGACGGCGGGCACGGGTGCGAGGGGCACCGCGGCGCGGTGCCCCTCGAGCCCGTCGGACGTCAGTGCCGCTTGCGCAGCACCAGGGTCCCGGCTCCGGCGAGGAGCAGCAGCAGGGCGATGCCCGCGGGGACGACCGGCGAGGACGCTCCCGTGTAGGCGAGGGCCGGCTGGCTGCTCGACGCAGCCACCGTGCGGACGGCGGCCTGGACGACCGTCGAGGCGCCGGCGGTCGTCGCGACGACCGTCGCGGGCCGGGAGGCGCTGGTCGCCACGGCCGCGCCGGCCCCGGTGGCCGGGGTGGTCACCGAGACGGGCGTGGTGCCGTCGCCGGCGCCGTTCCCGTCGCCGGGGTCGGTGCCGTCACCAGGGGTGGTGCCGTCACCGGGGTCCGTGCCGTCACCAGGGGTGGTGCCGTCGCCCGGGTCCGTGCCGTCGCCGGGGTCGGTGCCGTCACCGGGCGTCGTGCCGCCACCGGGCGTCGTCGTCGAGCTGGTGCCGTCGCCGACGATGCCGATCCCGTTGCCGCCGATGGTGATCGGGAGGCTGATCACGGGTGTGATCTGGCTGCCCGAGAGCAGTCCCCCGTCACCCGAGGTGGATCCGCCCGTGGTGGGCGTCGTGGTCCCGGTCGCCGGGGCCGTGGAACCGGTGCTCGTGCCGTCACCGACGAGGCCGATGCCGTTCCCACCGATCGTCACCGGAACCGACACCACCGGGGACACCTGCGTGCCCGAGGCCGTGCCGTCCGACCCCGAGGTCGAACCACCCGCGGCCGGCGTCGTGGTGCCGGTCGCCGGGGCAGCTGCCCCCGCCGAGGTGCCGTCACCGAGCAGCCCGATGCCGTTGCCCGACACCGTCACCGGGACGGACACCACGGGCGCGACCTGCGTGCCCGAGGCCGTGCCGTCCGACCCCGAGGTCGAACCACCCGCGGCCGGCGTCGTGGTACCGGTCGCCTGGGCCGCCGACCCCGAACTGGCGCCGTCACCGAGCAGCCCGATGCCGTTGCCCGACACCGTCACCGGCACCGACACCACGGGCGCGACCTGCGTGCCCGAGGCCGTGCCGTCCGACCCGGAGGTCGTCGGCGCCGCGGCCGGAGCAGCAGGCGTCGAGGCAGCGGGCGCCGACGCGGCAGGCGTGGCGGCAGCGGACACGGCGTCGCCGCCGACCGCCACCGCGTTGCCCGTGGCGGAGACCGGCGCGGTCACCGCACCGGCGACCTGGGTCCCCGAGGCGATGCCGTCCGACCCGGAGGTCGTCGGCGCCGCCGCGGGCGCAGCAGCAGGGGCCGCCGGAGCAGCCGAAGCTGCCGGAGCCGGAGCGGATACCGCGGCAGCGTCGCCACCGACCGCGATCGCGTTGCCCGAAACCTGGACGGGCGCCGCGACGTCCGGCAGGACCTGCGTCCCCGAGGCGATGCCGTCGGCACCCGACGTGGACGGTGTCGCGGCCGGAGCCGAGGACGACGGTGCGGCCGGGGCCGCGGGCGCTGCGGGCCGGGTGATCGACGACACCGCGTCGCCGAGGACCCCGAGTGCGTTGCCGGTCGCGGACACCGGCGCGTCGATCGACGGCGCCACCTGTGTGCCCGAGGCGGTGCCGTCCGCTCCGGAGGTCGTCGCCGCGTTCGCCGCGACCGCACCCCCGAGCGTCAGACCGCCGACGAAGAGGGCGAACCAGAGCCCTCTCGAGACGTACTTGTTCATGATCGTTGCTCCCTGATCGAGATGAGATGTGGACCGACCGCGATGGCGGCCGGCGGTGCGTGCCTGCCGTGTCGGACAGGCGCACCGATCTCAGTCAGGGGCGACGTCGTGCTCGCCGACGATGGACGCGGGGACCGCGTCGTCGGCGATGGTGCCGCGTGACCCCGCGGCGAGGGAGACCTGGTCGTCGGAACCGACGATGCCGACGGCTGCTGCCGACCCGCCGGAACCGGCAGCGGTGCCGCCGAGGGCACCGGTGGCGGAACCGTCCGCGGGGCCGCCGAACGTGACGCCGTGGCCCTCGGGGACGAGGAGTGCCCGGCCGCCGAACGTCGCGTCCTGCACGCCCGGTGCAGCGGCGGCGCTCCCACCTCCGGCGAGCACGGAGGCCCGCTCGGTGGCGACGGCGTCCGTCCGCTCGGCAGCGCTCCCCGGCGCCACGGTTGCCGGCGCGACAGCGCTGGCAGCGCCCGGGGACGTGAGCGACGGTGTCGACGCGACCGGGGCCGTGGACGTGCCGCCCACCGGAGCGGTGGGGAGGCCGACGACGGGATCCGTGCCTCCTGGCAGGACGCCGCCGACCGTCGGCGGCAGGCCGGTGAGCACGTCCGGCACCGATCCGACGACCGTGCCGACGCCGCCGAGGGTGTCGTCCACCAGCCCGCTGACCGGGTCGGTCACGGTGCCGAGGGTGTCGTCGCCGAGGACCGTGCCGACGACCGGGAGGCCGCCGACCACCTGGTCGAGCGAGTGCACGACGGTGGTCACGGGGCGAGCGTCGGTGAGGGTCTGGACGGCTCCGCTGACGGGACGGAGGACGGTCGCGACCGTGCCGGTGACGGGCCTGGAGGCGCTGCTCGCCTCCGCCGGTCCGGCCTGCGGTGCTGCGGGGGTCGCGCTGGTCGCTGCGGGTGCCGCCGCGGGGGCGGTCGCGGGCTGCGCTGCCGGTGCTGCGGGTGCAGCCGGGGCGGGCGCGGCGTGTGCCGGTGTGGACGGTGCCGGAGCGGCGCTCGACGGCTGCGTGTGGGCCGGAGCGGCGCTCGACGGCTGCGTGTGGGCAGGAGCGGCGGGGGCCGGTGCCGCCGGGGCCGCGGGTGCCGGGTGCGCTGCCGGGGCGCTCGGTGCGGGCGCGGCCGGGGCTGCCGGAGCGGCGGGGACGACGGCCGTCCGGACCGGGGCGACGACGCCGTCGACGACGTGCCCGACCCCACCGGCGACGCCCTGGACGGTGTCGCCGAGGCCGTCGACGACCCCGCCGACCAGCCCGCGCTGCTGCGACGGGTGGGTCTGCAGCGTCTGCTGGGCGGGCGCGGGGGCCGCCGCGGCCGGACGAGCGCCGAGCACCAACGAGAGCAGCACGAGGGCAGCGGCGATGCCGACGCCGAACGCGACGTACCGGATCATCGCGCGCCAGGGTGCGCGCAACGGCTGGTCCATGCGCTCACCTCCTGATCTCGGCTGCGCACGTAGAGTGGTTGTCCGGCAATGTACGCCGCTCCGTTCCGGAACGCACCCTGTTTCGGAAGAAATCGTCAGGAAAGGCCGGTCTTGGTCTCGATCTTCAACGCCCCGACGCGCAACCTGGACGTCGTCACCCTGCACGAGATCCTGCGACTCCGGCAGGACGTGTTCGTGGTCGAGCAGGCAGCCGCCTACCCGGACATCGACGGGCGCGACCTCGAGCCCGGCACGCTGCAGTTCTGGGCGGGGCAGGGCTCGGTCGACGCCACGCTCCGGCTCCTCCGCGAGGACGACGGCACCGAGCGCATCGGCCGCGTCGCCACCGCGAAGGCCGCCAGGGGGCAGGGGCTGTCGTCGCTGCTGATGGAGGCCGCGATCGCCGAGGCACGCTCCCCGCGCATCGCGATCGACGCCCAGGCGCACCTCGAGCAGTGGTACGCCCGGTTCGGGTTCGTGCGCTCGGGCGAGGACTTCAACGAGGACGGGATCCCCCACCTCCCGATGACCCGCACGCGCTGAGTCAGGCCCGCCAGCGCCGGAGCTCGTCGAACGACCGCCCCTGCTGTGCACGGTCGGCGACGAGCCGTTCGAACACGATGTTCGTCTGCGTCGTCGCCACCGAGGGGTCGCCGCTGAGCTCGTCGGCCACGAAGTCGCGGAGTTGCTCGGTGGACGTGCACGCGATGTGCACGAGGAAGTCCTTGTCGCCGGCCAGGAACGACACGTCCTGCACGACGGGCACCCGGAGCAGCCGCTTCGCGAAGTCGCGGAGCTCGTGGCGTGCTGCGGCGTGCACCCGGACCGAGACCATCGCCTCGATCGCGAAGCCGAGCCGTGCGACGTCCACGTCGGCCCGGTAGCCACGGATGACCCCGGCGTCCTCGAGTGCACGGACGCGCGTCAGGCACGTCGACGGGGCGATGCCGACCGCAGCGGCGAGGCGGTTGTTCGGGATCCGGGCGTCGGCGGCGAGGGTCCAGAGGATCCGCTCGTCGACCTCGTCGAGGCGCGGCGCGGGATCGGGGCGACGGACGTGGCGATCGGACACGGCTCGACGCTACCGCGGCCCGGCGAGGAGCTGCCGCAGGACCCCGGTGAGCGCGTCCGAGACCGCGTGGTGGTCGGCCGACGCGAGCGGCTCGACTTTCGTGGACGTCCGGAGCATCGTCATGCCGAGCACCACCGCCAGGGCGATCTCGGCGCGGAGGAGCAGGTCGTCGGTGACCTCGTCGTGGACGGCCCCGGCGAGTCGTTCGGCGTAGCGGCGCAGTGTCTCGCGGCGGATGGCGTCCGCGCCGTCGTCTCCCGAGGAGCGCAGCAGCAGCATGAGCTGGAGCGAGTCGTCGTCGGTCGGGGACCGGACGGCGTGCTCGATCATGCCGGCGAGGGACCGCTCGAGGTCCGGCACGGGCCGCTCCTCGGCGCCGAGGTCGCGGGCGACGCGGTCGAGACACTCCCGGAAGAGCCCCTCCTTCGACACGAAGTACCGGTTGATCAGGGCGACGTTCACGCCGGCGTCCGCGGCGATGTCGCGCACGGTGGTGGCCCGGTAGCCGTCGAAGGCGAACCGACGTCGCGCGGCCTGCACGAGCAGTCGGCGGGTTGCCTCGGCGTCCTTGCTCATGCTCCGAGCGTAGCGGGTCGAGGACTGATGTAAGCAAGTGTTGACATCCGCCTGGAACCGCGTACCCTCGTCAAGTCAGCAACTGTTTACATCCGAGCCTACGGAGCACGATGACCGAGACCATGGAGACCCCGCGGACCGGGTCCCACCCCACCACCGGTGCGCGCCGACCGAACAGCACGGCGATCATCGTCTACCTGTCGCTCGGCGGCCTGTCCTTCGCCGTCCTGCAGTCGCTCGTCGCACCGGCGCTGTCGACCATCGGACACGACCTCGGCGCCTCCACGAGTGCGACGAGCTGGGTGCTCACGGCGTACCTGCTGTCGGCATCGGTGCTCACGCCGATCCTCGGCCGGCTCGGGGACATGGTCGGCAAGCGCAAGGTGCTCATCGTCGTCCTGTCGATCCTCCTCGTCGGCGCCGTCCTCGCCGCTCTCGCACCGAACCTCGGCACGCTGATCGTCGGTCGCGCGCTCCAGGGTGCCGCCGGTGCCGTGATGCCGCTGTCGATCGGCATCGTGCGCGACGAGCTCCCGAAGGAGAAGGTCAGCGTCACGATCGGCCTGCTGTCGGCGATCTTCGGCATCGGCGCGGGCGTCGGGATCGTCGCCGCGGGCCCGATCGTCGAACACCTCTCGTGGCACTGGCTGTTCTGGCTCCCCGCCGTGCTCGTCGTCATCGCTCTGCTCGGCGCGGTCTTCGGCATGCCCGAGTCCCCGGTCCGGAAGCCCGGTCGCCTGGACATGCTCGGCACCGGTGTGCTCGCGGTCTCCCTGGTCGCGATCCTGCTGGCGATCAGCGAGGGCGAGACCTGGGGTTGGGGCGACGGCAAGACCGTCGGTCTGCTGATCCTCGGCGCGGTCGCACTCGTCGCCTTCGTACTCGTCGAGCTCCGCGTCGCCGAGCCGCTCATCGACGTCCGGCTGTTCGCGGTCCGCGGCGTCTGGACGGCCCACGTGGTCGCGCTCGTCTTCGGCTTCGCGATGTTCGGCACGTTCGTCCTCGTCCCGACGCTCCTCCAGCTCCCGACCGCCGTCGGGTACGGGTTCGGCAAGGACGTGACCGAGGCCGGGCTCTTCCTGCTCCCGACCGTCGTCATGATGATCATCGCCGGGCCGATCGCCGGCATCCTCGTCCGCAAGGTCGGCCCGAAGCCGCCGATGCTGCTCGGTGGGGTCGCCATCGTCGCCGCGTTCCTCATCCCCGCGATCTCGCACGCCGCGATCGCCGAGGTCGTCGTGTCCGGCGTCCTGACGGGCATCGGCATCGGCCTCGCCCTCGCCGCGTGCTCGAACGCGATCATCGAGAGCGTCCCCGCGAACCAGACCGGCGAGGCCATCAGCGCCAACACCGTCGTCCGCACGATCGGCTCCAGCGTCGGCACCGCGGTCATCGCGGCGCTGATCACGTCGCACACCACCGCGCAGGGGCTGCCGACCGACGACGCGTTCACGATCGGGTTCTGGGCGTGCACGGGCGTGGCCGTCCTCGCGGTCCTCGCCGCCGTCGCAGCACCGTCGATGCGGGCGCGGCGGGCCGCTGCCGCCGCACGCGGGATCGACGACCTGGACGAGATCGCGTCCTAGCGCACCACGGCGGTCGAGACCCGACCGTCTCCGGAGGCCCGGCCTGCGTCGACGACGCGAGCCGGGCCTCCAGTCCGTCACCCGCTCGTCCCCGCGGCGGACGCGCCGAAGCCCGTGTTCTTCTCGGCGCGTGACCGTTCCGGTTCGCGATCCCCGGCATCCGCGAACCAGAACGGTCACGCGCCGGACGGAACCTGCTCGTCGCCGGCGGTCCTGGGAACCCGCCGAGCATGCGCGTCGCAGGCGTGACGACTCCTGTCCCCGACGCGTCACCCTGGTGGGTGCGGACGACCGCGCCCGAGGAACAGGAGACACCATGAGCACCGACCACGACGACACCACGACCGGCAAGCCGTCCTTCCGTGACACCGTCACCGCCGGGCTCGTGCAGAAGGCGCTCGAGCCGGTGCTCCGCGCCGTCCGTGACGAGGTCGCATCGGCACGACGCGAGATCGGCGACCGCGTCAGCGGCGCGAAGACGGGCCTCGTGCTCACCGGTGTCGCGGTGGCGTTCGCGCTGACGACCCTCGTCCTGCTCGCCGGGTTCGTGGTGGTGCTGCTTACGCTCGTGCTCCCGCTCTGGGCCGCGACCGGCATCACGCTCGTCGTGTTCGGCGTCGTCACCGCGGTCCTCGCGGTCGTCGGCATCGCCGGCATCCGTCGGGGTGTGCCGCCGGTGCCGTCCGACACGATCCACGAGGTGCAGGAGCGCGTGGCGAACCGCTGACTACATCGCGAGCGTCATGCCGACGACGGCGACCGTCATCGCGAAGACCTCGCCGCTCCGGACGGCACGCCGGTCTTCTCGTGCCCACTCGTGGCGGAGCAGCCACCCGCTGAACGCGGCGTAGCCGATCACTCCGGCGCCGAGCACCGCGGTCAGGGCGATGCCGTGGCCCGCGTGTCCGTCGGCGATGCCCGTGGCGTGCCCCATCAGGAGCATCCCGGACATCACGACCGCGGACAGCGCCCGGTGGACGTCCATCGGCTCGGCACGGCGACCGTCGGCGCGGCGCCGCCGCATGACGGGCAGCGGCGCGAGGAGCAGGAGCACGGTGGCGGCGAGGAGCGTCCACACCGCTCCGGCGTGCACGACGGGCATGAGCATCGCGACGAGCATCACCGCCGCGGGGACGATCACGCCCGGGCGAGGCCGGTACCGGTCCCCCACGATGCAGCACACCGACGCGAACTGCGGCACGACGAGCATGGCGTCGGCGACGGTCTCGTGCACGGGGTGTCCTCGGGCGGCGGGGTGGTGCGGGTCGGGGTCAGTCCTCGGTGCGGCCAGCGGCCTTCGCGGCACGCTCCTGCTTCACGCGGGCGTTCTCGGCGTGCACCGCGGCCTGCGTCGCGCGCTCGCGGACGAGCCACTCGGGCTTCTGCTCGAGCAGCGTCTTGATCTCCGCCGTGGTGAGCGGTTCGTCGATGCCCGCACGGGTCAGCCCCGAGATCGACACGCCGAGCTTCTGCGCCACGACGGGTCGCGGGTGCGGTCCGTCGCGACGGAGGTCCTCGAGCCAGGTCGGGGGTTCCGTACGGAGTTCGTCGAACGCGGTCCGGCTGATCGGCGCGTCCCGGAAGGTCTCCGGGGCGGCCGCCAGCAGGATGCCGAGCTTCTTCGCGGCCGTCTCGGGCTTCATGGTCTGTTCCTGCGCCATGGACACAAGGGTACGGCCCCTATGCTCGGTTGCATGACCGCGGCACTCACCATCGCCTTCGTGCCGGGGGTGTCCCCCGCGAAGTGGGCCCGCGTCTGGCGCGAGCGCTTCCCCACGACCGAGCTCCGACTCCGCCCGATCGGAGCGGACGAGGTCGACGACGCACTCGCCGGCGAGGCCGACATGGTGTTCGCCCGGGTCCCCGTCTCCGACGCGCACAACGCCATCCCGCTCTGGACCGAGACCGCCGTCGTCGCGATGCCGAAGGACTCCCCGCTCGCGGACCTCGCCGAGGTCGACCTCGCCGCGACCGACGTGCACGTCGTCGACCCCGGCCCGGTCCCGGAGGACGTCGACGCCACGCTCGACCTGGTCGAGGCGAACGTCGGCGTGGCCGTCCTCCCCCAGTCCCTCTTCCGTGCCGCGAGCCGCAAGGAGCTCGTCAGCCGCACGCTCGCGGGCTCGCCCGGCACCCGGATCGTGCTCGTCTGGCGTTCCGAGGACGCCACCGAGACCACCGAGGAGTTCATCGGCGTGGTCCGCGGGCGCACCGCGAACAGTTCGCGGGGTGACCAGGACCAGCCAGGAGGCGCGGCTCCCGACCCGAAGGACGGGTCGCGTCCGGCGAAGGGCGGCAGCAAGGCCGCACCGTCGAACGCGAAGACGGTCGCCAAGCGCGGCGCCACCAAGGGCACCGGTGGCAAGAGCGGCGGCGGGAAGAACTCGACCGGTCGCGGGCGTGTGCAGCGCGGCATGAAGGGCAAGCCGAAGCGCGGGTCGAAGGGCAACCGGTGACGGACACGCACCTCGTCGCGATGCCGGCCGAGCGACTGCCCGGGTGGCTCGACCGCACGATGGCGGAGTACGTCGAGTCACGCATCCGGGCGGGCGAGACGCGGGAGCGCGCCGAGGCGAACAAGCAGCAGTCCCTCGACAAGTGGTTCCCCGACGGAACGCCGCTGCCCGAGCACTTCGTCTGGGACGTCCTCGACGGTGTCGACGCCGTGGTCGGGTACCTCTGGATCGGCCCGTTCGCACCGGGCAGCACCGACTGGTGGGTGTTCGACGTCGAGATCGACGAGCCGAACCGACGCAGGGGGCACGCCCGCCGAGCGCTCGAGCAGGCGCACGAGGTCGCCCGCGCGAACGGCGCCCGGACCATCGGCCTGAACGTGTTCGGGTACAACACGGGCGCGCAGGACCTCTACGCGCGACTCGGCTACGGCGTCACCGCGACGCAGATGCAGCTCCCGCTCGTCTGACTCAGTGCATCACGGCCGCAGCCGCCCGCGCCACCCGGTCACCACGTGCCGTTTCCGCTGCGGCACGCGCCTCGGTCACGATCCGGGTGTCCGCCCGGACCGCCGAACCCGCGTCGAACGGGGGCTGCGGGTCGTACTCGATCTGGAGCTGGATCGCCTCGGCTGCAGGCTGCCCGGCCAGTTCGGCCGCGAGCCAGAGCGCCATGTCGATGCCGGCGCTCACCCCGGCCGCGGTGACGACGGCCCCGTCGTCCACGACACGGTCGTCGACCGGCTGCGCGCCGAACGCCGCGAGCATCGGCTTCGACGCCCAGTGCGTCGTCGCGCGCTTGCCGGCGAGCAACCCCGCCGCGCCGATGACGAACGCGCCGGTGCACACCGAGGTCACCCACGTGGCGCGCTCGGCCTCGCGCCGGACGAACGCGACCACCGCGGGGTCGAGCATCGCGTCGAAGGCGCCGTCGCCGCCGGGGACGACGAGCACGTCGGCCGGGCTGGCATCACCGATGGTCGTGGTCGGTACGAGCGACAGCCCGCAGTCGCTCGGTACCGGGTCGAGCGTCGCCGCGACGTACTCGACGCGGGCTCCCGGGACGCGGCACAGCACCTGCGCCGGCCCGGTCAGGTCGAGCTGCGTCAGGCCGGGGAACAACAGGAACGCGATCCGGATCTCGGCCGGGTCGTGCTCGGGGATGCCGGCACCGGGGTCGTCGGACGGCTCGGGCGTCGGCACCTCGGCGTCGAGGGGCACCTCCACCACCTCGGCCTCGACCGGGTGGACGGGGCGGACGCGCGGGTTCTCGGAGCTCATGCCGCGACCCTAGCCCTGCACCGTCGGCACCGTCGGGGTCAGCTCCAGACGCCGGAGGTCCCCCGACGGTGGCTGCCGACGAGGTGCGTGTCGACGATGCCGAGCGCCTCCATCAGCGCGTACATCGTCGTGGGACCGACGAAGGCGAAACCCCGCTTCCGGAGCGCCTTCGACAGTGCGACGGACTCGTCCGACTTCGTCGGGACGTCGGCGTACGTGACCGGCTCGGGCGTCGTCGCCGGCCGGAACGACCACACGAAGTCGGCCAGGCCGCCGTCCTCGCGCAGGGCGATCGTGGCGTTCGCGTTGGTGATCGTCGCGAGGATCTTCGCCCGGTTCCGCACGATGCCGGCGTCGGCCATGAGCCGTGCGACGTCGTCCTCGCCGAACGCAGCGACCGTGTCGGCGTCGAAGTCCGCGAACGCTGCCCGGAACGCCGGACGCTTCGCGAGGATCGTCCGCCAGGACAGCCCGGACTGGAACGCCTCGAGCGACAGGCGTTCGAACACTCCGCGCTCGTCGCGCACGGGCATGCCCCACTCGGTGTCGTAGTAGTCGCGCAACAGCTCGTCACTCGATGCCCACACGGGCCGGGCGAGGCCGTCGTCACCCATGACGAGGTCGGACGGGGCAGCGGCGACGGGCTCGGAGCTCATGGCACCATCCTGGCCGTCGCCACAGACACCCGCCGCCGACACCCGCCGCCGATCACTCGGCGGGCGGACCGTCCTGCGCTGCCTGCGCGTCCATCCACACGTACTCCCAGCGGTGCCCGTCGGGGTCGACGAAGCTCCGCTGGTACATGAACCCGAGGTCCATCTCGGGGCGGTCCTCGGAGCCGCCGGCGGCGACCGCTGCGTCGACGATCCGGTGCACCTCGTCCTTGGAGTCGGCGCTGAGCGAGTTGATGACCTCGATCGTGTCCGCGTCGGCGATGGTCTTCGTGGTGAACTCCGCGAACTTGGCGTGGGTGAGCACCATGACGTAGATGGTGTCGCTCACCACGACGCACGCCGCGGTGTCGTCGCTGAACGCCGGGTTGATCGAGTAGCCGAGGGCCTCGTAGAACGCCTTCGAGCGCTCGAGGTCGGCGACGGGCAGGTTGATGAAGACCATCGTGTCCATGGGGAGGATCCTTTCGTCGTGCTCAACCTGGCGCGCCCGGGATCGGAGCGCAACCGTTTCATCGGCGAAGCAACCGGTACGCAATATACTGGCTCGATGCAGACGGCGTACGTCGACGAGTCCGAGCCCGGCGGCGGACTCGACCACACCGCGTACGTGATGGCCGCGGTGGTCGTGCACGACCGGGAGCGCGACGACGTCCGCACCGGGATCCGAGCCGCGACGCCCCGTCGGATGCGGAAGCTGCACTGGTACGAAGCGCTGCACGCGCAGCGGATCTCGTGGCTCGAACTCCTGCGTCGCGCGGTCGCGGTCGTCGTCGTCCGCTACGACGGGGCGGCCGCGCGCGTGGAACGCCGACGGCGCCACTGTCTCGAACGACTGGTGTGGGAACTCGAACAACGCGGCGTCGGGGAGATCGTCATCGAGTCCCGCGGACGGGCCCACGACGACGCAGACCGATCGATGTTCGATGCGCTCCGACGTCGAGGGGTCGGGCGCTCGGTCCGCCACGAGCACGTGCGCCCGGACGACGAGCCGCTGGTCGCGCTGGCCGACCTGGCGTGCGGCGCACACGTCGCCGCGCTCGACCACGAGTTCGACGGATCGGTCGTCCGCGTGCCGTGAACGCAGCCGGACAGCGCAAAACCCCGGTCCCGCGCTGGCTGCAGGATGCTCCGGGGCTCACTTCCGACCGAGCAGCACGCGATCGACATATCAATACTAGGGCCGCCGCGAGACTGCCGTCAACCGGCACCGAGACGGACGGGAGGCGCGGTGCCAGCCGGCACCGCGCCTCCCGTCCGTTGGTCAGCTCAGCTGATCACGCGAGCTCGCGGCCCTCGCCGGCCGCCTTCTGGTGCTCCTCGGCTTCGGCCTGGCCGATGATGTCTTCCGCCGGGACGGGGTTCAGCCGATCCCAGAGGAAGAAGAGCAGCCCGCCGACGAGCATCGACAGCCCGACCCACAGGTTGATGTGGATGCCACCGGTCTTCTCGGGGTCGGTGTTCCAGTGCACGATGCCGACGATGGTCACGATGACGCCGTACAGGACGAACAGGCCACCGAGGATGCGACGCAGGTCGAGTCGGCGGGTGGAGCGGACGAGGGCGGCCTTCTGCTCCTCGGTCATGGCGGTGTTGGTGTCGCTCATGGGAGATCTCCTTCGCGGGTCTTCGCGGGCCTAGAGGAACGGGAGGTAGAGGACGACGCACAGGATCAGTGCGACGGTGCCGAGCAGCGCCGGGGAGCGGTACCAGGCGGTGTCGGTCGCGACGGAGTCGCTGTGCAGGTCGATCTTGCCGACGCCGTACACCAGCCCGCCGAGCTCCTTCTCGTCCTTCGGCTTCGTGACCATCGACACGACGAACCCGACGACGAGCACGGTGACGAACGAGATGATCGCGCCGTAGAGGGTCTCGGCGGTCGCGGTGGCGAACAGGTCCGGGTTGACGAGGTACGCGATCCACGTGATCGTCGGCGTCACGATGCCGAGGATGTAGCCCCACAGCGCACCGGCGGTGGTCATCCGCTTCCAGAGCAGCCCGAGGATGAACACGGCGAACAGCGGCGCGTTGAAGAACGAGAACAGCGTCTGCATGTACGTCATGATGTTCGACGCCTGCGCGGCGATGAACGCGGTCGCGATGCCGACGAGCACGCCGACGACGGTGACCCAGCGCCCGGTCTTCAGGTAGTGCACGTCGGGCATGTTCGGCTTGATGTAGCGCTGCCAGATGTCGTACGTGAAGACGGTGTTGAACGACGACACGTTCGCCGCCATACCGGCCATGAACGAGGCGAGGAGGCCCGTGACCGCGACGCCCAGCACACCGGTCGGCAGGTACATCTGGATGAGCTTCGGGATCGCGTCGTTGTAGTCGAGGGCGCCCGAGGCGAACTGGTTGCCCACGACGGCCGCGGCGATGAGGCCGGGGATGACGACGATCGCCGGGATGAAGAGCTTCGGGATCGCGGCGATGAGCGGGGTGCGGCGGGCGGCGGACATGTTCTTCGCCGAGAACGCGCGCTGCACCTCGGTGAAGTTCGTCGTCCAGTAGCCGAAACCGAGGACGAACCCGAGGCCGAGCACGATCGCGAGCCAGTTCGCACCGATCGGGTTCGTGACGTCGCCGAAGCCGGTGCCGGCCCACGCCTGCAGGTGCTGCACACCCTGGGTCTCGGTGATGGCCTTCGAGAGGCCGCTCCAACCACCGACGCGGTGCAGACCGACGATCGTCAGCGGGATGAGGCCGGCGATGATCACGAAGAACTGCATGACCTCGTTGTAGATCGCGCTGGAGAGCCCGCCGAGGGTGATGTAGACGAGCACGAAGCCCGCGGACACGATGATCGCGAGCCACTCCGGCCAGCCGAGCATCGCCTCGATGACGATGGCCATGGCGTAGAGGTTGATGCCGGCGATGAGCACGTTCGACACCGCGAACGCGATCGAGTTCACCAGGTGCGGGGCCTTGCCGAAGCGGCGGAGCATGAACTCCGGCACACTGCGGACCTTGGACCCGTAGTAGAAGGGCATCATCACGAGCCCGAGGAACACCATGGCCGGCACGGCACCGACCAGGTAGTAGTGCAGGGTCGCCATGCCGATCTGGGCACCGTTGGCGGCCATGCCGAGGATCTCGGTCGCGCCGAGGTTCGCGGACACGAACGCGAGGCCCGTGATCCACGCGGGCATCGAGCGGCCCGACAGGAAGAAGTCCATGCTCGTCCGGACCTGCTTCCGGGCGGTGAAACCGATCCCGATGACGACCGCGAAGTACACGATGATCATCAGGTAGTCGACCCAGCCCAGATCGAGCCGGATCCCGTTGTTCGCTGCAGCGAGAACCATTCAAACTCCACGTCAGTGTGTTGCGATCGACAACTCCGCCGACCCGGACGGGAACGTTACACCGGATTGTGACCGTTCACATAGCCGAGGTATGCATCGCACCCGCAATGCGACTGCGGGCGCTCGGTAGGCTCCTGGCATGACCGAGCAGCCGCGCATCCTCGTCCTCAACGGCCCGAACCTCGACGTCCTCGGACGGCGCGACCCGGACCAGTACGGCACGGTGACGCTCGCTGAGATCGAGGCGATCGTGCACACCGAGGCCGCGGTGCACGAGCTCGAGGCGGACTTCCGGCAGACGAACCGCGAGGGCGAGCTCGTCGAGTGGCTGCACGAGGCACTCGACGACTTCGTGGGCGTCGTGATCAACCCCGCCGCCTACGCCCACACCTCGGTCGCACTGCACGACGCGGTCGAGGCACTGTCGGTGCCGGTCGTCGAGGTGCACCTCTCGAACACGTGGAAGCGCGAGCCGTTCCGGCACGTCGACCACGTCGCGACGGCAGCGACGGCCGTCATCGCCGGCGCCGGTGCGGACGGCTACCGCCTGGCGGTCGCGCACGTCGCGTCCCTGCTCGGCTGAGTCAGTTCCAGGAGGTGCGGGTCGGGCCCGCACCGCGCCTCCCGTCTCACGCGCTGGAACGTTCCGTCCGTGCGGATCGCGCGCTATGTTCTTATGTATGGACAAAGTGCGCATCGGGCTCGTCGGCTACGGCATCGGCGGGCGGGCCTTCCACCGGCCGTTCCTGACGGACGCCGAGGGGACCGACCTGGTGGGCGTCGTGGCACGCTCGTCCGACAAGCGGGAACAGCTCGCGTCCGACCTGCCCGGCGTCCCCGTGCACGACTCGCTCGGCGACCTGCTGGCGGCCGGGGTCGACGCCGTCGTGATCACCACTCCCCCGTCGACCCGGCGCGACCTCGTGCTCGAAGCGGTCGCGGCCGGCGTCGCCGTGGTCGCGGACAAGCCGTTCGCACCCGATCCGTCGACCGCACGCGAGCTCCGCGACGCCGCCGCGCAGGCCGGGGTCGTCATCGCGCCCTTCCACAACCGCCGGTGGGACACCGACCTCGTGACGCTGCGCGGGGTCCTCGAGGACGGACGGGTCGGCACGCCGCTGCGGTTCTGGTCGCGGTTCGACCTGGTCGAACGCGAGGGCATCGCGACCGGCGTCGGGGGCGGCGTGCTCTCGGACATCGGGTCGCACCTGGTCGACCAGGCGGTGTCGCTGTTCGGATCGATCGTGCGGGTGTCGTGCACGCTCGACGTCCGGGACGCCCGCGCGCTCGGACGCGACCAGGACGGCGACATCGATGCCGGGTTCACCCTGGCGGCGACGCACGGCTCCGGCGTGGAGTCCGTCCTGACGTCGAACAAGGCGGGCTGGCTGGGCACTCGTCGCCTGCGCGTGGACGGGGTCGACGGGACGTACGAGGCCTCGAGCACCGACGTGCAGGCGCAGGCCGCGGTCGCGGGGCACGCACCGGCCGACGACCGTGCCGGGTGGGGCGTCGAGCCGGCCGGCGGGACGCTCACGACGGCGGCGGGATCGGTCGAGGTCCCGTCGTCGCAGAGCTCGTACACCGACTACTACGAGCGGTTCGCGCGTGCGGTCCGGGGACTCGGGCCGGTACCGGTGCCCGCGGATGACGCCGTGCACGTGGTGGACGTCCTCGACGCAGCGCGTCGCTCGGCGGCATCGGGCGAGACGATCGCGGTCCCCGCGCCCTGACGCGTGCGCTGCGCCGCCGCACGGCGGGCTCCGGGTCAGAAGTCGGCGGGGCGCCGGACCTCGGTGGTGGCAGCGGTGGCGAAGCCCCCGCGGATGATCGGGAGCGCCCGCTGCACGGCCTGGTCGATGCGGAGCTCGAGGTCGACGTTCGCGATGTCGTAGCCGCCCTCGCGCTTGGCGAAGTCCCGCTCGTTGCCGAAGACGCCGAGCGGCAGCGTCGTCGACTGGAAGAAGCCGAACAGCGGGCGCATCTGGTGCTCGACGAGCAGGGCGTGCCGATCGCTCCCGCCGGTCGCGGTGAGCAGCACCGGGGTGTCGACGAGGTCGTACTGCCCGATCCAGTCGAAGAAGAGCTTGAACGCACCGGAGTACGCGGCACGGAACGCCGGGCTGCCGACGACGAGGACGTCCGCCGCCTCGACCGTCTCGAGCGCGCGTCGCGTGCGGTCCGACATCGCCTCGCGGGACGGTGCCGCGCCGAGGTCGGCGAGCAGCGGCCCGATCTCGACGGTCTCGGTGCGCGCGTCGTCGATCTCCTGCCCGAGGCGCGCCACCGTCGCAGCCACCAGGGTGGACGTCCGCGAGGGGTCCGAGGGGCTGCCACTGACGCCGACGACGAGTTCTCCGCTCATGTGCTCGATGCTCACACGCCTGGACTCCCGGCGGTCGGCGTGTGACGGCATGTGTCGGGTTCCAGCGCCGCCGCGTACCGTCCGCGCCATGCAGACGTTCTTGCCGTACCCGGACTTCCGCGCCTCGGCCGAGGTGCTCGACGACCGGCGGCTCGGCAAGCAACGGGTCGAGACGCTGCAGGTGATGCGGGCACTGACGCTGCCGGACTACGGCTGGCAGCACCACCCCGTCGTGGCGATGTGGCGTGGGTACCGTCCGGCGCTGATGGCGTACCAGCAGGCCACGTGCCGCGCGTGGACCGAGCGCGGGTACGCCGACACCTGTCTGGAGAAGACGCTCGCCGACCTCGCGCTCGTCCCCGAGGACCTCGACGCGTACGAGCGGACCGACTACCCGGTGCCGCCGTGGAACGCGGACCCCGCCGTGCACCGCTCGCATCGGTCGAAGCTCGTGCAGAAGGCGCCGGAGCACTACCGGCCGCTGTTCCCCGACGTGCCGGACGACCTCGACTACGTCTGGCCGGGGACGGTCGCGCCGGTGCCGCGCTGACGACGCGTCCTCCTCGTCGCCTCAGGCGATCGGGGTCCAGCGACCGCCGTCACGGCGGGTGACGACGACGGACCGCACCTCGGCCGTCGCTCGCAGCCCGGTGGCCGCGTGCTCGGCGACGGCATCGGCCACGTCGTCCGACGGCGACTCGAAACGGACCACTGCGCACGGGACCCCGCGCAGCAGCCGGACGTCCCGCGCCTCGACCACCACGAGCTCGGCGACGAGCCGGGCGGCCTCGGGGAGCACGGCGTCCGGGGTGGTGCCGGGTGCGAGCGCTCCGACGGCGAGGGTCACACGGTAGGAGGGCACGGTCCCACGCTAGTGCGAGCGCCCGGGCTCGTGGGCGCGGAGCAGCGCACCGGGACCCGCCGTGGGCACAGGGGGTTCGGGCATCGCACAGGGGAAGCGACGCCCGCGCCCACGACGGGTCACAGGTGCTGCGGAGCACGACGAATCAGGGGGTGTCGTGCCCCGCGCCGGACGCAGGTCAGGGAACCTGGTCCGGCTCGTCGCACCGGCGAGTCCGCAGGGGTCGGACTCGACGGTGCTGGTCCTCAAGGGTGTTCGGTGTCCTCTCGGTACCGGTCCGTCTCGGTCGGTGCGGGCATCGACCGTCGGGCCGCGGCGGGTCGGACCATGGGGAGCAGGGCACTCCCGATGGTCGCCAGTGCTCCGACGACGGCGATGAGCCCGAGCGGGGCGGTGCCGAGGTCGTGCTGCGCGGCCAGGACGAGCGCGAGGACGGTCGCGGGTGCGGGGAGGAGCTGGACCGCCCGGAAGTGGTCCTCCTGCCGGACCCGAGTCGTCATCGCGTTTGCCATGTGAACACTCTGGCGCACTTCGCCGGTCCGCAAAAGGGGGGACACGACCCCACTCATGGAGTAGAACGTCTAGTACACCCTTGTCGGGTGTCAGGCGAGCGCGCGGACGGTCGCGACGGCTGCGGCGACGGCATCGACGACCACCGGGACGTCCGCCGCGGTCAGGCCGGCGTCGAACGTCAGGCGCAGCGCCGTCCGGGCGACCTCGTCGGACAGGCCGAGCGCCGTGAGCACGTGCGAGGCCTCGGTGCTGCCGGCCGCGCAGGCGCTCCCGGACGACGACACGACGTCGCGCTCCTCGAGCTCGAGCAGGACCGTCTCGCCGTTCACCCCGGGGAAGCAGAACGACGCGTGGCCGGGCAGCCGCGACGTCCGCGACCCGGTGACGAACGCCCCGGGCACCGACCGGAGCACCCCGTCGAGCACGGCGTCCCGGGTGGCGGTCGCGGTCCGGGCCGCGTCGTCCCGGCCCGCGGCGACGAGCGCGACGGCCGTGGCGACGCCGACGGCACCCGCGACGTCCTCGGTGCCGGAGCGTCTCCCCCGCTCCTGTCCCCCACCGTGCAGCAGCGGTTCGAGCGCCACGCCGGACCGGACGGCGAGCACGCCGGTGCCCTTCGGTGCGCCGAGCTTGTGCCCGGACACCGACACCGCGTCGACGCCGAGCACGTCGAGCCCGACCGGGAGCCACGGCGCCGACTGGACGGCGTCCGTGTGGAACCGGGCCCCGACGGCGTGCGCGACCGCGGCGAGCGCCGGCACGTCCTGCACCGTCCCGATCTCGTTGTCGGCGTGCGCGACCGAGACGAGGGTGGTGTCGGGTCGGAGCGCTGCCGCGAGGACGTCCGGGTCGACGACCCCGTCGCGGTCGACCGGCAGGACCGTGACGTCGAACCCGTGGAACCGTTCGAGGTACCGGCAGCTCTCGAGCACCGCCTCGTGTTCGATCGCGCTGGTGACGACGTGGCGACCGCGCGGGGACGCCAGGGCGATGCCCTTCACGGCGGTGTTCGCACCCTCGGTCCCGCCGGTGGTGAACACGACCTCGGCCGGGCGGCACCCGAGCACCGCGGCGACGGTGGCGCGGGCGTCGGCGAGGCCCCGGGCTGCGGCGTCGCCGACCCCGTGCGCGGAGGACGGGTTGCCGAAGGTCCCGGTGAGGTACGGCCACATCGCCTCGAGCACCTCGCGGCGCACGGGCGTCGTGGCCGCGCGGTCCAGGTAGAACACGTCAGACGCCGACGGCCACGTCGACGTCGAGCCCGAGGTCGAGTGCCCGCGCCGAGTGGGTGAGCGCCCCGACGGAGATCACGTCGACACCGGTGGCGGCGATCGCGGCGACGGTGTCGAGGGACACCCCGCCGGAGGCCTCGACGAGGGCTCGCCCGGCGACGACCTGGATGCCGGCCTCGAGCTGGTCGGTGGTGAAGTTGTCGAGCATGATCGTGTCGACGCCGGCCGCCACGACGGGCTCGATCTGGTCGATGCGGTCCACCTCGACCTCGAGGTGGACGGTGTGCCCGAGCCGCTCGCGGGCCGCGGCGATCGCGTCCCCGATGCCGATACCGCCGGCGAGGAGCACGGCGAGGTGGTTGTCCTTCGCGAGCACGGCGTCGGACAGCGAGGTCCGGTGGTTGTGCCCGCCGCCGCACCGCACGGCGTACCGCTCCAGTGCCCGCAGACCGGGCGTGGTCTTGCGGGTGTCGACGATCCGGGCACGGGTGCCGGCGACGGCCGCCACGTAGGTCGCGGTCGCCGTGGCGATGCCGGACATCCGCTGGGCGAGGTTCAGTGCGACCCGCTCGGCACGGAGGACCGACCGGGCGGGACCGCTCACTGTTGCGAGGACGTCGCCCGCGGTGAACCGGCTGCCGTCCGGCACGTGCAGGACCGCGTCGATCGTCGGGTCGACCGCGTGCATCACGGCGACGAACACGTCGCCCCCGCTGAGGACGCCGGGCTCGCGCGCCGCCAGGGTCGCGGTCGCCGTGGCGTCTGCGGGGATGAGCGTCTCGCTCGTGACGTCGCCCCAGGGGGCGTCCTCCTCGAGCGCGGTGTCGATGACGCGTCGGAGGGCGTGCGGGGGGATCGTTCCGGGGTCGACGGTCATGCGGGTACCTCCTGCGGGACGGCGGTGTGCTGGGCGACCCACGCGGTCGACGCGGGGGCTGCTGGATCGGTGTCGGGGTGGTCGGTGCGGGCGTGGGCCCCACGGGACTCGGTCCGGGCCTCGGCGGCGAGCACCGTGACCCGGGCGAGGTCGAGCAGTGCCCGGTCCTCGAGGTCACGGACGCCGGTCGGCTCGGGCGCGACGAGGGCTGCCAGGTCGCGTCGTGCGCTCGCGAGACCGCTCGCGTCGCGGAGGAGCCCGACCCGGTCCGTCATGACGGACTGGACCGCCTGGCGGACGTCGGCGGCGTCGGTGGGTCGAGCCGCGCCTCCTGGCAGCAGGGGACGGGAGGCGCGGATCACGTCGGTCGCACTCGGCACGCTGGTGACGGGGAGACCCGCGTCGCCGCGCAGGCGGAGTCTGCCGGGTCGCGGCACGTCGAGCGCGTCCGCTGCGCGGACCGCGAAGACGAGTCCTTCGAGCAGCGAGTTCGACGCGAGCCGGTTGGCGCCGTGGACGCCCGTGCAGGCGACCTCGCCGATCGCGAGGAGGCCGGGCAGGCTCGTCCGTCCCTCGGCGTCGGTGGCGACCCCGCCCATCGAGTAGTGCGCGGCCGGGGAGACGGGGACGCCCTCGCGGGTCCAGTCGAAGCCGGCGGACCGGGTGGCGCGGTTGAGCCCGGGGAAGCGCCGGACGAGGAAGGCGGGGTCGAGGCCGGTCGCGTCGAGGAGCACGGGCTCTCCGTCCTGCTCCCGGACGGCGGCCGCGATGCCCCGGGCGACGACGTCGCGGGGGGCGAGCTCGGCGTCGGGGTGGACGTCCACCATGAAGCGGTGCCCTCGTGCGTCACGGAGCACCGCTCCCTCGCCGCGGACCGCCTCGGAGACGAGCCCGCCGCCGGGGACCGCGAGGCGGGTCGGGTGGAACTGCACGAACTCCAGGTCGGCCAGCACGGCACCGGCACGCCAGGCGGCTGCCTGCCCGTCGCCCGTCGCGACGAGCGGGTTGGTGGTCTCGCGGAACAGGTGCCCGGCGCCACCGGACGCGAGCACGACGGCGTCCGCGTCGATCCGCCGGGGCTCGCCGAGGAGGTCGAGGACGTCGACCCCGACGACCGAGCCGTCCCGGACCACGAGGTCGACGAGGCAGGTCCGTTCGAGGATGGTGACGTGCCGGCGGTGCAGGGCGGCGATGAGGGTGCGCTCGATGGCGGCCCCGGTCGCGTCGCCGTCCGCGTGGACGACGCGCCACCGGCCGTGCGCTGCCTCGCGCCCGCGGGCCAGGTCGTCGCCGTACCGGTCGAGGCTCGTCGGGTCGGTGGTGCGGTCGAAGGGGACGCCGAGCGACAGCAGATCCCGCACCCGCGCAGGGCCGTCGGTGCAGAGCACCTCGACGGCGCGGGCGTCGGCGCTGCCCGCTGCCGCCACGTGGGTGTCCGCCTGGTGGAGCGACGCGGAGTCGTCGGCGCCGAGCGCGACGGCGACGCCTCCCTGCGCGTACGCCGTCGCGCCGTCGGCGAGCGCGCCCTTCGTCACCAGGGTGACGTCGTGACGGGCACTCGCGCGGATCGCTGCGGTGAGTCCGGCGATGCCGGAGCCGACGATGACGACGTGCACGGTCAGACCGTGGGTCGGGCGGCGAGCATGCGCTCGAGTGCGACCTTGGCGTCGGCCTGGACGTCCGCCGGCACGACGATCTCGTTGAGGACCTCGCCGCGCACGAGCGCCTCGAGGACCCAGGCGAGGTAGCCGGGGTGGATCCGGTACATCGTCGAGCAGGGGCACACCACCGGGTCGAGGCAGAAGATCGTGTGCTGCGGGTACTCGGCGGCGAGCCGGTTCACCATGTTGATCTCGGTGCCGATCGCGAACGTGGTCGGTTCGGTGGCGGCCGCGACGGTCTTCCGGATGAGGTCGGTGCTGCCGGCGTGGTCGGCGGCGTCGACGACGGCCATCGGGCACTCGGGGTGCACGATGACCTGCACACCGGGGTGCTCACGACGGGCCTGGTCGATCTGGTCGACGGTGAAGCGGCGGTGCACCGAGCAGAAGCCGTGCCAGAGGACGACCCTGGCGTCCTGCAGGGTCTGCTCGTCGTTGCCGCCGAGGGGCTTCCGCGGGTTCCACATCGGCATGAGGTCGGTGCTGATGCCCATCGCCTTGGCGGTGTTCCGGCCGAGGTGCTGATCGGGGAAGAAGAGCACGCGCTGCCCCCGCTCGAACGCCCACTCGAGGACGGTCGCGGCGTTCGACGACGTGCACACGATGCCGCCGTGCCGCCCGCAGAACGCCTTGAGGTCGGCGGCGGAGTTCATGTACGTGACGGGGATGACCGGCACGCGGCCGTCGGCGTCGGGCTCGGTGCCGTAGACCTGCTCGAGCTCGGCCCACGCCGCCTCGACGCTGTCGATGTCGGCCATGTCGGCCATCGAGCAGCCCGCGGCGAGGTTCGGCAGGATCACGCGCTGGTCGTCGCGGGCGAGGATGTCCGCGGTCTCGGCCATGAAGTGCACGCCGCAGAACACGATGGCCTCGGCGTCGGGCTTCGTCAGCGCGGCGTTCGCGAGCTGGAACGAGTCGCCGAGGAAGTCCGCGTGCCGCACGACCTCGTCGCGCTGGTAGAAGTGCCCGAGGACCACGACGCGGTCGCCGAGGGTGGCCTTCGCCCGCTCGATGCGTTCGTGCAGCTCGTCGTCCGGGGCGTTCCGGTACTCGTCCGGGATGACGCCCTGCCGGGGTGCCGATGTCGGGATGACGTCCGACATCGACGAGCCGGGGCCGTAGCCGGGCCGGGAGTCGAAGTCCCACGTCGGCATCGCCAGGTCGGGCGTGCAGGTGCTGCCGGCGGCCTGACCGTTGGAGATCAGTTCGATGGTGGTGGCGATGGACACGGGTGTTCCTTCGGTTCTACGGCTTCTTGCCCTGCTGCAGCGGACCGTTGTCCGCGTAGGCCAGGTCGGGGTTCGAGCGGTACAGCCGGGCCGGACGGTGCCGGTCCCCGCTCGTGGTCTCGTCCGTCGGCAGGATCGCGTCGGTCTTCTCGACCTGGCGACGGAAGTTCGCGGGGTCGAGCGCACGCCCGAGCACCGCCTCGTACACCCCGCGGAGTTCGGCGAGGGTGAACCGGTCCCCCAGGAACGCCTGGGCGATCCGGGAGTACGACATCTTGTTGCGGAGCCGCCAGAGCGCGTACGCGACGATCCGGTCGTGGTCGAAGGCGAGCGGCGGGTGTTCGTCGGCGAGGAACCACCGCACGTTCCAGTCGTCGGGGACCGAGCTCGCCTCGTCCGGGTGGACCAGGGCCCAGTACACGATCGACACGACGCGGCTCGGCGAGCGGTCGACGTCACCGAAGGCGTAGAGCTGCTCGAGGTAGCGCGGCTGCACGTTCGTGGTCTCGCGGAGGCGGGCCGCGGCGGAGTCCTCGAGCCCCTCGTCCGGCCGCACCCAACCGCCGGGGAGCGCCCACGCGCCCTCGTACGGCTCGGCCACCCGACGCACGAGTGGCATCCACAGCGCCGGCGCCCCGGTGTCCGGGTGCGGGCGCAGCGCCACGATCACGGTGGAGACCGCGACGCGGATGGGGAGCTCAGGAGTAAGTGTCATGATGACTCGAAGTGTTCGGGTTGGGATGACACTATCACCGGGTTTCACGAGACGGAAACAGCGTCGAAAACTCCTGGTCGGACCGCGCGCCTACATTGAGCCGCATGACTACGGTGACGAGGATGCACGCCGTCGTGTCGGGGACGGTCCAGGGGGTCGGTTTCCGGTACTGGACCGCACGGAAGGCCGACGGGCTCGAACTCGCCGGGTACGCCCGGAACCTGTTCGACGGCACGGTGGAGGTCGAGGCCGAGGGTCCGGCCCCCGCGGTCGACGCCCTGATGACGTTCATCCGGACCGGCCCGCCGTCCGCCGAGGTCACCGACGTGACCTGCCGCGCGGTGGTGCCGCACGGCGACGTCGACGGCTTCGCGATCCTGCACTGACCCGGTCGCCGCCCGACGTCGACGGATGTCGGACCGAAGCGGAATAATCGAATCCACTCAGGCGGTTGCCCTGTCTGCGCCCATGGCGCCCCCTCGTTCCACCAGTCGTGATCCACCAGGAGCCCCGCATGACCCAGGCCGTCGATTCCGCACCCCGCACCGGGAGCGTCGCGCAGCCCTCCGCCGGCGAGACCCGACTCGTGATCGGGCTGCTGCTCGTCTCGGCGTTCGTCGTGATCCTCAACGAGACGATCATGGGTGTCGCGCTCCCGCGGCTCATGGACGACCTCGACATCAGCGCCGCGACCGGCCAGTGGCTCACCACGGGCTTCCTGCTCACCATGGCGGTCGTCATCCCGATCACCGGGTTCCTGCTGCAGCGCTTCAACACCCGGCCGGTGTTCGTCTGGGCGATGAGCCTGTTCTCGGCCGGCACCCTGATCGCGCTGCTCGCGCCCGGGTTCTCGATGCTGCTGCTCGGGCGCATCGTGCAGGCCAGCGGGACCGCGATCATGATGCCGCTGCTCATGACGACGGTCCTCACGCTCATCGAACCGGCGCACCGCGGCCGTGTGATGGGCAACATCTCGATCGTCATCTCCGTCGCCCCGGCGATCGGTCCGACCATCTCCGGCCTCATCCTCAACGCGTTCTCGTGGCGCTGGCTCTTCGGCTTCGTGCTGCCCATCGCCATCGCCGCGCTGATCCTCGGCATGGTCAAGGTCCGCACCGTGTCGACGCCCCGCAAGGCCCCGCTCGACGTGCTCTCGGTCGTGCTGTCCGCCTTCGCGTTCGGCGGCATCGTCTACGGCCTCTCGAGCATCGGCGAGGCCGGCACCACCGGGCCGCTCGTGCCGATCGTCTCCCTCGTCGTCGGCGCCCTCGCCCTCGCCCTGTTCGTGTTCCGACAGACCCGGCTGCAGCGTGCGGACCGCGCCCTGCTCGACCTCCGCACCTTCCAGACGAAGGGCTTCACCGTCCCGATCGTCGCGATGGGCCTGAGTTTCATGGCGATGTTCGGCACGCTGATCCTGCTGCCGATCTACCTCGAGCGGGTCCTCGGACTCGACGTCCTGAACGTCGGCCTGCTCCTGCTGCCCGGCGGCCTCATCATGGGGCTGCTGTCCCCGATCGTCGGTCGCGTCTACGACCGCCGTGGTCCGCGGGTCCTGCTCATCCCGGGCTCGATCATCGTCAGCGCCGTCCTCTGGGCGCTCTCGACCGTCGGCGTCGACACCAGCGTGTGGTTCGTCCTCGGCGCCCACGTCGTCCTGAGCATCGGGCTCGCCCTCACCTTCACGCCGCTGTTCACCGCGGCGCTCGGCGGGCTGCCCCCGAAGCTCTACTCGCACGGCAGCGCGGTCCTCGGTACGGCGCAGCAGCTGGCCGGAGCCGCCGGCACGGCGCTGTTCGTCACGCTCCTCACCATCGGTGCCTCGGGTGCGGCGGCCGGCAGCGGCGCCGCGGGCCTCGCCGAGGCCACGGCCTCCGGCGTGCGGACGGCGTTCCTCGTCGGCGCGGTGATCTCGCTGTTCGGGATCGTGATGTGCTCCCTCGTGCGTCGCCCGGCGACCCCGGACGGTGCCCCCGCACCGTCGATGCACTGACCGGAACCGCACGCGCCGGGGTGCGCGTGGCATCGTGGGCGTCATGCGGTCGACGACGAGCGAGCTGAACTGGTCCGGCACGGTCACCTACACGGCCGAACGGGTCCTCCGCCCGTCGTCGATCGACGAGGCCGCCGAGATCGTCGCCCGGTCGACCCGGGTGCACGGTCTCGGCACCCGGCACTCGTTCAACGACGCCCCGGACGCCCCCGGCGTGCTGCTCGACCTCACCGGGATCCCGACCGACCTCGCAGTCGACGCCGTGCGGCGGACGGTCACGATGGGCGCCGGTACCCGCTACGGCGTCGTCGCGCCCGAGATCGACCGCGCCGGGTTCGCGCTGCACAACACGGGGTCGCTCCCCCACATCTCGATCGCCGGCGCCATCGCGACCGGGACACACGGTTCCGGCACCGCACTCGGGTCGCTGAGCACCGCGGTCCGGTCGTTCGAGGTGCTCGGGCCCGACGGGTCCGCACGGACGATCGACCGCGATGACCCGGCGTTCGACGGCGCCGTGCTCCACCTCGGCCTGCTCGGCGTCCTCACCCGGGTCACGCTCGACGTCCAGCCGAGCTACCGGATGCGCCAGGACACCTACGGGCCGATCCCGTGGGACACCTTCACCGCCCACGTCGCCGAGGTCCACGCCGCCGCGACGTCCGTCTGCTCGTACACGGTGTTCGGCGACACGGTGAGCGAGGTCCTGCTGAAGTCGCGCGTGCCGGACGGCGACGACGACGTGGCCGTCCCGGACGAGCTGTTCGGCGCGCCCCGGCTGCCCGGCTCGCCCGGCGACGGACACCACACCGCCCGGGACGGCTCGGTCGGGCCGTGGTGGGACCGGCTGCCGCACTTCCCGATCGACTCCGTGCCGAGCCACGGCTCCGAGGTGCAGAGCGAGCACTTCGTCCCCCTCCGGCACGCGGGTGCGGCGCTCGACGCCGTCCGGACCATGGCCGCCCGCATCCAGCCGCACCTGCACGTCTGCGAGCTCCGCACGATGGCGGCGGACCCGTTCTGGTTGAGCCCGACGCAGGGCGAGGACGTGCTCTGCATCGCGTTCACGTGGCAGAAGCACCCGGTCGAGGTGGCCGCGTTGCTCCCGGACCTCGAGGCGCTCCTCGCACCGTTCGACGGACGACCGCACTGGGGCAAGATGAGCTCCCTCGACGCGGCCGCCATCGCCGGGCTGTACCCGCGGCTGGCCGACTTCCGCGACCTGGTCGCGGCGGCCGACCCGGAGCGGACGTTCGCGTCGTCGTTCGGCGAGCGGGTCCTGGGGACGTGAGCCGCGCCTCCTGGGCCATCGTCACGACGCGGACGTGAGCCGTGCCCGCTTCACCCGATCGACGTGACGGTCCTGGACTCTCCGTCCCAGAACCGCACGCCACCGACCACGAGATCGGGGAGCGGGGTCCCGCGGAGCGCCGCGACAGCCGCACCGAGGTCCTCGTCCCGGACCCGTCGCGCGAACGTCAGGTGCGGCGACCACGCCCCCGGCGACGTGGTCTCGACGCCTCCCGGGGACGCCCGGTGCACCGCCTCGTGGAACGCGGCGAGCGCTGGGTCGACGACCACCGCCCGGGCGAGCACCGAGCGCCCGGGTCCCGCGGGGAACAGCAGGACGCCACCGAGCCGCAGCCGCGACGGCACCGGCACGTCGAACCCGCTCGGGATCCGGAGGTCGTCGCCCGCGGCCAGCGTGACGTGGGGGCTGTTGGTGTCCGACCGTCCGAGGCTCGGCAGGTCCGCACGGACCAGCGCGTCCCACGCGGCGCGCACGGCGGTGTCCGACGACGGATCGAGGACGAGTTCGAGACTGCGCACGTACCGAGTGAACCAATGAACCGTGTGACAGGGATGTAACACGGCGGAACGGAACTCGCACCGTGCCTGGCTGCCCGTCACACTCGACTGCACGCCGCGGACCACCGCGGACCCCCACAGCACTGCCCACGAGGAGCTCCGTCATGTCCGCTGCACCCGCTCTGCCCGAGAAGCCGAAGGGCAAGCGCCCGATCGGCTGGATCATCGCCGCCGCGGTGGTCGTCGTCGCGATCGTCGTCGCCCTCATCGTCGGCGCCGTCCGCTCCGGCGGGTCCGACGACGGCGCTGCCGCCGGTGGTTCGCCGAAGACCGTCACGATCGGCGTCGCGGACAAGTCGCTCTCGTACTGGAGCACCTACACGAAGCTCGCGAAGTCGAAGCTCAACGTGACGGTCAAGCTGACGAACTTCTCGGACTACTCGCTGCCGAACCCGGCGCTCAAGGACAAGCAGCTGGACCTCAACCAGTTCCAGCACATCCAGTACCTGGCCGACTACAACGTCACCTCGAACGACGACCTGCAGCCGATCGGCTCGACGGCCGTCTACCCGCTGCCGCTCTACGCGACGAAGTACGACGACGTCGCCGACCTGCCCGAGGGCGCCAAGGTCGCGATCCCGGACGACTCGATCAACCAAGCCCGCGCGCTGCTCATCCTGCAGGCGGCGAAGCTCGTCACGCTCAAGGACGGCGGGTCGGCCTTCTCGACGACCACCGACATCGAGTCGTCGAAGGTCGACGTCCAGCCGCTGAACGCCTCGCAGACGGCGAACGCCCTGCAGCAGGGCTCGGTCGCGGCCGCCGTGGTGAACAACAACTACGCCACCGCCGCCGGCCTGCCGATCTCCGACGCGATCTACCAGGACGACCCCTCGAGCGCGAGCGCGGCACCGTACGTCAACGTCTTCGCCGTGCGCAACGCCGACAAGGACAACACGACCTACCTCGACCTCGCGAAGCTCTTCCAGGACGAGTCCGTGCAGAAGGTCTTCAAGAAGGACCTGCCCGAGGCGGTCAGCCGCGACGAGAGCGCGTCCTCCTTGCAAGAGGAACTCGCGAAGGTCGAGCAGGACGCGAAGGCGGCCAAGCAGTAGTGCCGGTCCTCGTCGAACTCCGCGGCGTCTCGAAGCACTACCGCCGCGCCGACACCGGCGAGACCGTGGTGGCCGTCGAGGACGTCTCCCTGGACGTGCACCAGGGCGAGGTCCTCGGCGTCATCGGGTACTCCGGTGCAGGCAAGTCCACGCTCGTCCGGCTCGTCAACGCACTCGAGCTGCCCTCGTCCGGGTCGGTGACGGTCGCCGGCAACGAGCTCACGGCGCTGCCCGAGCGGGACCGCCGGACGGCACGGCGCAACATCGGGATGATCTTCCAGCAGTTCAACCTCTTCCGGTCCCGCACCATCGCCGGCAACGTCGCGTACCCGCTCAAGGTCGCGGGCGTGCCGAAGGAGGAACGGGACCGCCGGGTCGCCGAGCTGCTCGACTTCGTCGGGCTCCTCGACCGCGCGTACGCCTACCCCGAACAGCTCTCCGGTGGGCAGAAGCAGCGCGTCGGGATCGCCCGGGCGCTCGCGGCGTCGCCCGACCTGCTCCTCGCCGACGAGGCGACCAGCGCGCTCGACCCCGAGACCACGTCCGAGGTCCTCGGGCTCCTCCGCCGGGTGAACAAGGAGCTCGGCGTCACGATCATCGTCATCACGCACGAGATGGACGCCGTCCGACAGATCGCCGACCGCGTCGCCGTCATGGAGCAGGGGCGCGTCGTCGAGGTCGGGGACGTCTACGACGTGTTCGCGAACCCGCAGACCGGCGCGGCCCAGCGCTTCGTCCGGACCGCTCTGCACGACCGGCCCTCGGCGGAGACCGTCGCGCGGCTGCGCGAACGGCACCCCGGTCGCCTCGTCACGGTCCAGATCACCGACGAGGCCGGGCTGCAGAACCGCATCGACCAGGTCTTCCGCTCCGCCGGGGTGACCGCCGAGCTCGTCTACGGCGGGGTCGGCGAGATCCGGGAACGCCGGATCGGGTCGCTCACCTACGAGCTGACCGCGGCCCGTCCGTCCGAGATCGACGCGGCCGTCGCGGCCCTCCGTGCCGCGCGCATCACCACCGACGAGGAGGGCGCAGCGTGAACAACTCGTTCCAGAGCGTGATCGACACGTTCGACGTCTTCGTCGCGTCCATCCGCGACACGATCGTGATGTCCCTGGTGTCGCTCGTCATCGCCGGCATCATCGGCCTGGCGCTCGGCCTCGCGCTGTACGCCACCCGCCCGGGTAACCTGCTCGGCAACCGGGCCGCCTACACGATCATCAACGTGGTCGTGAACCTCGTCCGGCCGATCCCGTTCGTGATCTTCCTGGCGGCGATCGCCCCGCTCTCCCGCGTGGTCGTGCAGACCACGATCGGCGTCCCCGCGGTGACCTTCGCGATCTCGCTCGCGGCGTCGTTCGCGGTGTCCCGGATCGTCGAGCAGAACCTGCTGTCGGTGGACCCCGGCGTCGTCGAGGCGGCACGGGCATCGGGAGCGCACCCGCTGTCGATCCTGCTCACGGTCCTCATCCCCGAGGGCCTCGGACCGCTCATCCTCGGCTACACGTTCATCTACATCGGCATCGTCGACATGACGGCGCAGGGGGCGTTGATCGGTGGCGGTGGGCTCGGCGAGTACGCGATCACGTACGGGTCGCAGCGGTACGACTGGTGGATCGTGTACGTGTCGGTGGCGGCGATCGTCATCATCGTGCAGCTCGGCCAGTTCATCGGCAACCGGCTGGCGCGGGCGACCCTGCGTCGCTGACGCGCGGGGCGCCCCGCGCGCCCGCGCGCCCGCGCGCGCCGGGCGGGGCCGAGGTCGCACGAAGTGCCGCCGTCCGCACCGCGCAGCGGCACGTCGTGCGACCTCGGCGTCACGCTGGCGGCATGTCCTGCGACCGCGACAGCCTGGAGGCGCGGTGCCGGTCCACGAGACCGGCACCGCGCCTCCTGTGCGTGCGTCCGTCACCGCGCGGGCCGAGGTCGCACGTCCTGCCGTCCCTGCATCGAGCGCGCGGCAGTTCGTGCGACCTCGGCGACCCACGTGCGGCGTGTTGCGCGACCTCGGTGGGCGCGTCAGGCGGCCGGGGACTCCACCGTGGCGACGGTGCCCGTCGCGCCCGGGTGCTCGTAGTGCGCACGCACCAGGATCGGCCGGTGGTCGGAGATGCCCGCCGGCAGGGTCTCGACGCCGGCGATGTGCAGCCCCACGCTCGTGGCGAAGTCGAAGTGCCCCGTGAACTTGCGGTAGCGCAGGTACGTCGGCTGGTCGGAGAGCGACAGCGCGAACCCGTGCTGCTCGATCTTCCGGCGCAGGTTCGTCTGGAACCAGGGGTAGTTGAAGTCGCCGACCATGATCGCCGGGGCGTCGTTCGAGAGCTCGCGGACGAACTGGTGCGCGGCCTCGATCTGCTTGCGGCGCAGCGAGTTCGTGGCGGTGAGGGGTGAGGCGTGGAAGGACGCGACGATGACCTCGGCGTCGACCTCCTTGTCGCGCAGGTGCATCGCGATCAGGCGCTCGTGCGCGGGCGCGAGGACCCGGTCGTGCAGCGACTTCTGCAGGGAGTGGATGCTGAAGTCCTCGACCTCGAACCGGTCGTCGCGCTTGTAGATCGCGAGGCCGAGCCGGTTCGCCTTGGTCGACGCGGCGAGGGAGAGGCCGGCGATCGAGGGGGCGAGGTCGTTGCTGTCGCACTCCTGCACGCAGATGACGTCGGCCTGGGACGCTTCAGCCAGGGAGGCGAGCTCGCCGTTCGCGGTGTGCTCGCGGAGGTTGTAGCTGACGACGCGCAACCCGGTCGGTTCCACGGCCGTCTCGGCTGTGATCGTCCCCTGCTGCTCTGGCGCGGCCATGCTGCCTTCCTGTTCCGGGCGTTTCCGGTCGCCCTGCCGCGGCAACCGTACTCGGCGTTCGCGGACTGTTGCTGAGACTGTAGCGCGGCCTCGGTTTCGTGCGTGTGACCGCGGGGAAAACGGACGATGCGCGCTCAGGCCCGGACGCGACGGGCGGGGCGGATGGTCTCGCCGGCTGTACGGCTCATCAGGACGCCCTCGACGCAGGCGACGACGAGCAGGGCGGCGATGACCCAGAACGCGGCGTCGTACGGACCGGATCCACCGAGGCCCGACGCGGCCCGGATGACCACGGCGCCGACCGCGACACCGAACCCGGCGGCGGTCTGCTGCAGGGTCGACGAGAGCGTGTTCGCCGGGGTCATGTCCGCCTGCTCGACGTCGGCGAACGCGATGGTGTTGTAGGCCGTGAAACCCACCGACCGCGCCGCACCGCTGACGACGAGGAGCACGGCGAGGAGCCAGAACGGGGTGTCCTCGGTCATGAACGCCATCGCGACGACGCTCAGCGCCGCGACCGCGCTCGACACGATGATCACCGGCCGGTACCCGAACCAGCGGAGGAACGGCGTCGTCATGGGCTTGATGCCGAGGTTGCCGACGAAGACCCACAGCACGGCGGACCCGGCGAGCACGGCGCTCCACCCCCACGCGTCCTGGAACAGCAGCGGCAGGACGAACGGCACGGCGGAGACGGCCAGGCGGAACAGGCTGCCGCCGGCGTGCGACACCCGGAAGGTCTCGAGCCGGAACGAGTCGAGCCCCATGATCGGGTGCGGCGCCCGACGGAAGTGCCAGATCGCCAGCCAGCAGCCGGCCGCCCCGACGACGCCGGAGAGCACGACCGCCAGGACGGGCACGCGGTCCAGGGCGAGCAGGGACGCCATGACCACGAGCGACCCGAGGCCGAAGCAGGCGAGCAGCGACCCGAACCAGTCGAACGGCACCCGCTCGGACGCCCGCTCCTGCGGCACGAGGACGAGCGCGGCGACGAACGCGATGACCCCGAGCGGGATGTTGATGAGGAAGATCCAGTGCCACGTCAGGGTGTCGACGAGCACGCCGCCCACGAACGGCGCGATGATCGGCGCGGCGAGGGCCGGCCAGGTCAGGATCGCGATGGCCGTGACGAGCTGCTCGCGTCCGGCGCTCCGCAGGACGACGAGCCGCCCGACGGGGACCATCAGCGCGCCGCCGAGCCCCTGCACGATGCGCCAGATCGTCAGGTCGACGAGCCCGGTGGACAGGGCGCACAGCCCCGACGCCACGGTGAACAGGACGATCGCGCCGGCGAACACCGTCCGCGAACCGATCCGGTCGGTCAACCATCCGCTGACGGGGATGAACACGGCGAGGGTGACCAGGTACGCCGTGATCGCCACGCCGATGGCCGCCGAGTCGACGCCGAGGTCCCGACCCATCGCGGGAGCGGCCGTGGCCAGGATGGTGCCGTCGAGGAGCTCCATGAAGAAGGTCCCTGCGACGAGCACGGCCACCGCGGTGCTCCCCCGTCGTCGTGTCGTCATCGTCGTCGTCATGGCAGGACAAATGCTATGCCCGATCGGTTTCCGTGACGTCCGGGGACGGCGCTGACGGGGTGGTGTTCTGCACCGCAGAATGAGGAGGACGAGCGCGTTGCCCCGGACACCCGGCCACCGGGAGCGTGGAGGCACCGCAGACGCACAGGAGGATCGATGACGACCACACCCGGCACGGTCACCACGAAGGGCGCGCCCGACCCGGCAGCACCGGCACGCCGGCACGTCCTCGAGCACGCGTACCTGCCGGTGATGACCCTCCGCGAGTCGGCACTGGCGAACAACACCGCCGTGATGCAGGCGTACGTCGAGCGGCACGGTCTGCTCTTCGCGCCGCACATGAAGACGCACATGGCCCCGGCGCTGGCCGCACGACAGATCGCCGCCGGCGCCTGGGGCGTCACCGTCGCCTCGGTCCAGCAGGCGATGGTCGCGTGGGAGCACGGCATCCACCGGATCGTCGTCGCGAACGAGGTCCTCGACCCCACCGGTCTCGCCTGGCTCGCCTCCCGCCGCGCCGCCGACCCGGACGCCGACGTCCTCTGCTGGGTCGACTCCCCCGCCGGGGTCGAGGCCGGCCGCGCGGCGCAGGACGCGGTCGACGGCGACCTGCACGTGGTCGTCGAGGTCGGGTTCCCCGGCGGTCGCACCGGCGTCCGCACCGCACAGCAGGCACGGGACCTCGCACAGCTCGCCCACGACCGGGGGCTCTCGCTTCGAGGCGTCGCCGGGTACGAGGGCGGCCTGCCCGACGTGCGCGCCGCCCGCGCCTACGTCGAGGGGGTGCTCGCCGTCGCGGCAGCCGTCCGACCGCTGGTCGAGGCCCCGCGCGCCCTGCTCAGCATGGGCGGCAGCGCCTGGTTCGACGGCGTGGTCGACGCGGTCGCCACCCGCCCCGACGGCCTCGACGTGCTGCTCCGGTCCGGCGCGTCCCTCACGCACGACGACGGCTTCTACGCCGAGCGCACCCCCTTCGGCCGCCACCCCGACGAGGGCTCGCTCCTGGCCGCGATCGAGGTCTGGGGACGCGTCACGTCGTGCCCCGAGCCCGGGCTCGCGCTCGTCGCGGTCGGCAAGCGGGACATCTCGTTCGACGAGGGGCTGCCGGTGGTCCGTTCCGTCCGACACGTCGGCCCAGGAGGCGCGGCTGGCGTCGTCCCCGTCGCACCCGACCCCGGGGCGGTCACCGTCACCCGCCTCGACGACCAGCACTGCTACCTCGCGCTGGCGGACGGGGCACTCGCGCTCACGCCCGGCGACGTCGTCGTGTTCGGCATCTCGCACCCGTGCACCGTCTTCGACAAGTGGCGCCAGGTGACCGTCATCGACGACGACGAGACCGTCCTCGACACGATCGCGACGTGGTTCTGATGCGCGCCACGACCCCTGTCGCCCCCTCCACCGAGGACGCTCCGGCACGGAACGCCGCCCTGTCGCTCCGACGCGGGCTGCGGCTGCTCGACCGCATCGCCGACCGCACCCGGAACGGCGAGCCGTCGGTGTCGCTGACCGTGCTCGCCGCGGAGCTCGGCACCTCGAAGTCGACCGTGCTCCGGCTGACCGCCCCGATGCTCGAGAACGACCTGCTGCGCCGTACCCCGGACGCCGGCTTCACCCTCGGGCTCGGGGCGCTGCTGCTCGGGCAGAGCTACCTCGAGGGCATCGACCTCCGCGCCGCCGCAGCCCCGTTCCTCCGGCGGACCGCGGAACGCACGGGGCTCACCTGCCACCTCGTCGTCCCGGACGGCACCGACATCGTCTACGTCGACAAGGTCGAGACGCGCGGCACGGTCCGGATGGGTTCGCGGATCGGCAACCGACTGCCGATGCGGAACACGGCCTCGGGCAAGGCGATGGTGGCGTTCGGCGAGCCGGAGCTGCTCGACCGGGTGCTCGCGGAACCGGCCACGGCGATGACCGAGCACTCCATCGTGGACGACGACCGCTGGCGCGCCGAGATCGACCGGACGCACGGCCGTGGCTACGGCATCGACGACCGCGAGAACGAGCCCGACATCCGCTGCGTCGCCGCGCCCGTGCTCGACCACGCGAACCAGGTCGTCGGCGCGATGAGCATCTCGGGGCTCGCCTCCCGGTTCCCCGCCGCGGCCGTCCGCGAACTCGGCGACCGCGTCGTCCGGACCGCGCTGGAGATCTCGGTCGCGCTCGGCTCCTCCTCCGCCCAGCTCGCCCTGGCGAAGGGCACCCGGTGACCGGCCGCGTCCTGACCTTCGGGGAGACGATGCTGCTCCTCACCGGCGGGGACACGGGTGCCGTCCCGGACCTCGAGCACATGCGGGTCGACACCGGCGGAGCCGAGAGCAACGTCGCGATCGGCCTCGTGCGCGCCGGCGTCCCGACGACGTGGATCGGCCGCGTCGGCACCGACCCCGCCGGGGACCGCGTGACGCGCGACGTCCGGAGCGCGGGCGTCGACGTCGTCGCGGTGCCGGACCCGGACCGCTCGACGGGCATCATGATGAAGGAGCGCCTGGCCGACGGACGCACGCGGGTGACCTACCACCGCCGGGGTTCGGCGGGGTCGGCGCTGCGGGCGAGCGACCTGCCGGCGAGCGCCGTCGAACGCGCAGCGCTCCTGCACGTCACGGGCATCACCCTCGCCCTCTCCGAGGACGCCAGGGCCACCGTCCAGGCCGCGCTCGACCGCGCGGACGCCGCCGGGGTCCCGGTGTCCTTCGACGTGAACCACCGGCCCAAGCTCATCGACGCCGAGACCGCCCGCGCCCGCTACCGGGCCGTCGCCGAACGGTCGTCGATCGTCTTCGCCGGCGACGACGAGGCCCGACTCGTGCTCGGACTCGGCGACGACGAGGGCGACGACGAGACGCTCGCGCACGAGCTCGCCGCCCTCGGCCGGGGTCGTGCCGTCGTCAAGCTCGGCTCCCGGGGCGCGGTGGCGTCGGTGGACGGTGCGTTCCTGCGGCGCCCGGCGACCCCGGTGCGCGTCGTCGACCCCGTCGGTGCCGGTGACGCCTTCGTCGCGGGCTGGCTCGCGGCGACCCTCGGCGGAGCCACGACGGCCGAGGCGCTCGACCGTGCCGCCGACGCCGGTGCGCTCGCCTGCACGGTCGAGAGCGACTGGCGCCGCCCGGACCCGGCCGCGCTGCACGACCCGACCACCCCCACGGACGTCGACCACGCCGTCCACGACCGCGTCGACCGCTGAGGCGAGGAACGAAGACCATGACGAACACCACCAGCACCGACCCGTCCGCCGCTCCCCGTGTCCGGCACCGGCACGCCGCCGGCCCCGCGATCGCGATCCTGCGCGGCGGGACGGGTGACCACGTCGAGGACGTCGTCGCGACACTGGTCGACGCCGGGGTCCGGGCGATCGAGATCACGACCAACACGCCCCGCTGGCGGGAGGGCATCGCCTGGGCCGCCGAGCGCTACGGCACGGGCGCGTCGATCGGCGTCGGCACGGTCCTCGAACCACGACAGCTCGACGAGGCCGCCGCCGCGGGTGCCGTGTTCGCGGTGAGCCCGCACCTCGACGCGGCCATCGGGGAACGGGCGCACGAGCGTGGTCTGGGCTGGTACCCGGGCGCCGCCACCCCGACCGAGATCGTCCGCGCCTGGCAGCTCGGGGCGCGCGCGGTCAAGGTGTTCCCGGCCGCACAGCTCGGCGGCCCCGCATTCCTCAAGCAGGTCCTCGCCCCGCTCGACTTCGTCGACGTCATCCCCACGGGCGGCATCGGCGTCGAGGACGCGTCCGAGTACCTGGCGGCCGGCGCCGTCGCCGTCGGCCTGGGTTCGCCGCTCGTCGGTGACGCCCTGACGACCGGCGACCTGGACGGCCTCCGCACCCGCGCCGAACGACTCGTCGCGGGGCTCGCACGGTGACGTCCGAGGTCCTGCTCACCGGCGGCTCGGTCGTCGACACCGACGGCACGGCCCACCGATCGGACGTCCTCGTCCGCGACGGCCTGGTCGCCGAGCGAGGCGGGCCGGGCGAGCGCCTCCGGGCCGGGGCCGACGCCACGGTGGTCGACTGCACCGGCCGGCTCGTCATGCCCGGGTTCGTCGATGCGCACTCCCACGCCGGGTCCCTCGTGTTCGACGAGCGCGTGCAGCTCGCCCTCCTCCGGCAGGGCGTCACGACGATCGTCACCGGACAGGACGGCGTCGGTCCGGCACCGGGCGACGGCTCCTACGCCGCACGGTACTTCGCGGCGATCGACGGTCCCCACCCGACGTACCGCGGCGGCGGCATCGCGGGGCTGCTCGCGACGTACGACGGCACGACCGCGCTGAACGTCGCCACCCTCGTGCCGGCCGGCACCGTCCGGCACGAGGTCACGGGCGACGACCCGGCCCCGGCCGACCCCGGCCAGCTCGACACCATGCGCGCCCTCGTGCGGCAGGGCATGACGGACGGCGCCGTGGGGCTCGCGACCGGCCTCGACTACGTCCCCGGACTCCACGCCGGCACCACGGAGATCGCCGCCCTCGCCGCCGAGTCCGCGGCCGCCGGCGGCACCTACGTGACCCACATGCGCGGCGGCTACGAGACGAACGCCGGCGCCGGCATCGAGGAGGTCGTCCGGATCGTGCGCGCCGGCGGCGGCCGCGCCCACGTCTCGCACCTCCACGCTCCCGTCGGCCTCGCGCTGGCGGAGCTCGCCCACGCCGAGGCCCAGGGCGCCCCGCTGTCGTTCGACGCCTACCCGTACTCGCGCGGCTGCACGATCCTGTCGATGCTGCTCCTGCCCGCGGGCCTGGCCCGGCCGGGCACCGACGACCTCGCCCGGGCGCTCGCAGTGGACGGCGGGCGCGCTGCCGTCCGCGCCGCGGTGCTCGAACGGGTCCTCGGGCGCGCCGACCTCGGACCGGGCTGGGCCGAGCAGATCACGCTGTCGCACGTCCCCGCGCCCGAGTTCCACGCGCTGCAGGGCCGCACCCTCGCCGAGGCCGCCACGGCCACCGGGACGGACGCGGTCGACCTCGCGCTCGACGTCCTGGTCGACTCGGACCTGCAGGTCACGGTCGTGATGCGGGTGCCGCACCCGCGGACGCCCGAGCAGCTGGCGGACCTGTTCCGGTCCGGCGGCCACACCGGCGGGTCCGACGGCATCTTCGTCGGGACGCACCCGCACCCCCGTGCGTACGGCACCTTCGCACGGTACCTCGGGGACTACGCACGGCCCGGCCTGCTCACGTGGTGGGAGGTCCAGCAGCACCTGTCGACACTGCCCGCCGAGCGCTTCGGACTCGGGCACCGCGGCGCCGTCGCGCCCGGGTGGATCGCCGACCTCGTCGTCGTCGACCCCGAGCGCGTCCGTGCCCGATCGACGTACGCCGAGCCGATGCTGTTGGCCGAGGGCGTCGACGACGTCCTCGTCGCGGGCGTCCCGGTGCTCACCGACGGCGTCCTGACGCACGCGACCCCCGGTGCCGGCATCCGCCGGACGACGTGGAGCCGTCCGGGCGGTGCGCGCACCGGGGGTCGATGAGGCTTCACTCAGCGAGCACGCCGAGCGATCACGCCGGGGCCGGCCGGGTCACTCCGCCGTCGGGAGCACCGCGACGACGTCGATCTCGACGAGGATGTTCGCCAGGTGCGACTGCACCGTGGTGCGGACGGGGTACGGCTGCGAGAAGTGCTTGGCGTACTCCTCGTTGAAGGCGGGGAAGTCGCGGTCGGAGTGCTCGAGGTGGACGGTCGACTTCACGACGTCGTCGAGCGTGGCGCCGTGCTCGGCCAGGACGGCGGCGACGTTCGCGAGCACCTGGGCGGTCTGACCGGCGACGTCGTCGGCGATCTCGCCCGTGGCCGGGTCCTGCGGACCGAAGCCGGCGGTGTAGAGGAAGCCGTTCGCGACGATCCCCTGGCTGTACGGGCCGGCGGGCTTCGGCGCGTTGTCGGTCACGATGGCGGTCTTGTTCGGCACGGTGCTCCTCGGTGTCGATCGGGGTCGGTCGGACGTCGCCCACGGCACCGACCGCGCCGTCGCGGCCGGAGGACGACGCTCCCAGGCTAGGTGAGCGCCCCGCGCCGGACCCGGCCGTCCGTCGGGCTCGTTCCGGTCTGCAGAACGCGAGTCGCGCCTCCCGAGCCGAGCCGTGAGGAACACCCAGGCAATCGCCGTCTACGCTCGTACCGTGCCCTCTGCCATGCCCGAACACCGCGGAGCGCCGCGGTGAACCGCCTGGACGGGACCCTGACGGAGTCGATCGCGAGCGGACGCCGCCGTGTCCTCGACCTCGCGACCGCCCTGCCGGCGTGGGCCGCCGTGCTCCTGGTGTGGACCGGCGGGCGCATCGTGTCGACGTTCTGGTTGGCGCTCGCGTTCCCGCTCATCGGGCGCGCCCTGCCGGAGAACGCGATCTGGGGCAACGACCACGGCTTCCTCAACTTCCTGACGGCGTGGGACGGGCAGTACTACGAGCAGATCTCGGTGCACGGGTACCCGACGACCCTGCCGCTCGACTCCGCGGGCCACGTCGCGCAGAACGCGTGGGCGTTCCTCCCGGCGTTCCCCTTCACGATCCGGATGCTGACCGCGTCGACCGGTGTGCCGTTCGACGTCGGCGCACCGGCGATCGCACTCCTCGCCGGACTCCTCGCCACCTACCTGCTGCACCGGCTCGTCCGCGACCGTGCGGGGTCGGCGGCGGCCATGTGGGCGGTGTTCTTCTTCACGTGCGGTCCGCTGTCGTTCCTGCTGCAGGTCGGGTACGCCGAGAGCATGTTCCTCGCCCTCGTGTTCGGGGCGCTCCTCGCGCTCGACCGTCGGCGGTACGGGCTCCTCACGGTGCTCGGGGTCGTCGCCGCGTTCACCCGGCCCGGAGCCCTGGCGATCCCGCTGGTCCTCGGGGTCGTCGCGCTGGTGCGGTGGATCCGGGCGCGTCGGACCGAGGGGGTCCGGTCCCTCGACGCGTTCCCCGTGGCGGAGCGCGTGCGGGTCGTGGCCGCCGGCGTCGTGATGGTGGTCGCCGGGTTCGCGTGGCCGCTGATCGCCGCGCACGCGACCGGGTCGCCGAACGCCTACCTCGAGACCGAGATGTCCTGGTGGGTGAACTTCATCGGGCGGGTGGACTTCATGCCGCTCACGCCGTGGTTCCTCATCGCCGGCCGGTGGTTGGGCGTGGGCGGGATCCTCATCGTGGTGTTCCTGCTCGTGTCGTACCCGGTCTGGCTGCTGCGTCGGTCGACCCGGCGCCTCGGGTTCACGACCGTGGTCTTCTCGGCCTCGTACGCGCTCTACGTCTTCGCGGTGTCGTTGCCGATGGCCTCGACGCCCCGGCTCCTGATGCCGCTCGCGCCGCTGTTCGGGTCGCCGGAGCTCGTGGCGAAGCCGTGGATGCGGTGGACCCTGGTGGTCTGCGCGGTGCTCGGGCAGCCGGTGCTCGTCGCCGTGCTGTGGCTGCTCGGCCCGCCGTGACCGGACGGACGACGCCCGGCACCCGCGGTGTGCGGGGACCGGGCGTCCGTCTTCAGCGCTAGAGCTCGATCGTGCCGTGGTCGCCGGTGTCCGGCTGACTCTGCTTGCCGATGGCGGCCTTGAGGGTCTGCACGAGGCTGCCGACCGGGCCGGTGTCCTGCGTCCAGTACTCGACCGAGTCGCCCTCGACGGTGAGGAGTCGGATCGAGGGGTCCTCGCGGCCGTCCGGGAACCAGGCCTCGGCGAACGGGGACCACAGCTCGTCGATGACGGAGTCGTCCTGGCTGACCGTCGCGGTGCCGGCGATCGACAGGTACCCGCCCTGCGACTCGATCGCGACGTTGACGTGCGGGTTCCGGGCGATGTCCTCGACCTTCTCGCTCCCGTCCTGCACGAGGAAGCGGAGTGTGCCGTGGAACGCCTTGTCCTGCACGGCGAGGGGCCGTGCGTGGAGCTGGCCGTCCTCGCTCACGGTCGTCAGGAGTGCCGTGTGGGCTCCGTGGACGATGTCCGAGATGGCTGCGCGCTGGTCTGCCTCTGTGTCGGTCATGGTGCTCCTCTCGCGTCGTGCGCCCCGTTGTGCTCGACGTGCGGCCGGCCCTCGGGGCGCTGTCCGTTCCGGCCAGTCTGCCCCTCGACGCTGAGCGCGTCCGGCGGACGGGGCTGCGGGGCCGTGCGGGCGCGGTCGCGGGCGGGGCTGCGGGGCCGTGCGGGCGCGGGCGGGAGTGTGCGACAACACCGATGTCGTACGACCTCGACGATGTCGCCGCCGCGCGCGTGCAACTGTTGCGCCCGCAAGGAGCGACATCGCGGACGTCGTACGACGGCGACGATGTCGTTCCGGGTCGCCCCGACCGCCCGGACGCCCGCCGCGCCTCAGACCGGCTCGCGGATGGTCGTCTCGACGTCGACGACCTGCGGGATCCGCGGCATCGAGGCGAACCCGAACGCCACCGGCGGGTCGAGCGGCGCCAACGACCCGAGCGACTCCCCCGCCCAGGTCCCCCGCACGCCCGTGACGTCGTGCGCCCCCGTCACGCCGTAGTACTCGCGACGCCCGTTGCCCGCCGACCCCGCGGTCCCCGACCCGGGTGCGACGAGCCGTGCGACCGGGTCGATCGCGGCGAGCCACCGGGGGTCGCGGGCGATCTGCTTGGGGACGATGCGGAGCACCCTCCCGAGCGGGGAGATCGTGCCGACGTCGATGGAGGCCTCGAGGGCGCCCGCCGACAGCTCGAGTCCCCTGGCGGTCCGGCGAGCCGAGACGTCGACGACCGAGACCGTGTCGAACCGGTAGGTCCCGGAGACGTACGCGGCCACGATCTCGTCGGGCGCGAGGAGCACCGAGGAGCCGTCCGGCAGCTCGAGGAAGACGTCCGTGAAGGCACCGAACGGCGAGCGCTCCCACATGCCGACCACGATGCGGATGCCCGAGGTCGTGCCGACGCCCATGATCCGACCACGGAACCGACGTTCGAGTGCAGCGGGGCGTGACGACATGCCCTGGACCGTACCCGGCGACCCCGTGAGCGGCGCGGACGGGGCGAGCCGCGCCTCCAGGCCCGCCGGACGGACCCGAACGGACCCGGACGAACCCGACCGACCCGGCCGACCCGCCGCGGTCGACCCAGCGCCTACGCGACCGGCACCGGCGCCGCGAGCAGCTCGCGCACCCGCGGCGCGACCTGCGTGCCGTAGAGCTCGATCGACCGCATCATGTCCTCGTGCGGCAGACGCCCCGTCGCGTACCGCATGTCGAACCGCGAGACGCCGAGGATCCGCATGTTCCGCGCGATCTTCCGGGCGACCGTCTCCGGCGACCCGACGTAGAGCGACCCGCCCGCGGACAGCCCGGCACGGTAGCCGGCGACGTCCAGGGGCGGCCAGCCGCGCTCCCGACCGAGCTGGTCGGTGACGGCCTTGTGGTACGGCCAGTAGCGCTCGGCCGCCTCTTCGTCGGTGGCGGCGACGAACCCGGGCGAGTGCATCGCGATCGGCTGCTGCGGCAGGTCGAGCTGCGTGAGCGCCTGGCGGTACAGGCGCGAGAACGGCGCGAACTGCGCGGGCTGTCCGCCGATGATCGCGAGGAAGAGCGGCAGACCGTACGACGCCGCACGGATGACGGACTGCGGGGACCCGCCGACGCCGATCCAGGTCGGGATGGGGCCGTGCTCGAGCTTCGGGTAGACGTCCTGGTCGACGAGCGAGGCGCGCTTCGTGCCGGACCAGGTGACCGCGTCGCCACCGCGGAGGGCCGCCCAGAGCTGGAGCTTCTCCTCGAAGAGGACCTCGTAATCGGAGAGCTCGTACCCGAAGAGCGGGAAGGACTCGGTGAAGGACCCGCGGCCGAGGATGACCTCGGCACGACCGTCGGAGATCGCGTCGACGGTGGCGAAGCGCTCGTACACGCGCACGGGGTCGTCGGACGAGAGCACGGTGACGGCGGACCCGATCCGGATCGAGGAGGTCCGGGCGGCGATCGCGGCGAGGACGACCTCGGGGGCGCTCACGATGAAGTCGGCACGGTGGTGCTCGCCGACGCCGATGAAGTCGAGGCCGACCTGGTCGGCGAGGACAGCCTGGTCGACGACGTCGCGGATGCTCTGAGCGTCCGACTTGACGCTGCCGTCGGGCAGCTCGGTGACGTCGCCGAAGGTGTCGAGGCCGAGCTGGACGGGGCCGATCCGCTCGGGTGCGGGCGGTGGCACGTCCGAGGGGCGGTCGGTGCCGAATGCGTTGCTCATGGTGTCCTGTCCTCCCGAGCGCACGTCCATGCATCTGCATGTTCATGCGTTCGCATCAATCTAGCACCCTCGCACCGGATCCGCACCCCCGGCGGAGTACGGTCACGCCCATGCCGCAGATCCCCGACCAGACCGGCCGCCGCATCGTCGTCACCGGCGCGAACAGCGGAACCGGCAAGGAGACCGCCACCCGCCTGGCCGCAGCCGGCGCGTCCGTCGTCCTCGCCGTCCGCACGACCGCGAAGGGCGACCGGGCCGCAGCCGACATCCGTGCGGCGCACCCCGGTGCCGACGTCGAGGTGCGGGAGCTCGACCTCGCCGACCTCGCGAGTGTCCGACGGTTCGCCGCGGGCATCGCCGCGGACGACCGGACGCTCGACGTCCTCGTGAACAACGCCGGGGTGATGGCGCCCCCGAAGCGGTTCGAGACGGTCGACGGCTTCGAGCTGCAGTTCGGCACGAACTTCCTCGGCCCGTTCGCCCTGACGAACCTGCTGCTCCCGACGCTGCTGCGCTCGCCGGACGCCCGGGTCGCCACGATGTCGAGCCTCGCGGCGATCCCCGGCCGGATCCGCTTCGACGACCTGCAGTGGGAGCGCGGCTACAACGGCTGGCGGGCGTACGCGCAGTCGAAGCTCGCCGACCTGCTGCTGGCGCTGCACCTGCACCGGCTGTCGGTCGAGCTCGACTGGCCGCTCGTGAGCACCGCCGCGCACCCCGGCTACACCCGGACGAACCTGCAGTCGGCGGGGCGGTCGCTCGGTCGGTCGAAGCCGGTCCGGTCCTCGAACCGCGCACTGCCCTTCACGCAGGACGTCGAGCAGGGCTCCGAGCCGCTGCTGTACGCCGCGGTCGGGCCGAACGCGGTCGGCGGCGCGTACTACGGACCGTCGGGGCCGTTCGGGCTCGTCGGGCCGACCACGACCGTGTCGATCCCCGGGTCGGCACGGAAGGCCGACCTGGCGCGTTCCCTCTGGGCGGTCGCCGAGGACCTCACCGGGACCACCCCGCCCGTCTGACTCGGTCGGACGGTCCAGGAGGCGCGGCTCGTCCCCGCCCGTCCGCCGTCAGAACCGCACGTGGTCGCGTTCGAACGCGGCCGTCACCGCCGCCGCGATGGCCCGCTGTCCGCGCACGGTCGGGTGCACGTCGTCGGACTGCATCCACGTCGGGTGCCCCCGCAGCGGCTCGCCGATGTCGACGTAGGTGCCGCCCTCGCGAGCGAGGGCGTGCCGGAGCGCCCCCGAGATGGACGCGAGCTGCGCCGGCGGGGCGTCCTGGTTCCAGATGGCGCTGAGGCCGATGAGCCGCGCGTGCGGCAGCCGACGGTGCACCTCGTCGACGACCTGGTCGGTGGCGCTCCGGACCTCGGCGGTGTCGAGTCCGAGGTCGTTCGAGCTCGCCTGCACGAGGACGACCTCGGGACGGAGGTCGACCGCACGCCCGACGATGGTCGCGTAGTCGCTCGCGCAGTCGTCGTCGTCACCGAGGGCGGCCACGCCTGCGCCGTCGCACGACAGGTTCGTGAGCGACCAGCCCTGGGCGTCCGCGACGACGGCCGGCCACGCCTCGGCGGTGGTGAGGCCGTGCCCGCCGCTGATCGAGTCGCCGACGACCACCACGCCGACACCCGCGGCGTCGTCCCAGGGGCGGGTCGTCGCCGTCGTCGGGTGGGACGTCGCGTCGGCAGCGGCCGGCGGGCTCGAGGCGCACGCCCCGAGGGAGACGGCCACGACGACCGCCGTGAGGACGGCGAGCACGCTCCGGGTTGCGGTGGTCACGAACGGTGAAGGTACGCGCTCCGGCCATGACCGGCCGCGGGTGCGCGCTGCGGGTGCGCTCAGGCGCGGTGCAGCGCGGTGCAGCGCGGTTCGGCTCGGCGAGGACCGCGCTCAGGCGCGGTGCAGCTCGACCGAACCGTCCAACCGGCCGGGCTCGGTCAGCCGCGCGTGCTGCAGGACGGTGCGTCCGGGGGCGACCGCCGCGGCGACGATCGACAGCGTCGCGAAGTGCCCGTCCGGCTCGTGCGCGTCCCGGAGGATCGCGTCCGGATCGTCCGCCGGCAGCGACGCCGATCCGGCGAGCAGTCCGAACCAGCCGCCCCACCCGTCGCCGGCGTCGGCACCGGCGTCGGCCGCCCGCAGTTCGTCGAAGGGGCCGAGCACCGGCGGCCCGACCGGAGCGTCCACGGCACGGAAGGCGTCGAGCCACCGCCCGATGCGCGGCGCCGCGGGGTCGTCCGGTTCGCCGTGCGTGACCATGTGCACGCCGCGGCCGAGCGCGGTCGTCCGGACCTCGGTGCCGTCCCAGGTCGTGACCTCGGCGCCGTCGGCCGTCGCCCGCACGAGGTTGAACGCGCGCGTCGTGGGCAGGGTGCCGTCGTGGCCGGGGAGCGCCCCGGTGACCGCGTCGAGCGGGACGACCCCGCGGGTGGTCCACGTGCCGTCGTCGCTCGGCACCGGTTCGCCCCGGTTGAGCACGACCGCGAGCCCGGCGCCGTCGGACGCCGCGAGCCACGCCCCGCCCGCCGAACGGTCGCGGACGCCGCGGATCGACGGGTCGCGCTCGGGCCACCAGGCTGCCGGCGGGTCCCACGGACGCTCCGGCGACTCGTCGCGCATGGCGAGCATCGTGACGGGCCACTCGGACCCGGGGTCGACGCGGACGACGACGGTGCACATGGGATCGATCCTCGCACGACGTGCCGGGTAGCGTGACCGGTGTGAACGCAGCAGCAGAGCGCCGTCTGACCGTCGTCGTCGGGATCACCGGGGGCATCGCCGCGTACAAGGCCGTCGGCGTGGTCCGCGACCTCGTCAAGCGGGGACACGACGTGCACGTCGTCCCGACCGAGGGCGCGCTCCGCTTCGTCGGGCTGCCGACCCTCGAGGCGCTCAGCCGCAACCCGGTCACCACGAGCGTGTTCGAGGACGTCGCCGAGGTGCGCCACGTCTCGCTCGGGCGCCGGGCGGACCTCGTGGTCGTCGCCCCCGCCACCGCGGACGCGCTCGCCCGGATGACCGCGGGGCTCGCCGGGGACCTGCTCGGCACGACACTGCTCGCGACCGAGGCGCCCGTCGTCGTCGCTCCCGCGATGCACCCGCAGATGTGGGAGCACCCGGCGACCCGGGCGAACGTCCAGACCCTGCGGGAGCGCGGCGTCCGGTTCGTCGGCCCCGTGGTCGGGGCCCTGACGGGCGACGACGCGGGGATCGGCCGGATGGCGGAGCCCGAGGACATCGTCGCCGGGGCACTCGCGGTGCTGGACGACCCGGCACCGGCCGGCCGGACCGGCGCGGACCACCCGACGGACGCGGGTCGCGGCGACGGGGACGACCCGCGCCTCCCGACCGACACCGCCCTCCCGCCGACCGCAGCCGCCGCCGAGAAGGCGGGGACCACCGGCGCCCGCGGCGAGCTCGGCGACCTCGCCGGCGTCCGCGTCGTCGTGAGCGCCGGCGGCACGCGCGAGCCCTTCGACCCGGTCCGGTTCGTCGGCAACCGTTCGAGCGGTCGTCAGGGCGTCGCGATCGCCGCCGACGCGGCCCGACGCGGCGCGGCCGTGACGCTCGTGAGCGCGAACGTGGACGCGTCGCTGACCGCCGGACTCGACGCGACCGTCGTGCCGGTGGGGTCCGCCCTGGAGCTCGCCGACGCCGTCCACGCCGCAGCGGCCGACGCCGACGTCGTCGTGATGACCGCGGCCGTGGCCGACTACCGGCCCGCCGAGGTGCGAGCCGACAAGCTCAAGAAGGAGGCGCAGGGCGACACCATGACGCTGGAGCTGGTGCGGAACCCCGACGTCCTCGCCGACCTCGTCGCGTCCCGCCGGACCGGCCAGATCATCGTCGGCTTCGCCGCGGAGACCGAACCCGACCGTGCCGCACGCATCGAGCTCGGACGCGCCAAGATCGCCCGCAAGCCGGCGGACATGCTCGTCGTGAACCACGTCGGCTGGTCCGCGGGGTTCGAACGCGAGGAGAACGCCGTCGAGGTGCTCGTCCCCGGCGGCGAGGTGGTCCGCGAGGCCTCCGGCAGCAAGGCCGACGTCGCGACGGTCATCCTCGACCTCGTCGCGACCGCGCTGACCTGAGGACTCTCCGTGCGTCCCGAGCGCGCCGCGGGCACCATGGACGCATGCGACGACGCGAGCGCGCACGACGCGCCACCCGGACCGCCACCCTCCTCGCCGTCGTGCTGGGCGGGGCCGGCGTCACCCACTTCCTGCGGCCGAGGGGCTACGACCGGATCGTCCCGGACGCCCTCCCGCCGCGCCTGACCACCCTGGCGTCCGGCGCCGCCGAGCTCGGCATCGCGACCGGCCTGGCGATCCCGGCCACCCGCCGGGCCGCGGGCTGGGCCGCCGCCGCACTGTTCCTCGCCGTCTTCCCCGCGAACGTGAAGATGGCGAACGACCTGCTCGACAGCCCGCGGTCGACGCGGGCGATGCGGCTCGTGTCGGTGCTCCGCCTGCCGCTGCAGGCACCCCTCGTCGCCTGGGCCGTGCGCGTCGGCCGGCACGCGCCACGACGGTGACCGAGCCCGCACGGGACCGAGCCGCGGTCCCGCTGCTGCACCGACCGGTGACGGTGCACGCCTGGGAGGACGTCGTCTTCGCGCACTGGCGTCACGACCCCGAGTCGCTCGCGCGTCTGGTGCCGCGCGGCACCCGCCCCGACGTCGTCGACGGCAGTGCGTGGGCCGGCCTCACGGCGTACGTCTTCCGCGAGACCCGGGTGCCGCCGTTCCCGCCGTCCGGACGCCTCGGCTCGATGACCGAGGTGACGATCGAGGTGCTCACCGTCGACGACCGCGGTCGCCGCGGGGTCGCCTACCGCACGGTCGACACCGCGAACGTGCCCGCGATCGTGGCGGCGCACGCCCTGCTCGGGGTGCCGTACACGTTCGCGCACGCGCGGGCGCGACGTCGTGGGGACACGCTGTCCTACCGGTCGGTGCGGCATCCGGCACGCTCCCTCCACCCGGTCCGCTGGCTCCGCGGACGCCGGGGCGGACCAGGGTCCGGTGCGGCGTGGCCCGGCGGTCCGGTCTGGCCGGGCAGTACGGGTGGGCCAGGAGGCGCGGTGCGACCCCGCCACGACGCCACCGTCCGGGTCGTGTCCGGTGACGTCGTCGACGACCGACTGGCGACGGACCTCACCACCCGACAGGGCATCCACGCCCGGCACCTCGCGCAGACGCTGTTCTGGCAGCGCCAGCACCCGCCGCTGACGATCCGGTCGGCACGGCTCGAGCGGCTCGGCGGCGACCTGCCCGACGCCGTCGGGATGCCCGGGCTCCTCGACCGCGAACCCGACTCGCTGCTCGTCGTGGACGGCACGACCGTCCGCTACGCCTGGGGGGACGTGGTCCGGTGAGCGACGATCCGCACGACACCGACCAGCACGGCACGGACCGGTTCGACCTCGACCGGTTCGTCCGCGCGCAGCAGGGTGTGCACGACACCGCGCTCGCCGAGCTGCGGCGCGGCCGGAAGTCGTCGCACTGGATGTGGTTCGTGTTCCCCCAGCTCGCCGGGCTCGGCCGCTCGCCCACCGCGCAGCGGTACGCACTCGACGGCCTCGACGAGACCCGGGCGTACCTCGACCACCCCGTCCTCGGCCCGCGGCTGCTCGAGGCGACCCGTGCGGCGGAGTCCGCCCCGGCCCGGACCGCCGACGACCTGCTCGGGGGCATCGACGCGCTGAAGCTCCGGTCGTCCATGACCCTGTTCGCCGCGGCCGCCGCCGACCCGGAGCCGTTCCGGGCCGTCCTCGACCGCTGGTACGACGGCACCGAGGACCCGGTGACCCTCCGGCTGCTCCACCCCCACGACTGACACGCTCCGAGCCGACAGGGACACCGTTCACATATCAGGTACGGTGAACCGTGCGCCCGCACCGACCGGTGGGACGCCCGCCGACGCCACGATCCCGGAGGAACCCGCATGCCGGTCCCCAGCAGTGCACCGACCGAGCACCAGCTGCTCCGCGACACCGTCCGGCTCAAGATCCACGCCGCGATCATGGACGGCACGCTCGAGCCCGGCGAGCGACTCAACGACGACGAACTCATCGCCTGGCTCGGCGTCTCCCGCACCCCGATCCGCGAAGCGCTGAGCCAGCTCGCACGCGCCGGCCTGATCGAGATGGCGCCGAACCGCTACACCCGCGTCACCACGCCGGACCCGACCGAGGTGGTCGAGGCGCTGCAGACCCTGGGCGTCCTGTTCGGCGGGGTCGTGCGGCTGGCGGTCCCGCGCCTCGGCGCGAGCGCGAAGAAGAAGATCCTCGCCCAGCTCGACGCCACGATCGCGGACTACGAGTCGCACGACGTCGCCGCGGTGAACCGTGACGCCCTCGCCGTGTTCGCCCGCTACGTCGAGGAGTGCGGCAACGAGAACCTCCAGCGCGTCTGCCGGGACACCATGGACGGCCTCGCATTCCGACTGCGGCTGCCGAACCTCGACGAGCTCGTCGACTGGGACCAGATGACGGCCGACTTCCGCCGTCTGCGTGAGGCCACCGCGTCCGGGGACAACATCGAGGCGGAGCTCGCGACCGAGGCGATCCACCTGCTCCCCGGCGAGAAACGCTGACCCCGCCTGAACTCCCGTACAGGAACACGCCCGTCTCGCCCTCGCGAGGCGGGCGTGCTCCGTCCGCCACGGCGGTCGGCGACAGCGCGGCGACCCGCGCGACGCTCCCAGTCACACCGTCCGACGAGCCGGTAGCATCGCCCCGACCACCCCGTCGAGCGACCCGGAGCACCGTATGAGCCACCGCCAGCCGGACCGTACCGAGATCGCCGCGCGCCTCGCCGCGGCGGTCGGCCGGATCAACCGGCGGGCCCGCACGGACTCGGCCTCACTCGGGTACGGCATCGTCTCGGCGCTGGCGACGATCCAGCGCGAGGGACCCCTGCGCCCGGGCGACCTGTCGCGGATCGAGGTCGTCACGAAGCCGACGATGACCCGCATCCTGACCGAGCTCGAGCAGCGCGGGTTCATCGAGCGCGAGGCGGACCCCCGGGACGGTCGGGCGTTCATGGTGACGGCCACCCCCGAGGGCATCGCAGCGGTCGAGCGAGCCCGTTCCACCCGCACCGGCATCGTCGCCGAGCTCATCGCCGAACTGCCCGACACCGACGTCGACGCCATCGCCGCCGCGCTCGACGCCCTCGAACGCGTCGCGCAGGGTGAGCGCACCCAGGAAGCTCACACCTCCCGGGCCTGACCAGCCCGTTACCGAACCGTTACCAACGGGTGGACGGACGGTTCTGCCAGACAAACTGGACGGTGCACCCAGCAACACCGGTCATCGTGGCGGCTTCGCCCAGCGGCGGCCACCCCACGGTCGCCCGTCGGCGGACGGACGGGCCCCACACCACCGTCCGGTCCTCCCCCGGCTCGCGAACTCCTGACGACGGACGTCTCGTTCATCCGCACCCCTGCGCGCTCCCCCACCCCGCGTGCAGCGTCACGAGTCACGCACCACGAGCCGGCCGACCACCGGAATCGATGACAGGACGCAACACCGACCTCCCCACCACCACCGCCTCGACCCGACGTGAGGCCCTGAACTCCCCCAACCGGCGCCTCCGCCGCGCGCTCCGCCGCCCCACCACGCTCATCGTGGGCGGGGCCGCCGTCCTCGCGGTCGCCGGAGGCATCGCCACCGTCGGCACGCAACCCGCGATCGGCGAGGCCCTCGGCATGCCGACCGCCAGCGCGACCGCGGCACCGGCACTCGCCGGGACCGCGCTCGACCGGGCCCAGGCCGCGGCGACCATCGCCACGGCCGAGACGATCGCCGACTCGGCGAACGAGAAGACCGACACCGGCGTCCTCGAGCGCCGCATCGACGCGCTCGACGACTACCGGACGCTCTCCGGCGCGGCACTGACCTCGCGGATCTCCTCGACGGTCGACGCCACGACGGCGGTCGCGGACGCCAGCGCCGCGCAGGACAAGCAGGACGCCGACGCGAAGGCCGCCGCTGCCGCCGCAGCGAAGCGCGCCGCGGCCGAACGGGCAGCAGCCGCCGAGGCCGCGCGCAAGCAGGCCGCCGCGAACACGGTCGAGGGCGCCAAGGCGACCGCGAGCTCGCTCGCCTCGTCGAAGTACGGCTGGGGTTCCGACCAGTTCCAGTGCCTCGACAACCTGTGGACCAAGGAGTCCGGTTGGAACTACCAGGCCGTCAACGCGAACGGCGGCGCGACCGGCATCCCGCAGGCCCTCCCCGGGTCGAAGATGGCCACGATCGCCGCTGACTGGCGGACGAACGCGACCACCCAGATCACCTGGGGCCTGCAGTACATCAGCGACGCGTACGGCACCCCGTGCGCCGCGTGGTCGCACTCGCAGGCGTCGAACTTCTACTGAGCCGACGCCAGGCACGCACGACGAACGACCCCGGGTCCTGCACCCGGGGTCGTTCGTCGTGTAGGCATACGCAGGTGACCACCATCGGACTCCGCCGCATGGCACCCCGCGACCCCACCGAGGCACACCGCGCGGCCAGCCCCCTCGAGCTCCTCTTCGACCTCGTCTTCGTGGTCGCCGTCGGGTTCGCCGCGACGAACCTGCACGAGATCGAGGTCGACGGGCACGTCTCGTCGGCCGTCCTCGCGTACGCCTTCGTCTTCTTCGCGATCTGGTGGGCGTGGCTCAACTTCACCTGGTTCGCCACCTCGTTCGACACCGACGACTGGCTCTACCGCGTGATGACCTTCGTGCAGATGGCGGGGGTGCTCGTGCTCGCCGCCGGGGTGCACGCCGCGATGGTCGAGGGGTCGACCACGGTCGTCGTGCTCGGCTACGTCATCATGCGGCTCGCCCTCGTCGGGCAGTGGCTCCGGGTCGCCGCGTCGTCGTCGGAGTACCGGCGGACCGCACTCCGGTACGCCGGCGGCATCGTCGTCGTGCAGGTGCTCTGGGTGCTCGCGCTCCTGCTGCCGGACCGCGTCTCGTGGGGTGTCATCCCGGTGCTCATCCTGCTCGAGGTCCTCGTCCCGCCGTTCGCGGAGGCCGGCACGCAGACCACCCCGTGGCACACCCGGCACATCGCGGAGCGCTACTCCCTCTTCACGCTGATCGTCCTCGGCGAGGGGCTCGTGGCCTCGGCGAACGCGGTCATCGACGGCATCGCGCACGCCGACCACCTCGGGTCGCTCCTCGTGCTGGCGGCGTGCGGGCTCGTGATCGTCGCCGGACTGTGGTGGATCTACTTCTCCCGCGAGCAGCACGACCACATCCGGTCCCTGCCGACCGCGCTCCTGTTCGGCTACGGTCACTACCTCGTCTTCGCCGCCGCCGGGGCACTCCCGGCGGGGATCGAGGTCGCGGTGAGCGCCGACGCGGGCGAGGCCGACCTGTCGCACGCGACCGTCGCGGCCACGATCGCCGTGCCGGTCGCGTTGTTCGTGCTGTCGATCTGGGCGCTGGCGCTCCGGCCGTCCCTCAGCCTCGGCTGGAACGTCGTCGTCGTGGCGCTCGCGCTCGCGGTGCTCGCGAGCATCGCCGTGCCGTCGGTGTCCCTCGTGGCGACGGCACTGCTCGTCGCCGCCGTGGTCGTCGTGCTGGAGGTCGCGGACCGACGACCGTGACCCGCGGGCGGACGTGAGCGGGGCCCGTGACGGTGACCGGCTGACGGACGGGAGGCGCGGCGCGGGCCCGCGCCGTCCCTCCCGAACCGCAGGCGGGTGCGTCAGCCGACGCGCGCGATCCGCACGTCGACCCGGCTGAGCGGCAGGCCGTGCTCGGTCGCTGCGGCGAGCGCCGCGAGGTGTGCCGCGCGTGCCGTCTCGGGTGCCGGGACGGAACCGTCGGTCCCGATCACGATGCGGAGCACGTCGTCGTCGAGCACCACGCGCGCGACCGTGGTGCGGGTCGCGAGGTTCTTGGCGGCACCGACCGCGCTGCCGAGCGTCGGGCGTGCCCGGTAGAGCTCGGCGACCCCGGGGACCGCGACGACCGCTGCCTCGATCGCGGCGAAGGTCTCGTCGTGGCTGCTCATGCTCGTTCCTCCTCGGCGTCGGGGTCCGGCTCGTCGTCGGACGGTGGCAGCAGGTCGCGCACCACGACGTCCACGGACTCGACGAGCAGGTCGGTCTCGGTCGCGAGGACCTCGGCGACGGTCTCGCGGATGTCCGACGCCACGCGCTGGATCGTCGACCCGGCGCGGACGGCGATCTCGACGACGATGCGCACCGGGGCACCGAGCTCGGTGACGTCGCCCTCGAGCGTGCACCGCGCGATGAGGGCGTCGGGCACCGCGTCGCCGGCGGTCCGGACGAGCGAGCGGATGGCGCCCTCGGTCATGACCGGGCGTTCGGTGGGCGCCGCCGGCCGGAGCGGGACGTCACGGCCGGCGCGTGCCTCGAGCGAGATGTTCGCGAGCACGCCGCTGATCCACGACTCGTCGGCGGGTGCTTCCTGTTCGGCGGCGGCCTCGAGCGAGCCGAGCGAGGACTGCCGGAGCCGCACGATGGCGGCGAGGGCGTTCTGGCACGCGGCGGAGTGGTCGATGCTCGGGTCGGCCGGCTGCATGCCGGCGTCGAGGTAGTCGGCCAGCTCGTCGATCGTGTGGCCGTCGAGGTCGTCGGGTTCGAGGGAGTCGAGCCGGACGGGATCGGGTTCGGTCATCGCCATCCCTCCATGAGACGGATCATGTTCTTGCGCGCCCGGGACAGCAGTCCCCGGACGGTCGAGGTCGGGAGGTCCAGTTCCTCCGCGATGGCCTCGTACGAGTACTCGAGCACTTCCTTCATCACCCACGTGCGGCGCTGCGCCTCGGGGAGTTCGGCGAGCGCCGTCTCGACCGCTTCCTCGCGGGAGCGGGCCTCGGCGACGCGTTCGGGTGCGTCGTCCGCCGGTGCCTCGACCTCGAGCTCGGTGACGTCGTCGTGGAACCGCCGGGCCCGGATGCGGTCGATGCACTTCCGGCTGAGGATGCGCATGAGCCACGCCTTGACCCGGGCGCCGTCCTGGAGCGTGTCGAGCTGGTTCCAGGCGGTGATGAACGTCTCCTGCACGACGTCGTCGAGTTCGTCGGTCGAGCCGAGGGTCCGGCGCGCGTAGGCACGGAGCAGGGGGGTGTGGCGCCGGATGAGGACCTCGAACGCCCGGACGTCGCCGTCGGACGATCGACCAGCGAGGACGGCGTCGTCGAGGTCGGTGAGGGGCTGGTGGTGCACGCTTTCCTTCTACTGGTGTGGGGTCGGGGGTTCCTGAGTGCGGTGCCGTCGTGCCGCTAGGCCGCGTGGGCCGGGTGTCCGTGCGTGCGGCGGACCTTCATCGGGCCGACGGGCCGCGCGGACAGCGACCGGACGCGTGCCTGCGCCAGGAGGTGCTCGTGCCCGACGCGGACGAGCGCGGTGGTCGCGAGGTGTGCTGTGGGTACGGTGTCGGTCATGACGGGGTCCTCCATCGGGGTGCTCACCGATGGGACGGAACGGGCAGCCGGATCGTCACACTTCTGCGTTCGCGGGTTCCGCGGCAGGCTGGGGGCATGTCCCTCGTCACCGCCGTCTGCCGCGTCGACCGCCTGCTGCCCGACTCCGGCACCATCGGGGTCACCGCGATCGACAAGCGCCCCGTCGACGGCCCCGTCCGGGTCCGTCCGCTCGGGCTGTACGCCGACGTGCAGGCGGACCGGAAGCACCACGGTGGCGAGGACCAGGCGGTGTACGCCTACGCGGACGAGGACGCGGCGTACTTCGCGGACCTGCTCGACCGGGACGTCCCGCCGGGGCTGTTCGGCGAGAACCTGCGCACGACGGGCGTCGACGTCACCGGCGCCGTGACGGGGGAACGCTGGCGGATCGGCGAGACCCTCGAGCTCGAGGTCACGATCCCGCGGATCCCCTGCGGCACCTTCGCCCGCCGGATGCGGGTGGACAAGTGGGTCAAGCGGTTCACGGAGGAGGGCCGCCCCGGCGCCTACCTCCGCGTGGTGCGGTCCGGGCCCGTGTCCGCCGGCGACCCGGTCGTCGTCACCCACCGACCGGACCACGGCGTCACGATCGGCCAGCTCTTCACGGGCCTGACGCCCGAGCAGGCACAGGCCGTGCTGTCGTCGGGGCGCGGGACGGGTCCCGGTGGCCCGGGGACGGGTGGGCTCGCGCCGAAGGTCGTCCGGGACGTGTCGAAGGTCCTGGCGCGCGCGACCGCCTGAGTGCGGGCGGTCCGCCGCGCCCTGGTCAGTCCGGCTGCGTCCGGCGCACCGGGTCGATCGGGCGCTTCGCCTGCGGCAGCTTCGCGACGACGAGGTCGTACGCGTTGCCGACGAGGTCCTCGACCAGGGTCTCGTCGATGCCGTCCCCGGGTGACAGCGTGATCCAGTGCTGCTTGTTCATGTGCCAGCCCGGGGTGATCTCGGCGTGGTCGCGCACCAGGGCGGCACCGTGGGGCGGCGCGCACTTGAGGTTCACGATCGGCACGCCACGGAGCTCGGACGTCATCACGAACATCTTGCCGACGACCTTGTAGACGAACGCGCCTTCGCCGAAGGGCTGGGTCTCCGCCACCGCGGGCAGGGCCATCGCGGTGCGGATCGCGACCTCGTGCAGCGTCTCGCCGTCCATGTGCTCCAGCATGCACCGGACCGCCGACGGTGCACCTCGTTCTGGGGTGCGTGCGGACCCCGGTTCCGAACTATCCTCAGGCCGTGCACATCACCCGAACCCTCAGCATCGCCGCCGCCACCGCCGTGATCGCTGCGACCGCCGTCGTCGGCGGCGCCTCGACCGCGCAGGCCGCCCCCACCGTCTACAAGAACTGCACCGCCGTGCAGAAGGTGTACTCGGGCGGGATCGCGAAGAAGTCCGTCACGAAGAACCGCGTCACCTCGAAGGGCAAGGTCACGTACCGGGCGCTCAAGGGCACGGTGAAGAAGGACGACGCGCTGTACGCGGCGAACAAGAAGATGGACGCCGACGGCGACGGGATCGCCTGCGAGAAGAGCTGACCCCGGTCCGTCAGAGGGGCGGGACGCCCTCGTGTCCCGAGCGCGGGCGGGCCGTCCCGGCGACACCCGTCACGACCGACCCCGGTGGGACGTCCTTCGTCACCACCGTGTTCGCGCCGACGACGGAGTCCGCGCCGACCGTGATCGCGCCGATGAGCGACGACCCGGCACCGAGCACGACGCGGTCCCCCACCGCCGGGTGCCGACGGGCTCCGGGCCCATGGTCGCCCCCGCGGCCGCCGAGGGTCACCCCGTGGAAGAGCACGACGTCGTCTCCGACCACCGCGGTCTCCCCGATGACGACCCCCATGCCGTGGTCGATGAAGAACCGGCGGCCGATGCGGGCACCGGGGTGGATCTCGATGCCGGTGACCGACCGCGCGACCTGCGCGAGGACCCGGGCCGCGAACCGCGACCCCGGCAGGCCCTCGGCGATCCAGAGCCGGTGCGTCAGTCGGTGGGTCCAGACGGCGTGCAGCCCCGAGTAGACGATCGCGTTCTCGAGGTCGCCACGGGACGCGGGGTCACCGCGGCGTGCTGCGGCCAGGTCCTCCCGGACGGTCCGCAGCACGCCTCGTCGGGCGGGACGACTCACGCAGTGAGTCCCTCGAAGAGGACCGTCGACAGGTAGCGCTCACCGGTGTCGCACACGATCGCGACGACCCGCTTGCCCGCGTTCTCCGGGCGTGCGGCGATCTCGATCGCTGCGTGGATGATCGCGCCGGACGAGATGCCCGCGAGGATGCCCTCCTGCGTGCCGAGGTCGCGGGCGACCCGGAGCGCGTCGTCCAGCTCGACGTCGAACACCTCGTCGATGACCGACTGGTCGAGGACCTCGGGGATGAAGTTCGCGCCGATGCCCTGGATCTTGTGCGGACCCGCCTTGCCCTCGGTCAGCAGCGGCGAGTCCTTCGGCTCCACCGCGACGATCTGCACACCGGGCACGCGCTCCTTGAGGACCTGGCCGACACCGGTGATCGTGCCGCCCGTGCCGACGCCCGCGACGAACACGTCGACGTGCTCCTCGGTGTCGCGGAGGATCTCCTCCGCCGTCGTCTTCCGGTGGATGGCCGCGTTCGCCGGCGTCTCGAACTGGTGGGCCAGGATCGCTCCGGGCGTCTCGGCGACGATCTGCTCCGCCTTCGACACCGCGCCCTTCATGCCCTCCGGCCCCGGGGTGAGGACGATCTCGGCACCGTACGCGCGGATGAGGGCGCGACGCTCGACACTCATCGTCTCGGGCATCGTGATGACGACCCGGTACCCGCGAGCCGCGCCGACCAGTGCGAGCGCGATGCCCGTGTTGCCGGAGGACCCCTCGACGATCGTCCCGCCGGCCTGCAGCTCGCCGGACTCCTCGGCTGCGTCGATGATCGCGACGCCGAGCCGGTCCTTCACGCTCGCACCCGGGTTGTAGAACTCGAGCTTCGCCAAGACCTCGGCACCGCCCTCCTTCGGGAGGCGGTTCAGCCGGACCAGCGGCGTGTTCCCGAACGCCTGCGAGATGTTGTCGTGGATCGTGCCGCTCATCGGTACCGTCCTCTTCGGGTCAGGTCGCGTGCCTCCGCCCTGGAGGCACGGCGTGCGCTGCGATCCTAGCGATCCGACCCCGGATGGTGCTGCCTGTGTGACGCGTGCTGCGCACCGGGCGCGCGCCGCGCCTCCCGTCCGTCACGCCGCGACCGCGACGCGCGTACCGTGCGCCGCAACGACGAGGAGGTCGCCATGTCCAAGGAGCAGCAACCCGACGCCACGCCACCCGTCGTCGACCGCGCAGCGTTCGACACGGCGCTCGCCGCGCAGGTGCGCGACGAGAAGGAACTCACCCGCCACGGCGACCGCATCTCGGCCGCGCGCCGACGGCTCCCGATGGTCCGCGTCGACGACTACGAGTTCACCGGTCCCGACGGTCCCGTGCGACTGACGGAGCTGTTCGCCGGGAAGTACCTGCTCCTCGTGCAGAACGTCATGTACGGACGGGACTGGGACGCCGGCTGCCCGAGCTGCACGTGGGCCGTCGACAACCTGCCCGCCGACATGGGCCGCCTCGACGACGAGGGGATCGCGTTCGCGATGGTCTCCGAGGGGCCGATCGAGCGGCTCGAGGCCTGGCGGCAGCAGCACGGGTGGCCGCACACGTGGGTGTCGTCCGGCGCGACGAGCTACCACGACGACTGGGGCTGGACCGTGCACAGCGACGACTGGGACGGCCCGGTGCCCGGCTACTCGTACTACCTGCTGCGCGACGGTGTGCCGTACCTGACCTACGCGACCGGTGCGCGCGGGACGGAGGCGATCCTGCCGGTGCCGCACATCATGGACCGCACGGCGTACGGGCGGCAGCAGGACTGGGAGGACAGTCCCGAGGGCTGGCCGCAGTACCCCACCTACGGTTGACCGGGCCACCGGTCAGCGCACGTGCGCCGTCCGCGCGAACCGCTCGTCCGTCGCCGCGAGCACCCGCAGCACGTTGCCGCCGGCCAGGGCACGCAGGTCCTCCGGACCCCAGCCACGACGCTGCAGTTCCGCCGCCAGCACCGGGTACCGCGACACGTCCCGCAGGTCCGGCGGCAGCACGGGCGTCCCGTCGTAGTCGCCGCCGAGCCCGATGTGCGCCGCGCCGGCGACCTCGCGCGCGTGCTCGACGTGGTCCGCCACGTCCGACACCGTGACGAGCGGGGGCTCCCCCACCGAACCGGCGTCCTCCCAGTCGGCCCACGCCCGGGACACGAACTTCGGCACGAAGGTGATCATCACCACACCGCCGTTGTCGCGCAGGCGGGCGAGTACCTCGTCCGGGACGTTCCGCGGGTGGTCGTTCACCGCGATCGTCGACGAGTGGCTGAACACCACGGGCCGGGTGGCGACGTCGAGGGTGTCGCGCATGGTCTCCGGCGACGTGTGCGACAGGTCGACGAGCATCCCGATCCGCTCCATCTCGGCCACGACCTCGCGCCCGCGGTCGGTCAGGCCGCCGTGCGGGTGGGAGCCGGTGGCCGAGTCGGCCCAGGGTGTGTCGTCGTTGTGCGTGAGGGTCATGTACCGGACCCCGAGCCGGGCGAGGTCGCGGAGCACCGCCAGGTCGTCGCCGATCGAGTGGCCGCCCTCGGCGCCGAGGAGCGACGCGGTGCGCCCGGCGTCGACGGCCGCGACGACCTCGGCCGCGGTCCGGGCGAGGGTGAGCGACTCCGGGTACCGCTCGATGATCCGGTGTGCGAGGTCGACCTGCTGCAGCGTCGCGCGGACGGGATCGGGGACGTCGGTGGGGACGAACACCGACCAGAACTGCCCGACGACCCCGCCGGCACGGAGCTTCGGCAGGTCGGTGTGCAGGGACCCCTGCTCGGAGTCGATGCCCTCGATCCCGGAGTCGTGGGTCTCGCGCCGCTCCCAGGGCAGGTCGTTGTGTCCGTCGATGACCGGGAACGGGAGCGCGTCGAACGTCATGGCCACGACGCTACCGCGACGACCGCCGTCGCTAGGCTCGCCCCATGGACCCCGTCACGCTGCGGACCGAGCGGCTGGTCCTCTCGGTCCCCGAGCTCACCGATGCCGACGACGTCGTCGCCTACGCGACCGATCCCGACGTGGTGGCGTTCATCCCGATGCCCGAACCGTACGGTCACGCCGAGGCCCGCCACTGGCTCACGGCCGTGGTGCAGGACGGCTGGGCGTCGGACACCCGCTACGAGTTCGCCCTCCGCCGTGCCGACGACCCACGGCTGCTCGGTACCGTCGGGCTCTTCGGGTTCGCCGGCGGCGGCGCGGAGATCGGGTACGCGACCCACCCGGACGCCCGCGGGCACGGCTTCGTGACCGAGGCGGCGGACCGCGTGCTGCAGTGGGCGTTCGCGCCGGCTCCCGACGGGCTCGGGCTCGCGCGCGTGCAATGGCGGGCGATGGCGGAGAACCGTGCGTCGATCGCCGTCGCGCAGCGGCTCGGCATGCGGTACGAAGGGCGTCAGCGGTCCGCGGTGCTCCAGCACGGCCGCCGCCACGACCAGCTGCTGGCGGCCGTCCTGCGCGACGACGACCGATCCGTCCGACCGGTCTGGCCGACGTCGTGACCGTCGCGTTCCGGGTCGTCACCGACCTCGCCGCCCCGCCGGAGCGCGCGTTCGCGCTGTCGCTCGACATCGGCGCGCACGAGCGGTCCATGGCCGCCACGGACGAGCGCGCGGTCGCGGGTACCACGGCCGGCACGATCGGGCTCGGTGAGTCCGTCACGTGGCGCGCGCGGCACTTCGGGATCGTGTGGCGGATGACGAGTCGGATCACGGCCCTGGAGGCGCCTCACCGGTTCGTCGACGAACAGGTGCGTGGACCGTTCGCCCGGTTCCGGCACGAGCACCGGTTCGAGCCGTCGGCCGGCGGCACGCGGATGGTCGACGAGATCGAGTTTCGCGCACCGCTCGGGGTGCTCGGGGTCGTCGCCGAGCGGCTCGCGCTGGCTCGGTACCTGCCGCGGCTGATCCGGGAGCGCAACGCCTCGCTGGCGGCCGAACTCGCCGACGAGCGCGGCGGTGCCGGCGAGGACGAGCGCGGCGACGGCACGGGTCAGGGCGCGGCGAGCTCCCCCAGCGCGTCGTAGGCCTGCGCCACCGCGTCCACCCGTGCACGCCCGCCCGGGCCGGATGCCTCGTACACGTCGTTCGCGACCGCGGCGACGACGGCGAACAGCGCCGCCATCGAGTCGAACGCCGACGGGGAGTCCACCGGGCAGAGGATCGCCGTGGCCGCCGGGGCCGCGATGACCGCCGCGGTCGGGTCGCCCAGGACGACGACGTCCGCGCCGCTGGCGACGCAGTGCCGCACGAGCTTGCCGATGCCGGCGGCGTGCCGGCGCACCGTGACGATGATGACGAGGTCGCGTCGGTCGAGATCGGCCACCTCTTCGCCGAGGCGCTGCCCCGGGGCCGGGCCGATGCGGACGTCCGGTCGGACCTGCGCGAGCTGGGCGCGCAGCTGGAGGGCGATCGGGTACGCCCCGCGCTCCCCCGCCACGAGCACCCGCCGCGCGCGGACGATCCGCCGGGCGAGACGGGGACGGTCGGCCCGTGCGAGCGAGGCGAACGCGGCGTCGAGGTTGCGCGACTCGACGGCGCGCTGGTCGACGTGCGCCGCGTCCTCGGCGGCCCACGGCAGGCCGGAACCCCGTGCCGACATCAGGTTCTGCCGGACCTCGGCGGCGTCCTGGAAGCCGAGCGACCGGACGAGCCGGGAGACCGTGGCCTTCGAGGTGCCCGACTCGGCGGCGAGCTCGGCCGAGGTCCCGACGAGCAGGAGTTCGGGGTCGTGGCGCACCATCGCGGCGACGCGGCGCTCGGCCGGGGACAGCTGCTCCCACACCGAGTCGATGCGCGCCCGGACGTCGGGGCCCGCGGTGCTCACGCTGCGGCCACCCGTCCGACCGCGACCGCGAGCGCGTCGAGCCCGAGGGCGATGTCCTCGGTGGAGACGAACTCGTCGGGGTGGTGGCTGATGCCGTCCGGGTTGCGGAGGAAGAGCATCGCGACGTCGGTCACGAGCCCGAGCGACATGGCGTCGTGTCCCGCGCGGGAGAACAGCTCGATCGGACGGGGCTCCCCCGTCGACTCGATGCCCGCCCGGACGGCGTCCATCAGCCGCGGTGCGCAGAACACCGCCGGCGCACGGTGGACCTCGGTCGGCTCGACGCTGACGCCACGGCGTTCCCCGATGAGCGCGAACGCCTTCGTGATCTCGTCCCACACGGCGTCGCGTCCCTCGTCGAACTCCCCGCGCAGGTCGACCGAGAACCGTGCCAGCCCCGGGACGACGTTCACCGCGCCGGGTTCGACGGTCATGGTGCCGACCGTGCCGACGTGCTGCGACGCCCGGCAGATCCGTTCGACGGCGAGGGCGGCCTCGGCGGCGGCGAGCAGCGCGTCGTGCCGTCGGTCGTAGGGGGTGCCGCCGGCGTGCCGGGCCTCGCCGACGGCCTCGACGGTGAACCGCCGCGCGCTCGCGATGCTCGTGACGACGCCGAGCGCCTGACCGGCCTGTTCGAGGTACGGTCCCTGCTCGATGTGCGCCTCGAGGTAGCCGGCGAGCACCGACGGTTCGACCGCGGCCTCGTGCACGCGCGACGGGTCGAGCCCGAAGCGGGTGAAGGCGTCGCGGAGGGTGACCCCGTCGCCGTCGGCGAGGTCCCACCAGGACTCGTCCCAGACACCGGCGACCGCGGAGGACCCGAGCAGCGCCTTGCCGAAGCGGGTGCCCTCCTCGTCGGAGAACGCGATGACCTCGAGCGCGACGGGGAGCGGGCCGTCGGCGGTCACGCGCGCCACCGTCCGGATCGCCATCAGGACCCCGACGATCCCGTCGTACCGGCCGGCGTCCACCACGGTGTCGAGGTGCGATCCGAGCAGCAGCACGGGGGCGTCCGGGGTCGCACCGTCGACGCGGCCGTGCAGGTTGCCCGCCGCGTCCTGCCAGGTGCTGAGGCCGGCGTCGCGCATCCAGCCGGCGACGATCGCGTTGACCCGTGCGTGCTCCGGCGAGAGGTAGACGCGGGTGATCCGGCCGGGCTCCTCGGTGACGGTCGCGAGTTCGTCGCACCACCCGGCGATCAGCGTCGCGTCGGCGGTGGCGGTCGCGGAGGCCCGGACCACGGACGGCGCGCTCACGCCGACACCCCGGCAGCGACGACGCCTGCGCCGGCGTAGACGTCGAGCGCCGCGTCCACGCCACCGCCGGACGGCACCGCGTGCCCGGCCCGGCGCAGGGCGTGCTCGAGCGCGGCGAGGGTCGTCACGACGGTGTCCTTGCGCGCGTTGTAGCCCATGGTGCCGATCCGCCAGACGCGTCCGTGCAGCGGCCCGAACGACGTGCCGATCTCGATGCCGTGGTCGTCGAGCATCGCGGCGCGGACCTGGTCGCCGACGACGTCCGACGGGATCTCGACCGCGACGACGTTGTGCATCTTGTGCCCGAGGTCGCCGAAGACGCCGAGCCCGAGTGCCTGCACCCCGGCGGTCATCGCGCGACCGGCGGTCTCGTGCCGTGCGACCACGGCGTCGCGGCCCTCCTCGAGCAGGATCCGGGCGCACTCGTTCGCGGCGTAGAGCATCGACGCGGCCTCGGTGTGGTGGTTGAGCCGTCGCGGGCCCCAGTAGTCGAGGATCATCGCGAGGTCGAGGTAGTTCGACCGGATGGGTTCGTCGGCGACCTCGTCCCCGGGTTCGCGGATGCCCGCCTCGACGCTGCGACGCTGGTCGAGCACGGCGACGGCCCGCGGCGAGACGGTGAGCGGCGCGCTGCCGGACGGTCCGCCCAGGCACTTCTGCAGCCCCGCGCTCACGGCGTCGATGCCCCAGGCGTCGACCTCGAGCGGGTTGCCCCCGACGGTGGCGGTCGCGTCGGTGTAGAACAGCACGCCGTACCGTTCGCAGATCGCTCCGAGCTCGTCGAGCGGCTGGTTCATCGTGGTCGAGGTGTCGCCCTGCACGATCGCCAGGACCTTCGGGCGCACCCGCGCGATCGCGTCCTCGATCGCCGACGGGGTGAACACCTGCCCCCACTCGGTCTCGATCGTGTGGACCTCGGCCCCGGCACGCCCGGCGATCTCGGCGAGCAGGTGCCCGAAGCGCCCGAACACCGGCACGAGCACGCGGTCCCCCGGGGCGAGCAGGGAGACGAGCGCCGCCTCGATGCCGGCGCGGGAGGTCCCGTCGACGAGGACGGTCGCCTCGTTCGTGGTGCCGAACACCCGCCGGTACAGCTCCTGCGTCTCGTTCATCGTGGTGGTCATCCACGGGTCGTACTGCCCGACGAGCGGTGTCGACAGGGCACGGAGCACCCGTGGGTCGGCGGTGATCGGCCCCGGTCCCATGAGCAGACGGGCGGGCGGGTTCACAGGGAGCATGTTCGGTCCTCTCGTTCCGGTGGAGATCGTATCGGAACGATCGTTACAGCGGTGTTCCCGCGAGCACGGGTCGGTCGACGAGCGCCCCGATGACGGACGCGACGCCGCCGTCCGCGGTCGCGACCAGCTGACCGCGCAACCAGGTCTCGGTGACGCTGCCCCGTGCCTCCAGACCGGCGAACGCCGAGACGGGGTTGCGGTGCGCGAGCCCGGCCACGTCGACGACCGCCGAGGCGGACGGGTCGAACACCGCGAAGTGCGCGAGTGCGCCCGGCGCGATGCGCCCGCGGTCGGCGAAGCCGGCGAGCCCCGCCGGGCCGGTCGTGAAGTGCGGCAGCAGCTGCTCGAGCGCGACACCGCGGCGCCGGGCCTCCGTCCACACGGCACGGAAGCCGACCTGCAGCCCGGCGATCCCGCCCCAGGCGGTCCCCCAGTCGTCGGTCTTGAGGTCCGCGGTGGAGGGCGAGTGGTCGGACACGATCATGTCGATCGTCCCGTCCAGGACCCCGGCCCAGAGCGCGTCGCGGTTGGCGTCGTCGCGGATCGGCGGGCAGCACTTGAACTCGGTCGCCCCGTCGGGGATCGTGCCGGCCTCGAAGGCGAGGTAGTGCGGGCAGGTCTCGACCGTGATCCGCACGCCGTCGTCCTTCGCGGCGCGGATCATCGGCAGCGCACCGGCGTCCGACAGGTGCAGGACGTGCACGCGAGCGCCCGTCTCGCGGGCACCCTCGACCACTCGGGCGATCGCGGACCGCTCGGCGTCGACCGGGCGGGTGGCGAGGAAGTCCTCGTAGTGTCCGCCGAGCGCCGCGTGGTCGACCAGGAACTCGGGGTCCTCGGCGTGCACGATGAGCAGGGCGTCGATGCGGGCGACCTCCTCGATCGCCGCGCGCAGCTGCGGTGCGTCGAGGTGCGGGAACTCGTCGACCCCGGACGGCGCGGTGAAGCACTTGAAGCCGAACACGCCGGCGTCGTGCAGGCCAACGAGCGACCCGAGGTTCGCCGGGACGGCACCGCCCCAGAACCCGACGTCGACGGCGACGCGGCCCGCGGCGCTCGCGCGCTTCACCTCGAGCGCCTCGACGGTCGTCGTCGCGGGGATCGAGTTGAGCGGCATGTCGATGATCGTGGTGACGCCACCGAGTGCGGCTGCACGGGTCGCCGAGGCGAACCCCTCCCACTCGGTGCGGCCGGGCTCGTTCACGTGCACGTGCGTGTCGACCAGGCCCGGGAGCAGGACGTGCGCGTCGGGCACGGTGCGGTCTTCGACGGCGTCGACGAGTTCGTCCACGGCCACGACGGCGTCGACTCGCCCGTCGCGGACGACGACGGCTGCGGGCCGGAAGACGCCGTCGATCCAGGCGCGGCCGGCGCGCAGGACCAGGTCAGCGGGTGCGGGTGCGGCCGTCGTGTCGCCGGCGGGGCCCTGGAGGCGCGTCATGCGCCCGCCCCGACCGTCGCGCCCGCCATCGGCCGGCGTTCGAACCCCGCGAGCAGTCCCGCCATGGGCTTGGCCGGGGGTGGCGCGTACTCGCCGCGTCGCCCGGTCGTGAGCCCGAGGCGCACGAGGGACTCGGCGAGCACGGTGGCCGCCGCGACACCGTCCACGACCGGCGCCCCGACGGCCCGGGACACCTCGGCGCAGAAGTCCGCCATGCCGGCGCAGCCGAGCACCACGGCATCGGCGCCGCCGGCGAGCACGGCCCGGCACTCCTCGACGACGAGCGACCGGGCGTCCGAGTCCGGGTCCTCCAGGCGGAGCACGGGGACCTCGCACGCCCGGACCTCGGTCACGAGCGACGCGAACCCGTACCGTTCGGCGAGCTCGTGCGCCCGGCCGGTGGTCCGGCTCAGGGTGGTCACCACGCCGAACCGGCGCCCGAGCATCGCGGCGGCGTGGAAGGCCGCCTCCGCGATGCCGATGACGGGTCCGGTCGCGACCTCGCGTGCCGCGTCGAGCCCGGGGTCCCCGAAGCACGCGACCACGAACGCGTCGACACCGTCCTGCTCGCCGAGCGCGATCTGCTCGAGGAGCCCGGGGACGGCCAGCGCCTCCTCGTAGTGGCTCTCGATCGACGCCGGCCCCATGGTGGGGTTGACGGCCTCGACGATCGTCCCGGGCCCGGCGACCGCGGCGGCGGCGCTGCCGATCGCCGCGGTCATCGAGGAGGTGGTGTTGGGGTTGACGACGCGGATGCGCATCGAGTTCCTTCCGGTGGTGCGGGTGGGACGGCTCGGTCGGTCAGGCCCGGCCGACCGCGGCGCCGTCGTCGACGGACGGGTCGTCGGCGGCCAGCACGGGCATGCTCGGACGCAGGCGCTCCATCCCGACGAAGACGACGAGGCCGAGGGCGCACCCGATGAACCAGCTGTAGTTCGACAGCCACGGGACGACGCCGAGCGCCGACGGCAGGACCGCGCTGGCGACCGACACCGCACCGGTGACGACGAGCGTCCAGATGGCGTTCGGGTTGAAGCCCTTGACGTACCAGTACCGGGCCGCGGGGTCCTTCGTGTACATGTCGTCGACGGCGATGCGCTGCTTCGCGACGATGTAGTAGCCGGCGATGAGGATCCCGAACAGCGGGCCGATCAGGGCGCCGAGGACCCCCAGCGTGTACAGGATCGCCTGGTCGTTGCCGTACCAGTTCCACGGGGTGAGGAGGACGGACCCGACGGCCGCGATCATGCCGCCCGCCCGCCAGCTGATCTTCCGCGGGGCCACGTTCGAGAAGTCGAACGCGGGGCTGATGAAGTTCGCGACGATGTTGATGCCGACGGTCGCGGTGACGAAGGTCAACCCGCCGAGGAGGATCGCGAACGGCGCCCCGATCGCCTGCACGGTCTCGATCGGGTCGGTGATGAGCTTGCCGAACACCGGCACCGTGGCACTGGCGCAGAGGACGGTGAGCACCGAGAAGAACAGGAAGTTGATCGGCAGGCCCCAGAGGTTGCCACGCTTCACCGCGTCGAACGACTTCGCGTAGCGGGAGAAGTCGCCGAAGTTCAGCATCGGGCCGGAGAAGTAGCTCACCACGAGGGCGATCGCGGACAGCATCACCGGGATGCTCGCGCCGAACGACAGCGGCGCACCGGCGGACAGCGTGAACGAGATGTTCCCGATGCCGGCACGGCTGACGAGGTAGATGGCGAGGGCGATCATGATGACGTACACCGCCGGGCCGGCCCAGTCGATGAACCGCCGGATCGCGTCCATGCCCATCCAGAAGAGGGCGCCCTGTGCGACCCAGAGGATGGCGTACGAGATCCAGCCGAGCGCGGAGAGCCCGAGGAACGAGTGCTCGAGGAGCCCCGCCGAGGCCGGGATGAACTTGAGGAAGACGATGTTGAGCGACTGGGCGGCGAGGAAGGTCTGCACGCCGTACCAGGCCATCGCGATGAGCCCGCGGATGATGGCGGGCACGTTCGCCCCGAGCACGCCGAACACCGCGCGGTTGATCACCGGGTACGGCACCCCGGTGCGCTGGGACGGCTTGGCGACGAGGTTCGCGAACACCTGCACGATGAGGATGCCGACCACCAGGGCGATGAGCACCTGCCAGCTGGCGATGCCCAAGGCGAACAGCGATCCGGCGGTGACGTAGCCGCCGACCGAGTGCACGTCCGACATCCAGAACGCGAAGATGTTGTAGCTCGTCCACGTCTGCTTGCGGAGCGGAGCGAGGTCCTCGTTGGTGAGCGCCGGGTCGTACCCGGGGCGGACGACGCCGGCACCGGCGGGTGCTGCCGTCGTGCGGGGGGCGTGGGGCGCGGCGACCGGGGGCTGGATCTCTGTTGCCATGGCGTCCTCCGAAGGAGTGGGAAGGGCGAGCGGTGCCCGCCTCTGCCACGACGCTACGGAGACACTGCGCCCGGACCGTTACCTCCGTGTAACGGTCGTGTGTCGTGACGCCCGTCCTGGAACGATCGTTCCGACACGGACACCGACACCGATCGCCGTCCGCCCGCTCAGAGCGCGTGCGCCCCGAGGACCGCCCCGGCCGCGTACGTCGCGGCCAGGGCCAGCGCTCCCCCGGTCACGACACGGATCGTCGCCCGCGTGCGCGGCGCACCACCGAGCGTGGCACCGGTCGTCCCGGTGGCGGCGAGCGCGACGAGGACCGCGACGACCGTCACCGCCACGCGGGCGGGCTCGGGGCTGAGGAGCATCGCGAGGAAGGGCAGCGCGGCACCGGTCGTGAAGGTCGCCGCCGACACCCACGCGGCACGCCACGGGCTGACCACCTCGTCCTCGGCATCGCGGAGCGCGACCGCTGCCCGTCGACGGCGCACCTCGGGTCGGACGAGCTCGTCGGCGACGGCGCTCGCGACGGCCGGGTCGACGCCGAGGCTCCGGTAGTGGGCGGCGATCGTGCCGGCGTCCTCCGACTCCGCCTCGAGCTCGGCCTGGTGGGCGGCCTGGCCGGTGCGCTGGGCGTCACGGGCACCACTGACGGACACGTACTCGCCGAGGGCCATCGAGACCGCTCCGCCGACGAGGGCTGCGGTGCCCGCCGCGATGACCGGACCGGTCCCCGCGCCGGCTCCCGCGACGCCGACGAGCACCGCCGCGACCGAGACGATGCCGTCGTTGGCCCCGAGCAGGCCGGCGCGCAGCCAGTTGAGCCGGGCGGCGCTCGTGGCGTCGCGGTCCGTGGAGGGCAGGACGAGGTCCGCAGCGGTCGACATGCGAGTCAGGATGCCACTCGTCGCGGGTCGGCGCCAGCATGGTGAGGCTACCCTGATCAGGGGTTTTCCGATGAGGGCAGCCTCACCTCACCGGTCTGTGGCGTGCGGGAAGCCGCATCGGCACCGCACCCTCGGCACCCGGGCGGAACGTGCGGGCGCCCGGGTGTCAGGATCGGCCCATGAGCGCGGGAATCAGGATCGACCACGTGGGCGTCACGGTGCCGGACATCGATGCCGCCACGGCGTTCTTCGAGGCGGCGTTCGACGCCGTCGTGCTGTACGACATGCGCTGCCGCACCGAGGAGCCGAACGCGACGGCCGAGGCGCACCGCTACCTGGGGATCCCGTCGACGATGGCACAGGGCGCGATGCGGATGCTCGCACTGCCGGACGGACCGGGGCTCGAGCTGTTCGAGTACCACGGACCGGACCAGCACCGTCCCGTGCACCCCGCGGACCTCGGGTGGCAGCACCTCGCGATGTACACGGACGACCTCGACGGCACGCTCGCCCGCATCGAGGCAGCCGGGGGCACCCGCAACTCGGACCCTCGGGACCTCCGCGGCCTCGAGGTCGGCGAGGGGAACCGGTTCGTGTACACCCGGACCCCGTGGGGCTCGACGCTCGAACTCGTCAGCTACCCGACGCCGCAGCCGTACCTGCTCGTCGCACCACGGGCGAAGTGGGCGCCGTGGCCGAGCGCGGCCGACGCGCTCCCCGCACCGCAGCCGGAGCCGGAGCCCCAACCGTCCTGACGGCTCAGTCGTCGACGCCGTCGGTGGCCCAGACCCGGGTCGGCCGACCGCTCAGTGCGTGCGCGAAGGGGTCGCCCACGGGACGGAACCCCGCGCTGCGGTACAGCCGGAGCGCCGGCGCGTTGTCGTCCAGCGCGTGCAGCAGGGCTCGGCGGTGGCCCGCGGCTCCGGCCTCGGCGACGGCTCCCAGCAGCAGGGACCGTCCGAGTCCGTGCCCCTGGGCCCGCGGGTCGACGGCGAGGAGCGAGAGGTAGGCCGCGTCCTCCGGGTCCCCCGGACGCCCCGTCCCCGGAGCGGTGACGAGCGCGAACCCGGCGATCGCCGCGGCCGCACCACGGTCCGGCTCCGTCGACGCCACGACGAGCGCGACGCGGGGCACCGCGAACTTCGACCGGGCGCGTTCCCGCACCGCGTCCGACTCGGGCACGCCGTCACGGGTGGCGACGGCGCGCGTCCACAGGTCGACGCACGCGGTGACCTCGTCCTCGACGGCGGCACGCACGACGAACGAGGACCCGATCACCCGTTCAGCGTACGGCTGCGGACTGCCCCACCCGGAACGACGCCCCGCGGTGCTCCGCCGGCAGCCGGTCACCGCGGCCGTGCAGCTTGTGCCGCAGCGATCCGGGCTCGTAGCCGTCGGGGTAGACGCCGCGGGCACGGAGCTCCGGCACGACGAACTCGATGACGTCCTCCCACGTCCCCGGGGTCACCGCGTAGGCGAGGTTGAACCCGTCGACGTCCGTCTGCTCCTGGATCTCGACGAGCCGGTCGGCGATGGTCGCCCCGCCGCCGACCGCGACCGGGCCGAGGCCGCCGATCGCCGTGTGCCGCGCGAGGTCCCGGATCGTCCACTTCGACCCGTCGGACCCGGTGGCCGCCGCGATGTTCGCCGCCGCGGACTGGATCGCGTTCGACTCGACGTCGCCGAGCGGCTCGTCGAGGTCCCACTGCGACAGGTCGACGCCCATCCAGCCGGAGTTGAGTACGAGCGCCCCGAGCTCCGAGGCGTAGGACAGGTAGTCCTCGTACTTGGCCTGGGCGAGCTCGTCGGTGGCGTCGGTGATGACGGTGAGCAACGTGTAGACGCGGGCGGCGTACCGGTCGCGACCAGCAGCCTCCAGGGCGTCACGGACCTTCCGCACGGTCGACGCGAGCTGCTCGACGGTCGGTGCGCCCACGAACACCGCCTCGGCGTTCTCGGCCGCGAACCGGATGCCGCGCGGCGAGGCCCCGGCCTGGTAGATCACGGGCGACCGCTGGACCGACGGCTCGGACAGGTGGATGCCCGGGACGTCGAAGTGCGTGCCGTGGTGCTCGATCGGGTGGACCTTCGCGGGGTCGGTGAAGACGCCGGTCTCGCGGTCCTCGACCACGGCGTCGTCCTCCCACGAGCCCTCCCACAGCTTGTAGAGGACCTCGAGGTACTCGTCGGCGACGTCGTACCGGTCGTCGTGCGAGAGCTGGTCGGTCTGCCCCATGTTCCGCGCGGCACTCGGCAGGTACCCGGTCACGACGTTCCAGCCGATGCGGCCCTTCGTGAGGTGGTCGAGCGTCGAGATGCGCCGGGCGAACGGGTACGGGTGCTCGTACGCGGTCCCCGCCGTGATCCCGAAACCGAGGTGCTCGGTCACCGACGCCATCGCGGACACGAGCAGGATCGGGTCGTTCACGGGGACCTGCGACCCGGTGCGGAGCGCGGCCTCGTTCGAGTCGCCGTAGACGTCGTACGTCCCGAGCACGTCGGCGATGAAGATCCCGTCGAAGTTGCCCCGCTCGAGCAGCTGCGCGAGGTCGGTCCAGTACGACAGGTCGTTGTAGTGCCGGGACCGGTCCCGCGGGTGCCGCCAGAGCCCGGAGGACTGGTGCGCCACGCAGTTCATGTCGAAGGCGTTGAACCGGATCTGACGGTGCTCGCTGCTCGTGCTCACGGGCGTGACGGTACGTGCCGTCCCGGGGCGGACGGCGGAAGGTGACGAACCGTGACGTGGGACTGCGGGCCTGGAGGGACGGTGCGGGCCCGCCCCGTGCCTCCTGGGCCGCAGACCGGTCGCGTCAGGAGCGCGTGGTCGCCTCGCGCGCGGCGGCCTCGGCCGCGACCCACGCGAGCATGCCGCACTTGACCCGCATGACGAACTTCGAGACGCCGTGGAACGCGACGAGGTCCTCGAGCACGTCCTCGTCGGGTTCGCCCGCACCGCGGGACCGCATCATCGTGCGGAACTCCTCGGTGAGCGCGAGCAGCTCGGGCACCGTGCGACCGACCGCCATGTCCGTGAGGACCGACGCCGACGCCATCGAGATCGAGCAGCCGTCGCCCTGCCACGCGAGACCGGCGATGCGGTCCGTGCCGGGCTCGAGGCGCACGCGCACGGTGATCTCGTCGCCGCAGGTGGGGTTGCGCTCGAAGTGCTCGGCGTCGGCGTCGGGCAGCTCGCCGTCGCCGTGCCGGGCCTTCGCGTGGTCGAGGATGACCTGCTGGTAGAGGGAGTCGAGGGCGCTCATGCGGTCGCTCCGAAGTAGCCGCGGACCTCGCCGACGGCCGTGAGGAACCGGTCGACGTCCTGCTCGGTCGTGTAGACGTACGTGCTCGCACGGCTGGTGGCGACGAGTCCGAGCCGACGGTGCAGCGGTTGGGCGCAGTGGTGGCCGGAGCGCACCGCGATGCCCTGCGCGTCGAGGTACTGCGAGACGTCGTGGGCGTGCACGCCGTCGACGTCGAACGACACGAGACCGGACCGCGGCACGCCGGCGGGCGGACCGACGACGTTGATGCCCGGGATCGCGGCGAGTCCGGTGAGCATGCGCTCGGCCAGGTGCTCCTCGTGGGCGCGGACCCGCTCCATGCCGATGCCCTGCAGGTAGCGGACCGCCTCGGCGAGCGCCACGGCCTGCGACACGGGCTGGGTGCCGGCCTCGAACCGCTCGGGTGCCGGCATGAAGTCGGTGCGCTCCATCGTCACCGTGGTGATCATCGAGCCGCCGGTCCGGAACGGGGGCAGGGCGTCGAGCAGCTCGTGGCGGCCCCAGAGCACGCCGATGCCGTTCGGCCCGAGCATCTTGTGCCCGGAGAACGCCGCGAAGTCGACGCCGAGCGCCTGCACGTCGAGCGGCCGGTGCGGTGCGGACTGGCAGGCGTCGAGGACGACGAGGGCACCGTGCGCGTGGGCGGCCGCGACGACGGCCGACACCGGGGCGACCATGCCGGTGACGTTCGAGACGTGGGCGAAGGCGACGACCTTCGTGCGGTCGGAGACCAGGGCGACGGCGTCCTCGGCCGTCCAGGTGCCGTCGTCCGCGACGGGGACCCAGCGGAGCGTCGCACCGGTCAGCGCGGCGAGCTCCTGCCACGGGACGAGGTTGGCGTGGTGCTCGGCCTCGGTGACGAGGACCTCGTCGCCGGGTCCGATGCGGAAGCGCTCGGCATCGGGTCCCCCACGGCCGCGGCTGGCGTTCGCGATGCCGTACGCCACGAGGTTGAGGGCGTCGGTGGCGTTCGCGGTCCACACGACCTCGGACGGTGACGCCGCCCCGACGAACCCGGCGACGGTGGCCCGGGCGTCCTCGTACGCGTCGGTGCTCAGCGCGGCGAGGGTGTGCGCACCACGGTGCACGGCGGCGTTGTCGTGCTCGAGGAAGCGTCGCTCGGCGTCGAGCATCTGGCGGGGTCGTTCGGCGGTGGCCCCGGAGTCGAGGTAGGCGAGGGGGAACCCGTTCACCTCCTGCTGGAGGATCGGGAAGTCCCGTTTGATCGCCTCGACCTCGGACTCGGTGAGCGGTTGGTTGGGCGCCACGACAGTCACCAGACAATGGTGGTCTGCTCGCGGCCCGGAGTCCAGTCGGACGGGTACCGCTGACGGCGAACGGCCCCGGACACGTGGTCCGGGGCCGTCCGTGCGGTGCGCGGGAACCGCGTCACTCGTTGCCGATCTGCTTGTCCGCGGCGTCACGGGCGCCGTCGATCTTGTCGTCGTACTTGCCACCCGTGGCCTTCTTGACGGCGTCGGCGACACCGCCGAGCACCTTGTCGCTGATGTCCTCGGCCTTCTCGCTCTTCAGGGCGTCCTGGACCTTGTTGTCCTGCAGGAAGTCCTGGGCCTTCTTCGTGATGTCGTCGAACCCCGCCATCGGTTGCTCCTCGTCGCCGGTACGGAGCCCGGTGCCCCGTCGTGCGGCCGATCGTAGGCCCGTGGCCCGTCGGGTGTGCCGGATCGTGACGAAGTGTTCACACCATCTGCGCGCTGCGTCGGCGGGCGAGCACGTAGGCGACGGCGACCGACCCGGACACCGCCAGGAGCGAGGGGATGAGGATGTCGGTCCCCTGCTGGGTGAACTCGACGACGAGCACGAGGGCCGTGAAGGGCGCCCGCATCGTCGTCGCGAGGAAGGCCGCGGCGCCGATGAACGCGAACGCCGTGAGGCTCGGCCCGTCGGTCGGCCAGAGCAGCAGCCAGAGGCCACCGAGTCCGCCGCCGACCGCGGAGCCGATCGCGATCGACGGGGTGAGCGTGCCGCCGACGGCCCCGGCACCGATCGTGGCCGAGGTCGTGATCGTGCGGATGACCCCGAGCGCGAGCAGGAACAGGATCGGCGAGAGCCCGGCGACGGAGCCGTCCTCGAGCGAGGCGTTCATCGCGAGGACACCGAGCGCCCGCCCGTTGCCGAGGATCTCGGGGAAGGGCACGGCGATGAGCCCGACCATGGCGAAGACGACCGGCAGCACGACGATGAGCCGCCACCCCTTCGGCGCGAGTCCCTGCAGCCGGTTCGTGAGCTTCACGAAGCCGACGCCCGCGAACCCGAGGACCGGCCCGACGATCACCGCCCAGACGAGCAGCGACGGCGAGAGGTGCATCGCCGGCACGTGGTAGAGCACCTCGTCCGGGATCACGAGGCGTGCCACGAACGCCGCGACCGCGCTCGTCGCGAAGGCCGGCAGCGCGGTCGCGAAGGTGAGCTCGCCGAGCAGCACCTCGACCGCGAACAGGGCGCCCCCGAGCGGGACGTCGTAGACCGCGGCCAGACCGGCGGCGGCACCGCAGGCGACGAGGATCTTCGTCTCGCGGGCGGTCAGGCCGGCCCGTGCCGTCACGAGCTGGGACAGCCACGCCCCGATCTCGCGCGGCGCCACCTCCTTGCCGATCGAGGCGCCGAGCCCCACGGCCAGGATCTGCACGCCCGCGTTCGCCACCGTCGCGAGGGCGGGCATCCGCTTCCCGCCGACGGCCGCGGGCACGGAGACGACCGGGCGGCCCCAGCGTCGGAGCGCCCACCAGGCGACGCCGGTCAGGAGGCCGGCGGCGACGAGGGCGAGGAAGCGGTTCAGGGCACTCGGTGCGTCTGCGGCCTCGAGGTGGCCGCCGAACGGGTACCCGAACGCGACGAACTGGATGAGCTGCAGCGCGAGCCACACCGAGATGCCGGCGATGCCGCCTGCCACCCCCACCAGTCCGGTGACGACGGCGAGCTTGAGTGCCCAGACCGGGGTCGCACGTGTCGCGTGTCCAGGGTGCGGCATGACCGGAAGCCTAGCGGCACGTCGGCACCGCCCCCGCGACCGGGCGGACGCTGCCGGGCCGAGCCGCGCCTCCTGGGCGGTGGCCGCACCCGCTGCCGTCAGACGGCCGTGAGCCGGTACGGCACCACGCAGTCGGCCGGCACGAGCGGCGGCTGCAGGCCGACCGTCTCGAGCGCGCGCGCACGGAACACCCGGTCCCCCGACCACCACGGCGGCGGCACGATGCCGTGCCCGTCGCCGACCACGACCGGGTCGACCCGGTACGCGGTGTCCGGGTCGAGGTCGCGGAAGGTGACGCGGCCGGTACCCGACACCTCGGACCGGCCGGTGCTGACGAAGAAGAACAGCGCCTGCCGCTTGTCGGCGGCGACCGTGCCGGACACGAGCCGGGTCTCGTCGACCTCGTCGACGCGCACGAGGTCGCCGCCGTGCAGCAGCCCCCGCCACTCCTTGTGGAGCGCGATCCACTCGGCGAGCGCCGTCTCCTCGGCGTCCGTCGCCTGCGCGAGGTCCCACTCGATGCCGAAGTGCCCGACGATCGCGGTCCCGGCACGGAACGCCAGGTCGTGCACCCGGCCGGTCGTGTGGTTCCGGCCGCTCGCGACGTGGGAGCCGAGCAGCTCCGGGGGCAGGAGCTGCTGCGTCCACCGGTGCATCTGCTGCCGCTCGAGCGGATCGATGTCGTCCGACACCCAGACGCGGTCGGTGTGCTCGATCACGCCGAGGTCGACGCGGGCACCACCCGACGAGCACGACTCGATCTCGAGCGCCGGGAACCGCTCCTTCAGCGTCGCCATGAGCCGGTACGCCGCCAGGGTCTGCTCGTGGACCGCTGCGCCGCCGCCGAGGTGCCCCGCCTCGACGAGGTCGCGGTTGTGGTCCCACTTGACGTAGTCGACGCCGTACTCGCCGATGACCGCGGTCATGCGCTCGAGCAGGTACGCGAACGCCTCGGGGATCGCGAGGTTCAGCACCTGCTGGTCCCGGGACCGGACCGGCAGGCGACCGTCCGCCTGCAGGATCCACTCCGGGTGGGCTCGGGCGAGGTCGCTGTCCTCGTTGACCATCTCGGGCTCGAACCACAGGCCGAACTGCATCCCGAGCGCCCGCACCCGGTCGACGATCGGACCGAGGCCGTCCGGCCAGACGCCCTCGTCCACGTACCAGTCGCCGAGGCCCGCGTGGTCGTCACGACGGTGCCGGAACCACCCGTCGTCGAGCACGTACCGCTCGACCCCGAGCCGTGCGGCGCGCTCGGCGAGGTCGGTCAGCCGGGCGAGGTCATGGTCGAAGTAGACCGCCTCCCAGACGTTGAGCGTCACCGGGCGGGGCGTCCTCGGGTGCTGCGGGCGGCTGCGGAGCCACCGGTGGAAGCGGCGGGCCTGGTCGTCGAGGCCGTCCCCGTACGCGGCGTACACCCACGGCCCCTCGTAGCTGTCCCCGGTGCCGAGGCGCACCTCGCCGGGGAGCAGGAGTTCGCCGCCCCCGACGACCTGACGACCGGTGGCGAGGCGTTCCGCGAGGTGCCGGTGGTTGCCGCTCCACGCCGTGTGCACGCCCCAGACCTCGCCGTGGGCGAAGCCGAACCCGGGGACGCCGACGCTCAGGACCGTGGCGGCGTCGGCGCCCGTCCGGCCCTTCCGGCCCTCGCGCTCGTGGGTGCCGACGACGAGCTCGCGCCGCTGCGGGGTGCGTTCCTTGCCCCAGCGGCCGGCGAAGTCGAGGACCTCGCGGGCGTGCGACGGGACCGGGAGGGCCAGGGTGAGGTCGTCGACGGTGTAGGTGCCGGCGGCCGTGTTGGTGACGGCGGCGCGGGTGCGGACGAGGCCGGAGGGGAGCATCTCGACGGTGAGGCGGAGGGCGAGGCCGGCGGTGGCGTCCACGGCGCGGGCGGTGACGGAGGCGGGGGCGGGGGCGCGGGTGCCCGCGGTGTCGGCGGTGTCGGCGGTGTCGGCGGTGCCGGCGGTGTCGGCGGCGCCGGTCACCTCGAGCTCGGTGACCGTGAACGCCGGGGACCAGTCGCGCCCGTCCCGGTGCCCGGACAGCCCCGGTCGCCCGGTCCACCCCCGGTGCGGCTCGGGCAGGATCGCCAGCCGGACCGGCACGTCCGCCTCGTTCGGCGCGACCGGCGCCACGTCCGCCTCGGCCAGGGCCGCGAGCTCCGCGTCGTCGAGCGGACCGAGCGCCGCGCCCCAGTGCACCACGGCGGGCAGGCCACGGTCGCGGCAGTCGAGGACGAGGGAGACGCCCCCGGCGGTCAGGTGGACGAGGTCGTGCGGCATGAGTGCTCCAGTCGGCGACGATGACGGCTCGACGAGTCTCCCGCTCTGGGAGCGCTCCCAGCAAGTCGACGCGCGCACGGCGTGTGCGGATGCACACCGATCCGGGTCAGAACCAGCGCTTGACCTTGAACACCACCCACAGCGCCGCGGCGAACGCCACCATCGCGACGATCGCCAGCGGGTACCCCCACGTCCAGGAGAGCTCGGGCATGTGCGTGAAGTTCATGCCGTAGATCGCCGCGATGAGCGTCGGGGCGAAGAGGATCGCCGCCCAGCCCGAGATCTTCTTCGTGTCGTCGTTCTGCTTCTGCGCCGCGAGGGTCGAGTCGACCGTCAGCGCGTTCTGCAGCAGCTGCCGGAACGTGTCCAGTCGCTCCACCGTGCGGATCGCATGGTCGAGCACGTCGCGGAACCGACGCTGCATCTCCACCGGGAGGTGGTACTTCTCCGCCCCGCGGTGCAGGTTCTCGATGATGTGGATGAGCGGCCGGGCCGCGCGCTGGAAGTCCACGACCTCGCCGAACAGCTCGTAGATGCGACGGGAGACCCCGGCCTCGCCCGCGAAGAGCTGGTCCTCGATCTGGTTGATGTCCTCCTCGAGGCCGTCGATCACCGGCACGTACCCGTCGACGATCGAGTCCATCAGCGCCCAGAGCTGCGCCTGCGGGCCCACCGTCACGAGTCCCGGCTTGCCGCTCATCCGCTGGAGTGCCCGCGGGACGGTCTGCTTGCCACGGGGGTCGGCCTTCACGACCACGAGGAAGAAGTCCTCCCCGACGAAGGCGTGCACCTCGCCGAACGCGACCTCCTCCTGCTGGTCGTTGTACAGCGCGGGCTTGAGGACGACGAAGAGCGTCGAGCCGTAGCGCTCGAGCTTCGGCCGCTGGTGCCCCTCGGCGGAGTCCTCCACCGCGAGTTCGTGCAGGCCGAGCGCGACCGCGACGTCGCCGAGCTCCTCGGCGTCGGGCTGGTGGAGCACGATGCACGCGCTCGCTCCCTGGTCCTCGAGCATGCGGAAGGTGTCGTCGAGCGAGGGACTCGGGATCGGGGCGATCCGGTCGACGTAGACGGTGTTCAGTTCGACAGACACGTCACCACCGTACGCAGGGCGAGCGTGCGGGGGTCGGACGCGACCGACGTGCGGGCCAGGAGGCGCGGGTCGGGCCCGCACCGCGCCTCCAGTCCGACCCGTCCCCCGTCTGCTGGACGTGCGCTGCGCGCCGGGCCCGGCCACGCGCCTACGGTGCAGGTCATCAGCATGCTGACGAAAGGGGCTGACATGAAGAGGATCTGGAAGCGGATCGCAGTCGCGGTGAGCGCGGTGGTCGCGGTGGTCGGCGCGTTCGTCGGCTCGGGAGCCGCCGGCGGGACGCCGATCCAGGACGCTGCCGGCGGAGCACTCTCGGCCTCGTCGACGGCGATCGCGCCGGACGGGCCGGCGTTCTCGATCTGGAGCGTCATCTACGTCGGGCTGCTCGCCTACGCGATCCGCCAGTGCTTCCGCACCGCCGACGACGACCGGCACGCTCGGCTGACGGTGCCGGCGGTGCTCTCGCTCCTGCTCAACGCGGCGTGGATCCTGAGCGTGCAGTTCGGGTTCCTGTGGTTGAGCGAGCCGATCATCGTCGCGCTGCTCGCCGTGCTGGTGTGGACGTTCGTGCTGCTGCGGCGGTCGAAGCCCTCCGGGATCGTCGAGGCGATCGTCACCGACGGCACGTTCGGGCTCTACCTGGGGTGGGTGTGCGTCGCGACGGCGGCGAACACGGCCGCGGTGCTGACGGCCGCGGGCTTCCGGGGCTTCGGGCTGTCGCTGGACGTCTGGGGCGTGGTGATCGCGCTCGTGGCCGGGCTCGTCGGGGTGCTCCTCGCGGTGTGGGGCCGGGGACGCCTGGCGCCGACGGCGTCGCTCGCGTGGGGGTTGGCGTGGGTCGCGGTCGCTCGGCTCGACGGGCCGCTCGTGTCGACGCCGACCGCCGTCGCGGCGGTGGTGGCCGCGGCTGCGGCGGTCGTCGTGACGCTCGTGGTGCGGGCTCGCGCGGGGTGGCGCGGCGCGGCTGCGCCGGCGCGCGTCGCGGCCGCCTAGCGGCGCGCGGGGCTGCGCTTCCGACGTTTCGCGCTGAGCGACAGTTCACGGCCCGCGGGCCGCGTGAACTGTCGCTCAGCGCGAAAGTGCGCGCCGCCACGCGCGGCTCGCGGGCGGCAGCCGAGACTCGGCTGGGCGGACACCTTGGCGGGCTGGGCGCCGCGAAACCGTCCGTCGGGCCGAGTCTCGGCGAAGCGCCGCGCCGCGCCGCGCCGCGGCGCCCGCGCTCAGCGCGCCGCGGCCGCCAGGCCGTGCGCCGCCGCCACGGCGGCGTTCACGACCTGGCCCGCGTGCACGTTCACCCCGAGCGCCAGGGCCGGGTCGGCAGCGGTCGCCGCCTCCCACCCCTGGTTCGCGATCGCCACGGCGTAGGGCAGCGTCGCGTTCGTCAGCGAGATCGTCGAGGTGCGCGGCACCGCTCCCGGCATGTTCGCCACGCAGTAGAAGACGGTGTCGTGCACGGCGAACGTCGGGTCGTCGTGCGTGGTCGGGTGCGATCCCTCGAAGCACCCGCCCTGGTCGATCGCGATGTCGACGAGCACCGACCCGGGCTGCATGTCCGCCACCATGGCGTCGGTCACGAGCTTCGGCGCCGAGGCCCCGGGGATCAGCACCGACCCGATGACGAGGTCGGCCTCGCGCAGGGCCGAGGCGATCGCGTGCGCCGAGGACCGCAGCGTCGTGATGCGTCCGTCGAACCGGGCGTCCAGCGCACGCAGGCGCGGCAGGCTGATGTCGAACACGGTGACCTCGGCGCCGAGGCCGAGCGCCATCGTCGCCGCGTGCTCGCCCGCGACCCCGCCGCCGATCACGACGACGCGGCCCTTCGGGGTGCCGGGCACGCCGCCGAGCAGGAGCCCGCGCCCGCCGTTCGCCCGCATCAGGTGGTTCGCGCCGACCTGCGCCGACAACCGCCCGGCGATCTCGGACATCGGTGACAGCAGGGGCAGCGACCGGTCCGGCAGCTGCACGGTCTCGTACGCGATGGCCGTCGCCCCGGACTCGACGAGCGCGTCGGTCAGCGGCCGGTCCGCGGCGAGGTGCAGGTAGGTGAACAGGACCTGCCCTGGTCGGATCGAGGCGTACTCGGCGGCGACCGGCTCCTTGACCTTCAGGATCATCTCGGCGCGCGCCCAGACCTCGGCGGCCGTCGGGACGATGGTGGCCCCGGCCGCGGCGTACTCGGCGTCCGGGAAGGACGACCCGTCACCGGCTCCAGACTGCACGAGCACCTCGTGTCCGTGCAGCGCCAGCTCGGCGACACCGGCGGGTGTCGCGGCGACGCGGAACTCGTTGTTCTTGACTTCGGTTGGGACGCCGATCAGCATCACTGACTCCTTCGTGGGCGGTGCGCGTTCGACACCCACGATGCGCCGAGGTTCGTTACAGGACTGTTTCGGCCGAACATCTGAGCAATGTGGCCTGGTTCCGTGTGCCGAGATTCGGCGTCAGAACACCTTGCCCGGGTTGAGGATCCCCGCGGGGTCGAACACCCGTCGGATCCCCCGCTGCAGCTCGAGCACGTCGTCGCCGAGCTCGTCGCCGATCCACCGCCGCTTGAGCACCCCCACGCCGTGCTCCCCCGTCAGCGTCCCGCCGAGCTCGATCGCCGCCCGGAACATCGCGTCGGCCGCGTCCCACACGTGCTGCGGCACCTCGTCGCCCTCGAACACGAAGTTCGGGTGCAGGTTGCCGTCCCCGGCGTGCGCGACGGTGGGGATCGCGATGCCGTACTGCTCCCCGATGGCCTCGACGCGCGCGAACATCTCGGCGAGCCGACTGCGCGGCACCGCGACGTCCTCGATGAGGACCCGGCCACGCGCCTCCATGGCCGGGTGGAACGACCGGCGGATCGTCAGCAGGCGGTCGCGTTCCGCCGCCGACCCGGCCAGGCGCACGGTCCCGCCCTCGGCCTGGAGGCGCGGCACGGCTCCCAGCGCCGCCTCCGTCGCACCCGGCCCGTCGTACTCCACGAGGAGGAACACCCCGCCCGCCGCGGTGCTCCCCACCGTCTCGGCGATCACCTGCGGCCCGAGGTGGGCCGCGATCCCCTCGAGTGCGGCGGCGTCGAGCAGTTCAACCGTCGACGGACGCTCCGCCCCGGCGACGACGGACGCCGCGGCGCGGGCGGCGGCCTCGACGGTCGGGTAGACGGCGCCGAGGGTGGCCGGCTCCCCCGCCGGGATCGGCACGAGCCGGACGGTCGCGCCGACGATCACCCCGAGCGTGCCCTCCGACCCGACGAGCAGCGCCGTGAGGTCGAGGCCGGTGACGCCCTTGACGGTGCGGTGCCCGGTGGCGACGAGCCGCCCGTCCGCGAGGACGACGTCGAGGCCGAGCACCGCTTCTCTGGTGACGCCGTACTTCACGCACCGGAGGCCGCCCGCGTTCGTGGCGATGTTCCCGCCGACGCTCGCGATGGCCGCACTCGCCGGGTCGGGCGCGAACCGCAGGCCGTGTTCGGCGACGGCCGCGTTCAGGTCGCCGTTCAGCACGCCGGGCTCCACCACCGCGTACTCGTCCTCCGTCGAGACCGAGACGATGCGGTCCATGCGCGCCACGCTCAGGACGACGGTGCCCTCGGTGCCGTTCGCCCCGCCCGCCAGCCCGGTGCCGGCGCCGCGCGGGACGACCGGGACGCCGAGGCCGGAGCACGTCCGGAGGGTCGCCTGCACATCCTCGACCGTCCGGGCGTCGACCACGGCGACGGGCCCACCCGGGGCGATCCAGCCGGACTTGTCCGTCCGTGCCGCGTCGAGCACTCCGCGCTCCGTCCGGACGACCACGCCGTCCGGGTCGGCGAGGGCGGAACGGAGGGCGGTGACGACGGTGTCCATCCCGCCACGCTACCGAGCGCGGAGGGACTCGCTCGGCAGTTCCCCGAACCGTGCCCGGTACGTGGCCGAGAAGCGCCCGAGGTGCCCGAAGCCCCACGCCCTGGCGATGTCGGCCACCGAGGTGTCGTCACGGTCGCCACGAAGCAGGTCGGCACGGGCACCGTCGAGCCGGACGCCGCGGAGCAGGTCGCCCGGTGTCTGGTCGAGGTGCCGGCGGAGGGACTGCTGCAGGCCGCGCGGGCTGAGCCCCGCCGCCGCGGCGATCTCCGGCGTCCCGATCGCGTCGCGCGCGTGCTCGTGGACGTACTCGAGCGCACGGCGGACCCGCTCGTGCTCGGGCCCGCTGCCGGTGACCGTCGTGCGCCAGCGGCTCCGCTCGGGGAAGGCCGCGACCGCCGCGGTGGCGAACGCCTCGGCGATGTCACGCCGGGCGACCGCGGTGAGCTCGTGCCCGACGTCCAGCCAGGTCGACGAGTACGCCCGCACGACCGACTGCCAGGCCCGCATGCCGTCGGCGGTCGGGCGGCGGAGCGCTTCGAACGCGAAGTCGTCCTCGCCGACGACCGAGCGGAGGAACCCCGCGTCGAGGTGCACGAGGTTGAGGCCGATGTCGCGGTGGTGCAGTTCGTACGTGTCGGCGAAGGGCAGCACGACCGGGACGCCCGGTTCGAGCTCGACGCTCGTGCCGCCGTACGTGATCGTGCTCGACCCGCTGCGCATCCAGGCGACCAGGAACGCGTCGTCGACACGGCTGTCGCTCCGCAGGTCGACCAGGAAGCGCGAGGACCGGAGCGACAACAGCTCGTCGCCCACGCCGGCGAAGTCCCAGCGGGTGTCGCGGTGGGTCCGCCGGACCGCGGGCGAGCGGAAGTCGTAGTCCCCGGTGAAGAAGGCGAGCGCCTGGTCGACGTCGGTGCCCGCGATCCGCCGCGAGTACCGCGTGTCCCCGACGCTGCAGGCGCCACCGGAGTGGCGGGTGTCCATCGTGGCAACCATGGTCGAGAACCTACGGGGCACCACCGACAATCCGGACCGCGCACCCGGGGTCAGGGCTGCAGGATCGCCTGCCCGACGCTCTCGTCGAGGATGAGGTCGGTGATCAACCCGGCGGCGAGGGCACCCTTCAGCGACGCGGCCTTCGAGCGTCCGGCCACGACGCAGACCCGCCGCGGCGCACGCTTGATCGTGTCGAGGTCCGGAGCCCCGGCTCGAGCGTTCACCCCGATGTCCTTCCACGATCCGTCCGCGCGGTAGAACACCGTCGAGACGTCACCGACGACCTGGGCCTTGGTCAGCTCGTCGCGGTCGGACGGGTCGAGGTACCCGCCGGAGTACACGTGCGAGGGCACCGGGGCCTGGGGCGCTCCGACACCGAACACGACGAGGTCCATGCGCTCGTGCAGGTCGAGCACCCGGCGGATCGAACGCTCCCGGAAGAGCGCCTGCTTCGTGGCCGGGTCGTCGAAGAACGCCGGGACCGGGAACTGCTGCACGAACGCGCCGTACGCCTCGCCGAACCGCCGCAGGATCTCGGACGCGTAGACGATGCCCGTCGTCCGGGTGTTCGCGGCGCCGTTGATCTGCACCACCGTGGAGCCGTGCGTGGTCTTCGGCACGAGGTAGCGGCTCACCGCGCTGACGGTCGAGCCCCACGAGATCCCGATCACCATGTTCGACTCGACGTACTGCGTCAGGATGCGCGCAGCGGACAGCGCGACGCGTTCGAGTCGGTCGACGTCGCTGGTGTGGTCCGGCACCGGCACGACGTGCGCGTGCACCCCGAAGCGCGATCGGATGCTCCGGCTGAGCGCCGCGGCCTGGTCGAGGGGCGAGCGGATCTGGATGTCGACGAGTCCGGTGTCCCGCGCGTACTTCAGCAGGCGGGAGACCGACGACCGCGAGGTGCCGAGCTCGTCGGCGATCGCGTCCATCGTCAGGTCCTGCAGGTAGTACAGATGCGCGGCGCGCAGCGCCTGCTGCGTGCGCATGGGCTGCGCTGCGTCACTCATGGGAACCGAGCATGCACGGACGTGCACGGCCTCTGCAACCCCTGTCGTGCCTCCCGACCCTCGATCGGCCCGTCCGGACACGTGTGCTGCACGTTCGTGCACGCGAGTTGCCCGCCTTCTCACGGAGGCGCACGATCGATGTCGAACCACCACGGAACCCACGAAGGAAGCGACGCAGCAATGTCGAAGAAGACGCAGCCCCGGAACACGGTGAACGCGCTCACGGAGCGCCCGAACGCACAGGTCCTCGTGGTCGGTGGCGGCATCAACGGCATCGCCACCTTCCGCGACCTCGCCCTGCAGGGGGTCGACGTGGCCCTCGTCGAGCGCGGTGACTACGCCTCGGGCGCGTCCGCCGCGTCGAGCCACATGATCCACGGCGGCATCCGGTACCTCGAGAACGGCGAGTTCCGCCTCGTCCGCGAGAGCGTGCAGGAGCGCAACGGCCTCATCCGCATCGCCCCGCACTACGTCAAGCCGCTGCAGACCACGATGCCGATCTTCTCGACTTTCTCGGGCATCATGAACGCCCCGCTGCGGATGCTCACGCACAAGCAGCGCTCGACGAAGGAGCGCGGTGCCGCGCTCATCAAGATCGGCATGACGATCTACGACTCCTTCTCGCGCGACGGCGGTTCGGTCCCGAAGCACCGCTTCCTCACGAAGAAGGCCGCGCTCGCGGACATGCCGGCGCTCAACAAGGACCTCAAGTACACGGGCACCTACTACGACGCCTCGGTGCACGAGCCGGAGCGCCTGGCGCTCGACGTGCTCAAGGACGGCCTCGCCGCGGGGACGGGTGAGGGCTCGGCGTCGACCGCCCGTGCGGTGAACTACGTCGAGGCCGCCGGGACCCGCGACGGTGGCGTCCTGCTCCGCGACCGTGAGACCGGCGAGGAGTTCGTCTTCACGGCGGACGTCGTCGTGAACGCGTCCGGTCCCTGGACCGACCTCACGAACCAGGCGTTCGGCGGCGAGACGAAGTTCATGGGCGGCACGAAGGGCTCCCACATCGTCGTCGACAACCCCGAGCTGCTCGAGGCGACGAAGGGCCGCGAGCTGTTCTTCGAGAACAACGACGGCCGCATCGTGCTCATCTACCCGCTCAAGGGCCGGGTGCTCATCGGCACGACGGACATCGACGCCGACCCGGCGAAGCCCGTCACCACCACCGACGAGGAGATCGACTACTTCTTCGGCCTGGTGGAGCACGTCTTCCCGCAGATCGAGCTCACCCGCGACCACATCGTCTACAGCTACTCCGGCATCCGCCCGCTCCCCCGGCACGAGGACACCGCCCCCGGCTTCGTCTCGCGCGACTACCGGATCGTGGACACCCCGATCGCCGGGCTGCCGCGGACCACGGTGCTGTCGCTCGTCGGCGGCAAGTGGACCACGTTCCGCGCCCTCGCCGCGCACCTCTCCACCGACGTCACGACGAAGCTCGGCATCACCCGGACGGTCGACACGACCGGCATGGCGATCGGCGGCGGCAAGGACTTCCCGACCACGGACGCCCAGCGCGCCCTCTGGATCAAGTCGCACCGCGACGGTCTCGACGCGTCCGTCGTCGAGGGGCTGCTCGAGCGCTACGGCACCCGTGCCGCCGAGGTCGTCGACGTCCTGGTCGACGGACCGGTCGAGCCCCTCGAGTCGGACCCGGCGCTGACCCGCGCCGAGGTCGCGTACTTCGCGGAGCACGAGCAGGCCGTGCACCTGGTCGACGTGGTGCTGCGCCGCACGAACCTCGCGTTCGTCGGCGGCGTCACGATCGACCTGCTCGACGAGCTGGCCGACGTGCTCGCCGGGTCGCTCGGCTGGACGCCCGAGGAGCGTGCGGACGAGGTCCAGCAGACGCTCGACGTCCTGCGCAAAGCGCACCGGGTGATCGTGCCGCTGACGTCCGCATCGCAGCTCGCGTAGTCCACGCGACCGACCACGGACGGGAGGCGCGGTGCCAGCTGGCACCGCGCCTCCCGTCCGTCTGCTGGTCGCGTCAGAACCGCTCGCCGGTCGGGTCCTGCGCCGTCCGGTCGATGAGCTGCTCGCCACCGACGGGCTCGCCCTCCCAGTCGACGAGGCGCCAGCCGTCGTCGAACGACCCCTCGAGCTCGACGATCCCGGTGTTCTCGAGGTGGCGCTTCGTGCCGAAGTGGTCCGGCGTGTTGTCGGCCGCGGCACTCGCCCACGTCCGGATGGCCGCTCCGTGGCTGACCGCGGCCGCCACGTCGACGCCGGTCTCGAGGATCTGCCGGACCGCGTCGTCGTAGCGCGCGAAGAACTCGACGCCGCTCTCGGCACCGGGCATCCGGGTGGTGCGGTCCCCGAGCGACCAGCCGTGCACGGTCGAGATGTACGTCTGCACGGACACCTGGTCGCGCTTGCCCTGGGTGTCGCCGGCCTCGATCTCGCGGAGGCCCGGCAGCACCACCGGCTCGAGGCCGAGCGACGTGGCGAGGGGCGCCGCGGTGATCTGCGTGCGGACCATCGTCGAGACGAACAGCCGCTCGATCCCCCGGTCGGCGAGCGCTGCCGGCAGGGCGTCGGCCTGCTGCTGCCCGAGTTCGGTCAGGCCCGGTCCGGGGACGACGGCGTCGAGCACGCCGTTCACGTTCGCTGGGGTCTGGCCGTGGCGGATGAGCAGCAGTCGCATGGAGCCACCCTACGGAACGCCGGTGACGTCACCCCTGCCGGGTGTTCCACCGGGGGTTCTGCTTGTTGATGACGTAGACACGGCCGCGGCGGCGGACCACCTGCGACCCCGGGATCTTCTTGAGCGCCTTGAGCGAGTTGCGGACCTTCACGAGCGACCTCCTGCGTCGGTGTCCTCATTGTTGAGAACGATGATCATGTACATTAGCCGACATGCGTCCCGCCGCCATCACCCTCGTCTCCGCCCTGCACGACGTCGACGCCGACCGCGTGGCCGTCCGGCTCGCGACCGGTCACCGGATGCACGCGCCCGCGAACGCCGTCGCCGCGGTCCGAGCCGTCGCCGACCGCGCCGAGCACCTCGACCGGGTCTGCGGGCCGGATGCCGACCACGGGCTCGTCGTCACGCTCCCGCCGGGTGCCGACACGCGTGCGGTGGGGATGATGCTCGCCAACGCCGCGCGCGCGGAGACCGGCGACGACCGGGTGCTCCGCCACGTGGTGAGCGTGCTGCGCGCGGACGACGTGGCGCACCTGCTCTGGTCCGAGGTCGACGACGCGTTCGTCGCGGCCGACCGCGTGGCGTCGCTCGTCGAGTACGCCACGGTGATCGTCCTCGACCGGGTCGGCCCGGTGCCGCTGGGGCGCCGCCGCGGACTGCTCGCGCTGCTCCACCGGTTGGCCCCGCAGGCGGTCGTCGTGGCGCTCTCGTCGATTGGGAGCGCGGCCGACCTGCCCGCGTCGAACGGCGGAGCGGCGCGGGTCCTCGCCCAGGGAGCGGGATGGATGCGCGCACTCTCGGGCTCGGGCGGACGGGACCCGCGGGACGGCCTGGTCGCGCTGCGCTACCGGGAGCCGCTGCCCTTCCACCCCGGCCGCCTCGCGTCGGTGATCGAACGGGAGCTGACCGCGGGGCGGAACGGCCGGGTGCTGCGGTCCCGTGGGTTCTTCCGGCTCGCCTCCCGGCCGGACCACGTCGGGTCGTGGTCGAGCCTCGGGGCGATGCTGGCGCTCGACCCGACCGCGAACCCGTCGTGGGACGCGGACGCGCCGATCGGGCAGGCGCTCTGGTTCGTCGGCGAGCGGTTGGACGTGCCGGCCATCGAGCGGGCGCTGGACGGGGCGCTCCTCACGTCGGACGAGCTGCTCGCGGGGCCGGAGGTGTGGCGCACGTGGGTCGACCCGTTCCCGGTGTGGCCGGCGCTCGACCCGTCGGAGGAGCACCGGAAAGAGTGACGCCCGCGCCTCCCGTCCGTGGTCGCGTCAGCAGGCCGCGTCAGCGCACCGCGCTCATCTCCCGCTCGCGCGCACGGCGGGCAGCGTCCTCGGCGGCGAACGGCAGGTCCCCCAGGTCGAGGTTCGGGTTCGTGTCCTGCGTGAGGACGAGCTCGCGGGCTTCCTCAGCGGTCTCCACCGCCGGCATCGACCCCGGCAGCGGGCGTCGCGAGGACTCCTTCATGCAGAAAACCCCGATCGCCCCGACGACGCTCATCGCCATCAGGAAGTACGCCGGCGCGAGCTCGTCGCCCGTCGCCGTGAGCAGGGCCTGCACGATGAGGGGCGTGGTCCCGCCGAACACCGCGATCGCGATGTTGTAGGCGAACCCCATGCCGCCGTACCGGGTCGACGTCGGGAACAGCGCCGGCAGCGAGGCCGCCTGGTTCGAGACCCACAGCGCCGTCATGAGCGCGAGGAGCCCGAGCCCGGCGAGCGTCGACCACTGCGCGCCGTGCCCGATCAGCAGGAACGCCCGGACGACGAGCACGACGGTGGTCGCGGCACCGATCCACATCACGACGCGACGGCCGAGCTTGTCGGACAGCTTGCCCGTGAGCGGGAGCATCACCGCGAGCAGCACGAGCACCGGGATGGTGAGCAGCGTGCCGTCGAGCGCCGAGTAGCCGAGCGAGTCGGTGAGGTACGTCGGCATGTACGAGGTCAGCGCGTACCCGACGGTGTTCGACGCGGCGACGAGCATCACGGCGATGACGATCGGGCGCCAGTGGTCGCGGACCATGACGAACACGTTCGCCGGGCGCTCCCCGGACAGCGAGGCACGGGTCTCGGACGCGGCCTCCTGCGCGGCCTGGGTGGCCTGGAACACCGGCGACTCCTCGATGCGCAGGCGGAAGTAGATCGCGACGACGCCGATCACCCCGGCGGCGAGGAACGGGAAGCGCCAGCCGTAGGCGGTCATCGCCTCCTCACCCAGGGTGAGCTGCAGCACCGAGACGACGGTGGCCCCGAGCGCGAAGCCCAGGTAGCTGCCGAAGTCGAGGATGCTGGCGAAGAAGCCGCGGCGGCGGTCCGGCGCGTACTCGGTCACGAACGTCGTCGCGCCGGCGTACTCACCGCCGGTCGAGAAGCCCTGCGCGAGCTTGAGCACGACGAGGACGATCGGCGCGAACACGCCGATCGTGGCGTAGGCGGGCAGCGCCCCGATGAGGAACGTGGACGCCGCCATCATGATGAGCGTCGTCGCGAGGACCTTCTGCCGCCCGATGCGGTCACCGAGACGACCGAACACGATGCCGCCGAGCGGCCGGGCGATGTACGTCGCCGCGAAGACACCGAGGCTGAACAGGATCTGGACCGAGGGTTCGGCCGTGGGGAGGAAGACCTTCCCCATCGTGACGGCCAGGTAGCCGTAGACGCCGACGTCGTACCACTCCATGGTGTTGCCGACGACCATGCCGCTCACGGCACGGCGCATCATGCTCTTGTCGACCACGGTGACGTCGCTCTCGCGCAGGCGTCGGTGCGGTCGGGTGGGGGTACTGCTGGGATCGGAGCCCATGCATCTCTCCTCGAGGATCGGCGGGCCGACGGGTACCGGCCCGGGAACAGCGGACGACGTTACCGAGCAACCGAAATGTCATTGGCCGGTGATTCACAGGAACCGGCGTGTCACCCGAACGGGGGTCAGCGCCGATCGCCTCGGGCACGCGGATCGGGGCGGACGGTAACGAGGCCATAACATCCAGTCATGGCGATCGAACCCGAGACGAAGAACTGGACGTGGGTCATCGAGTCCGCGTGCCCCGAGTGCGGCTACGACGGCAGTGCGGTCACGATCCGCGACGTCCCGGGGATCATCGACGCGAACACCTCGGCGTGGCCGGCGGTCCTCGACCGTGCGGACGTGCGCGACCGCCCCGACGACCACACCTGGTCACCGCTCGAGTACGCCGCGCACGTGCGTGACGTCCACCGGAAGATGGCGGAGCGGTTGACGCTCATGCTCACCGAGGACGCCCCGACCTTCCCGAACTGGGACCAGGACGCCACGGCCGTCGAGGACCGCTACGGCGAGCAGGACCCCGCCGCCGTCGTGCGGGAGCTCGGCGAGGCGGCGCACCGTGCTGCCCGGGCCTTCGACGACGTCCGGGAGGACCAGCTGGGACGCACCGGCCTCCGGTCCGACGGCAGCGCGTTCACCGTCGCCACGCTCGCCACCTACTACGCGCACGACCCGGTGCACCACCTGTGGGACGTGCGGCGCACGCAGTAGACGCACCATCTGTGGGCCTGGAGGCGCGGTGCGGGCCCGCACCGCGCCTCCGGGCCCACAGGTGGGGACCGCTCAGGCGAGCGCGTCCAGCAGGGCGCGCGCCGTGGCCGCGTCGGTGACCAGCTCGTTGACGAGACGCCCGCGGACGGCGCCGACGATGCTCGACACCTTCGCGGCACCGACCGCGACGCCGATCGCGTGCGGGACGGCGGAGAGGACCTCGCGGGAGGTGCGCACCATCCGGTCGCTGCCCGGGAACTCGATCGCCGAGCCGTCCGCGGCGTAGAAGTTGAGGCAGACGTCACCCGCCGCCTGGTCGAAGACGGCGTCCTCGACCGGGACGCCCCGCGCGAGTGCGTCGCGGGTCGGGGTCGGCGCGCCGATGCCGAGGATGGCGCCCTTCGCCCGACCCCACAGGCCGACGACGTGCTGGAACGCGGGGTCCTCGTCGAGCGAGGACCGCATCGCCGGTGACGGCAGGGCTTGTGCGAACAGGAACGCCGGGATCGCGCCGGAGTGCTCGGCGGCGGCGCGGGTGATCTCGTTCGTCTGGAACCACGGCATCGGGTCGGCCTGCCCGCCGACCGTCGGGACGAGCTGCACGCCCGGCAGCTGCGGCATGCCCGCGTGCGCGACGTCGTACACCGTCCGACCCGACGACATGAGCACGGCGTCGCCCGGCACGAGCCCCATCCCCTCGACCGCGGCGGCGAGCGGGGCGGCGAGGTCGGCGCCGAGCGTGGCGGTGTGCGTCACGGCGGCGAGGTGCACGGCACGGAGTCCGAGCACCACCTGCAGCCGTTCGGCGAGCGCGACGGTCTCGTCCTGGAACGGGTCGACGACCTCGATCCGGACCAGGCCGGCCTTCCGTGCCTCGGCGACGAGCCGGCTGACCGTCGGACGGGACACTCCGAGGCGCGAGGCGATCTCGACCTGGGTGGCGTCCTCGAGGTAGTACATCCGCGCGGCCTGGTAGACGGTGTCGAGCGGGAAGCGGGTCCGGGCACCCTCGGCGGCGGGGTTCTCGGCGGACATGGGGCGATCGTAGCCCTGGCACACGTCAGCGGATCGTGAACCCGCCGTCCACGCGGAGGTCGGCGCCGTTCACCATGGCGCTCGACTCCCCGGCGAGGAACAGGACGGCGGCGGCGATCTCGTCGGGTGTCGCGAACCGTCCGGTGGGGATCTCGTCCTGGTGGCGCAGGCCCTTCTCGTTCGCCCACGCCCCGCGGCCGAGGTCGGTCAGCACGACCGTCGGCGACACGGTGTTGACGGTGACGCCCCGTCCGCCCCACTCGAGCGCGAGCACGCGGGTGAGCCCGATGACACCGGCCTTCGACGCGCAGTACGCCGCGTGGCCGTCGATGCCGACGTGCGCTGCCTGCGAGGCGATGTTCACGATCCGGCCGTACCCGGCGGCGAGCATGTGGCGCCCGACGGCCTGGGCGACCCGGTAGGTGCCGGTGAGGTTGACGTCGATGGTCGTGGCCCAGGCACCGGGGTCGAGGTCCTCGGCGGGGGCGAGCAGCGCGACGCCGGCGCAGTTCACGAGGACGTCGATCCGGCCGGCGGCACCGGTGACGGCGGCGACCGCGCGGGCCACCGACGTCTCGTCCGTGACGTCGCAGCCGAGGCCGAGGTGGGCCGGTTCGCCGGGGGTCGGCAGCGCTGCCGCGGCGGCTGCTGCGCCGTCCGCCCGCACGTCGACGACGGCGACCCGGGCACCGCGGGCCGCGAGGGCCACGGCGATCGCGTTGCCGATGCCGGACGCCCCACCCGTGACCACCGCCGTGCGGCCGCTGAAGTCGTTCGTCAGGTCGATCGTGTCCGGGCCCGGTCGGAGGGCTGCGGCGAAGTCGGTGGTCATGTTCGCTCCCTTGCGTTGCGCCGACCGTACCAGAAATTGTGTTCTGGACAAACGTTCCGCGAGGTGTACAGTCGTCGCCGAAGCACCCCGACGAAGGAGCAGCTCATGTCGACGACGACCGAGAACGCGACCACCACGGCCGCGACGCCCACCGAGATCCCGACCACGATGCGCGCCGTCGTGGTCCACGGTCCCGAGGACTACCGCCTCGAGACCCGCCCCGTCCCGACCCCCGGACCCGGCGAACTCCTGCTCCGCACCGACGCCGTCGGCATCTGCGCGAGTGACCTGAAGTGCTACCACGGCGCCGCGAAGTTCTGGGGCGACGAGAACCGTCCGGCCTGGGCTGAGAAGGACCGGATCCCCGGCCACGAGTTCGTCGGCACGATCGTCGCCGGTGACGACGCCGCCCTCACCAAGCGCGGGGTGTCCGTGGGCGACCGGATCGCCTGCGAGCAGATCGTGCCGTGCTGGGAGTGCCGCTACTGCCTCGAGGGCGCGTACTGGATGTGCAACGTGCACGACATGTTCGGCTTCAAGGGCTACGACGGCGCGATGGCCGAGTACGTCCTGGTGCCGGCGAAGGCCCTGACCCACCCGGTGTCGAGCGCCCTCCCCGGGCAGGTCGCCGCCTTCGCCGAGCCGCTCTCGTGCGCGTTCCACGCCGTCGAGCGGGGCGACATCAAGTTCGGCGACACCGTCGTCATCGCGGGCGCCGGGCCGATCGGGCTCTCCGCGATCGCCGGTGCCCGCCAGAAGAACCCGCTGCGGATCATCGCGCTCGACGTCGTCGAGGACAAGCTCGAACTCGCCCGCAAGGTCGGTGCCGACATCACGATCAACATCGCCCAGGACGACGCGGTCGCCCGGGTCAAGGAACTCACCGACGGGTACGGCGCCGACGTCTACATCGAGGCGACCGGGCACCCGTCCGCGGTCCCGCAGGGCCTCAACCTGCTCCGCAAGCTCGGCACGTTCGTCGAGTACTCGGTCTTCAAGGACAACGTGTCCGTCGACTGGTCGATCATCTCGGACGACAAGGAGCTCGACGTCCGCGGTGCCCACCTCGGCCCGCACACCTGGCCGGCGGCGATCAAGCTGCTCGAGGCCGAGACCCTGCCGATGTCGGAGATCTGCACGCACCAGTTCCCGCTCGAGCGCTTCCAGGAGGCCCTCGACCTCGTCGGCGACTCCGCGGGCGCGAGCGTCAAGGTCTCGATCATCCCGTCCCTGCAGGCCTGAGCCGCAGCCACAACAGGAGTCAGCAAGCATGTCAACGACGACACAGCGCGCCACCGGTGCGCCGACGATGCCCCGCACCGAGGGCCGGCTCGACAAGATGGGCATCCCCCGCCCGCTCGCCCTCGGCTTCCTCGCCGTCCTGGTCTTCATGACCGGCAACGGCGTCGAGTCGAACTTCATCACGCCGCACATGGTCGCGGTCCTCGGCTCCCCCGAGGCCACGGTCGCGACGATCGTCACGTTCTACAGCCTCGCCGCCCTGGTGGGGAGCTACGTCTCCGGCGCCCTCGCCGACCTGGTCGGTCCGCGACGGGTGATGATCCTCGGGTTCGCCGTCTGGGTCGTGTTCGAGGTCCTGTTCCTCATCGCCCTCGGGCTCGGCAGCGTGCCGTTCGCCGCCGTCGCCTACGCCATCCGCGGCTTCGGGTACCCGCTGTTCGCCTTCGCGTTCCTGGTCTGGGTGAACATCACGACGCCCGTGGAGCGCAACGGCTCGGCCGTCGGCTGGTTCTACGTCGCCTTCACCGGCGGTCTGCCCACGCTCGGCTCGCTCTTCGCGATCGGCGCCATCCCGGTGTTCGGCGGCGGCACGGTCGGTGAGACCGGCGCGATGATCGCCTCGATCGGCCTCGTCGTGATCGGGTTCCTCATCCTGCTGTTCGGGGTGCGCCTGCCGAACGGGTTCTCCCGCATCGCACCGGAGGGCGAGAGCGCCTGGCGCGTGCTGACGAGCGGCATCCGCCTGACGGCCACGCGACCGAAGATCCTGATGGGCTTCCTCGTCCGTCTGATCAACACCGCGCCGGAGTTCGGCATGTTCGTCATCCTCCCGGCCGTGATCGCGAACGAGCGCGGCTGGGGCCAGAGCCGGTGGCTGCTCATGACGGTGTGCGTCTACGCGACGAACATCCTCGTGAACGCCCTGTTCGGCTGGGTCGGCGACAAGATCGGCTGGCAGCGCACCGTCAAGTGGTTCGGCATCGTCGGGTCCGCCCTCGGGCTCATCGCCTGGTGGTACGTCCCGCAGCTCGTCCCCGCCGGGTCCGACTGGGGCTACGTGCTCTCCGTCGTCGCCGGTTGCGTGTTCGGCTGCCTGCTCGCGGGCTTCGTCCCGATGGGCGCGATCATGCCGGCGCTCGCCCCCGAGCACAAGGGCGCCGCGATGGCGATGTACACCACCGCCGCCGGCGGAGCCGCGTTCCTCGGTACGGGCGTCGTCGCCGCGGTGCTCGCCCTGGGCGGTGGCGGCCAGGCCGTGACCTGGACGTTCGTCGGCCTGTACGCCTGCGCGTTCGTGATGATCCACTTCCTCAAGGTCCCGCAGGGAGACCGAGGACACTGAACCCCGGGCGACGGCGGCCGTCCCGCCGTCGCCCGGTGCACCACCCCCACTCGATGCGAAGGACAAGCACCATGACCACGATCCACGACGACCCGGAGGAGTTCGCCGAGGACCAGCTCGCGGGCTGGCTCGCCCTCTACGCGGACCGGGTCCGCGGTGTCCACGGCGGCGTCGTCGCCCTGCCGACGGAGGGCGCCGAGCCGCAGGTCGCGGTCGTCGTCGGCGGCGGTTCCGGCCACTACCCCGCGTTCTGCGGCGTGGTCGGGCCGGGGTTCGCCACCGGGGCCGTCGTCGGCAACATCTTCACCTCGCCGTCCACGGCGCAGGTCTACTCGGTCGCCAAGGCGGCGGACCAGGGGAAGGGCGTCGTGCTGTCGTTCGGCAACTACGCCGGCGACACGATGAACTTCGGGCTCGCGGCCGAGCGGCTGAACGCCGAGGGCATCGACACCCGCATCGTGGTCGTCACCGACGACATCGCCAGCGCCGACGAGGAGTCGAAGCGCCGCGGCATCGCCGGTGACTTCTCGGTCTTCAAGGCCATGGGTGCCGCGGCGGCCGCCGGAGCCGACCTCGACGAGGTCGAGCGCATCGGCACCGCATCCAACCGGGCGACCCGCACCATCGGCGTCGCGTTCTCCGGCTGCACGATGCCCGGCGCGACCGAGCCGCTCTTCACCGTCCCCGAGGGCCACCTCGGCCTCGGGCTCGGCATCCACGGCGAGCCGGGCATCGAGGACGTCCCGCTCCTCCGTGCGACCGAACTCGCGTCGCTCCTCGTCGAGCGGCTGCTCGCGGACCGCCCGGAGGCCGCCGGCACCCGGGTCGCGCCGATCCTGAACGGTCTCGGCGACACCAAGTACGAGGAGCTCTTCCTGCTCTGGGGCCGTGTGCTCCCGCTCCTGCAGGACGCCGGGATCGAGGTCGTCGAGCCCGAGGTGGGTGAACTCGTCACGAGCCTCGACATGGGCGGCTGCTCGCTCACCCTGCAGTGGCTCGACGACGAGCTCGAGACGCTGTGGAGGGCCGACGCGTACACGCCCGCGTACCGCAAGGTGGCGGCGCCGGTCGCGGCGCTCGTGCCGGCCGACGCCGTGGACGCCGCCGAGGACGAGGCGACGGTCGTGCCGGACGCGAGTGGCGCCTCCAGGCAGGCCGCGCAGACGGCGCGCGCCGCGATCGAGGCGATCGACGCGCTCCTGCGGGAGCACGAGGAGGAGCTCGGCCGCATCGACGCGGTCGCCGGGGACGGCGACCACGGACGCGGCATGGTGAAGGGGATCGGTGCGGCCCGCAAGGCGGTCGACCGGGCGGGCCAGGAGGCAGGCGTCGCCTTCGTCCTCGGACGCGCCGGTGACGCGTGGGCCGAGTTCGCGGGCGGCACCTCCGGGGTCCTGTGGGGTGCGGCGCTCGAGGCGTTCGGCCGGTCGCTCCGCGACGACCGCTCCGCTTACGAGGCGTCCGACGTCGTCGAGGCGGCGCAGGCGTTCGCGGACTCGATCGTGCACCTCGGCGGGGCGTCCCGCGGGGACAAGACGCTGCTCGACGCGCTGCTCCCGTTCGTCGACGAGCTGCGGGGCGGCGTCGAGGCTGGCACGCCGCTCACCGAGGCGTGGCAGGCTGCCGCGCAGGTCGCGGTCACGGAAGCCGCTGCGACCGCAGACCTCAAGCCGAAGGTCGGGCGTGCCCGGCCGCTGGCGGAGAAGAGCCTGGGGACACCCGATGCGGGTGCCACCTCGATGGGGATGATCCTCACGCGGGTCGGCGAGGTCCTCGCCACCCGTGCAGCAGACAAGGAAGGGACACACGCATGACGTACCGTCTCGTGGTCGGTTCGGACGACGCAGGGTTCGACTACAAGGAGATCATCAAGGCCGACCTGCTCGCCGATCCGCGGGTGGAGTCCGTGGTGGACGTGGGGGTCGACGCGGGCGGCCACACCGCCTACCCGCACGTCGCCGTCGACGCCGCACGGCTCGTCGCGAACGGCGAGGCGGACCGGGCGATCCTGATCTGCGGCACCGGACTCGGCGTCGCGATCGCCGCGAACAAGGTCCCCGGCATCCGGGCCGTCACCGCGCACGACTCGTTCAGCGTCGAGCGCTCGATCCTGTCGAACGACGCCCAGGTCCTCTGCATGGGCCAGCGCGTCGTCGGCGTCGAGGTCGCCCGGCGCATGGCGCGCGAGTGGCTCGGCTACGAGTTCGACCGCTCGTCCGCGAGCGCTTCGAAGGTCGCGGCGATCTGCGAGTACGACGGCAGCGCGCCGGCGGGCGTGGACGCGTCCGCGTAGGGCCGCCGCGCTCCGCGTGTGCCGCCGCGCTCCGCGTGGGCCGGCGCGAGCCGCACAACCAAAGTGGGCCCGAACCGCGTCTTTCCGCGGTTCGGGCCCACTTGCGTTGTGCCGCAGCGACCGGCACCACGTCAGCCGCGCGCGGCCAACCGATGCACGACGGCCTTCGTCGCCTCGTACAGCTCGCGGTAGTCGCGGTAGCCCGGCTCGTACGCCGCCGTCGCCGCGGGATCGGGCTCGATGCGCGCGGCCGGTGGGTTCCACGCGGTGACGTCCACGTCCTCGACGAGCCCGGCCGCGAGGAACGCCGACCCGTAGCACGCACCGATCGTCACGCTCGGAACCGTCTGCGGCAACCCGGTGACGTCCGAGACGATCGTCGGCCAGAGCCGTCCGAGCAGCCCGCCGCCGGCGCCGACGAGCTCATGGACCTCGACCCCGGCCTCGCGCAGCACCTCGACGTTGTGCCGCACCGCGTAGGCCGTCGCCTCGAGCGTCGCCCGGTACAGGTCACCGCGGGTGTGCCGCACCGTGAGGCCCGCGATCACCCCGCGTGCGTCCGGGTCCGCGATCGGGGTCCGCTCCCCCGCGAAGTACGGCAGCATCAGCAGGCCGTTCGCCCCGATGCCGGCGCAGCGGGCCTCCTCGAGCATCGTCGACCACTCGCCGTCGACGAGCCGCCGGAGCCAGTCGGTGATCGCTCCGGAGGTCGCCATCCCACCGGCGACGCTCGGCTGCCCCGGACGGGTCCCGACGGTGGTCCACATCCCCGGCACCGAGACCGGCTCGTCGGTCGGCGCGATCATGAACATCGTCGTCCCGTACTGCAGGAACATCCGACCGGGTGCCGCGGCTCCGACGCTCACGCCCTCGGCCCAGGCGTCGATGGTCCCGGCCGTCACGGGGATGCCGACCGGGAGGCCCGTGGCCGCAGCCGCCGCGGCCGTCACGGTGCCGGCCCGGTCACCCGACCAGACCAGTCGCGGCATGGCGAGCCCCGGCGCGAGCCGTTCGCACCACGCGTCGATCCACGTGTCCTCGCGCACGTCGTAGAGCGGTGTGCACTGGCTCGCCGAGTGGTGGTCGAGGACGTACTCCCCCGTCAGCAGCTCCACCACGCGTGACGACGGCATCGTGAACCGCGCCGCACGCGCCCACACGTCGGGTTCGTGCCGGGCGACCCAGGCGAGCTTGACCCCGGCCGCCTGCGTGCTGAGGGCGGAGCCGCACCGGGAACGGACCGCGTCCTCGCCGCCGAGCTCGGCCGTCACGGCGGGGAGCATCTCGGCCGTCCGGGTGTCCACGCCGTACAGGATCGCGGGCCGCAGCGGTTCCCCGGCGTCGTCGGTGAGGAGCACGCACGGGCCGATGCCGCTCACGCCGACGGCCTCGACCTCGGCGTCCGGCACCCGCTCGAGCAGCTCACGGGTCAGGGCGGTGAACTCGTCCCACCACACCGCGGCGTCCATCTCGACGAGCCCCTGCTCCGGCCGGTCGACCTCGTGCCGTCGTCCGACCTCGGCGATCACCGTGCCGTCGAACCGCGTGAGCAGCGCCTTCGTGCTCGACGTCCCGATGTCCAGACCGAGCACCGCCCGCATGCCGCCTCCTTCGCCGCCACCGACCCGCGTCGGTCGCCCCCGAGTCTACGAACGCCCAGCCCACTGTCGGCGGGCCGACGTACCGTACTGCCGACTCCGAATGCTCCACCGAGGGGAAACCGATGAAGAAGTCAGCCTGGCTGCCCGCCGTCATCGCACCGGTCGTCGTCGCCGGCGCCGTCGCTGCGCCGATGATCGCGAACGCGTCGAGCGACCCGGTCGCGGGGACGAACCCGAGCGCGGCGGACGTCATCGCCAGCATCGCGGGGTCGTCCGACGCGAAGTACTCCGGCAAGCTCGTGCAGACGAGCGACCTCGGCCTGCCGGAGCTCCCGACCGGGTCCGGCGGCTCCTCGCTCGAGGGCGACGCCTCGGACGCGCTCGGCCTCCTGACCTCGTCGCACACCGCCCGCGTCTACGTCGACGGCCCCGACAAGCAGCGCGTCCAGCTGACGCAGCAGCTCGCCGAGCAGGACCTCGTCCGGAACGGGTCCGACGTCTGGACCTGGGACTCGAAGGAGCGCACGGCGACGCACGTCACCCTCCCGAAGGACGCCCGGACACCGGAGTCCGGCGCCGCGACGCCGTCCGACATCGCCAAGCAGGCGATCGACGCGATCACGCCGAGCACCACGGTGTCGAAGCCGAAGGACGTCCGGGTCGCCGGCCACGACGCCTGGCAGATCACCCTCACGCCGAAGTCGACGGGCACGCTCGTCGGGTCCGTGCGCCTGGCGGTCGACCAGCAGACCGGCCTCCCGCTGCGCGCCACGATCGAGGCGAAGGGCCAGTCCGACCCCGCCGTCGAGGTCGGCTTCACGAGCCTGCAGTACGGCGCGCCGGCCGCACGCCTGTTCGACTTCACGCCGCCCACGGGCGCCACGGTCGAGACGAAGGACCTCTCCGACGCGGCAGCCCACGGCACGGGCGACGCGCAACACCGACACGGACGCACCGGCGACGAGCCGACGGTCACGGGGACGGGCTGGAGCACCATCGCCGAACTGCCGAAGGGCTCGGTCGACCAGACGGCGCTCGGCGACGACGCCAGTGGACTGCTCGACCAGCTGACCCGTTCGGTCGACGGCGGTCGCGCGGTGCAGACCTCGCTCGTCTCGGTCTACCTCACCGACGACGGCCGGGTCCTCGCGGGCGCGGTCCCGGTGTCGGCGCTGGTCGCCGCAGCCGAGTGAGCACGCCCGACACAGCCCTCGCGATCCGCACCACCGGCTTGGCGAAGGTCTTCCGCAAGCAGCGCGCGGTCGACGGGATCGACCTGGCCGTCCCGCGCGGTGCGGTGTTCGGCTTCCTCGGTCCGAACGGCTCCGGCAAGACGACGACGATCCGCATGCTCCTCGGGCTCTCCAGCGCGACGGGCGGCACGATCGAGGTGCTCGGCGAACCGATGCCGAAGGCCCTCCACGACGTGCTGCCGCGCGTCGGTGCCCTCGTCGAGGGTCCGGCGTTCTACCCGTACCTCTCCGGCCGCGCGAACCTGTTCCGGTTCGACGCCGCCGACCCCACCTCCGACCCACGGACCCGCAAGACCCGGGTGGCGAGCGCCCTCGATCGCGTCGGGCTCTCGCACGCGGCCGACAAGAAGGCGCACGCGTACTCGCTCGGCATGAAGCAGCGGCTCGGGCTCGCGAACGCCCTGCTCGCCCCGCGGGACCTCCTCGTGCTCGACGAACCGACGAACGGCCTCGACCCCCAGGGCACGCGCGAGGTCCGCAACCTCATCCGCTCCCTCGCCGACGACGGCACGACCGTGTTCGTCTCGAGCCACCTGCTCGCCGAGATCGAGCAGGTGTGCACGCACGCCGCCGTGATGCGGACCGGCAAGCTCGTCGCGCAGGGGCCGCTCGACGAGCTCCGCGCCGCCGGTGCCCGGACGGTCACGGTCCGGACGCCCGACCTCGGGCAGGCCGGCACCGTGCTGAGCCGTCTCGGCCTGACCCCGCGGCACGAGGGCGGTGCCGACGTCCTCGTGGCCGACCTGCCACCAGAGGTCCTGCCCGAGACCATCACGACCGAGCTCGTCCGCGCCGACGTCCGGGTGCGCGGGCTCACCGTCGGCGGCGGCACCCTCGAAGACCTCTTCGTCGCCCTCACCGGAGAGGGCTTCGATGTCGCAGCCTGACGCCGCCACCGTGCCGACGGACGACCCGCAGTCGCACGACGTCCGCGCCTCCCCGCGTCCCCGCCAGCGCCCCTTCGCACTCCTCGGCTCCGAGCTCGCCCTCGTCTTCCGGCGCCGCCGCACGTGGGCGATGCTCGGGGCGCTCGCCCTCGTGCCGATCCTCATCGCCGTCGCCGTCCGGCTCACGACCGGTGACGACTCCGGCGGTCCTGCGTTCCTCGGCGACATCACGAACAACGGGTTGTTCGTGGCGTTCACGGCGCTGACCGTGTCGATCCCGCTGTTCCTGCCGCTCACCGTGGGCGTGGTCGCGGGTGACACCGTCGCGGGCGAGGCCAGCCAAGGCACCATCCGCTACCTGCTCGTCGCCCCGACCGGCCGCGTGCGGTTCATCCTCGTCAAGTACGCCGGGGCGGTGGCGTTCTGCCTCGCCGCGACGCTCCTCATCGTCCTGGTCGGGGCCGCGATCGGCGCCGTGCTGTTCCCGATCGGCCCGGTGACCCTGCTCTCGGGCACGCAGGTCGACGGCTGGTCCTACGCCGGCCGGGCCGTGCTGCTCGCGCTCTACGTGACGCTGTCGATGCTCGGGCTGTCGGCGATCGGGCTGTTCGCCTCGACCCTGACGAGCGTGCCGGTCGGTGCGATGGCCGCGACGGTGGTGCTCGCCGGGGCGTCCCAGGTGCTCGACCAGCTGCCGCAGCTCGACTGGTTGCACCCGTACCTGTTCTCGCACCAGTGGCTCGGGTTCGGCGACCTGCTCCGCGACCCGATCGCGTTCGACTCGTTCGGGTCGAACGCCGTGCTCCAGCTCGGCTACGTCGTCGTCTTCGGCGCGCTGGCGTACAGCCGGTTCACCACGAAGGACGTCCTGAGCTAGGCGCTCGGGCTCGCCGACCCGCCCGCCATCGTCTCGGAGTCGCTCCCCCGCGCGTCGGCGTACCGGTCGCGCAGGTCCCGGGCCTTCTCCGAGCGGTACCAGTCCATCCGTGCACCGGTCTCGACGGTCTGCATGCCGATCACGACCTTGCCGCGGGACTTCATCTCGGCGAGGTCCTCGTACGCCTCGACGATGTACTCGAACGGGTAGAACCCGGAGATGAGCACCTGCACGCGACGGTCCTGCACGGCCTTCGCCAGGAGGGTCAGGAGTTCCCGGGTCTCCTCGTCCTCGGCCGGCGCCCGCAGGAACCGGATCTCGATGTCGCGTCGTGCCTCGGACGACACGAACCGCCCCGGTGCGACGCCGAGGCGTTCCGCGAGTTCCTCGGCCCGGCTCTCACCGTGGTTGTCGATGAACGCGGTGACCGGGCGGCCGTCCGCGATCGCTCGGATGCGTTCCTCCTCGCCCTCGCCGTACACGACGGGCAGGGTGCCGATCTGGCGGAGGTAGTCGTGGTTGCGCGCACTGCCGAGCGCGATGACGGTCGCCCCGGCGTCGTGCGCGAGCTGGCACTCGATGTGCCCGACGCCGCCGGCCGCGGCGGTGATGACGACGGTGTCCTCCGGTCCGAGCTTGAGGCTCCGGACGACCGACACCGCGGTGCACCCGGCCAGGTAGAGGCCGCCGGCGACCTCCCAGCCGACGTGCTCCGGCTTCTTGATGACGGCAGCGCGCGGCACGACGAGCCAGGTGGCGTGCGACCCGCCGGTCGGTGCGTGCCCCATCACCTCGTCGCCGACGCGCAGGTCCCTGACCCCGTCGCCGCGCGCCCGGACGATGCCGGCGAAGTCGACGCCCTGACGAGCCGGGAACGTGAGCTCGATGTGGTCCTGGAGCTTGCCCTCCCGCAGGAACCGTTCGATGTGGTTGAGCCCCGCCGCGACGATCTCGACGACGATCTCGCCGGGACCCGCCTCCGGGCGTTCCTGCGGGACGAGCTCGACGACGTCGAAGTCGCCGTACCGGTCGTACTGCACTGCACTGCCGATCCGCATGGGGTGCTCCTTCGCTCCAGGTGTGCCACCGGCCTACTCGGAGTTCCCGACTGCAACCCGAACGCGCGGGGTACCGGCGTCCGCACACGACGGACGGGAGGGACGGTGCGGGCCCGCACCGTCCCTCCCGTCCGACGAACGGTGCGTCTACTGCCCGGTGGACGCCTCGATGACGCGCGCCACGGTGTCCGCGTCGAGCGCGAACGCGAGCGGGTCCGCGTCCGGCCGCGGCACGCGGACCGGTGTCGACCAGACCGAGCCGTCCTCGGCGACGTCGACGACGAGCGCTCCGGAGTCGACGTACGCGGACTCCTCGTCGTAGGCGCCGGTGACGTCGGTGTCGTTCGCGACACCGGGCGCGACGAGCACGGGCACGCCCGCGAGGGTCCCGGCGAAGTGGTGGTGGTAGTGGCCGGCGAGCACGACCCGGACGTCGGAGCCGCGGATCGCGTCGGCGAGCGCCTCCGGGTTGCGGAGCCGCAGGGCCTCGTGCAGCGCGGTCGGTGCCGGCAGCGGCGGGTGGTGCAGCACGACGACGGTGCCGTGCGGCGCGTGGTCGCCGGCGAGCGCGGCGCGGAGTCGTTCGAGCGACGCCTCGGCGATCTCGCCGTAGCCGACCCCGGGGACGCTCGTGTCGACCGTGACGATCCGCCGTCCCGCGACGAGGGACTGCCCCCAGACCGGCACGGTCGGCGGGTGGTACTCCATGGTGTGCATGAGCGGCCGGCCGCCCTCGCCGAGGACGTGGCCGTTCGCGAGGACCTGTCGGAACCCCTCGCGGAGGTCGTGGTTGCCCGGGACGGTGACGAGCGCCGCACCGTGGCGTTCCGCCCAGCCACCGACGCGCTCGAGCACTGCGGCGTACGACTCCGGAGTGCCGTCCTCGGAGACGTCGCCGGACACCACCACGAGCCCGATCCCCGGGACGCCGTCGACCCGGGCGAGCACACCCTCGAGTGCGGCGGTCGTGTCGACGGACCCCTGGTGCAGGGCACCGTCGCCCGTGAGGTGGGTGTCGGACAGGTGGAGGACGCGGAGGGTCCCGGCTGCGGGCTGCTGCATGGCCCCACGGTAGCGAGGGTGCCTTGCAGTCCCCGGTGCCCCGCGGGCGTCGTTCAGTGAGCAGGAATGGTCGGGTCCGGCGACGGGACCCGACCATTCCTGCTCACGATGCGCCCGACGCGAGCTGGTCCTCGAGGTTGAAGACCTCCGGCAGCACGCGCGCCGCCTGGTCCGCCCGCCCGGTCGCGCCGTCGAACAGGTCCTGCATGTGCGCCTCCCACGCGGCGGCCGCCTCGGACGCGGCGAGCGACGCGTCGGCATCCGCCACCGAGTCCGTCTCGTAGTACCCGATGAGCAGGCCGTCGTCGTCGAGGAACAGCGAGTAGTTCCGACGTCCCGCGGCCGCGATCGCCCGCAGCATCGCCGGCCATACCGCGGCGTGCCGCTCGCGGTAGGCGTCGAGGTGCTCGGTCCCCACCTGCAGGCGGAAGCAGACGCGGGTCACGTGATCCGCGCCTCCAGGGCCGTCCGGGAGGCGCGCATCACGCTGGTCCGCGTCGCTCACCGTGGCGTCCGCTCGTCTCGCGCACCCCGCAGCGCCTGCTGGCGCGCGGCGTGCTCCTCGGGCGTGCGGACCGTGCCGGTCGCGCTGGTGACGGTGCCGTAGCGTTCGGCCTCGATCTCCTCGAGGGTCTTGCCCTGCGTCCGCGGCGCCCAGATCGTCCCGACCAGGAACGACAGCGCGAGCAGGCCGAGGATGAGCCCGCCGAGTGCACGGAGCCCGATGTCGGAGAGCAGGAGCGGGAACCAGATGCTCAGCAGCCCGACCATGACCCGCGCGGCGAGGAACAGGACGCCCTGCGCGCTCGCCCGGTACCGGGTGGCGAACAGCTCGCTCGTCCAGAGCCCGTAGAACGCCTGCGCGCCGATGCCCGACGAGATGCCCCACGCGATCGCGAAGAACAGCAGCGTGCCGAGGTTCGCGGGCGCGTAGATGAGGACGGCCCAGGCGACGACCGCGAGCGCGGCGCCGATCGCGTAGAGCACCCTCCGGCTCATGCGGTCGGCGAAGCGCATGAACCCGAAGTACGTCGCGGCGACGGTGCAGCCCCACACGAGGATCTGCAGCCCGTACTGCTCGGTGACGCTCGTCACGCCGGTGGCGGAGTAGACGCGGGGCTGGAAGATGCCGGCCTGCCCGGCCACGGTGTTCCAGAGCGCGTAGACGCCGAACAGGAACAGCATCGCGGTGAGGTTCTTGCGGCGGCTGAACAGCTGGGTGAAGCCGTGGAAGAAGTTCGCGGAGCCGGTGGCCGCGCGCTCGTCCTTCCAGATCGTGGACTCGGGCAGACCGCGTCGCAGCCACCACACGATCGCGGCGACGACGAACAGGTGCGCGAAGATCAGGCGGCTGCCGAGGAGCCCGAGCGGCGCGGCGGCGATGGCCAGGGCGAAGCCGACCATGGGGCCGATCGACCAGGCGAGCTGCGCGGTGCCGACGTGGGCAGCGCGCTTGTCGGCCGGGGCCTGCTCGGCGATGTAGGTCCAGCTCGCGGGGACGCCCGCGCCGACCGCGATGCCGGTGAGGATGAACCCGACGAGGAGCATGCCGTAGCTGCCGGCGAACACCGCGAGCAGGATCCCGAGCATGTAGAGCAGCAGGTCGTAGGTGTAGATGAACTTCCGGCCGTAGCGGTCGCACAGGGGTCCGCCGATGATGGCTCCGGCCGCTGCGCCGAACGCGTTCGCGGACAGGCTGGCGAGGAGCCCGACCTGCAGGTCCCCGACGTGGAACTGCGCCTGCCAGAGGCTGAGGCTCGTGGCGATCGCGATGATCGACCCCGACTCGATGTAGTTCGACATGGCGACCGAGATCGTCGCCTTCCAGCCCGTGGTGTTGCGGGCTCCGATACGGACCGCCATTGGTCCTCCGTTCGCGTGTTCGTCAGTGAATCGTTTCAACGGTGCTGCGGAGACGGTACTCGTCGTTCGGCCGGAGGGCAAGTCGCTCCACCGGAACGCCCGCCCCGATGCCAGGATGACCCCATGGCAGTGAGCGTTCGGGACGTCGCAGCGCTCGCCGGCGTGTCACTCGGCACCGTCTCGAACGTGCTGAACCGTCCCGACAAGGTGGCACCGGGGACCGTCGAACGCGTGCAGTCCGCGATCGCCGAACTCGGGTTCGTCCGCAACGACTCCGCCCGCCAGCTCCGCGCCGGCCGCAGCTCGACCGTCGGGCTCATCGTGCTCGACGGCGGCAACCCGTTCTTCACCGACGTCGCGCGCGGCGCCGAGGACGCGGCCATGCAGAAGGGCCTGGCCGTCCTCGTCGGGAACTCCGACGAGTCGGTCGACCGCGAGCACACCTACGTCGACCTCTTCGAGGAGCGACGCGTCGCCGGACTCCTCATCTCCCCCGCCGGGGACGACCTCGGCCGCCTCGAGCGCCTGCGCGACCAGGGCACCGCCGTGGTCCTCGTGGACCGCCGTGCCGACGACGAGCACTTCGCGTCCGTCTCCGTCGACGACGTCGCCGGAGGCCGCATCGCCGTCGCACACCTCACCGCGATCGGACGCCGGCGGATCGCCTTCGTCGGCGGCCCGTTCGGCATCCGGCAGGTCACCGACCGCCACTCCGGCGCGGTCGCCGCGGCCGAGGCGGCGGGTGCGGCGCTCGAGGTGATCCCGACCACGTCGCTCTCCGTCCTCGAGGGTCGGCGCGTCGGCGAGGAGATCCAGGCCCGCCCGGCCGCCGACCGCCCGGACGCGGTGTTCGCGGCGAACGACCTGCTCGCCGTCGGCCTCGAACAGGCGTTCATCATGCGCGGGTCGATCCGGGTTCCGGAGGAGATCGCGATCGTCGGGTACGACGACATCGCGTTCGCCGAGGCCGCGGTCGTCCCGCTCACCTCGGTGCGGCAGCCGGCGCAGGACCTCGGGCGGCGGGCGATCGAACTGCTGCTCGCCCAGGTGGACCAGGGGCAGGGCACGGACCAGCTGCACGTGGAGTTCACGCCCGAGCTCGTCGTGCGGCAGTCCACCGTCGCCGAGCGCTGAGGCGCGCTGGGCGCTGCGCGCTTCGCCGCGCACCCGTGATCGTGCCGCCGGAGCGACAGGACACAGGCATGCCGTGGCGTCCGTGCCGGCAGAGCGACAGACCCCAGGCAACCGTTCGCGGCACACCGTCGCGTTCGCGGACCGGGCGGCGAGCCGCGTCGGACGGGAGGCGCGGGTCGGCGCCGCACCGCGCCTCCCGTCACGGCCGTCGCCCCGCTGGCGCGGTGCGCCGGAACCGGGTGGTGGGGCCCACCTCCCGTCCGACGGATGGCCGGGACGGTGCGTCGGTGCGCCGTCCTGTCCGGCGGATGGCCGGGAGGGCGCGCCGGTCCGCCGTTCTGTCCGGCGGATGGCCGGGTGGGCGCGTCGGTCGGCCGTCCTGTCCGGCGGATGGCCGGGAGGACGCGCCGGTCCGCCTACGATCGGAGCATGGTGCATGTCCCCCGGCGCGACGGACCGCCGAGCGTGCACCACGTCGCCGCTCGGGCGGGCGTCTCGCTCGCGACGGTCTCGAACGTGCTGAACCACCCGGAACGCGTGGCCGACGCGACGGCGGCGCGGGTCCGTGCCGCGATCACCGACCTCGGGTACACGCCGAACCGCAACGCGCGGGCACTCGCCTCGGGGAGTACGCGGGCGATCGGGCTCGTCGTGATGTCCCTCCGCAACTCCCTGTTCAGCGACATGGTGAACGGTGCGCAGCTCGCCGCGCGTGAGCGTGGGCTGACCCTGCTCATCACGAGCAGCGAGGACGACCTGCAGGCGCAGGGTGAGCACCTCGCGTTCCTCGAGAGTGCACGCGTGTCGGGGATCCTGCTCGCCCCGATGACCCAGTCCCGCGAGCAGGTCGAGACCACGCGGCGGCACGGGCGACCGGTGGTCTACGTGAACTTCGAGCCGACCGAGGTCGATGCGTGCTCGGTGGTGGTGGACAACGAGCAAGCGGCGTTCCTCGCGACGGAGCACCTCATCGAACGCGGCTGCCGACGCATCGGGTTCGTCAGCGCCCGCGCGGAGCTGCAGCCCGTCGAACGTCGGCGGGCTGGGGTGCTCCGTGCGGTCGCCGCCCACCCCGAGGTCACGCTCGTCGACATCGACGCCGGAGACATCGACCCTCCCGGCGGGACCGACGCCGGTGCACGCATCGCCGCGATGCCGGCGGACGAGCGTCCGGACGGCATCCTCGGCGTGACGGACCTGCTGGCGATGGCGGTCGTGTCCGAACTGCGCGCGGCGGGGAACCGGGTGCCGGAGGACATCCCGGTGTCGGGCTGCGACCACAACTCGGTCGCGTGGGGCGGTGCCGTGCCGCTGACGTCGGTGACGATGCACGGGTCGGAGATGGGCGCGGCGGCGGTCGAGCTCATGCTGGCCGAACTCGACGAGGACCCCGCGGAGCACGTGCACCGGACGGTCGTGCTCGGGAGCGAGCTCGTGCCGCGCGAGAGCACCCTCGGGCGGGCGGGGGCGGCCGAGGCGGCTGCCCGGACGGCGCCGAGCGACCCGAGGCGTACCGAGGCCTGAGCGGCCGCGCGCGGCGCTCGGCGCTCGGCGTTCGGCGTTCCCGAGTCTCACCTCGGCGGACACTTTCGCGGGCGCGGAGCCGCGAAAGTGTCCGCCCAGGCGAGTCTCGCGCGGTGGCCCGCGCGCGCGAAACCTCGGGACCGCCCGCCCGCCGCGCCCCGACCGCTCCGCCAAAGCGACAGTTCACAGGACGGCTCCGCGCTTGACACCGCCGAAGCGACACATTCCCACGCGGGTTCGGCGGCACGGTGTCGCTTTGCCGCCAGCGCAGCCGCACCCGCCCCGCCCGCCCAGCGCACCCCGCCCGCCGGGGCCGACCCGCGCCTCCCGGCTCCCGCGGCCGGCGGGACCGCGCACTTGCGTAACGAATCAGGATCGGTGATTGACACGCTTCAATCCGCATGGTTCCATTCCGATTGAAACGTTCTAAACAGCACCACCGGGAACCGCATCGGCGCGGTGACCGGGTCCGTTTCACCCGGGTTCCCCCAGTCCCGGGCCTTACGAGGAGGTAAGGAATGTCAGCTCGTCCCCTGACCACCAGGTTGCTCGCCATCGGCGGCGCCGCGGTCCTCATCGGCAGCCTGGCCGCGTGCTCGTCGGGCGGCTCCGCCGACACCGGCAGCGGCGGCGGCAAGGTCACGATCACGTACCTCGCCGACAACGCCGAGGCCACCGCCGCCACCGCGAAGCCGCTCATCGCCGCGTTCGAGAAGGCGAACCCCGACATCACCGTCAAGTTCGACACGAAGCCGCAGGGCACCGACGGCGACAACCTGGTGAAGACCCGGCTGTCGACCGGCGAGATGGCCGACGTCTTCAACTACAACTCCGGCTCGCTCATGCAGGCGCTCAACCCGGACAACACGCTCGTCGACCTCTCGAAGGAGAGCTGGGCGAAGGACGTCGACCCGCAGTTCACCAAGGTCGTCAGCACCGACAAGGGCATGTACGGCGCACCGTTCGGCACCAGCTTCGGCGGCGCCGTCCTCTACAACAAGAAGGTCTACGCGGACCTCGGCCTGAGCGTCCCGACCACGTGGTCGGACTTCATCAGCAACAGCGAGAAGATCAAGGACGCCGGCATCGCGCCGATCATCCAGACCTACGGCGACACCTGGACCAGCCAGCTGTTCGTCCTCGGCGACTTCGCGAACATCACCGCGCAGCAGAAGAACTGGGCGACGCAGTACACGAAGCACAAGGAGTCCTACGCGGAGCAGCCGGCACTGGCCGGGTTCCAGCACCTCCAGGAGGGCAAGGACAAGGACCTCTACAACGAGGACTACGCGTCCGCCACGCAGGCGAACGGCCTGAAGATGCTCGCCGAGGGGAAGGGCGCCCAGTACCCGATGCTGACCAACGCGATCTCGGCGATCCAGCAGGACTCGCCCGACGCGGTGAACGACATCGGTGCCTTCGCCCTCCCGGCGGAGAACGCGGACGACACGAACCTCACCATCTGGGAGCCGAACGGCCTCTACATCCCGAAGACGACCACGGGTGACAAGCTCGCGGCCGCCAAGAAGTTCGTCGCCTTCGCGAACTCGTCCGAGGGCTGCAAGGTGCAGAACGACACCGGCACCCCCGGTGGCCCGTACGTCATCTCGACCTGCACCCTGCCCGACTCCGTCCCGCCGATGATCGGCGACCTGCAGAAGTACCTCGACGACGGCAAGGCGAGCCCGGCACTCGAGTTCCTCTCCCCGATCAAGGGCCCGAACCTCGAGAAGATCTGCGTGCAGGTCGGCTCGGGCATCACGAACGCGGCGAAGGGCGCTGACCAGTACGACGACGACGTCGTCCAGCAGGCCCAGCAGCTCGGCATCAAGGGCTGGTGATCCGGTGACCGCGACCCTCACGACGGCGGTGGCCCCGCCGCAGACCACGAAGGCGGGCCCCGGGCCGGCACGGCGCCGCATGCGCTCGTTCTACCCGGCCTGGTTCTTCATCCCGGCGATCGCGCTCTACGTCGTGTTCTTCGCGGTCCCGACCTTCGCGGGGTTCTACTTCTCGCTCACCCGCTGGACGCTGTTCGACCAGACCTTCATCGGCTTCGACAACTTCGTCCGGTTCTTCCAGGACCCGCAGCTCGTCTCCGGGTTCGTGCACACGTTCGAGTACGGGTTCGTGACGAGCGCGGCGAAGGTGGTCCTCGGACTCGCCCTCGCCCTGCTCCTCACGAGCCCCGTGCTCGGGCGCGGGTACCTCCGAGCGGTGGTGTTCTTCCCCGTGCTGGTGTCGACCATCGGCATCGGCATCACGTTCAAGGCGCTGATGGACCCCTTCCACGGGATCATCAACGGCGCCCTCGGGGCGGTCGGCCTCCCCACACCGGGGTGGCTGACCGACCCGGCCCTCGCCCTCTGGAGCGTCGCCGCGGTGGACGTCTGGAAGGGCGTCGGCATCGCGACGCTCATCTTCATCGCCGGCATCGTGGCGATCCCGCAGGAGTACTTCGAGGCCGCCCGGGTCGACGGCGCCAGCGCGTGGACGATCTTCAAGAACATCACGCTGCCGCTGTCCCGCCCGGCGATGGGGACGGTCATCATCCTGTCGCTCATCGGCGGCCTGCGGTCGTTCGACCTCATCTGGGCGATGACCGGCGGCGGCCCCGGCTTCACGAGCGACGTCATCGCGAGCGTGATCTACAAGCAGTACCAGGCCGGGTTCTACGGGCTGTCGACCGCCGGCAACGTCGTGTTGTTCATCGTGGTCACGGCGATCATGGTCCCGATCTCCTGGCTCATCAACCGCAAGGAGGCGGACCTGTGACCGCGATCACCAGCCAGCGGCTGACCCCCACACGAGCCCGGAGCCGCAACACCGCACGCAAGTGGGTCATCGGCATCGTCGCGATCGTCGTCAGCTTCGTGGTCTTCCTCGTGCCGTTCGTCTTCGTCCTGCTGCAGGCCGCGAAGAGCCCGGCCGAGGCCAACCAGCTCGGCTTCAGCCTGCCGACCCAGTGGCAGCTGTGGCAGAACCTCGTGGCGGTCATGCAGACGGGCGACGGCGGGATCCTGCGCTCGTTCCTGAACAGTGCCGTGCTCACCGTGGGGAGCGTCATCATCATGGTGGTGTTCTCCGCGATGGTCGGCTACGTCCTGCAACGGCGGCCGAGCAGGTGGAACGGCCTGATCAACTTCTTCGTCCTGGCCGGCCTCATCGTCCCGCCCGCGATCGTCCCGACGATCTGGGTGCTGCAGGGGCTCAACCTGTTCAAGACCATGGGCGGGATGATCCTCATCGAGGCGACCTTCGGCCTCTCGTTCTGCATCCTGCTCTTCCGGGCGTTCGTCGCGACGATCCCCAAGGAGCTCGACGAGGCAGCCGTGCTCGACGGCGCCGGTCCGATCCGCCTGTTCTTCGGGGTCGTCCTGCCGCTGCTCAAGCCGGTCATCATCACGGTCGTGCTCGTGCAGTCCGTGACCGTGTTCAACGACTTCACGAACCCGCTGTACTTCCTGCCGGGTTCCGAGAACGCGACGGTGCAGCAGACGCTGTACACGTTCCAGAGCCAGTCGGTCAGCCAGCTGAACCTGCTGTTCACGGACGTGCTGCTCATCACGATCCCGCCGCTGATCCTCTACATCTTCTTCAACCGTCAGATCGTCGCCGGCATGACGAGCGGCGCCGTCAAGGGCTGACGCCCGATCCACGGCCTGGAGGCGCGACCTGCCTCCACCACCCCGCTCCCGCGGGCGGGTGGCCGGGCCCACGACCCCCGCACCGGTCGACGACGACCGGTCGCGCGAAAGGACACACCACATGACCGCCTGGACAGCACCGTTCATCGCGAGCGACGCCGACCTCGGGAGCGCACCGATCCTGCGCCGGGAGTTCACCCTCGACGACGGCCACGGCGCCGTGACGAGCGCGACCCTCGACGTCAGCGCCCTCGGCGTCGTCGAGGCCTGGCTCGGCGGGCAGCGCGTCTCCGACCACCTGCTCGAGCCGGGGTGGACGAGCTACGAGTGGCGCGTCCGCGTCGTCTCGCACGACGTCACGGCACACCTCACCGATGCCGAGCCGGGTGGCGCCGCCGTCCTCGCGCTCGTCCTCGGCAAGGGCTGGGCCGCCGGACGCCTCGCCTGGGGCGGCGGTGGCGGCTGGTACGCCGACGAGGTCGCCGGGTTCGCCGAACTCCGCGTCACCTTCGCCGACGGCCACGAGCAGCTCGTCGCGACCGACACCGACTGGCAGGCGCTGTCGAGTGCGATCACGGCCGACCAGCTGTACGACGGCGAGGACGTCGACGCCCGCCTGCGCGACGGCTCCTTCCTCACGCCCGGCGACGTGACGGTGCCGAGCGTGGACGGACACGAGGGCCGCACGAGCACGGTGCACACGGTGGACCTCGGGGAGCGCGAGCTCGTCGCCGACACCGTGCCGCCCGTCCGACCGCTCGCCGAGATCGCCCCGGTCGAGGTCTGGACGAGCCCCGCCGGCGCCACGCTGGTCGACTTCGGCGTGAACCTCGTCGGCTGGATCCGGGTGACCGCGTCCGGCCCGGCGGGGACGGTCCTGACCCTGCAGCACGCCGAGGTCCTCGAGCACGACGAGCTCGGCACGCGCCCCCTGCGCACCGCGAAGGCCACCGACCACTTCACCCTCAGCGGGGACGGCCAGGACGTCTTCGAGCCGCGCTTCACGTTCCACGGCTTCCGGTACGCCCAGGTCGACGGGTGGCCCGGCACGCTCGACGAGCTCCGCACCGCCCTCACCGCGGTGCAGGTCGGGTCGGACCTCCCCCGCACCGGCACGTTCGAGTCGAGCCACGAGCTGTTGAACACCTTCCACGACAACGTGGTGCGGGGCATGCAGGGGAACTTCCTCAGCGTGCCGACGGACTGCCCGCAGCGCGACGAACGACTCGGGTGGACCGGCGACATCGCGGCGTTCGCACCGACGGCGTCGTACCTCTTCGACACGCGGGCGTTCCTCGGCGACTGGCTCCGCGACGTGTGGCTCGAGCAGCAGCACGCCGACGGCATCATCCCCTTCGTCGTGCCGGACGTGCTGAAGTACTCCCCCGCCGAGGACTTCGGCAAGCCCGACGCCACCGCAGTCTGGTCGGACGCCGGGGTGTGGGTGCCCTGGACGCTCTACCAGGCGTACGGCGACACCGCGGTGCTCGAGGAGCAGTTCCCGTCCATGGCCGCGCACCTCCGGCGGGTCCGCGACCACCTCTCCCCCGAGGACCTGTGGGACACCGTGTTCCAGTTCGGCGACTGGCTGGACCCGGACGCCCCGCCGGAGGACCCCGCGGCGGCGAAGGCCGACAAGGGCGTCGTCGCGACGATCTGCGCGTACCGGTCCGCCACCATCGCGGCGGACGCGGCCGAGCTGTTGGGCGGCCACGAGGCGGAAGCCAGCGAGTTCCGGGAACTCGCGTCGCGCCTCCAGGCCGGCTTCCGGACCCACTACCTGCAGGACGACGGTCGGATCCTGTCCGACTGCACGACCGTGTACACGCTCGCGATCGTGTTCGGGATCCTGTCCGAGGCGGAGCAGGCCACGGCCGGCGACCGTCTGGCGGAGCTCGTCGAGCAGTCCGGGTACCGGATCTCGACGGGCTTCGCCGGGACGCCGTTCATCACGGATGCGCTGACGCAGACCGGACACCTCGAGGACGCGTACCGGCTGCTGCTGCAGACCGAGTGCCCGTCGTGGCTGTACCCGGTGACGATGGGCGCGACGACGGTGTGGGAGCGGTGGGACTCGATGCTGCCGGACGGCACGATCAACCCGGGCCAGATGACGTCGTTCAACCACTACGCGCTCGGTGCCGTGGCGGACTGGATGCACCGCGTGGTCGGTGGTCTCGCGCCGTTGACGCCCGGGTACGAGTCGGTGCTCGTGGCACCGCAGCCCGGAGGCGGCCTCACGTGGGCGTCGACCTCGCTCGACACCGTGCACGGGCACGTCGCCGTGCGGTGGGAGCTCGTCGACGGGGAGCTGCTCGTGCGGGTGACCGTGCCCGAGGGCGTCACCGCGGTGGTGCGGCTGCCCGGTGCTGCGGAGCAGCGCGTGTCGGGAGGCACGCACGAGCTGCGCGCGCCGGCCGCGGTCCCCGCGGGGTAGCGGCGGCCGCGGCGCGGCGGCGCGGCCCGGCCCGGCCCGCCGGCCCGCCGCGCCGCCCGGCCCCGCCGCGCCCCCGCCGCGGCGGCCGCGGGCGGCGCACAACCAAAGTCACGTTGCGCCGCGCGATCGCGCGGTTCGAACGCACTGTGGTTGTGCAGCACCGCCCCGAACCGCCACCACGGAGCGCGCGACCAGACCCCGGCTTGCGCGAACCCCGCGCAGCACGTACCGTATGAAACGATTCAATCGACACGAGGAAGTGACACGATGACATCAGCGAGCTTCAGCTCCGTCGCCGACCAGCTGGCCCGGCAGGCGATCGAGCTCCCGAGCTGGGCGTTCGGCAACTCCGGCACCCGCTTCAAGGTGTTCGGGACCCCCGGCACCCCGCGCGACCCCTACGAGAAGATCGCCGACGCCGCCCAGGTCCACCGGTACACCGGGCTCGCACCGACCGTCGCGCTCCACATCCCGTGGGACCTCGTCGACGACTTCGCCGACCTGAAGCGCCACGCGGAGGAGCACGGCGTCTCCCTCGGCACCGTCAACTCGAACACCTTCCAGGACGACGACTACAAGTTCGGCGCCCTGACCCACGTCGACGAGTCGATCCGGCAGAAGGCGATCGACCACCACCTGCGCTGCATCGACGTGATGGACGCCACGGGTTCCCGCGACCTGAAGATCTGGCTCGCCGAGGGTTCGAACTACCCCGGGCAGGAGGACATGCGCTCCCGCCAGGACCGCCTCCACGACTCGCTGACCACGATCTACGACCGCCTCGGCCCGGACCAGCGCCTCGTGCTCGAGTACAAGTTCTTCGAGCCGTCGTTCTACCACACGGACGTCCCGGACTGGGGCACGAGCTACGTGCAGACGGCGGCGCTCGGCGACAAGGCGATGGTCTGCCTCGACACCGGCCACCACGCCCCCGGCACGAACATCGAGTTCATCGTCATGCAGCTCCTCCGCCTCGGCAAGCTCGGCAGCTTCGACTTCAACTCGCGCTTCTACGCCGACGACGACCTGATCGTGGGCGCCGCTGACCCGTTCCAGCTGTTCCGCATCCTCGTCGAGGTCATCCGCGGCGGCGGCTACGACAACCCCGACGTCGCGTTCATGCTCGACCAGTGCCACAACATCGAGGACAAGATCCCCGGGCAGATCCGCTCGGTGCTCAACGTCCAGGAGATGACGGCCCGAGCACTGCTGCTCGACCGCGTCGCACTGACCGCCGCACAGGAGGCGCACGACGTCCTCGGCGCGAACGAGATCTTCATGGACGCGTACCAGACCGACGTCCGGGCCGACCTCGCCGCATGGCGCGAGTCCCGCGGGCTCCCCGCGAACCCGATGCGCGCCTACCTCGACTCCGGTTACCAGCGGCAGATCGCCGAGGACCGGGTCGGCGGCGTCCAGGCCGGCTGGGGCGCGTAGACATCATGACAAGCACAGGACTGGAGGCACGGGTGGACCCCGCAACGCACGGCACCGACGCAGACACGACGATCAGTGCGCTCGTCGCACGTTCGAACGCGCTCGGCTCGGATCCGCGGATCACGAACTACGCGGGCGGCAACACCTCCGCCAAGGGCACCGACACCGACCCGGTCACGGGCGAACCGGTGGAGCTGCTCTGGGTGAAGGGCTCCGGGGGCGACCTCGGCACCCTCACCCCGGCGGGCCTCGCAGTCCTGCGCGTCGACCGCGTCCGCGCACTGCAGGACGTCTACCCCGGCGTCGAGCGCGAGGACGAGATGGTCGCCGCGTTCGACCACACCCTGTTCGGTCGCGGTGGGGCAGCACCCTCCATCGACACCGCGATGCACGCCCTCGTCGACGCCGCGCACGTCGACCACCTGCACCCCGACGCCGGCATCGCCATCGCGACCGCCGCCGACGGCCCGGCCCTGACCGAGCAGGTCTTCGGCGACAAGGTGGTCTGGGTGCCGTGGCGCCGACCGGGGTTCCAACTCGGGCTCGACATCGCAGCGGTCAAGCGGGACCACCCCGCGGCGATCGGCACGATCCTCGGCGGCCACGGCATCACCGCCTGGGGCGACACGAGCGATGAGGCCGAGGCGAACTCCCGCTGGATCATCGACACGGCAGAGGCCTTCATCGCCGAACACGGGAAGGACCAGCCGTTCGGCCCCGTCCGCCGCGGCTTCGAGGCGCTGCCGACGGACGAACGCCGCGCGCGCGCCGCCGCCCTCGCCCCGACGATCCGGGGCATCGCCGGCCACGACAAGCCCGTCGTCGGCAGCTTCACCGACAGCCCGGTGGTGCTCGACTTCCTCGCGTCGTCACGGGCAGAGGAGCTCGCGGCCCTCGGGACGAGCTGCCCGGACCACTTCCTCCGCACCAAGGTGAAGCCGCTCATCCTCGACCTGCCCGCCACGGCGACGGTCGAGGAGCAGACCGCCCGCCTGCACGAGCTCCACGAGCAGTACCGCGTCGACTACCAGGCGTACTACGACCGGCACGCCGACGAGACGAGCCCGGCGATCCGCGGCGCCGACCCGCTCATCGTGCTCGTCCCGGGCATCGGCATGTTCTCCTACGGCAAGGACGCCCAGACCGCCCGCGTCGCCGGCGAGTTCTACGTGAACGCCATCAACGTCATGCGCGGCGCGGAGTCTCTCAGCACCTACGCCCCCATCGACGAGGCCGAGAAGTTCCGCATCGAGTACTGGGCCCTCGAGGAGGCGAAGCTCCAGCGGATGCCCGCACCGAAGAAGCTCGCCACGCGCATCGCCCTCGTCACCGGAGCCGCGAGCGGCATCGGCAAGGCCATCGCGAAGCGCCTGGCGGCCGAGGGCGCCGCGGTCGTCATCGCGGACCTCGACCTCGCCAAGGCGCAGGAGGCCGCCGCCGAGATCGGGAACACCGACACGGCGATCGGCGTCGCCGCGAACGTGACGGACGCCGGCGCGATCGACCACGCGGTCCAGCAGACGCTCCTGCACTTCGGCGGCCTCGACCTCGTCGTGAACAACGCCGGGCTCAGCCTCAGCAAGAGCCTGCTGGAGACCACCGAGCAGGACTGGGACCTGCAGCACGACGTCATGGCGAAGGGCTCCTTCCTGGTGTCGAAGGCGGCCGCGAAGGTCCTCATCGAGCAGGGCCTCGGCGGCGACATCGTGTACATCTCGTCGAAGAACTCGGTGTTCGCCGGCCCGAACAACATCGCCTACTCGGCGACCAAGGCCGACCAGGCGCACCAGGTCCGGCTGCTGGCGGCCGAACTCGGTGAGCACGGGGTGCGCGTCAACGGCATCAACCCCGACGGTGTCGTCCGTGGCTCGGGCATCTTCGCGTCCGGCTGGGGTGCGAACCGGGCGAAGACGTACGGCATCGAGGAGCAGGACCTCGGCAAGTTCTACGCCCAGCGCACGATCCTCAAGCGCGAGGTCGTGCCCGAGAACGTCGCCAACGCCGTCTACGCCATCTGCACCGACGACTTCTCGCACACGACCGGCCTGCACGTCCCCGTGGACGCCGGGGTCGCGGCAGCGTTCCTGCGCTGATGTCCGGGACAGAGGGAGCAGCATGACGAACAGCGGCAGCGTCGCCGCGGTCGACCTCGGCGCCACGAGCGGGCGGGTGATCGTCGGCCACGTCGACACCGACGGCGTCCGGATGGAGCACGTCGCCCGGTTCCCCAACGGCCCGGTCGCGCTCCACGAGGGCGATCGCGACGCCCTGCACTGGGACGTCGTCGAGCTGTACCGGCAGGTCACCGCGGGCCTCGGCGACGCCTTCGCCCGGGATCCGGACATCGCCAGCATCGGCATCGACTCGTGGGCGGTCGACTACGGGCTGCTCCGTGGCGGGCGGCTGCTCGGGCTGCCGTCCCACTACCGCGACGCACGACACGAAGGCGGCGTCGCGACCGTGCACGAGCGGCTCTCCGCCGCCGAGCTGTACGCCCGGAACGGCCTGCAGCATCTGCCGTTCAACACCCTGTTCCAGTTCGCCGCCGATCCGTCCCTGCAGCTCGCGCAACGGGCGCTCCTCGTGCCCGACCTGCTCGGCTACTGGCTGACCGGCGTCGAGGCGGCCGAGCGCACGAACGCCTCGACGACCGGGGTCCTGAACGCGACCACCCGCGGGTGGGACCCGGCGTTGCGGGCTGCTGCGCGCCTCCCGAGCGGACTCCTGCCCACCCTGCGCGACCCGGGCGACCGACTCGGTCCCCTGCTGCCCGCCGTCGCCGAGGCGGTCGGCGGCACCGCGCCGGTCACGCTCGTCGGCTCCCACGACACGGCCTCGGCCGTGGTGGCGGTACCGGCCACCGACCCGGACTTCGCGTACATCTCGTCCGGCACCTGGTCGCTCGTCGGCGTCGAGCTCGACGCACCCGTCCTGTCGGACGCGGCTCGCGAGGCCAACTGCACCAACGAGGGCGGCGTCGACGGACGCGTCCGGTTCCTGAAGAACGTGTCCGGACTGTGGCTGCTCTCCGAGAGCGTCCGCACCTGGGAGCGCGGTGGCGAGCGCGTCGACCTGGAGGCGCTGCTCGCCTCCGCAGCGGACGTCACCGCCCCGGTCCCCGTCTTCGACGTCGCGGACGACACGTTCACCGCGCCGGGTGACATGCCGGCACGGATCGCCGCCTGGTGCGGTGCACACGGACTCGCCGCCCCGGCATCGCGGGCCGAGACCGTGCGGTCGATCCTCGAGTCGCTCGCCTCGGCGTACGCCTCGACCCTCGAGACGATCGTCGCAGTCACGGGCCGAGACGTCCGACAGGTGCACGTCGTCGGCGGAGGATCGCAGAATGGGCTCCTCTGCCAGCTCACCGCCGACCGCATCGGGCTCCCCGTGCTCGCCGGGCCGGTCGAGGCGACCGCGCTCGGCAACGTCCTCGTGCAGGCGCGGGCCGTCGGGCTCGGCGGCCTCGGTGGCGCCTCACTCGAGGCCCTGCGCTCGACGATCGCCCGTTCCGTCGAACCCGTGCGCTACACCCCGCGAGCCGATCACTCCACCCACCGATCCACCCCGAGACGTAGGATGTCTGTATGACCTCGACCGACGACCAGCACCGCGTCGACCCCGCGACGGGCGCTCCGGCAGCGACCCCCGGGGCGCCGTCGGCCCGGCGGACACCGATCAAGCGGCAGCTGCCGACCGTGCGCGACCTCGCGCCGCTCATGCAGTTCAAGAAGCCGTCGCTGCCGGGTCGGCGACAGCGCCTCGAGTCGGCGCTGACGATCTGGGACCTGCGCGACATCGCCGCCCGTCGCACGCCGAAGGCCGCGTTCGACTACACCGAGGGCGCCGCCGAGGCCGAGATCTCCCTCGCCCGTGCCCGCCAGGCGTTCGAGGACATCGAGTTCACGCCCGCGATCCTGCGCGACGTCTCGAAGGTCGACACGTCGCGCGACGTGCTCGGTGCGCCCGTCGCCCGCCCGTTCGGCATCGCCCCGACCGGTTTCACGCGCATGATGCAGACCGAGGGCGAGCGCGCCGGAGCCCGGGCCGCGGGCCGCGCCGGCATCCCGTTCTCGCTCTCCACGATGGGGACCACCGCGATCGAGGACGTCCGCGACGCCAACCCGTCGGGCCGCAACTGGTTCCAGCTCTACATGTGGAAGGACCGCGAGAAGTCGATGGCGCTCGTCTCCCGCGCCGAGAAGGCCGGGTTCGACACGCTGCTCGTCACCGTGGACGTGCCCGTCGCCGGTGCCCGGCTGCGGGACAAGCGCAACGGGTTCTCCATCCCGCCGCAGCTGAGCGCCCGCACCGTGCTGAACGCGATCCCGCGGCCCTGGTGGTGGTTCGACTTCCTCACCACCGAGCCGTTGGCGTTCGCGTCGCTCGACCGCTGGTCCGGCACCGTCGGCGAGCTCCTCGACCACATGTTCGACCCGACCGTCACCTACGAGGACCTCGAGTGGATCCGGTCGCAGTGGAAGGGCAAGGTCGTCGTCAAGGGCGTGCAGTCACTGGCGGACGCGAAGCGTCTGGCGGACATGGGCGTCGACGGGATCACGCTGTCGAACCACGGCGGCCGGCAGCTCGACCGCGCCCCCGTCCCGTTCCACCTGCTCCCCTCCGTCGTCCGCGAGGTCGGCAAGGACACCGAGGTGCACCTCGACACGGGGATCATGTCCGGCGCCGACATCGTCGCCGCGGTGGCCCTCGGTGCGAAGTTCACGATGGTCGGTCGGGCGTACCTGTACGGCCTGATGGCGGGTGGCGAGGCCGGGGTCGACCGGATGATCCAGATCCTGTCCGAGCAGATCGAGCGGACGATGCGGCTGCTCGGGGTGGCCTCGCTCGACGAGCTCGAGCCGGGGCACGTGACGCAGTTGCAGCGGTTGACGCCGGTCCCGCGGGGCTGACCGGCGCGGCGGTCACGCCGGCGGTCCGACGTGGCCGACGTGGCCGACCTGGCCGACGCGGGTGTTGAACCACGAATCCGACGTCGAACCAGGCAGCGCCGCTGGTTCGACGTCGGATTCCTGGTTCGGCGCGGACGAGGCGGCGGCGGGGGTCAGCGGGGGTCGGGCGGGCGGCGGCGCACGACGAGGGTCCCGATGCCTTGGACGACGAAGTACGCGCCACCGCCGACCAGGACGATCGTCCGGATCACGGTGAGGACCGACATGCTCCCGAGCCCGAGCGTGCCGACGGCGAGCGCGATGAAGATCCCGCCCATCACGATCAGGATGACCGGGTTCGGGGCGACGAAGAAGCGTCGGCCGCCGTTCGCGTCGGCGATGGCACGGTCGCGGGCACGGGCGACCGCGCCGGGCGCGCGGCCTTCACTTCGGTCGCGGCGACGTTGTCGAGCGCGCAGCAGCAGCCACGTCGTCACACCGACGGCGATGGCCCCCGCCCACACGACCCATTCGGGCGCTTGGAAGAAGCCGAGCACCCAGGACGTGACGAGGCCGACACCCGCGCCGACCGCCGCCGCAGTCGTGACCCGGTCGGTCCGGCCGTCGATGGCGGTGACGTAGCCCGGGCGCCGGGCGTACGGGTCGTGCTCCGGCTCGGTCTGGTCAGCTGATCGTTCGTTCCCCACGCTCCGACCGTACCGAGATCGTGACCCGATGGACCGCTCGGAGGTGGGGCGGTGACCATCACGCCCGCGTCGACCGGCGACCCGGTGCTGCTCGGGCGGCCGACCCCGCAGGGCGAGCAGTTCACGGTCGCCGGGCGCTTCGACCTGCCCGACGACCTGCCGGTGGGCGACGCCGTCCTCGACGTGAGCAGCCACGACGGCGACGGGTCCGGCGCGAGCCTGCCGGTGACGATCAGCGCGGACGGCGCCAGGTGACCGAGGAGCGCCGGTGGACGTGCGTGTCGTGGTTCCAGTGCCCGGTCACCTCCGTCTCACCGCCACGTCTGCCGGACCAGCACCTCGAGCAGCCCGTCCGTGGGCGTGTTGGTCTGCGTGACCGAGATCCACGTGTCCCCCCGGACGAAGAACGTGTGGGTGGTCTCCAACGGGTCGCCGTAGTAGTCCGACGATTCGCTGTGCTGACAGGCCCGCCCACCGAGCCGATCGGTGCACGACCAACCCGCCTGCTCGTGTGCGCTGAGTCGCTCGTCGAGGGTCCCTTCCGCGGTCGACCCCATCGCGAGGAAGAGGTTGTCCGATTCTTCCGGGCTCCCGGTCTGGGACCACCGGCAGACGAGGGCCGCGTCGGCGACGAACGGCTCGTCCGGATCGACCCAGTAGTCCGATCCGACTCCGCCGGGTGCGACGGGTCGGATCTGCTCGACCTTCCGCTCGCCGAACAGCCGCGCGGAATCGGCTGACGGCACTGCCGCGGCGCACGAGTCCGGGATCGATGCCGCGACACCACCGGACGTCGGCGAGGACGGCCGGGTGGTCGGGCGGATGGGAGCCGACGAGGCCGTCCGGTCCGGCCGGGGCACGGCCGCGGGACTCGAGGCGCTCGGAGCCGGCGGCGCGGCGATCGGACTCGGGATCATCCCGAGCGCGACCGCTCCACTCGCGGTGCCGACACCGAGCAGCGCCACGATCGCGACGGCGATCCCGACACGCTTGCGGACGGAGACCCGACGGGGTTCGGCGTCGAGGTGTGCGACGAAGCGCTGGCGCATGCCGACGATCATCTGCTGCAGGTCGTCTCCGACGGGAGGTTCAGAGCTCATCGTGCGTCACCGCCTTCTTGATCCGGGCCCGCGATCGCGCGACCCGCTGTCTGACCGCTCCGACGCTCAACCCGAGCGCGGTCGCGGCTTCGGCGTACGAACGGCCGTCGATGAGGCACAGCTCGCACACCTGCCGGTCGATCGGCGAGAGCGCGTCGATCTCGGCTCTGACCCAGCGCAGCCGGTCGCGGGCGTCGTCGTCCTCGACCGGTGCCGGCAGGTCGTCCGGAAGTTCGTCGCCCCGGTGCCGCTGGTGCGTGCGCCGGAGGTTGGCCGCGTGGTTGCGGCTGACCACCAGCAGCCACGGCAGGATCGACTCGTCGGGGAGCTCGATGGAAGCCGCCCGTCGCCAGAGCGTCACGAACGTGTCCTGGACGACCTCCTCGACGTCCTGGCGCGACGGGACGAGCGCCCAGGCGTACCGGGTCACCGTCGCCACGTAGCGGTCGAAGAGCGCGACGCCCGCTGCCCGGTCGCCGTTCCCCGCCGCCCGGACCAGTGCTGTGTCCGGTTCTCGTGATCGATCCATGACCACCCCCTTCACCCCAGCAGTGTCCGGACCGGTCCGATCGTCACAGCGCGGGGACAGCCGGGCGTGTCGTGAGGGCGAAGGACAACGGCGCCGCCCGGACCGCGTCGACCGCGTGCGCGACCGCACCGAGCACCACGACGTCGGCACCCAGCGTCGACGCGACGATCTCGGGGACCGGGTCGAACCCCGCGCCGTCGAGCCAGGCCCGCGCCCGGTCGATCACGGCACCGGCGGGCTCGGCGATGGCCCCCGCGACGACCACGCGGTCGATGTCGAGCAGGCTGACGAGGAGGACGCAGACGCGGGCCAACCGGTCCCCCAGGCGGTCGACGATACCGAGGGCGACCGGGTCCCCGTCGTGCGCCGCGCGGAACAGGACGGAGGCGTCGGCGTCCGCGGCGAGGGGGCTGTCCGGCGGGACGTCGCCCGCGGCGAGCGCTTCGGCGACGAGCCGGCGGGCGGTGGCACCGATGCCGTCGGACGACCCGACGCCCTCGACGAGGTCGAGCACGCGCATCTCCCCCGCGCCGCCGTGGGCACCCCGGAGCAGGACCCCGTCGACGACGAGTCCGCTGCCGAACCGCTCGCCGGAGAGCAGTGCTGCGAACGAGGCGTCGCCCGAGGACGGCCGTTCGGCGAGCGCGGCGAGGTTGGCGTCGTTCTCGACCACGACCCGGTGCCCCGGGACGGCATCGGCGAAGCCCGGGTTCATCCGGTCCCAGAACCCGCCGTCGCCGGGTGACGCGCCGCCGGCGTCCACGGGGGCGGGGATGCCGACGACGGACACGAGCACCCGCAGCGGGTCGACCCCGGCGTCCAGCAGTGCGGCGGCGACGGTCTCGCCGACGACCCCGAGCCGGACCGGGACGTCGAGACCGGAGTCGCCGAGGGCCCCTTCGGCGCGGCCGAGCACGGTGCCGCGCAGATCGGCGACGAGCACGGTCACCCGGTGCTGCCCGGCGTCGATGCCGACGACCACGCCGCCGGCGGTGTCGAGCTCGTACCGGCGCGCCGGTCGGCCGATGCGGTACTCCCCCGCGGCCCGGGCGTCGTCGAGTTCGCGGACCCAACCGAGGCGGACGAGCTCCTCGCACGCGGCGAGGACGGTCGAACGGGTCAGGCCGGTCGTGTCGATCGCCTCGGTCGCGGTGAACGCGCGCACGGAGAAGGCGTACGCGAGCAGCGTCTCTGCGCTCGTTCCACGGGGCGGCGGCATGCCCGCACACTACCGCGGAAACAGTTCCTTGCAGAATTAGATTTTGTCGCTAGATTTAGTTCTGCGGGCGGCAGTGGAGCCGGACCGCGAACCGGAACGGCAGGGACGCCGGGTCCGGACGGACGGAGACGACGTGCAGACACACGCCACCACCAGGAACGCCGCCGCGCTCAGCCGCCGCGGGTTCCTGCTCGGGGCGGGCGGCATCGGAGCGGGCCTGGCCCTCGCCGGGTGCGCCCCGCTCGGTTCCTCGAGCAGCCGCCCCGAGACGATCACGTTCTACGTGTCGAAGCCCGAGGTCATCGGCTACTTCGACGAGGTCATCGCGAAGTTCCACGACAGCCAGTCGAGGATCCGCGTCATCCGCGACTCGACGTCCAACATGTCCGCCAACTTCGTCCGGAACCGACCGCCGGACCTCGGCTGCCTGAACTACAACTACGCGATGGTCTCGTTCGTCGAGCACGGCGCCCTCTCCGACCTGTCGGACCTGCCGGAGAGGGACACGATCAACCCCGACCTGTGGCCGCTCATGAAGCAGACCGCGGACTACCCGGGTCGGACGAGCGTGCTGCCGTACTCGGTGACCGCAGCGTCGGTGATCTACAACAAGCAGATCTTCGCCGACCAGGGCATCGACGTGCCGACCACGTGGAGCGAGTTCCGAGACGTCTGCGAACGACTCACCAAGGCCGGCATCACGCCGATGTACGGCACCTACAAGGACAACTGGACGATCGCCCAGGGCATGTTCGACTACTCGGTGGGCGGGATGCTCGACCTGCAGCAGACGTTCGCGGCACTCGACCGTGAGGGCACGAAGGTGGGCACGAGCTCGAGCGTCTCGTTCGAGAAGGACTTCGCCGCCCCCGTCGACCGCATGGTGGACCTCCTGCAGTGGCACCAGAAGGGCGCGGCGAGCCGCGGGTACGGCGACGGCAACCTCGCGTTCGCGCAGGGGAAGGCCGCGATGTACCTGCAGGGGCCGTGGGCGCTCGGTGAGATCGCGAAGTCGAACAAGGACATCGACCTCGGCACGTTCCCGTTCCCGGCGACCGACGACGCCGCCGACAACAAGGTGCGCGTGAACGTCGACCTCGGCCTCTGGATCCCGGAGGCGTCCCGCAAGAAGGAGGCGGCGCGCGAATTCCTGTCGTTCCTGATGAGCCCCGCCGTGAACGACAAGTACAACGCCGACAACAACGGTTTCGGCGTCCGGAAGGACTCGCCACCCGCATCGAACCCCGCGCTCCGCGGCATGCAGGACTCCTACGACCAGGCGAACTTCTTCCTGGGCGCCTCGCAGCTCATCCCCGCCGAGATCCCGGTGGCGAACTACCTGCAGTCCATCGCCTTCGGCGGTGCCCCCGCTCCCCAACTCCGCACCCTCGACGGCGACTGGGCGCGTCTCGCGCTCCGTACGGCCGCGTAAGGAGACGACCTTGGCCACCACGACCACAGAATCCGTCACGACGGCGGGCAGCCGCCGACGGGGCGGAGCCGCACCGCGCCTCCAGTCCGGACGACGGGGCGGAGCCGGACTGCGCACGAAGCGCAGCCGGACCGACCCGCTCTTCCTGGTCTTCCTGATCCCCACCCTCCTGCTCTTCACCCTGGCGATCACGCTCCCCGCCGTGATGGGCATCGTGCTGAGCTTCACCGACTCCGTCGGCTTCGGTGACTTCCGGTTCATCGGCCTGACGAACTACGTCGCCGTGTTCAGCGACCCGGCGATCCTGCAGGCGTACCTGTTCACGATCGGGTTCTCGCTCGTCACGGTCCTCGTCGTGAACGCGGTCGCGTTCCTGCTCGCCATCGCCCTGACCTCGAAGGTCCGCGGCAAGATCACCCTCCGCGCCGTGTTCGTGCTGCCCATGGTGATCTCGGGCATCGTCATCGCCTACGTGTTCTCGTTCCTGTTCGCGAACAGCCTGCCGGCGCTCGCGACCACGCTCGGCTTCGCGCCGCTCGAGCAGAGCATCCTCGCGAACCCGGACCTGGCGTGGATCGCGATCGTGGTCGTGACCGCGTGGCAGGCGATCCCGTCGACACTGCTCATCTACATCGCCGGCGTGCTCTCGATCCCGGCCGAGGTGTACGAGGCGTCGGCGCTCGACGGCGCGAGCGCCTGGCGGCAGCTCGTGTCGATCACGGCACCGCTCACGGCGGGCTACATCCTCATCAACCTCGTGATCGGGTTCAAGAACTTCCTGAACTCGTACGACATCATCGTCGGCCTCACCGACGGCGGCCCCGGCACCTCGACCACCAGCGTGGCGATGTCGATCTTCAAGGGCTTCAACGGCGGCGACTACGCCTACCAGATGGCGAACGCCACGATCTTCTTCGTCATCGCGGTCGTCATCGCCGTGATCCAGCTGCGGGCGACCCGCGGGAAGGCAGCGCTCTGATGACCATCCAGGCACCCCTCCAGCCGGGGACCACCGCGACCGGCACCATCCGCTCCGTCGACGCCGATCGGAACGCCGGCCGTCGTGGCGAGCGCTTCAACTGGCCGGTCACGGTCGTCCTCGTCCTCTGCACCCTGTCCGTCCTCGTCCCGCTGTACGTGACGATCACGATGGCGTTCAAGACGACGAGCCAGGCGGTCGACGGCAACGCGTTCTCCCTCCCGGCGCCGTTCAGCGTCGACGGCTTCGTGCAGGCCTGGCAGCTGACGGACTTCCCGCGCGCGTTCGGCGTCTCGGTGCTCGTCGCCGCGATCACCGTCGTCGGCACGATCCTGCTCGCCTCGTTCACGGCGTACGCGATCGCCCGGAACTGGGACCGCAGGCTCTTCCGCTGGTCGTTCTTCTACCTGCTCGCCGCGATGTTCCTGCCGTTCCCGGTGCTCGCCCTGTCGCAGGTGAAGCTCACCGGCCTGGCGCACCTCGACAACCCGTTCGGCGTCGCGATCCTGCACGTCATGTTCCAGCTGTCGTTCAGTGTGCTGCTCTTCACCGCGTTCCTGCGGTCGATCCCGGCCGAACTGGAGGAGAGTGCCCGCATCGACGGTGCGAGCACGGGGCAGGTGTTCTGGCGACTCGTGTTCCCGCTGCTGGCACCGATGAGCGCCACCGTCGGCATCTTCGCGTTCCTCGCGTCCTGGAACGACTTCGTGATGCCTTCGCTGATCACCTCGAACCCGGCGCTGCAGACCCTGCCGGTGCTGCAGCAGATGTTCCAGACGCAGTTCAGCAACAACTACAACGTGTCGTTCGCCTCGTACCTGATGGCGATGGCGCCGGCGATCATCGTCTACCTGTTCACGCAGCGCTGGGTGATGGCCGGGGTCACGCAGGGCGCGATCAAGTGACGACCACCGACTCCGCAACCGAGAGGACCCCCACCATGACCGACGTCGTCGAGACCGCCGCCGCACCCGCGACCGAGGACGGGAGCAGCACCTGGTGGCGCCAGGCCAGCGTCTACCAGATCTACCCGCGGTCCTTCGCCGACGCGAACGGCGACGGCATCGGCGACCTGCCCGGTGTCACCGCGAAGGTGCCGTACCTGGCGTCCCTCGGGATCGAGGCCGTCTGGCTCAGCCCGTTCTACCCGTCCGCCCTCGCCGACGGCGGCTACGACGTGGACGACTACCGGGACGTCGACCCGCGCCTCGGCACGCTCGAGGACTTCGACGAGATGGTCGCGGCGCTGCACGGTGCCGGGATCCGCGTGATCGTCGACGTCGTCCCGAACCACACGAGCGACCGGCACGAGTGGTTCCGCGAGGCGCTCGCAGCGGAGAAGGGCTCCCCCGCCCGCGACCGGTACGTCTTCCGTGACGGGTCCGGTCCCGACGGGGCGGAAGCGCCCGCCGACTGGGTGTCGATCTTCGGCGGCCCGGCCTGGACCGCGGTCGGCGACGGCCAGTGGTACCTACACAACTTCGCCAAGGAACAGCCCGACCTCAACTGGGCGAACCGCGAGGTCCGCGACGACTTCCTGCACACCCTCCGCTTCTGGTCCGACCGCGGTGTGGACGGGTTCCGCATCGACGTCGCGCACGGCCTGGCGAAGGACCTGCCGTCGGGCCCGCTCCCGACGTGGGCCGAGGTCCTCGCGTCGCCGAAGGACGGCTCGCACATCCTCTGGGACCGCGACGACGTCCACGAGATCTACGCCGAGTGGCGGAAGGTCTTCGACGAGTACACACCCGCACGCACGGCCGTCGCCGAGGCGTGGGTCGCCGCCGACCGCCGCGCCCGGTACGCCAGCGCCGAGGGGCTCGGGCAGGCGTTCAACTTCGACCTGCTCGAGGCCGACTTCGACGCCGGGCAGTTCCGGAGCATCATCGAGTTCAACCTCGGGCTCGCCGAGGAGTCCGGCTCGTCGACCACGTGGGTCTTCTCGAACCACGACGTCGTCCGGCACGCCACCCGCTACGCACTGCCGGCACGCAACGGCGCCGAGGAGAAGCAGGGCAGCGCGTGGCTGCTCGCCGGCGGCTCGCAGGACGCGCTCGACCGCTCGCTCGGACTGCGCCGTGCCACCGCGGCCACGCTGCTCGAACTCGCGCTGCCCGGCTCGGCCTACCTCTACCAGGGCGAGGAGCTCGGCCTGCAGGAGGTCGGCGACATCCCCGAAGCCGACCGCCAGGACCCGGCGTTCTTCCGGAACCCGGGCGTCGACGTCGGCCGTGACGGCTGCCGCGTGCCGCTCCCCTGGACCCGGAACGGCAGGAGCTTCGGGTTCGGCGACGGCGGTGCGCACCTGCCGCAGCCGGCGTGGTTCGCCGATGTGTCGGTCGAGGCCGAGGACGCCGACCCCGACTCGACGCTGAACCTGTACCGGAAGGCGCTCGGCCTGCGCGGCCAGCTGCAGTCCGAGGAACACCTCGAGTGGCTCGAGACCGGCCGCGACGACGTGCTCGCGTTCCGTCGGCCGAACGGCTGGACGAGCGTGACGGTGTTCGGCGACGAGCCGTACGACCTCCCTGCGGGCGAGCTGCTGCTCGCCTCCGCGCCGGTGGCAGACGGCGCACTGTCGGGTGTGGGGACGGCCTGGTTGCGTTCCTGACGGAAGGTGCGCGTCGTGGACGCGACCAGGTGACGGACGGGAGGCGCGGTGCGGGCAGGCACCGCGCCTCCCGTCCGTCAGGCGGTCACGCCCGAGCGCCGTCAGGCGCTGCCGGTAGGGTCGCGGCATGAGCGGGGCGACCATCAGCGTGCAGGACTTCGTGATGCGGTTCGGGGACCGGAACGTGGTCGACGGGCTGTCGTTCGACATCGCCCCCGGCGAGACCTTCGGCCTGCTCGGCAGCAACGGCTCGGGCAAGACCACGACCATCCGTGCGCTGCTCGGCATCACCACCCCGACCGCCGGCACCCTCACGATCGACGGGCAGCCCTACCGACCGGCCACCGGCGGGATCGGCTACCTGCCCGAGGAACGCGGCCTGTACCGCAAGGAGTCGGTCATCGACGTGATGACGTACTTCGGGCGGCTCCGCGGCCTGCGCGGGCCCGAGGCGACGGCGTGGAGCATGGACTACCTCGCCCGCGTCGGCCTGGCGGACCGGGCGAAGCTCCGGGTGGACAAGCTCTCCGGCGGGCAGCAGCAGAAGGTCCAGCTCGGCATCACGATCATGGACCGGCCCCGCCTGCTCATCCTCGACGAGCCGACGAAGGGCCTCGACCCGGTCAACCGTCGGTTGCTGCTGGACCTCGTCGACGAGCGGAAGGCCGACGGTGCCACGGTCGTCCTCGTCACTCACCACATGGACGAGGTCGAGCGGCTCTGCGACCGCATCCTGCTCCTGAAGGACGGCACCGCGGCCGCGTACGGCACCATCCCCGACGTGCAGGACGCCTTCGGGGGCGCGGTCGCCCGGGTCGGCCTCGACGGGCCGGTGCCGCCGTCGCCGCTCTACCGCCTCGCCCGGCACGAGGGGCACGTCGCCTACCTCGTGCCGATGCCCGCGGCCGCGGCCGACGGGTCGGACATCCTCGCGTCGCTCGTCTCGGCCGGCGTGCACGTCACCGGGTTCGAGATGCGGCGCATCCCGCTCGACGAGATCTTCGTCCAGGTGTACGGCCACGACGCCGGAGCCGACGCGGCCGCCGACACCGCTCGGGCCGGAGCCGCCGCGTGAGCCGCCTCGGGACCGTCATCCGGTTCGAGTTCGTGCGTGCGGTGAAGAAGCCCGCGTTCTGGATCGGCACGCTGGCGCTGCCGGTCGTCATCGTGGTGGTGTCGCTCCTCGTCGGGGTCGGGCAGTCCGCCGGGACCGACTCGGTGGTGTCCAGCTCGTCCGCGACGAAGACGCCCTTCCGGTACGTGGACGACTCCGGCCTGGTGTCCGAGAGCGTCGCCGCGAAGTGGGGCGGGTCGCCGTCGACCGACCCCGCGGCGGACCGGGCCGCGGTGCGCTCCGGGACCCTCGACGCGTTCATCACCTTCCCCGAGTCGCCGTCGACGTCGCCGATCCGGGTCGAGGCAGCCGACCGCGGGCTCTTCGGAAACGGCGGGTACTCCTCGCTGGCGGAGCGGGTCCTCGAGCAGAGCGTCGCCGCGACCGTCGACGACCCGGAGTCCGTCGAACTCCTCCGGAACCCGCCGGACACCGACCTGACGACCTACGCGGACGGCCGGGTGGCGCCGGGCTGGTTGTCGATCGTGCCGCCGTTCCTCTACGTCGCCGCGTTCTTCGGGCTCGTCATCCTGCTCGCCACCCGCATGGTCACGGTGGTGGTCGAGGAGAAGGAGAACCGCATCTCCGAGATGATCCTCACGACCGTCACGGCCGGCGACCTCATCCGCGGCAAGGTCATCGCGATGCTGCTCGTCGGGTTCGTCCAGGTCGGGGTGTTCGTCGTCCCGGGGCTGATCGGGCTGCTCGCCGCGCTCCCCCTCGTGGCGTCACGACTGGGCGGGCTGACCATCGACCCCTGGCGGATGGTGGTCGGTGCGCTGCTCCTCGTCGGCGGGGTCCTGCTGGCGTCGGCGCTGTTCGTCGCGGTCGGGGCTGCCGTGCCCTCGATCAAGGACGCCTCGGCGCTGCAGTCGGTGGCGATCTTCTCGCTGATCATCCCGCTCTACGCGGCGTTCTTCGTGATGACGACGCCGACCTCGCCGGTGGCGTCGTTCTTCACGTACTTCCCGACGTTCACACCGATCACCGCGATGGTCCGGAACGCGGTCGGGTCGCTCACCGTCACCGAGTCGGTGGTCTGCATCGTCGAGGTGTTCGTGGTCGCGGCCGTGCTGCTGTGGTTCGCCGAGTACCTGTTCCGGCACTCCGTCGCGCAGTACGGCTCGAAGGTGACGCTCCGGCAGATCGTGTCGTGGCGGCGTCGGTCGCGGGCCTGACCGGCCCGACCGGCTAGCTGGTGAGGACGACCTCGTCGAGGTCCCACGCCCGCACCTCGCGCTCGCGCCACCCCTGACGGAGGGTGCGGACCGCACGGTCGAACTCCACGAGGACGTCGATGTGCGGGCGCACGAGCATCTGGATCTGCATTCCCTCGTACACCGCGAGCAGCTGCGTCGCGGCCTGGTACGCGGGGATCGCCAGGCGCTCGGACCCGGACTCGACGTCGCGCTCGAGCCCGGACGAGAGCTGCTCGGCGTACTCCTCGAAGCGCTTGCGGAAGAGTTCGGCGAAGCCGGTGTCGGCCGCCGCGATCGTGATGGCACCGGCGAGCACCCGTACGAGGCCGGGGTCGGCGACGTCCTCGGCGAGGGTCATCCGGACGTGCTCGATCGTGCACGTCGGCGGGTTCCTCCGACGCGTCCCGCGCAGCTGCGTCCACCGGTCGTAGGTCACGAGCAGCAGCGCGTCCCACGTCGGGAAGAGCCGCTCCACCGTGGTCACCTCGATACCGGCGACCTCGGCGACCACCTCGGCGTCGACGCTGTCGAACGGGTGCAGTCGGTAGGCGCGGATCGCGGCGCGGACGATCCGTTCGGCCAGGGACTGTTCGTCCTCGAAGGCCGCGTCGTGGTGGTGTGCCATCCGACCATCACACACTGTTCCCGAGGGTTTGTCTCGTCCCAGAGCGGGGGCCTCGGTCAGCCGACCGTGACCGGGGCCGCCGAGGGCTTCGTCCGCTGGCGCATCCAGACGAAGAACCCGGTCAGGGTGAAGACGCCGTAGAACACGTACATGAGCCCGGAGGCGTAGTACCCGGCCGAGAACAGCAGCGGCACACCGACCAGGTCGACCGCGACCCAGATCAGCCAGAACTCCACCCAGCCCTTGGCCATGCCGTAGGTCGCGAGCAGCGAGCCGACGAAGATCCAGGCGTCGCTCCACACCGGCTCGTACGAGCCGAGGGCGCGGAACACCGGGGTCAGGACGGCGGTGCCGCCCACCATGACGAGGACCATCAGTCCACGAGCCTTCCAGGAGGCCCAGCGCGGCTCGATCACGGTCGTCGCGTCGTCGGGACGGTGCGTCCAGCGGTACCAGCCGTAGACGCTCACGATGATGAACATCACCTGGCGTCCGGCCTGACCGAGCAGGTTCACCGGGTTGGGGGTGTCGAAGAGCGCTCCCATGAAGACCGTGAAGAGCAGGGCGTTGCCGACGATGCCGACCGGCCAGGCCCACACCTTGCGGCGCATCCCACCGAGGGCGCTGAGCAGGCCGAACACGTTGCCGATCACCTCGCGCCAGAGCACGGTCTGGTCGCCGATGACGAGCTGCGCGTCGAACAGCCACCGCACGATGCCCATGGGCCCTCCTCGTTTCCGGACGGTGCAACGGTACGGGGGCGGTCGGCATTCCTTGCACGACCGAGACCGATCGGGGTACAAACCGTGTCGGCACTCTCGGGGACGAAAATGACCCCTGTACTGGGTCCATTCAGACGCATGTTCCCACTTGTCCGCACTTTGGGGGACCGGTAGCGTCGACACCAGAGCGAGTCCAGCCCGCCCGAGACGTGTCACGTCGCGGAGCCCGGCGACAGCTCTCCGGCACAGGTCAGCCGCGACCCGCACGAACCACGGGTCGATGACATCGTCCCGTCGGCACTGCCGATGGTCGCAGCGCGCCCGAACGCGCAGAACGGACCCCTCATGCACAAGATCGTGACCGGTGCCATCGCCGGCGCCGCCGGTGTCGCCCTCCTCCTCGGCGGCGCGGGCACCTTCGCCCTGTGGAACGCCAGCGCCAGCACGGCGGCCTCCTCGGTGAGCTCGGGATCGCTGACCCTCAGCGCGAACAACGACGGCGTCTGGACGGACATCACGAACGGCCGCTCCGCGACGATCAACCCGGCGAGCGCCCTCATGGTGCCGGGCAACTCGTACCAGTTCACGCAGACCCTGACGATCGGTGCGACCGGCCAGGACCTCAAGGCGAACCTCACCTACGCCAGCCAGAGCATCACCGGTGACAGCGCCCTGCTCGCCGCGACGACGAAGACCCTCGCGGTGACCTCGTCGAGCGCCTCGGTCGTGCAGTCGACCGCGAACGCGAACACCTTCGTGGTCTCCCCCTCCGCCGCGACCTCGACCGTCAAGGTCGTCTTCACGATCACCCTGCCGTCGTCGGCCACCACGGGCCAGGGCGGCACGCTCAACGTCGGCGCGCTCGCGTTCACGCTGACCCAGACCGCGATCGGTTCCTGACCCGCGGAAGCAACCCGGGCCGTGGAGTCCGTGGTCTCGATGGGTCCCTGATCCGCCGATCGCGACCACGCGCCTCCTGGCCCACCCGCACCGCCGGACGGCGGTGCACACCACCACGACGACCAGGGGACGGACATGACCAGCACACCGAGGACGAGCGGACGCCACGCGGCGCCGCGTCGTCACCGGTGGATCTGGCCCACTGCCCTCGCCCTGGTCGTCGCGGTCGTGACGGCGCTGCTCGGCACGGGCGGCACCTACGCGCTCTGGAACGGCACCGCCAGCACCTCGGCCTCGACGGTGCGGTCCGCGACCGCCACCATCACCACCGGCCCGCTCTCCGCGATGAACACGTCCGTCCTCGGTCCTGGTGGCGGCGTCACCGGCACGTTCACGGTCCGCAACACCGGCTCGATCCCGCTCACCATGCGGGTCGCCACCACCTCGACGAACGTCGCCTACGCCACGAACGCGACCCCGGCTGCGGTGCTCGGTGAGCTGAGCCTGCGCCTCGCGGTGGTCGGCAGCACCGCCGACTGCCGCACCGGCCTGTCCGGCGCGAGCGGACGGCTCGCCGCCTTCGACACCGGCAGCGGCTCGTTCACCCTCGCGGCCGGCGCGAGCGCCGTCGGGTGCGTCGAGATGGACCTCGACGCCGACGCACCGCAGACCGTCGCCGGGGCCGTCACCGACTTCACCCTGACCGTGACCGGGACGCAGGTCAGCGCATGAGCCGCCGACTCCGCACCGTGCTCGCCGGACTGCTCGCGCTGGCGTTCGTCGTCGGCGGGTCGTCCGCCGCGTGGGCGCTCTGGAGCGCGACCGGCACGACCGCGTCGAGCGTGACCATCGGGAAGACCGGGGCGTCCCTGAACGGCACGAGCGACATGACGACCACGTTCTCCTCGAGCGTGACGAGCACGACGAAGCCGCTCACCCTGACCAACGCGGGGTCGCTCGCCGGCACCGCCACGACCACCGTCTCCGTCGTGTCCGGCAGCTCGACCGCCCTCGCACAGGCCGTGAGCGTCGTCGCCTGGCCCGTGACCGGGACCGCGGCCTGCACGGCGTCGACCTCGGTCGGCACCGGCTCCGTCTCCGGCACCTGGGCGTCGCTGCCGAGCCTCACCACGAAGCTCGCCGCCGGGGCGAGCGCCGTCTGGTGCACGCGGAGCACGCCGTCCTCGTCCGCGCCGGCGTCGAGCACCGCGAACGTGAACGTGAACCTCACGGTGACGGCCGGCACGTGGAGCTCGGGCGTCGTGTCCGGCGGCTTCTACCTCAACACCTCCGCCGCCGCGCCCGCCCTCACGTGCACGGACCACAGCGGCAACTACGTCGAGGTCGCCTGGGCCACCTCGTCCCGGCCGAAGGACACCTGGTACGGCGCCTACGCCGGGCGCGACGCGTCCACGATGGTCGCCCCGAAGCAGCAGGACTACTACGGCCGCTTCACCATCGCGCCGAGCCAGATCCCCGCGAGCGTCGCCACGAGCGGCCCGGTGCTGATCACCGTGAAGATCCTCGACAGTGCGGGCAACCCCACGAGCACCGTGGTCGGGACCGGGCAGATCACCCTCTTCACCCAGAACGACGGGGCAGCCGTCCGGTGCGGCGCATGAGCGCGGCCACCGACGGCGCTGCCCGGCGCGCCCGGCGCCCGCCGCGCACCGGCTGGCGTGCGGTCGTCCACGCCCTCGCGCTCGGACTGAGCACGGGGCTGCTCGTCATCGTCGCCGGGCTCGCCGTCGTGCTCATCGTCGTGCCGAAGGCGACCGGGTCCACGCCACTCACCGTGCTCACGCAGTCGATGGACCCGACGCTGCCGCCCGGCACGCTCCTCGTCGTCCGGCCCACGCCCGTCGAGGACATCCGCATCGGCGACGTCGTGACCTACCAGATCACCTCCGGGCAGCCGGCGGTCATCAGCCACCGGGTGGTCTCGGTCGCGTCGTCGTCGGACGGGTCCCGGACGTTCACGCTCAAGGGCGACAACAACGCGCTCGCCGATCCCGCACCGGTGACGGCTGCCCAGGTGCGCGGCGTCGTCTGGTACAGCCTGCCGGACATCGGCCTGGTGAACCAGCTCGTCAACGGGTCGCGCTCGTGGCTCGTGCCCGCGATCGCCGGGGTCCTGCTGGCGTACGGCGCGGTGATGGTCACGATCGGCACCGTGTCAGCCGTGCGTCGCCGACGCGCCGCGGGCGACGCCGACGGACGGGGGCCACGCGGTCGCGGCGCCCACCGGGCTACGCTCGGGTGACGTGACGGACGGCTTGGAACGGGCGAGGGCGCTGCTCGACGGCGCGGCGCGACGGCTCCGCGACGCCGACGTCCCGGACGAGGCCCTCGGCGAGTACGTCGAGCCGAAGGCCGTGCTCGGCATCCGACGCGAGCCCACCATCCGATCGCTCGGCCGCGTGTGGCGGGTCGGCGCGCTGCTGCTCGGGTCCTCCCCCGAGACCGACGGCCGGGTGTGGGCGACCGGACGGATCACGCGCGTCACCGAACCCGGGCGGTCGCAGTTCGTGTCCGTCTCCGCCGAGGTCCGTCGGGCCTACCGGGCAGCGGCGCAGAAGGGGCACTTCGAGCCCGGGGACACCGTGAACCACGGCGCGACGCCGATCCCGGTCGACGGGTCACTCGTCGGCTCGGACGGCGTGCTCTTCGTCGACGACGGGGGTCCGTTCGTCCGGTGGTCCCCCACCGCGGGCGCCGCCGTCCCGCTCGAGGCGTACCTGGCGGACCGCGTCGGGCTGCTAGTCGATCCCCCACGCGGCGCGACCGACTGACCACGGCGCGACCACGGGGCATCACCACGCGTCCGCCCGCGCCGTCGCGGTGGACGCGACCCGTCGCGGTGGACAGGACCCGCCGTCGGACGGGAGGCGCGGTGCCGGCCCGCACCGCGCCTCCCGTCCGACCGTGGCCGGGTCAGGACCGTGGCCACGTCACAGACTGAAGCCGCCGTCCGACGTGAGGACCTGCCCGACGACCCAACTGCCCGAGGACGTCGCGAGCCACCCGATGAGCTCGGCCGGGTCCTGCGGCGTCCCGACGCGACCGAACGGCGTGCTCGCCAGGTACTCGTCGAGGCCGTCGAGCGACCGGTCCGTGGTCTCCGGGTCCATGTAGCCCGTGTTCACCGGCCCGGGGTTGACGGTGTTCAGCACGATGCCGAGCTCGAGCAACTCCTTGGCGACCGTGGCGGTCACCCCGGCGAGCGCGGCCTTACTCGCGGCGTACGCGACCTCGCCGATCATCGCCCCGTGGATCTGCCCGGAGGTCATCCAGAACACGTGCCCCTGCGCCTCGGCGTACGGGCCGGTGCCCACGATCCGGTCCCCCGGCCGTCGTGGCTCGTCCGTCCGCGGTGCGCGGCGCCGGGCGAACTCGGCGGTCAGCAGCATCGTCGCGCGGGTGTTGACCTCCCAGAAGGCGGTGAGCCGCTCCGGCGTCATGTCGAGGATGCTGCCGTCGTCCCCGCTCTTGGCGTGGTTGCACACGAGGACGTCGAGGCGGCCGGTGAGTGCCGTCGCGGTGTCGATCAGCTCCGGGATCACGGAGGGATCGGACAGGTCGCCGGGGACGTCCGCGAACCGGGCGCCCTCGGTGAGGTGTGCGCGCAGTCCGTCGCGGACGGCGTCGAGGTCGTCCCCGCCCCACGGCAGGTCGAGGTCGTGCGGGCGGTGGTGGTGCACGACGATGCTCGCGCCGAGGTCGGCGAGCTTCGACGCGACGGCGAACCCGATGCCACGGCGTCGTGAGACACCGGTGACGAGGGCGGTCTTGCCGGCGAGGGGCAGGGTGGATGCGGGCATGCTGAACCTTTCGACGGCCCCGACGGGGCACTGGAGGGAGTCGGAAGCGGGTTCAGCGGCACTGCATGTCCGCCACCCTACACAGGAGGGCGCGCCCGCGGAACCGCCGTGGAGTCGGGGGACGTCCCGGGCCCGCACCCGCGTGCTCGCGTACCGTCCGCCGCATGACGGACGCGCGCACCGCCCCGGCCGACCGACGCTTCGAACGGCGCCGGCGTCTCATCCTGCCGGGACAGTACGGCCCGGACTTCGACGACGGCGGCCCGCTCCTCGTGGTCGAGGCCCGCGAGTTCTTCACCGCGCGGCCCGTGCACCGTGCGAAGGCGCACCTGTGGCTGAGTGCGCTCCGGCACCTGGTCCGCGACCTCCGCGACCGGGGCGAGGGCGACCGCGTCGAGCACGTGCAGGTCGACACGCTCCGGCAGGCGCTGGTCGGCCGGGACGACCTCGAGGTCGTCGACCCGCCGTCGCGGACGCTCCGCGCACAGGTGCGGCACTGGGGCAGGGGCACCGAGGTGCTGCCGAGCCGCGGCTTCGTGACCGACGAGGACGAGTTCGCCGAGTGGGCCGCGCAGGGCACCGGTCGCTTCCGGATGGAGACGTTCTACGAGCGGGTCCGCCGTCGCGAGGGCTGGCTGATGCGCTCGGACGCGCCCGTCGGCGGGAAGTTCAGCCTCGACGAGCAGAACCGGGAGTCGCCGCCGAAGGGTGCGACCACGCTCGGACTCCCGGAGCCGTGGTGGCCCGAGGAGGACGAGGTCGACGAGGAGGTCCGACGTGACCTGGACCGCTGGGAGCGGGACGGCATCGCCCGCTTCGTCGGTGCGGACGACCGTCGGCGCTTCGCGGTCACGCCCGACGAGGCCCGTCACGCACTCGACGATTTCGTGCGCACCCGGCTGAACGACTTCGGCCCGTTCGAGGACGCCACGCTCACGAACGACTGGACGATGGCGCACTCGTTGCTCAGCGTCCCGATGAACCTCGGTGTCCTCGACCCGCGCGATGCGATCGAGGCGGCACTCGTGGCCCACCGCGACGACGACGCCCCGCTCGCGAGCGTCGAGGGGTTCGTCCGGCAGATCGCCGGGTGGCGCGACTACGTCTGGCACCTCTACTGGTGGTTCGGCGACGACTACGGCGCGTCGGAGAACGCCCTCGGAGCGCACGAGCGGCTCCCCCGGTGGTGGCGGGAGCTCGACGCGTCCCGGGTCGAGGCCGCCTGCCTCCGCACCGCGATCGAGGGCCTGCACGACCACGGCTGGCTGCACCACATCCAGCGGCTCATGGTGCTGGGCAACTGGGCGCTGCAGCGCGGGTACGACCCCGTGCACCTCACCGAGTGGTTCACGGACGTGTTCGTCGACGGGACCGACTGGGTGATGCCCGCGAACATCATCGGGATGTCCCAGCACGCCGACGGCGGGATGGTCGCGACGAAGCCGTACGCGTCCGGTGGTCGGTACATCGACCGGATGTCGGACCACTGCGGCGGGTGCCGCTACGACCCGACGAAGCGGCTCGGCGAGGACGCCTGCCCCTTCACCGCCGGCTACTGGGCCTTCCTCGCGCGGACGGAGCCCGCCCTGCGGGACAACAACCGGATGGCCCGTCCGCTCCAGCAGATGCGGAAGCTGGCGGACCTCGACGAGGTGGTGGCCCAGGAGGCGCGGCGCGGCTCCCCCTGACGCGCCCGGCCCGGTGGTGGGTCACGATCCCCCCACCGGGTCGCTGGTCGCTCAGACGAGGACGACGACCTTGCCGGCGATCCGTCCGGCGGCGCCCTCGGTGTGCAGCGCCTGCAGCTCGGTCAGCGGGATGCGCCGCGTCACCTCGACCGTGAGCTCCCCGGCGTCGACGAGCCGGACGAGCTCGGCCAGCCGTTCGCGGTTCCGGAGCACGAACACCGTCGCAGCACGGACCCCGCGGGACTCGTCCCCCGGGGTCGCCATGAACGCCGTCGTGCTCACGACCGCGCCCCCGTCGCGGACGGCGGCCACGAACGAGGCGAACTGCTCCGGCTCGATCGGGGCGAGGTTGAGCAGGACGTCGACCTGCCCGTCGACCGCCTGCAGCACGTCGGTCGTGGTGTGGTCGACGACCTGGTCGGCACCGGCGACCCGGACGGCGTCGGCGCTGCGCGGGCTGGCCGTGGCGACGACCTCGACACCGGCGCGCTTCGCGAGCTGGATCGCGTACTTCCCGACCACACCGCCCGCGCCGACGACGAGCACGCGCTGCCCGGCCTCGAGCCGACCGTCGTCGAAGAGCGCCTGCCACGCCGTGAGCGCCACTGACGGCAGCGCAGCCGCGTCCGCCAGCGGGATGCTCGTCGGGGCGGCGACGAGCGCGTCCGCCGGAGCGACGACGTACTCGGCCGCTCCGCCGTCGCGTTCCATCGGCAGGAAGCCGATCACCGCGTCGCCGACCGCCAGGTCCGTGACGTCGTCCCCGAGGGACGCGACCGTTCCGGAGACGTCGTACCCGGGGACGTGGGGCAGGGCGACCGGGATGGGCAGGAAGCCGGCGCGCATGCCGTTGTCCGCCGCGTTGTACGCCGATGCCGCGACCCGGACGAGGACCTCGCCCGGGCCGGGGGTGGGCTGGTCGACGTCGCCGTAGGTGAGGACCTCGGGACCGCCGACCTCGTGGAACTGCACTGCCTTCATGATGACTCCTCCGTCATTTGCTTCGAATTCGAAGCGATTGATGGAACCGTAGCACTGCTTCGAACTCGAAGCAACAGGTAGGATCGGATCATGTCCGAAACCCCCTCGTCCCTGACGCCGACGCAGCTGCGCGCCTACCTGTCGTTCACCGAGGTCAGTGCGCTGCTGCGCCCCTCGGTCGAGCAGCAGCTCAAGGACGTGGGCGGGCTGTCGTACGTGCAGTTCCAGCTGCTGGCACGACTCGGAGACTCCCCCGACGGGCACCTGCGGATGACGGACCTCGCCGACGGGGTGGTCTACAGCCGCAGTGGGCTGACCTACCAGGCGCAGTTGCTCGAGCAGCGCGGACTCGTCACGCGCGGCCCCTCTCCGGACGACGAGCGCAGCACCGTGGTGTCGCTGACCGACGACGGGCGAGCCGTCCTCGCGGCGGTGTTCCCCGGGCACATCGGCACGGTGCACGGGCTGCTGTTCGCACCGATCACGGAGGAGGACGCCGCGGAGCTCGACCGGATCCTCGGCCGGATCAGCGAGCACCTCCGGAAGAACCCGCCCCGATCGGCGTCCCGCCGCGCCGCGAGGTGAGCCGACGCGCGACGGCGTGACCCGAGCCCGCGGGCGGCGCGTGCCGGGGACGACCCGCGCCTCCTGGCCCGCTCGTCGCGCCTGTCGTTCCGTCACCGGACCCCGATAGGGTCGGGAACGTGAGCAACGAGGCATTCGACGACCGCTACGAGCTGCGCGCCTTCGCGCCCGGGACGGACGAGCAGGGGGCACCGAACGCCGAGACCGAGGCCTGGATGCAGGCCGTCGGACTCGGGTTCCACGAACCGCACCCCGGCGACGAGGCGGCCGCGCGCATGGTCGCGCACTTCATCGAGGACGACGAGACCTGGCTCGGCGCGTACGTCCGCCGACCCGCACCGGGCTCCGTCGACGAGACCTGGCCGGCCGGCACCTTCGCCTGGTTCGGCAAGGAGCTGAGCTGGGGCGACGGTTCGTCGATCGACACCCAGGCGATCTCCGCCGTGACCGTCCGACCGACCGAGCGCCGCCGCGGGATCCTCCGCGCGATGATGACGCACGCCCTCGCGCGCGGTGTCGCCGAGGGCTACGCCGTGGCCTCGCTGACCGCGTCCGAGGGCACCATCTACCGCCGCTTCGGCTTCGGCAGCGCGATCCGCGAGCGGGCCGTCCGGGTCCGCCGCGAGCGTGCGCTCCCGCTCCTCGCGCCGACCACCGGTGTCGTCAGCGTCGTCACGCCCGAGTGGCTCGCCGGCGGCCCCGGCCGTGCCGTCTTCGACCGGTTCAACGCGCGGACGCCGGGCTCCATGGTGCGCAACGCCGGCACCTGGCCCGTCGTGTTCGGGCTGCGCAACGGCGACGGTGAGAAGGCGAAGGACGTCCGCGCAGCCGTGCACCGCCCGGACGGCTCCGACGAGCTCGACGGCTACGTGACCTGGCGCGTCAAGGAGAGCCGCGACGGCGACACCACGCTCGAGGTCGTCGACCTGGTCTACGCCACCGACGACGCCTACCTGTCGCTCTGGGAGTTCCTGCTCTCGATCGACCTCAACGACGTCGTCACGTACAACCGGTCGCGGCTCGACGACCCGATCGTCGCCGCGCTGGGCGACAACCGCGCGTACGACGTCGACCACGAGGAGGACCACGTCTGGCTGCGCGTCCTCGACGTCGAGCGGGTGCTCGCGTCGCGTCCGTACGCCGTCGACGGTTCGCTGACGCTCGCCGTGACGGATGCGCTCGGGTTCGCCTCCGGCACGTACCGGCTGGACGTCCAGGAGGCGCGGGGCACCGTGACGAAGACCGCCGACGACGCCGACGCGGCCGGGTCCGACCTCCAGCTCGACGTCGCGGACCTCGGTGCGTTGCTCATCGGGTCGGTGTCGCCGACGACGCTCGCGGCGGCCGGGCTCCTCCGCGCGGCGGACCCGGCGGCGCCAGCACTCCTGCGGGCGATGCTGACCCCGCCGCGGACGCCGCACGGCATCACGTACTTCTGATGCCCCTTCGCGAGTCGGTCGCACGGGCTCGCCAGGCCGTCGCGGTGCTGGCGAGCCCGTCGCTCCGGTCCGCGATCGTCGGCGGCGCAGCGCTCGACGACCGGACGAGTGCTGCCGTCGCGGCCTTCGACTGGGTCGGCGACGACGGACCCGACACGGCGCTCCTCGGGCGGACGGCGCAGGACCTCCAGCGGCTGCAGGGGCCGGCGGCGCTGCTCGAGTTCGACCGGATCGCCCGGATGCCGGTGCCGGACGACCAGCGCCATCCGCTGTCCGTGCGCATCGTCGAGCTCGTGTTCGAGCGGCTCGGCACGGGCAGGCCGGTCACCGAGTCGGTGCTCAACGCCGCGATCGCCATGTTCGCCGAGGACGTCGCGATCGTGCGGCGGGACGCGGTGGACCTCGGCGTGCTCGTGCGGACGGACGACGGGGCGTCGTACCGCTCCGTCGGCTGACGCGGGCGCGGCGGGCCTGGCGCCCGACGCGGCGCTGGCGCGGTTCGGCGCGGTGGCGCACAACCGAAGTGCGCGCGAACCACGGGAACGCACGGCTCCGATCGACTTCCGTTGTGCGGACCCGGCCGCGCGCAGGCGCCCGCGCGCCGTGGCCGGCGTAGTGTCCGCGCCATGAACGACACGGTGGTCGACTGGCTCCTCGACTCGGACCCGGCCCTGCGGTGGCAGGTGGAACGGGACATCGTCGGCGCGCCGGCACCGACCTGGCAGGCAACGCGTGCCCGGGTCGCGACCGAGGGCCTCGGCGCCGCACTCCTCGCTCGCCAGGACCCCGACGGACAGTGGGCAGGCGGCGCGTACTTCCCCGCCGAACCCGAGCCCGAGGGACCCGGGCAGCCGTACACCGCGACGACCTGGTCGCTCAACGCCCTGCGCGAGTGGGGCCTGGACGCCGCGGTCCTCGGTGACACCGCCGCACGACTCGACGCGAACAGCCGATGGGAGTACGACGACCTGCCGTACTGGGGCGGCGAGGTCGACTGCTGCATCAACGCCTTCACCCTCGCGAACGGCGCGTGGCTCGGCGCCGACGTCGACGGCATCGCCGACTGGGTGCTCGAACACCAGCAGCCCGACGGCGGGTGGAACTGCGAGTGGGTCGGGGGCTCGACGGTCTCGTCGTTCCACTCGACCCTCAACGTGCTCGAGGGGCTCCTGCAGCACGAGGTCCTGACCGACGGACGGCATCCCCGCGCGGCCGATCTCCGGGACGCCCGCCACCGAGGCGCCGACTACCTCCTCGACCGACGACTGCTCCACCGGAAGTCCGACGGAGCGCTCGTCGGTCCCTGGGCCACGGAGTTCGCGTACCCGTTCCGCTGGAGGTACAGCGTGCTCCGCGCGACCGACCGCCTCCGGGCCGCGGCGCTCCGGGACGAGGCGGCGCCGGACCCCCGCGCCGCTGAGGCGATCGAGGTGGTCCGCGCTGCCCGTGGTGCTGACGGACGCTGGCGCCAGGGCGTCCGCCCGCCGGGCCGGCAGTGGTTCGAGGTGGACGTGCCGGCCGGCGAGCCGTCCCGCTGGCTCACGCTCGTGGGCACGCGAGTGCTGCGGTGGTGGGACGGCGTCTGAGCCCTCGACCCTGCACAGCGGATCGGACCCGTCCAGCGATGCCCCCTAGGGTTGCGGTCGTGCCGGAGGACCAGACGAGCAGCGAGGACGATGCCACGCGCCGAACGCTCCTGTCCGTCCTGCCGCTGACGACGGCGTGGGCGGGCACCATCGCCGTCGTCGCCGTGCCGGTCGGCTGGACGATCGTGGGCATGATCGTCGAGCAGTCGCTCACCGGGGCGCCCTTCCTCGTCATGATGGTCCCGGTGCTCGTCGTCGGGGTCGCCGTCGCGTTCGTCTTCGGTCTCGCTGCCGGAGCCCTCGCCGGCCTGCCCGACTGGTGCTTGCGGCGTCGACCGCCGAGCGTCCTCGGGGCCGTCGCGGCGGTCGTCGTCCTGACCGCGATCGTCACCGGGGCGTTCGCCGCCGCACCGCTGGTCGGTCCGGTGTTCTCGGCGCTGCTGCCCTTGCCGGGCTGGGCCGGCCTCGCTACCGTCGCCGCGGCGACGGCCACCGGCACGATCGTCGTCGTCTCGAGGCACCGGAGGCGGACCGGCTGACGGCTCGACGGCCGCGTCCTGTTGCACGATCGAGACCGACGGGCCGCCCGGACCGTGCGAGCCTGGTCGTCACTGATGACGTCGGGGACGGAGCGGGTCGTGGAGCGAGTGGTGGGGTGGAGCACGGTCGCCGTCATCGTGGCCGTGACGGTGCTGTGGTTGGTCCTGGTCCAGGTGACCAGCTGCTCCGATGCCGCTCCCGGCCAGGGCACGAGCACCTGCGAGACCGAACCCGTGCTCGGGGTCGCCGGATCGTGGATCGCCGGGGCAGCTGGGGCCGCCTTCGTCGCCCTCGCGGTCTGGCAGGTCGTCCGGGCTGCACGGTCCGCGGAGCCGGTCGACGGCTGAGCCCGCTCGACCCACCGGGCCACCGGTGCTGCGCAGAACCTCGCACGCTGCGGCCCGGCCGCGCCGCGCCCCCTAGGCCCGGCGGCGCACCCGCGGGTCGACGAACGCGTACACGACGTCGACGATCACGTTCGCGGTCACGATCAGCAGCGCCGAGAACAGCGTGAACCCCACGACGACCTGCAGGTCGAGCGTGTGCACCGCGTCGATGAGCAGCGCACCGAGCCCCTGCATCGAGAACACCTTCTCGGTGATGACGGCACCGCCGAGCAGCGACCCGAGGTCGAGCCCGAACAGCGTCACCACCGGGAGGATCGCCGTCCGCAGCCCGTGGCGCACGACGACCTGGCGTTCGCGGAGGCCCTTCGCACGGGCGGTCCGGACGAAGTCCTGCGACATCGACTCGAGCATCTCGCCCCGGGTCAGCCGGGCGTAGATCGCCGCACTGATGAACGCGAGCACGCACCACGGCAGCACGAGGTGCGTGAACCACCCGACGGGATCGTCCCCGAACGCGACGTAGCCGCTGGTGGGCAGGACGCCGAGCACGAACCCGAACAGCAGGATCGCCAGCAGCCCGACGAGGTACGACGGCGCGGACACCCCGGCAACGGCGATCGTCATGACCGTGCGGTCGACGTACGTGCCTCGGCGCAGGGCCGACAGCGCGCCACCGGCCACCCCGGCGACGAGCCAGAGCACGGCTGCGCCGACGGCGATCGACGCGGTGACGGGCAGGCGCGTGAGGATGAGGTTCGTGACGCTGTCGTGGAGCTGGAACGAGTACCCGAAGCAGGGCGCCGCGCAGTGGATGACGGAGGCGCCGGACCCGAACGTCCGCCCGGTGAAGATGCCCGCGAGGTACGCGCCGAACTGGGCGATCCACGGCTTGTCCGTCCCGAGGAACGCCTGCACCTCGCGCAGCCGGTCCGGCGTGCAGGGCTTGTCGCAGATCGCGCGCGCCGGGTTCGTCGGCAGCAGCATGAACAGGGCGTAGGTGATCGCGGCCACGACGAGCAGGACGACTGCTGCGCCGAGCACGCGGATAGCGATGAAGCGGAAGGTGGTCACCGGTTGCTCCTCCGCGGGTCGAGGGCGTCGCGCAGGGCGTCGCCGAGCACGTTGAACGCCAGGGTGATGAGGAACAGCGCCAGGCCCGGGAACACGAGGTACATCGGGTCGGTCTGCACCCAACCGATCGCGTCGCCGATGCTGCGACCCCACGACGGCGTCGGCGGGGTGACGCCGACGGCGAGGAACGACAGCGCGGCCTCGGCGCCGATCATCGACGGGATCGAGATCGTCGCGTAGACGGTGATCGTCGCGGCGAGGTTCGGCAGCAGCTGCGTCCGGATGACGTGCCAACGCCCGGCGCCCATCGCGGTCGAGGCGACGACGTAGTTCCGGGTGACGAGCGACAGCGTCTGCCCGCGCACGACACGGGCGACCGAGGGCCACCCGAAGAACCCGATGACGAGGACGACGAGCACGGGCTTCGGGAACGACGTCGGGACGATCGCGGTCAGGGCGATCATGAAGACGAGCGACGGGAAGCCGAAGATGACGTCGACGACGCGGGAGAGGACGCGGTCGTACCAGCCGCCGAAGAACCCGGTCGTCACGCCGACGAGCACGCCGATGACGATCGACACGATCGTCGCGGCGATCCCGATGCCGAGCGAGGTGCGGGCACCGTAGGTGACGATCGCGAACAGGTCGCGCCCGGTCAGGGGCTCGACCCCGAACCAGTGCTCGGCGCTGATCCCGCCGCCGACCCCGCGCGGGGCGCCGAACGAGTTGAGCGCGTCGATGTGGTACCCGTACGGGTCCTGGCCGGTGACGGCGGCGATGAGCGGCGCCGCGAGCGCGACGACGACGAACACCACGATGACGACCGCGGACGCGACCGCCCAGCGGTCCTGACGCACGCGGCGGACGACGGCGCGGAAGCCGGTGCTCCGGTTCGCGGCTGCCGCGACCGGACGGTCGACGACGTTGGCGGTCACGAGGCCACCCCTTCCCACGCACGCCAGGCCTCGCGGCGGGCGGCCTGTCGCGCCGGGTCGGCGACGGGCGCTGCCGCGAGGAGCATGCGCGTGTAGTCCTGCTGCGGATCGTCGAGCACGGCGTCGGTCGTGCCGCGCTCGACCACGCGGCCGTCGTGCAGCACGACCACCTCGTCGGCGAGCTGCCGCACCACGGCGAGGTCGTGGCTGATGAGGAGCATGCCGAAGCCGAAGTCCTGCTGCAGTGCCGCGAGGAGGTCGAGCACGGCGGCCTGCACGGTGACGTCCAGCGCCGAGGTCGGTTCGTCGGCGATCACGAGCGCGGGCCGGAGCGCGAGGGCCCTGGCGACCGCCACGCGCTGCCGCTGCCCGCCGGAGAGCTGGTGCGGGAAGCGCTCGGCCCACGACGGGTCGAGCTGGACCGCCACGAGCAGCTCGCGGACCCGTTCGGCACGGTCCGCCGCCGAGGCCGTGCCGTGCACGAGGAGCGGCTCGGCGATGCTCCACCCGATGGTCTGTCGCGGGTTGAGCGAGGACGCGGGGTCCTGGAAGACGATGCCCACCCGGCTGCGGAGCTCGCGCAGGCGTGCACCACGAGCGGTGCGGAGGTCGCTGCCGTCCACCTCGACGGACCCCGCGACGACCGGCACGAGACCGGCGAGCGCACGTCCGATGGTGGACTTGCCGGACCCCGACTCCCCCACGAGTCCGAGCGTCTCGCCCGCGCGGAGCGTCAGGTCGATGCCGGAGACGGTCGGGTCACCGCGGCGCGCGTAGCGCACGGCGACGTCGCGCAGCTGCGCGACGAGGGGCCGGGAGGCGCGGCTCGTCTCCGTCTCGTCGGCCGGCGCGGTGGACGCGACCGTCGCACCGTCCGCAGCGTGCGGTGCGGAGGTGGGTCGCGCCTCCAGGGCCGGTACCGCCGCGAGGAGTGCCCGCGTGTACTCGGCGTCCGGGTGCGCGAACACCTCGGCGACGGTCCCGTGCTCGACCGGGTCGCCGCGCCGCATCACGAGCACCTCGTCGGCGACGTCCGCCACCACGCCCATGTCGTGCGTGATGAGCAGCACGGCGAGGTCGCGCTCGCGACCCAGCGTGCGGAGCAGGTCGAGGATGCCCGCCTGCACCGTGACGTCGAGCGCGGTGGTCGGCTCGTCCGCGATGAGGGCGACCGGGTCACCGGCGAGGGCCATCGCGATCATCGCGCGCTGGAGCTGGCCGCCGGAGAGCTCGTGCGGGTAGGCCTTCCGGATCCGCTGCGGGTCCGGGAGCCCCGCGGCGCGGAGGAGCTCGTCGGTCCGCGCGGACACACCGCGTCGGTCGAGGTCCGTCGGGTGCGCCGTGATCGCCTCGGCGATCTGGGTGCCGATCGAGAGCACGGGGGTGAAGGAGTTCATCGGCTCCTGGAACACGACGCCGATGCCGGCCCCGCGGACCGCTCGGAGCTCGTCGTCCGACGCCCCGACGAGCTCGGTGCCGCGGAAGCGGATGCTGCCGGTGACGCGGGCCTCCGGCGGGAGCAGGCCGAGCACGCTCATCGCGCTGACGGACTTGCCCGAGCCGGACTCGCCGACGAGGGCGAGCACGCGGCCGGGCGTCAGGGTGAAGGAGACGTCACGCACGACGGGCTCCGCGTCGCCGAACGCGACGTGGAGCCCCTCGACCTCGAGCAGCGGTGCACTCACTTGGCGAGCGAGACCTTGAGGTAGTTCGGGTACGCCGGGAAGTCCGCGATCTGGAAGTTCTGCACGTTCGAACCGGCGAGGAAGGACTGCTTCGCGTAGGTGAGCGGGACGATCGGGGCGTCGGCCATGATCTTCTTGTCCGCCTCGGCCCAGAGCTTCTGCGCATCCTGCTGGTCGATGGTGCCCGTCGCCTGCTCGATCAGGGCGTCGACCTCGGGGTTGCTGTACTTCGAGACGTTGTAGCCGCCCCCACCGATCTGCGACGAGTCGTACAGCGGCTGGATGTTGGCGTTCGCGCTCGGGAAGTCCGGCTGCCAGCTGAACATCGCGAGGTCGAAGTCGTCGCCGTCCGTCGTCGCCGTGTAGAACGAGTCGATGTCGAGCGGCTTGAGCGTCACGGTGATGCCCGCGCGCTTGAGGCCGGCCTGGATCGCCTGCGCCTCGGCCAGGTTCGCCGAGTCGTTCTGCGTGACCAGGGTCAGCTCGAGGTCCGAGACACCCGCTTCCTGCAGGAGCTTCTTCGCCTTGGCCACGTCACCGGTGGCACCGGGCTCGTACAGGTCGTACTGCTGGCGCCCCGCGATGCCGGGCGTGATGAGCGTCGTCGCGTAGGAGCCGGCGAGGGCACCACCGGCGGCGATCCGGTACGACTTCTTGTCGACGGCGTACTGCAGCGCCTGCCGGACCTTGAGCTCCTTGAGCGAGCCCTTCTGCGTGTTGATCGCGAGGTAGTTGATCGGGCCGGCCTTCGAGGTGGCGAGGCGGTCCTGGGCGGCCGGGTTCGAGCGGACCTGGTTCAGCTCGGCAGCTCCGAGGTACGTCGCGCCGAACGAGTCCTTCGCGTCACCGTTGTCGGCGATCAGCGTCTGGGTGACGGTCGACGGGTCCTGGCTCTCCTTGAACACGACCTTCGACGGGCCGGCGGTGCGGACGTCGTCGGTCTTCGCGCTCCACTCCTCGTTCCGCACGAGGGTGATCTGCGAGCCCTGCGTGTTGGACTGCACCTCGTAGGGGCCGGAGGCGACGGGCTTGGCGTCGTACGCACCGGTGTCGGTGCCGTCGCCCTCGGGGACCGGGGCGAACGCGGGCATCGACACGATCCACGGCCAGTCGCCGTACGCCGCGTTGAGCTTGAAGACGATCGTCGAGTCGTCCGGGGTCTCGATGCTGTCGAGGGTCTTGCCGTCGAACGGACCCTTGTAGCTGTCACCGCCGACGAGGAGCGACTTGTGGTAGCTCAGGCCACCGGTGAGCGTCGGCGCGAACGAGCGCTCGATGCCCCACTTGATGTCCTTCGTGGTGATCTCGGTGCCGTCCTGGAACTTCAGCCCCTTCTTGAGGTGGTAGGTCCAGGTCTTGCCGCCGTCGCTCGAGTCGCCGGTGTTCGTCGCGAGGTCGGGGACGACCTTGGCCGTCTTGCCGGGCTCGACGTCCCACGCGGTGAGACGACGGAGCACGAGGCCGAGCGTCGTGATGTTGAGGTTCTGGCTGGTCGCCGGGTCGAGGTGCACCGCGGTGGCCGTCGTCAGGATGTTGAGCGTGCCGCCCTTGGAGGTTCCGCCCGAGGCGTCGTCCGAGGCGCCCCCGCCCGAGCAGCCGGTGAGGACCAGGGCTGCAGCTGCGGCGACCGCAGCGGTGATGGTCAGGCGGTTCGGGCGTCTCATGACGGTGGTGCTCCTCGTGGGGAAGTGGTGGTGCGCAGCCGTGGGGTGGCCACGACGTGTCGCCGCGCCCCGGAGCCCGCGCGGGCTCCGGGTGTCGGGGCGTCGGCTGTCGGGGCGTCGTCCATCCTGACACCGCGATCGGACGGTGTCCGAATCCCGGGCACGGCCGACGTCGCACGGCGTAACGGTCCAATCGCCGTGCGACCACCGTCTATTCCCGATGCGTCGTCCTGCGGGCAGCCGGCCCGGGAGGAGCCTCCTCGGGCGTCACCGATCGAACCGCTGCGCAACCGGGTCCGCGCGGTCTTCTGGGCGAGTGACCGTCCTGGTTCGCGATCCCCGGGGATCGCGAACCAGAACGGTCACCACTCACCACCCGATCAGCGGTCGAACAGCCCGCCGAGGAAGTCGTTGCCGAGGTTCGACGCCTGCTCACCGAGCCCACCGAGCAGCTGCTCGCCCTCGCCCGCGAGTCCCTCGACACCACCGCCGAGGTCTCCGAGTCCGAGGTCGCCGATCCCGGCGGCGATGCCCTCGAAGTCGACGCCGAGGTTCGCGGCCTCGGCCAGCACCGGCCCCGCGGCCGCGCTGAGCACCGCGCCACCGGCGACCGCTGCGCCCAGACCGCCGAGCGCCATCGCACCGGCGCCGACCGCTGCCCCGCCGGCGAACGCTCCACCGCGGCCGCGCCCCGCCGATCCGCCGCCGCCCAGGACACGTCGGACGAGTCCGGGCCGAGCGACCTCGCCGCGGGTCATCGCGCGGGCCATCCCACCGGCGGAGTCGTCGCGGAGGTGCTCGTGCGGCGGCAGCTCGGAATTCAGGCGGTTGCGGATCTGCTGGCGCTGCGCGGGGGTGAGCCGGGCGAAGGCGTCGTGGTGGACCTGCTCGAGCTGCTCCGGCGGGGCGGTTCGCAGCAGGTAGTCGTACTTGGCGATCGCGACCTGGTCGGAGTCGGCCGACCCGTGCTGCTGCTGGCCGTGCTGCTGCTGGCCGGGCGCCTGGCCGTACGGCTGCTGCTGCTGTCCGTACGACTGCTGCTGCTGTCCGTACGGCTGCTGCTGCCCGTGCTGCGCCTGCTGGTTCCGGTCGTCCCCGGTCAGCTTGTCCGCCGCGCTCCGGACGATGCCGCGCCAGTCCGTCCCGCCCTGCTGCTGCCCGGCGCCGGCCGCGGGTCCCGCCTGCCCGCGCTTCTGGAGCTGCTTGTCGATGACCTTGCCGGCCATGCCGATGATGCGGTTGAGGTTCGCCATGCCCCAACCTTTGTGATCGCACATGTGAGCGCTCAGGAACGCCCCGGTGGATCGGCCGGAGATGTCATCCGAAGCCGCTGGGAACGCCGACTCCCGGTCAGGTCAGGATGCGCGCGAGGAACGCGTTCCGGAACCGCCCGGTCGGGTCGAGGTCACGGGCGAGCGCCGCGAAGTCGGACAGCCGCGGGTACACCTCGTGCAGCCGCTCGGCACTCGCCGCCGACACCTTCCCCCAGTGCGGGCGGGCGTCGAACGGCGCGAGGACGTCCTCGATCCGCTCCACCGCGGCTGCCACCGCGCTCGCGTCCCGCCGGAACGTGAAGTGGATGCCGACCGACTGCCGCTCCGAGGACGGTGCGAGCCACGCGGTGTCGGCGGCGATCGTCCGGACCTCGGCCGCGATGAGGATCGGCGCGAACAGCGACTCCAGGGGTCGGAGCGCCTGCAGAGCGTCGGCCGCGGAACCGGCCGGCAGCAGGTACTCCGCCTGGATCTCCGCCCCGGTCGACGGCGTGAACGAGGACCGGAAGTGCGGGAGTCGCTCGGACCAGGGCCCCGGCACGCCGCCCTGCTCGGTGACGCCGGCGGGGTCGTTCTCCCCCGGGTGCACCGGGCCGTCGGCGGGACGGGCACCGAGCGCGACGAGGTCGACGGCCGGTGCCGCTTCGCCCACGCGGTGCTTGACCCAGACCTGCCGGGCCCCGCGGTCGTCGAACGAGGTGAACAGCGACACCGAGTACGCGTCCGACACGACCTCGTCGAAGTGCTCCGCGACGGCGTTCCACGGCAGGTCGAGGTGCACGGTCGTGGCGACCTGGAAGGTGGGCTCGATCGCGAGCTCGACCGCGGTGACGACACCGAGCGCGCCGAGGGCCACCCGGTGCGCGTCGAGGGAACTGTCCGGTGTCGACGCATCGACGAACGCCAGGTCTCCGGAAGCGCGGACGACCTCGAGGCCGACGACCGCCTGCGCGAGCGACGGGTTGCGGACGCCGGAGCCGTGCGTGCCGGTGGCGACCGCGCCGGCGGTGGAGATGTGCGGCAGGGAGGCGAGGTTCGCGAGTGCCCAGCCCCGCGCCTCCAGGCCCGCGGCCACCTGGCTGTGGATCATGCCGGCGGCGACGCGCACGACCCGCCGGTCCTCGTCGATGTCGAGCACCGGCGGCAGGTCCGCCAGCGACACCTGGAGCGCGTCCGTGTCGGCGATCGTGTTGAACGAGTGCCGTGACCCGAGCGCCGTCAGGCGCGGCGTCGACGCGACGAGCTGCTGCAGCTCGTCGACCGACGTCGGGCGCGCCAGGCCGGACGCCCGGTAGGTGACGTTGCCCGCCCAGTTCGTCCGCGTCGTCGCGCTCACGGTCACGAGCCTAGAACCCCCGGTCGAGACGGTGCCACGTCTGCTGGAGGCGCAGCTCGTCGCGGAACCCGCGCTCGGTGGTGTGCTCGTCGATGACGAGGAACTCCGTGCCGACCATGGTCGCGAAGTCCTCGACCACCTGCAGGCCGACGGCCGTCGTCATGACGGTGTGGTGGGCGGCGCCGGCGGTGAGCCAGGCCTCGGCGGCGACGGGGAACGACGGGCGCGGCTCCCAGACGGCGCGTCCGACGGGCAGCTTCGGCAACGCGGCGGTCGGCGGGACGACGTCCACGACGTTCGCCGTGAGGCGGAAGCCGTCGCGGGTGTCGGAGAGGGCGACGACGACGGCCTCGCCCGCGTCCGCGGTGAAGACCAGGCGCACCGGGTCGTCCTTGCCGCCGATGCCGAGCGGGTGGATCTCGAGCGTCGGCTTCGTGGTGGTGAGGGTCGGCGAGACCTCGAGCATGTGCGCGCCGAGGATCTTCTCGGCACCCGGCGTGAGGTCGTACGTGTAGTCCTCCATGAGCGACGCGCCACCGGGGAGGCCGGCGCCGGCGACGTTCATCGCACGGACGAGGACGGCGGTCTTCCAGTCGCCCTCGGCACCGAAGCCGTACCCGTCGGCCATCAGGCGCTGCACGGCGAGGCCGGGCAGCTGCTTGAGCGTGCCGAGGTCCTCGAAGTTCGTGGTGAACGCCGCACTGCCGTTCCCGGCGAGCAGGGTGCGGAGGCCGATCTCGATGGCGGCACCGTCGCGGAGGGACTGGTGGCGGTCACCGCCGTCACGGAGCGACGGGTCGACGTCGTAGTCCTGCTGGTAGGTCGCGACGAGCGCATCGACCGCTGCCGTGTCGGCTTCCGCCGAGGCGACCGCCTCGGCCAGCTCGTTGACGGCCCAGGTGTTCACCTGCACGCCGAGCTCGATCTCCGCCTCGGTCTTGTCGCCCTCGGTGACCGCGACGTACCGCATGTTGTCGCCGAACCGGGTGAGCTCGAGCTCCCGCACGGCCGCGGCACCGGCGGCGGCGCGGGTCCAGTTCGCGACCCGCTGCTGGACACGGGGGTCGGAGACGTGCCCGACGGCGGTGGCGTGCCGGACGCCGAGGCGCGCCAGGGCGTACCCGAACTCGCGGTCACCGTGCGCCGCCTGGTTGAGGTTCATGAAGTCGAAGTCGATGTCCGACCACGGCAGCGTGACGTTCGCCTGGGTGTGCAGGTGCAGCAGCGGCTTCGTGAGCGCCTGCAGGCCGCCGATCCACATCTTCGCGGGGCTGAACGTGTGCATCCACGTCGTCACACCGATGACCTTGTCGTCCGCGCTGGCCTCGATGAGGGCGCGCCGGATGCCGTCGGCGTCCTTCAGCACGGGCTTCCAGACGAGCTTCACCGGCACGTGCGGTGCCAGCGTCTCGTGCACGTGCTTGCTCTGCGACTCCACCTGGCGCAGGGTCTCCTCGCCGTACAGCCCCTGGGACCCGGTGAGGAACCAGACCTCGTAGCCCGCCAACGTCTCGGCGGGGTCGACGACGTGCGTCGCGGTGTCGTGGGTCACTGGAGTGCTCCTTCGGGGGTCTGTCCGTAGACGTTCTGGTAGCGATCGAAGAGTCGGTCGATGTCTGCTTCGGCGATCGGGACGACGTCCCCGCCCTGCTTCGCGATGTGCACGGTCCGGGCGACGTCCTCGCACATCACGGCGGCCTTCACGGCGTCCTTCGCGTCGCGGCCGATCGTGAAGACGCCGTGGTTCTGCATGAGCACCGCACGCGAGCGGTGGCCGGCGAGGGTCTCGACGATGCCGTGTCCGATCGAGTCGTCGCCGATGATCGCGAACGGCCCGACCGGGATCGGTCCGCCGAACTCGTCCGCCATCGCGGTGATCACGCACGGGATGGGCTCCGCCCGTGCCGCCCACGCCGTCGCGTACGTCGAGTGGGTGTGCACGACGCCGCCGACCTCCGGCATGTTCCGGTAGACGTAGGCGTGCGCGGCGGTGTCGGAGCTCGGCCCGTGGCTGTTCTCCCAGCCGTCGGCCGGCACCCCGTCGAGCGTGCAGACGACCTGGTTCCCGGGGGTCAGGTCGTCGCTGGACACGCCGCTCGGCTTGATGACGAAGAGGTCCGTGCCCGGCACCCGCTCGGAGACGTTGCCGCCGGTCCAGATCACGAGGCCGTAGCGGACGAGTTCGCCGTGCAGGCGGACGACGCGTTCGCGGGTGGCGGCGACGGCCTGCTGGGTGTCGGTGGTCATCGGGTCGGCTCCTTCTCGGCCTGGAGGCGCGGCTCGCCTGCCGTCGTCGGCTCGGCTCCGGGGGTGGTCGCGCTGGCGCTGGTGTCGGTGCTTGCGGGGGTCGCTTCGGGGCGGGTCGCGGCGGCGGCGACGTCCTGGACGGGCAGTGCCCGCCGGTAGCGCCCGAGGTACGTCTGGAACCCGTCGACGTCGGCCGGCTCGGGCTCGGCCACGTGCACGGCGTCGCCCCCGAACACCGTGTCGGCGAGGAAGTCCGCCAGGTGCTGGTCGGTGTGCTCGAGGTAGGCGGCGAGCACCGCGATCCCCCACGCACCGCCCTCGCCCGCGGTCTCCTCGAGCGCGACGGGCACGCGGAGGGCGGCTGCGAGCAGGCGTTGCGGTGCGCCGGGCGTCCGGAAGAGCCCGCCGTGAGCGGTCATCCGGTCGACCTGGACCTCCTCGCCGTGCAGGACGTCCATGCCGATCGCGAGGGTGGCGAAGGCACCGTGCACCTCGGAGCGCACGAGGTTGCCGAGCGTGAAGCGTGCGTCCGGGGTCCGGAGCAGCAGGGGTCGGCCGTCCTCGACGTGCGTGACGGGTTCCCCCGCGAGGTAGTTGAAGGAGAGCAGGCCGCCGGCGTCGGGGTCCGCGTGCTCGGCTTCGGCCAGCAGCGTCGCGTACACGGTGTCGATGTCCGGTGCCGTGCTGCCGGTGCGCTCGCTCGCGGCCTCGGCGAACCGGCCGAACACGCGCGCCCAGCTCGCGATCTCGCTCGCACCGTTGTTGCAGTGCACCATCGCGACGGCGTCCCCGGAGGGCGTGGTGACGACGTCGAGCTCCTCGTGCGGGGTCGAGAGCGGGTGCTCCAGCACGACCATCGCGAAGATGCTCGTGCCGACGCTGACGTTGCCCGTGCGCGGTGCGACGGCGTTCGTCGCGACCATGCCCGTGCCGGCGTCACCCTCGGGCGGGCAGAGGGGAACACCAGGGAGCAGGGTGCCGGACGGGTCGAGCCACGCGGCGCCCTCGGGGGTGAGGGCTCCCGCGTCGTCCCCGGCGACGAGCACCTCGGGCAGGAGCGCCCGGAGGTCCCCGACCCCGATCAGGTCCTCGGCCGTCCGGAGCATCGCGCCGTCGTAGTCGCGCGTGCCGGGGTCGCCCGGACCGCTGTCCGCCGGGGTGCTGTCGATCGGGAAGACACCGCTCGCATCGCCGACGCCGAGCACGTCCCGCCCCGTGAGCCGTCGGTGCACGTACCCGGCGAGGGTCGTGACGCTCGCGAGGTCGGCGACGTGCGGCTCCTCGTCGAGGACGGCCTGGTACAGGTGCGCGATGGACCAGCGCAGCGGGATGTTGAAGCCGAGCGCGTCGCTGAGCCGTTCGGCGGCGGGGCCGGTCGAGGTGTTGCGCCAGGTGCGGAACGGCACGAGCAGCTCGCCCGCGGCGTCGAACGCGAGGTAGCCGTGCATCATCGCGCTCACGCCGGCGGCGCGGAAGGTCGTCGGGGTGACGCCGTACTGGGCCTCCACATCGGCCACGAGGGCGGCGTAGGCCGCGCGGAGTCCGGTCTCGACGGCCTCGAGCGAGTACGTCCAGCGCCCGTCGACGAACTCGTTCTCCCACTCGTGGGCACCCGCGGCGATGGGGACGAGGTCCTCGTCCACGAGGCACGCCTTGATGCGAGTGGAGCCGAGCTCGATCCCGAGCGTGGTGCGGCCGTCCACGACCTGCTGCCTGCGGTCGTCGCCCATGCGTTCCTCCAGAACCTCGTCGTCCTCCGTGAGCGCTCACATCCTGGCACGTGAGCGCTCACTCCCGCAACGCCGCCACGCCCGCGCCCGCCCAGGTTGCACGAACCGCCGCTCGCCGCCGCACGCCGCCGCCCGCCCGCGCTCGGCGAGGTCGCACGAACTGCCGCTCGCCGCCGACCCGCACGGCACGTCGTGCGACCTGACCGACCAGGCCACGGCGAGTCGTGCGACCTCGGCCCGCCCGCCGGCTGGCGCGCCGCGCGGGGCCCTACGCGCCGACGGTGCTCTCGCGGACGACCAGGGACGGGGTCACGGTCGCGGACGCCGCAGCGCCCCCGTCGATGAGGTCGAGCAGCGCCCGACCGGCCACGCGCCCGAGCTCCTCGAGGCGCAGGTCCACCGTGGTCAGCGGCGGCCGGCTCGCGAGCGCCATCACGTCCCAGTCGTCGAACCCGGCGACCGCGACGTCGTCCGGCACGGACAGCCCGAGCTCCCGCAGCCGATCGCACACGCCCCGCGCGATCTGGTCGCTTCCGCAGACGATCGCGTCCACGCCGAGCGCACCCGACCCGGACGCCGCCCCGGCCCCGGTCCCTGCCGACGCGAGCCCCACGCCCCGCGCCAGCACGTCCACCGCCTGCCGCCCCCACCGCTCCGACCACTCGCCGTACAGCGGTTCGGCCACGAGGCTCGCGCCGAGCACCTCGGTGGCGCCGGACACACGCCGGACCGCCGACCGGTGCCGCTCGGGCCCCGTCACGATCGCCACCCGCCGACGCCCGGTCGACAGCACGTGCGCGGCGACGGCCGCCGACCCGGCGGCGTCGTCGAGCGTGACCGACACGTCGTCCGGGTCGGTCGAGGGCGTGAACGCGTACACGACCGGGATCGGCACGTCGATCGGCGGCCGAGCGTCGGCGGAACGGCCGGTCACGATGATGCCGTCGACCCCGCGGGCGGCGAGCGAGCGGAGGTAGTGGGCCTCGCGCACGTGGTCGTCGCGGGTGTCGCACAGCAGCACGGCCATCTGCCCGGCGGAGAGGGCGTCCTCAGCGCCGAGCAGCACCGGGATCGAGAACCGGCCGAACGAGTCCGTCGTGATCATGCCCACCGTGTAGGTCCGTCCCGAGGAGAGCGCGCGGGCCCGGGCATCGCCGACGAACCCGAGCTTCTCGGCGGCGTCCTTCACCCGGGCGCGCGTCGACTCCCGGAGCTGCCCGGTGCCGTTCAGGGCCTTCGAGGCGGTGCCGATCGACACGCCGGCGAGCGCCGCGACGTCGGTGATCCGGACGGTCCGCCCAGCGCGCTCCAGTGTCACGGCAAACCCCTTTCCGGATGCGGGAAACTGACCACGACTATACGCACGATGTGAGAAGACGCCCTTGCGCGCCTCCGGGTCGTGTCGTAACGTCCTCCGCAGAAACCGTTTTCCGGAACCAGCACGGAACCGGACCCGGCCTGAGTCACATCGCAAGGAGGCGACATGACCACCACGCTCGCGACCGACAGCCGCGCGCACACCGCGACCCCGGTCCTCCCGACCGCGGACGCGCACCTGACGCTCCGACCGCTGCCCACGGGCGACGCCCGGATCACCGGCGGCTTCTGGGCCCTCCGACAGGAACGGAACGGCCGCGACGCTGTCCGCGGCGGGTACGCCCTGCTCGAGGCGGCCGGGAACTTCCGGAACCTCCGCATCGCCGCCGGTCTCGAGGAGGGCGACGCGACCGGCCCGATCTTCATGGACTCCGACGTCACGAAGTGGCTCGAGGCGGTGGCGTGGGAGTACGGGCGGGCCCCCGCCGAGGACCTGCTGGAACTCCAGCGCGAGGTCACCGCCCTGTACGCCCAGGCGCAGGCCGACGACGGCTACCTCGACTCCGTGCAGCAGATCCGGGGGAAGGGCGAGCGGTACACGGACCTCAAGTGGAGCCACGAGATGTACTGCGCCGGACACCTGTACCAGGCGGCCGTGGCGCAGCACCGCGCGACCGGCGACACCGGGCTGCTCGACGTCGCGATCAAGAACGCGGACCACCTCGTCCGCACGTTCGGCGACGGGACCGCCCCAGACGGCACGCCGAAGACCCGCGACGTCGACGGCCACCCGGTGGTCGAGATGGGCCTCGTGGAGCTCTACCGCGAGACCGGCAACCGCGAGTACCTCGACCTCGCGCACTGGTTCGTCGACGCCAGGGGCACCGGCATCATCGAGCGCGCCGGCGGCGAGCCGACGTACTTCTCCGACCGGGTGCCGAGCCGCCAGGCGACGACCGTCGAGGGCCACGCGGTCCGCGCGGTGTACCTCGCGGCCGGCGCCGTGGACGTCGCGATCGAGACCGGCGACACCGAGCTCCTGACCGCGAGCGAGACGCAGTTCGCGGACATGATGGCCACGAAGGCGTTCATCACCGGGGGCCTCGGCGCGCGCTGGGACTGGGAGGCGTTCGGCGATCCGTACGAGCTCCCGACCGACCGTGGGTACGCCGAGACCTGTGCGGCCATCGGCGGGATCCAGTGGGCCTGGCGCCTGCTCCTCGCGACCGGGAAGCCCGTGTACGCCGACGCGATCGAGCGCCTGCTGTACAACGCGTTCCTCGCGGGCGTGAGCCTCGCCGGCACCGAGTACTTCTACGTCAACCCGCTGCAGCAGCGTGACCACGCGCACCAGGACGAGAACCGCTCCCCCGCGCACGGCCGCCGCGGCTGGTTCGACTGCGCCTGCTGCCCGCCGAACATCATGCGGACGTTCGCGAGCCTCGACGGCTACCTCGCCACCGCGACCGACGGCGGCCTCCAGCTGCACCAGTACGCCACGGCCTCGCTCGGCCCGGTCGACGTCGAGACCGGGTACCCGCACGACGGCCGCGTGGTCGTCACGGTCACCGAGGACGGCCCGCTCGCCCTCGGCCTGCGGATCCCGTCGTGGTCGGACACCACGACCGTGCAGGGTCCGGACGGCACGGCCAGCCCCACCGCGGGCACGCTGCACGTCATCGACCGCGAGTGGACGGCCGGCGACACCGTCGAGCTCGTCTTCGACACGACGCCGCACCGGTACGTCGCCGACGCCCGGATCGACGCCGCACGCGGGCAGGTCGCCATCGAGCGCGGACCGCTCGTGTACGCGGTCGAGCAGGCGGACCAGCAGGGCTTCACGGTCGACGACCTGACGGTCGACGCCGACGCGCCGATCACCGAGGAGCGCCAGGACGGGCTCCTCGACGGCGTCGTCACGCTGCGCGTCGCCGGACACGCCCCGGCCGAGCACGCGCAGGCAGCGTGGCCGTACCGTCGACTGGACGGTCCAGGAGGAACGGATCACGCAGGTGCGGCGACCAGCGTCGACGACGCGGCCGGGTCCACGGCGGCCGCCACGCGCCTCCAGGACGTCACCGCCACCGCGGTCCCGTACTACGCCTGGGCGAACCGCGGAGCCGCGCCGATGCGCGTCTGGCTCCCGCTGGCGCGGTGACACGATGGACCGCAGAGCGTTCCTCGCCGGCGGTCTCGCCGGCGGGGCGGCCCTCGCCCTGGCGGGGTGCTCCGGCACCCTGCCGAAGGTCGACGCGCGCGCCGCGAGCTTCGGCCGGAACGCGACCGGCACCGTGCACGTCTGGTGCCGCTCGGCGACGCAGGCCGGACTGACGGCGGCGGTCGCCGGGTTCAACAAGGCGAACCCGGAGCTGCAGGTCGAGCTGACGCCGGTGCCGGACGGGCAGTACGTGACGAAGCTCGCGACCGCGATCCGTGGTGGTGAGCCGCCGGACGTCGTGGACATCGACGACATCAACTCGCAGCTGTTCATCTTCCGCGAGGCGTTCGCCGACCTCACCGACGTCGTGAAGGGGCTCGACTACTTCGACGCGATCTCACCCGGCCACCTCCGGCTGCTCGAGTACCGCGACCGGTACTACGGGCTGCCGTACCTGGCGGACAACTCGCAGTTGTTCGTCAACACCGAGCTGTTCGACCGGGCCGGGCTCGACGTCGAGGACGCGACGAAGGACCTCGACTCGCTGCTCGCCGCCGCGAAGGCGATCCGGAAGACCGGCGACGACGTGTACGGGTGGTCGATCTCGGGCAACGCCGCCGGCATCATCGGGTTCGTCACGCAGCCGCACGTCTGGGCCACCGGCGTCGACATGATGTCCGGCGAGGTCGGCAAGCAGATGGCGAACATCACCGGCAACGAGGCGCTCGAACGCATGCTCGAGTTCTACCGGCAGCTGTGGAAGGACGGCGTGCTGTCGAAGGCGACCTACGCGGACGCCGGGACCACGTGGGGCGCCGACTTCCGGGCCGGCAAGGTCGGCATCTTCCCGACCTCGTACGGTGCGACCGTGCCCGCCGCGACGAAGGCGATGCGGGCGAAGATGCAGACGGTGCTGATCCCGTCGTGGGACGGCAAGCGCTCGTTCTTCGACGGGGGCGACAACATGTGCATCCCGAACGGGGCGGCGAACCCGTCCGGGGGCTGGGCGTTCATGCAGTACGCGAACGGTCTGCAGCAACAGCAGGCGCTGCCGGACGGCGGGTACTTCCCGACCCGGTCCGACGCCGCGACACCCGCGTACCGGAAGAAGTACCCGCTCGCGTTCGGCCCGCTCGACGCGATCGAGAAGGGGTACGCGCCGCAGACGCTCGCGTACAACCTGCTCGTCAACCAGCCCTCGTCGCCCTACTTCGCGATGTTCCGCGAGGCGGTGTTCGGCTCGGGGGCCGCTGCGGCCATGAAGACGGCGCAGTCGGACTACACCCGCATCCTCGACCAGGTCCAGGCCTGAGCGACCGTTCGTTCGTTCGCTCGCTCGCTCGTTCGCTCGCTCGCTCGTTCGCTCGTTCGCTCGTTGCACAGAGAGGTGCAGACATGACCACCGTCTCCAACCGACGGACCGGCGCCGGCCGTCCGACCGTCGGCCGTGGCGTCAGCCGCCCGGGTCCGTCCCGGAACTCGCTCACGCACCCGCCGCGCACCGGCGCCGTGCTCGTCACCCCGGCGATCGTGTTCGTCGCGGTGTTCGTCCTCGCGCCGCTGGTGTTCGCGCTCTACATCTCGTTCACGAACTGGCCCCTGATCGGCCCGTACCGGTTCATCGGACTGCAGAACTACCTGACGCTGTTCCAGGACCCGACGTTCGTGCACGCCATCGGGTACACGCTGCTCTACACGGCGATCGTGACGGTGCCGATCCTGGCGCTCGGGTACTTCCTCGCCGTGCTCATCCGGGCCCGACGGCGCGGGTCGACCTTCCTGCGCACGGTGTTCTTCCTGCCGTACGTCGTCGGGCTGACGACGCTGTCGTTCATGCTCGTGCTCGAGGCACAACCGAACTCCGGCGCGGTGAACATGGTGCTGCGCTGGCTCGGGATCACCGACGGCAGCACGGCGTGGCTCGTGAACGGCCCGCTCGCGACGCTGCTCATCTGCGTGCTCGTCGTCTGGGCGGTGTCCGGGCTGACCATGGTGCTCGTGATGTCCGCCATGCAGGGCATCCCCGACGAGGTGTACGAGTCCGCCCAGCTCGAAGGGGCCTCGTGGTGGCAGACCGAACGCCTCATCACGATGCCGATGATCCGCTCGACGCTCGCCCTCAGCGCGATCATCTCGGTCATCGGGTCACTGCTCGCGTTCAACCAGTTCTACATCCTGACCCAGGGCGGGCCGGGAACGGAGACCACGACGATCGTGAACGCGATCTACAACCGCGGCTTCGTGAACCTGCAGCTCGGCGCGGCGACCGCCGAGTCGATCGCCCTCGTCGTCGTCATCGCCGCCGTCACCGTGTTCCAGTTCTGGGCACTGCGAGAGAAGGACTGAGCCATGAGCACCACCGCTTCCCGTGCGGGCCTCGCGGCCCCGGACCTGTCCACCCGCACGCTGACCACCTCCGGCGACGGAGGCCGCCGTCGCCGCCACCAGGGCAGCGTGCGCCACCCGCGCGACACCGCGGTGAAGCGCACCCTGTACGTCATCGCCGGGGTCGGCGCGACGCTGGTGTTCGGCGTCCCGCTCATCTGGTCGATCCTGCGGGCGTTCCAGTCCGAGGCCGTCATCACGCAGGCGGCCGACCCGGCGACGTTCTTCCAGCTCGGGTGGCAGAACTTCGCCGCGGTCTTCAGCCCCTCGTCGCACCTGCTCACCGGCGTGGTGAACTCGCTCGTCGTGTCGATCGCCACGGCCGTCCTGACCGCCGTGATCGCGACGATGGCCGGGTACGGGTTCGCCCGGTTCCGGTTCCGTGGTTCCGGCGTCGTCTTCGGGCTGGTGCTGCTGACGATGATGGTGCCGTTCCAGGCGATCCTCACGCCGCTGTACCTCGAGATGAACGCGATGAAGCTCACGAACTCGCTGCTCGGGCTCGTGCTCTTCTACACGACGGTGAACCTGCCGTTCGGGGTGTTCGTGATGCGGAACGCGTTCGAGTCGATCCCGACGGAGCTCGAGGACTCGGCGTTCGTCGACGGCGCCTCGCGCTTCCGGGTCGTCGTGTCGGTGCTGCGGCCGCTGCTCCTGCCCGGTGCCGCGACCGCCGCGCTCTACGCGTTCCTGGCGTCGTGGACGGAGTTCCTCGGGGCGCTGACCTTCCTCACGAAGGACTCGCTCTACACGCTGCCCGTCGCGCTGCTCAACCTGCAGACCGGGGCGTACGGGCAGGTGTCGTACGGGAACCTCGTGGCCGGGTCCGTCGTGGCGATGATCCCGTGCATCGCGCTGTACGTCGGGCTGCAGCGGTTCTACGTCGCCGGGCTGTCGTCCGGCGCGCTGAAGGGCTGACGGTCGGGTCAGCCGGGCGGCGCCGTCCTCGCACCGTGCGGGGGCGGCGCTGCCGCGCGCGGGGCGGCGTTGCCGCGGGCCGGGGCGGCCCCGAGCGGGCGAAAAACGTCACATTCGGCCCGCACACCCGGCCTGTTCTGCCCGCTCGACGACGAACCCGCGGCGAGTCGTGCCCGCTCGGCGAACCCGCGAAGCTGCGCCCGCGCCGCCGTGCCCCCGCGCCCGCGGCCCGCGCGCCCCGCGCCCTACGCGCTACGGCGCACAACGAGCTCGGGCACGAGCAACGTCTCGTCCCGCGGCTCCCCCTCGACGAGGGCCCGCACGGTGTCGAGCACCCGCTCCCCCATCGCCCGGAAGTCCTGCCGCACGGTGGTGAGCGGCGGCGTGAAGTGCGCCGCCTCGGGGACGTCGTCGAAGCCCACCACGGCGATGTCGTCCGGCACCCGCAGTCCCTCGTCGGCGAAGGCGTGCAGGACCCCGAGCGCCATCTGGTCGTTCCCGGCGAAGACCGCGTCGACGGTGTGCACGTCGATCGTCCGGGCCGCCGCGAACCCGCTCGCCGGGGTCCAGTCGCCGTCGAGCACCACGGGTTCGAGTCCGGCGTCGCGCATGATCCGCTCGTAGGTCACCCGGCGGACCTCGGACTCCTGCGAGACCGCAGGGCCGGCGATGTGCACGATCCGGCGGTGCCCGCGGGCGAACAGGTGCTCCATCACGAGCGAGGTCCCCGCCGCCTGGTCGATCGCGACCGCCGCGACGCTCGGTGCCACCGGGGCCCTGGCCGCGTCCCGCTGCACGGCGTTCGCGACGACGACGGGCACCGAGACCGGGACGGTCAGCGAGGCGAGGGCGTCGAGCACCCGGTTGTCGGCGGCGACGAGCACGATGGCGGCGACGTCCTGGGCGAGCAGCGTCACGAGGGCGTTCGACAGGTCGACGGGCCGCGGGTCGTCGGGCAGCGTGGAGAGCAGGACGTGGTAGCCGGCGGACCGGGCTGCCCGCTCGAACCCGATGGCGGTGCTCGACGGCCCGTACAGCGCGTCCCCGGCGGTGATGATGCCGAGCGCCCGACTGCGTCCCCCGGCGAGCGCCCGGGCGGCGGCGCGGGGCCGGTACCCGAGTTCGGTGACCGCGTCGGACACCTGGGCGCGGAACTGCTCGCGGACCGTCGGGTCGCCGTTGATCACCCGCGAGACGGTCTGGTGGGAGACGCCCGCGCGCTCGGCGACGTCGAAGATCGTGGGTGCCTTGCGACGTTTGCCGCCGGCGTCCCCGAGCGCGGTCGTGGTCGTCACGTCGCCAACCGTACCGCGCAGTCCGGCCGACGCGACAAGATCGCGAAACGGTCACGGTGAGTTGACACCCCGTCACGGAACCCCCAGTATGTGAGCGCTCACACGAGCAAATCCCTCGGGGCACAGCAGCCCCGGCACCGAGCGCGTCGACGTGGACGCGCAGGAACAGAGGTACTTCGATGATGAAGCGCAAGATCGTCGCGGGCGTCGTCGCCCTCGGCATCGCCATCGCACTCGCCGGCTGCTCCGCCGGCGGACGCGCGTCCACCGACGGTGGGAGCAGCAGCGGCGACAACAAGGGCGCCCTGGTGGGCGTCGCGATGCCGACCAAGGTCTCGGAACGCTGGATCAAGGACGGCAACGCCGTCAAGAGCGACCTCGAGAAGGCCGGCTACAAGGTCGACCTCGAGTACGGCGACAACAAGGTCCAGCAGCAGGCGCAGCAGGTCAGCAACATGATCACGAAGGGCGCGAAGGTCCTCATCATCGCGTCGATCGACGGCGGAGCGCTCTCCGACCAGCTCGACGCCGCCGCCAAGGCCGGCATCAAGGTGATCTCCTACGACCGCCTGCTCACGGGCAACAAGAACGTCGACTACTACGTGTCGTTCGACAACGAGAAGGTCGGCGTCGACCAGGCGACGAGCCTGCTCACCGGCCTCGGCGTGCTCGACGCGGACGGCAAGAAGACCGGCGAGAAGGGCCCCTTCAACATCGAGGTCTTCGCCGGCTCGCTCGACGACAACAACGCGGGCTTCTTCTTCGACGGTGCGATGAAGACCCTCAAGCCGTACCTCGAAGACGGCACCCTGAAGATCCAGTCCGGCCAGGACCAGCTCTCCCAGGCCGCGACGCAGCAGTGGGACCCGGCGACCGCCAAGGCCCGCATGCAGAACCTCATCGCGAAGTCGTACTCCGGCGGCACCACGCTGAACGGCGTGCTCTCGCCCTACGACGGCATGTCGATCGGCATCATCTCGGCGCTCCAGGGCGCCGGGTACGGCTCGAGCGACCGCCCGCTCCCGACCATCACGGGACAGGACGCCGAGCAGGCCAGCGTGAAGTCGATCATCGCCGGGCAGCAGTACTCGACCATCTACAAGGACACGCGCAAGCTCGCCAAGCAGTCGGTCACCATGGCCGAGGACCTGCTCACCGGCAAGAAGCCCGAGGTCAACGACACGAAGAGCTACGACAACAAGGTCAAGGTCGTCCCGACCTACCTGTTCCAGCCGACCGTCGTGACGAAGGACAACTACAAGGAAGTCCTCGTCGACTCGGGCTACTACACCGAGGCCGACCTCAAGTAGGACGCAACCCATCTGTCGGACTGGAGGCGCGGGTCGACCCCGCCCCGCGCCTCCAGTCCGTCACCACCCGCGCGCCCACGCGCGGACGACGAAAAGGCGGTCCCACATGGCGGACACCATCCTCGAGATGCGTGACATCACCAAGACGTTCCCCGGGGTCAAGGCGCTGCAGGGGGTCTCGATCGAGGTCGAGCGCGGCCAGGTCCACGCGATCTGCGGCGAGAACGGCGCCGGCAAGTCCACCCTGATGAAGGTGCTGTCCGGGGTCTACCCGCACGGCTCCTTCGACGGCGAGATCCTCATCGACGGATCCCCCGTCGAGTTCGGCGACATCAACGGCTCGGAAGCGGCCGGGGTCGTGATCATCCACCAGGAGCTCGCGCTCAGCCCGTTCCTGTCGATCGCCGAGAACATCTTCCTCGGCAACGAACAGTCGAAGGCCGGGTTCATCGACTGGAACAAGACGAACCTCGCGGCCGCCGAGCTCCTGCAGCGCGTCGGCCTCAAGGACAACCCGGTCACGAAGATCGTCGACATCGGCGTCGGCAAGCAGCAGCTCGTCGAGATCGCGAAGGCCCTGTCGAAGCGGGTGAAGCTCCTCATCCTCGACGAGCCGACGGCAGCGCTGAACGACGACGACTCGGCGCACCTGCTCGACCTCATCCGGTCGCTGCAGGCCGAGGGGATGACGGCGATCATCATCAGCCACAAGCTCAACGAGATCAAGGCGATCGCGGACAAGGTCACGATCATCCGCGACGGCAAGACCATCGAGACGCTCGACATGCACGCCGACGACGTCTCCGAGGACCGGATCATCCGCGGCATGGTCGGTCGCGACCTGTCGAACCGGTACCCGGAGCGCGAGGACCCGCAGATCGGCGAGGAACTCCTCCGCATCGAGGACTGGACCGTCCACCACCAGCTCGACGCCTCGCGCGAGATCATCCACCAGGCGAACCTCTCCGTCCGCGCGGGCGAGGTCGTCGGCATCGCCGGGCTCATGGGTGCTGGACGGACCGAGCTCGCGATGAGCGTGTTCGGCCAGTCCTACGGCACCGGGATCAGCGGCACCGTGTACAAGCGCGGCGTCCCGATCAAGACCCACACGGTGTCGCAGGCGATCGACAACGGCATCGCCTACGTCACCGAGGACCGGAAGCGCTACGGGCTCAACCTCATCGACGACATCAAGCGGAACATCTCCGGATCGGCGCTCGGGAAGCTCGCGAACTGGGGCTTCGTCAACGCGTCCGAGGAGACCACCGTCGCCGGGCAGTTCCTCCGGAGCCTCAACATCAAGGCACCGAACGTCGACGTCGTCACCGGGAAGCTCTCCGGCGGCAACCAGCAGAAGGTCGTCCTGTCGAAGTGGATGTACGCCGACCCCGACGTGCTGATCCTCGACGAGCCCACGCGGGGCATCGACGTCGGCGCGAAGTACGAGATCTACACGATCATCAACCAGCTCGCAGACCAGGGGAAGGGGATCATCGTGATCTCCTCCGAGCTCCCCGAGCTCCTCGGCATCTGCGACCGCATCTACACGCTCTCCGAGGGCACGATCACCGCCGACGTGCCCCGCTCCGAGGCCACGCCCGAGGCCCTCATGCAGTACATGACCCAGGAACGGGAGACCCCTGTCAATGAACGCGCTTAAGTCCGCCGCCGGCTACCTGACCGGGCAGCTCCGACAGATCGGCCTGTTCATCGCGCTGATCGTCATCGTCATCTTCTTCCAGGTGACGACGAACGGCATCACCCTCGCCCCGATCAACGTCTCGAACCTGATCGTCCAGAACAGCTACATCCTCATCCTCGCCATCGGCATGGTGATGGTCATCATCGCCGGGCACATCGACCTCTCGGTCGGCTCGGTCGTGGCCTTCACCGGCGCCATGGCCGGTGTCATGATCACGCAGTGGGGCCTGCCCTGGCCGATCGCGGTCGTGCTCTGCCTGGTGGTCGGCGCCCTCGTCGGTGCCTGGCAGGGGTTCTGGATCGCCTACTTCGGGATCCCCGCGTTCATCGTCACGCTCGCGGGCATGCTCGCGTTCCGTGGTGCCGCGCAGATCGTCCTGCACAACCAGCAGATCTCGCCGTTCCCGGAGGGCTTCCGCTCCCTCGGCTCCGGCTTCCTGCCGTCGTTCGGCACCACCGGGTACGAGCCGCTCACGATGATCCTCGGCTTCGCGGCCGCGATCGTCCTCGTGGTCACGGCGTTCCGCGGTCGTGCCACACGGCGCAAGTACCAGCTCGAGAGCGAGCCGTTCGCCTGGTTCATCACGAAGCTCGCCTTCACGGTCGCGCTCGTCATCTACGTGGCGCTCCTGCTCGCGAGCTACAACGGCACCCCGATCGTGCTCGTCGTGCTCGGCGCCCTCGTGGTGATCTACTCGGTCGTCATGCGGAGCGCGGTGTTCGGCCGCCACATCTACGCGATCGGCGGGAACGCTCTCGCCGCCCAGCTCTCCGGTGTGAAGACGAAGCGGGTCACGTTCCTGCTCTTCGTCAACATGGGCGTCATCTCGGCCCTGGCCGGCGTGGTCTTCACCGGGCAGCTCAACCTCGCGGCTCCGGGTGCCGGCAACGGCTTCGAGCTCGACGCCATCGCCGCGGTGTTCATCGGCGGCGCGGCCGTCACCGGTGGCATCGGGACGGTGCCGGGAGCGATCGTCGGTGGTCTCATCATCGGCATCCTGAACAACGGCATGTCGATCCTCGGCATCGGGACCGAGTACCAGTCGCTCATCAAGGGCCTGGTGCTGCTCGCCGCCGTCGCGTTCGACGTGTTCAACAAGCGCCGGGCGGCGTCCGCGCGCAAGTAGCGCGGGCGCGCGGGCGTTCGTTTCGTGAGCAGAAATGGTCGGGTCCTGTCCGGGGACCCGACCATTTCTGCTCACGATCCGGAGAGCACTGCCCAGGCGGCGGCCTGGAGGCGCAGGGTCCCGTCCCCGACGTCGGCTCCGCCCGCCTCGACGCGCGTCGCACCCGCTGTGGGCAGGTCGACGGGATCGGGCGACAGGTTCAGGGCGGTCACCACCGCCCGCTCCGCGGTCGCGGTCCGCAGCACGAGCGCGGTGTTCGTCAGGTGGACGACGTCGGTGTGGGCGCGGTGCAGCCAGGGCTCGCGGCGACGGAGGGCGATGAGCGCCTCGTACGCGTGCGTGAGCTCCACGGACTCGGGCGGAGCGGCCGGGAACTCCGGGCGGACGGCGTCGTCCCCGCCGACGCGCTCCTCCTTCACCCCCGTCCAGCCGTACTCGTCACCGGCCCAGACGCTCGGGGTCCCGGCGACGGTGAAGAGGACGGCGGCGGCGTGCCCGGCGAACCGCTCCCCCACGGCGCTCGCGATGCGCGTCACGTCGTGGTTGCCGACGAACGTGCTCGGCGCCTGCGCGGCCAGCAGTTCGTCGTGCCGTTCGACGGCGTGGGCGAGCTCGAAGCAGTTCCGGTCGGCGATGCCGTGCCAGATGCCCTGCCAGAGCTCGTACTGCGTGGTGGAGTCGACCGTCGAGGCGCGGACGAACGCAGCCGTGTCGCCGTGGATGACCTCGCCCGTGAACCAGGCGTCCGGGAAGCGCTCCCGGACGCGCGGCAGCACCCGTGCCCAGAACGCCGTCGGCACCGCGTAGGCCGCGTCGAGTCGCCAGCCGTCGACGCCCCGTGCGAGCCAGTGCGTCATCACCTCGACGACGAGGTCCTCGGTGGCCCGGCTGCCGTGGTCGAGCGCGACCAGGATGTCGTGCCCCTCGAACAGTCCCACCGGCACGTCGTCGCCGGGCGACCAGCCTGCCCAGTCGATCGCGAACAGATCCGCCGTCAGCGCGTCCGAGCCCTGCTCCTCGACGGCGCGGAAGGCCGGGTGCTCCCGTCCGACGTGGTTGAACACCCCGTCGAGCAGGACACGGATCCCCCGGTCGTGCGCGGCCGTGACGAGCCGGTCGAAGTCGTCGTCGTCACCGAGCCGCGGGTCGATCCGGAAGTGGTCGACCGTGTCGTAGCCGTGCGTCGAGCTCGTGAAGACGGGGCCCAGCAGCAGCCCGTTCAGCCCGAGGTCCACGACGTGGTCGAGCCAGGGCTCGATGCGGCCGAGCCGGTGGTCGACGGGGCGTCCGTCCACGGGGGTGTCCGGCCGGACGTCGGCACCGACGAACCCGAGCGGGTAGACGTGCCACCACATGACGTGCTCGACCCAGGCCGGCTCGGCGGGACGCTCGGGTGCAGTGTCGGTGTTCACCGACCCGATGCTGCCAGCCGTGCCTGGGCTGGGCACGAGACCGGACAGCGGGGACAGGATGGTCGCATGGGACGAGCGATCAGGACCGAGGCGGACGCCGCCGCGAACGAGGCGGAGCACGCCGATCGGACGTGTGCCTCGTGCGGCCGCCGGATGCCCGGTTCCGCCGCCCCGGATGCGAAGTACTGCTCGGCCGCGTGCCGGAAGCACGGCGTGGACGCGACGGACCGAGCACTCGAGCAACGGATCGACGAATTGCTCGCGGCACGCGCTCGAACGTCGAGCATCTGCCCGTCGGACGCCGCGCGGGCCCTCGACCCCGACGGCTGGCGTGACCTGATGGAACCCGCCCGGCGTGCGGCGCGGCGGATGATGTCCAGAGGCGAGGTCGAGATCACGCAGCACGGCAGCGTCGTCGACCCGTCCACCGCCAAGGGCCCGATCCGTATCCGCCGACCGCGCTGAGGGAACACCTGTCGCACAGGTGCGTTGCACGGAGGTGATGACCTCGATCGACACCGCCGCACAGTCCCCCGACCGTCTCCGAGCCCTCGTGGTGGGTGCCAGCGGCATCACCGGATCGGCCCTCGTGTCGCACCTGCTCGACCTCGGGTGGGAGGTCACCGCGCTCTCCCGCCGACCTCTCGCCCGCGACGGTGTCCGCACCGTGGCCGCGGACCTGCGCGACCCGGAGTCGCTGGGCGCCGCCCTCGCCGACGAGCGCCCGACCCACGTCTTCTTCACCGCCTGGCAGCGGCAAGACACCGAGGCCGAGAACATCCGCGTGAACGGCGGCATGGTGCGCGACCTCCTCGCAGCCCTCGCCCACACGCCGCTCGAGCACGTCGCCCTCGTCACGGGGCTGAAGCACTACCTCGGCCCGTTCGAGGCGTACGCCGCCGGCGAGATGCCCGACACCCCGTTCCACGAGGAGGAACCGCGCCTCGACACCCCGAACTTCTACTACGCCCAGGAGGACGAGCTCTTCGCCGCCGCCGACCGCCAGGGCTTCACCTGGTCGGTGCACCGCTCGCACACGGTGATCGGCCACGCGGTCGGCAACGCGATGAACGTGGGGCTGACGATCGCGGTGCAGGCGACCCTGGCGAAGGAGCTCGGTCTGGACTTCGTGTTCCCGGGCAGCGAGGCGCAGTGGAACGGCCTCACCGACATGACCGATGCGGGCATCCTGGCCGAGCACATGGTCTGGGCGTCGACCACGCCCGAGGGTGCCGACGAGGCGTTCAACATCGTGAACGGCGACGTCTTCCGCTGGCGCTGGATGTGGCCCCGGCTCGCCGCCCACCTCGGTGTCGACCCGGCGCGGGTCGTGGGGTACGAGGATGCGCCGCGCCCGCTCGAGGAGCAGATGGCGCCGCACGAAGCCGCGTGGGCCGACATCGCGGAGCGCCACGGCCTCGTCGAACCCGACATCTCCCGGCTCGCCTCGTGGTGGCACACCGACGCCGACCTCGGTCGCGCGATGGAGGTCGTCACCGACATGGGCAAGAGCCGCGACGCCGGGTTCACCGCCTTCCGTCGCACCGAACGTGCCTTCGCCGAGCTCTTCGACCGCTACCGCGCTGACCGGCTGATCCCCTGATCCGTACCCCGGTGGAAGCAATCGGGGGACACGAACCTGCGGCTCGGCCGCGAGTCGCGCTGCTGCCCCTGGTTGTCTTCGTGGCACAGGCCCCGAGGACCCTCGGCGGTCCCCGGAGGAAGGAAGTCACCATGTCGCTCGGAGACAAGGCGAAGGACGTCACCCAGAAGGTCGTCGGCAAGGTCGAGGAAGCGGTCGGCAAGCACACCGACGACGACGAGCTCAAGCACCAGGGCCAGAAGGACCAGGTCATGGGCGAGGGCCGTCTCGAGACCGAGAAGGCGAAGGACCACCTCGACGGTCACTGAACCCGTCGCACCACGCAACGCCCGCGCCCGACGGCGCGGGCGTTCGTCGTCTCAGAAGGCGTAGCGGATGCGGCAGCTCGGCAGGTGCTCCGCGACGAGTTCCCGGAACCGCTCGACCAGCTGCCCCTTCATCCCGGAGCGGTAGCGGACGTTGACCGCGCCGTTCTGCGACACCTTCTGCTCCTGCAGGTCCGGGCGCCACAACAGGTCCTCGGCCTTCGGGTGCCAGCCGAGGTTGACCTCGTGCAGGGGCTCGTTGTGGGTGAGGAAGATGACCTCGGCCGCGAGCTGCGCCTTCGCCGCCGGGGACAGGACGTCGTCCACCTGACGCAGGAGGTCGGCCCAGTCGGACTCCCACGTCGGGGTCAGGATGACGGGCGAGAAGTTGAGGTGGACCTCGTACCCGGCGTCGACGAAGTCGTTCACCGCGGCGATCCGCTCGGCGATCGGGCTGGTGCGGATGTCGGTGACCTTCGCGGTCTCGTGCGGCATGAGCGAGAACCGGATGCGCGTGCGGCCCATCGGGTCCCAGTCGAGCAGGTCGCGGTTGACGTACTTCGTCGCGAAGGAGGCCTTGGCGGTCGGTGACATCCGGAACAGGTCGCAGAGGTCCCGCACGTTGTCGCTGAGCATCGCGTCCACCGAGCAGTCGCTGTTCTCGCCGATGTCGTAGACCCACGCGTGGGGGTCGCACTGGTTCGGTTCGGTCTTCGGCCCCTGCTTCGCGATGTTGCGGGCGACGTGCTTCGTGATCTGGTCGATGTTCGCGAAGACCGTCACCGGGTTGCTGTAGCCCTTTCGCCGCGGGACGTAGCAGTAGGCGCACGCCATGGCGCAGCCGTTCGCCGTCGACGGGGCGATGAAGTCCGCGGAGCGTCCGTTCGGCCGGGTCACGAGCGACTTCTTCACGCCGAGGACGAGCGCCTCGGTCTTGATGCGCACCCACCGCTGGACGTTCCGTTCGTCGCCGTGCACCTCGGGGATGTTCCAGTGCGACTCGACGGGGACGATCTCGGCGTCCGGCCACTGCCCGACGACCTCCTGCCCGCGCTGGAGCTCGAGGCCTGCCGGCTCGGCGTAGATCCGGCGGACGTCGAGCAGGGCGCGGGTTCGGGGTTCGGGCATCACCGCCGTTCTACCGCCCACCCCTGACACCGTGCACCGGATCCGCGCGGTGACCGTTCTGGCTCGCGATCCCCGGACTCCACGAACCAGAACGGTCATCCCTCCGGACGAACCCGGTGTCCGCTGCAAGACTCGGGTGCATGACCGCGACGCCCGACGACCACTTCTTCGTGGTTGACGGTCGGCGGTGGCGACGCACCGACCCAGCGCTCCCCGAGGACGTCGCCGCAGCCCTCCGGTCGCACCTCGGTCGGGGCCGCAACGCCGTCAAGCAGGCCAAGCGCTCCGGCGACGAGGACGCCCTCGCCGCAGCACGGCACCGCAACGGCCTGGCGAAGCACGGCCTCGGCGAACGCGGGCCCGAGTGGTGGACCCGCCCCGAGGCCGACCGGATCGCCGACGCCCGGCGAGCGCTCCACGACCTCGACGCCCTCGACGAGCACGACGACGAGCGCGCCCGATGATCGCGATCCGCCCACCGCGCCTGGACCGGGTCCTCGCGTTCGTCGTGCTCTGCCCGGTCATGATCGGCACCGGCATCGCGCTCGGTTCGGTCGCGTTCGTCCCCGGTGCCTCGGCTCGGGCGTTCGTCCTCGTGCTCGGCGTCGCGTGCGTCGCCATCGGGGTCTGGGCCACCGTCCGGGTCCCTCGGGTCGCCGTGCGGTTGTCCGACGACGCGCTGCGCTACGAGGGCTTCCTCCTGAGCTGGACCGCACCCCGGTCCGGCATCACCGCGGTGCTCGACGACGCGTTCGTCGAGTGGCGCGATGACGGCGGCACGGAACACCGGCGGCCGATCTGGATGCTCACGCAGGCGTGGGAGGACGACGGCACGAAGTTCGCCCCACTGTGGCGGTGGCGACGTGCGGCGCTGCTCGAGGTGCGGGCGTGGGCCGGAGCTCGAGCAGTCTGACTCCCGGAACGGTCAGGGGCGGTAGTCGTCGGGCTTGTTCGGGGTCGGGGTCGGCGGCGCTCCCGCACCGACGATCCCGCCGGAACCGAACGAGGTGAGCACCCCCGCCAGGACGTGGAGCACGGAGACGACCACGCGCCACACCCACTGCAACACCCGCACCATCGCATCCCCCTCGGCTGCTCGGACTCCAGCGAAGCCTAACCCCGTCAGCCCTCCGTGTGCCCGAGGTCCGGCTCGACCCGCAGGCACACCGACCGGGACGCGGCGGCGTGCAGTTCGAGGACGACGACGTCGTTCCTCCCGGCGCGGAGCACCGGTCCGGGGACGGCCAGGGTGCGCTGCGGCCCGCGGGACCAGTACCTGCCGAGGCAGAACCCGTTCACCCACGCGACGCCCTTCCGGAACCCGTCGAGGGCGAGGAAGCGGTCCCCCGCCTCGGCGAGGTCGAACGACCCCGTGGCGAACACCGGTCCGGCCAGCACGTCGCCGTCGGTCGGCAGGGCGTCGGCGAGGATCGTCAGCGCGGCCTCGGGCATCGGGTCGAGGGCCAGGGGCGACGCGGTCCACCGGGCGAGCGGGACTCCGTCGACGGCGATCCCGCCGATCAGGCCCTTCGGCTCGCCGATGCGCGGGCCGTAGTCGACGCGGCCCTGGTCCTCGACGAGGAGCTCGAGCGTGCCGGTGACCGGGGGCAGGGCGATGGCACGGTCGTGGTGCTCCCGCTCGAGGACCCCGACGACGATCCCGTCCACGGAGACGACCGCGCGATCGCGGACCTCCTCACCGACGGTGAGCACGCCGCCGGACGGCAGGTCCACCTCGGTCCGGTACAGCACGAAGCCGCTCGCAGCGCCGAGGGCGTCGAACGTCGGCGGGGTGTCGTGCGCGGACCACGACGTGAGGGACGGCAGCAGGGCGCGCAGGGGTGTGACGCGGTCGAGGCGGACGGCGACGTCCGAGGCGGGGGCGAGCCGCGCCTCCTGGGCCGGAGCCGACCCGACGGGACCGACGGGTCGGAGGGGACCGACGGATGCGAGCCGACCCGACCCACCGGGCTGCATCGCAGCGGGCAGCGGCGGAACGGGCGCGTAGCGCTCGATGACCGAGCGGAACGCGTGGAACTTCTCCGTCGGACGCCCGGCTTCGTCGAGCGGTGCGTCGTAGTCGTACGACGTCGCGATCGGCCGGTACACGCCCTTGTCGTTCGCGCCGTTCGTGAAGCCGAAGTTCGTGCCGCCGTGGAACATGTAGATGTTGACCGAGCCGCCCGCGGCCAGCAGGTCGTCGAGGTCCGATGCCGAAGCAGCGGCCGGCGTGGTGTGGTGGTGCTCGCCCCAGCTGTCGAACCAGCCGTCCCAGAACTCCGAGCACATCAGGGGGCCGGTCGGCTGGGCCTGTCGGAGTCGCGCGAGCCGTTCGACGGAACGCGAGCCGAACGAACCGGTCTTGTGCAGCGAGGGCAGCGAACCGTCCTCGAGCATCGTGCCCATCGGCTGGTCGACGCTCGTGAAGGGGACGGTGAGCCCGATCTCCCGGTGCATCTGCTCGAGCTTCGACAGGTAGACGGGGTCGGAGCCGTACGCGCCGTACTCGTTCTCGACCTGCACGAGCACGATCGGGCCGCCGTTGTCGATCTGCCGCGGGACCAGCACCGGCGCGAGACGCTCCAAGTACCCCTGCACGGCGGCGAGGAACCCCGGCTCGTCGCGGCGGACCCCGACGGTGCCGTCGGCGAAGAGCCAGTACGGCAGGCCGCCGTTCGTCCACTCCGCGCAGATGTAGGGGCCGGGACGGACGATGGCGTGCATGCCCTCGGCGGCGACGAGGTCCAGGAAGCGGCCGAGGTCGAGACCGTCCTCGAAACTGAACGAAGAAGGCGACGGCGCGTGCGCGTTCCAGGCGACGTACGTCTCGATGGTGTTGAGCCCCATCAGCTTCGCCTTGCGGATCCGGTCCGCCCACAGGTCGGGGTGGACACGGAAGTAGTGGATCGCGCCGGACAGGATCCGGTGCGGCTCGCCGTCGAGCAGGAAGTCGGTGTCGCCGATGGCGAAGCGCATGGGGGAACTCTTTCCGGAGACGGGGCCGTGCGGAAGGTTCCGCACGGCCCCGGGTCGAACTGGTGTGGTGACTACTTGGACGAGACCGTGAAGCCCTGGTCCTTGCCGTACTTCGCGAGGGCCTTCTGCCAGGCGGCGAGACCGCTCTCGAGCGAGGTGCCGTTCTCGTACGACTGGCCGACGGTGTCCGCGTACACGCTGTTCGCGTACACCTGGTAGGGCAGGTAGGTGAAGTCGTTGTCGGACGACTTCGACGCGTCGACGAGCACCTTGTTGATCTGCTGGCCGCCGAAGTACTCCGGCTTCTCGTCGAGGAACGCCGAGGACTCGAGGTCGGCGGTGGTCGACGGGAACCCACCGGACTTCATGAAGATGCCGGTCGACTCCTTCGAGGAGTTCAGCCACTTGAGGAAGCCCGCCGCGAGCGCCGGGTTCTTCGACTGCTTCATGACCGCCTCGGCGCTGCCGCCGTTGTTCGCGGTCTGCGCGGTGCCGCCGTCGTAGGTCGGCATCGGCGCGACGCGCCAGTCACCGCTGGCGTCGGCGACGCTCGCCTCGAGGTTGCCGGGCATCCAGGCGCCGGTGATGAGCGTGGCGATCTGGCCGTTGCCGAGCTGCTTGTACCAGTCGTCGCTCCAGCCGACGGTCTTCGACAGCAGACCCTGCTCGACGAGCTGGTCCCAGGTCTTGGTCCACTTCTTCGTGCCGGCGTCCTCGAGGTTGATCGTGACCTTGTCGCCCTTCGTGGTGAAGGGCGTGCCGCCGGCCTGGGCGATCATGCTCGTGGTGAACCCCGCGTCGCCGGAGTCCGCTGCGATGTACGCGTCCGGGTCGGCCTCGTGCAGCTTCTTGGCCGCTGCGACGTACTCGTCCCACGTCTTCGGCACGGCGATGCCGTACTTGTCGAAGACCTTCTTGTTGTAGAACAGCGCCATGGGGCCGGAGTCCTGGGGCAGACCGTAGATCTTGCCGTCCATGTCCACCGAGTTCCACGTGCTCGTCGCGAACTTGTCCTTGAGGTCGCCGAACCCGTACGAGGACAGGTCGAGCAGCGAGTCGGACAGCGCGAACTGCGGGAGCGCGTAGTACTCGACCTGGGCGACGTCGGGGGCACCCGAGCCGGCCTTGATCGTGTTCTGGAGCTTCGTGTACTGGTCGGCGCCGGTGCCGGCGTTGACGAGCTTGACCTTCACCTTGGGGTAGGCCTTCTCGAACGCGGCGACCTGGTCCTTCGCGGACGGGGTCCACGACCAGTAGGTCAGCGTGCCGCCGTCCTTGAGGGCCTTCGAGATGTCGTCGGACGAACCGCCGGACGAGGAGCCGCCGGAGGCGCAGGCGGCGAGGGCGACGGCTGCGGTGACGCCGATGGCGACGGCGCTGAGGCCGCGCCGGAGACGCTTGTTCATGGAGGTGCCTTTCACTTCTTCGTGGAGAGGGGGTGGAGCTGCTGTGTGTCGGGCCGGGAGGCGCGTGGCGGGGCCGCTGCGTGCCTCCCGTCCGACGGATCAGGCCTTGACGGACCCGGCCGCGAGGCCGGACTGCCAGAAGCGCTGGAGGAAGAGGAACGCGACCACGATCGGGATGATCGTGAGGAGCGATCCCGTGACGACGAGGTTGTAGATCGGCTCGGCACCGGACCCGGTGGCCTGCGCGTTCCACTGGTTGAGGCCGACCGTCAGCGGGTACCACTTCGGGTCGCTCAGCATGATGAGCGGCAGGAAGTAGTTGTTCCAGGTGGCCACGACCGCGAAGAGCAGGACCGTGACGACACCGGGTGCGAGCAGGCGGAGCGCGATGGTGAAGAAGATCCGGAACTCGCCGGCGCCGTCCATGCGGGCGGCCTCGAGGAGCTCGGCGGGGATCGCGTCCACCGCGTAGGTCCAGATCAGGTACATGCCGAAGGGGCTGATGAGCGACGGCAGGATGATCGCCCACGGGGTGTTCGTCAGGCCGAACTGCGAGAAGAGCAGGAAGGTCGGGACGGCGAGGGCGGTGCCGGGGACGGCGATCGCACCGAGGACGACGGCGAAGACCGCGCGACGGCCGGGGAACTGGAACTTCGCCATGCCGTAGCCGGCGATCGTGGCGAGGAGGGTCGCGCCACCGGCGCCGACGACCACGTAGAGCAGCGTGTTGCCGAGCCACTGCACGAAGATGCCGTCGTTGTACGTCAGCGTGTCGACGATGTTCTGCCAGAGGTTGAACTTCCCGCCGAACCACAGGCCGAAGGTCGACAGGAGCGAGGCCTGCGTCTTCGTGCTGTTCACGAGCAGGTAGAACAGCGGCGCGAACGAGTAGACGACGAAGACGATCATCACGGCCGTGAGGAGGCCGGAACGCTTCGGCTTGCGTCCGTCGACGTGCTGCTCGGCCTTCCGCTCGGCACGCCTGGAGGCGCGGCTCGACCGGGCCTGCGGGTCGCGCAGCGTCGTGGTCGCCTCGGTGACGGTGGCCGGGCCGGACGCGCCGGTCGCCGGGTGCTGCAGGGTGCTCATCGGTTCTCCTCGCGGGTGCCGCGGACCTGGACGACGTAGGCGATCACCGCGGTGATCACGCCCATGACGATCGCGACGGTGGCGGAGTAGTTGAACTGCTGGCCGCTGAAGGACAGCGAGTAGGCGTACATGTTCGGCGTGAAGGCACTGCCGATGACGTTCGGGGCGAGCGTCTTGAGCAGGTTCGGCTCGTTGAAGAGCTGGAAGCTGCCGATGATCGAGAAGATCGTGGCGATGACCATCGGGCCGCGCAGGGCCGGGAGCTTGATCGAGAAGACCGTGCGCATCGGGCCGGCGCCGTCGAGCTCGGCCGCCTCGTACAGCTCGCCGGGCACGGTGCGGAGCGCGGCGTAGAAGATCAGCATGTTGTAGCCGAGGAACTCCCACGTGACCACGTTGCCGATCGACGTGAGGACCCAGTCCGGGCTGAACGGCTGCAGCAGGTCGATGCCGAGCGCGTGGTTCGCGGTACCGGTGAGGCCGAACTGGTTGCCGTAGATGAAGCCCCAGATCAGCGCGGCGACGACACCGGGGACCGCGTAGGGCAGGAACACCGCGATGCGGAAGAAGCTCGTTCCCCAGAGCCGGGCGCTGTCGAGCGCGAGGGCGGCGACGAGCGCGAGGCCGAGCATGATCGGGACCTGCACGACGAGGAACACCGCGACCCGGCCGAGGCCCGACCAGAACTTCGCGTCCTGGAAGAGCTGCACGTAGTTGGCGAACCAGACGAACTGGTTGCCGCCGATGAGCTGGTCGCGGAACAGGCTGAGCCAGAGCGCGTAGCCGATCGGGACGATGAGCATCGCGACGAGGACGACGACGAACGGGCCGACGAAGAGCCATCCCGTGTACCGGCCGCGCGGTCTGGCGCGGCGCCGCGGTGGCACGGCCGGGGCGGTGGCTCCGGCTGCGCGCGCTTCCAGCGTGCTCATGTGACTCCCTTGTCGTGCTGTGTTCGGGTCCGTCGATGTTGACGTCAACATCGAACGGCGCGACGATAGCATGGCAACGTCAACATGCGCTAGCGTCCGGTGCAGGCCGTCGCGCTCGACGTCCACTCGCACCGATGGGAGACCCCGTGACGACCGATCTGTCCGCCACGCGCCGGTCCCCCTCGATGGCCGCCGTGGCCGAGGCCGCCGGGGTCTCGATGCAGACCGTGTCCCGCGTCGCCCGCGGCTTCGACAACGTCTCGCCGGACACCCGCGACCGGGTCCAGCGCGTGATGGACGACCTCGGCTACCGCCCGAACCGCGCTGCCCGGGCCCTCCGCTCCGGGCGCTTCCGGACGATCGGCGTGATCATGTTCACCCTCGCGTCGTACGGCAACATGCGCACGCTCGAGGCGATCGCCGACGCGGCCGGTGTCGCCGACTTCACGATCACGCTGCTGCCGATGGCCTCCCGCACCGAGGAAGGCGTCCGCTCGGCCTTCTCCCGCCTGCACGAACAGGCCGTCGACGGAGTCGTCATCATCATCGAGTCGCACATCATCGACACGGCCGAGGTCGTCCTGCCCGACGGCGTCCCGATGGTCGTCGTCGACTCGACCGGCACCACGCAGCACCCGGCGATCGACACCGACCAGGCCGACGGTGCCCGCCGGGCCACGCAGCACCTGCTCGACCTCGGGCACGAGACCGTCTGGCACGTCGCCGGCCCCGAGTCGTCGTACTCGGCCGCCCGACGTCTCGCCGCCTGGCAGGCCACGCTCGAGGCCGCCGGGCGCACCGTCCCGCCGGTGTTCCGCGGCGGCTGGGGCGCCGAGTCCGGGTACCGCGCCGGGCAGGAGATCGCCCGACGCCCCGAGATCACCGCCGTGTTCGCCGCGAACGACCAGACGGCCCTCGGGGTGCTCCGCGCCGCCCACGAACTCGGGCGTCCCGTGCCGGAGACCCTCAGCGTGGTGGGCTTCGACGACTCCCCCGAGTCCGACTCGTTCTGGCCGCCGCTGACCACCGTGCACCAGTCCTTCGACGAGGTCGGGCGCCGGGCGGTCCGGAACCTCCTCGCCCAGATCGACGGCCAGCCGGTCCGCGCCGAGGCCGACCTCGTGCCGGTCCGCCTGGTGGTCCGGGCGAGCACGGCGCCGCCGCCGGCCTGACCGACCCCGCGGCCGCGGCGTCCGTCACACGGTCAGCGCGCGGGGCGTACCGTGCACACGGAGCCGGTCTGCTGTCCCGGCCCCGGGTGTGCGCCACTTCCGTGTGTCCGGAGGACGAGCCACCGCTGCGGTCCTCATCTCCCCACCTCGGCGCGTTCGGATCATGAAGAACATCGTGTACGGCCTGACCGCCGTCCTGACCTCCGACGAGGCCGCGGACGCCGTGCTGGACTACGCCGCAGCACTCGCGCACGCCGGACTCGCGGACACCGTCGCCGTCCCCACCGTCGACGCGTTCGGGAGCACCACGACGACGTCGTTCCTGCTCGCCCCGGCGCTCGGACTCCTCGTCGAGGACGCCGCCGACGACCCGCTCGGCCCCGACACGGCTGCCTTCGTCGAGGAGATCTCGTGGCGGGCGCGCGCTGTGCGCTGCACGCCGCCGCCGCACGCCTGACGAGCGCGCCGGACGGGAGGCGCCGTGCCAGTCCGCACCGCGCCTCCCGGCCGCCGTCGCGAAAGCGACACGTCACAGCGGACCTCCGGCGCACATCTGTCGCCTTGGCGACACGGACGCGCGCCGAACACGGCACGCTGTCGCTTCCGCAGCACGGACCGCGCCTCACGGCCGCCGTCGCGAAAGCGACACGTCACAGCGAACCTCCGGCGCACATCTGTCGCCCTGGCGACACGGATCCGCGCCGCACGCGGCACGGTGTCGCTTCCGCAGCACGGACCGCGCCGCACCGCCGCCGGACGGGCGGCGCGGCGCCAGGCCGCACCGCGCCTCCCGTCCGCCGTCGCGCACCTCACGCGCCCACCGACACCTCACGCGCCAGCCGCCCCGTGAAGTGTCGCCCACCCCGTGAAGTCGCGACCGCCCCGTGAAGTCGCGACCGCCCCGCCCCGCGGCCGCGCCGCACGGCAGAAGGCGCCGGCACCGCGAAGCGGTCCGACGCCCTCTGTGCTCACTCGACGCCCGCCGCAGCGTGCGCCGAGGCGTCTCAGCCGATCGACACGGCGGTCCAGGAGACCGGCGGGAGCTCGATCGTGATGGTGTCACCCTCGCGGCGGACGGACTCGTTCGTGCGGAGCCCGACGCGCTCGGTGTTCGCCAGGTCGTTCACGGCGTGCAGGTCGTCGTCCCAGACGCCCTCGGCACGGACGTCACCGTCGACGGACAGGCCGGCGAGGTCGATCGTGACCGTGGTCGACTCCGACGGGTGCCGGTTCACGAGGAACACCGCGGCACCGTCGTCCGAGACCGTGGCGGCCGAGTCGACGACCGGGACCTCGCCGTACTTGCCGCCGTCGACCGTGTCACCCGAGGCCTTGACCTGGAGCGACGTGCCGTTGGCGAGCTTCGACGTCAGCGAGAACGGGAAGAACGTCGTCTGGCGCCAGGCCGGGCCACCGGGCTCGGTCATGATCGGGCCGATGACGTTGACGAGCTGCGCGAGCGAGGCCGAGGCGACGCGGTCGGCGTGCCGCAGCAGCGAGATGAGCAGGCCACCGACGACGACGGCGTCGGCGACCGTGTAGACGTCCTCGAGCAGGCGCGGGGCGACCGGCCAGTCCTGCAGCTCGAAGGTCTTCTGCTGCTCGTTCCACTTCGAGATGGACCAGACGTTCCACTCGTCGAAGGAGATGTCGATCCGCTTGTCGGACTTCTTCTGCGCCTGGACGTGGTCGGCGGCGGTCGTGACCGTCTTGATGAAGTGTTCCATGTTCACGCCGGAGGCGAGGAAGGAGGCGAGGTCGTCGCCCTCCTCGTAGTAGGCGTGGGCGGAGATGTAGTCGACGTCGTCGTAGGTGTGCTCGAGGACGGTGCGCTCCCACTCACCGAACGTCGGCATCGACGCCCCGGAGGAACCGCAGGCCACGAGCTCGAGGTCGGGCTGGATCTGCCGCATTGCCTTGGCGGTCATGGCGGCGAGCTTGCCGTAGTCCTCGGCGTTCTTGTGACCGAGCTGCCACGGGCCGTCCATCTCGTTGCCGAGGCACCACATCTTGATGGCGAAGGGCTCCTGGCGACCGTTCGACTTGCGGTACTCGCTGAGGGCGGTGCCGGCGTCGATGTTCGCGTACTCGAGGAGCTCGATGGCCTCCTGCGTGCCGCGCGTGCCGAGGTTGACGGCGAGCATGAGCTCCGAGCCGACCTGGTCGAGCCAGTGCTGGAACTCGTGCAGGCCGACCTCGTTCGTCTCGGTCGAGTGCCAGGCGAGGTCGAGTCGGCGGGGGCGCTGCTCGACCGGGCCGACGCCGTCCTCCCACTTGTAGCCGGAGACGAAGTTGCCGCCGGGGTAGCGGATCGCGGACACGTTGAGTTCCTTGACGAGCTCGACGACGTCCTTGCGGAAGCCGTGCTCGTCGGCGGTCTCGTGCGACGGCTCGTGGATGCCGTCGTAGACGTGGCGTCCGAGGTGTTCGACGAACCCGCCGAACAGGCGACGTCGCACCGGCCCCACGGTGAACGCGGCGTCGAGGACGAGGTGTGTGCGGGGCATGGATCTCCTTCGATCGTGGGGCTGCCTGCGCTCGGCGAAAGTGAGCGCTCACGTTCCCGAAACGCTAGCGGCTTTCCGCGCGACACGAAAGGGGGCGGCCACGAACATCACGGATCGGTCGTCACCCGCGCCGAAAGGGTGGCGGCACGCCGGGACGCGCGCTAATGTGAGCGCTCACGGAGCACCGACCCTGCTCCGACTCGGCCCGTCCCGATGGAGTGATGCCATGCCGAACCGAATCCCCGTACCCACCCCGCACCCACGAGGCGGCGCCTTCACACGGCGGAGCCTCCTCGCCGCGGGCGCAGCCGCCGCGACGGTCCTGCCGCTCGCCGCCTGCTCCAGCCCCCTCGCCGCCGGCATCGCCGGTGCACCGCTCAACCCGGAGACGCTCGTCTTCTGGAACCTGTTCGGTGGCGGTGACGGTCTCCGCATGCAGGAGATGGAGGCCGGCTACGCCAAGCACGGCGGCTCGTCCTCGCTGCAGGCGACCACGTTCGCGTGGGGCAACCCGTACTACTCCAAGGTCACACTGGCCACCGTCGGGAACAAGCCGCCGGACGTCGCGATCGCCCACCTGACCCGTGCGAAGCCGCTCTGGGACGGCGACCTGCTCGACCCGATCACGAACGACGACCTGGCGAGCGTCGGCCTGAGTGCCAGCGACTTCAACCAGAAGGCGTGGACGGCGCAGAAGACCGACGGCAAGAACATCTGCATCCCGCTCGACACCCACCCGTTCGTGCTCTTCTACAACGTTGATGTGTGCCAGAAGGCCGGCCTCATCGACAGCGACGGCAACCTCAAGGACCTGACCGGGATCGATGCCTTCGAGAGCGCGCTCGCCGCGGTCGCGAAGGTCACCGGCGGCACGGCCCTCAACGTCGCGAACGTCAGCGAGATCGCGACCCCGTGGCGGTTCTTCTGGACGATGTACAACCAGATCGACGGTGCGACGCCGTTCATCAGCGACGGTGGCGCGAAGCTCACCGTCAACGAGGACGCGTACACGAAGGTCACCGACATGACCCAGAAGTGGGTGAAGAACGGCTGGCTCAACAAGGGCCTCGACTACGCCACCGCGCAGACGCTGATGTTCACCGGCAAGGCGGGCTTCTTCATGCAGGGCGAGTGGGAGATCAGCACGGCGCAGTCCATCAAGGGCCTGAAGTTCGGCATGGCGCCGATCCCGCAGCTCTTCGACAAGCCGGCGACGCAGGCCGACTCGCACACGTTCATCCTCCCGAGGAAGGACCGCACGCCCGAGCAGCGCAAGGCGCACATGCTGTTCATCAAGCAGATGCTCGAGCAGAGCCTCACGTGGGCGCAGGGCGGTCACGTCCCGGCCTACATGCCGACGTACGACAGCACCGCGTACAAGAAGCTCACGCCGCAGTCGAACTACGCCTCGGCCGCCGAGAGTGCCGTGTTCGACGACCCGGCCTGGTACGGCGGATCGGGGTCGACCTTCGAGAACACGGTCGGTGCCCAGCTCGCCCTCGTCCAGCAGGGCAGCAGCTCCCCCGCGCAGGCCATGTCCGCGATCAAGTCCCAGCTGTCCACCTACCTCAACACCCCGAGCCCGCTGTAAGCCCGCGCGAAAGGCACGATGACGTGACCACAGCACCTGTCCTCGACCGGCCCACCGACGCCACCACGGCGCCGCGTGCACGCCGGGCCGGCTCCTTCCGGACCAGCCTCACGCGCGGCCAGGGCCGCACGGGGTGGCTCTTCCTCGCCCCCTTCGGCCTGTTCTACCTGGCCTTCCTGCTCGGCCCCACGGTGTGGATGATCGTGTCGAGCTTCTTCAACACCTCGACGGTCCGCACCGGGCTCGGCAGCTTCGCCGGGTTCGCGAACTACGCCGAGATGCTCGGCCGTGACGACTTCTGGTCGTCGCTCTGGCACACCCTGCAGTTCACGCTCTACACGACACCGCCGCTCGTCATCCTGGCGTTCCTCTTCGCCGTGCTGACGAACCGGATGAACCGCGGCCAGTGGTTCTTCCGACTGGCGTTCTTCCTGCCGTTCATCCTGCCGTCGGCGACGATCTCGCTGATCTGGGTGTTCATCTTCACCCCTGCGACCGGTCTGTTCGCGTCGATCCAGTCGGCGCTCGGGCTGACCCCCGGCGCCGGCGTCCTGGCGAGCCCGAACACCGCGATGATCGGTGTCGCGATCGCCACGGTCTGGTGGACCCTCGGCTTCAACTTCGTGCTCTACCTGGCCGGCCTGCAGGAGATCCCGCGCGAACTGTACGAGGCGGCGGCCGTCGACGGCGCGTCGAACTGGCAGCAGATCAAGTCGATCACGCTCCCGCTGCTCGGCCGCACCACGACGCTGGTCATCCTGCTGCAGATCATCGCCAGCCTGAAGATCTTCGACCAGGTGTACCTGATGACGAACGGCGGACCGGGCATCTCGACCCAGGTCTCGCTGCAGCTCATCACCGGCGTCGGCTTCACCGACAACCGACTCGGCGCAGCATCGGCCGCGTCGGTGCTCCTGTTCATCGTGATCGTCGCGATCGCGATCATCCGGCAGATCGTCGAGCGCGCTGCCGCCAAGCGAGAGATGGGTGCCTGACGTGACCACCACCGAGAGCATCACGACCGACCGCCCGAAGCTCCGCACCGGGGTCTCCGCCGCGGCACCGGCGAACGCCGCGAAGATCGGCGTCTCCGGCAAGGGCTTCAACCTCGTCGCCGGCATCATCCTCGGCGTCTTCGCGGTGATCTGGCTCATCCCGAGCCTGTTCGCCCTGAAGACGTCCCTGTCCGACAACGGCGTCGCGGCCCTCGGCGCCAACTCGATCCTGTCGAACTGGAACCCGACGCTGCACTCCTACGCGGCACTGTTCCAGGCCGGCGACATCTGGAACTGGTACCTGGCGAGCGGCATCACGAGCCTCGTGACGACCGCCCTGACGGTGCTGTTCGCGTCGATGGCGGCGTTCGCGTTGTCCCGGCTCGCCTTCCGCGGGCGGAACGTCGCGTTCCTGCTCATCATCCTGGGCATCATGATCCCGACGCAGGTCCTGATCATCCCGATCTTCCAGGAGCTCAACTCGGTCGGCCTGCTGAACACCTACTGGTCGGTCATCTTCCCGCAGGTGCCCGCCGTGATCGCGGTGTTCATCTTCAAGCAGTTCTTCGACGGCATCCCCCGGGAGCTCGAGGAGGCGGCGCGCATCGACGGCGCCGGCATGTGGAAGATCTACTGGTCGGTGATCCTGCCGCTCTCGCGTCCGGTCATCGCCGCGGTGGCGATCCTGACGTTCGTCGGGGTCTGGAACAACCTGCTGCTGCCGTTGTTCGTGCTGTCGAACCCGGACCTCATGACGATCCCGGTCGGGCTCGCCACGGTCCAGGGCAGCTTCGGTCAGCGCTACGCGGACATCCAGGCCGGGGCGATCCTGGCGGCGCTGCCGCTGATCATCCTGTACCTGATCTTCCAGCGGCAGATCGTCGAGGGTGTGACGGGTTCCGGCCTCAAGGGCTGACGCGACCACAGGACGGACGGGAGGGACGGTGCCAGCTGGCACCGTCCCTCCCGTCCCGCGTGTGAGGACCCCGGACGCGGGGTCGCCGGACCGCCGCGTCGTCCGGCATGATCGCTGGGTGCCGAAGACCCACCGGCGGCTGCTCGCCGCAATCGCCGCCACGGGCGTCGTCCTGTCCCTGACGGGGTGCGCGCACCACGACGCGTTCCCGAAGGACTACGGGCACGCGTGGCTCGACCGCATGACGACCCTCCTCGGCGGCGGCGAGGACGGGCAGGGCGGAGCGGGCGGGCAGCTCCTCGCGGACGACGACGACGACCACGGACCGGTCACCGGGTCAGCCGCGCTCCAGTACGACCTCTCGGGCCCGTACGACGTCCTCGCGGTGTGCCGCTCGACGGCGACCGTGCACCTGACGATCCGCGACTTCACCGCGCGGAAGGAGCACGACGGCGAGTCGACGGATCCCCGCACGGTCCTCGACGAGGGCGACATCGTGTGCGGCGCCACCACCCGCCTGTCCATCACGGTGCCCGCCGACGCCGACGGCATCATGCTCGACGTCAGCACCGCCGATCGGTCGGGGCGTGCGCTGTGGGACGCGGCCATCGTGCCGCGGGGCTGGACGCCCTGACGCGACGGGGTGCGGGTCAGGCGGAGACGGACTCGCGGGCCTGGTGCTTCCAGAAGCCGGAGAACGTGATCCGGGACTTCGGCAGCCCGGCACGGTGCAGGTGTCGACGTCCCTCCGTCGCGAGCGTCGACTCGCCCACGACGAAGGCGTAGCCGCGGTCGTCGGCCGGGACGTGCCGCTGGAGCTCGGCGAGCGCCGCCCGACCGGGGACCGTGTGCGGGGCGACCTCGTCGCGGACGATCCACGTGACGGTGACACCCGCGGGTGCGTCGAGGGGGCGGACGTCGCCTCTGGACGGGACCTCCTGGATGATGCGGCCGACCGCGTCGCGCGGGAGCGAGGCGGCGATGCCGACGACCCCGGGGAGCCCGGTCTCCTCGGCGGCGACCAGCACCTCGCTCGTGTCGGGCGGGCAGTCGAAGATGCAGCCCTGGTCGAGCATCGCGAGTTCGTCACCGGGGCGGGTGCCGCAGGCCCAGATGGCTGCGCGACCCTCCGGGGTGCCGTCCGCGTCGGTGTGCACGACGAAGTCGACGTCGAGTTCGGGTGTGCCGTCGGCGAGCCGGCGGAAGGCTGCGACGGTGTAGTTCGCGCAGTGCGGGCGGACGTCCTCGGGGATGGCGAGGTAGGTCGGCCACCACTTGGTGCCGTCGAGGTCGGGCATCCGGAAGGCGTCCTGGTCCGGGCGCTGCACGAACAGGCGGAACCAGTGGTCGAACCCGAGGTACCGGAACTCGTGCAGGTCGTCGCCGGTGACCGTGACGCGGTGCATCGACGGGCTGACCCGTTCGGTGCGGACGACCCGCGCGCGGAAGAGCCGGGGGTTCTCGGGCAGGAGCCGCGGGATCTTCGCCATGAGGCAAGGCTAACCTAAGATGATCTCCGTGCCAGCCCCCATCCCCACCCTGGCTCCCGTCCGGGAGGCCTCCGCCACGCGTCCGACCGACGCGCTCGGCGTGCACCGAACCGCCGTCCGACGCCGGGCCCTGGTGATCGTCGCCCTCGTCGTGGTGCTCGCCCTGGTGGCGGTCGCGAGCCTGCTCCTCGGCAGCAACCGGATCGGCGCCGACCGCGTCCTCGACGGGCTCATGCGCACCGGCAGCAGCACGGACGAGGCGATCGTCTGGGGCTCCCGCATCCCCCGCACCCTCATCGGTGCCGCGGTCGGAGCGGCGCTCGGGATCGCGGGCCTGCTCATGCAGGGGCACACCCGGAACCCCCTCGCCGACCCCGGCCTGTTCGGCGTCTCGTCCGGTGCCGGCCTCGCGGTCGTGATCGGCGTCTACGTGTTCGGCATCACGAGCACGGGCGCCACGGTGTGGTTCGCGCTCGTCGGGGCCCTCGTGGCGAGCGTGGTCGTGTTCTCGGTGACGATCGCGGGCAGCGGGACCGCGAGCCCGGTGCCCCTCGCCCTCGCCGGCGCCGCGGTCTCGGCGCTGCTCGGTGCCCTGACGTCGTTCGTGGTGCTCACCGACCAGGACTCGCTCGACGCGTACCGGCTGTGGGTCGTCGGGTCGCTTGCGGCACGGCAGCTCGACGTGCTCGGAGCCGTCTGGCCGTTCCTCGTCGCCGGACTCGTGCTCGCCGTGCTGAACGTGCGGGCGCTCGACGCACTCGGGCTCGGGACGGACCTGGCGAAGGGCCTCGGCGAGAACGTGCTCGTCGCGCGGCTCGTCGGACTCGGCGGCATCACGCTCCTCGCCGCCGGGGCGACCGCCGCCGCGGGCCCGATCGGGTTCGTCGGCCTCACGGTGCCGCACGTCGCCCGGGCGCTCGTCGGCACGGGGCACCGCTGGACCCTGCCGGTGTCCGCGCTGGTGGGTGCGGCGCTCGTCGTGCTCGCGGACGTGGTCGGTCGCCTGATCGGCGGCTTCGCCGAGGTGGAGGTCGGCATCGTCCTGGCCGTCATCGGCGGGCCCGTGTTCGTCGCCGTCGCACGTCGCCGATCGCTGGTGTCGCTGTGAGCGCGGCGGAGCAGGCGCGCACGCGCACGGAGGCGCAGGCGCGCACGGGCACGGAGGCGCAGGCGCGCACGGGAGCACACCCCCGCGCGCACACCGCTGCCGGCCGTCGCGGCGTCGTGGTCGGTCCCGTCGGGCTCGCCTGGCGCCCCCGCGTCTTCTGGTACACGGTCGCAGCGCTCGGTGCCGTCGGCGTCCTGATCGTCCTCGGTGTCGCGATCGGCTCGACCTGGATCGCCCCGGCCACGGTCCTCCGCTCGCTGTTCGGGCTCGAGACGGGGCCGGACGCCTTCATCGTCTCCACCCTGCGCCTCCCCCGCCTCCTCACCGGCGCACTCGTCGGCCTGACCCTCGGTGTCGCCGGCGCCCTCACCCAGACCTTCACGCGGAACCCCCTCGGGACGCCCGACATCATCGGGGTGACCTCCGGCGCGAGCGTCGGAGCGGTGGCCGCGATCGTGCTCGGCGGCGGGTCGTACTCGGTCTCGGCGATCGTCCTCGGCGGGGGCATCCCGGTGGCCGCGACGATCGGTGCGCTCCTCGCGGCCGCGGCGGTGTACGGGTTCGGGTGGCGCGGCGGTGTGCAGAGCTACCGGCTGATCCTCGTCGGCATCGGGGTGAGCGCCACGCTCGACGCCGTCACGAGCTACCTGCTCGTCCGCGCGAAGATCACGGCGGCAGCGGCGGCCTCGCAGTGGCTCGTCGGCAGCCTGTCGAGCACCTCGTGGTCGAGCGTCTGGCCGCTGCTCGTGGTCGCCGCGATCGCCGTCCCCCTGGCCCTGGCCACGAGCGCCGCCCTCGGCATCGGGCAGCTCGGCGACGAGGTCGCGACCGGCGTCGGCCTGGCCGTGCAGCGACACCGACTCGTCGTGATCGCGCTCGCGGTCGTCCTGACCGCCGCCGCCGTCGCCGCGGCCGGCCCGGTCGGCTTCGTCGCGTTCGTCGTCCCGCAGGTCGGGCTCCGGCTCGCCGGCACGAACCGCCCACCCCTGCTGCTCGCCGGAGCGCTCGGTGCCGCCCTCGTCCTCGCCGCGGACCTGCTCGCCCGGTCGGCGTTCCCGTGGCAGGTGCCGGTCGGCATCATCACGACCGTGATCGGCGCCCCGTACCTGATCTGGCTCCTCATCCGTCACCGCAAGGAGATGTCCCGATGACCCCCACCCCGGACACCACGACCAACGCCACCGTCCCCGTGCTCGAGGCCCGCGGGCTCGCGCTCGGCTACGACCGGCACCCCGTCCTCTCCGACCTCGACCTGCGGATCGAGCGGGGCACCGTCACGACGTTCCTCGGCGCGAACGGCTGCGGGAAGTCCACGCTCCTCAAGGCCTTCGGCCGGGTGCTCAAGCCCCAGGCCGGCGAGGTCCACCTCGACGGGACCCCGATCCGCCGGGAGTCGAACCGAGCGGTCGCGAAGAAGCTCGCGATCCTGCCGCAGTCCCCCGTGGCCCCGGCCGGCACGAGCGTCCTCGACCTGGTGATGCGCGGCCGGAACCCGCACCAGTCGTGGGCGAAGCCGTGGACCGCCGACGACGCCGACGTCGCCGAGCAGGCCATCGCGGCGACCGGTCTGACCGAGGTCGCCCACCGGGACGTCGCGAGCCTGTCGGGCGGGCAGCGGCAGCGCGCCTGGATCGCGCTCGTGGTCGCGCAGCAGGCCGAGACGCTCCTGCTGGACGAACCGACGACCTACCTCGACCTGGCGCACCAGCTCGAGGTCCTCCGGCTGGTCCGGCGTCTCAACCGCGAACAGGGATCGACCGTCGTCATGGTCCTGCACGACCTGACGCTGGCGGCCCGGTACTCGGACCGGCTCGTGGTCCTGCACGAGGGCGGTGTCGCAGCGGACGGCACCCCGGCCGACGTCCTCACGCCGGAGCTGCTGGAACGCGCGTTCGGGTTGCACGCCCGCGTCGTCGCCGACCCGGTGACCGGGGCCCCGATGATCGTCCCCGAGGCCGACGAGCACGACGTGGTCCGCCACGACGAACTGGCGGGCGCGCTCAACTTAGGTTAGCCTCTCCTAACGTGAAGACCTTCCGCCGCGGCTCCTTCCGCGCCGCCCTCGTGACCTCCGTGGCCGTCTCGGCCCTCCTCCTCGCCGGCTGCTCCAGCACGAACAGCTCCGACGACAGCGCCGGCAGCGGCAGCAGCGCCGCAGCCGACGGCGCCTGGTCGTACAAGGACGCCACCGGCACGACCGTCAAGGTCGACCACACCCCGAAGCGCATCGTCGTGCTCAACGACATCGCGATCTCGTTCATCGAGTACGGGCTCAAGCCGGTCGGCACCTTCGGGCAGCTCACCATGGCGAAGGACGCCCGCTTCGACGACCTCGACACCGACGGCATCACGCAGCTCGGCGAGGCCTACGGCGACATCGACCTCGAGCAGCTCGCCGCGCTGAAGCCCGACCTCGTCGTCACCTCGGTCTACCCGACGGACGAGAAGGGCACGCTCGACACCACCCAGCCGGGCTACGGCTTCAAGGACAAGGAACAGCAGAAGCAGGTCCAGGCGATCGCTCCGGTCGCCCAGGTCAAGTGGGGCGGCAAGGGCGAGGACGTCATCAAGACGATCGCCGACCTCGCCGAGTCGCTCGGTGCGAAGGAGTCCACGGTCGACGCGGCCGAGGACCGCTTCGAGACCGCAGCGGACGACCTCGAGAAGGCCGCGAAGGAGTCCGACCTCTCGGTCGTCTCGATGTACGCCGACGGCGACGGCGCCTACGTCACCCGCCCGAGCGACGAGCCGACCCTGCAGATGTACACGTCCTTCGGCGTCGACTTCGTGAACCCGAAGCCCAAGGGCTTCTACTGGGGCATCTACTCGTGGGAGAACGCCGGGCAGATCTCCGGTGACGTGATCCTGCTGTCGCAGCAGGGCTACCAGGTCGCCGACCTCGAGAAGCAGCCGACGTTCGCCGACAACGCGGCGCTCGAGGCCGGCCAGGTGCACAGCTGGACCTTCCCGGCGCTCGACTACGCCTCGCAGGCCGGCTACATGCAGCAGCTCGCGGGCTGGCTCGAGGACAGCAAGAAGCTGTCGTAGTCGCCACCGGACGACGGACGGGAGGCGCGGTGCCGGCTGGCACCGCGCCTCCCGTCGTTCGTCCGCTGCAGCTCACCCCACGGGCACCGCCGCGTTGACCGCCGTCTGCGCCTGCCGCCACACGGCGGCACGGGTGCTCGCGTACGTCCCCTCGACGTTGTCGAAGTGGCGCAGGTTCGCCTTCCCGCCGTCGGTGTTCCCCTGCCAGTAGGCCGTCACCGCGCGGGTCGTCCCGCCGATGAGCCAGATCTGGTCGGCGTCGTCGGTCGTGCCGGTCTTGCCGAACACCGTCGCACCGTCCGGGGTCTGCCCGCCGTTCGCGGTACCGCCGCGGAACGCGCCCTGCATGACCTCGAACGCGGTGGTCGCGACGGCGGTCGGGACGGCCTGCCGGCACGAGCGCTGCTGGCCGCCGAGCTGCTCGCCGTCCCGCGAGGTCACCTGGTCGATGACGACCGGCGCGCAGTACACGCCGCCGTTCGCGACGCCGGCGTACGCGGCCGCCATGGTGAGCGGCGCGATGCTCGTCGTGCCGAGCACGGCCGCGGGGTTCGCCGGCAGGGCTCCCCCGGTCGCCGGGTGCACGCCGAGCGCCGCCGCGGTGTCGCGGATGTCGCACAGGTCGAGCTGCTCGGCCATCGACGCGTAGGCGGCGTTCACCGACTGCGCCGTCGCCGCGCGGACCGTGAAGCGGCCGGTCTGCCCCGGCGAGTCGTTCTTCGGGTTCCAGTACGAGTCGATCGTCTGCCCGCACTGCGTCCACGAGCTCCGCCCGTGCCGGGTGCCGTCGACGACCGCGTCCGGGCTCTTGCCGGCGGCGAGCCACTGCAGGAGCGTGAACATCTTGTAGGTCGAGCCGACCTGGAACCCGGTCGAGTCGCCGTTCGCCTCGTCGGTCGCGTAGTTCAGCGAGGTCGCGCTCACGGGGGCGTTCGACGAGCGGTCGTAGTCCTTGTTCTGCGCCATCGTCAGGACCCGACCGGTCCCGGCCTCGACCGTGTCCAGCGTGGCGCCGAGTGCGAACCGGGACTCGGTGGCCGGGTCGTAGCGGTCGAGCAGCGCCTTCTGCTGCCCGTTCAGGTCGAGGTCGAGGGTCGTCTGCACGCGGTACCCGCCCTTCCGCCAGGCGTCGTCGCGGCGGTCCTGCGTCGGGCCGAGCTGCGGCAGTCCCCGAGCGGCCTCGACCGCGTACTGGCAGAAGAACTCCGCGCCGCGGGCGACGGCCTCGCACCCCTGCTGCGGGGACGTCAAGCGGACGTACTCGGCCGGCTTCGACGCCAGTGCCTCGGTGAACTCGGCACCGCTCAGGTGCCCCTGGTCGTGCATCGACCGGAGGATGACGTCGCGGCGGGCGACGTTGTCGGCGTAGTGGCTCGGGCGCGACAGGTCCCGCCGCTCCGGCCACTGCACGATCGCGATGAGCGACGCGGCCTCGGCCGGGGACAGGTCGGTGGCGTCCTTGCCGTAGTAGCGCTGCGCGGCGGCCTGCACCCCGTACGTCTGGTCGCCGAAGTACGCGATGTTGAGGTACGCCGACAGGATCTCCCGCTTCGAGTACTCCTTCGCGAGGCCGATCGCCAGCTTCATCTCGGCGAGCTTGCGCTGCGCGGAACGCTTCGTCGCCTCCTTGTACGCGGCGTCCCGCTCCTCGGCCGTCGGGAGCTCGCTCGCCTGCTGGATCTTGATGTTCCGCACCAGCTGCATCGTGATGGTCGACCCACCGGAGCCACCCTTGCCGCCCGCGGCGACCACGCTCACGAGGGACCGGACCATGCTCGTCGCGTCGACGCCGCCGGTCTCGTAGAAGCGCTTGTCCTCGCCGTCGACGGCCGCGTGCTCGAGGGTGTCGCTGATCTGGTCGAGGCTGAGCTCCTGCCGGTTCTGCGCCCAGACGTTCGCCAGGTGCACCGGCTTCCCGCCGCGGTACGCCCAGACCTCGTTGCGCTGCGGCAGCTCACCGATCTCGATGTACTCCGGCATCGAGTCGAAGACCCCGATCGCCGAGGTCGTCCCCACCCCGGCCACCGCCAGTACCGGCGTCACGCCGACCCCGACCAGCAACCCGGCGAGCACACTCCCGCCGACGAAGCCGAGCGCGGCTCCTCCTGCACGTCTGAACGTCATCCCCTGGGCCTCCCCCTCGTGTGGATCACCGCTGCTGCGGTTCCCGGAGCGTCCCAGCCGAGGTCGGACGACAGCCGGGACTTCCCCGGGGAAGTCCGTCACGGCGGCTGGGAAGGTCCCGAGGCGGTACGGATCGTTACAGGAGGCCGTGCTCGTAGGCGAAGATGACCGCGTGCACGCGGTCCCGCAGGCCGAGCTTCGCGAGGACCCGGCCGACGTGCGTCTTCACCGTCGACTCGCTCGTGTGCAGCGACGACGCGATCTCCTGGTTCGACAGTCCCCGCGCCATCGCGAGCAGCACGTCCCGTTCCCGGGGTGTGAGCGCGGCCGCGGGGTCCGGGCCGCCGTCCCCCGGATCCGGCAGCCGGGTGCCGAACAGGTCGAGCATCCGCTGCGTGACGCGGGGTGAGACGACCGCCTCACCCGAGGCCACGGCACGGATCGCGTCGAGCAGCTGCGCGGAGCTGATGTCCTTGAGGAGGAACCCGCTCGCCCCCGCTCGCAACCCGCCGAACGCGTACTCGTCGAGGTCGAACGTCGTGAGCACGAGCACGCGGGTGCCGGGGAGCTGCTCGACGATCGCGGCGGTCGCGGTGACCCCGTCGACGCGGGGCATGCGGACGTCCATGAGCACGACGTCCGGGTGGTGGGCGCGTGCCAGCTGGACGCCGGCCGCGCCGTCCTCGGCCTCGCCGACCACCTCGATGTCGGGCTGGGCGTCGAGCAGGAGCCGGAACCCCGTGCGGATGAGCTGCTGGTCGTCGACGATCGCGACGCGGATCACTCAGGCCTCCTTCCGGACCGGGATCGTCGCCCGGACCTCCCAGCCGTCCGCGGGGCGCGGACCGGCGTGGACGCTGCCGCCGAGGGCGTGCACGCGCTCGCGGATGCCCACGAGCCCACGCCCGGCACCGATCTGCGGTGCGGGGGCGGTCCGTCGAGCGTCGTCCGTCACGGTGACGACGACCTCGTCGGACGAGGTGGTCACGGTGGCGGTCACCGCGCGGGCACGGGGGGCGTACCGCACGACGTTCGTGAGGGCCTCCTGGACGATGCGGTACACCGCGAGCTGCAGGGCGTCGTCGTCCGGCGGACCACCGGCGACCTCGAGCGTGACGGGGGTGCCGAGCGCGCGGAAGCCGTCGACGAGTTGCGGGAGGTCACGGACGGCCGGCTGCGGGGCGAGGGAGTCCGCGGCGTCGGCGCCGCCGCTGCCGGCACCCGGCTCGGACAGCACACCGAGCATGCGCCGCATGTCGGTCATCGCGCTCCGGCCGACGTCCGCGACGCCGCGCATCGCCGTCGCGGACGGGTCGTCGTCCGGCAGCCCCGCCGCGGCGCCCTCGGCCAGTCGGACCATGACCGTGACCGAGTGCGACACGATGTCGTGCATCTCGCGGGCGATCCGTGCGCGTTCGGCTGCCGCGGCGAGCCGGGCCTGCTGATCGCGCTCGCGGGCGAGCTGGCGTGCCCGGTCGATGAGCGCCTCGGTGTAGCGGCGGCGGTCCCCGGTCGTCGTGCCGATCAGCACCGCGATGACCAGGAAGGCCGGCAGCGCGGGTGCGAAGACCTCGCCGAGTCCACCCGATCCCGGGGCCACGACCCACACCCGGACCGCGGTGGCCGCCGCACCGAGCACGGACGCGACGGCGATGCTCCACCACCCCGCTGCCCGCGACCACCACACGCACGCGGCGAAGGCGGCGAACAGCATCGGCGAGTACCCCGCCTCGGTCCACGCCATCGCGACGACGGACACGAGCCCGGCCACGACCGTGACCTGCGGCCGGGTACGACGGAACGGGATGCCCGCGACCGCGATGCCGACGAGGACCAGCACCACGACCGTGTTCGTGACCGAGGAGTCCGCGCGCCAGACGCCGCCGATCGCGAAGGCGACCTCGGGGCCGCCCCAGAACAGGATGAGCAGGACGTCCGCCGCACGCGGGTGTCCGGCCCACCAGCGCCGGATCCGTCCGGGTGCGACGGGCAGCGTGAGGTCCCCGGCGCCGTCGTGCACGGCGCCGGGGACGGGTTCGGTCATCGTCACGCGTCCCGCTTCTGCGCCAGGACGAGTGCCGTCGCCGACGCCGCGACCACCCAGGCCGCCAGCACCGCGAATCCGCTCCACCCTCCCAAGGCTAGGACGCCGTCGTGCCAGCCGGAGGTGTCCTCGGTGCCGAACTGCATGAGCGGCTGCCCGGCGTTCTGCGGGAGCAGGTTGTTCAGCGTGCCGAGCCACGTCGCGTGCGTGAACCCCTGCACGAGCTGGACCACCACCGGGGCCACCAGCATGAGCCCGAGCACGGTGGCGATCGCCCCCGCGGTGGAACGCAGCACGATGCCCACGGCGTAGGCGAGCAGCGCGATGAGGGTCAGGTACACCGACGCACCGAGCAGCGGCATCGCGACGCTGGCGTCGAGCGAGGCCTCGACCCCGTTCGCGTCGGCGATCGGCAGCGTCGTGAACGCCGTCGCCCACACGCTGACGGCGCTCGTGACGAACACGGTCGCGGCGAGCACGATGCCCTTCGCGGCGAGCGCCTCCCACCGCCGGGGCACCGCCGAGAACGTCGACCGGATCATGCCCGTGCCGTACTCGCCGGTCACGACGAGGGCGCCGATGACGGCCACGACCAGGACGGCGATCGTCGCACCGCTGGTGCTGTACTGCACGAGCGCGTTCCGGGCGGCGTCCCCGGTGACGGTCCGGCCCCCGTCGTCCGCCAGCGAGGCGAGCAGGACGCCGATGCCGATCGGCACGAGGACGAGGACGAGCAGGCTCCAGATCGTGGAGCGGAGGGACCGCAGCTTGATCCACTCGGAGTGCAGCACGCCCGAGAACCGGACGCGTGCGGCGTCGTGCTGGTGCAGCGTGCGGGGCCGGTCGGTCGTCATCGTGGCGCTCATCGTGCGACCTCCGACCGGTACTCGACCTCGTCGTGCGTGAGTTCGAGGTACGCCTGCTCGAGGCTTGCCTCGGTGGAGGCCAGCCGGTGCAGGACGATCCCGGACGCTGCGGCCGCCTCGCCGATCTGTTCCGCGCCGAGTCCGCGCACGTGCAGTGCGCCGTCGTCCTCGTACGTGACCGTGACGTCCGGACCGGCGATGGCGGTCATGAGCCGGTCGGGCTCCGGCGTCCGGACGGAGACGGAGCGCTCGGTCGAGGACGCGACGAGGTCGGCGAGGTCCGTGTCGGCGAGGACCCGGCCACGGCCCATCACGACGATGCGGTCCGCGGTCAGCGCCATCTCGCTCATCAGGTGGCTCGAGATGAAGACCGCACGGCCCTCGGCGGCGAGGCTCCGGGCGAGCTGCCGCACCCACACGACGCCCTCGGGGTCGAGGCCGTTGACCGGCTCGTCGAGGATGAGCGTCTGCGGGTCGCCGAGGAGCGCCGCGGCGATGCCGAGCCGCTGCCCCATGCCGAGGGAGAACCCACCGACGCGCTGCTTCGCGACCCGCTCGAGACCGGTCATGCCGATGACCTCCTCGACCCGGGCCTTCGGGATCCGGTGCGTCGCGGCGAGGGCGCGCAGGTGGTCGTACGCGCTGCGGCCCTTGTGCACGGCCTTCGCCTCGAGCAGCGCCCCGACGCGGCGGAGCGGGTCGCGGAGCTCGCGGTACGGGCGCCCGTCGACGACGGCGCTGCCCGAGTTCGGGCTGTCGAGGCCCATCACGGCCCGCATGGTCGTGGACTTGCCGGCGCCGTTCGGGCCGAGGAAGCCGGTGACCACCCCGGGGCGGACGGTGAACGACACGTCGTCGACGGCGACCTTCTCGCCGTAGCGCTTCGTCAGGTTCTGGATCTCGATCATGCGGCAACCGTACGGAGACCGCACCCGCCCGCACATCGGCACCGGAACCGATCTCCGGGCGCGCTGCGTGGTACCCCGGTACCACGCGGAGGGGCTCCGGATACGCTCGACGGATGGCGGACCACGGGTGGCGCGAGGACGTCCTCGGGGCGCCGTTCGAGCGCCTCGAACTCCCGCTCGGCGAGGACCACGAGGGACCGGTGGTGGCGACGCTCGTCCGACGACGCCGATCCGCTGCGGACCTCCTGCTGCACGCACGCGGTCCGCTGCACGGCGTCGACGTGCTGTACGTGCACGGCTGGTCGGACTACTTCTTCCAGGTCGAGCTCGCGGAGCGCGTCGAGCGGCTCGGCGCCCGGTTCCACGCCCTCGACCTGCGCAAGTACGGGCGGAGCCTGCGACCGCGGCAGACCCCGGGGAACGTCGACGACCTCGCCACCTACGACGAGGACATCGCCGCCGCGCTCGACGCCATCGCCGCGGAGCACCACGGCGAGACCGGTCGTCGGCTCGTGCCGATGGGCCACTCGACCGGCGGTCTGACCCTGTCGCTGTGGGCGGCCCGGCACGCCGACCGGGTCGACGGTCTCATCCTGAACAGCCCGTGGCTCGAGTTCCAGGCGAGCGCGGTCGGCCGTGCGATCGTGGCGCCGGTCATCAAGCTCGGCGCCCGTCGGAACCCGCTCGCGCCGATGCCCGCCGTCGACCCGGGCTTCTACACCCGCACGGTGTCCGCCGCGGGCGAGGGCTCGTGGACGTACGACCAGCAGTGGCGACCCGACCGGGGCTTCCCCCTGCACCCGAACTGGCTCGCCGCGGTGTTCGACGGCCAGGCCACGGTCGAGGCCGGACTCGACCTCGAGGTGCCCGTGCTCGTCCTCCTCAGCGACAAGAGCATGCTGCAACCCCGGTGGGACGACGGGATGGCGCGGGCGGACGTCGCGCTCAACGTGGACGTCGTCGCGCACCGCGCCCTGTCCCTCGGCAGCGAGGTCACGGTCCGACGCCTGCACGGCGCCGTGCACGACGTCGTGCTCTCCGCCCCCGAGGTCCGCGAGCGCGCCTACGACGCGATCGGCCGCTGGGCCGCCTCGCTCCCCCGCTAACACGACGCCGCTGAACACGACGCCGCTGAGCACGACGCCGCTACCCTGATCGCCATGTCCTCCGTCTCACTCGTCCGGCTCGACCCGACCGGCGCCGACCGCGCCGACCTGATCGCGTTCCTCACCGGCGAGGAGTTCCCGTTCCACGTCCGGCGCACCATCGCCCGCGCCGACGCCGAGGCCGCCGTCGATGCCGGTGCCTACCGCGACGACGAGCACGACACCTCTTGGTTGGAGCACGACGAGCTCGGCCGCGTCGGGATCGTCCGGCTCGAGGACCTGGCTGACCCCGTCCCGCTCTTCGACCTCCGGATCGCCGGCCGGTTCCGCGGGCAGGGCCTCGGCGTCCCGGCACTCCGCGCGACGACCGACCACGTGTTCCGCACCCTGCCCGAGGTCACGCGCTTCGAGGGGCAGACGCGCGAGGACAACGTCGCGATGCGGCGCGTGTTCGTCCGCGCCGGCTGGGTGAAGGAGGCGCACTACCGCGAGGGATGGCCCGTCGAGGGCGGACGCCCCGTCGCCTCGGTCGGCTACGGCGTGCTCCGCCGCGATTGGGAGACGGGCACGACCACGCCGGTGCCGTGGGACGACGACGAGCGCTGACCGTCGCGGTTCGCGATCCCCGGGATCGACGAACCGGAACGGTCACGCGGGACGGCTGAACAGGTTCACCAGCGTGCCGTCCGGGTCCCGGAGGATCGCGGACCGGTTGCCCCACGGCATCGTCGTCGGCGGCAGCACCACGTCGGCGGGACCGTCCTGCAGGCGGTCGAACGTCGCGTCCACGTCCGCCACGAGGAACTCGACGATCGCGCTGCCCGCCGCACCCGCCCGGGGCGCGTCGACGCCGAGCACCGCGACCGTCGCCGGCGTCCCGAGCGCGAGCACGAGGCCGCCGGTCACGATCTCCGCGAAGACCGGAGCCGGACGTCGGGCGGTCGTGCCGGTGACGCGCTCGTAGAACGCCACCATCCCGTCCAGGTCGTCGGTGATGATGCGGATCGATGCGAACTCCACGGTGTGCCTTCCCGGGTGACCACCGTGGCCACCCGGGGTCGAGCATCCTCGCCGTCCGCGACACCGTCCTGTCGGGGTTTCCGCGGATCGGTCCGTCAGTCCCCGAGGACGGGTCGGAGCACCCCGTGCGGGATGTCGAGCTCCTCGGTCCGGACGACCCGCGGCGGCGCGACCTCGTCCGTCTCCTCGACGGCCAGCACCCGGTCGCCGCGGAACGCCCGGACCCCGTCGCGCAGTCGGCACCAGGCGACGAGGTACCAGTCCTCGCCCTTGCCGACGTACCCGAGCGGCTCGACCGTGCGGTCGGTCTCGGTGCCGGTCGCGTCCCGGTACCGCATCCGCACCACGCGTCCGCCCGTGAGCGCCCCCGCGAGTGCGACGGGTGCCGGGGCCCGGCCCCCCGCCTCGAGCAGGAGCACCCGTGCCGCGAGTCGTGCCGTCCGACGGGCGTCGTCCTCGGCGAGCACCGCGGTGACCTTGCGCGCCGCGCTCCTGGCGGCGTCGCGGAAGGGGCTCGCACCGAGGGTCCCGAGGCCGATCGCCACGGCGAGCGCCTCGTCCACCGTGAGCCCGAGGGGCGGGAGCGTCGCGCGGGCGTCGATGGTGTACCCGCCGGTGCGTCCGGGCTCGGACCAGATCGGGAGGCCGGCCTCCTGCAGCGCCCGCAGGTCCCGTTCGACGGTGCGGACGCTCACCCCGAAGTGCTCGGCCAGGCGACGAGCGCTCCGCCGACCGGGTGCCGCCGCGCGCAGCTCCTCGACGAGCGCGTACAGGCGGTCGGTCCGGTTCACGACGCGACCCTAGCGCCCTGGACGCACCACGGGACGGGCCAGGAGGCGCGGTGCGGGCCGGCACCGCGCCTCCTGGACCGTGGACGGTCGCGTCTCAGGAACGCGACAGGCGCGTCACCGTCGCGTGGGCACCGTCCGCGATCAGCCCGTCGAGGGCGTCGCGGTAGGCCGTGACGAACCGGTCGTCGTCAACCAGGTCACCGAAGACCTGGCGGTTCCGGATGAAGGCGAGCCGGTCGTCCCGCTGCGTGAGCGCGATGCGGTGCAACGGCTCGGCCAGCCGGTCGACGATCTGGATCGGCTCGCCGGACTCGTCGGTGCCCTCGTCGTAGCGCGCCCACGAGGCCACGATGCCCGCGGACAGGGTGACGGGTCGGTCGGCGGCGAGGTTCTCGCGCACCACCGGCAGCAGCCACTTCGGGATGCGGTCGCTCGACTCGGCGCAGAGCCGGGCGAGGGTGTCGCGGACCTCGGGGTTCTGGAAGCGCTCGATGAGGGTGGACTTGTAGTCCTCGAGGTCGATGCCGGGCACCGGGTGCAGGGTCGGCGTGCCCTCCTCGTCCATGTACCGGCGCAGGAAGGTCGCGATCGCCGGGTCCTGCGTGGCCTCGTGCGCGTAGCGGTACCCGGACAGGTACCCGAAGTAGCACAGGCCCTGGTGCGAGGCGTTCAACAGCCGCAACTTCATGAGCTCGTACGGCTCGACGTCGTCGACGATCTGGACGTCGGCCTGCTCGTACGGCGGGCGGCCCGCGGGGTGGTCGTCCTCGAGCACCCACTGGAAGAACGGTTCGGCGACGACCGGCCAGGCGTCCTCGATGCCGAGCTCGTCCCGGACCCAGGCGCGGTCCTCGTCGGCGGTGACCGGGGTGATCCGGTCGACCATCGAGTTCGGGAACGAGACGTGCTCGTCCATCCAGTCGGCGAACGCCGGGTCCTGCAGCCGGGCGTAGGCGGTGAACATCTCGCGGGCGACGTGCCCGTTCCCCTGGATGTTGTCGCAGGACATCACGGTGAAGGGCTCCAGCCCACGGTCCCGCCGGCGCCGCAGGGCCTCGACGACGAGTCCGAACACGGTGTGCGGCGGGCCGTCGCCGCGCAGGTCGGCCGCAACGCCCGGCTCGTCGGCGACGAACTCGCCGGTGACGTGGTCGAAGTTGTAGCCACCCTCGGTGATGGTCAGGCTGACGATCCGGGTGTCCGGGTGCGCCATCTTCTCGACGACGGCGTCGGGGTCGTCGACGGCGAGCAGGTAGTCGACGATGCTGCCGATCACGCGGGACTCGCGGGTGCCGTCGGGGTGCTTGAGGACGAGCGTGTACAGCCCGCCCTGCTCGGCCATCGCCGTGGCCATCCGACGGTCCTGCTCGAGCACGCCGACGCCGCAGATGCCGTACTCGCGGGCCTCGCCCTGCTGGAGCAGCCGGTCGATCACCATCGCCTGGTGCGCCCGGTGGAAGCCGCCGACGCCGAAGTGCACGATGCCGGCGGTGATCCCGTCGCGGTCGTAGGTCGGGACGGCGACACCGCTCGCGGCGATCTCGTCGAGGTGCTGCGGGGACAGACGGACGGGCATCGGGTACTCCTTCGTACGGCGGACGTGCTCACCCAGTCAACCACGTGCACATCTGTTCAGAACCACGGTTCCCGCCGGGGTACGTACCTGAAGATACTCTCCACGTCGTTGCACCGAGTGCATCGATGCACCTAGTGTCGTGGCCGTGACCCTGTCGATCGACCGCCGTGCTGCCCTCAAGGCGAAGCACCGTGCGGCGATCCTGCAGGCCGCCCGCGACCTCGTCGAGGAGCGCGGGGGCCGCGGGTTCAGCGTCGAGGACCTCGCCTCACGGGCCGACATCGCCCGCCGGACCGTGTTCAACCACTTCGGGTCGCTCGACGAGGTCCTGCTGGCCGTCTGCGAGCAGGAGCTCTCGGTCATCATCGACCGCTTCCTCGCCGACATGGCGAAGACCCCGGTCGGCGACGGTAGCCGGTCGTCGATGTTCGACGAGCTCGAGTCCGCCGCCCGCGGTGCCGACCTGGCGCCCGCGATCGCCGGGATGTACCGGATCCTCGGCGACCCCGGCAAGGACGACCCGAAGGCCGCGGTGCTCACCCAGACCGCCTTCGCACGGGTCACCGAACGCCTCCGCGACGAGGTCGCCCGACGCCACCCGGCCGCCGACGCCCTCGACGCCGCACTCCTCGTCGAGTCCCTGATGAGCGGGATCGTCGTGATCGCCGAGCACTGGCTCACGACGACCGGACCCCGCCTCGACCAGGACGCGCTCGACGACTGGGACGCCCTGCTCGCACGACTCGTGCACAGCGTCCGCAGCGGCTACATGGCCGACGACTGACACTTCCCTCCCAGGGGTCCACCGGCGCACCCCGCTCCACAGCAGCTGACAACGAAAGGATCGGGGCAACCGCATGGCCGGTCTCCTCTACCGTCTCGGACGGTTCTCCGCACGACGCCACTGGCTCGTGATCATCGCGTGGGTGGTGATCATGGGCATCGCGGGTGTCACGTACTCGCTCTTCGCCGGCACCATCTCGTCGTCGATCACGATCCCGAACACCAAGACGAGCCAGGTGCAGGACGAGCTCGCCGACAAGTTCCCGTCCGCGAACGGCGGCACCGGCACGATCGTCTTCGAGACGACGAACGGCAAGGCCTTCAGCGACGCCCAGAAGTCCGACGTCGCCGACTTCCTGCAGAAGGTCGAGAAGCTCGACGGCGTCAAGGGCGCCACGAGCGGGTTCGACACCCAGCAGCAGCTCGACGACCAGCGGCAGAAGATCGTCGACGGCCGCGAGCAGATCACCGACGGCCGTGCGCAGATCGAGAGCGGTCAGGAGGAGCTCGACGCGCAGAAGTCGCAGTTGGCATCCGGCAAGGAGCAGATCGCCAGCGCGCAGGCCCAGCTGAACGCGCAGAAGACCCAGGCCGAGGCAGCGGGAGGTGCCGCGGCGGCGGCCGCCCAGGCCCAGCTCGCCCAGGCACAGGCACAGATCGACGCGCAGCAGCAGCAGATCACCTCGGGCGAGCAGCAGATCGAGGCCGCACAGCAGAAGATCGACGACACCACGAAGAAGCTCGACGACAGCGAACAGGAGCTCGAGCAGGGCTCCAAGCTCCTCGACCTGTCGAAGGACATCCGCTTCGTGTCGTCGAACGGCAGCGCCGTCATCGGCACCGTGCAGTTCACGAAGTCGACCTACGAGGTCCCGGCCGACACGAAGACCCAGATCGCGGACGACGCCGAGGCGGCCGACATCAGCGGCGTCGACGTGTACGTCTCGAACGACATCGCCCAGGGCGTCCCGTCGATCCTCGGCCCCGGTGAGATCGGCGGCGTGATCATCGCCGCGATCGTGCTGTTCCTCATGCTCCGCACGATCATCGGCGCCGCCGTCCCGCTCGTCTCCGCCGTGCTCGGCGTCGGCGTGGCGTCCCTCGCGGCCCTGTCGTTCTCGAGCCTCGTCGAGTTCATCTCGGTCACGCCGGTGCTGGGGGTGATGCTGGGCCTGGCGGTCGGCATCGACTACTCGCTCTTCATCCTCAACCGACACCGGACCCAGCTGAAGCAGGGCATGGGCGTGCACGAGTCCATCGGGCTCGCGAACGGCACCTCCGGCAACGCCGTGGTCTTCGCGGGCGCGACCGTCATCGTCGCGCTGCTCGCCCTGAACATCACGGGCATCCCGTTCCTCGGCCTGATGGGCACGGTCGGTGCCGTCGCCGTGTTCTTCGCGATCCTCATCGCGACGTCCTTCACCCCGGCGCTGCTGTCGCTCATCGGCATGCGGATCCTCCGGAAGAAGGAGCGCGCGAAGATCGGCAACACCGACTCGACCCGCGTCCCGAACAAGCCGATGTCGACCTGGCGCGCGGTCATCACGCTCGTCGCCGGCGTCGCGGTGCTCGGCACCATCGCCCTCCCCGCCACGCAGATGCGCCTCGGCCTGCCGACGGGTGCGTCCGAGTCCGTGGAGTCCAGCCAGTACAAGGCGTACAAGGCCCTCGACGACGAGTTCGGTGCCGGCCAGAACGGGCCGCTCCTCGTCGTCGCCACCCTGCCGGACTCGGTCAGCGAGGACGACGTCACCGCGACCGAGGTCACCATCGGTGAAGCGATCGCGAAGAACGACGACGTCAAGGCCGTCCTGCCGATCGGCGCCTCGAAGGACCGCGACATCATCGCGTTCCAGGTGAAGCCCGCCGGTGGCCCGGACAGCGTCTCGACCGAGACCCTCGTGAAGGACCTCCGCGAGCAGACCGTCTCCACCGACGACGGGAAGGTCACGCTCGGGGTCGCCGGCAACGCGTCCGCCAACATCGACGTGTCCGAGAAGCTCTCGAACGTGCTGCCGCTCTACCTCGTGGTGGTCGTCGGCCTGTCGCTGATCATCCTCATCATCGTGTTCCGGTCGTTCCTCGTGCCGATCACCGCGACGGCCGGCTTCATCCTGTCCGTCCTGGCGTCGTTCGGTGGCCTGACCGCGATCTACCAGTGGGGCTGGCTCGGCAGCGTCTTCGGGGTGCACGACCCCGCACCGATCCTGAGCTTCCTGCCCATCATCGAGATCGGCATCCTGTTCGGGCTCGCGATGGACTACCAGCTCTTCCTGGTGTCGGGCATGCGCGAGGCGTACGCCCACGGAGCCTCGGCGAAGGTCGCGGTCCAGCGGGGCCTGCACGCCGGTCGCGCAGTGGTCACGGCGGCCGCGATCATCATGATCTCGGTGTTCGCGGGCTTCATCTTCTCGGACTCCTCCACCATCAAGCCGATCGGCTTCGGCCTGGCGTTCGGTGTGCTGGTCGACGCGTTCGTCGTCCGGATGCTGCTCATCCCGGCCGCGATGCACCTGCTCGGCGAGAGCGCGTGGTGGTTCCCGAAGTGGCTCGACCGGATCGTGCCGGACGTCGACGTCGAGGGCGCCAAGCTCGAGCGCTCGCACCCGGCCGGTGGGCACGAGAGCACCCACACCGGCTCGCACGCGCTCCCCGTGGAGCCGGACGCGAACGCGCACGAGTCGGGGCACCCGCCGGCGCACCGCGCGTAGGCACGACGCGACCACCCAGGAGGCGCGGGTCGACCCACACGGGTCGGCCCGCGCCTCCAGTGCGTGCGTCTCGCACCGTGGATTCGACACTCCGCCAGTCGATCGACACGCGTGTTGTCGCATTGTGCCCGCGCATCCTCTGCGTGCGCATGTTCCGACACTCCGCCAGTCGATCGACTCGCGGGTTGTCGCAACCCCGCGCCCGCAACCACTCGACCGAGCACCGCGCGCGCAGACCCCGCCCGCTCGTTCGTACACGAACGGTAGAGTGGGCGGATGACCGAGACCGACGTCGACCCGCTCGCCCTCGACCGACAGCTCTGCTTCGCGCTCGCGGCGACGAGCCGGAGCGTCATCGGGCTCTACCGCGACCTGCTCGAACCCATGGGCCTGACGCACCCCCAGTACCTCGTCATGCTCGCCCTCTGGGAGCAGGACCCTCGCTCCGTCCGCGAGATCGCCCGCGAACTCCGGCTCGACTCGGCCACCCTCAGCCCGCTGCTCAAGCGCCTCGAGGCCTCCGGCTACGTCCGCCGCACCCGGAGCACCACGGACGAACGTCAGCTCGAGGTCTCCCTCACCGTGGCCGGGCGCTCCCTGCGCGAACAGGCCCGGGCGGTCCCGCTCGCCGTCGCCGACCGCCTCGGCTGGCCGCTGGCACGCCTCGAAGCACTGAAGGACGAACTCACCGAGCTGCTCGAACGCGTCGACACCGTGTGATCGGCCGTGTGCTGCGAAGCCGTTCGTGGCACAATGGTTCGTGTACGAACGAAAGGACGGACCGTGGGTCGCTTCGGACAGTGGTACGAACGGTGGAACAGCACGCTCATCGCCAAGATGGGCCCGTCGCAGATCGGCGCCGGCCACCCCGAGGGCATCGACGACCGCACGATCGACCGCGGCTGCCCGATCTGCGGCCAACCCCTCTCCCAGCACCAGGTGATCCGCCCCGAGGGGCAGGTGCGCTCCTCGACGCTCGTGTGCCCCCGAGCCTGACGATCCGCCCCGAGCGGGAATTGCACCCGGCAACCCGTCGTTCCACCCGGGCGTGAAGCTCTTCGAACCCGCCGACTTCGGCGCACTCCCCCTGTCGAACCGCATCGTGATGGCGCCCCTCACCCGCACGCGCGCCGGTGAGCACGGCATCCCGAACGATCTGCTCGTCGAGCACTACGCCCAGCGCGCCGGCCTCGGGCTCATCGTCACCGAGGGCACGTGGCCCGTACAGGAAGGCCGCTCGTACCCCGGGCAGCCCGGCATCGAGACCGACGAGCAGATCGCCGGGTGGCGCCGCGTCGCCGACGCCGTGCACGCCGAGGGCGGTCGCATCGTGATGCAGCTCATGCACGGTGGCCGGGTGTCCCACACCGCGATCTCCGGCACGCCGCGCATCGTCGCCCCGTCCGCGATCGCCGCGCCAGGGCAGACCCACCTCCCCGACGGCTCGAAGGCGGACATGCCCGTCCCCCACGCCCTGACCACCGACGAGGTGCGCGAGGCCGTCCAGGGCTTCGTCCGCGCCGCCCGCAACGCGATCGCCGCCGGACTCGACGGCGTCGAGGTGCACGGGGCGAACGGCTACCTCGTGCACGAGTTCATGTCGGCAGCGTCGAACACGCGCACCGACGAGTACGGCGGGTCGCCCGAGAACCGCGCCCGCTTCGCGATCGAGGTCACCACGGCCGTCGCCGAGGCCATCGGCGCCGACCGCACCGGCATCCGCCTCTCCCCCGAGCACGGCATCCAGGGTGTCCTCGAGAGCGACCCGGCGGACGTCCACGCGGTCTACACCGCCGTCGCCGAGGGCCTCGCGCCGCTCGGCCTCGCCTTCGTCGACATCCTGCACGCCGAGCCGACCGGCGACCTCGTGCAGCACATCCGCCGGACCGCGGGCGCCCCGTTCATCGCCAACTCCGGCTTCAGCGCGCTGACCACCCGTGACGAGGCCATCGCCCTCGTCACGCAGGGCCACGCGGACGCCGTGGGCGTCGGTCGCGCGGCGATCGCGAACCCGGACCTCGCGTACCGCTGGGAGCAGGACACCGAGCTGAACGAGCCGCGCCCGGAGCTGTTCTACGGCAACGGCGCCGAGGGCTACACCGACTACCCGACGCTGGCCGAGGTGCGCGCGCAGGTCGCGTAGTCGACGCGACCGGGTCACGGACGGGAGGCGCGGTGCCAGCTGGCACCGCGCCTCCCGTCCGTCTGCCCACCCGGTAGGGTCGGGAGGTCACGAACCGGGGGGAACCGTGCAGGCACTGCGCACACCGATCGACACCACCGCCCTCACCGAGCCGGTCCGACGCCGCGACGCGCGACGGACCTGGAAGGCCCTCGTCGCCGAGCACCCCGAGGCGCGCGACCTGGTCGGACTCGTCCGACGGATCGTCCTCGGCGCCGGAGCACTCTGCCTGCCGATCGGCCTGCTCGCGTTCACCCTCGTCATCACCGCCACCATCGCCGAGGGCGGCGAGGACGTGGCGACCGCCGTGCTCGTGCAGAGCGTGATCGGCGCCTTCCTCGGCCTGGCCGGGGTCCTCTGCACCTGGGCGTGGATCCGGGTGCGGCGCCGACGCCCGCGGAAGCGGGTCCACCACCGCCTCGCCCGGTTCGCGGCGGCCAACGGCATGACCTACAGCCCGGGGCCGACCGGGACCCGTCGTGACGCCCCGCTCCGTCGACGCGGCGCGCTGAACTGCTATCGGGTGCTCCGGACCCCCGGGCCCCGAGGCCTGGAGTTCGCGAACCACGAGCTCGTCCGGTCGATCATGACGAACACCTCGCCGGCGTTCGGCGGGTACTGCGCGATGCGTCTGCCGGTGGCGTTGCCGAACATCCTGCTGCGGTCCGAGGAGGGCCCTCGACGCCCGCTGCACACCTCGTCGGTCGTTCGTGGCTCGCAGGTGCTGTCCTTGGAGGGCGACTTCGACCGGTACTTCCGTCTGTACTGCCCCGCCGGGTACGAACGCGACGCGCTGTACCTGTTCACGCCGGACGTGATGGCGCGGCTCGTCGACCACGTGCGGGGGCTCGACGTCGAGATCGTGGACGACTGGATGTACCTGATCAGCGCCCGTGACCTGATCACGGACCGGCCCGAGCGGTGGGAGGCCCTCGCGGCGGCGGTCGACGCCCTCGACGACCGGGTCGAGCGCTGGGCGCGGTGGCGGGACGAGCGCTCGGAGGCAGCGGTCTCCGCCGATGACGGCCCGGTCGTGCGGGTGCGGGAGGTCGCGAAGCCCGGACGGCGGCTCCGGACGACCTGGGGTGCCGGGACGGTGCTCATCGTCGGGACGGTGACGCTCGGGTTCGTCGCGCTGATCGTGGCGATCAACCTGCCCTGACCGGGCTGCTCGGCGTCTGCGGCGTTCCTGTGCGAACGCTCCGGTACGGTGGTCCCGTGAACAACGGGTGGCGCGACGGTCTCTTGGTCGTGTGGATCATCTCCCTGCTGGCGGCGATCGGGCTCTGGGTCTCGGCGATCGTCATCTTCGGCAAGGGACCGGACTCGGTCGAGCTCGTGCCGCTCGCGGCGTCGCTCGCCGGCGCTGCTGCCGTGGTGAGCTTCTGGTGGTTCGTGTCGCTGCTCCTGTGGCTCGCGGTGAGCGCGGTGGTGCGGGAGCACGAGAAGGACCGGCAGCAGGCGGCGCGCCTGCGCTGACGCGGCTCCGGCCCGGGCCAGGCCAGGCCAGGCCAGGCCAGGAACGACGAAGGCCCCGTCGCAGTGCGACGGGGCCTTCGATCGGTTCGGTGGTGCAGTGCGCTCGAAGGGACTCGAACCCCCAACCTTCTGATCCGTAGTCAGATGCTCTATCCATTGAGCTACGAGCGCGTGGCCTTGCGGCCGTGGAAGACTCTACAACAGCTGCGGCCCCGAACGCCAATCGAGGCCGCCCCGAGCCCGCCCTCGGCGTGTCGGCCCTCAGAGCGCGGCGAGCTCCTCGTCGAAGACCTCGGCGAGGAACACCTCGAGTGCCCGCCACGACCGACGGTCGGCGCGCTCCTGGTACTGCGCACCGTGGTCCGGTGCGTCCGTCCCGGGCACTGCGAAGGCGTGCATCGCGCCCGCGTAGGTCACGACCTGCCAGTCGACCGCCGGCGCCGCTCGCATCTCGTCCTGCCACGCGTGGACCTTCTCGTCCGGCACGACCGGGTCCGCGGCGCCGGTCAGGACGAGCAGCTTCGCCCGGACGTCGGCCGCGTCGGAGGGGTCGTGCGTGAGCAGCCCACCGTGGAACGAGACCGCGCCGACGAGGTCGGCCCCGGTGCGCGCGAGTTCGAGCGCGGCGGATCCGCCGAAGCAGTAGCCCATCACGACGACCCGGGCGGGGTCGACGTCGGGGTCCTCGAGCAGGCGGTCGAGGCCGGCGCGGACCCGGGCCCGCATGAGCGCGAGGTCCTGGTAGAACGACCCGGCGACCTGGGCGGCGGTGTCGTCGCCCGGTCGGACGCCCTCGCCGTAGACGTCGGCGCCGAAGCCCACGTACCCGAGGCGGGCGAGCATCGTGACGCGCGCCTCGACGTGCTCGTTGACACCGTGCCAGTCGTGGACGACGAGCACGGCCGGGCGACGACCGGCGATCGCCGCGTCCTTCGCCAGCACGCCGAGCAGCGGGGTGCCCTCGTGGTCGTAGCGGACGGGATCGACGCGCACGTCGGCTCCGGCGGGTTCGGGAACGGTCTGCAGGACGTCGTCGATCGTGGTCACGCGTCGGAACCTACGCCGCGCGGTCCGTCAGCAGTCGATGTTGTCCCAGGAACCGGGTCCCTCGGAACCTGCCGGGTACTCGTCGAGCGGGGCCTTCCCGCTGCGCCAGGCCTGCAGGAACGGCTCGACGACCTTCCAGCCCTGCACGGCACTGTCCCCGCGGACGGACAGGGTGGCGTCGCCCTCGAGCACCCCGGCGAGCACCTCGCCGTAGGCACTGAGGCGTCCGGGGTTGAACGTGACGTCCAGGCTCGTGTGGTCGATCGTGTACGGGTCGCCGGCGCCGTTGACGTTGAGCTCGAGCTGCATCTCGTCCGGTGCGATCCAGATCCGGAGCCGATCGGGCAGTTCCGCACCGTGCAGGCCGACCGGCACGTGCGGCGAGTCCTTGAAGGTGATCACGATCTCGCGGCGCTGCTCGGCGAGGGCCTTGCCGGACCGCAGCGTGAAGGGCACCCCGGCCCAGCGCCAGTTCGCGATCTCGAGGGTGAGCTGCGCGAGCGTCTCGGTCCCGAGGGACGGGTCCACGCCCTCCTCGTCGGCGTACGACGGCAGCGAGCGGTCGCCGATCGTGCCCGCGGTGTACCGGGCGCGCTTGCCCGCCGCGACGACGTCGCCACCCCACGGCCGGACGGCACGGAGCACGAGCTCCTTCTGGGTGCGCAGGTCGTCCGCGTCGATCGACGCCGGCGCCTCCATCGCGACCACGGCCATCACCTGGAGCAGGTGGCTCTGGATCATGTCGACGAGCGCGCCCGCCTTGTCGTAGTAGCGCGCACGGCCCTCGAGTCCGAGCGTCTCGTCGTAGACGATGTCGACGCGGGCGACGTGCGCGGACGACAGCAACGGCTCGATGATGCGGTTCGCGAAGCGGAGGCCGAGCAGGTTCAGCACGGTGGACCGGCCGAGGAAGTGGTCGACCCGGTGGATGCGCTCCTCGGGGAGGAACGAGTGCAGCACGTCGTTGAGGTGCTCGGCACTCTCGGCGTCGGTGCCGAACGGCTTCTCCAGCGCCAGGCGCGTCCCGGACGGCAGGTCCAGGTCCTTGAGCACCTCGCAGCTCTTCTCGGTGACGGCGGGCGGCAGGGCGAAGTAGATCGCGGGGTCGTACCGGCAGTCGCCGAGCAGGGTCCGGAGGTCGTCGGCGTCGGTGACGTCGGCCTTGCGGTAGCTCGAGGCGTCGATGACACCGAGGAGCCGCTCGCTGAGGCGCTCACCGCCGTCGGCAGCCCCCTCGTCCTCCTCGTTCTTCGACGCCTGCGCGTTCTCGAAGGACTCGCGGACCTGCGCCTTCCAGTCGGCGTCCGAGATGTCCTCCACGCCGGCTCCGACGAGCTGGACGTCCCAGTCGTCCTTCACCTCGAGGAGGGTGGCCAGGCCCGGCAGCAGGAGCCGCTTGGACAGGTCGCCGCTGGCACCGAGGATGAGCAGGGAGGTCTGGAGGCTCGACATGCCCCAGAACGTACTCATGCGTTCCGGCGTGTGGCCGGGAGACGTCGGTACGGTGGGGTCCAGTCCGGCGCGAGGGAGCACCATGAGCAGTGGGTACGGAGGGCGACGCCTGCGCGTCGCCGTGGTCGGGACCGGCATGATCGCCGGTGTGCACGCGCGGGCCGCCCGCGCGGCTGGCGCCGAGGTCCTCGGGGTGCTCGGCCGGAGTCCGTCCCGTTCCGAGCAGGTCGCCGCCCAGCTCGACCTCCCCCGCGGGTACGCCTCGCTCGACGAGGTGATCGCGGACGCCCCCGACGTCGTGCACGTCTGCACGCCGAACGACCAGCACCACCCGCAGGCCCTCGCGGTCATCCGCGCCGGGATCAACGTCGTGTGCGAGAAGCCGCTCGCCATCGACGCCACCGAGGCCGACGAGCTGGTCGAGGCCGCACGGCTGGCCGGCGTCGTGGCCACCGTGCCGTTCGTGTACCGGTACCACCCGATCATCCGGGAGATCCGCGGACGCATCGCCGACGGCGACCTGGGGCGCGTGCTCGCCGTCCACGGCCACTACCTGCAGGACTGGATGCTCGACGAGGACGCCTCGTCGTGGCGGGTCGACGCGGGCTCTGGGGGCCTCTCGCGGGCGTTCGCCGACATCGGCTCGCACTGGTGCGACCTGGTCGAGTTCGTCACGGGCGAGCGCTTCGCCTCGGTCTCGGCCGCGACCGACATCGTCTACCCGACGCGTCCGGCGGCGTCCGGCCCGTCGTTCTCCGGCTCCCCCGACCCCGACCCGGTGGCCGACGCCTCGCAGCGCGCCGAGGTCACCACCGAGGACACCGCGGTCGCGACCTTCCGGACCGGCACCGGTCGCATCGGCAACGTGGTCATCTCGCAGGTGGCCTCCGGGCGGAAGAACCGGCTGTGGTTCGAGGTCGACGGCACCCGCGGATCTGCCGCCTTCGACCAGGAGCAGCCCGAGTCGGCGTGGTTCGGGAACGAACGCGGCGCGCAGATCGTCGTCCGCGACCCGTCGCTCGGCGTGCCGGACCAGCGGCGCCTGGCCGTGGTGCCGTCGGGGCACCCCCAGGGCTACCTCGACGCGTTCGCCGCGTTCGTCGCCGACACCTACGACGCGGTCCGGAGCGGACCCGACCCGGACGGGTGGCCCGAGGGACTCCCGACCTTCGCGGACGGCGCCCGGTCGGCCCACATCATCGACGCCGTGGTCGGGAGCGCAGCCGACGGCACGTGGGGGGAGATCCGGTGAAGCTCGGGATGCTGACGGCCTGCCTGCCCGGGTGGTCGCTCGACCGCATCGCCGCGTTCGCCCAGCAGCAGGGGTACGAGCGCCTCGAGGTCGGCGTCTGGCCCGGCACCGGCGGGCGTGACTTCGAGGCCGCGCACCTGCCCGTGGCCACCTTCACGGACGACGACGCCCAGGCCACGCGGGAGCTGCTGGACCGCACCGGGCTCGAGATCTCGGCCTTCGCCTACTACGAGAACAACCTGCACCAGGACCTCGACCGCCGGGCCGAGGTCAAGGAGCACCTGTTCCACGCGATCGACGCCGCCCAGGTGCTCGGGGTGCCGTACGTCGGCACGTTCATCGGCCGCGACAACAGCAAGTCGGTGCGCGAGAACATGCGCCTGGGTGACCAGGTGCTGCCGGAGCTCGTCGACCACGCCGGCGAACGCGGTGTGCGGTTGATCATCGAGAACTGCGTGATGGAGGGCTGGCACCCGGACGGGTACCCGGGCAACCTCGCCTACTCCCCCGAGCTCTGGGACTGGGTCACCGGGCTCGGCTTCGGCCTGAACTGGGACCCCTCGCACCTGACCTGGATCGGCATCGACCCGCTCGAGACGATCCTGCCGTTCGCCGAGCACATCGTGCACGCGCAGGCGAAGGACGTCGAGCTCTTCCCACGCAAGCGCGACGAGTACGGGTTCTTCGGCAAGGTCGACAAGGGCGACGACCCGTGGGACATGGGTTGGTGGCGCTTCCGGGTCCCGGGTCGCGGGGTGGTGGACTGGCCGCACGTGGTCGACCGGCTGTACGAGGCCGGCTTCGACGGCACCCTGAGCGTCGAGCACGAGGACCCGCTGTGGGGCGGGACCGACGAGAAGGTCCTCGAAGGGCTCCGGATCGCCCACCGCACGCTGCGGCCCCTCATCGCCGTCGACTGAGGCGTGCGTGCCCGTGTTGCGTGTGTGAACAACACGTGACGTGTTGCGGCACACCCTGGCGCGTCGGCTGTACGACTTCATAGGTTCTTGGGCGATGAACGCTCACACCTCCCCGCGCCGACGACGGCGCCTCGTCGGCGGCGCAGCACTCGCCACCGCCGGCGTGCTCGTCGCCCTGTCCGTCCCGTCCGCTGCGATCGCCGCCGACGGGGACACCACGATCGACCTCTACGACGTCAACGACTTCCACGGCCGCATCGCACAGTCGATCTCGCAGACCGACGGCAAGCCGACCCCGCGCGACGGCGACGCCGCCGGTGCCGCGACCCTGGCGGGTGCGCTCGAGCAGCTCCGCGGGCCGGACCCGACGACGTCCGCGTTCGTCAGCTCCGGCGACAACATCGGCGGATCGACGTTCGAGTCCTTCATCCAGGACGACCAGCCGACGATCGACGTCCTGAACCAGATGGACCTCGCCGTCAGTGCGATCGGGAACCACGAGCTCGACAAGGGCCAAGACGACCTGCGCGACCGCGTCATCGGACCCCAGGGTGACCGGAACGCGCAGTGGGACTACGTCTCGGCGAACATCCTCGACACCGCGACGGGTGAGCCCGCGTTCGACCCGTACGCGATCGAGGAGATCAGCGGCAAGCGCGTCGGGTTCATCGGCGCCACGGTCGACCTCGTCGGACAGGGCCTCGTGAGCCCGGCCGGCATCGAGGGCCTCGAGATGGGCGACATCACGACCGAGGTGAACAAGGTCGCAGCGGACCTCACCGACGGCGTCGAGGGCAACGGCGAGGCCGACGTCCTCGTCCTGCTCGTGCACGACGGTGCCGAGTCCGCTGCTGCGACGGACCTCGACGGCGACTCCGACTTCGCCCGTGCCGTCCGCGACGTGGACCCCCGTGTCTCGGCGATCCTCTCCGCGCACACCCACCAGACGTACGTGCACCAGGCGAAGGTCGGCGACGGTCCGGCCACCCGCCCGGTGATCCAGACCGGCTCGTACGGCTTCAACCTCGGACACGTGCAGCTCACCGTCGCGGCGGACGGCACCGTCACGTCGACCGTCGCGGAGAACATCCGGCTCGTCGACGGGACCTTCACGCCCGACGCCGACGTGCAGGCCACCGTCGACGACGCGGTTGCCGAGGCCGAGGTCCTCGGTGCGGTCGAGCTCGGCACGGTCGACCGCGACCTGGGCCGTGCGAAGCAGCGCAACGGTTCCGAGAACCGCGGCGGCGAGTCCACGCTGGGGAACTTCGTCGCCGAGGTGCAGCGCGCCGCGACGACCCGCCAGGGCTCGCAGATCGCGTTCATGAACCCCGGCGGGCTCCGGGCCGACATCGCGTCGGGCACGGTCACCTACAAGGAGGCCGCGGTCGTCCAGCCCTTCGCCAACACGCTCGTCGTCCTCGACCTGACCGGCGCGCAGATCCGGCAGGCGCTCGAACAGCAGTGGCAGCCCTCCGGGTCGAGCCGGCCGTTCCTCAAGCTCGGCGCCTCGGACGGCTTCGGGTACACCTACGACCCGGGTGCCCCGGCCGGCTCGCGCATCACCACGATGACCCTCGACGGAACGGCCATCGACGCGGACACGACCTACAAGGTCACCGTCAACTCGTTCCTCGCGGGCGGCGGCGACAACTTCGCCGCGTTCAAGCAGGCGGCGGCGAAGCAGGACAGCGGCAAGGTCGACCTCGAGGCGCAGGTCGAGTACTTCCGCGCGGACCCCACGGTGACGGTCGCCCACGACCAGCGCTCCACCGGCATCCGCACGACGGCGACCCCGGACGGCGGGTTCCAGCCCGGTGACCGGGTCACCATCGAGCTCTCCTCGCTGACGTTCAGCAACGAACCCGACCAGGGCGGCACGGTCACCGTCAGCGCCGGCGGGAAGGAACTCGACCGCGCGACGGTCGACACGACGATCGTCGACACGACGGACGAGCAGGGACAGGCGACGCTGTCGTTCCTCGTCCCCGGCGGGACCACGGACCCCGCGACCGCACGCGGCCGGGCAGCCGGCACGACGACCCTCGCGGCAGCCGTGGCCCCGGCCGCCACGACCGACGAGCCCCTCGTCGTCACGCTGCCGAACGGGCAGACGATCACGCTCGCGGTGACGATCCCCGTCGCCGCGGCCGTGGACCCGACCGACCCCGCTGACCCCACGGACCCGACCGACCCCGGCACGCCGGGTACCCCGGGCGCCGGCGGCGGTGACGACGGTGCGGTCGGTGTCGACACCGACGGTGACGGCGTCGTCGACGGCACGGTCCCGGCGAACGCCGGCGGAGCGCTCGCGTACACCGGTGCCGACATCGCGGCCCCGGCCGTCGCAGCCGGCCTCCTGCTCCTCGCGGGCCTCGTGGCGCTGGTGCTCGCGCGTCGGAAGCGCGCCGAGCGCGAGGCGACGGACCTGACGGACTGACGACTCGCCTCCAGGCAGGAGAACGGGCCGTCCCACCCAGGTGGGACGGCCCGTTCTCGTGGGTCCAGGAGGCGCGGTGCCGGTCCGCAGCGTCGGCGCCCGTCCGCGGGTGGCCCGCGACGCTTGTCCCATCACGGTACTTCCCTGCTGTACCGGCGATCGGCGGGGTACGCTCAGCCCTGTCGCATCGCGACGCGTCGCGCTGGGTCGCCTCTCATCCCGGACGGTGGTTCCGCCCGGGGGACTCCGCGACGCGGGTGCTCTCCGTCTCCAGGGAAACGACGGAGGGCACCCATCTCACTTCCTCAGCGGAAGAGCTGCTCGCCGATGTACGAGCCCTTGCGCGGCGCCGGCGGGACGGCGAACACGCCGCTCCCGATGTGCGAGACGTACTCGTTGAGCCGGTCGGAGGCGCCGAGCTTCCGCTGGAGCGTCGTGAAGTGGCCCGGGTCGTTCATGTACGCCGCGAAGAGCAGCCCCGCGTCGAGCTGACCGTACTGGTTGAGCCCGTCGGTGTAGTTGTACGGCCGCCGCAGGATCTTCACGCCGCCGTTCACCTCGTGGGCCGCGAGCGCGATGTGCGACGTCGGGTCGATCTTCGTCGTGCCGTCCGACGCCGTCGCGTGGAAGTCGGGCGTGGTGTGCTCCGAGCCGCCGGAGAGCGGTGCGCCCTCGATCTTCGTGCGGCCGAACACCCGCTGCTGGTCGCTGACGACGTCCGCGTCCCAGATCTCGATGTTCATCCGGATCTTCCGCACGACCTGGTACGTGCCGCCGCGCATCCAGCCGGCCCCGGACCCCGGTTCGTCGACCCAGACGAAGCGGTCGTAGTCCTCGTCGGTGGTGATGTTCCGGGTGCCGTCCTTGAACCCCATGAGGTTGCGGGGCGTGGACTGGTCGGGCCCGGCCGAGGCGCGACCGAAGCCGAGCACCGTCCACCGCACGGTCGCGGTGCCGCGGGCCATCCGGGCGAGGTCGCGGACCGCGTGGTACGCCACCTGCGGGTCGTCCGCACACGCTTGCAGGGACAGGTCTCCCCCGGTGAGGGCACGGTCGAGGTTGTCGCTCGGCAGCGTCGGGATCGCGGCGAGGTGCGCCGGCTTCTTCGACGCGAGGCCGAAGCGCTCGTCGAAGAGCCCCGGGCCGAGGCCGACGGTGACCGTCAGGGACGCGGGACCGAGGTCGAGCGCCTCCCCCGTGTCCGCACCGACGCCGTCGCCGTGGGCGGGTTCGACGCTGCCGACGGTCTTCCCGGCCTGCAGCTGCGCGATCGACGCCGACCAGCGGGCGAGGAGCACCTGCAGGTCGGTCCGGACCGTCGAGGACATGTCGAACGTCATGAACACGCAGTAGCGCTGCGGAGCGGTCTGCACCCCGCCCTGCGGCTGCCGGGCGGCGGTCGCGTAGAACGGGTGGCTCCGCGAGAGGTCGATCGACTCGTCGCCGTTCGTCGCCGCGGTGAACGGGTTCACCCCGGTCGCGGCCGTGGCACCGGCGACCCCGGCGGCGGCGCCGAGGCCGGCTCCGGCCGCAGCGACACCGGCGGTCACGCCGGCGCCGAGGAGCCCGCGGCGGGAGAGGGGCGCGGGGCCCGTCCCGTCGCGGGCCGGCTCGTCGTGCGGGGTCGTCACGCGGTGGCGACCTTCTCGGCGAGGCGGGACAGCGGGTCCTGCAGCGCCTGGACCTGCTGCGAGATCGTGTTCGCGTCCGAGGCCTTGGTCGCGGCGTCCCACGTGTCGAAGCCGCCGAGGTCGTCGGCGTTGCGGTAGCCGTCCATGAGCGTGTTCGTGCGGTCGAACTGCGTCGCGATCTGCTTCGTCAGCGTCGGGTCGAGCTTCGTCAGGCCCGGCTTGAGGTACGCGAAGGCCTGGCGGGCGCCCTCCACGTTCGCGGCGAGGTCGACGAGGTCGATGTGGCTGTACGCCTCCTCCTCGCCGGTGATCTTGTTCGACTGGACCTCCTCGAGCAGGCCGGCGGCACCGTTGGCGAGGTCCTCGGGCTTGTAGTCGAGGGTCGGCACGAGCTTCGCGAGCAGCTGCACGTTCTCGGTCAGGTCGGCGGCGGTCTGCTTGGTCGACGCGGTGATCGCCCCTGCCTCGAACAGGTCCTTCTCGACCGCGTGGAACCCGCTCCAGCCGACGGCCGGGTCGAGGTTCGAGGCGCGCATGTCGATGAGGTAGTCGAGGTTGCCGGCGTTGTCGGTCGCCTTGAAGCCCTTCTTCACGAAGCCGTCGACGTCGCTCTCGACGTGCTCGTAGAACGGACGGGCGTTCGCGTAGTCGGTCTTCGCGGCGGCGAGGTCACCCGCGTCGACGTCCTTCTGCAGCTGCTCGACCGCGGCGACCATGTCGGTGACCTGGCCGTCGACGTACTCGGCGTAGCCCTTCGTGCCCTCGTCGAGGAGGGTCGCGGCGCTGCTGTTCGCCGTCGAGGTCACCTTGCCGGTGACGGTGAAGTCGGTGAGCTCCTGGTCGGCGCCGGGGCAGTACACCTGGTACTTGCCGCCGGTGAGCGTGGCGGTGAACGTGACGGCGGCCAGCCCGGGCGCGAGGTTCTCCTTCTCGCCGAGGATGCGCTGGTCCTGCAGCAGCTCGACCTCGGTGATCGCGGTCGACGACTCGTTCTTCACCGTGAACGTGACCGGACCGGCGGGGACCTTCGTGGTCGACACGGCGCACTTGTCGGAGCCGTCGTTCGTCAGTGTGACCGAGACGCGGGAGACCTTGCCGGAGCTGCTCGCGGTGTCACCCGCCGACGTGGACGAGTCCGCGCAGCCGGTCAGGGCGAGGGCGGTGACGACGCCGAGGGCGCCGAGGGTGGTCAGGGGGCGGGCAGTCCTACCGAACGGCATACTCAGGGCTCCTCGTGGGGTCGTCCGCGGGTGGGCCGCGTGACGGGTCGGTTTCGGGGGTGGTGGTCGTGGGCTCCGGCCGCCGACGGCGGTCGCGGAGGGCGAGCAACGCCTGGGCAGCGGCGGCGATGCCCAGAGCGACCGGCAGCCAGGCCTTCCAGAGCAGCAGCTCGGCGGAGCGGGTGTCCGCGGCCGCCACCGCGGTGGCGGCCTGCTGGACGCGGGCGTCCGGCACGGACCAGACGGTGCGGTCCAGGGTCGTGGTCCGAGCGGACGGGAGGCCCCCACCGCTCAGCGTGAGCACGGTGCGTTCCGCGCGGCTCGCGTCCAGGACCCCACCCCGGACGGTCCAGAGGCTGACGGTGTCGCGGACGGCCCAGCGCGCCGAGAACGGCCCGGGGTTCGTGCTCGGTGAGATGCCGACGGGGACGCGGCCGAACAGGTCGACGAGGTCGTCGAGCGTCAGGCTCGACGGCCGCTGCGCGGCCGACCCGTCCTCGGTCCGCCGCCAGCGGTCGGCGGTCACGCCCGCGCGGGTGACGCTCCGGTGGGTCGACGCCGGGAAGGCGACCCGCGCCTCCTGGCCCGTGCCGCTGGTGCGCATGCTCGCGGCCGTCCCGTCGACGGACGCGGTGACGGAGCCGCCGCCGGTCACGGCGGCCGTGGACGGGAGGTCGACGCCCCCGGTCGGGACCGCGATCGCCAGGGTCGCAGCCGCGACGGCGAGGACACCGGCGATGCCGAGCCGCACGGCGGGGACCCGTTCGCGGGACGGGCGCCAGGCACGCGGCCACAGGGAGATCGCGAGGACGGGGACGACGTAGAGCACCCAACCGAGCACCTCGATGACCCGGGGGTCCGGCGGGATGCCGAGGACGCCGGTGACGAGGGCGCCCTGCACGGAGCCGTTCGGCGCGAGCCAGCTGAGGTCGACCGTGCGCTGCTGCCCGATCACGATCCACCCGGCCTCGTGCGCGCGGCGGAGCACGGTCAGCACGAGGCCGCCGGCGACGAACACGAGGAAGATCCCCGTGCCGGTGAAGAACTTCGACAGGTTCAGCCGGACGCCGCCGGTGTAGATGCCGTACCCGACGACCACGGCGCCCGCGATGCCGATGACCGCACCGAGCGCCGCGAGCCCGGTGTCCGACGACGCCTGGAACGTGGCGAGCAGGAAGACCGCGGTCTCGAAGCCCTCCTTGAGGACGGCGAGGAAGGCCATGCCGGCGAGGGCCCAGGCGGTGCCGCGGCCGAGGGCCTCGGTCGCGCTCGCCTCGAGCTCGGTCGTGAGCGTCCGCGCGTGGGTGCGCATCCAGACGATCATGCCCGTCACGAACACGACGGCGACGATGCCGATGATCGCCTCCATGCCCTCCTGCTGGGCCTGCGGGAGCGCCTGCTCGACGACCTGCAGGCCGAAGCCCACGGCGACGCTGAGCACCACGGCGACCCCGACGCCGAACCACATGGGGGCGAGGGGGACGCGGTTGCGACGGAGGAACGCGGCGATGATGCCGACGATGAGCGTCGCTTCGAGGCCTTCACGGAGGCCGATGACGAGGGTGGCGAGCATGGCAAAGGTGAGGCTAACCTAACCAGCACGCGACCCGCCACCTCCCGCCGGTGATGTTTGATGGTTCTCATGAACCTGCTGTCCGTCGATGGCCTGGCGTCGGTCACGAACGTGCTCGACCTGGCCGGGGTGTTCGCGTCGGCGCTGCTCGGCGGATCGCTCGCGCGGACGATGGACTTCGACCTCTTCGGGTTCCTCGTCGTCGGGTTCGTGTCCGGCCTCGGCGGCGGCATGCTGCGCGACACGCTGTTGCAGAACGGGCCGCCCGTCGCGCTCGTCGACCCGCTGTACGTGCCGGTCGCGATCGCCGGTGCGCTCATCGCCTTCTTCGTGTCGTTCTCCGAGCTGACCTGGGACCGGCTGTTCACCGTGCTCGACGCCGCGGTGATCGGCTTCTGGTCGGTGGTCGGGGTGCAGCGGACGTTCGACGCCGGGCTGGACTGGCCGGCCGCGATCATCATGGGCACGATCACGGCGGTCGGCGGTGGTGCGATGCGGGACCTGCTGCTCCGCCGGGTCCCCGCGGTGTTCGGCGGCAACGCGCTCTACGCCACGGTCGCCGTCGCCGCGTCCGCCGTGATGGTCGTCGCGTCGCACCTCGGGTCACCCTCGATCGGCATCGTCGCCGCGATCGTGCTCTCCCTCGGGCTGCGGTGGGGCGCGGTCCGGCGCGGCTGGGGGCTGCCGAACGGTCGTGAGTGGCAGCCGAAGTCCACGCTCGGATCCCTGCTCCAGCGCGGCCGGAAGCTCCGACCGGACGCGATCCGGTTGCTGCGACGGCCGGGGCGACGGTCCGGCGCGGGAAGCGTGCACCACGAGAACGAGTCGGGGCCCGCGGACGCGTCGGACAGCTGAATCCGCGAAGGGGCTGTCATCTGTCGGTGCTCGGTCGTACAATCAGTACCGCCGGGTATCGACCCGGCATCCATGGTCCGCTGGTGCACCGACGCGACCCGAACGCGCCGGTTCCGTACGGACCTGTGGTTGGGGGCTTCGCTGATGCCGCGCGGGATCAGACGCGCGGCGCGGCAGGTCTCCCGACGCACCCTGCCTCCAGCACAATGGTCGTGACCCACCACCACGCCAGCCCGACGAAGCCGGACCCGACGGATCACGGCGGGCCCGTCGAATCAGGAACCATGAGCGACGACGCCTCCGACCCCAGCCCCTCCGTCACCGGCTCGCCCACGCCCCGGACCCCGCGGGCCGAGGTGCGGGAACGACTCCTCACCGCCGGGGCCCAGGTCTTCGCCGAGCAGGGCGTGCACGAAGCTCGGCTCGACGAGGTCGCCGCCCGCGCCGGGTTCAGCAAGGGCGCCGTCTACTCGAACTTCTCGTCGAAGGAAGACCTCGTCGCGCAGGTCATGCAGCGCGCGACGAACCTGGTGCTCGGGTCGCTGCGAGAACTCGTCCGCGCCGACATCGCCGCGGTGGACATCGGCGACGTCGTCCGGGCAGCGTTCGGGCGGCACGACCAGAGCGGCCAGTTCGCCCTGCTGTCGGAGTTCCGCGGGTACGCCACGCGCCACCCCGAGTTCCTGCCCGAGTTCGTGCGGCAGCGGCGGGAGCTGCAGGACGGCGTGTTCGAGCTCGTGGAGCTGTGGTTCGGGGCGCACCCGGAGATCGATGCGGGGATGTCGCTCGAGGACTTCTCCCGGGTGCTCATCGGAGCGAACGTGGGGATCGTGTTCGACGCGGCGGCGCTGCCCGGGGTGAACCCGGGCGAGGTCGTCGCGGCCCTCGTCGAGGCGGTCATCCGCCGGCGCTGACGCGCTGCGGCGGGTGACGCAGTGTGCGAGGTTCCGCGCGCGGTGGGACCCTGCGGGCCCCGCACCAGGCGCGGAACCTCGCACGCTACGAGCGCGCGGCGCGCGGCGCGCGGCGCGCGGCGCTACGCCGGGCTGCGGCGCGCGCGCCGCCCCTCGTGCGACCACGCGGACGACGGCAGCAGGCTCGGCGGCACGAGGCGCGACCGGAGCACCCGCGCACCGGAGGCCGAGGCGTCCAGGGCGACCCGCGCCTCCTGGACCGCCGCGAGCAACGCCGCAGCGTCCACCGATGCTGCACCGCCCGCGGCGAACCGCTCCCGGTCGACCGCGTCGACGATCGTCTCGAGGTGCGGCAGCACCGTCGCCGGCACCGACGGCCGGAGCCGCCCGAGCACCGCACGTGCCGTCCGCGCTGCGGCGGCGGCGTCACCCGGCGGCGCGAGGCCCGGCGCGTAGCCGTGGTCGGCGACGTCGTCGAGCGCCTCACGCCAGGCGTTCACCGCTGGTGACCTGCCCGATCGCACCGCGCCGAGTCGTGTCCGACGGCGGAGTGCCCGGACGAGCGCCGGGGACACCAGCAGCGCCACGGCGATCACCAGACCCACCGCGAGCCCGAGCGGTCCGTTGCCCCCACCACCGGTCGACCCGGCGGCTCCCGGTACGGCGGACGCGCTCGGCGTCGGCGTCTCGGACGCGGCGGGAGCGGATTCGCCCGGGGCGGGCAGCGGTGTCTCCGGGGCGGCGGCCGAGGGGGTGGAGGTGGCCTCGGTCGAGGGCGTCGCGGCGGCGTCGGAGTCGGGCGTCGGCTCGAACGCGACCCAGCCGGCGCCCTTGATGTAGAGCTCCGGCCACGAGTGCAGCTGCCGGTTCGACACCGTGTACTCACCGTCGGCCTGCGTGGAGCCCGCCCGGTAGCCGACCGCGATGCGCGACGGGATGCCGAGCGTGCGGGCCATCACCGCCATCGCCGAGGAGAAGTGGACGCAGTAGCCCTCGCGGACCTGCAGGAACTTCGCGACGACGTCCATGCTGTCGCCGTCGTAGCCCTGCTCGACCGGCGCCGTCTCGGAGTACGTGAACAGGTCGCTGCGGAACCACTGCTCGAGCGCGCGGCCCTTCTCGTAGTCGGTGGCCGCGCCGCCCGCGACGCGCTGCGCCGTCCGCGCGATGCTGACCGGCAGCTTGTCGGGGAGTTCGCGGTCGGTCCGGAGCTGGTTCGCCGACGGCGTGGCGAACCCGCGGCCGTCGGCGCGTCCGAGCAGGCCTGAGCTCGCGATCGCGTCGAGGTACTCGCCGGACCACGTCGAGGCGCCGTACACCTCGTAGGTGGCACCGCGCGGGGTGGCCGGGCCGGTGGAACGCACCGTGCTCGACTCCCCCATCCAGCGCCACTGCGACAGGTCGAGGTTCGTCGAGCGGGACTCGATCGAGACCGCGCCGGCGGGGACGGGCAGGTAGTTGCTCGACAGCCCGGTGACCCGGATCGTGACGTCGCCGCGGCTGGAGAGCCGCGGGTTGATGCCGACCGCCCACTGCTGCTGGTCGGCGGTCTCGGACTTCGCGGCGTCGGTGGTGGTCGGCACCCAGTCGCCGGTGCCGAACTCGTCGAGGTTCGCGAGCTTCAGGTACTCCGGCCGACCGTCGGACGAGCGGTAGCGGAACACCTCGAGCTCGTTCGGCTGCCGGAGGTCCTGCCCGAGGTTGAGCAGCGTGCCGGGGCGCCCGGGCTGCACGGGCGACTGGATCGCCCCGGTGACGCCGGACAACCAGCTGGCGTTGAGCGGCACGATCGCGGGCAGTCCCACCGCGACGACGAGTCCGATCGCCCCGACGACGGCGGCGGGGAACGCCCGTTGGACCGGCCGCACCGAGAGCCAGAGCAGGACGAGGAAGGCGATGCCGGTGGCGATCACGAGCCCGGGTGCCGCGGGGGCTCCGGTGACGACGCCCGGCACGATGAGGATCACGAGCGCGGGGACGGCGGCGAGTGCGGCGGTCGGGGCGACGGCCGCGAGGAACAGCGAGACGCCGGCGACCCAGCCGATCGCGACCGTGACGATGAGCCGGATCGCGTCGGACTGCGGCAGCGGTGCGGGGTTCAGTCGGATCGCCGCGAGCGTCTCGCCGAGCGCGCCGTTCCGGTCGAGCCACCCGAGTGGCTGGACGTCGTTCACGACCGCAGCGGCGCACGAGCAGACCACGAGCGCCGCGACGAGTGCCACGAACCGCACCCCGGGCGCCCGACGACGGACCGCGAGCATCGTGCCGACGAGGACGGCGGCGACGAGGACGCCGGACACCCACCACGCGACGCCCTGCACGAGTGGACGCATGGCGAGGGCGGCGATGAGCACGGGCACCGGTGCGAGTGCGACGACCCACGGGCTCGGCGAGTCCGGTCGGTCGACCCGTCGGTCGGGTTCACGCCGCGCCTCGCCCCGGGGCGGGGCCGGACGGGTGGCGACGCCGCTCACCGGATGCTCCCGGGCGCGTGGGCACCGGCGACCGGGACCACCAGGGTCCGCCACCCGCCGCGATCGAGGATGCCGCGCACCACCGGGTCCGGCGGGACGATGGTCGCGAGGATCCCCCGGCTCGACCCGGTCGTCGCGGAGACGAGTTCGGCGGCCTGCTCGGCGGTGCAGTTGCCGGTGACGACGGCGGTCATGCCGTGCACGTCGCGGCCGCGGACGTCCGGGAGGACCTCGGTGACCTCGCGGGCGTCGGAGCGGACCCGGACGTCGGCCAGCCCCACGAGCACGTCGGTCAGTCCGCCGGCGTCCCCCGCGTGCCGGGTGCTGCCGGACGGTCCGTCGCTGACGAGCACGACGCGCGAGGTCCGTGCGGCCAGTGCCCGTGCGACGCTCGCGGCGACGACGACCGCGTGCTCGAACGCGGCGTCGCCGCCGAGGTCCGAGAGCTCGGCCAGGTCGTCGCGGCCGAGGCGCTGGTAGGACTCGCGTCGGACGTCGAGGGCGATGACGGCCTCCGGCGGCTGCGCCTGTGTGGTCTGACGGACGTGGAGTTCCCCGCGGCGGGCGCTCTGGGCCCAGTGCACACGGCGGATCGGGTCACCCGGGCGGTAGGGGCGGAGCTCGCTGTCGTCCGCCGACCCGCCCTGCCCCACCCGGCCTTCGTCGGCGGAGACGGCTCCGGCGAGCGCACCCGCGTCGAGCGACGCGAGCGGGGTCGATGCCGGGACGACGACGACCTCTTCCGCGGCGACCACCGGTCGGTCGATGCGGAGCAGGCCGAACGGGTCCTCGACGCGGATCGTCACCGGGCCGACCACGCTGCGCCCGCGGTGCATCGCCAGGGCCTCGACGTCGAGCACCGCCGGCGGGAGGTTCGGCCCGACGGCGGCGTAGGTCTCGGCGGTGGACATGCTGACGAGGGCGTCGTCGAGCTGTTCGCGCACGAGGAGCATCGACCGCGGGCCGATCGGCAGGCTCGTCCCGCCGAGGGTGATCCGCTCGCGGTACACCTCGCCGACCTGGACGATCGCCCGCGCCGTGCTCCGGCTGCCGCGCAGCGGTGCGGCGACGACGAACGCCATGACGATGCCGAGCACCACGAGCACGAGGAGCAGCAGCCCCGCGGACACCGCGACGCTCGTCGTCCCCACGAGCCCGCCGCCGATCAGCCCGATGCCGACCGCGATCACGGTCCAGCCGCGCACGGTCGGTCGGGGGAACGGCGTGCGACGCAACAGCGCGAGGCCACGCCGCCCGTACCGGAGCGCCCCGGAGCGCAGGGCGCCGGCACGCAGCGCGAGCGACGTCGGCGCCGGGGACCCGGACATCAGGAGCGGACGGGGGTCGCCGTGAACGGCACGGCCGTGTCGGACACGATGCGCACGACGATGTCGCGGACGGTGTCGTCGCCCGTGCCTCCGAGGCCGCGGGCGACCGGCACGAGCCGGTGCGCGAGGATGACCGGCGCCAGCGTGGCGACGTCGTCCGGCGTGACGAAGGGACGACCGAGCAGCGCGGCGTGGGCACGGGCGGCCGAGGCGAGGTGCAGCGTGGCCCGCGGGCTGGCACCGAGCACGATGTCGGGGTGGCTGCGGGTGGCCCGGACGATCGCGACGATGTACGCCTCGACGTCGGGCGCGACGTGGACCGTGCGCACCGACTGGATGAGGTCGCGGAGGGTGTCCACGTCGACGATCGGTCGGAGGTGCGCCAGCGGGTCGCCCCCACCGCGGTTGGTCAGCATCTGCCGTTCGGCGTCGGCGCTCGGGTATCCCATCGTCAGGCGGGCCATGAAGCGGTCACGCTGGGCCTCGGGCAGCGGGTACGTGCCCTCCATGTCGATCGGGTTCTGCGTCGCGACGATCATGAACGGGCTGTCCAGCTTGCGCGTCACGCCGTCCACGGTCACCTGCGCCTCGGCCATCGCCTCGAGCAGCGCCGACTGGGTCTTCGGGCTCGTGCGGTTGATCTCGTCGCCGATCACGACGTTCGCGAACACCGGCCCCGGCGAGAACCGGAACGTGCCGGAGGACTGGTCGAAGATGTTCACGCCGGTGACGTCCGACGGCAGCATGTCCGAGGTGAACTGGATGCGGTTCACGGACCCGCCGACCGATGCGCCGAGCGCCTTGGCCAGCACCGTCTTGCCGACGCCGGGGACGTCCTCGACGAGCAGGTGTCCCTCGGCCAGCATCACCGTCAGGGCGGTGCGGATGGCCTCGGTCTTGCCGTCGACGACGGTGGAGACGGCGGCGGTGATGTCGTCACCGACGTCCCGGATGCGCTCGATCGGGAAGGCGGGGTCGGTCGGTTCCGGCACGCAGGCCTCCTCGGCTCAGGACAGGTGTCGTGCATGCTACAACGGCCCGGTGACAGGGACCGGGGGATGCGTCACCGACCGGGCCGCCGGACACACGGCGACGGACTGGAGGCGCGGGTCGCGTGCGCCGATCAGCGCACGCGATCCGCGCCTCCAGTCCGGATCCCGCTGCGCGTCAGGCGCGAGCCGCCAGCGACGCGTCGGCGGCCAGCAGGACCTGCGCCGCCACGGCGACGCCCTCCTCGCGCCCGAGCTCGGTGTCCTCGTGCTCGATGTTCACCCACATGTCCGGGTCCACCTCGCGCAGGGCCTCGAGGAACGCCGACCAGTACGCCTCGTCGTGCCCCTTGCCGAGCGCGACGAAGTCCCACGCGGACGGCTTCGGCCACTCGTTCGCCCACTCGTCCCCGCCGAGGTTCGTGCGCGGCTCGTCCGGTGACAGCCGACGGAACGAGTTGTCGAGCACGCCGTTGATCGCGGCCTGCGGGTTGATCCGGACGTCCTTCGCGGCGGCGTGGAACACGAGCGGCCCGAGGTCGCAGACGACCGCCACCGGGTCCATCTGCTGCCAGAACAGGTGCGACGCGTCGAGCTCGACGCCCACGTTGGTCAGCCCGCCGCGCTCGACGAGCTCGCGGATCGTGGCCGGGTTGAAGACGACGTTCTGCGGGTGCAGCTCGAGCGCGACCTTGACCCCGTGCTCGCGGGCGAGGGCGTCGATCTCCTGCCAGAACGGCACCGCGACGCTCCACTGGTACTCGATCACGTCGAGCGCGGCGGAGTTCCAGGCGTTCACGATCCAGTTCGGCCGGGTGCCGCCGGGTTCCCCCGCGGGGAGACCCGACATCGTCACGACCCGGTCCTGGCCGAGACGGGCCGCGAGCCGGATGCTGCGGCGGACGTCCTCCGCGTGCTTCGGCCCGATCTCCGGGTCCGGGTGCAGCGGGTTGCCGTTGCAGTTCAGGCCGGCGATCGAGACGCCGGTCCCGTCGAACTGCGCGAGGAAGGCGTCGCGCGCCGCGTCGTCGTCGAGGATCTCGTCGACGTTCGGCACGTGCACCGGCGGCAGGAACCCGCCGGTGTTCAGCTCGATGCCGGTGAGGCCGTTGCCCGCGATGGCCTCGAGCGCCGCGGCGAGCGGGCGGTCGTGGAAGATCGCGTTGTAGAGACCGAGCTTCATGCGTGTGCTCCTCCGGTGACGGACGCTGCGGTGAGGTCGACGGTTGCTCCTCCGTCGGCGGCGGACCGGGCCACCGCGTCGAGGATCTCCATGTTGTGGACGCCGTCGTCGAACGTGGCGTTCGCCGGCAGCGGGTCGGCCGTGTTGCCCACGACCTCGTCGAGGAAGGCACGCGCCTGGTACTCGAACATCTGGTTCTGCCCCCAGCCGACACCGGGAGCGTCCATCGCCATGCCGCCGGCGACGTAGGGGTGGTCCGGGCCGAGGACGACCTGACGGTAGCCGCCGAGACGGGAGCCGTCGGACTGCAGCGCGAGTCCGATCTCGGATGCGCGCTCCTGGTCCCAGCGTGCGGCGCCGCGCTCGCAGAACACCTCGACGACGAGGCCGTTCGGGTGTGAGGTCGCGACCCGGGAGACCTCGAGCGAACCGACCACCGAGCCGTCGCCGAAGCGCGCGTTGAACGTGGCGTAGTCGTCGTTCTCGACGTCGGCGAACTCCCCGGTCAACGGCACGGCCTGGCCACGGAGGGCGAACCCGGCGGCGATCGGCCGCTTGGTGATCGCCGTGGTGAACATGCCGCCGTTGACGCTCTGCACCTCGCCGGCCAGGAACTCGGCGACGTACGCGAGGTGCGACCCGACGTCGGCGAGTGCACCGGTCCCCGGGGCCCCCGCGAAGCGCCACGAGAACGGGACGTCGGGCGAGGAGCCGTAGTCGGTCCAGTACCGCGCGGAGACGTGCAGGACGCGACCGAGGGTGCCGTCCTCGACGAGCTGCTTGATCGCCGCGAGGCCGGGAGCGCGTCGGTAGGTGAAACCGACGCGAGCGGTGAGACCACGACCGGCCGCGAGCGAGGCGGCGGACGCCATCGCGCGGGCATCGTCGAGCGAGTCCGAGAGCGGCTTCTCGCACAGCACGTGCTTGCCGGCCGCGAGGAGCCCCTCGACGATCTCGCGGTGCAGCGTGTTCGCGACGACGACGCTCACCACGTCGATGTCGTCGGCCTCGGCGATCGCTCGCCAGTCGGTGTCGTGCCGGTCGTACCCGAAGCGCGTCGCAGCCTCGGCCGCGAGCGGTTCGTAGACGTCGCCGACCGACACGAGCCGGATGGGCGGCAGCGTGTGACCGAACAGGGACGGTGCGTTCCGCCACGCGGCCATGTGGGCCTTGCCGGCCATGCCGGCGCCGATGACGGCGACGCCGATGCTGTCGCTCATGTTCTCTCCCTCGAGAAGTCGGTGATGGCTCTGGAACGTTCCAGAGAGCGTCGGTAGACTGTAGACGCACCCACCCATGTCCTGTCAAGGAGCCGCGTGTCCCGACCACCGACGATCATCGACGTCGCGACCCGTGCCGGTGTCTCGAAGTCGCTCGTCTCGATGGTGATGCGCGACGACCCCGGCGTCTCGGACACCCGCCGGGCGGCCGTCCTCGACGCGGCCGCCGAGCTCGGCTACCGCCCCAACCGTGCCGCTGCGATCCTCGCCGGCACGCGGACGCGCACGATCGGCGTCGTCGTCGACGACTTCCGGAACCCCTGGTACGTCCCGATGCTCGACGGCATCCGCGACGCGCTCGCCCCGCACGGCCTGCGCCTCACGCTCGCGGACACCCGCGCGAACGCCCACCTCGACTCCTCCCCGTTCGACGACCTCGTCTCGCTCCGTGTCGACGGTGTCGTGCTCGCCGCCGAGGGCTTCCCCGACCTCGTCGTCCCCGCGGACACCCCGGTCGTCATCGCCGGCGCACGCGCCGACGTCCCGGGAGGACTCGACGTCGTCGCCTCCGACGAAGCCGCCGGCGGACGTCTGGCCGCGGATCACTTGGTCGGCCTGGGTCACCGCCGCATCGCCCACGTCACCGGCTCGGGAGGCCCAGCTGCCGTCCGCCGCGAGGCCGCCGTCGCCCGGATGGTCGCCTCCGGCATCGAGCCACTGGTGTACGGCGAGGGACCGACCTCGGAGCAGACCGGCTACCGGGGCACCGTCCGCGCACTGGAGGACCACCCGGACCTGACCGCGGTGTTCGCGGCGAACGACGTCATGGCGATGGGCGCGATCGCCGCCGTGCACGAGGCCGGGCTCCGGGTACCGCAGGACGTGTCGGTCATGGGCAACGACGAGACCCCGCTCGCCGCGTCACCCCTGCTGCGCCTGACGACGGTGGACCCGCACAACGACGAGGTCGGGCGACTCGCGGCGGACCGGCTCGTCGAGCTGATCGGTGCAGCCGAGCGGCCGGAGCCGACCCGGGTCCTCGTGCCGCCGTCGCTCGTCGTCCGGTCGACGACCGCTCCCCCGCGCGCCCGCTGACCGGCGTCCGCCGGTCGCCCGCTGACCGGCGTCCGCCGGTCGGTGCCGATCCCGTCACGGCGCGAGCTGCACCCAGCGCCCCTCGGAGACGACCCGGACCGAGCCACCGTCGACCGCCACGGCGGTCTGCTCGTCGATGGCGTAGGCGGTCGGAACGCCGATCTCGGCCGCCCACCGCTCGGCGTTCTCGAGGGTGTTCTCCGGGAACGCGTCGAGGTGCGGGAAGATCGAGAAGTCGACGACCCCCAACGTCACGTCGTCGATCGCTGACGGCCACGCGACGAAGGACGCGCCGATGCGCGGCGTCATGACCATGCTGCCGGCGCTCACGCCCACCCACACCGTGTCGGGCAACGAGGGCAGCAGGTCCGCGAGCCCGGATGTCCGCATCCAGTGGGCGAGGTAGGTGGCGTCCCCGCCGTCGACCAGCAGGACGTCGGCTCCCGTGACCCACCGCCGCCACCGCTCGGGGTCGATCGTCGGCAGCGCCGTGAGCTCCAGCACGCCGATCGACGCCCAGCCGAGGCCGGTGAAGGCGCGGGAGTCGGGACCGCCGGCCACGAGGTCCCGGACCGAGGCCGGTCCGCACATCGGATGCCCCCACTGCGCCGTGGGGACGACGAGGGCGTTGGCCTCCTCGACCGGCTTGCCGAGCATCGACACGAGCGCGGCGTGGATCGTCGGGTTGGTGACGCCTCCCGAGGTCAGCAAGAGCTTCACGTCGCCTCCGATCCAGGCAGTTCCAGCGTGTTCAGGGACCACAGTGCCACGCCGTGCAGCCCGAGGTCCTCGGCGAGCGCGACCCGCGCCCGGTAGGAACGTGCGTCGGACCAGTGCAGCTCGCGGCCGTCGTCCAGCGTCGCCGACCACTCGCCGGTCCGGGCCGACCACCGGGCATCGTCGCCCGCGAGCTCCCGCGCCCGCGCCGGGCTCACCTGCGCGTCACCCGAGCCACTCCACACGTACCCGTACCCCGCGATGCCGAGGTCGATCCGGTCGGCCGGGACGCCCGAGCGTTCGGCCGCATCGACCACCCGCTCCGCCCACGGCAGGGACCCGATGGTGCCGGCACCGCTCCAGGGCCCGTGCTGGTCGTACGTCATCAGGACGAACCGGTCGACGTGGTCCGCGAGCGCGCCGAGGTCGTACCCGGTGTCGCGGTAGCCCCGCTCGTCCGTCGAGGCCATGACCGCCATCGACACCTCGGCGTCCGACCCGAGCCGCTCGTGCACGGCGACCTCGAGCGTCGCGGCGAACGCCACGAGCCCGGCACGGTCGCGGCTCCGGAGCGACTCGAGGTCGATCTGCACGCCGCGCATGTGCGCATCCGACGCGAGTTCCGCCAGGCGCTCGGCGACCCGCGAGCGGTTCCCGGCGTCCGACAACAGCGCGGTGCCGACCTCGGGTGAGAAGTCCCCGATCGACTCGGAGAAGTTGCTGACGAGCAGTTCGGGTGCGGCTCCACCGGTACGCGCCGTGCGGGCGAGTGCCGCCACGCCGTCGGGCAGGTCGTTCAGCCCGGCACCGTCGTCCGCCACCGTGACGCCGTCGATCCCGATCGTCGCCGCACGACGGGACGCGTCCGAGACCGTCGCCGCCGATCCGTCACCCGGCTCGACGTACGCCTCGACAGCGAGGTCGGCGTCGGCACCCTGCGTGGCGACGCAGCCACCGAGGGCCAGCGCGACCACGACCGCGAAACCGACCACGAGTCCTGTCCGCCGCACCACCCGCTCACCGTAGCGTGCGGGGCGGGGTCGAGCCGCGCCTCCTGGACCTCAGACGGTGGCACCCTCGAGCCGGTCGACCGCGACGGCGAGCTCCTCGAGCTCGGGGACCTCCCGCGCCTCGGCGAGCGCTTCCTCGAGCGCGGCAGCGTGCACGGGCGTGGCCTCGTCGAGCAGCCGTTGGCCCGCGTGCGTGAGCTCCGTGTAGAGCCCGCGGCGGTCGTCGGCGCAGAGTACGCGGGTGAGGAGGGCGCGCTCCTCGAGGCGGTTCACGAGCCGGGTCGTCGCACTCGGGCTGAGCGCTGCCGCCCGGGCGAGCTGCTGCATGCGCATGTGGAAGCCGTCCTGGCGGCGGAGGGCGTCGAGCACCGTGAACTCGACGACCGACAGGTCGACCGCGCGCAGCGCCCGCTCGAGCCGCGTCTCGATGAGGCCGTGCAGGGCCGCGAGCGTGCGCCAGCCGTGGGCGCGGACGGCGACGGAGGAGTCGTCGACGGACATGAGGGGCCTCCTGGTGTGCTTCCGGGCAGGATTGGTTGCTTGCGCGGATACCCCGCGTGTGCAACTATCGATATCCCGCGTCTGCAACAACCAGCGTACGCGGCCCAGCTGCACCGCACAACGGAAGGACATCCATGCCCGCGGGACTCATCGCCCTCGCACTCGGCGGATTCGGCATCGGCCTGACCGAGTTCGTCATCACCGGGCTCCTGCCCGAGGTCGCCGCCGACTTCGGCGTGACCGAGACCACCGCCGGGTGGCTCGTGACCGGGTACGCCCTCGCGGTCATCGTCGGCGCGCTCGGACTCACCGCCGCGACCACCAGGCTCCCCCGCAAGCCGGTGCTCATCGGGTTGCTCGTGCTGTTCGTGATCGGCAACACCCTGTCCGCCCTCGCGCCGGTGTACGGCGTGATGATGCTCGGCCGGGTGATCGCGGCCCTCTGCCACGGGGCGTTCTTCGGCATCGGCTCCGTGGTCGCGTCGAACATGGTCGCGAAGGAGAAGCGGGCGTCCGCGGTCGCCCTGATGTTCACCGGGCTCACGGCGTCGAACGTGCTCGGCGTCCCGTTCGGCACCTTCCTCGGCCAGGCGCTCGGCTGGCGCGCAACGTTCTGGACCATCGCGGCGATCGGTCTCGTCGCCCTCGTCGGGGTCGCCCTGCTCGTCCCCACCGTCCGCTCGGCCGACGCCGCGGTCCCCTCGCTCCGCCGAGAGCTCGGCGCCTTCCGCTCCGGCCAGGTGTGGCTCTCGCTCGGCATCACCGTGCTCGGCTACGGCGGGATGTTCGGCGCCTTCACCTACATCGCGTACACGCTGACCTCGGTGTCCGGGTTCTCGTCGGGCGCCGTGCCGTGGCTGCTCATCGTGTTCGGCATCGGTCTGTTCGTCGGCAACTTCGCGGGCGGCAAGCTCGCGTCCCGGTCGATCGACGGCACGCTCCTCGTGGTGCTCGTCGTCCTCACGGTGGTGCTCGCCGTGTTCGCGGCAGTGGCGGCCTCGCCCGTGCTCACCGTGATCGCGCTCGTGCTCATGGGGGCGTTCGGGTTCGCCACCGTGCCGGCGCTGCAGACGCGGGTGATGCAGTACGCGGACCACGCGCCGACCCTGGCGAGCGGGGCGAACATCGCGGCGTTCAACCTCGGGAACGCGCTCGGCGCCTGGATCGGTGGGCTCACGATCGCGGCGGGGCTCGGGTACACCTCGCCGATCTGGGCGGGGGCCGGGATCACGGCGGCGGCCGTGGTGCTGACGTCCGTCGCGGCGGGCGCGGCGCGGCGCGCGCGCTCGCGCGGTGCGGTGCCGACGGGCAGCGTCGCGACGGTCTGACGCGCGGGGCGCGGGGCGCGGGGCGCGCGGCGCCCCGCGAGGTTTCGTGAGCAGAAATGGTCGGGTCACGTGCGCAGACCCGACCACTTCTGCTCACGAGGTGCGCGGCAGTCACGGCGCCTACGCGCGGACGGGAGGCGCGGTGCGGGCTGGCACCGTGCCTCCCGTCCGGCGGTGGTCGCGCCGCGCACTCGATGCGCCCGGTGCTCCCGGTGTTCCTCGGGAACGACGAAACCCCGGTCCTGGAGGACCGGGGTTTCGTGTGCCGCGGAGACGGAGGGATTTGAACCCTCGGTCCCCTCAAAGGGGACTCCACCTTAGCAGGGTGGTGCACTCGGCCGGACTATGCGACGTCTCCAAGCACTCTCGCGAGCGCTCCCACCACCATACAGGAGGTCGAGCACTGTCTCGACACCGACCCTGCGTCGGGCGCTCGGCAGGGTCCCCCGAAGTGGGGACAGTCGGGGGTTGTCCACCCGTACCCCGGTCAATAGCATCGTCGAGGCGCGGCCATCACATTCCGGGGTCTCACCCCGTCGCCGCGACACAGCACCGATGTCGCTCCTGGGCGGCGAGCCCGACGCGCGCCCGATCGCGCGAGGCTCAGACCGAGGAGTGACCAGGGGGCGCGGCCCACCACCGCGCCCCCGCTCTCGGTGGTTCGGGTGCGCTGGCGCTTCTTCGCGCTGGGCGACATCTCACGGGCCGGGGAGCGCGTGGAGTGTCGGTGGGCGCGAAACCTCGGGGACGGGGGTCAGGAGCCGAAGGCCTTCGAGCAGGTCTGCTCGTCGGCGGACTGCCCCTGCAAGCCGTCGAGGGTCTCGGCCGGAGCCGTCGCCGCGGGGCTGCTCGCGGGCGCGGAGGCTCCACCGGCGCTCGCACCATCCGTACCAAGACCCGCACCATCCGTACCGAGGTCCGCACCCGAACCGGCAGCCGCGCCCGCGCCGCTCGCACCGGCACCCGTCCCCGTGCCCGATCCCGCGCCGGCAGCCGCGCCCGCGCCGCTCGCACCCGTGCCCGATCCCGCGCCGGCAGCCGAGCCGCCGGCAGCCGAAGCCGACCCCGCGCCCGCGGCCGTGCCCGCAGAGGCTCCCGCGGCCGACGAACCCGCAGCGGATCCCGCGGCCGACGTCCCCGCGGCGGACCCCGCGCCCGCCGCGCGCTCCGCCCCGATCCCGGTGCTGTCCGCGCCGAGCGAGAACGACTGGTCCGCCCGGATCTTCGCGAACAACTGCGCCGCGAGCTCCGCCGACGGCTGCACCTTCCCCGAGTACACCCCCGCGCCCCCGGTCGTCCCCGGGTACTGCACGAAGTTGACCTGCGCGAGCGGGAGGTCCTGGAGCGCCCGCCCCATCTCCACCATCGTGCCGGCGTCGTTGAGGCTCTGCGACAGCTGCATGTTCGAGGCCGCTGCCCGGGCCAGCTTGTACAGGGTGGGCGGCGAGGTGAGGGTGTCGTTCGACTTCACCGTGCGCAGCAGCGAGGACAGGAAGGCCTGCTGGCTGGAGATCCGCCCGAGGTCCGAGCCGTCGCCCACACCGTGCCGGGAGCGGAGGAACGCCAGCGCTTGGTCACCCTGCAGCGTCGAGGTGCCCTGCGGCAGGTCGAGCCCCGTGTAGCGGTCGTGGATCGGCTGCGCGACGCACACCGGCACGCCGCCGATCGCGTTCGACATCTCGATGACGCCCTGGAACGACACCGCCGCCGAGTACTGCACGTCGAGGCCGGTCAGTCCCTGCACGGTCTGCACGACACAGTTCAGCCCGCCCTCGCCCCACGCGCTGTTGATCGGCTGCGCAGCCATGGCGGGTGTCGTCCCGGAGCCGTCTTGCTTGCGGCACGCGGGGATCGGCGTGACGAGGTCGCGCGGGATGCTCACCGCGGTGGCGTTGGTGTGGTCGGCCGAGACGTGCAGCAGGATGTTGACGTCGTTCAACGTGGCATCGCGTTCGCCGTACGCCGTGCCCTGCTCGGGGTCGTTGTCCGTGCCGACGACCAGCATGTTGAAGCCGCCCTGGTACGAACTCAGCGCTGCCGGTCCCTTCGCCGGCTGCGCTGGCTGCCCCTGGATCGCAACGCCGTCGCCGAAGTCGTCGGTGACCTGCTTGGCGGCGATCGCGGCGACCGACGCCGTGCTCACGAGGGCGACCGCGGCCACGCCGGAAAGCACCTTCATCGCGGTGCCGACGGGGTTGCGGTGCCGGAGACGTCCGTGCCGTGCGATCCCGGTCGCTCGGTTCAGCCGGTGGGATCGGTCGCGGACGTCGTTCACGGGCACTCCTGTCGTGTGCGGACACGGTGCGTGCTCGAGCGGACGAGCACGCGGGCAGTGCCCTCCCTGTCGGGCACCGAGGGGTCCCGCGCTGGCCCGGTCGGTCCCGGTGCCGCGGGGACGGCAACCGGACCACCCTGCCATGCGCCCGCCTGTCGATTCAGTGCGAGCGGCCCCGGAATCCGCAGTGAGTGCTCAGGCGGCCGCCCGGAACCGTTCGGGCAGGCCGATCAGGGCATCGGCGAGCTCGACCAGCGCCACCGCGCACTCGTCGAGCGCGTCCCGCTCGGCCGCGGTGGTCGCGCGTTCGGCGATCTTCCGGCGTTCCCGACGAGCGACCACGGCGTCGATCCCGTTCGCCAGCGCCACGTCGTCCGTGAAGAACGCGTCGAGCACGGCACGCTGCGACAGGAGCCAGTCGGCGCTGACGGCCGCACCGCTCCGGCGGAGCCACCACGAACCGAGCTCGACGAAGACCCCGCCCTCGGTCACGCACTCGCGGAGCCAGGCGACGTCGAAGCGATCCGCGCACCGCACCGCGCCCGCCGAGGGCTCGGTGATCATCGTCCGCGCGATCCGGATCCGTTCGATCATGTGGTCGACGGTCCAGTGCGCGACGACCACCCCGACGTACCGCTGCACCGAGACGAGCCGCAGGTTCTCGAGCGGCACGAGCGCTTCGCGCACCGGCGTCCGGGACACCCGCATGTCCGCCGCGATCGTGTCGAGCCGGATCCGCTGGCCACGGCGGTAGACCCCGCGCAGCACGTTGTCGAGCAGCCGCGCGAAGACCGCGTCCCGCAGCAGACTGCGTCGGATGCCGTGCGGGTCGTCGTCGTCGCGACCCGGCCGGTGCTGTGCTCGCTCCATGCCGCCAGGATCACGCACGGCCCACGCCGCCGGCTTCGCGAGTGGTCGGCCCGTGGACCGTGCAGGACACTGTCGTGCTGTGGAGGACTGCCATGCGAGGACGATGACAGACCCCGGAGCGCGGCGCTAAACACTCCGCATACGGAATACTACTTCCGCGCCGCGTCCGCCTCCTTGGTCAGGACCGACAGGGGTTGTGTGACGTCCTCGAGCCCCTTCCGGGCCGCGTCGACGCCGAAGATCAGCGCCACGACACCGCCCGCGATCATCACCGCGGACCCGAGCAGGTACCCCCAGAACAGCGGCTCGCGGGAGGACCCGTCGCCGATGAGCGCACCGTAGATGAGCGGCGCGACGGCACCGAAGATCTGCGCCAGCGCGAAGAAGTACGAGATCGCCTGCGACCGGAGCTCGAGCGGGAAGATCTCGCTCACGGTCAGGTATGCGCTGGACGCACCCGCCGAGGCGAAGAAGAACGAGATGCACCAGAAGACGACCTGCACCGGCGCGCTGATCGCGTCCGCCTGGAACAGGAACGCCGAGGTGGCGAGCACGAGCCCGGACACCAGGTACGTCGAGAAGATCATCTGCCGACGACCCCAGGTGTCGAAGAACCGACCGAGGATGATCGGTCCGAGCAGGTTGCCGATCGCGAACGGGAAGAAGTACACGCTCGTCTCGGCGGTCTTCAGGCCGAAGAAGTTCGTGAGCACCAGGGCGTAGGTGAAGAAGATCGCGTTGTAGAGGAACGCCTGCGTGATCATCATCGTCGCGCCGACCAGGGTGCGGGTCGGGTACTGCCGGAACAGCACCTTCACGATCGTCCGGAACTTCACGTTGTCCATCGGCGTGACGGTCATGGCCTTGGACTCGTCGACCTCCGGCAGCCGGTGTCCGGTGGACTTCTCGACCGACTCCTCGATCTGCGTGACCGTCGCCTCGGCTTCCTCTTCGCGTCCGTGCGTCATGAGCCACCGCGGACTCTCCGGGATGTGCCGCCGCAGGAAGATGATCGCGATGCCGAGCACCGGGCCGAGGAAGAAGCCGATGCGCCAGCCGATGTTCTCGGCGAAGTTGGCCGTGTCGAGCAGGTAGATGTTCGCGAACGCGCCGAGTGCCGCGCCGCCCCAGTAGGTGCCGTTGATCGCGATGTCGACGTGCCCGCGGTACTTCGCGGGGATGAGCTCGTCGATCGCCGAGTTGATCGCGGCGTACTCGCCGCCGATGCCGAGCCCGGCGACGAACCGGAAGGCTGCGAGGAACCAGAAGTCCTGCGCGAGCCCCGCGATGCCGGAGCCGATCAGGTAGATGGCCAGGGTGAGGATGAAGAGCTTCCGACGACCCAGCCGGTCGGACATCCGACCGAAGACGATCGCGCCGACGACCTGCCCGACGAGGTAGATGGTGCCGAGCGAGGTCACCTGCTGCGTCGACAGGTCCAGGTCGGCCTGGAACCCGGCGTTCGACACGATCTGGATCTCGAGGCCGTCGAGGACCCACGAGACACCGAGTCCCACCACGACACTCCAGTGGAACCGTGTCCACGGCAGTCTGTCCATCCTGGCGGGGACCAGGCTCTTGATCGCCCCGTTCGTCGTGCTGCTCACGAGAGGGGAACGTACGCCCAGATCGACGAGATGGTTCAGATCCGGAAACGAACGGGTTCCGGGCTCGGAGCCGGATCCCCCTAATCGAATCCGGCTCCGATGCCGGAACACCAATCATTGCAATTGCTATGAAAACTCACAAGCAGGTGGCCTGGAGGCGCGGTGCCAGCCCGCACCGCGCCTCCAGGCCCGAACGGCGTAACGTCGAAGAGGTGACCCGACCCGACATCCGAACGGTCGGCGAGCTCCGCACCTCTGGCCACCTCCAGAAGACGGTCCGCGCCGAGATCCGCGACAACCTGCTCAGCGCCCTCCGCGAGGGCCGCGACCCCTGGCCCGGCCTCCACGGCTTCGCCACCACCGTCGTCCCGCAGCTCGAACGCGCCCTGATCGCCGGGCACGACGTCGTCCTGCTCGGCGAACGCGGACAGGGCAAGACCCGACTCCTCCGCACCCTGCAGGGCCTGCTCGACGAGTGGACGCCCGTCATCACCGGCTCCGAACTCGGCGAGCACCCCTACGAACCGATCACGACGGCGAGCATCCGCCGGGCCGCGGACCTCGGCGACGCCCTGCCCATCAGCTGGCGGCACCGCGACGACCGCTACGTCGAGAAGCTCGCGACGCCGGACACGAGCGTCGCGGACCTCATCGGCGACGTCGACCCGATGAAGGTCGCCGAGGGCCGCAGCCTGGGCGACCCCGAGACGATCCACTTCGGTCTCGTCCCCCGGGGTCACCGCGGCATCGTCGCCATCAACGAGCTCCCCGACCTCGCCGAGCGCATCCAGGTCGCGATGCTCAACGTGATGGAGGAGCGCGACGTCCAGATCCGCGGCTACGTCCTGCGACTGCCGCTCGACGTGCTCGTGGTCGCCAGCGCGAACCCCGAGGACTACACGAACCGCGGTCGGATCATCACCCCGTTGAAGGACCGCTTCGGCGCCGAGATCCGCACCCACTACCCGATCGAGCTCGAGGACGAGATCGCCGTGATCCGCCAGGAGGCGCGGCTCACCGCCGACGTGCCGGACGCGCTGGTCGAGATCCTCGCCCGGTTCACGCGTGCCCTGCGCGGATCGAGTGCGGTCGACCAGCGCAGCGGCGTCAGCGCCCGCTTCGCGATCGCCGGCGCGGAGACGATCTCCGCCGCCGCGGTGCACCGCGCTGCGCGGCAGGGCGAGGAGCACGCGGTCGCGCGGCCGATCGACCTCGAGACCGCGATCGACGTCCTCGGCGGGAAGATCGAGTTCGAGAACGGCGAGGAGGACCGCGCCGACGAGGTGCTCGAGCACCTGCTCCGGACCGCGACCGCCGAGACCGTCCGGGCGCGCTTCCGCGGGCTCGACTTCGCGGTCCTCGTCGAGGCGCTCGACGGGGGCACGATGGTGACCACGGGTGAGCAGGTCAGCGCCCGGGCATTCCTCGAGGGCCTGCCGTCGATCGGCGAGTCCGACCTGTACGACCAGATCTGCGAACGGCTCGGAGCGACCGACGACGGCGAGCGTGCCGGCGCCATCGAACTCGCGCTCGAGGGGCTCTTCCTCGCCCGGCGGATCAGCAAGGAGTCCGGCGGGGGCGAAGCCGTCTATGGCTAGGGCGAACCGACGCCTGGCGCGGGACGCGCGCTACGGGAAGTACGAGGACGGCCCGGACCCGCTCGCTCCCCCGGTCGACCTGGCCGAGGCGCTCGACGCCATCGGCGAGGACGTCATGGGCGGCACCTCGCCCGAGCGCGCCATCCGGGAGTACCTGCGCCGCGGCGGTCAGGACCAGCGCGGCCTCGACGACCTGGCCCGCCGCGTGGCCGAGCGACGTCGCGAGCTGACGGCGAAGAACAACCTCGACGGCACCCTGCAGCAGGTCAAGCAGCTGCTCGACGAGGCCGTGCTCGCGGAACGCGGACAACTCGCCCGCGACACCGAGATCGACGACGGCGACCGAGCCCTCGCCGAGATGCAGCTCGACAGCCTGTCGCCGTCGCCCGCCACCGCGGTGCAGGAACTGAGCGGCTACGACTGGACGAGCCCGTCCGCGCGCCAGAAGTACGAGGAGATCAAGGACCTGCTCGGCCGCGAGGTGCTCGACCAGCGCTTCGCGGGCATGAAGCAGGCGCTCGAGGGCGCCACCGACCAGGACCGCGAGGACGTCGCCGCGATGATGCGCGACCTCAACACCCTGCTCGAGGACCACCGTGCGGGCACGGACACGCAGGAGCAGTTCGACGCGTTCATGGCCGAGCACGGGCAGTACTTCCCGTCGGACCCGCAGAACGTCGAGGAACTGCTCGACGACCTCGCTGCCCGGGCGGCCGCGGCACAGCGCATGCGCAACTCGATGACCCAGGAGCAGCGCGACGAGCTCGACGCCCTCGCCCAGCAGGCGTTCGGCTCCCCCGACCTGATGGGACAGCTCGCCCAGCTCGACGACACCCTCCGCTCGCTCCGGCCGGGCGAGGACTGGGGCGGCTCCGAGCGGATGGAGGGCGAGCAGGGCCTCGGCCTCGGCGACGGGACCGGGGTGTTCCAGGACATCGCCGACCTCGATGCCCTGGCCGACCAGATCGCGCAGGCCGGACCGGGCTCCGACCTCGACGACCTCGACCTCGACGCCCTCGGCCGCCAGCTCGGGAACGACGCCGTCGTCGACGCGAGGACCCTGCAGCAGCTCGAGAAGGCCCTGCGCAACTCCGGTGCGATGCGCCGCGGTGCCGACGGGCAGCTCCGGCTCACCCCGAAGGCGATGCGGCAGCTCGGGAAGAGCCTGCTCCGGGACGTCGCCGAGCGCATGTCCGGCCGCCAGGGAGCCCGAGACCTCCGCCGCTCCGGTGCGTCCGGCGAACCCTCCGGTGCGACCCGGCAGTGGCAGTACGGCGACACCGAGCCGTGGGACGTCACCCGGTCGATCACGAACGCGCTCACCCGCACGGCTGCCTCGGGACGGATGGGCCCCGGCGTCCGCCTGGAGATCGACGACGTCGAGGTGCAGGAGACCGAGGCACGGACGCAGGCCTGTGTCGCCCTGCTCGTCGACACCTCGTTCTCGATGGCGATGGAGGACCGGTGGGTGCCGATGAAGCGCACCGCGCTGGCACTCCACACCCTCGTTTCCACACGGTTCCGCGGCGACGACCTGCAGCTCATCGCCTTCGGCCGCGAAGCCGAGGTGATGGAGATCGAGCAACTCGTCGGCCTCGACGCGATGTGGGACAAGGGCACCAACCTCCACCACGCCCTGCTGCTCGCGAACCGGCACTTCCGGAAGCACCCGACCGCCCAGCCCGTGCTGCTCATCGTCACCGACGGCGAGCCCACCTCCCACCTCGAACCGAACGGCCAGGTGTGGTTCGGGTACCCGCCGGACCCGATCACGATCGCGCTGTCCGTCCGGGAGCTCGAGAACGCCGGACGGCTCGGCGCGCAGACGACGTTCTTCCGGCTCGGCGACGACCCGGGGCTGGCGCGCTTCATCGACGCGATGGCGAAGCGGGTGGACGGCAAGGTCGTCGCGCCCGAGAACGACGACCTCGGCGTCGCGGTGGTCGGGTCGTACCTGGGATCGCGCCGCGGTGGAGCGCTCTTCCGGGACGACTGGACAATCTGACGGCAGGGTCTGTTCCTCGGGCGATCTCGGTCGTATGCTGACGCCACAGCTGCCCCAGACCCCGGCCGCGATCACCGCTCCACCTGACCGACCTCGTCGGTGAACCGACCTCGTCGGTGAACCGACCACGTCGGTGAACCGATGCTGTCGGTACACCGACAGCATCGGTGAGGTGGTGATGACCGACCGATGGCACCTGATCCGTCCTCGGCCGGTCGACCCCCGTGGGGTCCCGGAGGGCAACGGCGCGCTCCGTCCGACCGCCACGGGTCACCGCGCCCCGGCAGGCGGGACGCGGTACGGGTCGGTGGGTTCCGCACCCGACGGAACCCGCCGACCCGATCTCTGCATCGACGGCCGAGCGGTTCGCTAGAAGAGCGGCCAGGGCACGGCGGGCCCGTGTCCCGGTGGCGGCGGGAACAGCCCGACCGCCCGCAGCGCCGCGCACCGGGCGCGCAGGGTGTCGACCTCCGCCACCGTGAGGTGCTCGTCGAGTGCGGCACCGAGATCGCCGTGCAGCGCGTCGGTCACCCGGTCGATGCCCTCGAGCTCGTCCGCGTCGAGCGGTTCGCCGATCCACCCCCACAGCACCGAGCGCAGCTTGTGCTCGACGTGGAAGGTCAGCCCGTGGTCGACGCCGAAGCGGTGACCGTCCGGCATCGCGAGGACGTGCCCGCCCTTGCGGTCGGCGTTGTTCACCACGACGTCGAACACCGCCATCCGCCGCAGTGCGGTCGTGTCCTCGTGCACGAGGGTCACCGGACGGTCCGCTTCGTCGATCGCCTCGAGCACCGGCCGCCAGCGGGGTGCTCCGTCGACGGACAGCTCGGCCTCGGCGTCCTCGGTGGGGACGAGGTCGACCGCGTCCTGCTCGGGATCGACGTCCTGCCACCGCTGGACCATGCCGCGGCCGAACGGCCCCTCGCCCATCCACGTCGGGGGGACGACGTCCCAGCCGAACGCCTCGGACACGAGGTACGCCGCGACCTCTCGATCGGCGAGGGTGCCGTCCGGGAAGTCCCAGAGCGGTCGCTCCCCCTCGATCGGCTTGTAGACGACCGCCTCGCCGTCGAGGTCGGCGAGGAAGGTGGCGTTCGAGGCTTCCCGGATGCGTGCCCGGATGGACAGCGACCCGTCGCTCATGCGGCCCCTGGGGGACGGCCGGCGGCCACGATCTCCCGCGTGCGCTCGACGAACGCGCGAGCGGTGCCGACCGGGATCTTCACCTGGAACAGCTCGGCGGGCTCGGGGATCTCGACCACGGCCTCGATCTCCTCGCCGTCCTCGGTCGTCTCGGCGACGATCTCGAGCTCGTCGTCGATGGGGTACGCCTCGATCACCACCTGGGCGGTGGCGGGGTCGAACCCGAGGCTCAGGGCGCCGGCACGGAACTCGGCCTCGACCGGCTGGTCGAGCGGTTCACCGTCACGGAGTTCTGCGGGCGCGGACGGCGGGACGCTGAACCGGTTGTCCTCGACGGTCGCGACCTCGTCCAGGAGCTCGTCGATCTTGTCCGCGAGGACGGCTGACTGCTCCTTCTCGAGCGCGACGCTCGTGACACGGCGGCCGTCACGCGCCTGGATGTAGAAGGACCGCTCGCCCGGACGGCCGACGGTCCCGACGACGAGACGGTCCGGCCAGTCGAAGCCGTGCACGATGGTGGGCATACCCCGCATTGTAGGAGCGCCGGGCGACAGTCGTTCAGGCTCCGGCAGGAGCCGGCCCGGTGGCGGGGTCGTCGTGGCCGGCGCCGCCCCCGACCGCGGCGTCCGCGCTCGGCGCCGGTGCGGCCGCGAGCCACGTCAGGTCGCCCGACTCGGTGTTCGACGCGACGACCTCGGGACGGTGCTCGCCGTAGCGCACGATGGACACCGACGCCGGTCCGACCGCGATGCGCTGGAACAGGTCGAGGTGCATGCCGAGGGCGTCGGCGAGCACGGACTTGATCACGTCGCCGTGGCTCACCGCGACCCAGACGGCGCCCGGACCGTGGGCGGCCTCGACCTCGGCGTCGATCCGGCGGACGGCGGCGACGGCGCGCGACTGCATCCCCTGCATGGACTCCCCGCCGGGGAACACGACGGCGCTCGGGTTCGCCTGGACCGTCCGCCAGAGCGGCTCCTTCGCGAGGTCCGCGAGCTTCCGGCCCTGCCAGTCGCCGTAGTCGCACTCCGTGATCGCCCGCTCGATGCGGGTCTCCGGCTCACCGGCCTGGCGTCCGAGCAGCGCGCGGGCGGTCTGCCGACACCGTTCGAGCGGGCTGGACACGACCGCGGCGAGCGGGACCGCGGCGAGTCGTCCGGCCGTCCGTGCGGCCTGTTCGCGACCGACGGCGTCGAGCGCCACCCCTGCCGTCCGTCCGGCGAGGACGCCGGTCGCGTTCGCGGTGGTGCGTCCGTGCCGGACGAGGAGGACGGTCGCCATGTGCCCGATCCTAGGCCGCGATGCGCCCGTCGCCCGTCGCCGCGTCGGACACCACCCGTCCGTCGACGACGGTCACGAGCGAGTCGAGCGCGCCCCGGTGCACGAGGTCGTGCGTCACGAGCATCGTCGCGGTGCCGCGCTCGTGGGTCAGCTGCGCGATGAGCGACATGATCGCCGCGCCGCGCTCCTGGTCGAGGGCGCTCGTGGGTTCGTCGACGAGCAGGACCTCCGGCTCGTGCACGAGTGCGCGGGCGATCGCGATCCGCTGCCGTTGCCCACCGGACAGCTGGGCCGGTCGCTTGTCGGCGTGCCCGGACAGCCCGACCGCGTCGATCAGGTCGTCGGCCCGATCGCGGACCGCCGCACCCCGCCGCCCGGCCCGCGGGCCCCCGAGGTGCGCCATGACGAGGAGCTGCTCGCGGGCGGTCAACGCTGGCAGCAGGTTCGACTGCTGGAACACGATGCCGATGCGTTCCCGTCGGAGCGCGGTGGCCTCGTCCCGCGACAGCGCGGCGGCGTCGACCGCGTCGCCCCGCGCACCGGTGATGACGACGCGGCCGGAGTCCGGCCGGATGAGCGTCGCCGCGACGGCCAGGATCGAGGACTTGCCGGAGCCGGAGGGGCCGGTGATCCCGGTGACCTCGCCGGTGCGGGCCGTCAGCGAGACGTGGTCGACCGCGGTGACAAGGCGGTCGCCGTCGGGGAAGGTGAGGGTGACGTCGTCGAGGGTGATCATCGGTTGCTCCCGAGTGCGGTGAGGGGGTCGGCGGCGGTGACGGTGCGGAGGGCGACCGCGGCTCCGGCGAGCCCGAGGGCCGCCATCGCGATCGCCGGGACCAGCGTGGTGAGCGGGCTGAGCAGGAACGGCAGCGCACCGCCGGCGAGCGCCCCGAGTCCCACGACCGCGGCGGTCCCGACGCCGATGCCGACGACGAGCACGACGAGCGCCTGGCCGAGGGCGTCCCGGACGAGCGACCGGGTGCTCGCACCGAGTGCCTTCAGGACGGCGACGTCGCCCGCGCGCTGCATGGTCCACACCGTGAAGAAGGCGCCGACGACGAGGGCGGAGACGCCGAACAGCATCGCGATCATCAGGGCGAGCGAACCGACCTCCGACCGGAACGTCTCGAGGGCGGCGAGCGAGCCGAGGTGCGACGAGGCCGACGTGTGGGTCGCGGTGGCGACGGCGTCCCAGTCGGGCGACCCGCTCACCGCGAGGACGGTGGGGTCGCCGTCGCCCCCGAGCCGCCGATCGGCCGCGGACCAGGCGTCCGGGGTCATCGCGAGGACCGGCGTGTGGCTGTACCAGGCGTCGCCGCCGACGGAGGCGACCCGGTAGGTGGTGCCCGTGATCGTCACGTGGTCGCCGACGTCGACCCCGAGGTCGGCGGCCGCGCCGGCGGAAAGGCCGACCTGGTCGTCCCGCGTCGGCGCGAGCGAGGCGACCGAGCCACGCGCGTCGGCCGAGCCGCCGTGGTCGGCGGCCAGCCCGAACAGGGCGACCCCGACCGCCGACCCGTCGTCGCGACCCGACGTCGCCCGCCCCTGGACGATCCCGACCGGGACCACCTCGTCGACGCCGACCGCCGTCTGCCAGCCGACCCGCGCCTCCTGGCCGATGGTCGACTCGCCGAAGGACGGCTGCCCGTCGGACGGTTGCTGCAGGACCAGTCGGTCACCCGGCAGGTCGAGCACGGCAGAGACGTTCTGGGCGGCGAGTCCGCCGGTGAGGCCCGCGAGGAACCCCACGAGCAGGGTGATGAGCGCGACGACGGAGCCGATGAGCACGAAGCGTCCGCGAGCGAACCGGAGGTCGCGCCAGGCGACGAACACGATGGTCCCTTCCCGGGTCACGGACCCTCCGCGACCACGCCTCCAGCCTCGCCGCGCCGGTCCCAGCGGACATCGTCGACCGGACTGGTCCCCCGATCGAACTTTCGGTTGATCCGGTCCCGCACCCGGCTCCGTACGCTGGGACCGTCATGGCGCACAGCACGCTCACCCCGGTCTTCGTCGGTCTCCGGACCGGCCTGCACGTGCTGTCCGCCGCGCTCCTGGCCCTCGTCGTCATCCGTGTGCTGGTCAGCGACGGCCCGCGGCCATGGGTGCCCCTCGGGCTGAGCGTCGTCTTCGCCGGCGTCTACCTGCTCGGAGCCGTCGCCGCCCGCACCGCCGCGCGCCGTCGTGCAATGGCCGGCGGGGTCTGGCTCGTCGCGCTGAGCCTCGTCTGGATCGCCCTGCTGGTGCTCGTGCCCGAGGCCGCGTACCTCGTCTTCCCGCTGTTCTTCCTGTACCTGCACGTCCTCCCCCGCGTGGTCGGTCCGGTCGCCGTGGTGGTCGCCACCCTCGTCGCGGTCGTCGCGCTCGGGCTGCACGGCGGGTTCACGGTCGGCGGGGTCGTCGGCCCGCTCGTCGGCGCCGGCGTGGCGTTGCTCATCGGACTCGGGTACCGCGCCCTCGCGCGCGAGGCCACGGAGCGCGAGGCGCTCGTCGCCGAACTCATCGCGACCCGTGACCGCCTGGCCGCGACCGAGCGTGAACAGGGCGTCCTCGCCGAGCGGGCTCGCCTCGCCCGCGAGATCCACGACACCGTCGCGCAGGGCCTGTCGAGCATCCAGATGCTCCTGCACGCCGCGGAACGCGCGGACGGCGACCGCCCCGGGCTGGAGCACATCCGGCTCGCACGTGACACCGCGGCGGACGGACTCGCCGACACCCGGCGGTTCATCCGTGAGCTCACGCCGCCGTCGCTCGACCAGGGGCTCCCGGCGGCGCTCGGGCGGCTCGCCGAGCAGCAGTGGTCCGGCGACGGCCTGACCGTGACCGTCGACGTGCCCGACGTGGTGCTCCCGATGGACGTCCAGACGGCGCTCCTGCGCATCGCCCAGGGCGCGGTCGCGAACGTGGTGCAGCACGCGCACGCCACGCACGTCGCGCTGTCGCTCGCGGTCGACGGCCAGGAGGCGCGACTGACGGTCTCGGACGACGGCGTCGGTTTCGACCCGGTCACCGCCCTGTCGCGGGCGGTCGCGTCCGACTCGTTCGGCCTGCGCGCGGCCCGGGACCGCGTCGGCCAGTTCGGCGGACGGCTGGAGATCGACTCGGCGCCCGGACGCGGCACCACCCTCGTCGCCGTCCTGGAGGTGCCGTGATCCGGATCCTGATCGCCGACGACCACCCGGTCGTGCGTGCCGGCCTGCGCGCGCTGCTCGACGCGGAGGACGACCTCGAGGTCGTCGGCGAGGCGGCGACACCGGGGACCGCGGTCGAGCTCGCCGCCGATCTCTCGCCGGAACTCGTCCTGATGGACCTGCAGTTCGGCCAGGACACCTCCGGTGCCGAAGCCACCCGGCGGATCCGTGCGCTCGACGCCGCGCCGTACGTCCTCGTGCTCACGAACTACGACTCCGACGGCGACATCCTCGGCGCCGTGGAGGCCGGCGCGAGCGGGTACCTGCTCAAGGACGCGCCGCCGCACGACCTGATCGCGGCCGTCCGGGCGGCGGCGTCCGGCCAGAGCGCGCTCGCGCCCGCGATCGCCGGCCGGCTGATGGCCCGGATGCGGACCCCGCAGGTGTCGCTCTCGGCGCGGGAGATCGAGGTCCTCGAGCTCGTCGCCGCCGGCGCTGCGAACGGCGAGGTCGCGGCGCGGCTCCACATCAGCGAGGCGACGGTCAAGTCGCACCTCGTGCACGTGTTCTCGAAGCTCGGGGTCGCCTCGCGGACGGCTGCGGTGTCCACGGCGCGCTCGCTCGGCATGCTGCGCTGACCTCGCACCGGCGGTCTGCGCCGTTCCCTTGACTCGACCACGGTGGGACGTTCTGATGGACCCATGATCGAGCGCCACCGCGCGGCACTCTTCGCCACGTCGACGATGACCGGGTTCGGGATCGCCTCGTGGATCACGCGCACGCCCGCGATCCGCGACGCGCTCGGGGCCTCGATCGAGGCGATGGGCATCGTCATCCTCGGGCTCTCGATCGGCTCGATGATCGGGATCCTCGGCGCCGGTGTGCTCGTCCGGCGCCTCGGGACCCGGCCGCTCATCGTCCTCGGCGGGGTCCTGCCCGTCGTCGGCATGCTCCTCGTCGCCCTGTCCGCCCCCGCGCAGCTCGCCGCCGGGGTGTGGGGCGGGCTGTTCCTCATCGGCTTCGGGTCCGGCGTCGCCGAGATCGGCCTGAACGTCGAGGCGGCCGCGGTCGAACGGCGGATCGGTCGGCCGGTCGTCCCGCTGCTCCACGCCTGCTTCAGTCTCGGCACGGTCCTCGGCGGGGTGGCGGGCATCGCGGTGACCGCTGCCCGGACGCCGGTCCTCGCGCACCTGCTCGGCGCCACCGTCGTCATGGCCGCACTCGCCGCGTTCGCCGCCGTGAACCTCCGTCCGGTCCCCCGCGTTGCGCCCGAGGCGTCGTCCGCGGCCGCACCGGCTCCGCAGCTCCGGGCCGTGCTCACGGTGCAGGTGCTGCTCATCGCCGTGATCACCCTGGCGATGGCGTTCGCCGAGGGTGCCGCGAGCGACTGGCTCCCGCTGCTCATGACGACCGACCACGGCGCCCCCGAGGCCGTCGGGTCCCTCGTCTTCACCGGCTTCGCCCTCGCGATGTTCGTCGGGCGGACGGCCGGCACGCCCCTCGTCGCCCGGTTCGGTCGCGCCCCGGTCGTCCGGGTGTGCGCGGCGGTCGGCACCGTCGGCGTGCTGCTCGTCGTGGTGTCGCCGAGCCCCGTGCTGACCGCGGCCGCCGCCGGCGTGTGGGGTCTCGGCATCGCCCTCGGCTTCCCGCTCGCGATCTCGGCCGCCGGCGACCACCCGACCGATGGCGACCGACGGGTGTCCGTCGTCGCGACCGCGGGCTACATCGCGTTCCTGGCCGGTCCTCCGGCACTCGGGTTCCTCGGCGAGCACCTCGGCCTGCAGGCGGCGATGCTCGTCCCCGCCGCACTCCTCGTCGTGGCGCTGCTCGCCGCCCCGGCGACCCGGAACCGCACCACGCTCGACGTGCGGGAGCCGCCGGTCGGCGCACCGGCTCCGACCGCGGACTGACGGGACTACGTCTAGCGGACACCATTTCGTGTCGACGGCGGCCCGCGCCAAGATGGAGCCGTGCTCGTCTCCATCGTCTACATGAGCCGGGCGGCCACCCCCTTCGACGACGCCGCCCTGACCGAACTCCTGCGTGGGTCGCGGCTCCGGAACGAGGCGCTGGGGGTCTCCGGCATCCTGTTGGCGAAGGACGGCCGCTTCATGCAGCTGCTCGAGGGCCCGGCGTGGAGCGTGGACGACCGGTTCGCCGCGATCGCGCGCGACCCCCGCCACGGCGAGGTGAAGTCGCTCGTGCGCGAGGACATCGAACGCCGTCGGTTCGACGGCTGGTCGATGGCCTACCGGTCGCTCGACGACTCCGAGATCGCCGCCGAGGAGGGCTTCAGCCCGTTCCTCACCGACGGCGTCGACTTCCCGCGATCCTTCGACCGCACGAGCGCGGCCTGGCTGCTGAAGTGGTTCCGCGACCGCGAGCTCCACGACCGCTGACCCGCAGCAGCCCGGCCCCCGTGCCGTCCCGCGTCAGTGCGCTCGTCGGCGCCGGACACGGGTGACCGCGGCCGCACTGCCCGCAGCGGCGAGCACGACCAGCCCGAGCGCACCGACGCCCAGGCCGAACACCCCGAGGATCCCGGCGCCGATGTTCGCGCCGCCACCGTCGTCGACCGTGACGAACAGGGACCAGAGCGTCACCGCGACGGCGACGAACCCGACCGCGAGCAGCACGGTCGCGACGACGTGCAGCGCGACGACGCTCGCGGACCACCCCACCCGCTCGACCCCGGACGTCGCGAGCGCCGGGTCGCCGTGAGGAGAAGTGTCGTGCTCGCTGGTGTCCACGGCGTCAGTCTGCCGTGCCGAACGCGTCCGCCACGACCCCCAGCAAGCGGGGCCGGTGCCGAGGGTCCGCGACGGCGGTGAGCACCATCCGCCACATCGTCGCGACCGCGGGGAAGAGGTCCTGCCGGCCGGTCCGCACCGCCGAGACGAGCTGGACCCCGGTGAACATCGGGACGACGGTCGCGCCGAGCTGCTCGGGGGTGAGGTCCGTCCGGAGTTCGCCGCTCGCGATCGCGAGGCGGAACAGGTCGCTGATCCCACCGATCCACTGGTCGTAGAAGGCGGCGGTCGCGGCACCGAACTCGCCGCGTTCGAGCGAGAGCCGGATGCCGGCGCTCACGACGGGGTCGGTCAGCAGCATGCCGGCGATGCCCCGGGAGGCCCGGACGAGCGCCTCGGCGGGCGACGCGTCGTGGTGGCTCACGACGTCGAACGTCCGCACGTTCTGCTCGTCGATGACCCCGAGCGCGAGGGACAGCTTGGTGGGGAAGTGGAAGTGCAGAGCGCCCTGCGAGACGCCCGCCTCGCGGGCGACGGCCGCGATCGTCGTGGCGGCGAAGCCGACACGCTCGAACTGACGGGCGGCGGCCTCCAGGATCAGTGCGCGTCGTTCCACGCTTCCAGTGTCACGGACTGGAGGCGCGGTGCGGGCCCGCACCGCGCCTCCAGTCCGAGGGGGGGTCACCGTCGGACCGCTCGCTCACCCGTGCAGCGAGTCGGTTCGTTCCTGCCGCTCCTCCGGACGTAGCCAGACCTTCACGACCGGGCCGGAATCGGGATCGGTGCCGGTCGGCACCACCACCTCGAGCGCCGTGGCGGTCTGCGTCCACTGCGGCTCGCCGTCGGCGCCGAGCACCTCGACGCTGCGGATCGGCCGTCCGAGCAGGTTCGTCCCGCTGCCGAACGAGCGGATGCGCGCGACACCGTCCGCCGGGTCGGCGAGCAGGACCGCGTAGACGTACTCGCCGGTGACGTCGTGGCGGGTGGTGAACCGGACGTCCTCGGACGTGTAGGCCGGAGCGGCGCCGTCGACGAACGACCCCGCCTGCACGTGGGTCGGACCCTCGCCGAAGACGCGCCAGGGACGGGTGCCGTAGATCGCCTCGCCGTTGGCGGTCAACCACCGGCCGATGCCCTCCAGCAGCCGCTGCTCGGGCTCGGCGATCGTGCCGTCCGGCTTCGGGCCGACGTTGAGCAGGAGGACGCCGTTCTTCGCGACGACGTCGACGAGCTCGGCGACGAGGTCGCGCGCGGTCTTGTAGTCGTGCCCCTCGATCCAGCACCAGGCGGACTTGGACACCGAGGTGTCGTTCTGCCAGACGACCGGCGGGATGTCCCCCATCGCACCGCGCTCGATGTCGTAGACCGCGGAGCCGTCCGCGAACGCCTGCCACTTGTAGTTGATGACGACCTCGCGCCCCCACTCGGCGGCACGGTTGTAGTAGTACGCGGCGAGGGTGCGCAGCCACGGCTCGAACGCTGGCTGCTCGATCCACCAGTCGAACCAGAGCACCTGCGGCCGGTACTTGTCGATGACCTCGACGGTCCGGAGCAGCCAGTCCTCGAGGTGTCGCTCGTTCGGCGCGGTCTCCTCGCGCTGGGCCGGGCCGTAGAAGTCGATGAACCGCGGGTCGAGCACGTCCGAGTCGAACCGGGCGCCCCCGTTCATGAAGAACCAGTGCTCGGCCCGGTGCGAGGAAGCGCCGCGGACCATGAACGCGTCGTCGACCGCCTGGAGCAGGTCGCCGAACACGTCGCGCTCGGGCCCCATCCGCGCCGCGCTCCACCGGGAGCGGTCGGTGTCGTACATCGCGAAGCCGTCGTGGTGCTCGGCGACGGGGACGACGAACTGCGCCCCCGCGCGACGGAACAGGGTCGCCCAGTCCTGCGGGTCGAAGTGCTCCATCGTGAACGACGGGATGAAGTCCTTGTAGCCGAACTCCGACTGCGGTCCGTAGGTGGCCACGTGGTGCTCGAACTCGGGGGTGCCCGCGCGGTACATGTCCCGCGAGTACCACTCGTTCCGGAAGGCCGGCACCGAGTAGACGCCCCAGTGCAGGAAGACCCCGAACTTGGCGTCCTCGTACCAGCGCGGCGGCGTGTACCCGCGGAGCGACTCCCAGGTCGCCTCGTACGGGCCGGCAGCGACGACCGCGGCGACGGCGGCGAGCGCCACCGAGGTGTCGCTGACGTCGACCGGCTCCGGCAGCGCCGCCGGGTCGATCCGTGGCAGGTCGTGGGGTTCGGGCATGACTCCTCCTCGAGTCGAGCGAAACGTTTCGTCCTGGAGACGGTTCTACGGTAGCGTGCATTGCACCCGCATGGGTGAAACGTTGAGTGATGCGCGACGACGCGCAGGAAGCAGGCCACCGTGGACGTCCCGACGAGCCGACCCCTGCGGACCGGCGCACGCATCCCGACGATCGGGCTCGGCACGTTCGGCTCCGACCGGTACGGCCCGGACGAGGTGGCGGCGGCGGTCCGCGGCGGCCTCGACGCCGGCTACCGGTTGGTCGACTGCGCCTCGGTCTACGGCAACGAGCCCGAGGTCGGCGCAGCGATCGCGGCGAGCGGTGTCCCGCGCGAGGACCTCTTCGTGATGTCGAAGGTCTGGAACGACGCGCACGACCCGGCCGATGCGGTCGCGTCGGTCGAGCGATCGCTCCGGGACCTGCGGGTCGACCACCTCGACGCGGTGTTCGTGCACTGGCCGTTCCCGAACCACCACGCGCCGCACGCCTCGGTCGAGGACCGCGACCGGTCGGCCCGCCCCTACGACCACGCCGCGTACCTCGCGCTCTGGCGGTCGCTCGAGGGGCTCGTCGACGCTGGACTGGTCCGGCACCTCGGCACGTCGAACACGACGGTCCCGAAGCTGCGGCTGCTGCTCCGCGACGCCCGGGTCCTCCCGGCGCTCAACGAGATGGAGCTGCACCCGACGTTCCAGCAACCGGAGCTGTTCGACTTCTGCCGCGCGAACGACATCCAGCCCGTGGGCTACTCGCCGCTCGGGTCACCGTCCCGCCCGGAGCGCGACCGCGAGGACGACGACCCCGTGGACGTCGACCACCCCGTCGTCCGGCGGATCGCCGAGGCGCACGGCGTGCACCCCGCCGTGGTCTGCCTCAAGTGGGCGGTCGCACGGGGGCAGGTCCCGATCCCGTTCTCGGTGAAGCCCGAGCAGTACCGCGCCAACCTCGACGGCGCGCTGACGGACCCGCTCACCGACGAGGAACTCCGGGCGATGCAGGACGTCGACCGCGGCGTCCGGCTCATCAAGGGGCAGGTGTTCCTGTGGTCGGGCGCCGCAAGCTGGCACGACCTGTGGGACGAGGACGGCACGATCCCCGGGGGCGTCGGGTGACGGCGACCTACAAGGACCTGCAGCGGGCGACGGGGCTCTCGCTCGCGACGATCTCGAAGTTCTACAACGGCGGCACCGTCCGTGACGAGAACGCACAGGCGATCGAACGGGCCGCGGCGACGCTCGGGTTCCGTCCCAACGGGTTCGCCCGGAGCCTGCGCTCCCGGCGGTCCGGCACGATCGGCGTCCTGCTGCCCGCGCTCGACAACGACTTCCACCTCACCGTGATCGCCGGGGTCGAGAGCGCACTCCGGGCGCACGGGACGAGCGTCATCGTCTCGTCGAGCCCGGACGCCGCCGCGGGCGCGGTCGACCTGCTCCTCAGCCGGATGGTGGACGGCATCATCGCGGTGCCGTCGGACCACGACGTCGAGGCCCTGGCGCGTGCGGCCGAGCGGGTGCCGGTCGTGCAGATCGACTGGCGTGCGGACGCCCTCGCCACCGACGGCGTCTTCCTCGACAACCGCGGCGCCGGCGCCCTCGCCGCCCGCCACCTGCTCGACCACGGACACCGCCGGGTCGGGGTCGTCGCGGGTGACCCCGCGGTCTCCACCATGCGGGAGCGCACCGCGGGCTTCCGTGCGGTGGTCGAACGGGAGGGCGGTGTCCTCGGACCGGACTCGGTCGTCGAGGGGCCGCTCACCGTGCAGCACGGGCAGGCGGCGATGCAACGACTCCTCGTGCAGCCGGACCGACCGACCGCGGTCTTCTGCGCGAACTACGAACTCACCCTCGGGGCCGTCATCGCGCTGAACGAGTCCGGGCTGACCCTCGGCCGGGAGCTCTCCGTGCTCGGGTTCGACGGCCTCGAACTCGCCCAGGCCACCGTCCCGAAGCTCACCGTCATCGTGCAGCCCACGCACGAGCTCGCCGTCCGCGCCGCCGACCTGATCCACGCGCGCCTGACGGACCCCGACGCCGACGCGGCTCCCGTCGACGTCGTCGTCGCACCCCGTCTGGTCGCCGGTGGATCGGTCGCCCGACTCGTCACCACCACGGAGGCATGATGCTGCGCTACACCCTCACCCACCAGCCGACGCTGAGCGCGCTCGCGTCGCTCGGGCACGGCTCCAAGGTGCTGGTCGCCGACGGGAACTACCCGTTCGCGACGGCGATGCGTCCCGGCGCCGCGCTCGTGCACCTCAACTTCCGCCCCGGACTGCTCGACGTCGACGAGGTCCTGACGACCCTGCTCGACGCAGTCCCGGTCGAGGCGGCGACGGTCATGGAGGCTCCGGCGGACACCGTCGTCGCGGCGCACGAGGGCTACCGGCGCATCCTCGGGCCGGACGTGCCGCTCGGTGCGCTCGACCGGTTCACGTTCTACGACGCGGTCCGGGCGCCCGAGACCGGGTTGGTCATCGCGACCGGCGACCAGCGGTCGCACGCGAACCTGCTGCTCGAGATCGGGTTCCAGCGCGCGTCGGAGCGGTAGGGCGCACGGGCGCGGGCGGCGGGGCGCGCGGGCGGGCGGGCGGGCGCGGTCGGGCGCGGGCGTGAGTGCGCGCGCTGACGACGACTGCGCGCGTTCCACCACGCGCAGTCGTCGTCAGGGTGCGCACGTCCGCGCGTCGGCGTGCGCGTCCCCACGTGCGGACCGGAGGCGCGGTGCGGGCCCGACCCGCGCGTCGGCGTCCCCACGGGCGGACTGGAGGCGCGGTGCGGGCCCGACCCGCGCCTCCAGTCCCCAACGGTCGGACCGGAGGCGCGGTGCGGGCCCGACCCGCGCCTCCAGTCGGTCGACCGACGGCGGCTCAGGTGAGGGCGAGGAGGTTGTTGACCTGCTCGTTCACGCCCGTCAGCGTGCTGATCGGCTTGCCGTTCGCGTAGATGTCGTCGAACGCCGGTTGCACGAGTGCCTGCACGTCGGCGGGGTTCCGGGTCACGGGGAACAGGAACGTCGTGCCGTCCTCGACCTGCTCGGTGAAGGCCGTCACGTCGAGGCCCCGCTTCGCGTACGCCGCCACCGCTGCGTCGGTCCCCGATCGGCGTGCCGGGAAGACGATGCCCGCCCGGCCGACGATCTCCTGGGCGGCAGCGCTGCCGAGGAACGCGACCCACTTCGCCGCTGCCTCCGGGTTCCGCGCCTGCTTCGTGATCGAGTCGCCGAGACCGTTGAACATCGACGCGCGGTGCCCGATCGGCCCGGTCGGCGTCGGCGCGATCCCGACGTCGATGCCCGGGAGGTTCGCGTACGTCCCGATCATCCACGAGCCGTTGAACGAGAGCGCGACCTTCTTCGAGCCGAGCTGGACGTCCGGTCCGGTCGTCGTGGAGAAGACCCCGTACTTCGGCATGTAGCCCTTCTCGGCGAGCCCGAAGTACCACGAGATCGTCTTCTGGAACCCGGCGTCGTCGTAGCGGAACCGGTTCCCCCAGGGGTTCTTGTTCGTGTAGAACCAGTCGATCGACCCGGTGAACGGCGACCACTGGGTCTGCCCGAACCCGTCGCCCCCGCTGCCGTTGGCGCTCATCCCGTAGACGGCGACGTCCGTCTTGTCGAAACCCGGCTCGTCACCGCGGCGCCCCTTGCCGTCGATCGTGAGGTGCGCGACGGCGCGCTCGAAGGTGCCGCCGTCATCGGGGTTCCAGGACAGGGCGGCCAGGTCGTCGGCGGTGTACCCGGCCTTCGCGATGACCTTCTGGTCGTAGAACATCGCGACCGTGTCCCAGTCCTTCGGCGAGCCGTACCGGTGGCCGTCCCGCCCCTTCCAGAGCTGGGCGAGCCCGGACTGGTAGTCGTCGTCACGGATCCCCGACGTCGCCTCGAGCTCGTCGAGCTTGTACAGCACGTCGAGGTCGGCGAACTGCGGGAACTTCGACAGGTGGTCCGTGAACACGTCCGGCGCGGTGCCGGCGATGAACCCGGCGGTGAGCTTCGTCCAGTAGTCGGCCCACCCGAGCTGGGTGATCCTGATCGTGATGCCGGGGTTCTCGCGTTCGAAGGCCTTGGCGACGGCCTGGTACGCCGGCAGCTGGTTCGAGTCCCAGAGCCAGTAGGACACCGTGCCGGTCGCACCGCTCCGCGGGTTCGGGGTGCCCGTGGTGGAGCAGGCGGCGAGCGCACCGAGCGCCAGGGCGGACGCTCCGCCGGCGAAGAGAGCGCGGCGGGTGATGGAGTTCGTCATGTGCGGATCCCTACTTGATGCCGGAGAAGCCGATGGAGTTGACGATCCGCTTGGCGAAGACGCCGAAGAGCACGATCATCGGGAGCGCCGCCACGAGCGTCGCGGCCATGAGCCCGGCCCAGTCGGTGCCGGACTGCGGCGACTGCGACTTGAAGACCCCGAGCGCCACCGTGAGCACGCGGGAGCTGTCGGTGTACGAGACCATCAGCGGCCAGAAGTAGTCGTTCCACGCCGTGATGTACGTCAGGACGGCGAGCGTCGCGATCGGTGCGGAGGCCATCGGGAGGATGAGCCGGAAGAAGACCCGGACCTTGCCGGCGCCGTCGATGAGTGCCGCCTCCTCGACCTCGCGGGAGATCCCGAGGAAGAACTGCCGGAGGAAGAACACCGCGAACGGCGTCATGAGCATCGACGGCAGGGCGATCCCGAACAGGGTGTCGACCAGGCCGAGCGACTTGATCAGCGTGAAGTTCGGCAGGAGCGTGAAGATCGTCGGCACCATCAGCCCGGCGAGGAAGACCGCGAAGACGCGGTCGCGCCCGGGCCACCGCAACCGCGCGAACGCGTAGGCCGCCCCGGCCGAGAAGAACACCTGGCCGACGGTGATCATCGTCGCGGTGAGCACCGAGTTCAGCAGGTACTGCCAGAAGTTGATGGCAGCGCCGGACCCGCCCTGGGCGAGCGCCTCCTTCGTGGACTGCAGGCCGAACACGCGCTCGAAGCCACCGAGGCTGAAGCCCGTGGGGAGGAGCGAGGTGGGGTCGGCCGAGATCGCGCCGTTCGAGGACAGGGCGGTGCGGAGGATCCAGTAGAACGGGAACAGGGTCACGACGATGACGGCGATCATCGCGATCCAGGCGATGACCCGTCCGACGGAGGGCTTCCGACGAGGCGGTCGGGGGCCGCCGCGGGTGGTGATCGCGCGGGTGGTCTGCGGTTCGACCACCGGGGGCAGGGTGCTGGTCATCTTCGACTCGCTTCCGTGTTCTCTGGCCGTCAGTCCAGGTCGCTCTCGCCGGAACGCGAGAGTCGGTACTGGATGATCGTGATGATGCTGAGGACGATGAGGAGGGCCACCGAGACGGCGGACGCGTAGCCGAACTGGAACCGGCCGAACGCCAGGTTGTAGATGTAGTTCTGCACGACGTTCGTGGCGTTCGCGGGTCCGCCCTGGGTGGCGATGGCGACGGTGTCGAACACCTGGAACGACCCGATGATCGTGATGATGAGCACGAGCGAGAGGATCGGTCGGAGCAGCGGCACGGTGATGCGCCAGAACATCTTCCACTCGCTGGCGCCGTCGATGCGGCCGGCTTCGTACACCTGCTCCGGCAGCGCCTGCAGGCCCGCGAAGATGAGCAGTGCCGTGTAGCCGACGTTCCGCCAGACGTTGATGAACGCGATGGTCGGGATGCCCCAGAAGTCGCTCTGCAGGAACGGGATGCGGCCCACACCGATCGCCGACAGGATCTCGTTGCCGATGCCGAGCTGCGTGTCGAGGATCCACAGCCAGATGAGCGCCGCGACGACGTTCGACACGAGGTACGGCGCGAGGACGATGCCCCGGACGAAGGTCGACTTGGTGAGGCGGTGCATCATCACGGCGATGAACAGCGCGAGGATCGTCTGGAACCCGATGTTGAGCAGGACGTACTCGACCGTCACCGCCATCGAGTGCCAGAAGATCGAGTCCTGCACCAGGCGCTCGTAGTTCTGCAGGCCGGTGAACACCGGCGGTGTGAGCAGGTTGAACGACGTGAAGCTGAGGTAGATGCCCCGGACGGTGGGCCACGCGAGGAACACGGCGAAGCCGACCAATGCCGGGGCGATGAAGATCAGCGCCAGCCAGAGGTCGTTCCTGGGCCGGCGTCGCGGGGAGGTGGTGCCGGCACGGGCGAGGTCGGTCGCCCGACTCCTCCGTCTCGTGCTGGCCGTCGTCAAGGGTGACGACACAGGGCTCTCGGTGGCCATCGCGACTCCTTCGTCTGCGGTGGACTGACGGCAGCAGTCCGTGAGCCGGGAATCTACACGTGGGGACAGCGGGTGGCAAGAGGCTTTTTCTTGGTTTGAATCAGGGGTTGTCACGTGTAGACATCGGTGTCAGGATGTCCCTCGATCGCATCGGAGCGACCTGCCCGGCGACGCATCCCCCACCTGGAAAGGTCACTGATGATCTCTGTCGGAATGGTCGGCGCGGGCCAGTTCGCCCCCCAGTTCGCCAAGCTGTTCAAGCTGCACCCGGACGTCGACCGCGTCTTCGTCACCGACCTCGTCGACGACCGGGCATCCGAGCTCGTCGAGTCGCAGCACCTCGACGGCACGTTCCCGGACTTCGAGGCCGTGCTCGCCTCGGACGTCGACGCCGTCGCGATCTTCACGCAGCGCTGGACGCACGGGCCGCTCGTCGTCAAGGCCCTCCGCGCGGGCAAGCACGTCTACTCGGCCGTGCCGATGGCGATCTCCGTCGAGGAGATCCAGGCCATCATCGAGGCCGTCCGCGAGACCGGGCTCACCTACATGATGGGCGAGACGAGCTACTACAACCCCGCGACGGTGTTCGCCCGCTCGAAGGTCGCCGAGGGTGCCTTCGGCCGCGTCTTCTACGCCGAGGGCGACTACGTGCACGACATGGACCTCGGCTTCTACGCCGCGTACCAGTTCAGCGGCGGCGAGGACTGGAAGCGCACCGCCAGCTACCCGCCCATGCTCTACCCGACGCACTCGGTCGGCGGGGTCCTCGGTGCGATCCCGGGGCACGCGGTCAGCGTCAGCTGCATCGGCGTCAAGGACGACCGCGGCGACGGGGTCTTCAACAAGGACGTCAGCCAGTTCGACAACGACTTCTCGAACGCCACCGCCCTGTTCGAGCTCGACAACGGCGGGGTCATGCGGATCAACGAGATGCGCCGCGTCGGCTACCCGTCGCACATCCGCGAGTCCCGCTTCCGCTACTTCGGCACCGAGGCGAGCTTCGAGCAGCTCGCCAAGGTCAGCGTCTGGCAGGACAAGGAGGACTCGCACGACATCAGCGACCAGATCGACACCCAGGCGACGATGGAGCTCGACGACCCCCGACTCGCCGGGGTCGACCCCTCGCTCCGCGACGCGTTCGTCTCCGGCTACGCGGCCGCGCACGACACGTCGCGCCTGCCGGCCGAGTACGCCGGCGTGCCGACCGGGCACGAGGGCAGCCACCAGTTCCTCGCCGACGACTTCGTCCGCGCCGTCGTCGACCGGACCCTGCCGCCGGTGAACGCCTGGACCGCCGCCCGGTTCACGCTGCCCGGCATCATCGCCCACCAGTCCGCACTGCAGGGCGGCGTCCGCCTCGAGGTGCCGGACTTCGGCGACGCCCCGGAGACGGTCGAGGCGGTGGGCTCGTCTAGTATCGCCAGCGACTAGCAAGTGGTGTTCGGGTGTCGGTCCGCACGGGCCGGCACCCGAACGCGACTTCCGACCCGACGAAGGTGGCACCCGTGACCGTCCCGACGACCCCGAGGGCGGTCACCCGCGCCGACGTCGCCCGGTACGCCGGCGTGAGCACCTCCGTCGTGAGCTACGTCGTGCACGACGGACCCCGTCCGGTCGCAGCGGCCACCGCGGCACGTGTCCGCGAGGCGATCCGCGTCCTCGGCTACCGCCCGAACGCGAGCGCCCAGGCCCTCCGCACCGGGTCCTCGAAGATGCTCGGACTCATCGTCCCCGAGCTCGACAACCCGTTCTGGTCCGAGCTCGGCGTCGCGGTCACACACGCCGCCGCCGCGCGCGGGTACGACGTCCTGCTCGCCAACAGCGACGGCGACGCCGCGCAGGAACGGGAGCGCCTCCGCAGCCTCTCCGCCCGGCAGGTCGACGGCATCATCGTCACGAGCATCATGACGCGGCCGGACCTGTCCACCGTGACGGACCCCGGCATCCCGATGGTCCTGCTCAACACCTTCTTCGAGGTCCCCGACTACGCGAGCATCGGCGTCGACGCCCTCCGTGGCGCGTACGACGGCACGCAGCACCTCGTCGAGCACGGGTACCGCTCGATCGGCCTGGTCATGGGGCACGCCGGCTCGATGGAGCTCCGCGAGCAGGGCTGGATGCGAGCACTCCGCGACGCCGGTCTGCCCGACGGCCCGATCGTCCGCTGCGACTTCACCCGACGGGGTGGCTACGAGGCCGGTCTCCGCATGTTCGGCGAGGGCTCCGGCCCCCGTGCGGTCTTCGTCAGCTCCGACATGCAGGCGGTCGGGCTGTTGCGCGCCCTCTTCGAGCTCGGACTGTCCGCGCCCGACGACGTCGCGATCGTCTCCTTCGACGGCGCAGTCGAGGCCGATTACACGAACCCGCAGCTCACCACGGTCCGGCAGCCGATCGAGACGATGGCGACCGCCGCCGTCGACCGGGTGCTCGGCCTCGACGCGGATAACCAGTGGCACCGGGACCTCGTCCCCGCCGAGTTGGTGCTCGGCGCCAGTTGCGGGTGCGGCGTGCGTCGCTGACGCACCCGCCTGTGGTCCGGGAGGCGCGGTGCGGGGCCGACCCGCGCCTCCCGTCCGACGCTGGTCACGCCAGCCCGCCTGCTCGCACCGTCAGCCCTCCATGACCGCCTCGAGCGCGTCGAGCGCGACGCGGCGGTGCCCGCTGCGCGTCACGGCGACCGCCTCGACCGACTCGCCGGTGGTGGCCTCGACGAAGCGGAGGTCGGACGTGCGCTCGGACGGCCGGTGCCGGTCCGCCCACCCGCCGAGAGCGAGCAGCACGAGCGAGAGGTCGCGGCCGGCCTCGGTGAGGACGTACTCGTCACGGACCCGTCCACCGTCCGGCTTGTAGGCGTGGCGTTCGAGCACGCCGCCCTCGACGAGGGAGCCGAGGCGCGCCGTGAGGACCTCTCGCGGGACCCCGAGGCTCTGCTGGAACTGGCTGAAGCGGGTCGACCCCGCGAGGGCGTCGCGGACGATCATGAGCGTCCACTTCTCGCCGAGGACGTCGAGGGACCGCGCGATGGGGCAGCGCTCGTCGCCGCCGAGGATGCCGAGCATGTGTTCATCCTACCTGGGTTCGGAATACAGACACACCGTGCTAGGTTCATTTTCCGTACTCAACATCTTCGACAGGAGCACACCATGACCACCCTCACCGACACGACCGTCCTCGTCACCGGAGCGAACGGCGGCCTCGGCGCCGCGTTCGTCCAGCAGGCCCTCGACCGCGGCGCCGCCAAGGTCTACGCCACGGCTCGAACCCCGCGCACCTGGGACGACGAGCGCATCGTGCCGCTCGCCCTCGACGTCACCGACCAGGCGAGCGTCGACGCCGCCGCCCGCGCAGCAGCCGATGCCACGGTCGTCGTGAACAACGCCGGCATCGGTGGCTCCGCGCCGCTCCTCGAGACCTCGGTCGACGAGGTCGAGCACGTCTTCGCCACGAACGTCTTCGGTGCGCTCCGTGTCGCCAAGGCCTTCGCGCCGTCGCTGGCCGGGGGCGCGCTCATCGACGTGCACTCGGTGCTCAGCTGGATCGCGCTGGCCGGGGGCTACTCCGCCTCGAAGGCCGCGTTCTGGTCGATCACGAACTCCCTGCGCCTCGAGCTCGCACCCCAGGGGACCCAGGTCCTCGGAGCGCACCTCGGTTACACGGACACCGGCATGACGGCCGACCTCGACGTCGAGAAGGCCGACCCGGCGGACATCGTGGCGGCGATCTACGACGCCCTCGAGGCCGGCGAGCACGAGGTCCTGGCCGACCAGGTCAGCCGCGACGTCCGCGCCGGACTGAGCGCCCCGCTCACCGCGCTCTACCCGGCGCTGGCGTCGGCCTGACGCCTCCGCTGTCGATGGCCTCGGCGGTGCTCGCGACCCGGCCCGCTGTTCCGCGCGACGGCGAGGCATCGGGACGCGCGGCGGCGAGGCGTCGGGGCACGCCGCGGCGCGCTGAGGCGTCGGGACGCGGCGGGACGACAGGTTCCGCGGGGCGCGTGACCGTTCCGGTTCGCGAATCCCGTGATCCGCGAACCGGAACGGTCACGACGGCGGGACGACACGCGCACGACCGCCGCGAGTCGGCCGATCGCAGCCGGTCGGGTCACACCCGCGCGTCGGGGGTCAGCCGTGGGCACCTCGGCCGGTGATGCCCGCGGTGGCATCGGCGATCGACGCGCGCTCGGAGTCGGTGAGACCCGCCGCGCGCAACACCCGGTCGAGCACCGCGGTCTTGCGCACGAGGTAGTCGTCGATGTCCAGCGCCTCGGCGGCAGCCCGACGCTTCACGGTGGCGTACTCCTCGCGGAGTGCGACGTCCGCGCGCAGGACCTCACGCACGCCGAGGTGGTTGCGGAGCGCGAGCGATCCCTCGACCACGACGTAGGTGTTGCTCGGGGCGAAGCGCTCGGGCGTGCGGAACGCCTGCCGCCCCGGGATGCCGAGGTCGCCGCGCGGCACGAAGCCGATCGCAGCGAGGGCCTCGACGGCCGCGGGCACGTCCGCCGCCCCGACGACCACGTCGACGTCGATGACGGGCTTCGCCGCGAGGCCGGGCACCGCCGTGCTCCCGACGTGCTCGATGCGGCGCGGGACGCCGGCGGCGAGGAGCGCCGCGCCGTACGCCGTCCGCAGCACCGCGAAGCGCCGCGGCCACTCCGCCCGGTACTCGACGACCTCGACCACACCGCCCCCTGGATCTCCTCGCGCACGGTGCACGGTACGCGTCCCGGTGTCCCGACGGTCGGCGGCCCGTGCGATCATCGATCAGTGCAACTCCCTCCCCCGATCGCGGTCGTCATCGCCGCCATGAGCGAAGAGGTGTCCGCGTTCGCCGGGCTCCTCGGCGGTGTCCCGATCCTCGACGGTCCGGTCGGCGGCCACGACGAACACCACCTGCTCGACGTCGGCGGCGCCACGGTCGCCGTGCGCCGCAGCGGCATCGGGTTCACGAACGCCACGGCAGCGGTCGCCCACGCCTTCCACGACTTCGGCTCCGGCATCCCGGTGATCAGCGTCGGCACGGCCGGTGGGCTGATGCACGGCGTCGAGATCGGCGACGTCGTCGTCGGGGACCGCTACGTCAACCTCAACGCCGACGCGACGGCGTTCGGGTACGCGCTCGGCCAGGTCCCGGGTATGCCCACCGGGTACGAGCCCGACGACCGGCTCGTGGAGCAGGCACTCGCCTCGGACGCCGGGTACCGCCTCCGCTCGGCCACGATCGGCTCGAGCGAGATCTTCGTCACCGAGGGTCGAGCGCGTCTGCTCAGGACGGCCTTCCCCGCGGTCGCGGCGGTCGACATGGAGTCGGCGGCGATCGCGCAGTTCGCGCACGTCCACGCCATGCCGTTCGTCTCCGTCCGGTGCATCAGCGACCTGTGTGCGCCGGACGGCGACGAGTTCAAGGAGCACCTCGACGATGCGGCCGCGCGTGCCGCCCGGGTGGTGCACGACGTGGTGACGGGGCTCGTCAGCTGAGCCGGGGACTCACCGGTCGGTCGGAGCGAGGAGCTGGAACATGACGTGGTCGCGCCACGCCCCGGCGATCCTGAGGTACTCGGGCGCCAAGCCGTAGCGCGTGAACCCCGCTGCCTGCAGTGCACGCTGCGAGCCCACGTTCTCGGGCAGGGTCTCCGCCTGGACGCGGTGGAGCCGCAGCACGTCGAACGCGTGGGCCGCAGCCGCCCGGACCGCTCGGGAGGCATGCCCCTGCCGGACCCGGTCGGCGCGGATCCAGTACCCCATCGCACACGACTGCAACGCGCCACGGGTGATGCCGCTCAGCGTGATCCGGCCGAGCAGTTCGCCGTCGACCGACTCGATCACGAACGGGACGGACGTGCCGGCACGCTCGGCCGCGAGGGCCTGGACGATGACGTCGTGCTGCCCCGCCTCGGTGAAGTAGGCGGGCGAACGGGTCGGTTCCCACGGCCGCAGGTGGTCGGCGCTCGCACTCACGACGGCCGCGAGCGTCGCAGCGTCGTCGACGCGGATCAGGCGCAGGCGTGTGTCCATGGCGGAGGGTGTGGGATTCGAACCCACGAGACATCTCTGCCCACCTGTTTTCAAGACAGGCTCCATCGGCCGCTCGGACAACCCTCCAGCGACGCGACCACGTGGCGAGACGTGATCGCGTCCCGGCAAGTCTACCGGGCTAGCGCGGCAGGGAGTCGAGCGCAGCCGCCAGGCCGTCGTCGGTCACGCCGCCCGTGAGCTCGTTGCCCGCGTCCACGACGTCCTCGGGTGCCTGCCCCATGACGACGCCGCGCCCCGAGGTCGAGGCCCACCGGAGCATGTCGATGTCGTTCCGACCGTCCCCCGCGGCGAACACGCGGGACCGCGGGATGTCGAGCCACTCACGGACCCGTTCCATCGCGGTCGCTTTCGTCACGCCCTCGGGTGCGATGTCGAGCCACGACGTCCAGCCCACCGAGTACGAGACCTTGTGCAGCCCCATCCGCTCGACGATCTGCAAGAAGTCCTCGGTGTCGTGGCCGGGCGAGATGACGACGACACGGGTCGCCTCGACGCCGAGCAGCCGTTCGAACGGGACGTGCTCGCCAGCGACGGTCATCGTGTCGTCGGGGAAGTTGCCGGAGAGCAGGAAGTGGCCGGTCTGGTCCTCGACGCCGAACGCGGCGTTCTCGAGGGCGCCGTGGATCGTCCGGAGGACCTCGCTCGGGTCGAACTGCTCGACGTGCACCCGCTCGTAGGAACCGTCGGGCCGGCGCCCAAGGGTCAGCGCGCCGTTCGCGCAGACGAGGTACTTCGGCTGGATGCCGAGCGTGTCGAGCAGCGGGACGGTCATGCCCTCGCTGCGACCGGTGCTGAGCATGACTTCGTGCCCGGCTGCCTCGGCATCGCGGAGCGCGGCGATCACGGTGTCGGTGACGACACCGTCCTCGCGCATGGTGGTGCCGTCGATGTCGAGCGCCACCAACCAGCGCTTCGTCCGGGCCGGCGCACCCGCACCGGCCGAACCGTCGACGAACCGACCCTGCGTGCTCATCGGGGTTCGATCACCTCGACGCCGCCCAGGTAGGGACGGAGGACCTCGGGCACGACGACCGAGCCGTCGGCCTGCTGGTGCGTCTCGAGGATCGCGACGATCCACCGGGTGGTCGCGAGGGTGCCGTTCAGGGTCGCCACCGGCGCGGTCTTCCCGCTCTCGGTGCGGTACCGGATGTCGAGGCGCCGCGCCTGGAACGTCGTGCAGTTCGACGTCGACGTGAGCTCGCGGAAGGTGCCCTGCGTCGGGACCCACGCCTCGATGTCGTACTTGCGCGCCGCACTCGTGCCGAGGTCGCCACCCGCCACGTCGATCACGCGGTAGTGCAGCCCGAGGTCCTGCAGCATCTGCTCCTGGTACCCGACGAGCTTGGCGTGCTCGGCCTCGGCCTGGTCCGGGTGGACGTAGGCGAACATCTCGAGCTTGTTGAACTGGTGCACGCGCAGGATGCCGCGGTTGTCCTTGCCCGCCGACCCCGCCTCGCGCCGGTAGCAGGTCGACCAGCCGGCGTACCGCAGGCCGTCGCCACCGTCGAAGGAGAGGATCTCGTCGGCGTGGAACCCGGCGAGGGCGACCTCGCTCGTGCCGGTCAGGTAGAGGTCGTCCGCCTCGAGCCGGTAGACCTCGGCCGCGTGCTCGCCGAGGAATCCCGTGCCGGCCATGGTCTCGGGGCGCACGAGCGTCGGGGTGATGAGCGGCTCGAAGCCGGCGGCGATCGCACGGTCGAGGCCGAGCGACATCAGGGCGATCTCGAGCCGGGCACCGAGGCCGCGCAGGAAGTAGAACCGCGAGCCGGAGACCTTCACGCCGCGCGGGATGTCGATGATGCCGAGGTGCTCGCCGAGGTCGGCGTGGTCCTTGGGCTCGAAGTCGAACTCCGGCTTCGTGCCGACGGTGCGGAGCGTGACGAAGTCGTCCTCGCCGCCCTTCGGCACGTCGGGCAGGACGACGTTCGGGATGCTCCGGACGACCGCGTTGAAGGACTCCTCGGCCGCGGTGACGGTCGCCTGCGATTCCTTCACCTTCGCGGCGAGCGCCTGGGCCTGCTGCACGAGCGCGGCCTTCTCGTCCTTCGGGGCCTTCGCGACGGTCTTGCCGAAGGCGTTCTGCTCGGCCCGGAGGGACTCGAACGAGGTGATCGCGCTCCGCCGTGCCGCGTCCGCGGCGACGGCCTCGTCGACGACGGCGACGGAGGCGCCGCGCGCCTCCTGCGAGGCCTTGATGACGTCCGGGTTGTCACGCAGCAGCTGGGGATCGATCACCGGATCATCCTAGCCAGCGCCGGTTGCGGACCGGGTGCGAGACGGACTGGAGGCGCGGTGCGGGCCCGACCCGCGCCTCCAGGCTTCGATCGGTACCGTTGGTGCATGTCGACCCCTTCGGAGACCGCGCCCGCGGACCAGGACGCCCTCCAGACCGAACAGCGGACGGCCGCGGTGGTCTACAACCCGGTCAAGGTCCACCTGCCGACCCTCAAGCGCACCGTCGAGAAGCACCAGCAGGAGGCCGGCTGGGCCGAGACCCTCTGGTTCGAGACGACGGAGGAGGACCCGGGCGGCGGCATGGCCCGCGCCGCACTCGAAGCCGGAGCCGACGTCGTCGCCGCCGCGGGTGGGGACGGCACCGTCCGCGCCGTGGCCGAGGTGGTGCACGGATCCGACGCCTCGCTGGCGCTGCTGCCGAGCGGCACGGGCAACCTGCTCGCGCGGAACATGAAGTTGCCGCTGGACGACCTCGGCGGGATGGCCAAGGCGATCTTCACCGGGCACGACCGTTCGATCGACTTCGGACTGCTCGGTGTCGAGCGTCCCGACGGCTCCCGCGACCGGTTCGGCTTCGTCGTGATGGCCGGCCTCGGGCTCGACGCCCGCATGCTCGCGAACACGCGCCCCGAGCTGAAGAAGCGCGTCGGGTGGCTCGCCTACCTCGACTCGCTGTTCCGCTCCGTCCGGGACACCGACGGCTTCGAGTTCAAGTACCGGCTCGACGAGTCGGCACGCAACGGCTCGGTCCGGGCGCACTCGGTCATCGTCGGCAACTGCGGCATGCTCCAGGCCAACGCGATGCTCCTGCCCGATGCCGAGATCGACGACGGGGTGTTCGACATCGTCGTGATGCGGCCTCGCGGGTTCTTCGGCTGGGTGCGCATCGCGGCCCGGGTGTTCTGGGAGAACGGGATCCTGCGGTGGTTCCGCCGGTCGGCCCTGTCCGACACAGTGATCGGCCGCCGGATCACCACGGCCGCGAAGCAGGAGCGCCCACTGCGGTACCTGCGCGGCGAGGAGTTCACGCTGCGCCTGGCGAAGCCGGACGAGTTCGAGATCGACGGCGACCCGGTGGGCGAGATCGTGGCGTTCCGCGCGAAGATCGACCCGGGCTCGCTGGACGTGCGGATCCCCGCGGTCGAGCCGGCGACGGGCCGCGGCCGCCGGCGGTAGCGCGGGCCGCGCGCGCTGCGCGCGGCCGCGCGCGCTCCGCACAACGAAAGTCCATCGGAACCACGCGACGACGCGGTTCGGAGGGACTTTGGTTGTGCGGGAGCAGATCGCGCCGGTGCACGAGGGGGCGCGCGCAGCGCGCAGCGCAGCGCGCAGCGCAGCGCGCAGCGCCGCGCGCAGCGCGCAGCGCAGCGCGCAGCGCAGCGCGCAGCGCAGCGCGCAGCGCGCAGCGCAGCGCGCAGCGCGCAGCGCGCAGCGCGCAGCGCGCAGCGCTCAGCGCGCAGCGCTCAGCGCGCCTCGGGCTCGCCCGACACGATCGCGCGCAGCCAGTCGCGCGCCTCGACGAACGCGACGTCCGAGTAGCGCGCGGGCACCTCGGGCCGGACCCCGTCGGCCCGCGGGTACGACCCGAGGAACGTCACGCGCGGGCTGAACCGCCGCAGGCCGAGCAGTGCGTCCGCCACGCGCTCGTCCCGCACGTGCCCGTCGAGGTCGATGACGAACCGGTACCGCCCGAGCTCGTCGCCGATCGGCCGCGAGGACAGCAACCCCATGTTGATGCCCCGCGTCGCGAACTGCTCGAGCATGTCGACCAGGGCGCCGGGGTGGTCGGCGGGCAGTTCGACGATGACGCTGGTCTTGTCGGCGCCGGTCGGCTCGGGCAGCGCCAGGGTCTTCGACACGAGCACGAACCGGGTGACCGCCGAGGCGTTGTCCCCGATGGACGAGGCCAGGACCTCGAGCGCGTAGTGGTCGGTGATCCCCGGGGGTGCGACGGCGGCGTCGGCGGTGGGGTGCTCGTCGAGCAGGGCTGCCGCGGCGGCCACGTTCGAGGACGCCGGGATGTGCCCGTGGCCGCGGACGTTCGCCTCGAGCCAGTTGTGGGTCTGGGCGTAGGCCACGGGGTGGGCGTTCACGGTGCGGACGTCGGCGAGCGCGGTGCCGGGGCGGGCGACGAGCACGAAGTCGACGGGGACGAGGTACTCCCCCACGATGCGCACACCGGGGATCCGGGCGAGGGCGTCCTGCGTCGCGCTGACCCCGCCGTCGACGCTGTTCTCGATGGCGATGACGGCACCGATCGACCGGCCGCTGACGACGTCGTCGAGGGCCTCGCCGACGTTGTTCACGCTCCGCCAGGGCTTGCCGGCCGCGGCGTCCACGAGCTTGAGCGCAGCCTCGGTGAAGGTCCCTGCGGGTCCGAGGTAGGAGTACGTGTCGGACGGCGCGGCGGACTCGGTCATGCGGCGAGCCTATTGCAACGCCCACGGCCCGCAGGCGTGCGTGACGGCGGCGTCAGTCGGTCGCCGTGCCGGTCAGCCGGGCCTCGCAGATGGCGGGCTCGTCGTCGTCGCGCGGGTAGGTCAGGGCGGCGAACCGCCCCTCGGGGTCGAGCCGGCTGAGGAGCGCCGCGGCGATGCCGTCGAGCTGCCCGACCTGCTCGTCGCTCAGCGCGTCGATCACCACGCGACGGGCGGTCCGGACGTGGTCGGGGGCCGCGTCGACGATGGTCGCGTAGCCGGCGTCGGTCAGCCGGACGTCGGTCGCGCGCCGGTCGTCGGTCGAGGGACAGCGCGCCACGAGGCCGCGCTTCTCGAGCCGGGACACCACGTGGGACAGCCGCGGCAGCGAGGCGTTCGTCGCCGAGGCGAGCGCCGACATCCGGAGCGTCCGGGAGTCGGTCTCGGAGAGCATCGCGATGACCATGTAGTCGAAGTGCGTCAGGTCGGCGTCGCGCTGGAGCTGCTGGTCGAGCGCGGCCGGCAGGAGTTCCATGACCGCGACGAGCTTCATCCACGCGCGCAGCTGGTCGCGGGTGAGCCACGGGGTGTCGTCGGTCATGCGTCGAGTCTACCGAAAGGTTGTCGGTTCAACCAGTACTCGCGCGAACGCGTGCCGGACGACGTGCGGCGACCACGAGCACCACCACGACGACGAGCAGCAGGACCCCTTCGACGAGGAGCAGCCGTGCGCCGTAGTCGAACGGCAGCACCGTCGGGTTCTTCTGCCCGTGCGCCTTCGCCGCGATCTCCGGCAGGACCACGAGCGCGAGGACGCTCCCGAGCACGACGACCGCCTGCACGACGACGAGGGCCCAGGCCCGCAGCGTCCGCCCGGTCCGGCGGAGCAGGAGCCCCACTCCGACGACGAACGGCGACAGGATCGCGTCGTGCAGGATCACGGCCCCGAGGAGCCAGGTCGCCAGCCCCCAGATCCGGTTCGGTCGGACCGTCGTCACGAGGACGTACGCCCCGAACGCGATGACGAGCACCCCGACCACGACGAGCACGATGCGTGCGGCCCTCATGCGATCACCTCGATCTTCTCGATCCACTTGGTCTGCAGCACACCGGGTCGTCCGGGAGCGATGATCCGCGCCGGGAACCCGTGGTCGAGGTCGAGCGTCGCGCCGTTCAGCTCGAGCGCGACGAGCGTCGTCGGGTCCTCGGCGTACTCGGGCCCCATGTCCATGATGCGGTAGCCGCCGTGCCGCTCGAGGCTCGTCACCCGCACGTGCGACCCCGGCGCGGCCTGCACGGCGCCGAGCAGGTCGCGCATCCGCACGCCCTTCCAGGTCGCCATCTGGCTCCAGCCCTCGACGCACGAGATCGGGAGCTCGGCCTCGGCGGTGCCGAGCGCCACCAGCTCGGCTCGCGAGAAGGTGCGGACCACGTCGTGCCCGACGACGGTCAGGGACCAGTCGGCGGCGGTGGCGGTGGCGAGCACACCGGCGGCACGAGCCGTGCGGTTGACCGGCAGGTCGTTCGGCCCGCGGTGCCGCTGTCGGGCGCCGAACACGTTGAACGGCTCGGCGAGCGTGCTCGACTGTCCGGCGGTCAACGCCACGACACCGACCGTCGCGGCGGTCACGCCGGCGAAGAACCCGCGTCGGGCGATCCGCTCACGTCGACCGTCGGTCGCGTCCGGCGTGGCCCTGGAGGCGCGGCTCGCCTCCGCCGCACCGTCCTGCGGCACGCCGAGACTCGGCTCTGCGGACGCCGCTCGGGTCGCGGACGCCGAGTCCGGTCCGCCGGGACGAGTCTCGGCAGCGTCGGCCGGGACGGCCGGCTCGGCCGGCTCGGCCGGGACGCCGTCGACCCAGCGGAGCACGCGGCCGGTGATGCCGCGGGGGTAGGACGCGACCGCCTGCGGTGCCGGAGCCGACGTGGCGGGGTCGACCCGTGCCTCCTGGGACGGCGAGAGCAGCTCGCTCCCCGCGGCCGGGTCGACCACGAACCGGCCGTGCTCGTCGTACGAGTCCCGCTTCCGCCAGTACCGGGTGATCAGCCGGAGCTTCACGCCGATGTGCAGCACGAGCGACCCGATGAGCACGTACGCGAGCGCGTTGTGGACCTGCTTGAACGGGAACGGCCACGGGTACCACTGGTACGTGTTGAGCAGGCCCGTCGTCACCTGCACGATCGCCGACGCCACGAACACCGCGATGGACAGCCGCTCGAGCAGGTGCAGCGGCCCACGCACCGGCGGGGTCTGCACGAGTGCCGGCATGACCGTGTTGAGCTTCGCGAGCAGCAGCGGGATGATCGCGATCCCCGCGGTGATGTGCACGCCCTGCGTGAACTGGTAGAGCTGCGCGGGACGGGTCGGGAACCGCATCCACGGCAGCGGCTGCTGCAGGAAGTAGCTGTAGACGCCCGTCGCGAAGCAGACCAGGAACGCCACCCCGAGCAACCGCCCCAGGACGACCGCCGTCCGCGCGTTCCGGTTCGGCGACGCCATCGCGGATCGTGCATCCAGGAGCAGCCCGCGGACCATGGATAGCCTCGTCGCACCATGAGTGAACGACTTCGCCCCGGCCGACTCCTGCCGACCGTGCCGACCGTGCTGGCCGTGGTCGGCGTGCTCGCTCTGTCGGGCGTCATCGCCTTCGGCGTCACGCATCTGGGGTTCCTCCGGTCCGGTCATCGTTCCCCATTCGTTGCGTGGACCCTGATCGCTTGGACGGTGTTCGCGCTCGCGGTGCTCGCGCTGCGGTTCGTCCCGGCGAAGTGGATGACGTGGCTCGTGGTCGGCGGTGGCCTGGTGGTCGGGCTCGCCGCCGTCGCCGGGCCGCCGAACACCAGCACCGACTCTGCTCGCTACGCCTGGGACGGCATCGTGCAGCACGCCGGGATCTCGCCGTACGCGCACACGCCGCAGTCGACCGCGTTGTCCGGTCTGCGCCCCGACTGGCTCTTCCCCGACAAGGTCGACGGCACGTGCAAGCCGCTCGAACCCCGGTTCCGCGGGCTCGGCGACGGCGCGGACGGGCACTGCGTCGCGATCAACCGCCCGGACGTCGTGACGATCTACCCGCCGATGGCCCAGCTCTGGTTCGCGGCGGTGCGGGCGTTCGTGCCGGCCACCGCGCAGTACATGCCGTTCCAGGTCGCGGGGCTGCTCCTGTCGCTCGGCGTCACCGTGGGCCTGGTCGTCGTGCTCCGCAAGCTCGGACGACCGACGTGGTGGGCCGCACTGTGGGCGTGGTCCCCGCTCGTCGCGTCCGAGGCCGTCACCAACTCGCACGTCGACGCCCTCGGCGCGGCCCTGGCCACCGCCGGTGCCGTGCTCGTCGCCTTCGGCCGCCCGATCTGGGGCGGGATCGCCCTCGGCGCCGCGACCGCGACGAAGCTCATCCCCGCGCTCGTGTACCCGCCACTGCTCGGTCGGTGGCGGAACTGGTGGGCGATCCCGGTCGGCATCGCGGTGTTCGGGCTGCTCTACGTGCCGTACGTGCTGGCGACGGGCCTCGACGTCCTCGGCTACCTGCCCGGGTACCTGTCGGAAGAGGGCTACGAGGACGGCTCCCGGTTCGCCCTGGTCTCGCTCGTCTTCCACGGCGACGCGGCGACGCTCGTGGTCGGGCTGCTCGTCCTGCTGGCGGCGTTCGTGGCGTGGCGGCTGTCCGATCCCGCGCGGCCGTGGTCCGGCGAGGTCCTCGTCATCGGCGTGACGTTCCTCGCGGTGAGCCCGCGCTACCCCTGGTACGCGCTGCTCCTCATCCCCTTCGTGGTGCTCTCCGGGCGCTGGGAGTGGCTGTCGATCGGGCTCGCCATCGCCCTGCGCGGCGTCTGGCCGTCGGCGGACGCGTACCGCTGGTGGCTCGCCGCCGCGGTCGCCGTGGTCATCGTCGTCACGCTGGTGCGCACCCGGCGGTCCGACTGGGAGCGCTGGGGGCGCCGGCTCGCCTTCCGGGAACGAGCGCTCGCGATGTCATCAGGTGAAGGACCCGCCGACCCCGTACGCTGACGCTCATGGCACCCGCGACCATGCTCGGCTCGACCGGCGGCCTGCTCGACCGGTTCGGGCGGCGCGCGGTCGACCTGCGCGTGTCGCTCACCGAGCGCTGCAACCTCCGCTGCACCTACTGCATGCCGGCGGCCGGGCTGCCGTTCGCCCCCGACGACGCGCTCATGACCGCGGCCGAGATCGAGCGGCTCGTCCGGCTCGCGACCGACCGCTTCGGCGTGCGCAAGGTCCGCTTCACCGGCGGTGAGCCGATGCTCCGCCACGACCTCGTCGACGTGATCGCCCGGTGCGCCGCGCTCCCCGACGCACCGGAGCTGTCGCTCACCACGAACGCGATCGGGCTCGCCCACCGCGCAGCCGCCCTGTACGACGCCGGCCTCCGACGCGTGAACGTGTCGCTCGACACCGTCGACCCGGACGTCTTCACCACCGTCACCCGGCGCCCGTTCCTCGAGAAGGTCATCGCCGGGCTCGAGGCCGCCCGGGCAGCGGGGCTCGCGATCAAGGTCAACGCGGTGCTGCTGCGCGGCGTGAACGACCTCCTGGCGCCGGACCTCATGCGGTGGTGCCTCGACCGCGGCTACGAGCTCCGGTTCATCGAACAGATGCCGCTCGATCCCGACCACGCCTGGGACCGCACGTCGATGGTGACCGCGGCCGAGACCCGGGCGATGCTGTCCGAGTCCTTCGCCCTGGTGCCGGACGAGGCGCCCCGCAACGGCGCCCCGGCGGAGCGCTTCCGGGTGCTCGCACGGACGGCCGACGGCGGCGTCGGTGCGGAGCTCGGCACGATCGGCATCATCGCGAGCATCACCGAGTCGTTCTGCGCCGACTGCACCCGCACCCGTCTGACGGCCGACGGCAACGTCCGCAGCTGCCTCTTCTCGGACGACGAGACCGACGTGCTCGGCCCGATGCGCAAGGGTGCCTCCGACGACGAGGTCGCCGAGCTCTGGCGCCTGGCGATGTGGGCGAAGCCCCGCGACCACGGCGACGACAGCGACGAGCTGGTGCACCCCACCCGGGGCATGAGCGCGATCGGCGGATGACGGTGACGACGATCCGGTTCTTCGCCGCGGCCCGGGCAGCGGTGGGCGTGGACGACGTCGCGGTGCAGGCAGCGACGCTCGACGAGGCCCTGCGGTCGGTGACGGCGGACGACCCCGATCGGTGGCGGGCGCTGCAGGAGCGCTGCTCGTACCTCGTCGACGGGGTGACCACGCGCGATCGGGCGACCGGGCTCGACGGTGTGGCGGTCGTCGACGTCATGCCGCCCTTCGCCGGCGGCTGAGTCCGGCTCAGTCCGGCGTGGGTCCGTCCGGCCGGTAGACCGTCAGTTCGTCCGCCGGGACCGCGATCCGCACGGCGTCCCCCGGCGCGAGCCCCAGCGCCGCAGCCACCGCGACCGTGACGTCCGCCACGAGGTCGCCGGCCCGCACCCGGACGAGCCCGTCCCGCGGTTCGAGTCCGGTCACCCGGCGCTCCGGCCCGGCACCGTCGCGCGTCACGACGGCGGCCGTCGGGTGGTAGACGGCGAGGGCGGACGAGCCAGGAGGCGCGGTGCCGGTCGACGACGCGAGCGCACCCCCGTCGTCGAGGGCGATCCCACCCCGGGTGGCGGTGCCGCGCAGGAGCGTCAGGCCCGAGAAGGACGCCGCGAACGCGCTGGTCGGACGCCCGAGGACGACGGCGGTCGGCCCCTGCTCGGCGACCCGGCCGCCCTCGAGCACGACGATGCGGTCCGCGAGGGTGACGGCCTCGAGCGGGTCGTGCGTGACGAGGACCGTCGGTCGACCGGTCCGGGCGGTCCCGAGGGCGGAGCGGACCTCGGTCCGGGCGTCGACGTCGAGCGCCGAGGTGGGCTCGTCGAGCAGCAGGAGCGCCGGCTCGGTGGCGAGGGCCCGGGCGATCGCCACGCGCTGGGCCTGCCCTCCCGAGAGCGTCCCCGGTGCGCGGTCCGCCAGACCGGCCACGCCGACGGCGGCGAGGGCCGCGTCGGAGCGGAGCCGCGCCTCCTGGCCCCCGGAACCGTCCGCGCGCGGTCCGTAGCCGACGTTGCGGGCGACCGACAGGTGGGGGAAGAGGTCCGCGCGCTGGGCGACGAGCCCGACCCCGCGGCGGTGCGCTCGGACGCCCGTGAGGTCGCGGTCGCCGAGCAGGACCGATCCGGACCGGATGCGCAGCAGTCCGGCGAGGGCCTCGACGACCGTGGACTTGCCCGCGCCGTTCGGCCCGACCAGCGCGACGCACTCGTCCGGTGCGACGTCGAGGTGGACGTCGACGCCACGGTCGGGGACGACGACGTGGGCGCGGAGGCCGCTGTGCGCCGGACGCTCGCGGCTCATGCGAGTGCCGTCCGGGTGCGGAGCGCGGAGGCACCGATGACCACCAGCGCGACGACGACCAGCACGAGCGCCAGCGCGACCGCGGTGTCCGGGTCGATCTCGCGCTGCAGGTAGATCTCGAGGGGCAGCGTCCGGGTGACGCCCTGCAGGCTGCCGGCGAACGTGAGGGTCGCGCCGAACTCCCCGAGGGCACGGGCGAAGCAGAGGACGAGGCCGGCCAGGATGCCCGGGAGCACCCGCGGTGTCGTCACCGTCAGGAACGTCCGGGTCGGGGACGCACCGAGCGTCGCGGCGACCCGCTCGAACCGGTCGCCCCCGACGCGCAGCGCACCCTCGATCGAGGACACCAGGAACGGCATCGCGACGAAGGTCTGCGCGATCACGACCGCGGCCGTGGTGAAGGCGATCCGGAGACCGTGGTCGTCGAGCCACGCCCCGACGACGCCGAGCCGACCGAACGCCGCGAGCAGGGCCAGCCCCCCGACGACCGGCGGCAGCACGAGCGGCAGCAGGACCAGGGCGCGTGCGGCCCCGATCCACCGCGACGTGGACCGGGCGAACAGGACGGCGAGCGGGTAGCCGAGCACGAAGGCGATGCCCGTCGCAGCGGCGGCGGTCCCGAGGCTCAGTCCGAGGGCGGTGAGCGACGCGGGCGACGTGACGAGTGCGCCGAACGACCCCCAGTCGACGCGGCCGACCATCGCCAGGACCGGGACCACCACGAACAGGCCGCCGAGGACCGCCGGGACCGGCAGCCACCACGGCACCGGGGTGCGGACGGACGGGCTCGCCCGGGGTGTTCGGTCAGTGTGGTCGGGCACGGCTCAGGGGGCTCCGAAGCCGGCGTCGGCGAGCACCTTCTGGCCGGCGTCGGAACGCACGTACGCCGTGAACGCCGCCGCGAGGTCGGGGTTCGACGCGTCCTTCAGGACACCGATCGGGTAGGTGTTCACGGCCTTCGACGCCGCGTCGAACCGGACGCCGTCGACCTTGCCGCCGGCACCCTCGACGTCGGTCACGTAGACGAGTCCCGCGTCCGCCTGGCCGGACTCGACCTTGCCGAGGACGTCGGTCACCGACTGCTCCTCGCTGACCGGCTGCAGGTCGACACCGGTGGCCTGCTCGACCTTCGCGGTCGCGGCACCGCACGGCACCGGGGTGGCGCAGGTGACGAGCTGCACGTCCGAGGCGGTCAGGTCGTCGAGGTCCTTGATCCCCTTCGGGTTGCCGGGAGCCACGGCGATCTCGAGGACGTTCGTGGCGAAGTCCCGCGGCGAACCGGCGGCGATGTCGGTCTGCACGAGCTTGTCCATGTTCGCCTCGTCGGCGGACGCGAAGACGTCGGCGGGGGCGCCGTTCTGGATCTGCGTGACGAGGTCGCTCGAGCCGGCGAACGAGAAGGTGATCGTGGTCCCCGGGTGGGCGGCCTCGTACTGCTCGCCGAGGGTCGTGAACGTCTTCTGGAGCGACGCCGCGGCGAAGACGGTGATCTTCCCGGTCGGGGCCGCGGCCGTGCTGCTCGCGCTGGTGCTCGGGGCGGTCGTGTCCGTCGTGCCAGCCGTGCCAGCCGTGCCGGCCGTGCCAGCCGTGCCGGCCGTGCCAGCCGTGTCGGCCGTGCTGCAGCCGGTGAGGCCGACGGCGAGGCCGACGGCGACGAGGGCGGTCGCGGCGATCAAGAAGGCGGCGTCCCGCACATGCGTCGTCATTGCTCGATCGTATCCGCATCTGCGGTCGCTGTGGGCCGGATCGTCGGCAGGCCCTCCCGGTCCCAGGCCTGGATCCCACCGTCGAGGACCGTCGCGTCACGACCTGCGGCACGGGCTGCGCGTGCCCAGGCGGTCGCTCGGACGCCGCTGGCGCACACCACGACGACGGGTCGGTCGTCGTCTGCGGCGAGGTCGTCCGGCGGGATGCTGCCGGCGACGATCCCGGTGGCGCGTTCCGCCGGGGTGCGGACGTCGACGAGGACGGGTCCGCCGCTGCCGCCGGCGGTCCGGTCGAGTCGGGCGGCGAGTGCCGCCGGGGCGATCCGGGGCGGGGCCTCGTCCACCGAGGGGGCCGGACGCCGGGAGCCCGGGCCGCGTCGCAGCGTGCTCTCGGTCCAGCGCCACCGTCGCGCATCGACCGTGAGCACCCGGCCGGTCAACGGCTCCCCGATGCCGGCGACGAGCGCGGTCACCTGGGCCGCCATCACCGAGCCGACGGCGCCGCACAGCGCGGGCAGCACGCCGTCGAGCGCGCAGGACCCCTCGTCCGGCAGGGCGTCCGGGTGCAGGTCGTGGAAGTCGATCGGCTCCGGCCCGGCGTCGTGGAACACGGACACCTGCCCGTCGGTGCCGAGGACCGTGCCCCACACGAACGGCACCCCGGCCGTGGAGCAGGCGTCCGAGATCGCTCGGGTGACCTCGACGCTGTCCGCGGCGTCGACGACCACGTCGTGGCCCGCGACGTGGTCGGCGTGGAACGGCTCGGCGAGTGCGACGACCTCGAGCTCCGGGTCGACGCCACGCACCCGCTCGGCCGCGCACTCGGCCTTGGGTCGGCCGACGTCCGCCGCGGCGAAGAGCGTCTGCCGTGCCAGGTTGGACGTGTCGACGACGTCGTGGTCGACGATGGTGACGCGGCGGAGCCCCGACCCGGCCAGGTACGTGAGCACGGGCGCGCCGAGGCCACCGGCACCGACGACGAGGACACTCGCCTCGGACAGTGCCCGGACGGCCCGGTCCCCCGCGCCCTGGAGCGCCGCGGTGCGGGACAGCAACCGACGGCGGTCGTCGCTCGTGTGCCGGTCGTCGGTCATGCGTCCGTCGGTTCCGCCGGCACCTCGACCGACACCATCGTCGCCTTGACCGATGCGACGGCGACCGTCCCGACCTCGAGCCCGAGGTCGCGGACGGCCTCGGCGCTCATGAGCGACACGATCCGGTGCGGGCCGCTCTGCAGCTCCACCTGCGCCATCACGCCGTCGACCACGAGGTCGGTGACGATCCCGACGAACCGGTTGCGCGCCGAGCTCTTGGTCCCCGACGGGTCGTCGAGCTGCCCGCCGGTGCCGCGGATGTGCGCCGCGAGTTCCCGCCCGTCCACGACGGTCCGTCCGGAGGGGTCGGTCCCCCGCGTGAAGGTCCCGGCGTCGACCATCCGCCGGACGGTGTCGTCGCTGACGCCGAGGTACCGCGCGGCGTCGCGGATGCGGAGCTTCGTCATGGTCCTCCGCACGATACCGGTATGTGGAACTCTCAGTCTGGGGTGCGGGGACGCCGGGCACCTGCCCAGCCGCCGCGGATACCGTCCTCACCGTGACTGCACCACGGACCGGCACCATCAGCATCCCCCGAACGTCGGGGATCGCGCCGGTCCGTGCCCGCTCCCGCTCCTGGTTCCGCGGCCTCGTGTCGAGCATCGGCACCGCCGTCGTCCGCACGCCCGAGCTGACGGTCGGCGCGTTCGGCGTGATCGTCTGCGCCGCCTTCGCCTGGGTCCCGTCGCTCTGGTACGACGAGGCCGCGACGGTCACGAGCGCCCAGCGGACCTGGCCGCAGCTCTGGGCCGAGCTGCACAGCGTCGACGCCGTGCACGGGCTCTACTACTCGCTGATGCACGTCTGGTTCTGGCTCGTCGGGTACACACCGTTCACGCTGCGGTTCCCGAGCGCCCTGGCCATCGGCGTGGCGGCGGGGCTCCTCGTCGCGCTCGGGCGCCGGCTCGGCGGACTCCGCCTGGGCATCACCGCCGGGCTCGTGTTCCTCGCGCTGCCCCGCGTGCAGTGGGCCGGGTCCGAAGGTCGGCCGTACGCCACGATCACGACCCTGGCCGTCTGCCTCACCCTCGTCGGTCTGACCGCGGTCCGCCGCACCCGGACAGGTCGCAGCCTGCACTGGTGGGCGGCCTACGGAGCACTCGCACTCGTCTCGGTGACCTTCAACGTCTACCTCTCGCTCGCAGTCGTCGCGCACGCCGTGACCCTGCTGTGGACGCTGGTCGCCCGCCGCGCGGCCGTCCGTCGCGCCACGGTGTCCCGTCGCGGCCACGACCTGGGTCCGGCGCTCGTGACGCGCGGGGTCCTGGTCCGCTGGGCCGTCGCAGCCGCCTTCGCCGCCGTGGCCGTCTCGCCGCTCGTCGTCGAGGTCGCCTCGCAGTCGAAGCAGGTCGCGTGGATCGCCGGCATCGGCGAACGCACGGGCGTGCAGGTGTTCGCCACGGCCTGGTTCGGCGGCGTCGACGTGTACGCCGCGGGCGCGTGGGCGCTCATGCTCGTCGGCACGGTGTTCGCCCTCGTCGAGGCGCACCGGCGCTCCGCCACGGTCCGGTCGCTCGTCCGGGCGCAGGCGGTCCGCGTCGCCGTGCCGCTCGTCGTCATCCCGACGGCCGCGCTCGTCCTCGCCACGGCGATGGGGAAGCACCTGTACTCCCCGAAGTACGCCACGCTCAGTCTGCCGTTCGTCGCACTGCTCATCGCCCTCGCCCTGACGCTGGTCCGGCCGAAGGCACTGCTCGCCGCCGCCGTGGCCGCCGTCCTCGTGCTGTCGGTGCCGACGGCCGTGGCCGTGAAGGAGCCGCTCGCGAAGCAGGACTCGACCTGGGCCCGTGCCGCCTCGATCATCGCCGCCGAGCGGAGCACCAACCGCGCCGACGCCGACGAGGGTGTCGTGTTCGGCAGCGTCTACGGGCACCCCGGCACCACCGCCGACGTCATCCGCGTCTCCTACCCGTCGGCGTTCGCCGGCATGACTGACCTCGGCGTGCGCAAGGTCGGAGCCGAGTCCGGCGTCCTGTGGAACCAGACCGGGGACCTCGAGACGACGATCCCGAGCCGCCTGGGCGACATCGACACGGTCTGGTTCGTCGGCGGGACGGTGAAGGCGCGCAACATCGAGCCCGAGACGGCCGCGGTGCTCGCGGAGCACGGTTTCACCGCCAAGGAGCACTGGAAGACCGGCACGGTCGTCATCACGGAGTACGTCCGGAACTGACCGGCCGACGGGGCTCGCTGTCAGTGCAGGACGCGGGCGCCGTGCACCGGTCCGGCCGCACGCACCGCGACCATGCCGGCGGCGCTGAGCTCGACCTGCACCTCGAGCGCGGCATCGCGGTCGGCGACGAGGAACGCCACCGTCGGCCCACTGCCCGACACCAGTCCGGCGAGGGCACCGGCCTTCTCCCCGATCTCGAGCGTCGTCGCGAGCGCGGGCTGGAGGCGCATCGCCGGGGCCTGCAGGTCGTTGTGCAGGCAGTCCGCGAGCAGGTCGGGATCGCCGGCGCGGAGGGCCTGCAGCACGTTCGCCTCGACCACGGGCGTGGTGGGTGCCGGCGCGATGTCCGCACGGTACCGCTCACGGTGTTCGTCGAGGGCCCGGTACACGGCGGGCGTCGAGAGGCCGGCGTCGCTCAGGGCGAGCACCCAGTGGAACTCGCCCTTGGCCAGCGCCGGGCTCAGCTCGTCGCCGCGCCCGGTCCCGACCGCGGTCCCGCCGGCGAAGGCGAAGGGCACGTCGGCGCCGAGCTGCGCGGCGAGGCGCAGCAGTTCCTCGCGCCCGAGCGCGGTCCCCCACAGCGTGTCGACGGCGAGCAGGGTCGCTGCGGCGTCGGCCGATCCACCGCCCATCCCACCGGCGACCGGGACCTGCTTGTCGATGGTGAGCCGGACACCCCCGCGGTACCCGGCGGCGTCGGCCACGAGTCGCGCAGCCCGGATCGCGAGGTTCGACTCGTCGACCGGGACCGACCGGGTGTCGATCGGCCCGGTGAAGGTCACCGAGAAGTCGTCCGCCGGCTCGGCCGAGACGTCCTCGTACAACGAGACCGCCTGGTACGCCGTCGCCACGTCGTGGTACCCGTCGTCCTGCAGGGCCCCCACCGACAGGTAGACGTTGATCTTCCCGGGGGCGCGCGTCCGCACACGGGTCGGTGCGGCCAGCGTGGTCATGCCCCCAACCTATCCCGACGCAGCCGCGAAGCCGCGCGCGAGGTCCGCGAGGATGTCGTCCACGTGCTCGAGTCCGATGGACAGCCGGATGAGCCCGTCCCCGACCCCCGCGGCCGCCCGCTCCGCCGAGGTCATCTGCACGTGGGTCGTCGACGCCGGGTGCACGACGAGCGAGCGCACGTCACCGATGTTCGACACGTGGTCGAACAGCTCGAGCGCCGCGACGAACCGCCGCCCGGCGTCGACCCCGCCGTCGAGGTCGAACGCGAGCACCGCCGACGGACCCGCCGGCACGTACCGCTGGGCGAGTTCGTGCCACGGCGACGACGGCAGCCCGGCGTAGTGCACGCCGAGCACCTGGTCGTGCGCGTCGAGCCACGTCGCCACCGCGGCCGCGTTCGACACGTGCCGGTCCATCCGGAGCGACAGGGTCTGGATGCCCTGCAGCACGAGGAAGGCGTTGAAGGGTGCGATCGCCGGCCCGAGGTCGGCGGAGAGCTTCGAGCGGGTGCGCTGGATGAAGGCGCGCCGCCCGAACTTCTCCGCGAAGTTCGTGTTCGCGAACCCGGACTGCTCGGTCGTGGCGAGCTGCGGGTACCGCTCGGCGTGCGCCGCCCAGTCGAAGTTCCCGCTGTCGACGATGAGCCCGGCGATGGCGCTGCCGTGCCCCGCGAGGTACTTCGTCGCCGAGTGCACGACGATGTCCGCACCGTGCTCGATCGGCCGGACGAGGTAGGGCGTGGCGATGGTGTTGTCGACGATGAGCGGCACGCCGTGCTCGTGCGCGACACCGGCCACCCCCGCGAAGTCGAGGACGTCGCCGCGCGGGTTCGGGATCGACTCGCCGAAGAACGCCTTCGTCTCCGGACGGACCGCCGCCGCCCACTCGTCGAGGTCCGTCGGGTCCTGCACGAACGTGAACGCGATGCCGAGGTCGCCCAGGGTGGAGGCGAAGAGCGTGTAGGTCGCGCCGTAGAGCGACGCACTCGACACGATGTGGTCTCCGGCGCGGGCCAGGCCGAGGACGGCGAGCGAGGTCGCGGCCTGCCCGGACGCGAGCGCGAGGGCGCCGACACCGCCCTCGAGGTCGGCGATGCGACGCTCGAGCGCGGCAGCCGACGGGTTGTTCACCCGCGAGTACGTGTGACCGGGCGCGTTGAGCATGAACCGGTCGGCCGCGTCCTCGCCCGACGGGTACACGAACGCGGCGCTCTGCGCGATCGGCGGCACGTTGGCACCGAACCCGGGGTCCGCCCGGAAGCCGGCACGGATCTGCCGGGTCTCGAAGGCCCAGCCGGCCTCGGTGCCGTCGGAGGCGTCGCCCATCAGACGACCGCCCCGGACGGCGCGGCCACGGACGGCCGGACGAGCGGGATGACCTGCTCGCCGAACCGGTCCATCTCCTCGAGCTGCGGCGAGAACTGCAGCAGCAGCGTGTCCACCCCGGCGTCCTCGAACTCGCGGATCCGCGCGGCCACCTGCTCCGGCGTCCCCACGAACCCGGGGCGGAGCCCACGGTTCGACACCGAGTAGTCCTCGAGCGACGGCACGTGCTCGAGCTGCGACTTCGAGATGAAGTCCTGGTACGACTCGTACGCGTGCCCGTGCTGCACGTCGGTGATCCGGGCGAGCTCGGCCTGCGCCTCTTCCTCGGTCTCGCGGACGATGACGTAGGCGGCCATGCCGAACGCCTCGAACGGCGGCAGCCCGGCGTCGACACGGCGTTCCTTCATCTCGGCGATCTTCGTCCGGAGCTCCTCGACGGTGCCGCCGTGGGTCACGTAGGCGTCGGCGTACCCGGTGATCGCCGCCTTGCCGGCCTCGCTCTCGCCGCCGGCGTAGATGCGCGGGGTGACCCGGGGCTTCGGCTCGAGGTGGCTGTTCTCGATGTCGTAGTACTCGCCGTGGAAGGAGTACGGCGTCTCCCGCCAGAGCCCCTTCATGATCTCGACGAACTCCGCCGTGCGCTTGTACCGGTCGTCGTGCTCCGAGAAGATGCCGCCGTACTGCTTGGCCTCTTCCGCCCACCACGCGCTCACCACGTTGAACGTGAACCGGCCGCACGAGATGTCGTCGATCGTCGCCGCCTGCTTCGCCGTCACCGCGGGCAGGTGGTACCCGGGTCGCATCGCCGCCATGATCTCGAGGCGCTCGGTCGTCGCCGCGATGGCCGCGGCGAGCGACCAGGCCTCCAGCGAGGGCGCGGCCGTGCCCTTGATGTCGTTGAGGTTGAGCTCCGGCACGAGCGTCAGGTCGAAGCCGATCCGCTCGGCGCGCTGCGCCAGCCGCTTCACGTAGTCGAAGGTGACCGGCATGTTCTCGTTGTCGACGTTGCGCAGCCAGCCGCCGAAGAGCGGGGTCCAGTATCCGAATCGCACGGGGTGAGTTCCTTGGGGAGGTGGGGAGTGACGTACTGGAGGCGCGGGGCGGGCCCGCACCGCGCCTCCAGTCCGGTGGATCTTGCGTTCTCAGGCCGTGAGCTGCGCCGCGTACTGCGTCTCCAGCAGGCCCCCGAGGTACCGTGCGATGGAGCGCGGGCCGGAGGCCGGCGCGGTCTCCTCGACGGCGGGGTTGTAGTTCGTGTTCGTGTTGATGTCGTAGACGACCGTGCGACCGTCCGTCGTCTCCATGAACTCGACGCCCGCGATCTGGATCCGCTGCTCGGCCAGGAACGTGCGGAGCTGCTGGACGAGCGGGTGCTCGGCGGTGACCTCCGTGCGGACGCTGAACGCCGGGGGTGCCCCGGCGACCTCGGTGCCGGGGACGTCGCAGACGGCACCGGCGATGACCTGCGGGACCTCGCACGCGTCGGCCGGGCACAGCTCGAAGCTGCCGGCGCTCGTGTCGACGCGGACGGCGTAGACGAACTCGCCGCCGACGAACTCGACGCGTGTGATGAACGGCTCGCGAGCGGTGAGGTACTCCTGCAGCAGGGTGATGCCGTCGACGGGCTCCTCGAACTCCGGGCTGTCGACGTAGGCGTCGAACTCGGCGAGCGAGTCGAACCGGCGGACGCCGAGGCCCTTGCCGCCCTGGTTGTGCTTCGTGATGAACGGCACGTCCTGGCCGCCGGTGAAGTCGTGGGCCGCCTGCTTCAGGGTCGTGCGCCCGAAGACGGCCGTGGTGCGGGGCACGTCGAACCCGGCGTTCCGGAGCAGTCCGTGCTGGGCGACCTTCGAGACCTCGAGCTCGAGGACGTGGCTGCCGCCGACGACCTGTCGACCGGCCCGCTCGAGCCAGCCGAGGACCGCGCGGGTGTACTCCTTCGAGTGCTCGTGCCCGCGCGTGTGGGAGCTCGCCGACATCCGCGACCAGTAGACGCCCGGTTCGGGGTCGGCTGCGAGGTCGATCTGTCCCTCGGTGAGGAGGATCTCCTCGACGGGGACCCCCTCGGCCTCGAAGGCAGCGGCGAGCGGCGGGAACCACTCGGGGTTCTCGTGGATGACGTACACGCGGGGAGTGCTCACCTCGCCACCCTAGGCACGGCCTGCCGGGAGTCGCCAGGTGTGTGACGCGGGTTTACTCCGTCAGCGGGCGAAGGTCTGCTGGCCGACGACGCCGAGGAGCTCGAGCTTCTGCGCGTCCTCGCTGCCCGTCGGTGCCGTGAAGAGCAGCAGCGCCTGCGTCTGGCTCGTCGTGTGGAGCACCTGGCAGTCCACGGTGATGCGGCCGAGCTCGGGGTGGACGAACGTCTTGTGGTCCTCCCACCGGCTCGCCACCTCGTGCAGGGACCACAGCGCTCGGAAGTCCGCGCTGTCCGCCTCGAGGTCGGCGATGAGCTCCGCCGCCCGGGTGTCCGTCGGTCCCGCGGCGCCGACCGCTGCACGGAGTGCGGCGACCTGTGCCCGGGCGAGCCGCTCGTGCTCCTCCGGCGCGTACTTCGCCCGTTCGTAGCCCGTCATGAACCAGCGCCACGGCTGGTACCGCTCGTTGCCCGGCAACCCCGTGGTCGTGCCGAGGAGCGCGGCCCCGAGCCGGTTCTCGACGAGGGTCTCCCCCAGGTCGTTCACCACGATCGCCGGGGTGTCCTCGAGGCGGTCGAGCACCCGGAGGATCGCGGGGTCGACGTGGTCGGAACGGTGGACCCGAGCGGGCGCGTTGTGCCCGGCGAGGCGGAACAGGTGGTCGCGCTCGTCGAGGCTGCAGCGGAGCGCCCGGGCGATCGCCGCCACCATCTGCTCGGACGGCTGCGGTCCGCGCTGCTGCTCGAGGCGCGTGTAGTAGTCGGCGGACATCCCCGCCAGCGCGGCGACCTCCTCGCGCCGGAGGCCCGGCGTGCGGCGGCGCTGCCCGGATCCGAGTCCGACGTCCTCGGGGCGCAGCAGTTCGCGGCGGCGGCGGAGGAAGTCGGCGAGCCCGGGGCGGTCCATGCCTTCATCGTGCACCGGGTCCGGCGACCGTGCCAGGGATCGGCGGTCCCCCGATGACGGCGCTCTGGTTCGGGCGGTCGGGCAGGTGGATCGTGGTCGTCATGGACATCACGAACTCCACCGTCTTCATCCCCGGCGCGACCTCGGGCATCGGCCTCGGGCTGGCCCAGCGCCTGCAGGCAGCGGGCAGCACCGTCGTCATCGGCGGCCGACGTCGCGCCCTGCTCGACTCACTGCACGACGAGTACGGCTTCGGCACCGTCGAGCTCGACGTCACCGACCCAGCGTCGATCACCGCCGCGGCCGCCTCCGTCATCGATGCCTACCCGTCGCTCGACGCCCTCGTCACGATGTCGGGCATCATGCGCGCCGAGGACCTGCGATCGTCGGAGCACCTGGCCGACGCCGTCGCCACCGTCGAGACGAACCTGCTCGGCACCATCCGCCTCATCGACGCGTTCCTGCCGCACCTGCTCGGTCGTCCGGCGTCGACGATCGTCACCGTGTCGTCGGGGCTGGCGTACACACCGCTCGCCGCGACCCCGACCTACAGCGCCACGAAGGCCGCGGTGCACTCGTACACGCAGTCGCTCCGCCAGCAGCTGACCGGGTCCCCCGTCTCGGTGCTCGAGCTCGTGCCGCCGGCGGTCGCCACGGATCTGATGGGCGAGGGCGTCGACTTCGGCGGGATGCCGCTGGCCTCGTTCCTCGACGAGGTGGTGTCGCTGCTGCAGGCCGGCGCCGCGCCGGAGATCCTGGTGCAGAACGTGCTGCCGCTGCGGTGGTCGGAGCGGGACGGGACGCAGCAGCAGCTCATCGAGGCGCTGGCGTCGCGGGGGCACTGACGACCGGCTCGCCGTCCGTCTCGCTCAGTCGGTGGCGCCGTCCGCCTCGCCGCGGGCTCCGCGCCGTCGGATCACGCCGTCGAGGATCCGGTTGACGAGTCGCCAGGCCGGCCACGCGAGGGCCCCGACCAGCGCCGTGTCGACCGGGCGGCCGAGCGCGCGGATCACGACGTACGCGCCCGTCATCGCCAGGCCGGTCGACAGGGCGGCGTTGAGGCGGCGGGGCGTCCAGCCCTGGTCGTGGTGGTCGCTGTCGTCGTCGCCGTCGCCGTCATCGTCGGGGATGCGGTCGAACGTGATCCCCCACGCGACGAACAGCCCGCCCAGCACGACGGCCACCCACGCGGCGTCGTCGGACGGATCCCGGAGGAGCGCGAGCACGGCGAAGACCACGATGGCGCACCCCGCGACCACTGCCGTGAGCAGGAGGACGAGTGCGGAACGGGAACGCGGTGCAGACACCCGTCGAAGCCTAGGGCCATCCGGTCGATCCGCGCGTGCCCCGTTCGGGACCCCGGTTCAGAGTGCCGCGAGCAGGTCCTGGAGCTCCGCCTTGGCGTCGGGCATGCGTTCCGGTCCGGTGAGCCGTTCCCGCTGCACGGCGATCCGGACCGTGCCCGCCCGGGAGCCGTCCTCGGTGGTGAGCAGCACCGACTCGCGATCGGGGAACGTCCACCGCGCCGACGGCCGCTTCCCGCCCCGGCGTTCCGAGGTCGGGGCGAACCCGAACGCCGCCGTGCAGACCGGCACGACCCCGTCGAGCACCGTCTCGCGCTCCCCGGGCACCTGGCGCGACGCCGACACCGCGAACGAGCCGTCCGATCGTTGCCCGGGGATCCGGAGGCCCCTCGCCTGCTCGTACCCGATCGTGACGCCCTGCGCCCACCACGGCTCGACGCCCTGTTCGACGATCCAGGCGGCGATGGCGGCGTGCCCGATCGTCCGTCCGTCGATCTCGTCGATGCGGGCGTACCAGTCGTCCGGCGTGCGACCGGTCGCCGCGAGCACGTTGTCGGCGGCCATCCCCTGCGCGTGCGATCGCACCGTCCCGTCGGTCATGCCGCCATCGTAGGGGCGGTGCGATCGCATCACGCTCGTGATCTCGTCAGCTCGCGGATCCGGACCGCAGTCGCCGCGCAGCATCGACGCCATCAGGCGAGATGAGGAGCGGGAGTTCCTCACGCGGAACGGTGCCGAACGCGACGTCGCACGTGACGAAGGCGCTGACATCGGCGGCGATCGCGGTCGCGACCTGAACCGCTCCCCGGGTGGTGAGCCCCCACGTCGACATCAGGAGCGGGAGATCGGACGCGACCTCGTCCACGCCCACCCAGTGCATCGAGATCGACCCGAGCATGCCCTGCCAAGCCGCTATGTACGAGGCCGCGGCGTCCTGGCCGATGTCGAACGCCGCGTCGAACACGTCGAGCTCGAGGAGCGTGGTGTACAGGATCTTGGTGTCCATCAGGTCGAGGCGGTCGAGGAACGCGACGGCCTCGACGTGACCCGGCTCGGAGGGGTTCAGGGCGCGCAGCATGAAACTGCTGTCGAGGAGTACCTGGTCCGGACGCGCGGTGCAGGTGGAGTAGGAGAGCACTCCGCGGTCACCGAACGCCGTCGGGCTGAGCGGCTCGAACACCGGCTCAGACCGCGGTGCGTCGGAAGTGTTCGACCGGTGCGGGCCTGACCTCACCCTGGAACGAGTTCAGCGCGCGATGCAGCCGAGCTCGACGTTCTTCCCGCGTCCCTTCGCGCGGCGGCGTTCGTGTGAGGATCGATGCCATCTCCGCCGCGGTGAACACGCGGACTCCGTGACGCACCTCTGCCGGAGCGGTGTCGGTGGCTGGCGGTCGGTACTGGACGCTCATGGTGTCTCCTTCGGTTCGTGGGACGACCGTAGGCGGGCACAGAGCCGGTCTGAAAACATGTTGGATTTCCATGACTTCGGGGCAAGTGCTCGCGCGCGACACCGCTTCCCACGAGGATGGACCGTGATGAACGACCGCCTCGCCACCGTCCAGCGCATCGTCGCCGAAGCCGGCATCGACGCGACCGCCCGGGAACTCCCCGACTCGACCCACAGCGCCGCGCAGGCGGCTGCCGCGCTCGGCACCGAACCGGGAGCGATCGCGAGCAGCCTGCTGTTCCTGGCCGACGGGGAACCCCTGCTCGCGATGACGTCCGGCCGGCACCGGGTCGACACCGACCTGCTCGCCGCCCAGATCGACGCGACCGAGCTCACCATGGCCACCGCGAAGCAGGTCCGCGAGATCACCGGGCAGCCGATCGGCGGCGTCTCCCCCGTCGGGCACCCGGCCCCGATCCGCACGGTGGTGGACGAGGCGCTCCGCGAGTACGACACGGTCTGGTCGGCGGCGGGGACCGCGAACAGCGTGCTCCCCCTGACCTTCGAGCAGTTGCTGTCACTGACCGGTGGGACGGTCGTCCGGGTCAACGACCACTGATGGCGGCGCGGACGCGGGTCGAGCTGGGGCGACGAGAGGACCTCGGCGCCGACTGCGCGAACTGCTTCGGCCTGTGCTGCGTCGCCCTGGCGTTCGCGAAGTCCGCGGACTTCCCGTTCGACAAGGACGCCGGCGACCCGTGCACGAACCTCGACGACGCGGACGGCTGCCGGATCCACCCGCACCTGCGTGAGCGGGGCTTCTCCGGCTGCACGGTGTTCGACTGCTCGGGGGCCGGGCAGAAGGTCTCCCGGCACACCTTCGCGGGTCGCTCGTGGCGCGACGACCCCGAGACGCGGCGGTCCATGTTCGCCACGTTCCCGATCGTCCGACGACTCCACGACCTCCTGCGGTACCTCGACGAGGCGATCACCCTCGTGCGAGCGACACACGACGAGACCTCCTGGGTCGCGGCCTTCGAGCGCGTCCGTCTGCTGAGCGACGGGACGCCGGAGGACCTCACCACCCTCGACGTCGACGCGGAGTACGACCGTGCCCGTCCGCTCCTGCTCGAGGCGAGTGCGATCGCACGTCGGCAGGGTCCGGTCGGTGTCCACGGCCAGCGGGTCGGTCCGGGGACGGACCTCGTCGGCGCGGACCTGCGCGGGGCCGACCTGCGCGGGGCGACGCTGCGGGGGTCGCTCGCCATCGCGGCGGACCTCCGGGGCGCCCGGTTGGACCGTTGCGACCTGCTCGGCGTGGACCTCCGCGACGCGGACCTGCGCGGCACCGATCTCCGTGGCGCGGTGTTCCTCACGCAGATGCAGGTCAACGCGGCGCGGGGCGACGCGGCCACGGTCCTACCGGAGGGGTTCCAGCGCCCCGGGCACTGGAGCACGACGGCGGACGCGGCCGCCGGGGTCACTCCGCCGCGGCGAGGACCGTCCGGCCGAGGCGCACGAAGTCTTCGGCGCTGAGCATCTCGCCCCGAGCCGTCGGGTCGACCCCACCGGCCGTGAGGAGTTCCGACGCCCGGGCACTGCTGCCGAGGACGCCGGAGAGGCTCTGGCGGAGCATCTTCCGCCGCTGCTGGAACGCCCCGTCGACGAGCGCGAAGACCTGCGCCCGCAGTGCTTCGTCCCCGGGCGGGTCGTGCCGGTCGAACCCGACGAGCACGCTGTCGACGTTCGGCACCGGCCAGAACACCTGCCGGCTGACCTGTCCGGCGATCGACCACGACCCGTACCAGGCGGCCTTCACGCTCGGCGCCCCGTAGACCTTGCTGCCGGGGCCCGCGGCGATGCGGTAGCCGACCTCGGCCTGCACCATGACGAGCGCCCGCTCGATCGACGGGAAGGTCGCCAGCAGGTGGAGCAGCACCGGGACGGAGACGTTGTAGGGCAGGTTCGCGACGACGTGCGTGGGCGCCTCGGGCAGGTCCGTCGCGGCGACGGTGAGGGCGTCCTGGTGGATGACCTCGAGCCGGGCCGCCGGTTGCATCGTGGCGACCGTGTTCGGCAGCTGGGCGGCGAGCCGGCCGTCGATCTCCACCGCGGTGACGGACGCGCCCGTCTCGGTCAACCCGAGCGTCAGCGAGCCGAGACCGGGACCGATCTCGAGCACCTTCGAGTCGGCGGTGACCCGACCCGACGCCACGATGCGACGGACGGTGTTCGCGTCGTGCACGAAGTTCTGGCCGAGCTTCTTCGTCGGCGTGACGTCGAGCTGGGCCGCGAGGTCCCGGATCTCCGCCGGGCCGAGGAGCGATGCCACTACTGCTCCACCGTCACGGGCTCGGCGTCCCACGCGCCGTAGACGAGCTCGGTGTTCGAGGCGATCTGCGCCGCGAGCATCGAGGCGTCGGTCCCGAGGGTCTCGGCCATCGACCGGAGGGTGAGCGGGATGAGGTACGGCGCGTTCGGGCGGCCGCGGAACGGCGTCGGCGTGAGGTACGGGGCGTCGGTCTCGACCATGATCAGGTGACGGGGCGCGACCTCGAGCGCGGCACGCAGGGGGGCCGCGTTCTTGAACGTCACGGTGCCGGCGAACGACATGTACCAGCCGCGCTCCGCGCAGAGCCGGGCGAGGTCGGGACCGCCGGAGAAGCAGTGGAACACGGTCTTCTCGGGAGCGCCGACACGGTCGAGGACCTCGACCACGGCGTCGTGCGCGTCGCGGTCGTGGATCGTCAGCGCGAGGTCGTGCGCCTTGGCGATGCGGATGTGCTCCTCGAACGAACGGACCTGGGCGTCGCGGCCGTCCTCGCCGGTGCGGAAGAAGTCGAGACCGGTCTCACCGATCGCCCGGACCCGGGGCAGTGCCGCGAGCCGCTCGATGCCGGCGAGGTGCTCGTCGAGCAGACCCTGTTCCTGCAGCGACGGCGCCTCGTTCGGGTGCAGCGCCACCGCGGCGAGGACCCGGGGTTCCCGTGCGGCGATGGCCGCCGACCACTCCGAGGTGGCCAGGTCGGTGCCGACCTGCACGACACCGCGGACGCCGACGCTCGACGCGCGGTCGAGGTGTTCCCGGTAGTCCAGCGCACCGTCGCCGCCGTCGGCGATCTCCATGTGGGTGTGGTTGTCGTAGACCGGGACGACGAGCGCCTCGGGCAGGGGCGGGTAGGTCAGGTCCCGCTTGGACCCATCGCCGTCACCACGGGCGCGGAGGTGGGCGTCGGTCACGCTGCGCCCTGCTCCGACTGCTCGATGCGCGGGAACAACCCGGACTCGAGCGGGACCACGGTCGAGGCACCCTGCCACTCCCAGGCACGGTCCACCCGCTGCTCGGCGATCGATCCGCCGGCACCGATCGAGGCCCAGAGCTTCTCGGTCGCCTTCGGCATGACCGGCGAGAGCAGGACGGCGACGGTACCGAGCCCACGGAGCGCGGTGGCCAGGACGGTGCCGAGCCGCTCGCGCTGCGCGTCGTCCTTCGCCAGCGCCCACGGCTGCTGCTCGGTGATGTACCCGTTCAGCGCGTCGACGAGCTCCCACACCGCGGCGATGGCCTCGTGCGGGGCGAACGCGGCGATGGCGGCGTCGGCGCGCTCGGTGACGGAGACCGCGAGCGCGTCGATCGCTTCGTCGGACGAGGTCAGCGACCCACGCTCGGGCACCGCACCGTCGAAGTACTTCTGCAGCATCGCGACGAGTCGGGAGGCGAGGTTGCCGAAGCCGTTCGCGAGCTCGGCCTGGTAGCGGGCGGAGATGTCCTCCCAGCTGAAGTTGCCGTCCTGCCCGAAGGTGATGGCGCGGAGGAAGTAGTAGCGGAAGGCGTCGGACCCGAACGTGTCGGTGATCTCCGACGGCGCGATGCCGGTCAGCTTCGACTTCGACATCTTCTCGCCGCCCACGAGCAGCCAGCCGTGGCCGAACACCCGCTCGGGGACGGGCAGCCCGGCGGCCATGAGCATCGCCGGCCAGATCACCGCGTGGAACCGGGCGATGTCCTTGCCGACGATGTGCACGCTCGGCCAGAGGCGCTGGAAGGCCTCGTCGTCGTCGGTGCCGTACCCGAGCGCCGTGACGTAGTTGAGCAGGGCGTCGAACCACACGTAGAGGACGTGGTCGTGGTCCCACGGGATCTGGATGCCCCAGTCGAAGCTCGACCGCGAGATCGACAGGTCGCGCAGACCCTGCTTGACGAACGAGATGATCTCGTTGCGGACGCTCTCCGGCTGGATGAACAGCGGGTTCGACTCGTACAGGTCGAGCAGGCGCTGCTCGAAGTCGGACATGCGGAAGAAGTAGTTGCGCTCGGACAGCACCTCGACCGGGATCGAGTGGATCGCGCAGACCTGCTGCCCCTCGTACGCGCCGGTGCCGGGGACGAGGTCACTCGGCTGCTTGTACTCCTCGCAGCCCACGCAGTAGAAGCCCTCGAACTCGCCCGCGTAGATGTAGCCGTCGTCGTACAGCTTCTGCAGGAACGCCGTCACGCCGCGCTCGTGACGCTCGTCCGTGGTGCGGATGAAGTCGTCGTTCGCCACGTCGACGGTGTCGAGGAGCGGCTTCCACGCCTCCGTCACGAGCCGGTCGGCCCATTCCTTGGGCGTGACGTCGTTGGCCGAGGCCGTCCGCAGGATCTTCTGCCCGTGCTCGTCGGTGCCGGTGAGCAGCCACGTGTCGTCGCCGCGCTGCCGGTGCCAGCGCGCGAGGACGTCCGCAGCCACCTCGGTGTAGGCGTGCCCGATGTGGGGCACGTCGTTCACGTAGAAGATCGGCGTGGTGATGCTGAACGAGGACCCGTCGGACATGCGGACTATCCTACGGGCGGGCGGGAGCCGCATGACGCGCCCCGCGCGCCACCTGTGGAGAACCGGACGGGAGGCGCGGTGCGCGTCCGGAGCCGCGCCTCCAGTCCGGTGACGCTCGCGTCTACCGCGCCGCCAGCGCGCCCTCGTAGAGGTCGCGCTTCGACAGCCCCGTCGCGTCCGCGACGGCCGCGGCCGCCTCCTTCATGCGCGACCCGGCGGCCACCCGCTCCAGCACGAGCCGGACGCCGTCCTCGATCGTCGTGTCGTCGAGCGCTCCGGTCGACCCCTCGACGACGACGCAGATCTCACCGCGCACCCCGTCGGCTGCCCACGCCGCGAGCTCCGCGAGGGACCCGCGTCGGACCTCCTCGTGCAGCTTCGTCAGCTCGCGGCAGACGACCGCGCGCCGGTCGTCCCCGAAGCCCGCGGCCATGTCCGCGAGCGTGTCGCCCAACCGGTGCGGCGACTCGAAGAACACCATCGTCCGCTGCTCCCCGGCGAGCGACGCGAAGAGCCGCCGACGTTCCCCGCCCTTCCGTGTCGGGAACCCCTCGAAGCTGAAGCGGTCCGTCGGCAACCCCGACACGGCGAGCGCCATGAGCACCGCCGAGGGGCCCGGCAACGCGGTGACCGTGACCCCGGCGGCCGCAGCGGCCTCGACGAGGGGGAAGCCCGGGTCGCTGATGGCGGGCATGCCGGCGTCGGTGAGGACGACGACGTCCTCGTCCCGCGCGAGCTCGACGACCTCGGCTGCCTTCGCCCGTTCGTTGTGCTCGTGCAGTGCGATGAGGCGCGGGCGGTTCTCGATGCCGAGCGCCCGCATGAGGTGGATCGCGGTGCGGGTGTCCTCGGCGGCGACCACACTCGCGTTCGAGAGGGTCTCGACCAACCTCCGGGAGGCGTCTCCGAGGTTGCCGATGGGCGTTGCTGCGAGCACGATCACGGGACCATTGTGGTCGCCTGTGCGCGGCTGCGGGGACATGGCGCCGATCCGTAGGATGCTCTCCGATGACCAGCGAGCTGACCGACGACCGCACCGCCGTCCCCGACGGGCCGGTCGGCTCCCGTCTCGACGACTGGTGGGGGCGCACGCTCTCCACCGCCAAGCGCGTCGCCGTCTGGCGCTGGGCCGGGCCCCTGGCCGTCACGCTGCTGGCCGCGGTGCTGCGGCTCGTCGCCCTCGGACACCCGCACTCGCTCGTGTTCGACGAGACCTACTACGTCAAGGACGGCTGGTCGATCGTGCACCTCGGGTACGAGGGCACCTGGCCGGGCAACCCCGCCGACAGCTCCCTGCCGACGACGGACCAGCGGTTCGCGTCCGGTGAGACCTCGCTGTTCACCAGCGCTGCGGAGTTCATCGCGCACCCGCCGCTCGGCAAGTACCTCATCGGCCTCGGGATGCTCCTGTTCGGCGCGGACAACTCGTTCGGCTGGCGGTTCGCCGTGGCGGTGCTCGGCATCGCGACCGTGTTCCTCACGGCGGTCATCGCCCGGTCGCTCTTCCGCTCGACGCTGGTCGGCACCCTCGCCGGCTTCCTGCTCGCGATCGACGGGCAGGCGATCGTGCTGTCCCGTGTGAGCCTGCTCGACGGGATCCTGACGTTCTTCGTGGTGCTCGGCTTCGGCGCGCTGCTGCTCGACCGTCGCTGGACGTCCAAGCGGCTCGACGCCTGGGTCGCCCGGCGCACGGCAGCCGGCCGCGACACGCTCTGGGGACCGGTGCTCTGGTGGCGTCCGTGGCTGATCGCGATGGGGGTGGCCCTCGGACTCGCGACCGCGACGAAGTGGTCCGGCATGTACTTCCTCGCGTTCTTCGCGGTGTACTCCGTGCTGACCGACATGATGCTGCGGAAGCGGGCCGGCATCGAGTTCTGGTCCTCGAGCGCCTGGCTGCAGCAGGGGCCGGCGTCGTTCCTGCTCACGGTGCCGATCGCCGCGGTCACCTACGTCGCGTCGTGGACCGGGTGGTTCGTGTCGAAGGACGGCTGGGACCGCGACTGGATCGCCACGGGCGGGCAGCGCTGGACCGGCGTGCTGTCGTGGGTGCCGGACAGCCTGCAGAACTGGTGGCACTACCAGTCCGAGATCTACGGCTTCAACATCGGCCTGCACACCCCGCACTCGTACCAGGCGAACCCGCTGCTCTGGCTGCTCATGCAGCGGCCCACGTCGATGTACTACGTCGGCACGAACGCCGGCCAGGACGGCTGCACGGCGACCCGCTGCGGGGAGGCCATCACCGGCATCGCGAACCCCTTCATCTGGTACGCGGCGGTCATCGCGACCGTGGCGCTGCTGGTGCTCTGGATCCTGCGTCGCCGGTGGGAGTACGCCTTCGTCCTGATGGGCGTCGCGGCGGGGTACCTGCCGTGGCTGCTCTACGTGAACCGGACGGTGTTCCAGTTCTACACGGTCTCGTTCGAGCCCTTCATGGTGATGGCGCTCGCCGCGGCGATCGGGTTGGTGCTCGGGTCACGGGACGATCCCCGGCCACGCCGGACCCGAGCGGTCGTGTGGGTCGGCGTGTACCTCGGGGTCGTGGTGCTCGCGTCGGCGTACTGGTTCCCGATGTGGACCGGCATGCAGATGCCGTGGGACTTCGTCCGGTCGCACTACTGGGTGCCGAGCTGGTTGTAGCGCGTGCGCGGCGTCAGGACTGCGCGTGCAGCGCTCGCTCGATCGATTCACGGTCGAGCGGGTCGCCGAGCATGGGCGCTTCCCGTTCGCCCGGGAGCACGCCCTCGATGAGCACCTCGGCGTAGCGCCGCCAAGCGTTCGGGTCGTGCGCGCGGGTGGTGTCCGCGACGGCGCCGACCATCGAGGTGAGCATCGGCAGGTCGCGGTAGTCGAACCCGACCCGCACGACGCCTGCGTCCCGCGCACGGCGGATGATCTCGGAGACCTGGGTCTCGAGTCGATCGCGTTCCTGCACGATCGACGGACGCGACTTGCCGGCACGCACGATGGCGTCGGCGAGGGCCCGGTCGCGTGCACGGAACTCGAACACGCCCATCAGGTACACCCGCAGGGACTCGCGCGGATCGGACTCGTCCGCCGCACGTGCTGCCGCGTCGTTCATCGCCTCGAACTTGGTGGCGAGCAGCGCCTCGATCAGGGAGTCCTTGTCGGCGAAGCGGCGGTAGACCGTCCCGACGCCGACCCCGGCCTCGTGCGCGATGTCGTTCAGCGTGACCGACAACCCGCGTTCTGCGAAGCACTTGCGTGCCGTCTGCAGGATCAGCTCGCGGTTGCGTGCTGCGTCGGCGCGGAGGGGGCGCTCGAGGTCGGTGGTGCTCACGGTCTCGACGCTAGTTGAACTTTCTGGGAATAAGCGGATGCGGACCTTCCGTTTCGGTCTACACTGATCACAAGCGGATGCATCGCATCCGCTTCACCCCTCCCTCTCCCGGAGCGCCCGACGGCGCGTGCTCCACCATCCCTCCACCTTCTCGAAGGAGGCTGCCGTGACGGCAGAACAGACCGTGCCGACCCCCACGGGGACCGCACCCACGACTTCCGGCTCCACGCCCGACAAGAGCAACCACCGTTGGATCGCCCTGGCGGTCATCGCCCTCGCGCAGCTGATGGTCGTGCTCGACGCGACGATCGTCAACATCGCACTGCCCTCGGCCCAGGCCGACCTCGACTTCGGCACCGACCAGCGCCAGTGGATCGTCACGGCGTACTCGCTCGCGTTCGGGTCGCTGCTGCTCCTCGGCGGGCGGCTCGGCGACCTCTTCGGCCGGAAGAACACCTTCATCATCGGGCTCGTCGGCTTCGCCGTGGCGTCCGTGCTCGGCGGCCTGGCGGACTCGTTCGGCCTGCTCGTCGCCGCTCGTGCACTGCAGGGCGTGTTCGGCGCGCTGCTCGCCCCCTCCGCGCTGGGCATGCTGACGACGACCTTCCGCGACCCGAAGGAACGCGGCCGCGCGTTCGGCATCTTCGGGTCGATCGCCGGCTCGGGTGCCGCGATCGGCCTGCTCCTCGGCGGCGTGCTCACCGAGTACGCGTCGTGGCGCTGGTGCCTCTACGTGAACGTCGTGTTCGCGGTGCTCGGCGTGATCGGCGCCCTGGTGTTCATGGCGAAGCCGCCGAAGGTCGAACGCCCGCGCATCGACGTCGCCGGCGTCCTCACGATCACTGCCGGCCTGGTCGGCGTCGTCTACGGCTTCTCGAACGCCGAGACCAACGGCTGGGACTCCCCGGTCACGATCGTCATGCTCGCCGCGGGCGTGGTGCTCATCGCGGCGTTCGTCTTCATCGAGACCCGCGTCGCGCACCCGCTGCTGCCGCTCCGGGTCGTGCTCGACCGTGACCGCGGTGGCTCGTTCATCGCGATCGGCCTGGTGGCGATCGGCATGTTCGGTATCTTCCTGTTCCTGACCTACTACCTCGAGCAGACCCTCGGGTTCAGCTCGCTGCAGACGGGTCTGGCGTTCCTGCCGATGCCCCTCTCGATCATGATCTCGGCGACGCAGATCGGCGGTCGCCTGCTCCCCCGCGTCGGGCCGAAGGTGCTCATCTTCGCCGGTGGTCTCGTCGCGTCGATCGGTCTGCTGCTGCTCCTCCGCACGGACCTCGTCAGCTCCTACGCGGGCACCGTCCTGCCGGCGCTCATCGTGATCGGCCTCGGCATGGGCACGATCTTCTCGTCCGCGATGAACACCGCGACGACCGGGGTCGCCCGTGCCGACGCTGGCGTCGCCTCGGCGACGGTGAACACGATGCAGCAGATCGGCGGCTCGATCGGCACCGCGCTCCTGTCGACGATCTTCGCGGACGTCGTGGCGAACAGCCTCTCCGGGCTCTCCGCGGCGCCGACGAAACTCCAGCAGGCGCAGGCCGTGCTCGACGGGTACCACGTGGCGTTCGGCATCTCGGCGGGCGTGCTCGTCCTGGTCGCCCTGGCCGGTGGGATCCTCATCAACCGCCAGTCGGTGCGGCTCGCGAAGCTCGAGCACGCCAGCGCGGCGACGACGGGCAGCATCCCGACCGCGGCGCACTGACCCGTCCCGCTCGACACGAACGGCCCGTCCCGGTTCTCCGGGGCGGGCCGTTCATGTGCGCGGGCTCGCCCTGGGTTGCACGCGGTCTTCGACAACCCGCGGGTGGATCGACTCGCGGAACGTCGCACTCCGCGCGGGACCCCCTCGCGCCCCGACCCGATCCGCGCCAGGATCGAGGGGTGACCGAACACCAGGAAGACCACGCCGCCGTCGTCTCCGTCAGCCGCGACACCGACCACCGGTTCAGCAAGCCGGTCGTGGACGAGGTCGTGCTCGTCGCCGGCTGGGGCATCGAGGGCGACGCACACGCCGGCACCACGGTCCAGCACCGGTCCCGGGTCGCGCGGGACCCCTCGCAGCCGAACCTGCGGCAGGTCCACCTGCTGCACACCGAACTCTTCGACGAGGTCGCCGAGGCCGGGTACGAGGTCGCTCCGGGCCAGATGGGCGAGAACGTCACCACCCGCGGTGTCGACCTGCTCAGGTTGCCGACCGACACGCTCCTGCACCTCGGCGACGACGCGTGCGTCCGCGTGACCGGCCTGCGGAACCCCTGCCAGCAGATCAACGACTTCGAGCCCGGGCTCCTGCGCGCCGTGCTCGGTCGCGCCGAGGACGGCTCGGTCGAACGCAAGGGCGGCGTGATGGCCGTCGTCGTCACCGGCGGGGTCGTCCACCCCGGAGACCGCATCCGCGTCGAGGTCCCCGCCGGCACGCCGGAACCGCTCCGTCCGGTCTGACGATCCGCCGCAGGACGCGGCCCGGTTGCGTCGTGTGTCGGTTTCCCTCGCACACGTCAGGGGTGCCGATTACCCTTTCCGGCATGGCCCCCGTCCTGACCTCGCCGCTCGTGTCGACGCAGTGGCTCGCAGACCACCTCGGTGCTGACGAGCTCGTCGTGCTCGACGCGTCCGTGCACACCGCGGGGACCGGTCTCGAGACGACGTGGCAGACGGCGCGGGACTCCTACGAGCAGCGCGGACACGTCCCGGGCGCCCGGTACGCCGACCTCGTCGAGGCGTTCTCCACGCCCGACGCCGACGTCCCGTTCACCCGACCTGGCGCGGAGCGGTTCGAGTCCGCGGCCGGCGACCTCGGCGTGACGAACACCTCGACGGTCGTGGTCTACGACGACAGCGTCGGCGAGTGGTCGGCGCGGCTCTGGTGGATCTTCCGCTCATTCGGCTTCGACTCCGTCGCTGTGCTCGACGGGGGCTTCACGAAGTGGCGGGACGAGGGTCGCCCGGTGCGCGTCGGCGCGCTCCGATCGGCGCCGAAGCCAGCGTCGACCCCGGCGTCGCACGTGGGCGACGCGACAGCGACCACGACCTTCCTCGCGGGCGAGGAGCGTCCGCTCTGGGCCGACCACGAACGAGTTTCCCGTGCCGTCTCGGGCGAGCAGCCCGCGTCGCTGGTGTTGGCCGCGCCTGAGTCCGCCCTCGGCGCCGAACACCCGCCGATCGTCCCCGGCAGCACCCCGATCACCGTGGACACGCTCGTGGACCCCACGACGAACGCGTACCTGCGCCGTCCCGCCCTCGAGCAGGCCTTCGCATCGGTACTCGACGCCGACGAGATCGTGACCTACTGCGGTGTCGGCAGTGCCGCGTGCGTCGACGCCCTCGCGCTGACGGTGCTCGGCCACGAGAAGGTCCGGGTCTACGACGGGTCCCTGCTCGACTGGTGGCGGCGCGAGCCCGAGGCACTGGCCTCCTAGCCCGACGCCGGTGACACCGGCGGCCGACACCGGTGACACCGGCAGCCGACACCGGCGGCCGACCCCGGCGCCACCGGCGGCCGACGCCGGCGGCCGTCTCGGGTGGCCCGACACCCGCGCCGACTACCGTTGACCCATGAGCACCAGACGCGCGGTCGTCCTCGGCGGTACCGGCGGGATCGGTTCGGCCGTCGCGCGTGCGCTCCTCGACGCCTCCGGACGCGGCGGCGACGACTGGCAGGTGGACGTGGTCGCCCGGCGCGGTGGCCCCGTCGCCGACGAACTCACCGCGGCGGGAGCGACGTTCACCCCGGGCGACCGTCGCGACACCGCCGTCCTCCGCGACCTCCTCCGCCCCGGCGCCGACCTGCTGGTGGACACGGTCGGCCTCACCCGCGACGACGCCCGGCAGCTCCTGCCCTTCCTCGACGACGTCGGCTCGACCGTGTTCGTGTCGTCGAAGGCCGTGTACGCCGACGAGCAGGGTCGGCACGCGAACTCGCTGGACAAGCCCGTGTTCGGCGGCGCGGTGACCGAGCTGCAGCCGACCGTCGCGGCGGGTGACGGCGACCCCACCGGTCGTGACGGCTACGGCGCCGCCAAGGTCGCCGCCGAACAGGTGCTGCTCGACCACGGCGCCCCGGTCACCGTGGTCCGGCCATCGAAGGTGTACGGCGTCGGCATCGGTCGGCCCCGCGAGTGGTTCGTCGTCCGGCGGGCGCTGGACGGTCGGGAGCGCATCCTCCTCGCCGACCACGGCCGCAGCGTCGACCACACCACGGCCGCCAGCGGCATCGGTTCCCTCGTCCACCTCGTCGCCGACGCACCGGCCCGCCGCATCCTCAACGTCGCCGACGACACCGCGCCGAGCGTGCTCGAGATCGTCCGCACCATCGCCGGTCACCTCGACCACCCGTTCGACGAGGTCCTGCTCGACGCCGACGCCCCCGCGTTCGTGGGCACCACCCCGTGGACCACGCCGACGCCGTTCGTCCTCGACACCACCGCCGCACGCTCCCTCGGGTGGGAGCCGCCCGTGTTCGCGACCGCGGTCCGGCCGGAGCTCGACTGGCTCGTCGAGACGGCGCACGCGGTCCCGGCCGGCAGCGACGTGCCGTGGGCCGACGACCCGTTCTGGGACCGGCTGTTCGACTACGGCCCCGAGGACGCCGCCCTCGCCCTCCTGTCGCTCAACGGGGACTGACGCCGTGCGCCGCTCCGAGGTCCTCTTCATCGGGGGCAGGTCCGGCGTGGGCAAGTCGACCGCGGCAGAGGCACTCCACGACCTGCTCGTCGCCGCCGACGTCCGGCACGCCGTCATCGAGGGCGACTTCCTCGACCTCGCCCACCCCGCGCCGCACGTCGAGCACCCGGAGGCCCGCCTCGCCGAACGGAACCTCGCCGCGATGTGGGCCCGGTACCGCGAACTCGGTCACCACCGGCTCGTGTACACGAACACCGTGTCGGTGCTGGAGCGGGACGCGTTGGCCGAGGCGATGGGCGACGATCCCGTCGTGACCGCCGTGCTGCTCCGCGCCGGCGACACGACGACCGCCGACCGGCTGCGCCGTCGTTCCGGTGGGCACCTCCCCGAGGCGCAGCTGGCGCACAGCACGCGGACGGCCAGGAGGCTCGACTCGGCTGTCCGAGGCGACGTCACCCGGGTGGACACCGACTCTCGGTCGCCGGCCGACGTGGCCGCGCAGCTCGCGTCGCTCGTGGGCTGGGTCGGTCTGCGGCTGCCTGTGGACACCGCGGATCCGTCCACAGATCGCGACTGAGGGCAGCGCACCCAGGACGGTCGAGGCAGGCTGGACGCATGACCGACAACCGCCTCGGCTCCGCCGTCAGCCCGTACCTCCGCCAGCACGCCGACAACCCGGTGGACTGGCGTGAGTGGGGTCCGGAAGCCTTCGCCGAGGCCCGCGAGCGCGACGTCCCCGTGCTCGTGTCGGTCGGCTACGCCACGTGCCACTGGTGCCACGTCATGGCACGCGAGAGCTTCTCCGACCCGGGCATCGGCGAGCTGCTCCGCCAGGACTTCGTCGCGGTGAAGGTCGACCGCGAAGAACGGCCGGACGTGGACGCCAGCCTGATGGCCTCGGCGAGTGCCTTCACGCAGCAGCTCGGCTGGCCCCTGACGACGTTCCTCACACCGGACGGGCACGTGTTCTTCGCGGGGACGTACTTCCCGCCGTCGCCCGTCGGGCAGGTGCCGGCGTTCCGGCAGATCCTGGCGGCGGTGCTCGACGCGTGGACCGAGCGCCGGCACGAGGTGGACGCGAACGCGAGTGCGATCGCGGCGGCGATCCGGCAGGGGGCCGAGGCGGACCGGACCGCCCGCGGTGGCGCGGACGGTGGCGGGGACGAGCCGCGCCTCCCGAGCGTCGACGACGTCCGAGCCGTCGTCGACCAACTGGCACAAGCCGAGGACACCACCTACGGCGGTTTCGGCGGTGCCCCCAAGTTCCCGAGCGCGCCGCTGCTCGAGTTCCTGTCGGACGTCGCCGCCGACGGCGACGCTCGGGCGTCCGCACTGCTCGAACGTTCCCTGCACGCGATCCGCGCGAGCGAGCTGACCGACGCCGACGGCGGGGTCTTCCGGTACGCGACCAAGCGCGACTGGTCGGTGCCGCACTACGAGCGGATGCTCTACGACAACGCGGGACTGCTCGCGGTGGCCGGGGCGGAGCAGGCCCGGGGGATCGCCGACTTCCTGCGGGACACGCTCCGGCGTGCGGACGGCGGGTTCGTCGCGGCACAGGACAGCGAGTCCACCATCGACGGCCGGCGGGTCGAGGGCGAGTGGTACCGACTCCCGCTCGACGAGCGTGGGCGGCTCGATCCTCCGCCGCTCGACGACCAGGTGCTCACCGGGTGGAACGGCCTGGCGATCCGGGGGCTCGCCATCGCCGGGGCCCGCCACGGGGACGCCGAGATGATCGAGCTCGCACGGGGTGCGGCCGACGCGATCGTCGCCGGACACCTCACGGACGGACACGTGTCGGTGCGGTCGAGCACTCCGCGCGGCGCGTCGACGGCGGCGCCCACCATCGAGGACGTGGGACTCCTCGCCGAAGGACTCCTCGAACTCGCCCTCGTCACCGGGGAGCTCCCCTACGCCGACGTCGCGCGCACGCTGGTCGACGACGGCCTGGCCGGGCGGTTCGACACCGACCCGGTGCTCGCGGCAGCCGGCACCGCCACGGGCGAGCAGCCGCAGACCGCCATGCGCTCCGGCACGGTCGCACTCGCCGCGGCCGCCGCGACGCTCGCCGCACTGACCGGCGACGAGTCGTACCGGGCGGCGGCGGTGTCGCTCGTGGCCGACCGGGCCGTCACCGGGACGGAGCGGCCGCTCGGGCACGCCGATGCCCTCGGGGTCGCGCTCGCGCTGCAGCGGCCCTCGCGCGAGGTCGTCGTGGTCGCGTCGGACCCGGACGACCCGATCCGTGCGGCGGCCCGCGGCGCTCGGCGTCCGGGGACCGTCGTCGCCACGGTGACGCCGACGCAGGCGGCCGACTGGTCGGCCGCGGGCTTCACGCTCTTCGAGTCCCGCGGCCGGCTCGACCCCGCCGGGTACGTCTGCCACGACCGCGTGTGCGCCCTGCCCGCGCGGTCGGTCGACGAGCTGACGGCACAGCTCAGCGCGTGACCAGCTCGCGGCCCGACCGGCGGCGACACCCGGAATCGGCGGAGTCAGGGGCGCTCAGAGCCGGCCACGGGCGATGCGCCCGGTCCGAGCGAGGTTCCCACGGACCTCGGTCGCGACGACAGCGAGCATCGCGACCGTGCTGGCGACACCCCACACAACGGCGGACAGGCGGAACGACCAGTCATCGGACGCCCACGGGCCGGCCGCGACCGACGACCAGCTGAACGCAGCGGCGATGAAGAGCACGGCGGCGAGCGCCGTACGAGCGATGCTCTTCCCGCTGAGCTGTCCGGTGAAGACCGACGAAGGGCCGAGCGGCGCCGACATCGACGACGACGTGACGAACGCCTCGACGATGGCGTGCCGTGCACGGAGGACTCCGATCCCCACACAGAGCGCCGCTCCCAGCAGCAGCGAGGCAGTGATCGCCACTGCGACGACATCCGGACCGCTCCGAGCGCCCCCGAGCACCGCGAGTGCGACCGAGACCGTCCCACCCCAGAACCGTCGGCCGGTGCTCAGTTCCGCGTCGAGCGTCCGGACCGCGGCCAGTGCATCCCAGGGCCGCTCCCGAGCGGTTGCCGCTCCTCGCACCGCACCACGCGCGCTCGGGCGGATCCACACGTGCACCGGCCGGTTCCTCTCCTCGGCGATCGAGTCCGCACGACAGGCTAGCGACCCACCGACCCCCGGCGCGGTATCCTGGAGGGCTCATGTCTGCCACCCCCGTCATCACGTACCCGCCCGAACTGCCGGTGTCGCAGCGGCGGGACGACATCGCTGCCGCCATCCGCGACAACCAGGTCGTGATCGTCGCCGGTGCCACGGGTTCGGGCAAGACCACCCAGCTGCCGAAGATCTGCCTCGAGCTCGGACGTGAGCACATCGGGCACACCCAGCCCCGGCGGATCGCTGCCCGGACCATCGCCGAGCGCGTGTCCGAGGAGCTCGGGGGCGAGCTCGGCGGCCTCGTCGGGTACCAGGTCCGCTTCACCGACAAGGTGTCCTCCGACACTCGGGTCAAGCTGATGACCGACGGCATCCTGCTCAACGAGATCCACTTCGACCGCGACCTCAAGCGGTACGACACGATCATCATCGACGAGGCGCACGAGCGGTCCCTCACCATCGACTTCCTGCTCGGCTACCTCAAGCGGCTGCTCCCCCGTCGGCCGGACCTCAAGCTCATCATCACGAGTGCGACGATCGACCCCGAGTCGTTCTCGCAGCACTTCGGCGGGGCACCGATCATCGAGGTGTCCGGCCGCACCTACCCGGTCGAGATCCGGTACCGCCCGCTCGTCGCGGAGGACGCCGACGACGCCGACCGCGACGACGAAGGCGACGAGGACGATCCGCGGACGGACGACCACGGCGGCCGCACGGCCGACGACCGCGACACGATGCAGGGGATCACCGACGCGCTCGACGAACTCGCGCAGGAGGACCCGGGCGACGTCCTCGTGTTCCTCTCCGGCGAGAACGAGATCCGCGACGCGCAGGACGCCATCGAGGGCAAGCGCTACCCCGGTACCGAGGTCCTCCCGCTCTACGGTCGTCTGTCCGCCGCCGACCAGCACCGGGTCTTCGAGCGGCGCACCACACCGGGCATCCGACGCCGAGTGGTCCTCGCGACCAACGTGGCGGAGACGAGTCTGACGGTCCCCGGCATCAAGTACGTGATCGACGTCGGCACCGCCCGCATCTCGCGCTACTCGCCGCGGGCCAAGGTGCAGCGGCTGCCGATCGAGGCGATCTCGCAGGCGAGCGCGAACCAGCGCTCCGGTCGCGCGGGCCGCACGAGCGCCGGCATCGCGATCCGGCTCTACTCCGAGGACGACTTCGAACGCCGTCCGGAGTTCACCGACCCCGAGATCCTGCGGACGAACCTCGCGGCGGTGATCCTGCAGATGATCTCGCTGGGATTCGGCGACATCGAGGCGTTCCCGTTCCTGCAGCCGCCGGACTCCCGGGGTGTGAAGGACGGCCTCGACCTGCTCCGCGAGCTCCGAGCCGTCGACGCCGCGGGCACGATCACGAAGACCGGCAAGCAGCTCACCCGGTTGCCCATCGACCCCAGGCTCGGACGCATGGTGCTCGAGGCCGGTCGGCAGGGCGTCGGGCGCGAGGTCATCGCCGTCGTCAGCGCCCTGAGCATCCAGGACCCGCGCGAGCGCCCCCTCGAGAAGCGCGCACACGCCGACCAGTTGCACGCCCGGTTCGCCGATCCGACGAGCGACTTCCTCACCCTGCTCAACCTCTGGAACCACATCGAGGACAAGCAGGACGAGCTCTCGTCCAGTGCGTTCCGCCGCCTGTGCAAGGCCGAGTTCCTGAACTACCTCCGCATCCGCGAGTGGCAGGACCTGTACCGGCAGCTCTCCCGCGCGGCGAAGCAGGTCGACGTCCGCATCGGGCAGGCGCGCTCCGACGACGGCGACGCGGTGCACCGTTCCCTGCTGGCCGGACTCCTCAGCCAGATCGGTCTGCGCGACCGTGAGAAGCGCGACTACCTCGGCTCGCGGAACACCCGGTTCGTGGTGTTCCCCGGCAGTGTCCTCGCCAAGAAGCAGCCGGACGCGGTGATGGCCGCCGAACTCGTCGAGACGAGTCGGCTCTTCGCCCGGACGGTCGGTCGGATCGACCCGGCGTGGGTCGAGCCGCTCGCCGGGGACCTCCTGAAGCGGACGTACGGCGAACCCCACTGGGAGAAGAAGCAGGGTGCGGCGGTCGCCTACGAACGGGTCACCCTGTTCGGTGTCCCGATCGTCCAGCGCCGCCGCGTGCAGTACAAGCGCGTCGACCCGGAGCACTCGCGTGAGCTCTTCATCCGGCACGCACTCGTCGAGGGCGAGTGGGACGCGCAGCAGGCGTTCGACCGCGACAACCGCCGGCTGCGGCGCGAACTCGAACAGCTCGAGGAGCGCACGCGTCGCCGCGACATCCTCTTCGACGACGAGCGGGTCTTCGAGTTCTACGACGCCCGCATCCCGGCCGACATCGCGACCACGCGCGACTTCGAGGGCTGGTGGCGGCAGACGAGACGCGAGCAGCCGGACCTGCTCACGATGCGCCGGTCGGACCTGCTGGACGAAGACGCGGCCGAGGCCGCACAGGACCAGCAGGAGTACCCGACCCAGTGGCGGAGCGGCGACCAGCGCCTCGCGATCAAGTACCGGTTCGAACCCGGCGCGCAGGACGACGGCGTGAGCGTGCAGGTGCCGCTCGCGCTGCTCCCCCGCATGCGCGAAGAGGGCTTCGACTGGCAGGTGCGCGGCCTCCGCAAGGAGCTCGTCACGGCGCTCATCAAGTCCCTGCCGAAGCAGATCCGGAAGAACGTCGTCCCCGCTGCCGACTGGGCCGAGAAGATCGTCGCCGAGCTCCCCGACGACGCCCCGACCGAGCCGACCGAGTCGTTCCGCGCCACCCTCGCCAAGGCGATCCAGCGCATGACCTACGTGCCGGTGTCGGAGGCGGACTTCGACCTCTCGCGGGTACCGGCTCACCTCCTGCCGACGTGGGCGGTCGTCGACGAACGCGGCCGTCGGGTCGAGGCTGGCAAGGACCTCTCGGCCCTGCAGACGAAGCTCAAGGACCGGACGCAGCAGAGCGTCGCCTCGGCGACGACGCGCGCCGCAGGGCGTCCAGGAGGCGCGGCTCGCGTCGCGTCCGCCGCCTCCGGTGGCGCTGTGGAGCGGTCAGGGCTCACCGCCTGGCCGTCCGACGACCTGCCGCAGGTGCTCGACACGAAGCAGTCGGGTGGCGTGATCCGCGCGTACCCGTCCCTCGTGGAGGAGGGCGACGGCCCGAAGGCGACGGTCGGCGTCCAGCTGCTCGCGACGCCGTCCGACCGGGCCGTGCGGATGCCCGCGGGTGTCCGGCGGCTGGTCATGCACGCGGTGCCCTCGCCGGTCTCGTACATCCAGTCCCACCTGACCGCGCAGGAGAAGCTCGCGCTCGCCGCCAGCCCGTACCCCTCCACCGCGGCGCTCTTCGACGACGTCCTCGCGGCGGTCGTGGACGCCGGGATCCGCCGGGACCACCCCGACGGGCTGGTGTTCACGAAGACCGACTTCGAGTCCGTGCGCGACACCGTGTCCGCGACCGTCGTCGACACGATGTTCACCGCCGTGTCCGAGGTGGCCGCGGTCCTCGCCGCGCACCGGGCCGCGGAACGGTCGCTCAAGCAGGCGAACTCGATGTCGCTCCTGCCGGCGCTCACGGACATGCGGCAGCAGATGGAGCGGCTCGTGTTCCCGGGGTTCGTCTCGGTCGCCGGACTCGATCGTCTCCGGCGCATCCGGGTGTACCTGCAGGGCGTCGACGCACGCGTGCAGAAGCTCCTGCAGAACCCCGGCCGGGACGCCACGTGGATGCGCGAGGTCACCGTCGCGACCGACCGGTACGTCGACGCGGGCGGCACCTTCCCGCCGTCCGTCGGAGCGCACCCCGAACTCGTGCACGCCCGCTGGATGCTCGAGGAGTTCCGGCTCAGTCTGTTCGCGCAGGAGCTCGGCACCGCCGAGACGGTCTCGCTGCAGCGCATCACGAAGGCGCTGGCCGCCGCCCGGTGATCCCGCTAGCCTCGGGGCATGGTGGGGACGACGGCGGGGCCGGAACGGGTGCAGGCGCGGTACGGCAGGGCGATCGAGCGCAGGGACGGGCGGGACTTCCCGTACTACGACGGTGATCCGCTGCCGTTGTCGATCCTGCAGTGGGTGGCGGTGATCGCCGCGTGTGCCGTCGGGTTCCTCGTCCTGAGCTTCACCCCCGCGGCGGACAACGTCCAGTCGCTGGTCCCCCGGTTCCTCTTCGCCGCGATCCCCCTCGCGGTGTTCATCGCCTTCACCCGGCGGCACTGGTCGCGGATCTTCCAGCGGACCACGGCGCGGGACGTCCTCACGATGGTGGGGTTCGCGGTGGCGAACCTCATCGTGACCTTCGCGGTGGGCATCGTCGTCAAGTACGTGTTCGGCGCGAACTCGAACGGTGCGACGGACGGCATCCACGGCGCGGCCGAGGTGACGGCCTTCTACGTCGGCACGGCGATCCAGCTGTTCGGCGAGGAGCTCTTCTCGATCCTGCCGTTCCTCGCCGTGCTGTCGTTCTGCGCGCGCGGCGGGATGTCACGGAAGGGCGCGATCCTCGTGGCGTGGCTCGTGACGGCGGTCTGGTTCGGCGCCGCGCACCTGCCCACGTACGGCTGGAACCCCGTCCAGGCGTTCCTCGTCATCGGTGTCGCACGGCTCGTCCTGACGCTGGCGTACATCCGCACGAAGAACATCGCCGTCAGCACCGGCGCGCACATCATCAACGACTGGGTCCTCTTCACCTTCGCGATCGTCACGGCGGGAGCACTCCTGTGATCGGCACACTCGACGTCATCGTCCTCGACTGCGCGGACCCTCGCGCGCTCGCCCGCTTCTACGCCGAACTGCTCGGCGGCGAGATCGTCGGCTTCGACGAGGACTGGACCGAGGTCGCGCTCCCCTTCACGGACCACCGGCCGATCCTGGCCTTCCAGCAGGTGGCGGAGTACCGCGCCCCCGAGTGGCCCGGCCAGGACGTCCCGCAGCAGAGCCACCTCGACGTGAAGGTCGACGACCTGGACGCCGGCGAGACCGCGGTCCTGGCCATCGGGGCGACGGCGACGGGCTCGGGGACGGACACGTTCCGCGTGTACCTCGACCCGGCCGGGCACCCGTTCTGCCTCATCCGTCCGAACGACTGACGGCTCGTGACGGGCATCCGAGCGGTCCTGTTCGACCTGGACGGCGTCATCCGGCACTTCCACCCGGAGCACGTCGCGGCCATCGAGCGCGCGCACGACCTGTCCCCGGGAACGATCGAGGCGGTGGCGTTCGCCGCACCCCTGATCGACGAGGTGACGACCGGCCGGATCACCCGGGCCGAATGGGTCCGGGCCGTCGGCGAGCGCATCGGCGACCATGACGCCGCCGAGGTCTGGGGCCGACAGCCGTTCACCCCGGACGCCGAGGTGCTGGCGCTCGCGGACGAGCTCCGCGCCGCCGGGTACACGACGGCGGTGCTCACGAACGGCACGGACGGCATCCCGGCCGAGGTGGCCTCGTTCGGCCTGCACGACCGGGTCGACGCCGTGTTCAGCTCGCACGAGATCGGGTTCGCGAAGCCCGACGTCCGGGCCTTCCGGCACGTGCTCGACGTGCTCGACCTCGACGGACCCGAGGTGTTCTTCACGGATGACTCGGAGCGGAAGCTGGCCGGGGCGGAGGAGCTCGGCATGCGGGTCCACCACTTCACCGGGGCCGACGGACTCCGGGCTGCCCTGCGCTCGAGCGGCATCGACCTCACCGACGCCGGTGGATCCACCTACCGGGCCCGCATCGACCTGCTCGCGGAGGCGGTCGACGGGTTCGAGGCGGTGCTCCGGTCGGGCGACCACCGCGCCGTGGTGCCGTCCTGCCCGGGGTGGACGCTGACGGACCTCGCCGGGCACCTGACGGACGTCCACCGCTGGGCCCTCGGCCAGCTCACCGGAACCGACCCGGAAGCGCCGGAGCCCGCCGACCTCGCCGACCGGTTCCGCGCCGGCGCGGACCGCCTCGTGGCCGCGCTCCGCGCGCGCCCCGCGGACGCCGCGTGCAGCGCGATCTACCCACCCGACACGGCCGGCACGTGGGCACGACGGCAGCTGCACGAGACGACGATCCACCTGTGGGACGCGCAGCAGGCGGTCGGGGGCGAGCCGCGCCTCCAGGCCGACACGGCGGCCGACGGCGTGCGCGAGGCGGTCGGCGACCTGTACCCGCGCCAGGTGCGCCTCGGCCGCGTCGACCCGTTGTCGCAGACCGTCGTGTTCCGGTTCCCGGACGCCGACGGCGAGGCGGAGCTCGTCGGGACGGCGGGTGCCGGGCCGGCGGTCCGGGTGACGGGGCGGGCGGAGGACCTGCTGCTCGTCCTCTGGGGCAGGCGTCCACTCGACACGGTCGCCGTGACGATCGACGGGGACCGTTCGGCACTCGACCAGGCGCTCGCGACGAAGCTGGTCCCATGACCGAGCTCCGCCCCGTCGACCTCGACCGCTGGCCCCGACGCGAACACTTCGAGCACTACCGCGACCGGGTGCCCTGCACGTGGGAGATGACCGTCGAGCTCGACGTCACGGACTTCGCCGAGACCGTGCGCGCCACGGACCGCCGCACGTACGCGTCGCAGATCTGGGCGATCGCCTCGGTGGTGAACCGGCACGCCGAGTTCCGGATGCAGCTGCTCGACGACGGGTCGCCCGCCGTCTGGGACGTGGTGCACCCGATGTTCACCGTGTTCCACCCCGACACCGAGACGTTCTCGGTGCTGACCGTGCCGTACGACGACGATCCGGCACGCTTCCACGAGGCCGCGGTCGCCACGATGGAGCGCTACCGGCACGACCACCGGATGTTCCCGCAGGAGGACCGCCCGCGGAACGTGTTCGACATCTCGACCCTGCCCGGGGCGTCCTTCACCGGGTTCGCCCTGCACGTGCGGGACGGCTGGGACCACCTGCTGCCGATCTTCACCATCGGCCGGTACCGGTTCGTCGAGGGACGCACCCTGATGCCGCTCGCGCTCCAGGTGAACCACGCGGTCACGGACGGCTTCCACGGGTCCCGGTTCGTCGACGAGCTCCAGACGGTGCTCGCCGAGGCGGGGTGGCTCCGCCGCTGAACACCCTGGTGCCCGCCGCCGCGGTCAGGTCCGGAGTTCGGTCCGCCGCGGCTTCAACCGCTCGGGGGCGTCGGTCGCCGGCGTCCACTCGCAGGTGAACGTCCCGCGGTAGCCGAACAGGAACCCGAAGACGCGGTTGTGCACCTCGAGGTCGACGTGGAACGCCTGGTCGTCGTCCGACCACCACTCGTGCAGGGTCGCGCGACCGCTGAACAGCATCGGGAAACGGAACGCGATCGGCCCCTCGTAGAACCGCTGCGCGTCCGAGGTCAGGACGAGGCCACCGCGGTCGTCGACGGTCAGGTCGAGGTCCACCGCGAGGTGCTGGTGGGAACCGAGGTAGTCGAGCACCCGGCCGTCGACGAGCACCATCGTGGCGTCGAACCGAGCCGTCCGCCCCGGCTTGGTCGTGTAGGTCCGGACGAACGTCACCGTCTCGCGGCCGTACCGGTCGCGGTAGGGGTAGTTCTCGATCGTGAACGGCACGTCCGTCCCGACGTCCGGGACGAGGATGTTCCGCAGTCGCCCGATCTGCAGGAACGGCACGGTCCACCACGGTCCCCGGCGGATCGACGTCATGACGCCGCGGCCGGTGCACGCCTCGGCGGCGTCGAGACCGACGCCGAACCTGCGGCGCATCTGCGGGTGCAGCCGCTGGAAGTCGGCGCCGAGCGCCTCCTCGAACACCGAGCTCATCGGTCGCCTCCCGGGTCGGGCAGCGCTGCCAGGGTGGCGGGCGCGTCGTGCAGCTGGTCGCCTCGCCGGGTGCCACCGACGGGCGCGCGGCGGGTCCTGGAGGCGCGGGGCCGGTCCCGCCGCCACGGCTGCAGCACCGAGGTGAGCGGCCAGGCCTCCGGCTCGGCCCCGCCTTCCAGCCAGATCCGGAGCCGGTCGAAGCTCCACGCGGTCGCCCAGCCGAGGAGCGGCCGGACCACCAGGTCGAGCGGGCCCCAGCCGGAGTCGTAGTCGTAGCCGGTGACGAACCGGGTGCGCCCGTCGTCGGTCGGGACGTACCGCCAGTAGCCGCGGCCGGCCCGGATCGGCGACAACCGGTCGTCGGTCGCGAACCGCAGTGCCGACGTGCGGGTGCCGTCCGCACGACGTCGCTCGCCGATGCTCACGCCGGTGCCGTGCACGTCGTGCATCGGGGAGCGCCGGACGTACGTGAAGCGGGCGGCACCGTCGGCGTCCGCCGGCTCGGGGACGATCTCGGAGAAGCGGACGTCCCACCGGACGTGCTGCTCGGGGTCCTGCGTCGCCGCCCACACCCGGTCGACGTCGGCGTCGATGACCGTCTCGACGTAGATGGCGCGCTTCCCCACAGGGCTGAGCGTAGGGCACGGAGCGCGCCGGGTTCGGGCAATCCGCACGACCGTTGACCGTTCCGGTTCGCGATCCCCGGGTTCCGCGAACCGGAACGGTCACGACCGGAGCCGGATGCGAACGTCCGCGAGCCAGCGGGGTCCGGTGGGGGGGGGGGGGGGGGGG
>NZ_FOOD01000003.1:0-62221 GCF_900113095.1 Curtobacterium sp. YR515 | reverse complement strand
GGGGCGGGGCCGACCCGCGCCTCCCGTCCGTCAGCAGCCGCGTCAGGAGGCGCGCGCCTCCAGCGCCTGCTCGTACTCGCGGCGGATCGCGTCGCCGCCCCGGCGGCGCCAGTCGCGCACCGTCGCCCGCCACGACGAGACCGTCGCCCGCCCGAGCAGCACGTCGTTGATCGCGTTCGTCGCGAACGTGCCGACCGCCGGTCCCTTCGTCGAGTTCGTCGGCGAGTACAGGCCGTAGACGGGGTTCGGCAGTCCGCGGTCGAGCCAGGACGCCAGCGACTCGTACACGGTGTCGGTCATCGTCGGATTGCCCGCGTAGTAGAGCGGCAGCGGGCACTCGGTGAAGTACTGCAGCGGGAACTCGCCGAGCGCGGTCTCGCTGTTGCCGGTCTTCGTCAGGACCGGGGCGCCGTCGCGGTACTCGAAGTCGCGCCCCTCGATGCCGAACTTGCGGTAGGTCCAGGCCTCGGTGCCGAACGGCGACGCGCACCAGTTCAGGACCTCGAGGAGCATCCGCACCCGGGACTCGGAGCCCGCGGCCACGGACGTGATCGTGTTGTTCGGGTCACCCAACCAGGGCTTCGCAGCGCCTCCCGACGGTCCGACGAACGGGGCGATCGTCAGCTCGAACCCGGAGCCGGGCGTGGCCTGCTGCAGGAGTCCCGGGATCGCGCTGTACGTGTCGGACAGCATCAGCGCGGAGCCCTGCACGAACCAGACCTTGCCGTTGTAGGCCGTGACGCTGTCGGGGTGGACGAGGTCCTCGGCGATGAGCCGGCGCGACACGTCGAGGAGCTCCACGTACTCCTCGAGCTCGTACATGTGGGTGAGCCGCCCGCCCTGCTCCTGCCACTGGTTCGGCAGGCCGAGCATCGGCGCGAGGATGCTCGTCGGCACCGAGGCCAGGGCCCAGCGGTTCGCGTGCGGGTCGGAGACCTGCCGGCAGAGCTGCACGAACTCGTCGACGCTCGAGAACGACGGGTCGACGCCGAGCCGCTCGAAGCGGTCCTGGCGGCGGTGCAGCGCCTGCGAGGTCAGCGGCCCGCGGGGCACGGGGACGCCGTAGATGCCGCCGGAGAACACCGTCCCGCGCCACGACGCGGTCGGCAGGTTCGCCAGGTACGGGTAGTCGCGGACGCCGCTGCCGGAGAGGTACGGGCTGAGGTCGGCGGCCTTCGCCTCGAGGAACTGCGGCAGGTAGGAGAACGCCTGGTTGATCGTGAAGACGTCGCCGAGGGTGTCGCCCGCGACCTGGGTGGCGAACTTGTTGCCGAAGTCCGCGTTCGGGGTGATCGTCAGGTCGAGGTCGATCCCCATCCGCTCGTCGAGGCCCTGCCAGTACGGGTTGCTCCCCTTCGACGGCGGGACGGGCGAGTTGGTGGGCACGCTGCCGTGCACGGTCGAACCGTCGCCGGGCTTGCCCCTGGTGGGCACGAGCGTCGCCGGGATCTTCCGGAAGGCGCTCGGCATGAGCGGGCTCGTCTTCGGCAGGACGGGCTCGGGGCCGCCGGTCCACGGGACGTAGTCCGGCAGCTGGACGGCCTTGTTGATGGCCCGGACGTCGGTGGACCGGGTCACGGTCGAGCAGCTGGCCAGGAGGGTCGTGGCGGCGATCCCGAGTCCGCCCGCGACGAGCGCGCGGCGGCTGATGGAGGTGGTCATGGTCAGCCCTTCACCGCGCCGGTCAGGACACCCTTGGCGAAGTGCCGCTGCAGGAACGGGTAGACGATGAGGATCGGCACGATCGAGACGACGAGGATCGCCATCTGGATCGAGGCCTGCGGGGGCAGCGCGTCGGAGGACGTGCCGAGGTCGGCGCCGCCGAGCTGCGCGTTGTTGATGACGTAGGTGCGCAGCACGAGCTGGAGCGGCCACTTCGCGGTGTCGTTGATGTAGAGCAGCGCGTTGAAGAAGGCGTTCCAGTAGCCGACCGCGTAGAACAGGCCGATCACGGCGAGGACGGCCTTGGACAGTGGGAGCACGATCCGCCAGAAGACCTGGAAGTCGCCGGCACCGTCGATGCGGGCGGACTCGATGAGCTCCTTCGGGATCGCCATGAAGAACGACCGCATCACGATGACGTTGAACGCGCTGAGGGCCGTCGGGAGGATCAGGGCCCAGTACGAGTCGAGCAGCCCGAACTCCTTCACGACGAGGTAGTTCGGGATGAGCCCGGGCGCGAACAGCAGGCTGACCAGCACGAGGCTCAGGACGAACCCGGAGCCGTACGACCCCGGACGGCTCAGGGCGTAGGCGAGCATCGCGCTGACGAACAGGCTGATGAGCGTCCCGACGACGGTGATCCCGATGCTGACGAGCATCGCGCGGGTGACGACGCCGCCGGCGAAGATGCTCTGGTACGCGCCGAGGTCGAGTCCCTGCGGCCACATCACGAACCCGCCGGCGTCGTTCACCTGGGCGACGGGCGCGAGGCTGGTCGACACGATGCCGACGAACGGCAGGATGACGACGAGGCAGATCACGAGCAGGACGAACCCGGTGAGCAGCCGTCCGGGCAGCGGGGGCGCGTCCGGGCCACCGCGGCGGCGCTTCTTCGTCCGGGGGACGGTCACGGTGTGCGTGGCGGTCACTTCGCCTCCTTTTGGTAGACGCCCGCTTCGCCGAAGACGTGCGCGAGCTTGTTGGCGCCGAGGACGAGCAGGACGCCGACGACGCCCTTCACGAGCCCGACCGCTGCGGCGACGCCCCACTGCCCGCCGAGCACGCCGTTGTTGTAGACGTAGGTGTCGAGGACCTCGCTCGCGGCCCGGCCGACGGCCTGCTGCTGCAGGAGGATCTGCTCGAACCCGACGGTCAGGGAGTCGCCGAGCCGGAGGATGAGCAGCAGGATGATGATGCCGCGCATGCCGGGCAGCGTGACGTGCCAGAGCTGCCGCCAGCGACTCGCGCCGTCCATCTTCGCGGCCTCGTACAGGCTCGCGTCGATCTGGCTGAGGACCGCGAGGAACAGGATCGTCGCCCACCCGGTGTCCTTCCAGATCACCTGGCTGGTCAGCAGGGCGATGAACCCGTTCGGGTTGCCGAGGAAGTCGACCGCGTCACCGCCGGCCGCGCGGATGGCGTTGTTCACGAGCCCGGACCCGCCGACGATCTGCTGGAACACCGCGACCACGATCACCCACGACAGGAAGTGCGGCAGGTACAGCACCGACTGCACGACCTGCTTGATCCGCTCGGAGAGCAGCGAGTTGAGCATGAGCGCGAGGATGATCGGCGCCGGGAACACGAACACGACCTGCACGAGCGTGATGAGCAGCGTGTTGCCGAGGGCGCGGAGGAACTCGGGGTCGCCGTCGAAGATGACGGAGAAGTTCTCGACGCCGACCCAGGGGCTGCGGCCGAGCGGCACGAAGGGCAGGTACTCCTGGAACGCGATGAGGTTCCCGAGCAGCGGCAGGTAGTGGAACCCGAGCAGGAGCGCGACGCCGGGCAGGCCCATGAGCAGGAGGACGCGGTCACGGCGGATCCGCTGCCACGTGCTGCGCCGCCGGAGCCCGGGGTCGGGTGGTGGTGCCGCTCCCGGGTCGCGCTGTGCAGCGGTCCTCGTGCGGTCCGTCGCACGGTCGTCGAGCTTCGTCACTCGGTGGCCCCCTCCGTTGGATTCCTGGAGCGACCCTGGCGGTGACGGCAACCGTGCGGCAACCCGTTGCCAAACGTTTCCATCGTTGTAACGGTCCATCGGGACGAAGCCGGGTCGCATCGCCGCACCGCGTCCGGCGGACCTCTACGCTGGCTCCATGACGCTGCAGTCAGCACCCCGACCACGCCGGCGGATCGGACTCGTGGGCGCCGGCGGCATCGCGGTCGCGCACGTCCCCGGGCTCCTCCGCCTGGGCGACCTCGTCGTGCACTCGCAGGACGGTGCGCCCGCGCTCGCCGCCGCCTTCGCGGACGAGGCCCTACGGGTCGGCAGCACGATCACCGTCGCCGACTCGCTCGACGAGCTGCTCGCCGCGGTCGACGTCGTCGACGTGGTCGTCCCGACACCGGCCCACGCCACCGTCGTCCGCGCGGCACTCGCGGCGGGCAGGCACGTCGTCTCCGAGAAGCCCCTCGCACGCACCGACGCCGACGCCGACGACCTCGTCGCCCGGGCGGCGGACGCGGGCCTGCAGCTCTACCCGGCGCACGTCGTCCGCTGGTTCCCCGCGTACCGGCGCCTGCACGAGGCCGTCACCACGGGCCTCCTGGGCGACCTCGCCGTCCTGCGCTTCTCCCGCTCCGGGGCGTTCCCGACCCGAGTCGCGTGGTTCGGCGACCGGGCAGAGTCCGGCGGCATCGTGATGGACCAGATGATCCACGACCTCGACATCGCCCGCTGGGTCGCCGGTCCGGTCACCCGGGTGTCCGCCGTCACCGTCCGCACGGGCGACGACGAGCACCCGGTCGAGGCCGCGCACGTCCTCCTCACGCACGCGTCCGGCGCGATCAGCCACGTCGCCGGACTCTGGGGACCACCGCACCTGGCCTTCAGCACGGAGTACTCGGTGACCGGCACGCGCGGCAGCCTGTCGCACTCGTCCCTCGCCGAGGAGGACACTCGCGCCGACCTCGCGACCCCGACCGCCGTCGACGGGTTCCTGCCGTCCGTCGACCCCGCCGAGGACCCGTACGCCCTCGAGCTCGCGGACTTCGTCGCCGCGTTCGACGGCGGGCCGCTCCCCCGCGTCAGTGCGGCGGACGGTGCCGTCGCGGTGCGCCTCTCCAATGCCGCCCTGGCGTCGATCGAGTCCGGACAACCCGTGGAGGTGACGCTGTGACCCTCCGCGTCGGCGTCCTGTCCTTCGCCCACACGCACGCGATCGGGTACCTCTCGGCGCTCGCCGCGATGCCCGACGTCGAGGTGCGCGGGACGGACCCCGGCGGCGTCTCGACCGGCACGACCCTCGGCGAACTCCGGGGCGCTGACCTCACCGGAGCGCTCGGCGTCGACCACGCCGACACGGTCGACGACCTCCTCGCGTGGGGACCGGACGCCGTCGTGGTCACGAGCGAGAACGCGCGGCACCGCGAGTTCGTCGAACGGGCCGCCGCCGCCGGCGCACACGTGCTCTGCGAGAAGCCGCTCGCCACCTCGTGGGAGGACGGCCTCGCGATCCGCGACGCCGTGCAGCGCGCCGGGGTCACGCTGATGATGGCCTACCCGGTGCGGTTCGCGTCGGCGTTCGACCGGTTGCGGGCCACGCACGCGTCGGGTGCGCTCGGCACGGTGTTCTCGGTCCGTGGCGCGAACAACGGCATGCTGCCGCTCACGCGCGACTGGTTCACGGACCCGGCGCTGAGCGGCGGCGGCGCGATCGTCGACCACGTCGTGCACGTCGCCGACCTCGTCGACGGGCTGACCGGCGCGCGACCGGTGTCCGTCACCGCCGTCGCGAACCGCGTGCTGCACGCCGAGCGCGCACGGGCCGAGACGGCCGGGCTCGTGACGGTGACCTACGACACCGGGATGGTCGTCGCGATCGACTGCTCGTGGAGCCGCCCGGACACGGCGCCCGCGTGGGGCGGCCTGACGCTCGACGTCGCGGGGACGAGCGGCACGGTGTCGGTCGACTTCTTCGGCGCGGCGGCCAGGGGGCTCGACGCGGTCGGCGGCCGGCCGATCGAGCTGCGGTACGGGGCGGACCACGACGTGCCGATGCTGCGGACGTTCCTCGACGCGGTGCGGGACGGCGTGCAGCCCCAGCCCGACGTGCAGGTCGGGTTGCGGACGCTGTCGATCGTCCTCGCGGCACAGGAGTCGGTGCGGACAGGCAGGACGGTGCCCGTCCCGACGGCGTGAGCGACGCGTCGCCCGGCGACCCCACTGCGGACGGGAGGCGCGTGGCGGCCCCGACCCGCGCCTCCAGTCCGCCACACGGCCGGACGGGAGGCGCGCGACCGGCCCGACCCGCGCCTCCGGTCCGCCACCCGGCCGGTCGGGGCATGCTGGACGCATGACCCTCGAGCAGTACGCCAACTCGTTCGGAGCCGCTGCCGACGCCTACGAGCGCGGACGGCCGGGGTACCCGGACGCGGCGGTCGACTGGCTCCTGCCGGCGGACGCCCGACTCGTCGCCGACGTCGGCGCGGGGACCGGCAAGTTCACGCGGAGCCTCGTCGGACGCGCCGCCGAGGTCGTCGCCGTCGAACCGGACCCGGCGATGCGCGACCGGCTCACCGCGGTGCTGCCCGACGTGCGGGCGCTCGCGGGGACCGGCGAGTCGATCCCCCTCGCCGACGGGAGCGCCGACGCCGTGACCTTCGCGCAGGCGTGGCACTGGGTCGACCCGGTGCGGGGGTCGCAGGAGGTGGCCCGGGTCCTCCGCCCCGGCGGCGTGCTCGGTCTGGTGTGGAACGTCCGCGACGAGACCCGGCCCTGGTCCGCCCGGATCAGCGCGATCCTGGCCCAGCCCGAGTCGCGGGCGAGCGTCCAGAGCGCGCCGGTCGTCGGAGCACCGTTCGACGACGGCGCCGTCGAGCACGAGCGGTTCCCGTGGGTGCACGAGCAGGACCGGTCGGCGTTCCTCGACATGGTCGCCTCGCGCAGCTACGTCATCGTGCTGCCGCCGGACGAGCGCACCGCCCTCCTCGACCGGGTGCGGCGCGTGCTCGACGACGATCCGGAGACCGCCGGGAGCGCGACCGTCCCCGTCGGCTACACCACGTACGTGCACCGGTACGTGCGTCCCTGAGCCGCAGCCGCGCTACGCTCGTGGCGATGCGCGCGACCGTGCGGGACGTGGCTGCCCTCGCCGGGGTGTCGCCGAAGACCGTCTCCAACGTCATCAACGGCGGTGTCGTGGTGCGCCCGGAGACCCGCGCACGGGTCGAGCAGGCACTCACCGAGCTCGACTACGTGCCGAACCTGTCCGCCCGGGGTCTGCGCAACGGACGCTCGGGTGCGATCGCCCTGACGCTCCCCGAGATGGCCAGCGCCTACTCGGCCGAACTCGCGCAGTGGTTCGTCGAGCTCTCGCGGGAGCGCGGTTGGACCGTGCAGCTCGACCAGACCGCGAACGACCCCGCCCGCGAGCGGGACCTCGTCTCGCGTGCCCGAGCGCACCTCGTCGACGGGCTGATCCTCAACCCGGTGTCGCTCAGCGCGAGCGTCCTCGCCTCGACCGAGGGGCTGCCCCCGACCGTCGTCATCGGCGAGGTGGAGCCCGAGCACGTCGACCAGGTGCACGTCGACAGCCGTGCCGCGGCCGAGCAGGTGACGTCGTACCTCGTCGGACGGGGCCACCGTCGGATCGCGATCGTCGGTGCCGCCCGTGACGTCGAGGCCACCGCGACGAGCGAGCTGCGGGAGCGCGGGTACCTCGCCGGCCTCGCGGCAGCGGGCATCGGTGCGGACCCGGAGCTGCGGGTCCCGCTGCCGGCGTGGTCGACCAGTGCGGCGGCGTCGGCGTTCGCGGCGTGGCTCGACGAGCACCCGCTGCCCGACGCGGTGTTCGCGTTCACCGACTCGATCGCGTTCGGCGTGCTGCACGTCCTCGCCGCGCGTGGTGTGCGGGTCCCGGAGCAGGTGAGCGTGATCGGGTTCGACGACGTCGACGGGGCCGCGTACGCGATCCCCGCGCTGAGCACGGTGTCGTTCGACCGACGGGCGTTCGCGACGGCGGCGCTCGACCTGCTCACCCGGCGGATCGAGGACCGCGAGGCTCCGCCCGAGACCGTCGTGGTGCCGCACCGGATCGTCGAGCGCGCGAGCGTGGCCACGCGCTGACCGGGGCGGGCGGGTCCGGCGTACGCTCCGCCGCATGACCGCTGCTGACCCGTCGATGCCGACGCTCGCCGCCACCGTGCTGCAGTCGCCGGACCCCCTGGCGCTCGCCCGGTTCTACGGCGCGCTGACCGGCTGGACCGTCCACGAGGACGACCCGACCTGGGCCCGCATCCGCCCCGAGGACGGCCCGGGCCTCTCCGTGCAGTACGAACCCGCCTACGTGGCGCCCACGTGGCCCGGCACCGAGGACGCCCCCGGCATGCAGCTGCACCTCGACTTCCAGGTGGAGGACCTGCCGGCGGCGGTGACCAGGGCGGAGGGGCTCGGCGCTCGTCAGGCGGCGTTCCAGCCGCAGGAGGACGTCCGCGTGCTGCTCGACCCCGACGGACACCCGTTCTGCCTGTTCCTGCCGGGCGCCTAGGGCTCAGGCCGGGGTCGGGCCAGGCCGGGGCTCGGCCGTGCCCGGGTGGTCCGGATCCGCCGCTGCCAGCACCGCCGCACGCGTGCGCGGGTCGCCGAGGATGCGGAAGTGCCCGCCGACCGGGACCCGCACGTTCGTCGCTCCGGCGAGCGCACTGCCCTCGGGGATGAGCGTGTCGAAGACGCCGTACACGCTGGTGATCCGGGCGTTCGCGTCGAGCTCCCGTGCGAGGCCGGCGAGCACCGGGTCGCTCGACCGGAACGCCCGCAGGTGGCGGACGGGTGCGAGCCGCGCGTACCCGGAGCCCGCGAACGGCGTCGACACCGCCACCATGCGGTCGATCCGCGCGCGGTCGTCGAGGCGCGTCATCGCGTACTTCCCGATCAGCCCGCCCTTGCTGTGCGCGACGAGCAGGACGTCGCGGAGGTCGTGTTCGTCGAGGTAGGCGAGCACCTCCGCCGCGGACTCCGGCACCGGACGCAGGTTGTGCCGCAGCACCGGCAGCACGTGCACGGGGTGTCCGCGGTCGTGCAGGGCGTCCATGAGCGGACGCATGAAGTGCCAGGTCTCGTAGACGCCGGGCACGACGACGACGGGCTGGCCGTCGCCGCTCCGGTAGTCGTCGGCGGTCGTCGGCCCGAGGCTCCGCACCTGCCAGCGGATCGCGTACCACCAGTCGAGGACGGCCCACCGGGTGCGGCGGAGCAGGGAGACGTGGACGGGAGGCGCGGTGCGGTCCGTGCGCGTCCCGTCCGTCCCCGACGTGGTCGCGTCGGTCACCGCAGCCCCTCCAGGGTCTGCACGCGGCGGAACTCCCCCACGAGCCGCGCGAACGCCACCGGCTGGCGCTCCTGCACGTGGTGCGGCCCCGGCAGCTCGACGAACGCGCCGCGCGGGGCGGTGGCGGCGACCCGGGCGGACCAGTCGTGGCGCGCGATCGGGTCCTCGGTGCCACGGACGACCAGCACCGGCTGCGCGAGCTCGCCGACGGTGTCCTCGAGGCGGTAGCGGAGCATCGGTCGGAGTTCGGGCACGTACTGCCGCACGCTCCGCAGGTAGTCGGTCACGAGGACGGCGTTCATCCGGGCGCCCTCGACGAAGCCGTCCCGCCCGAGGTCGAGCGCCTGCGTGAGCAGCCGACGACGACCGGCGGCGATGACCGGGCCGACGAGCACGACCGAGGCGACGGCGTCCGGGTGCCGGCGGGCCGCCTCGGCGACGACCTGCGTCCCCATCGACTGCCCCACGAGCACGAGGTCCCCGGCCCCGCGGGACCGCACGGCGCGGACGACGAGGTCCCCGAGCTCCGTCATGGTGAGGCGCCGGCCGGCCGCCGGGAGCCCGCCGAAGCCCGGCAGGTCGACGCTCACGGTCCGGTGCGTCGCGGCGAGCGCCCGCTGCGACCGTGCGAACGACCGGTGCGACATCCCGATGCCGTGCACGAGCACGACGGTCGGGGCGAGGGCGTCGTGCACCCTGCCGGCCGGCGCGAGGGTGTGCAGGCGCACGGGGAGTCCGTCGATCCGGACGGTCTCGACTCTCGCGCGCACGATGCGAGGCTACGCGGACGGCGCTGTGCACAGTGACGCACCAGCGTCGTCATCGCCCGCACATAGGTGACCGGTCTGTACTCGTCCTCATGACCGAGCGCACCCCCGTGAACCCCGAGTCCCGCGAGTCCCGCGACGACGTGGACCCCGCAGCCCACCAGCCCACCACGCCGTACCCCGCCAGCCCGGCCGGCTGGGGCGCCGCACCGACGCCCACATCGACCGCGACGCTCGACGCCCCGGCGCCGGCGCCGGCGCCCGAGCACCCGTACGCGACACCGGCCCCTCCGGCGGGCTCGTGGAACCCGGGCGCCCCGAACGGCGCGACGCCCTGGTACGGCTCCGCGGCGACGCCCCGGCGCGGGCGCGGCCCGCGACCGCCGTGGTTCTGGCAGGTGCTGGCCGTCGGGGTCGGCCTCGCGGCACTGCTGGTCGGTGGCGGCATCGGCTTCGCCATCGGACACGCGATCGGCGGCGGCACGAGCCAGTCCACGACGCAGGTGCCGGGCACGAACGGCGGCACGAACCAGTTCCCCGGCGGCGGCACCGGACAGTTCCCGGGCAACGGCACGCAGGGCGGGACCGGGACCGGCACCGGATCGGACACGAGCGGTTCCTCCGCGAACGGCTGAGGGCTACGCTCCGACCATGCGCAAGGTCACCGCTGGACTCTTCACGTCGGTCGACGGCGTCGTGCAGGACCCGTACACCTTCCAGTACGACTCCTTCGACGACGAGCTCGGTGCGGGCATGGGCGCGTTCATGGCCCGCACCGACACCGTCCTCCTCGGCAGGAACAGCTACCTGGAGTGGTCCGAGTGGTGGCCCGCCCACCCCGACGACCCCTTCGGCCAGTGGATCAACCCGATCGAGAAGCACGTGGCGTCCACCACGCTCGGCGACGACCTGGCGTGGGAGAACAGCACCCGGATCACGGGCGACGTCCCGGAGTTCGTCCGCGGGCTGCAGCAGCGGGACGGCGCCGACATCGCGGTGTGCGGCAGCGTCACCCTCGTCCGCAGCCTGCTGTTCGCGGGGGTCCTCGACGAACTGCAGCTGATGGTGCACCCGGCGATCGCCGGCTCGGGCCGCAGGCTCTTCGAGCCGACCGACCCGCCCACGCGCCTGCGCTTGGTCGACAGCACCGTGACGAGCAAGGGCAACGTCGTGAGCACCTACGCACGGCTCGACGCCTGACGGAGGTGCGCAGCGCCTCCCGGCCGTCGAACGACTGTCCGAACCGCGCGTACCCTCGGTGGTGACCATCTCACCATCCGAGGAAGCCGGAGTCAGCATGCCCCAGGACACCCGCCCGCACGTCGTCATCGTCGGCGGTGGATTCGCCGGTGTCGCGGCCATGCGCGAGCTCGCCGACGCACCGGTGCGGGTCACCCTGGTCGACCGCCACGTCTACAACATGTTCCAGCCGCTCATGTACCAGGTGGCGACCGGTGGGCTGAACGCCGGCGACGTGACGTACTTCCTCCGGAGCCTCCGCGCGAAGCAGAGCAACGCCGAGTTCCGGCACGGGCTGCTCACCGGCATCGACCCGGTCGAGCGGGTCGCCGAGATGTCCGACGGCGAGCACCTGCACTACGACTGGCTGATCCTCGCGAACGGCGTGAACACGAGCTACTTCGGCACGCCCGGTGCGTACGAGTACGCCTACTCGATGTACTCCCGCTCGCAGGCGCTCCGCATCCGCGACGAGCTGTTCACCCGCCTCGAGGAAGCCGCCGCCAACCAGGGCCCCGACGAGATCAAGATCGTCATCGTGGGCGGTGGCGCGACCGGCGTGGAGATGGCCGGTGCGCTCGCCGAGCTCCGCGACCAGGCCCTCGTCGGCGCGTACCCGGAGATCGAGCGCGGCAACATCTCGATCACCCTCGTGCACCGCAGCGGCGAGCTCCTCAAGCCGTTCGCCCCGCGGCTGCGTCGGTACGCGGCCAAGGTCCTCCGCAAGCGCGGCGTGGTCCTGCGCCTCAACACCGGCGTCTCCGAGGTCAAGCCCGACGGTGTGATGACGGCCGAGGGCGAGTTCATCCCGGCGTCGCAGGTCATCTGGGCGACCGGTGTGGCCGCCCACAAGGAGGTCTCCGGCTGGGGCATGCCGCAGACCCACGGCGGGCGCATCCAGGTGAACGACGACCTCAGCGTGAAGGGCGTCGAGCGGATCTTCTCCGCCGGTGACATCGCCGCGCAGGACGACGCCCTCGCGCAGCTCGCCCAGCCGGCGCTGCAGGGCGGACGGCACTCGGCGCGGCAGATCGTGCGGCTCATGGCGGGCAAGCCGACCGAGCACTTCAAGTACTTCGACAAGGGCACGATGGCGACGATCGGCACGAACGCCGCGGTGGCCCAGCTCCGTGGCGGCATCACGATGGTCGGGCCCGTGGCCTGGGCGGCGTGGGTGGCCGTGCACATCGCGTCGCTGCTCGGCAACGGTAACCGGCTGTCGACGCTATCGCACTTCTTCGTGCGGTACCTCTGGTTCATGCGGAAGCGGGCGATCCCGATCGTCGGCGACGTCCGGCCCGTGCGGCCGAACGGCGACCGCGAGCCCGAGCCCTGGCAGATGCAGAAGGCGGAGTAGGCGCGCGGGCGCCGCGCGCCCCGCGGGGCGCGCCCCCGCGCCCCGCGCGCCCACTTGGTGAGCAGAAATGGTCGGTTCCGGAGACGGGACCCGACCATTTCTGCTCACCAAGGGCGCGGTGGTCCGGACCGGCGGCGGTGGTCCGGACCGGCGACGGCCTGGAGGCGCGGGGCGGGGCCGCCACGCGCCTCCAGGCCGACGGTGGGTCGCGCTACGCCACCCGCACGTCGGAGTAGGCGCCGGCGGCGATGTCCTCGAGCAGCCCCGGCCCGGTGGGCTCCCAGCCGAGGAGCTCGCGCGTGGCCTCGGACGTCGCCGACATCTCCATGCCGAAGAACTGCCCGATGAACCCGAAGTGCGACACCGCGTCGGCCGGGTCGACCGAGGTCACGGGCAGCCCGAGGGCGTCGCCGATGGCCTCGGCGATGGCCCGGGTCGGGATCGCGGTCTCGGCGACGGCGTGCAGCCTCGTGCCCGCGGGTGCGTGCTCGAGGCCGAGCCGGACGAGCCGAGCGGCATCGGTGACGTGCACGGCGGCCCAGCTGTTCGTGCCCTCGCCGATGTAGCCGGAGACGCCGGTGCGCTGTGCGGCGGCGACGATCGCGGCGATGAACCCGTGGTCGCCGGTGCCGTGCGTGGTCGGGCTGAAGCGGGCCGCGATGGTGCGCACGCCCTGGTCGACGAAGTCGAACCCGCGGTTCTCGCTGCCGCCGCGCATGCTGTCCGGGCCGACGAACGGGTTGGGGTCCGCCTCGGTCGAGGGGCGGCCCTGTGCGAGTCCGGCGACGCCCGAGGCGACGACGAACGGCCGGTCGGTGCCGACGAGCGCCTCGCCGATGGTCTCGACCGCGGCGCGTTCGCTGGCGTTCGTGGCGGCCGGGTTCGCCCAGTCGTGCTTGTTCGCGAGGTGCAGGACCCCCTCGGACGCGGCGGCCCCGCGGCGGATGGCGTCGAGGTCGTCGAGGTCACCGCGGACGACGGCGACGCCCTTCGCCTCGAGCGCGGCGGCCGACGAGTCGGAGCGGGCGAGGCCGGTGACGGTGTGTCCGGCGGCGAGGAGCTCGTCGACGGTGTGGGAGCCGATCCATCCGGAGGCCCCGGTGACGAACACGTGCATGTGCTTTCCCTTCGCAGGTGTCCACGGCGGTGATGTCATGAACTGACATCACCGTAGCACTCGATGTCAGTCGCTGTCATCAGTAGACTGCGGACATGGCGAGATGGCAACCCGGGACCCGTGAGCGACTGCAGGCCACGGCCCTGCAGCTCTTCGCGGAGCAGGGGTACGACGAGACGACGGTCGCCGAGATCGCCGCCGCGGCCGAGGTCACCGAGCGCACATTCTTCCGACACTTCGCCGACAAGCGCGAAGTGCTGTTCGCCGGGCAGGACGACTTCCTCGGCATGTTCACCACCCCGATCGAGGCCGCACCGGCCGGCACCCCGCCCTTCGACCTCGTCCGGCTCGCGCTCGACGCCAGCGGCGCGTTCTTCCCCGACGAGCGCCGCCCGTGGTCGCGCGCACGCCAGGGCATCATCGACGGCAACCCCGCGCTCGGCGAACGGGAGCTCGGCAAGCTCGCGACCCTGAAGGTCCGACTGGGTGAGGTCCTGCGCGACCGCGGCGTGCCGGAGCCCGCCGCGACCATCGCCGCCGAGACCGCCGTCACCGTGTTCCACCTGTCGTTCGCGCAGTGGATCGCCGACGACGAGGACCGCCCGTTCGCCACGATCGCCCACGAACGACTCGACGCCCTGACGACCCTGGTGCACCCCGGTCGTTGAGACGGCTCTTACCTTCCGCGAGCATCATGTAACGATCCGGTCACGGCCCGACGGCCCGTGACCCCATCGACAGCATCGCGCAGGAGGCGTCCGTGGCCATCACCACGACCTCGCCGGAGCGGACCCGCACGACATCCGCACCGGCCGACACCGACGGCAGGCACGCACGACCGACGCCCCCGCCGCCGCTCACGAACCGTGCTCCGGCGCTCGACGGGCTCCGGACGGTCGCGATCCTCATCGTGATCCTCTACCACCTGCACGTGCCGCAGTTCGAGGGTGGGTTCATCGGCGTGACGGTGTTCTTCGTGCTCTCCGGGTTCCTCATCTCGACGCTGCTCCTCGGCGAGCACCGCCGCACCGGGCGCATCCGGCTCGGCTCGTTCTGGACGAAGCGGCTCCTCCGCCTCTACCCGGCACTGCTCGCGCTCGTCATCGTCGGCCTCGCGCTGTGGAACTGGGTCGGCGACTACAAGGGCGCCTCGTTCTCCCCCGGCGAGGCGGCGTTCATCGCGCTGAGCTACACCGGCAACCTCTTCCGCTCGTACTGGGACACCACGCAGGGCGTCTTCGCGCACACGTGGAGCCTGTCGATGGAGGAGCAGTTCTACCTCGTCTGGCCGCCGGTCCTCGTGCTCCTGTTCGCACTGCGGTCGCGTCGGCGCTGGCTGATGACCGGGCTCGGCGTCGTGATCGTCGGTGCCGCAGCGGCATCGTGGCTGAGCTACCGGACGCCGAACAGCGGCGCGACCCCGGACGTGTACTTCTCCCCCGTGCTCGGCGTCGTGCCGCTGGCGACCGGGTGCCTGCTCGCACTGCTCCTCGACGACGAGCGCTTCCGGACGTGGGCCTCCGGGATCCCCGGACACGTCGGCACCTGGCTCGGCATCGGGCTGCTCGCCGCGGTGCAGTTCTGGATCGACGACGACTGGACGCAGCACGCCTGGTCGTTCGGCGTCGTGCTCCCGGTGACCGGGCTGATCTCGGCGCTGCTCATCGGTGGCCTGGTGTCGGTGCGGTCCCCGCTGTCGGCCGCGCTCGCGTGGACGCCCGTGTCGTGGTTCGGTCGTCGCGTGTCGTACTCGGCGTACCTCTGGCACCCCGTGGTCATCGCGCTGCTCGGCACGTTCGCGATCGGGGCGTGGGGCACGGTGTGGCTCGTGGGGGCGGCGCTGCTGGTGGCAGTCGGGGCGGCCTACGCGGTCGAGGTGCCGGTCGAGCGGTTGCGGAAGCGGTTCCGTGAAGCCCGACGGCTGGTCGCCGCGGATCGGTCCGCGCGCGAGACGGCGGACGCGACCGCCTGACGGACGGGAGGCGCGGGTCGGCCCCGCACCGCGCCTCCCGACCCGCGGTCTGCCGGACGCGACACGACCGACGGCGCGTGCACCGCGCCTCCCGACCCGCGGCCTGCCGGACGCGACACGACCGACGGCGGCTGCACCGCGCCTCCGGGGTCCGCGTCAGCGGGTGCGACGGCTGCGTCCGACCAGCAGTCCGACCGCGCCGACCACGAGCACCAGCGCGACGACCACCGGCAACCGGAAGGCGAGCTCGGTGACGATCCCGGCGACGCCACCGCCGCCGAGCAGCACCCGACCGGCGATCCCGAGCACGGCGAGGACGACGATCGCGCCCGAGGCCACCACGACCGCGGCCTCCGACCGAGCGACCGGTGGCATCCGACGCGGTGTGCTCCGTCGCCACCACACCACGGCCGCGACGACGAGCCCGAGCAACCCGAGCACGCTCGAACCGTCCTGCACGCCGGCCCAGACCGGGTAGGCCGCCGGACCCTCGCGGAGGAACGGGATCGCCTGCACCGCCCACCCGGCCTCGTGCGAGAACGCGTCCCACACGACGTGCGTCACGCTCCCGACGAGACAGGCGACGACGATCGCGACCGCCCGGCGGACCGGCCGGTCCCCGGCACGCGGAGGGGCCGACCAGCTCGCCGGCAGCCGCTCGCGGACGCCGGGCACCGCCTCCGCCCACGCCGGCCGCACCAGGTACCACCAGGCCACGAGGACGACCAGCGCGACCACCAGGTCGATCGTCACGACGCCCACCCACGAGTGCGCCACGACGTAGGGCGGCAGGAACGGCGCGAACAGGACCGCGTCCGGCGCCATGGCTCCGACGGCGACCGCCGCGACGGGCAGCGGGGTGCGGCGGGCGGCCAGGGCGACGACCGCGTGGCTGACGGTGAAGGGCACGACCCCAGCATCGCGGACGGCCCCGGTGGAGCGCTTCGGTCGAGCGGATGACCCCGGGGCGCCGATCGGCTGGGTGGGCGCTGCGTCGACCGTCCGTAGGCTCGGGCCGTGACCACGGAGCGCGTCGACGTCCTCGTCGTCGGCGGTGGGCCCGTCGGCCTCTTCGCCGCGGCGCTCCTCGCGGCCCGCGGGCTCGAGGTCGTGGTGTGGGAACGGCGCGAGGGTGTGCCGACGGGCTCTCGCGCGATCGGGATCCACCCGCCGTCCCTCGACGCGTTCGCGGCGATCGGGCTGGACGGGCCGGTCCTCGCGGAGGCCGTCCGGGTCCGCCGCGGGGTCGCGCGCAGCCGTGGCCGGGAGCTCGGCGCCCTGACGTTCGACCACGCGTCGGCCACGCACCCGTACGTCGCGACGCTCGACCAGCACCGGACCGAGGCCCTGCTGCGGGAACGGCTCGCCGTGGCAGCGCCGGGCGCGCTCCGGACCGGCACGGTGCTCTCGGCGCTCGAGCGGCACCCGGACCACGTCGACGCGGTCGGGACCGGCCCCGGCGGCGCGGTGGCCGTGCGGGCCCGGTTCGTCATCGGGGCGGACGGCTCGCGGAGCACCGTGCGGGACCTGCTCGGCATCGCCACCACCGGTCGCGACTACCCGGACCGCTACGCGATGGGGGACTTCGCCGACGTCGAGGACTCCGCTGCCCGGACGGACGCGCTCGTCGACGTCGGACCGGCCGGTGTGGTCGAGTCCTTCCCGTTGCCCGGCGACCGTCGTCGGTACGTCGTGCTCCTGGCGTCGTCGGACGATCCGTCGCCGAGTGCGGCGGACCTCGCGGCGATCGTGGCGGCACGCACCGGTGTCCGGCCGGACCCGACGTCCTGCAGCATGCGCAGCGGCTTCGGTGTCCGACGCCGGGAGGCCGAGCGGGTCGGCGTCGGCCGTGTCGTCCTCGCCGGGGACGCGGCGCACGAGATCAGCCCGATCGGCGGGCAGGGCATGAACCTCGGGTGGCTCGACGCGGCCGAGCTCGCGCCGCTCCTCGTGGAGGCGGTCGCATCGGGCAGCGCCGGCCCGTGGCCGGAGTACGCGCGGCGGCGGCAGGCGGTCGCGCGGCGGGCGGCGCGGCAGGCGGAGGTGAACATGGCGCTCGGACGTCCGTTCGGCCGTCCGCTCGGCAGGGTGGGGGCGGCCGGACGGGAGGCGCTGCTCCGGACGGTCCTGTCCCTCCCGACCGCGGATGCGCTGGCCGGTGTGTACGCGATGCGGTGGGCGTGACGGGTCGCGGGGGCGCCGGTCAGGCGACCAGGCGGGCGCCGGCGAGGCCGAGCTCGACGACGAGCACGAGCGACGACGCGATGACGAGCCGGAACAGCACCCGCGATGCCCACCCGGCCAGCACGCGCCGCACCCCGACCCCGGCGAGCGCGACGACCACGACGGTCCCGAGCACCGCGAGCACCACCCCCACGCCCCGGACCGGATCGTCCCCGAGCACCTGACCACCGAGCACGAGCAGCGCCGCCACGACGAGCGACCCGAACGCCGTGACGCCCGCGCCCCGGAGCCCGAGCCGTTGCGGGAACCCCCGGACCCCGGTGGCCGCGTCGTCGACCAGGTCCGGCAACACGTTCGTGCAGTGGATCGCGACGCCGAACACCGCCCCCGTCGCGATCGCCCACCACGCCGGCCAGTCGCCGTCCGGCCCGGCCGAGACCGCCACGACCGGGAGCAGCCCGAACGCGACCACGAACGGCACGACGGACCAGACCGTGCGCTTGAGCCCCGCGTCGTACCCCCACCCCGCGGCCACGAGCACGAGGTGCGCGACGGCGGCGACCGGCCCGAGCAACACCGACAGGACGACGGACGCCCCGGCGGTGCCGATCGCCGCGCCACGGACGGTGCCGACGGCGATCGACCCCTGCGCCACGGGCTTGTCCGACCTGCCGACGGCACGGTCGCGATCGGCGTCGATCCAGTCGTTCGCGAGCCCGATCGAGAGCTGCCCGGCGACGACGGTCAGGGCGACGAGGACGACCGTCCACCACGCGTGCCCGACCGCCACGGCGATGACCGTCGCGAGCACGGTCACGGTGACGGTGGGCCCCGGGTGCGACGACGCGAACAGCAACCGTGCGGTCGAGGGTCGGCGTGGCCGGGTCACAGGTGCCAGCGTACGTCCGGCACCCGCCGAGTCACTCGCCTCAGGCCTGCCGGACGCAGTCGAGCCGTTCCGGGAGCATCGTGAAGCCGGCCGCCCGGTAGGTCGCGACGGCGCTGTCGAGGTCGCTCGGGGTGCAGACCCACGCGGTCGACGCTCCCGCCTCGCGGAGCAGTGCCGCACCGGCGACGCAGATCGCGGTCCCGTGCCCCGCACCGCGGTGGGCGGCGTGGACGCCGAGCGGCTCGATGAGTCCGGGACGGCCGCGACCGGCCGACCAGACCGTGATCCCGGCGACCGGTTCTCCGGCGTCGTCCCTGCCGAGCAGACAGCGAGCCTCCGCGAACGGTGCACCGGCGGACATCGCCCTCCAGCGCTCGTCGGTGAACGACCCGTTGTCCCAGGCCGAGCGGTGGACCGCCGTGAAGTCGGACGTGTCCGCGCCGTGCACGATCTCGACGTGCAGCGACGACCCGCGTGCTCCGACCGGCGCGGCCAGGTCGAGGGACAGCGGCGTCCAGGACTCGCCGGCGCCCCATCCCGCAGCGTGCAGCGCTCCGCGCAGGGCGGTGCCGTCCGGTACCTCGATCGACGCAGGGCCGCTCGGGAGCACGCCGGTGCCGGGGTCGGAGGCGTCGGCCGCCAGGGCGCGCGCGAGGTCCGGGTCCGTCCAGCGCTCGGGGGCCACCGTCATGCGGAGCGTGGTCGGTCCGTCGAGGAAGCCGAACGCGACGATCTGCCCGTCGGCCTCCCAGAGGTGCACCGCACGCGCGACCGCGTCCGCCCCCTGGCGCCACGCCCACCCGAGGTCGCCGGGGTGGAGCTGCACGAGTGCGTCGTCGCGCTGCCACGACCGCAGCGCCGCCAGGCCCCGAGCGAGGTCGGCCGGCGACGGTGACCGCACGACGGTGTCCACGTCCACGTCAACTCGCCGCCGGGACCTCCGCGCCGAACCGGTCGACGAGCTCGCGCTTGAGCACCTTGCCGCTCGGGCCGAGGGGCAGCGCGTCGAGGACGTGCACCGCCCGGGGGTACTTGTAGGCAGCGATCTCGGCGGCGACGAAGTCGATCAGCTCCTGCGGCGTCGCCGTCGCCTCGGCACGGAGCACCACGGCGGCCTCGATCTCCTGCCCGTGCAGCTCGTGCGGCACGCCGAACACCGCGGCCATCGTGACGTCGGGGTGGGTTGCGAGGACCTCCTCCACCTGCCGCGGGTACACGTTGTAGCCGTTGCGGATGATCATGTCCTTCGTCCGGTCGACGATCGTCAGGTAGCCGTCGTCGTCCTTCGTGCCGAGGTCGCCCGTCCGGAACCACCCGTCGACGATCGCGGCGGCGGTGTCCTCGGGACGGTCGAGGTACCCGTTCATGAGGTTGTGCCCGCGGATGACGAGCTCGCCGATCTCGCCGTGGGGCAACATCACGATCGCGTCGTGCTGCTCCGGGTCGGCGATCTCGACGTCGACGCCCCACACCGGGGTGCCGATCGTGCCGGGGCGCGGTGGCCGTCCGACGTGGTTGAAGGTCGCGACCGGCGAGGTCTCGGTGAGGCCGTAGCCCTCGTGGATCGGCGCGTCGTAGACGTCCTGGAACCGCTCGAGGACCGCCAGGGGCAGCGAGGCGCCGCCGGAGATCGCGTACCGCAGCGTCGGACGGGCATCGGAACGGGTCGCCGCGTCGAGCAGCGCCATGTACATCGTCGGGACGCCCATGAAGATTCCGCACCCGTGCTCGACCATCGCGGCGAGTGCCGTGTCGCCGTCGAACTTCGGCAGCATGACGATCGTCGCGCCGACCCGGAAGCCGGTGTTCATCGTGCAGGTCTGCCCGAAGGTGTGGAACAGCGGCAGGGCGCCGAGCAGGACGTCCCCGCGGTGCATGTCGAACGTCGTCATCAGGTTCGTGTTGACCTGTTCGAGCAGCGAGAAGTGCGACCCCTCCGCGCCCTTGGGCTTGCCGGTGGTGCCGCTCGTGTAGAGGATCGTCGCGGTGTCGAACGGGTGCCGGGGGACGTAGGTGTCGAGCGGTTCCGCCTGCTGCGCGAGCGCTTCGAGCCGGTCCGGGGAGTCGGCCGGGGCGAGCACCGTCACCACGTCGACCTCGGCGAGCTCGGCACCGGCCGCGCCCTCACCGAGCAGCGGTGCGGCGCAGACGAGCAGCGAGGCGCCGCTGTCGCGCAGGACGTACTCGATCTCGCGTCGTTTGAGCAGCGCGTGCACGGGGACCGCCACGGCGCCGAGCGCGAGGGTCGCGTAGTAGACCCGCGGGAAGTCCTCGACGTTCGGGACGAGCATCGCCACACGGTCGCCCGGTCCCACGCCGCGGGCCCGCAGCGCACCGGCGTACGCGAGCGTCTGGCTCCAGAGCTCGGCGTAGGTGGTGTGCCGGTCGCCGACGATGACGGCGACGTCGTCCGGGTACCGCGCTGCGGACTCGGCGAGGATCGCTGCGACCGAGGCGGTGGCGCTGGTGTGGTGGGTGGCGGTCATGACCGGTCTCCGTCTCCGTCGACGACTCCGTGGACGACTTCTCGGCCCGATCCTACGGCCGCGGTCGCTTCCGGATCCGGCCCCCGTTCAGGCGGGAGCCCGCACGCCCAGACGCCGCCGACCCACCACGCCCGACGCCAGCGCGATGCCGAGCAGCACCACGAGTCCCCCGACCGGCTCGTTCCACCGGACGTGCTCGCCGAGGACCAGCACGCCGAGCACCACCCCGACGACGGGTGTCAGGTAGGTGACCGTCGAGGCGCGACCCGCTCCCCACGCCTGCACCAGCCGCGTGTTCCAGGCGTAGGCCAGCCCCGTGCCCACGCAACCGAGCGCGACCATCGCCCCCACGATCCTCCAGTCCAGCCGTACCGGACCCGTGGCGATGACGGGCGCGACCAGCAGGAGCAGTCCGGAGGCCAGCGTCAGCTGCACCGTCGCGAGGGTGACCGGGTCGTACGCGCTGCCGACCGCCACCCGGCGCAGGTACGCGAGGCCGATGCCGTAGCACGCGGTCATCCCGAGCAGCGCGACCTGCCCCGGCACGCTCGCCAGGACCTCCGGGTCCCCGATGACGTTCCACGGACCGACCAGCACCAGGACGCCGACGATCCCGAGCACGATGCCCGCGACCTGCCGTCCGCGGAGCCGCTCGGACGGTACGAGCACCGCGAGGGCCGCCAACGTCATGATCGGCGTCGTCGCGTTGTAGATGCTCGCGAGACCGGACGGCACGGTCTGCTCCGCCCACGCCATGAGCGACGACGGCACCGCGTTGAGGAACACCGACACCACGAGCAGGTGTCCCCAGACCCGTGGCTCCCGCGGCCAGCGCCGGCGGGTCGCGAGCAGGACCGCGACGAGCGTGAGCGCGCCGAGGACCGTGCGCACCGTGGCGACCTGCTGCGGTGCCAGCCCGTCGAGCCCGATCTTCGCGAACAGGAAGCTCGAGCCCCAGGTCAGTGCCACGAGGAGGTAGAGGACCGCGTTCATGTCGCCTAGTGTCGACATCCTCGGCGCATGCGGCAAACGCATGTCGCTCATGAACGGATGAGGAAGACGCATGACCGTCTCGGTGCCCCAGCTACGCGCGTTCGTCGCCACCGTCGACGCCGGCTCCTTCACGGGCGCGGCGTCCACGCTCGGCGTCGGGCAGTCCGCCGTGTCGCACGCCCTCGCGGGTCTCGAGCGCGAGGTGGGCGGTCCGGTGATCCGGCGCGGGGCGGCCGCCGTCACGACGCCCCTCGGCGACCGTCTGCTGGCCCACGCCCGCAGCGTGCTCGCCTCCGTCGAGGCCCTGGAGGCAGTGATCCGGCCCGCCACGGCGCGCGGCACCGTGCGCCTCGCGGCCGTCCCCACCGTCTGCCAGGGCCTGCTGCCGCGGCTCCGCGAGCTGTGGGCGGTGACGCTGCCGGACGTCGACGTGCAGGTCTACGAGGGAGACGACGACGAGATGCCCGAGTGGCTCGAGGCCGGCACGGTCGACGCCGCCGTGCTCGTCGACCCGACGCCGGTGCCACCGGGCGGTGTGGTCGTCGCGCAGGACGAGATGGCCGCGGTGGTCCGCCGCGACCACCCGCTCGCCGACCTCCCCGCGCTGACGCTCGACGACCTGCACGAGGACGGCCTCGTCGCGGGCGGTGGCGGGTGCGAGCACCAGATCCAGCGGCTGCACGAACTCGACGGGCAGGCGTTCCGGTACGCCCACCGGGTGCGGGAGATGAGCACCATGTTCGGGATGATCGAGCGGGGCGAGGGCGTGTCCATCGTGCCGACGCTCGGGCGGGTGATGCTGCCGCCGGACCTCGTCATGGTGCCGATGGCCCGGCGGCTGTCACGGACGCTCGTGCTGAGCGGGCCGACGTCCCGCGAGTGGCACCCGCTGGCGAGGGCGCTCGTCGAGGCGGTCTGACCCGCTACGGAGGCGACACCGGCAGGATGGGGCGATGGCCGAGACGCACGTGAAGACCTTCGCCTCCCCCGACGAGGCCGCCGCCGAGGCAGCCGGTCTGGACTGGCTCGCCGAGGCCGAACCCGACGGCGGCACCCGGATCGCCCGCGTGCTCGGTCGACCCCGCCCGACGGTCCTCGACCTCGAGCTGATCCCGGACGGTTCGCCGTCGACACGGCAGGCCGAGCGGTTCGGGCGGTCCCTGGCGCACACCCACGCCGCGGGCGCCGAGCACTGGGGCGCGCCGCCCTCCGGCTGGCCGACGGGCACGCCCCTGCGGATGGGACGCTCCCGCACGCCGTTCGTCGCCGCGGCGGACGCACCGGCGACCTGGGGCGAGTTCTTCGCGGAGTACCGGATCCGCGACTTCGTCCGCCGCATCGTCGACGCCGGCGGGTTCGACCACGCCCAGGCAGCCGTGTTCGACCGGGTCGCCGACCGGGTCCAGGACGGGACGCTCGGGTCACCGCAGCCGAAGCTCGTCGGGGACCGGCCGGCGAGACTGCACGGCGACCTCTGGGCGGGCAACGTGCTCTGGCCGACGGAGGCGGAGCCGGTCGACGGGACGACGCCCACGGGAGCGGTGCTCATCGACCCCATCGCGCACGGCGGGCACGCCGAGACGGACCTGGCGCTCCTCGGGCTCTTCGGACTCCCCCGGCTCGAGGCCGTGCTCGCTGCCTACGACGCCGAGTCCCCGCTCGCCGCCGGGTGGCAGGAGCGGGTCGAGCTGCACCAGCTCGCGCCGCTGCTCCTGCACGTGTTCCTGTTCGGCGGCTCGTACACGGGAGCGGCGCTGCACGCGGCGCAGCGGTACGCGTGAACTGCGCGCCGCGCGTCTTAGGGCGCGCATAGCCGACGCAGGGTGACAGTCGGGGAACGCCCGGAATCCTCACTGCCATGACCACGTACCCGATACCCGTGACCGATCGACGCGAGACCGCGCGCACCGACGCGCGGGATCGGCGCCGCAAGCCCGTCGCCCGCCTGTTCCTCGGCGAGCGCGAGGACGCCCGCTGGCTCCGGCCCGCGTTCTGGGCGCTCCTCGCCGTGACCGCCGTGGTGTACCTCTGGGACCTCAGCGTCTCCGGGTACGCGAACAGCTTCTACGCCGCCGCCGTGCAGGCCGGCACGAAGTCGTGGGAGGCGTTCTTCTTCGGCTCCCTCGACTCGTCGAACTTCATCACGGTGGACAAGCCCCCGGCCTCGCTGTGGGTGATGGTGCTGTCCGCCCGGCTGTTCGGCTTCTCGAGCTTCAGCCTCCTGCTCCCCCAGGCCCTCATGGCCGTCGGGTCCGTCGCGCTCGTGTGGGGCACGGTCCGCCGCACGCTCGCCCGGCTCGGGGCCACCACGGCGAACGTCGGCGCGCTGCTCGCGGGCTTCGTCGTCGCGGCGACCCCGGCCGCCGCGCTGATGTTCCGGTTCGACAACCCGGACGCGCTGCTCGTCCTCCTCATGACCGCCGGCGCGTACTGCACCGTGCGGGCGCTCCCGACGGGCAGCTGGAAGTGGATCGCCCTCGCCGGGGTCGCCCTCGGGTTCGCCTTCCTGACGAAGATGCTGCAGGGGCTGCTCGTCCTGCCGGCGTTCGGCCTCGTGTACCTGTTCGCCGCTCGCACCACCTGGGGCAGGCGCGTCGTCGGCCTGCTCGTCGCCGCCGGGTCCCTCGTCGTCGCGGCCGGCTGGTGGGTGGTCGCCGTGTGGCTGTGGCCCGCCGAGTCCCGCCCCTACATCGGCGGTTCGACGAACAACACCGTGCTCGACCTCGTGTTCGGCTACAACGGCCTCGGTCGGATCTTCGGCGGCTCGGGCAACGGCGGCGGAGGCGGCGGCATGACCGGCGGCACCGCGGGCGGTTCGTTCGGCGGTTCGACGGGTCTGAACCGGCTGTTCTCGTCCGAGATGGGCCTCGAGATCTCGTGGCTCCTGCCCGCCGCACTCATCGCGCTGATCGTCGGCCTGGTCGTCGTCGGCCGCCGTCACCTGGCAGACCCGGCCCGCGCCGGACTCGTGCTCTGGGGTGGCTGGCTGCTCGTCACCGGACTCGTCTTCTCGTACATGTCCGGCACGATCCACCCGTACTACACGGTCGCGCTGGCCCCGGCGATCGCCGGACTCGTCGGCACCGGCGGCGCGCTGCTCTGGCACGCCCGCGAGCGCTTCACCGGCCGCATCGGTCTGGCCGCCATGATCGGCGTCACGGCCTTCTGGGGCTGGTGCCTGCTCAACGAGAACCCGACGTGGCTGCCCTGGCTCCGCTGGGTGATGCTGGCCGGCGGCCTGCTGTCGGCAGCGCTCGTCGTGATGGGCAGCGTGCCGTCGCTCCGCAGGCTCGTCACGATCGGCGTGCTCGCCGGCACCCTGTTCGGGCTCAGCGGCACCACGGCCTACGCCCTCGCCACGACGACCGTCGCGCACTCCGGTTCGATCCCGAGCGTCGGTCCGGCGGGCAGCAGCACCGGCGGCATGGGCGGCGGTGGCACGGGTGGCATGCCGGGAGGCGCGGGTGGACCCGGCGGGTCGACCTCCGGTTCCGAGAGCGGCGGCTCCACCTCCGACGACGGCTCCCAGCAGGGTCCCGGCGGGACCCCGCCGGAGGGCATGAGCGGCGAGGCGCCGGAGGGTGCCGACGGGACGGCGCCCGGTGGCGCCTCCGGGACCACCGAGGGCTCGACCGGGACCGACGGCACCGCCGAGGGATCGACCGACGGCGCCCCGAGCGGCATGGGCGGTGGCGGGTCGACGACCTCGTCGGCGTTGCAGAAGCTGCTCGAGGCGTCCGACGCCAAGTGGGCCGCGGCGGTCAACGGCTCGCAGTCGGCCGCACAGCTCGAACTCGACACCGACACGGCCGTGATGGCGATCGGTGGCTGGTCGAGCGACCCGGCACCGACGCTCGCCCAGTTCCAGGCGTACGTCGCCGACGGGGACATCGGGTACTACGTGTCCTCCGGCTCGGGCGGCGGCGGCATGGGCGGCGGATCGTCCACGGCGTCGGCCATCCAGGAGTGGGTCGCGGCGAACTACGAGTCCACGACGGTCGGCGGGCAGACCGTCTACGACCTGAGCAGCACGAAGTGATCGACGACGAGGGCGCGGTGGATAGGCTCGCGGGCGTGACCGGGCAACCGCTGCAGCGCACCGACGGCTCACCCGTCCGCGCCCTCGTCGTCGACGACGAGCACGCCCTCGCGGACGCCGTCGCCCTCGCGTTCGCGGGCGACGGCTGGGAGGTGCGGGCCGTGCACCGCGGGCGCGACGTGCTGTTCGCCGCCCGGGACTTCCGACCCGACGTGGTCGTCCTCGACGTGATGCTCCCGGACATCGACGGGTTCGAGGTGCTCGAACGGCTCCGGGACGCCCGGGACGACGTGCGGGTGCTGTTCCTCACGGCGCGGGACGCCCCCGAGGACCGGCTCGCCGGACTCACGGGCGGCGGCGACGACTACCTGACCAAGCCCTTCGGGATCGACGAGCTGCTCGTCCGGGCGCGGATCCTGGCCCGGACGTCGCCCCGGGTCGCAGCCGTCGGGAGTCCGACCGCGACGAGCGTCGGCGACCTCCGGCTCGACGAGGACGCCAGGACGGTCACGCGCGCCGGTGAACCGATCGACCTCACCCCGACCGAGTACGAGCTGCTGCGGCACCTCGCACGGAACGCCAACCGCGTGCTCTCCCGGGAGCAACTCCTGGCGAACGTCTGGGGGATGGACTTCGGCACGTCGTCCAACCTCGTGGACATGTACGTGTCGTACCTGCGCAAGAAGCTCGACGCCGGACGCGAGCCGATGCTGCAGACCGTCCGCGGAGCAGGGTACGTGCTCCGGCCGACGACGTGAGCCGACCGCGGACGGCGAGCCGCGCCTCCCGGGCCCGGAACGGAACCGACCGTCGGCGGCGCGTGCCGTCGCTGCGGTGGCGGATCGTGGCGGCCGTGGCGCTCCTGCTCGTCGCGACCAACGTCGTCGTCGGAGCGGTGACGGTCGTCGCGTTCCGCGGGTACCTGGTCGACCGGCTCGACGCGGAACTCGCGACCGCGGCCGAGCGGACCGTCGGCGGGCCGGACGGCGAACGGCCACCGCCCCCGTCGACCGGTACCGGCTCCGGCTCGGACCCGGACAACGCGTTCATCGGCGCTCCCGGACAGTCCGCCGGCACCGTCGTCGCGATCCTGCGCGACGGCGCGACCGTCCTCGGCGGGTACACGGACAGCAGCGGCCGGCAGCACGGGCTGTCGTCGGCGCAGGAGGCGACCCTGTCGCGCATCGCCAGCGACGGCGACCCCGTGACGGTCGACCTGGGGAAGCTCGGCACCTACCGGGCGCAGGCCGTCGGCGACGACGGCGACGTCTTCGTGACCGCGCTGCCGCTCGGCGACCTCGACGCCGCCATCGGCCGCCTCCTGCTCGTCATCGGTGTCGTGACGGTCGTCGGGCTGCTCGTCGCGGCCTGGGCGCTGACCCTGCTCGTCCGGCGATCGCTCCGCCCGCTCGAACGGGTGGCGGCCGTGGCGTCCGACGTCACCGAGCTCGACCTGGAGCGCGGGGACACGGACATCCCGGTGCGGGTCTCGGCCGGGGACCTCGCGGCGAACCGCGAGGTCGAGCAGGTCGGCACCGCGCTCAACCGCCTCCTCGGACACGTCGCCCGGGCGCTCACGGTCCGACGCGAGGCCGTGACGGGCATGCGGACGTTCGTCGCCGACGCGTCGCACGAGCTGCGGACCCCGATCGCGACCGTGCGGGCGTACGCCGAGCTCTCGGCGTCGTCGGACGACCCCGAGGCGGTCCGCCGCAACGTCGACCGGATCGGGCGCGAGGCGGTGCGGATGGGCGATCTCGTCGAGGAGCTGCTCCTGCTCGCTCGTCTCGACGCCGTCGCCCTGGCGTCCGGCCCGGCACCGGCGCGCGAGCCGGTCGACCTGACGTCGATCGTCGTCGAGGCGACGATGGACGCGCGCGCGACCGCACCCGGGCACCGGTGGACGCTGCAGGTGCTGGACGACCACCCGCTCGTGGTGTCCGGGGACGCGGCGCAGCTGCGGCGGGTCGTGACGAACCTGCTGGCGAACGCGCGGACGCACACGCCGGAGGGCACGTCCGTGGTGGTCTCCCTGCAGCGGACCGGCGACGTCGTGCGTCTCGTGGTCGCGAACGACGGACCGGTCATCCCCGCCGAGGTGCTCCCGACGCTGTTCGACCGCTTCACCCGTGGCGAGGCGTCCCGGTCCCGCGAGCACGGCACGAGCGGCCTCGGGCTGGCGATCGTCCGGGCCGTCGTGACCGCGCACGACGGGCTCGTCCGGGTCGCCTCGGAGCCGGGGCGGACGGCGTTCACGGTCGATCTGCCGGGTCGGACACCGGACGCCGGCTGACCGGGTTGGTTCGCTCGGGAGCGGCCGAGCAACTAGGTTCGGACGGTGCCCTCACGACTGTCCGCACTCGCCGGTGACCTCCGCATCCGGGCAGGAGTGGCGGCCGTGGTCCTGCTCTGGGCCCTGTACCAGTGCTTCTGGAACATCGGCGGGCCCAACATCACCGGCGACGAGGACATCTACCTCCGCGCCGGGTGGCAGTACGTGCACGGCGACTTCTCGTTCAACCGCGAGCACCCCCCGACCGCGAAGTACCTGTTCGGTCTCGCGCAGCTCGTCGCCGGGCAGGGGCCGATCGGTCCGCGGGTGCTCGTCGCCCTGCTCACCTTCGGCGTCGGCGTCGCGCTGTACTGGTGGCTGCGGCGCGAGATCGGCTACTGGGGCGCCCTGCTCGCCGCCGCCCTCTGGTGGCTGACGCCGCGCGGTGGTGCCGGTCCGCGCGTCGACCGTCTGGCACTGCTCGACCCGGTGATGACCGCGTTCGCCGTGCTCGCGGTGGCCACGGCGTGGGTGTGGATGCGCGGCGACCGGTGGTGGCTCGCGCCCGTGTCCGGTGCGCTGATGGCCCTGTCGGTGACGTCGAAGGTCTCCACCGTGGTGCTGCTGCCGGTGTTCCTGCTGCTGCCCGTGCTGTTCCGGGCCTGGCGTCGACTGCTCGTCGGCGGCGCGATGTGGGCGGCCGCGTTCGGGCTGGTGTTCGTCGTGTCGTACGTGCCGATGGGGATCCGGTCCGCGATCCGGTACATGATCGAGTTCCAGGAGGGGCAGAACACCACCGGCCACCCGATCACCATCGGCGGCACCGTCTACCGGTTCGCCCCGTGGTGGGCGAACCTGCACTTCATGGAGGCCGGCACGGGTGTGCTGCTGCTCGTCGTCCTCGCCGTCGGGGTCGTCGCGGCGCTGGCGATCCGGGCCGACCGGCTCGTCGCGTACGTCGGCATCGCCCTGGCGCTCCTCGTGGGCTTCTACGTGGTCGTCGCGAAGATCGCGCTGCCCACCTACTACTCGGCGTGGATGCCGTTCCTGCTCGTCCTGGCCGCGATCGGGCTGGCGCGACTGCCGCGTGTGCCGGTGCGGCCGGCGGTCCCGGTCGCGACGGCGCTGTCGCTCGTGCTGGTCGTCTCGCTCGTCGTGCCGTCCGTCCGGCTCAGCCAGGACATCGCACGCCAGCACCCGACGGGCATCGCGCTGCTCGGGGACTACCTCGAGGAACAGCACGTGCCCGACGGCAAGATCCTGTTCGTGTCGGCGACCCCGGGGCTCTTCGTGCCGTACGTCGCCGAGCGCGGCACCACCCGGGCCGACCAGGGGCCGTACGTCGCGATCGTGGTCGGGAACGACCGACGCTTCCCGCCGTCCGGGGCCGTGACGCAGCTGTTCGACTCCGAGCGGTCGCGGTTCTCGGTCGCCGAGGTCGGCGGACTCCAGGTGTGGCTGCCGAAGGACGGGCGGGTCGTCCTGCAGTCGGGAGCGCTCACCGTCCAGGGTTGACCCGCAGCTCGGCTGCCGGTGGGCGCGCGGCTGGCGCGGAAGCCGTCGGTGCCGTCGGTGCCGTGGCACACTGGACGGGAACGGACGGGGGCCCGCATGCCGAACGACTTCGCACGACTGCCGGAGCGGCCGCGCGCCGACGACCTCGTGGTCGAGGTGCCCGCGTTCGAGGACGACCGGCCCCAGCCCGAGCCCGCGCCGCCGGCCGCGGCCCCGGAGCTCATCGCGGCGACCGAGTTCGCCCGGACGTCGCACGCGCCGGCCACGATCCGGCGGACGCAGGTGCGCGCCGGGGTCTGGATCGCGGGCGTCCCCATCGCGGTGCTCGTGGTCATCGCGGTCGTGCAGGTGCTGTTCGCGCGCTGACCCGCTGCGTGCTGCCCTGCCGCGGGTGCGCGCTGTTCGCTCCGTGCTGTCCGGCCACGGGTGTGCTCTGACGACGACTGCTCGTGGTCCACCGTGCGCAGTCGTCGCCCGACTGTGCGGTGGCCGCCCGCGCGTTCTTAGACGCGGCACAGCAGGCTGCTGCGGTCCCCGTATGCCCGGTCCCGAGCATGTGCGGTATGACGGAGACGAACCACACCCTCGACATCGACATCGTCGTCCCCTGCTACAACGAGCAGGACACGCTCGCCGCCCACGTCCGCCGCTTGCACACCTTCTGCCGGACGTCGCTCCGGAACACCTGGCGCATCACGATCGCGGACAACGCCTCGACCGACGACACCGCACGCATCGCCGACGACCTCGCCGCGATGTTGCCGGACGTGCACGCGGTGCACCTGCCGGAGAAGGGCCGGGGCCGTGCGCTCAAGGCCGTCTGGGCAGCGTCGCCGGCCACCGTGCTGGTCTACGTCGACGAGGACCTCTCCACCGACCTCGCCGCGCTCGAACCCCTCGTCGCCCCGCTGCTGTCCGGGCACTCGGACGTGGCGATCGGCACCCGGTTGGCGGGCTCGTCACGCGTGGTGCGCGGCGGGAAGCGCGAGTTCATCTCCCGCTCCTACAACCTGCTGCTCCGCACCACGATGGGGGTGTCCTTCTCGGACGCGCAGTGCGGCTTCAAGGCGATCACCCGGCAGGCCGCGGAACACGTCCTGCCCCTCTGCGAGGACGACGCGTGGTTCTTCGACACCGAACTGCTCGTGCTGGCCGAGCACGCCGGACTGCGGATCCACGAGGTCCCGGTCGACTGGGTGGACGACGTGAACTCGTCGGTGCACATCGCCTCGACGGCGACCGAGGACCTCAAGGGGATGTGGCGGGTCTCCCGTGGGCTCGCGACCGGACGGGTGCCGGTCGGCGCCGTGTACGACGCCATCGGCCGCCGTCCGTTCACGCCGCCGCACGTCGGGATCGTCGGGCAGGTGCTGCGCTTCGGGGCGATCGGCGTGCTGTCGACGATCGCGTTCGCCGTGCTCTACGCCCTGTTCCGCCCGGCGATCGGTGCCCAGACGGCGGACTTCCTGGCGCTCCTGGTCACCGCGATCGGCAACACGGCACTCAACCGACGCTTCACGTTCGGGGTGCGGGGACATGCCGGCGCAGGGCGGCACCACGTGCAGGGGCTGGTGGTGTTCGGGATCGCGTGGGCGATCACGTCCGGGTCGCTGGTGATCCTGCACTCGGCGGCACCGGGATCGTCGCACGGTGCGGAGATCGTGGTGCTCACGGCCGCGAACCTCGTGGCGACGCTGGTCCGCTTCGTCCTGTTCAAGGCGTGGGTGTTCCGGTCCCGGCGTCGTCCGGAGCTCATCCGCCCGGGCACGACCCCGGCGGCGGACGCGAGCACGGCGGCGACCGAGCCGATGGCGGTCGACGAGCGCCACGCCGCCTGACGCCGCCGGCCGGCCCGCGGGCCGGGCGCGCGTTCGCACAACCGAAGTCACTCTGCGCCACGGGGATCCGCGGCGCGGAGTGACTTTCGTTGTGCGCAAGCGAACCGCGCCGCACCCCCGCCGCACCCGCGCCGCACACCCCCGCCGCGCCCGCGCCGCGCACCCCGGCCCCGCGGTGTTGCGCGGGCGGTATACCGCGCCGTAGCATCGCCTCACCGCACCACAACCCCACAGGGCCCGACTGCCACCATCGGTCTGCCCGCGGCGAGCGCTCCACTGATGCAGCCTGGCCGTCCGCTGCCGGCAACGCCCCACTGGACCTGCACACGTGAACCCCTCCTCCTTCGGTCTCTACGACCCTGCCCGCGAATCGAGCGACTGCGGCGTCGGTTTCATCACCCGACTCGACGGGACGCCGAGCCACGACGTCATCCGCAAGGGCGACGAAGCGCTGTGCGCCATCCCCCACCGCGGCGGCAAGTCCGCCGAGGGTGTCGGTGACGGCGCGGGCGTGAGCATCGACCTGTCGGTGGAGTTCTTCAGCGCGATCACCGGCGAGGAGCTCCGCGCGGGCCACTTCGGCGTCGCGAACTGCTTCGTGCCGAGCGGCGCGGGCCCGGCTGCGGACGCCGAGCGCGCCCGTGCGCAGCAGACCGTCACGGACGCCATCGAGCAGCAGGGCTTCGAGCTCCTGCTCGTCCGTGACGTCCCGGTGGACCACTCCGTCGCCCGTCCCGAGGCCGAGCAGTACCAGCTGCCGATCGTGCAGTGGGTCTTCCGTGCCCCCGAGGCGTGGACCCGCGCCGAGGTCGACGCCGCCGCCAACCGCGCCCTCCTCGCGATCGAGGCGGTGTCGTACGGTCAGGCCGCCGCCGACCGTGCCGAGCACGCCGCCCTGTACCCGCTGTCGCTCAGCGCCCGGACCCAGATCCTCAAGGGGCGGCTGAACTCCGGCGAGGTCATCGGGTACTTCACCGACCTGCGTGACCCGCGCCACTCGGTCCGGACGCTCTACTTCCACACCCGGTTCTCGACGAACACCGAGCCGCACCCGACGATGGCGCAGCCGTTCCGCCTGATGGCGCACAACGGCGAGCTGAACACCGACCGGAAGAACCGGCTGTCCGACGAGGCCCTCGCCCGTGCACGGACCCGCAGCATCGTCCGCCCGCCCGGCCAGTCCGACTCGAGCCGCCTCGACCAGACCCTGCAGAGCCGGGTGTTCGACGACGGCCTCGAGATCGTCGAGGCCGTGGTCTCGCTCATGCCCCCGGCGTGGGAGAACGACCGCACCCTGACCCCGGCGGTGCGGGACATGCTCGAGTTCTTCTCGCTCTACGAGGAGAAGAACGACGGCCCGGCCGCCGTGATCTTCAGCGACGGCGACGTGGTCGGCGCTCGGCTCGACCGACTGGGCCTGCGCCCGCTGCGGTCCGTGCAGACCGCCGAGTACCTGATGGTGTCGTCCGAGGCCGGTCAGGTCGAGTTCGAGCCCGAGGACGTCGTGCACCGCGGCCGCATCGAGGCGGGAGGCATGCTCGTCGTCGACCACCGCACCGGCACGCTCATGCGCACGCGCGAGGTGCTCGAGATGCTCGCGGCGCGGAAGCCGTACGGGACGCTCCTCGACGCCGCGCGCGTCAACCTGGACGACGTCCCGGCGCCGGAGTACCAGCGCACGACGACCACGCTCGGCTACGAGGGCGATCTGTCGCTCGCGGGCCGCTACGTGGCGTACTCGCTGAACCAGGAGAGCTTCCGGTTCATGCTCGACCCGATGCTGCAGAACGGCTCGGAGCGGATCTCGGCGATGGGCTACGGCAACGCCATCAACGCCCTGAGCGACACCGAGGGCGGCATGGCGAAGTACTTCTCGCAGCGCTTCGCCCAGGTGACGAACCCGCCGCTCGACTCGATCCGCGAGGCCGACGGCATGTCGATGCGCGTCGCCCTCGGCGCGAAGCCCGACGGGACGGGTTCGGCGACGCGGCAGCTCGTCGTGGAGTCCCCGATCCTCGGGCACCTCGACATGGTTCGGCTGCGCGAGCAGGACATCGTGCCGCTCGAGCGCTTCGACATGCTCTACGTGCCGGTGCTCGGCGACGAGCAGGCGAACGCCGACGCGGTCCGCACCGCGACCGAGCACCTCGCCGACGCCGTCGCCGCCTTCGCCGAGCGCACCGGCGGCATCGCCGTGCTCACCGACCGCAACGTGTCGTCGACGCACGCGCCCCTCCCCGTCATCCTCGCCGTGGCCGCCGTCAACCAGCGGCTCATCGAGACCGGCCTGCGCCTGCGGATCTCCGTCGTCGCCGAGTCCGGTCAGCTGCCATCGTCACACCACGTGGCGACGGCGCTCGGCTTCGGCGCCGCAGCGGTGTACAGCCTCTCCGCACGTCTCCGTGCGGAGGAGAAGTACCCCGCAGCGCCCGCCCCGGCCGGCGAACTGACCGCGACCGACCTCGCCCTCAAGCGCTTCCGGAAGGCGGCCGAGAAGGCCCTCGCGAAGACGATGGGCCGCGTCGGGCTCTGCACGGCCGAGAGCTACATCGGCGGCGAGTTCTTCGAGCCGAACTACCTCGACACCCGCGACGACCTGCTCGCCCGCGTCTTCCCGCACATGCAGGCCCCGGTCGGCGGCGTCGGGTTCGCCCGCATCGCCCAGGCGGCGACGGACTGGCACGAGCGCGCCCGCACGGTCGAGTCCGAGGGCCAGGTGCCCATGCTCGGCCTCTTCAAGGAGCGCTCGGACGGTGCCGGGCACTCGTTCGGCGTCGCGAGCGTGCGCGGCTTCGGCGGCATGACCGAGGAGCGTCCGGCCTTCGAGCGCTCCGGCGACTCCGAGGCGCTGCGGCTCCTCACGCTCGGCCAGCTCGACGACGCGTTCGGCATCACCGACACCGCCTACCGCAACACGGGCTACGACCGGCTGAGCGACGCCGAGATCGACGCGCACCGGATCACCCCGGGCTACGTCACGTTCCTGCAGACGACGCACGACGAGCGGTCGCGCCGTCCCGCGGCCCTCCGCGACGTCCTCGCGCTGCCCGCGGACGTCACCGGCATCGACACGGCAGAGGACTTCGCCCGCGAGCTCGGCCGCTTCTCGACCACCGGCAACGCGAGCGTCACGGTGCGCGGACTCTCCGGCTCGCGTCCGGCCGACGACGGGGACCTTCCAGGAGGCACGGCTCGCTTCCGCCTCGAACTCACGTCGACGGGGACCACGGGTGCACTGCGCCACGCGGCCCTCGCGGACGGCCTCGCGCTGCTGCACCCCGGCCAGGTCGACGTCGACTCCGTCGACGACACCCAGGTGACGCTCCGCGCCACCGGCTCCGCCGTCGAGCTGCTCGCACTGCTCGACCACGCCCCGGCGAGCGTCGCGCTCGACGAGGTCCAGCCGGCGCACGAGATCACCCGGACCCTGGCGTCCGGCGCGATGAGCCACGGCGCGCTCGTCGCCACCGCGCACGAGGCGGTGGCGCACGGCACGAACATGGTCGGCGGCATGTCGAACAGCGGTGAGGGCGGCGAGCACCACTCCCGCTACGGCACGATCCGCGGCTCGCGCATCAAGCAGTTCGCCTCGGGACGGTTCGGCATCTGGGCGGGCTACCTCGCCGACCCGATGCTCGAGGAGCTCGAGATCAAGATCGGCCAGGGCGCGAAGCCGGGCGAGGGCGGCCAGCTGCCCGCGCCGAAGGTCACAGTGGACATCGCCGCGGCCCGTGGTGGCACCCCCGGCGTCGAGCTCATCTCGCCGCCGCCGCACCACGACACGTACTCGATCGAGGACCTCGCGCAGCTCATCCACGACTGCAAGGCCGCCCGTGTCCGGGTGATCGTGAAGCTCGTGTCCTCCGAGGGCATCGGCACCATCGCGGTCGGCGTCGCCAAGGCCGGCGCGGACGTCATCAACGTCGCGGGCAACACCGGTGGCACGGGCGCCGCGGCCGTCACGAGCCTGAAGTACGCCGGCCGCTCGGCGGAGATCGGCGTCGCCGAGGTCCACCAGGCGCTCGTCGCGAACGGCCTCCGCCAGAAGGTCACGCTCCGCTGCTCGGGCGCGCACCAGACCGGTTCCGACGTGGTCACGAGCGCGCTGCTCGGCGGCGACAGCTTCGAGTTCGGCACGACCGCGCTCATGATGCTCGGCTGCGTGATGGCGAAGAACTGCAACGTGAAGTGCCCGGCTGGCCTCACCACGAACGCCGAGGCGTTCGAGGGCGACCCCCGTGCGCTCGCGCAGTACCTGCTCAACATCGCCCACGACGTGCGGCAGATCCTCGCCCGCCTCGGCCTGCGCTCCCTGCGCGAGGCCCGCGGTCGCACCGACCTGCTGCAGCTCCTCGACCACCCGGCGAGCGTCGGGCGCCTCGACGTCCGAGCGCTCCTCGCGCAGGTCCCCGAGAAGCTCGTCGAGGACCCGGAGTACCTCGAGAAGGACTTCCACACCGACGACGCGCTGCTCGAGCGGGTCCGCACGGCCCTCGTCGACCACGAGCAGGCGCACGTGCTCGTGCACGGCGTGCTGCTCGGCAACAGCGACAAGTCCGTCGGCGGCCAGCTCGGCATCGACGTGGAGCGCCTGCTCAACCACGAGCTGCGCGACTCCGACCTGTCCGGGCACCCGGCGATCACCACGGACGACCGCGGACGCCGCCGGCTCGTCGACGGCGCGGTCACGATCCGCACGCTCGGGTCGGCCGGGCAGTCGTACGGCGTGTTCAACAACGACGGCATCGTGCTCGAGCACACCGGCACCGCGAACGACGGCGTCGGCAAGAGCCAGAGCGGTGGCCGGATCATCGTCCGCGCCCCCGGTGGTGGCAGTGCCGGACAGGGCGGCAACGTCCTCGTCGGCAACTTCGCGCTGTTCGGGGCGACCGGCGGCCGCACCTTCGTCGAGGGCGAGGCCGGCGACCGGTTCGCCGTGCGCAACTCCGGCGCGACGGCCGTGGTCGAGGGCGTCGGGGACTTCGGCTGCGAGTACATGACGGGCGGTGCCGTGTTCAACCTCGGCACCTTCGGCAAGGGCCTCGGCAACGGCATGTCCGGCGGGTTCCTCTACCAGTACGACCCCTCCGGCGAGGTCACCGAGCGCGCGAGCACCGACTCGCTCCTCGTGTTCCCGGTCACCGACACCGAGCGCGGGGCCTTCCACGAGGCAGCGGCGCGCCTGCTGCTCGAGTGGCACCTCGAGGCGACGGGCTCGGCGCTGGCCGAGCGTCTGCTCGCCGAGTGGGAGACCACCCGCCAGCACGTCTTCGTCGGCATGCCCCGGGCGCTCCTGCTCACCCAGGACGCCGGCGAGATCCTGGCCGCGGCGAGCCGGAACGAACTGCTCGACGAGCTGGCGACCTCGATCGCGACGGACAAGCTCCGCGCGTTCAAGGTCGACTACCGCGACCAGCGCGCCGTCCTCGGTGGCCGTGCCCCGTCGCTCGGCGACCAGGGCGACGACATGTTCTCGCTCCTGTCCTCGTACACGGTGCTCGGCGTCGCCCAGGACCTCGCGCTCGAGCGGGTCCCCGGCGCGGCCGGCCCGAACGACCCCCGGGTGACCGAGGCGGTCAAGAACCTCATCCTCACCGAGGACTTCTTCGTGAAGCAGCGCGTCGTGAAGTACCTGCGCGGCACGCTGGACCGCTTCGCGGACGACGAGCTCGCGACCCTCATCGCGATCAAGCGCCTCGACGACTACAAGCGCGCGCTCACGCAGCGGAACAACCGCAGCATGGACGCGCCGGGCACCACCGGGTGGATCATGCACCAGAACGCCAAGAACGACGGCCGCGTCCGCGAGGCCCGCTTCGACGAGCTGCTCGCGAACGCGGCGCTCGAGGACATCGCCCGCCGTGCACCGCAGGCGCCGACCGAGGCGGTGTCCGCGTGAGCCTGCTCCCCCCGACCGGATCGCTGATCCCGGTCGACGCACCGTTCTCGCAGGCCCAGGAGTCCTGGCTCGCCGGGTTCATCGCCGGCATCGCCGCCGCGGGCAAGCGGGCCTCCGGCGGCGCCCCGACGACGACGATCGACGTGCTGTTCGGCACGCAGACCGGCAACGCGGAGTTCCTCGCCGACGAGCTGGTCTCCGGCGCGAAGGCCCGTGGGCTCGGCGGTCGTGCCACCGCGCTCGACGCCGTCACGCCGGACCAGCTCGCCGGGATGTCGCACGTGCTCGTGGTCACCTCGACGTACGGCGAGGGCGAGATGCCCGACAACGCCGGACTGTTCTGGGACGCGATCCAGGCGAGCACCGTGCCGCGGCTCGAGGGACTGCAGTACGCCGTCCTCGGGCTCGGCGACACGAGCTACGACGAGTTCTGCCAGGCCGGCAAGCTCCTCGACACCCGGTTCGAGCAGCTCGGCGCCACCCGCATCCACGACCGCGTCGACTGCGACGTGGACTACGAGGACCCGGCCGCGCTCTGGACGGCGGCGGTGCTCGACCGTCTGGCGGCGGAGGCGGGCGTACAGCCCGGCGCGACCACGGCGGTGGCGGCGACCGGTGCGACGACCGCGGCCGGCGGGGCGGGCGCGAGCCGTGCCTCCAGGCCCGGTGCCCAGTGGAACAAGCGCAACCCGTACCCGTCGACGCTGGTCGAGAACCGGCTGCTCTCCTCGCCGCGCAGCGCGAAGGAGATCCGGCACTACGAGTTCGACCTCGGCGACTCCGGGATCGAGTACTCGGCGGGCGACGCGCTCGCGGTCGTGCCGGTCAACGACGAGGTGTTCGTCGGCGAGCTGCTCGAGCAGGTCGGCGCGAACGGCTCCGAGACGCTCGACGGCCGCCCGGTCACCGAGGTCCTGCGGACCGACCGCGAGATCCGGACGCCCTCGAAGGACCTCATCGCGGACCTCGTCCAGCGCGCACCGTCGTCCGAGCTCGCCGCCGTCGTCTCGCACGGTGACAAGCACGAGCTCGACCGCTGGCTGTGGGGTCGCGACGTGCTCGACCTGCTCCGCGACGCCGGACCCGCGGCACCCGGACTCGACGAACTCCTGCCGAACCTCCGACCGCTGCAGGCGCGCCAGTACTCGATCTCGTCGAGCCCGCTCGCGCACCCGGACCGCATCCACCTGACGATCGCGTCCGTCCGGTACGGGGACCCGCACCGCATGTACGCCGGCGTCGCGTCGACGTTCCTCGCCGACCGTGTCGCCCCCGACGGCACCGTGGACGTCTACCTGCAGCCGAACGCGTCGTTCGGGGTACCAGCCGACCCGTCCGCGCCGATGATCATGGTCGGCCCGGGGACCGGGATCGCACCGTTCCGCGGGTTCCTGCACGAGCGTGCGGTCTCCGGGGCGACGGGACGGAACTGGCTGTTCTTCGGCGACCAGCACCGCGACACCGACTTCGTCTACGAGGACGAACTCACCGAGCTGCAGGAGCAGGGCGTGCTGGACCGCCTCGACCTGGCGTTCTCGCGCGACCAGGCCGAGAAGGTCTACGTGCAGACCCGGATGCTCGAACAGGCCCCGGAGCTCTACTCGTGGCTCGAGGACGGCGGGCACCTCTACGTGTGCGGTGACGCCTCACGGATGGCGAAGGACGTCGAGCAGGCGCTCCTGGCCGTCATCGGGAGCCAGCGGGGCAAGGGCGAGGACGACGCGCAGGCGTACCTCGCCGACATGCGGCGCGGCAAGCGCTACGTCCGCGACGTGTACTGAGCGGCGCGCGCGGCCGGTGCCACGCCCGTCGCCCCGGTGCGGAACCCGAATCCACGACCGGGGCGACGGCGAGGGGGCGCTGTGGGCCGGGAGGCCCCTGATCCGGGACTCCTCGCGCGTCGCGTGGTTCCCCCCTCCGACCGCGGAGCCACCGTCACCGGCTCCCTGGGCCGGAGTCGATCACTCGCGCGGTACGCCCACCGTACTCAGACTGCACGGACGTGCGCGACCCGTTGACCGTTCACGGGCTGTGTGCTATCCGGCGTCGTCGGTACCGGAGTCGTCGTCCGCGTCGCCGGGCACCACCGCACGGGACCACGCCGAGTCGTCCGCCGTGCTCGTGTCCGACGGCTCCGGGGTGAGCACGAGACCGGAGCCCGAGGTGGCGGCGGCGTAGAGGTCCTCGAGCCAGCTGCGGTTGATCCGGGGCACCCGGCTGCCGGAGAACTTGAAGTGCAGGCTCACGTTCGGGTGCATCCAGATGGTGCTGCGCCCGTTGCCGTGGACGGCGTCGTCCTTCCACGAGAACGCGAACCGGTGCTCCCGCCGGAGCATGTTCACGATGACGATCTGCAGGTGTGTGAGCGCTCGGTCGTCGATCCGGAGGTCGAGCGGCTCTCCGTCGTAGATGAGCTGACCCATGCGTCCTTGTACACCGCGGGGGTTGTGCGGCGGGCAGGACCGTCGTAACGTACAACCAAATGGTTGCACGAACCGAACTGAGCGATGCCGAGGTCGACCGGGTCTTCCACGCCCTGGCCGATGCGACCAGACGCGACATCGTCCGTCGCACCCTGGTCGGCGAGGCGTCCGTGAGCGCGCTCGCGGACGCCTACGCGATGTCCTTCGCCGCCGTCCAGAAGCACGTCGCCGTCCTCGAAGGAGCAGGACTCGTGACCAAGGAACCCCGGGGCCGCACCCGCATCGTGCGCGCCGAGCCGGGACAGATCGATCGCGTCCGCGGGCTGCTCGACGGCTACGCGGACCTCTGGCGCGGCCGGATCGACCGGCTCGACGCACTGCTGGGAGCAGACCGCGCGCCGCGCGGCGACGACCGAACGCAAGGGAGCCACTGATGCCGACCACGTCCGTCCACACCGACCCCGAGGAGCTCACCATGACCCTCGTGGCCGAGTTCCCCGTCCCCGTCGAACGCCTCTGGGCAGCGTTCGCGGATCCCCGGCAGCTCGAACGCTTCTGGGGCCCGCCCGGGTTCCCCGCCACGTTCACGTCGTTCGACCTCCGTCCCGGCGGCGTCGCCCACTACCGGATGACCTCGCCCGAGAACGAACGGTTCCACGCACTCTGGCAGGTGTCCGAGGTCGACGAACCCCGCCGGATCGCCTTCCGCGACCTGTTCTCCGACGCCGAGGGCACGGTCGACGACTCGCTGCCCGCGAGCGAGACCGTGCTGTCGTTCGACACCGTCGACAGCGGGTCACGGGTGACGGTGCTGACGTCGTTCGCGTCCTCCGCCGACCTCGACGCCATGCTCGAGATGGGCATGCTCGACGGCTACGAGCAGGCGTTCGGGCAGCTCGACACGGTGCTGGCCGACCTCCGCGAGTACGCCCTCGGCCGGGGCACGGTCACCGAGATCGTGGACGACACCCACGTGGTCATCACCCGCGCGTTCGCGGCGCCGCGGCGCCTGCTCTGGCGTGCGCACACGGAGCCGGAGCTGATGCGCCGATGGCTGCTCGGCCCGGACGGGTGGGAGATGACGGTGTGCGAGAACGACCTGGTCGTCGGCGGCTCGTTCCGGCAGGCCTGGGCGCCCGTCGGGGACACCGAGGGCGAGGCGTTCGGGTTCGAGGGCGAGAACCTCGTCATCGAGCCGGAACGCCGCATGGTCACGACCGAACGGATGACCGGTGCGCCGTTCCCGGCCAACGTCAACGACCTGCAGTTCGACGAGGCCGAGGGCGTCACGCTCATGACGCTCCGCATCACCTACCCCGACCGGGAGCAGCGGGACATGATCCTCGCGACCGGCATGACGGACGGCATGGAGACGAGCTACCAGCGTCTGGAACGCGAGGTCCTGTCCACAACGGCGTGAGTCGTGATGGACGGGAGGCGCGGTGCCGGCCGGCACCGCGCCTCCCGTCCGTCAGCCGGTCACGTCAGGGACGCGTCGCCTCGTAGCGGCGTGCGCCGCCGCGGACGCCGGCGAAGCGGTACGGCGCAGCCGTGACCCGCGGACGCTCGACGTCCTCGCTCGTCGCGGCACCCGCGGCGTGCAGCTCGCGGTAGGCGTCGACCGAGAGCGGCACCCGGGCGGCGAGGAGCTCGCGGACCCGACCCACACGGCGGTGCTCGCGGTACGCCGGCTGCACGATGCCGGTGATGAGCTCCCCGACGCTGCCGGACCCGTAGCTGAACAGGCCGATGCGCTCCCCGGCGAGGTCGTCGTCGAGGTCGAGCAGTGCGGCCAGCCCGATCCAGAGCGACGCCGTGTAGGTGTTGCCGGTCTGCTTGTTGTACGTGAACCCGAGGGCGAGCTCGGACTCGTCGAAGGGCACCCCGACGTGCTGCGTGAGCTTCCGGTGCGCCTTGAGCGCCATCTTCGTGAACGGCTGGTGATGGACGAAACGCACGATGTCCTCGTACGCCGGGCCGCCCTGCGCCGCGAGGTCGTCCCACGCCCCGACGAACGCGTGGACGTAGGCGCTCACGGACAGGCGGCCGTCGACGAGTGCGGTGGAGCGGTCGTTCGGCCGCCAGAAGTCGTCGACGTCGGCGGTGAAGACACCCGCGGCCGGCTCGATCTCGATGAGGTCGGGGTCGGCGGCGATCAGGATCGCGGCGGCTCCGGCACCCTGCGTCGGCTCGGCGGCCGTGTCGACGTCGTAGCGCGCGACGTCGGCGGCGATGACGAGCACGCGCTCCCGCGGAGCCCGCGCGACGATGCCGAGGGCGAGCTGGACGGCAGCGGTCCCGCCGTAGCAGGCTTGCTTCAGCTCGACGACGCGGACGTTCTGCGGCAGCCCGAGCAGGCCGTGCACGAACACCCCGGCGGCCTTCGACTGGTCCACCCCGGACTCGGTGGCGAAGAGCACCGTGCGGATGCCGTCGGCACCGTGGCGGTCGATGATCTCCTTCGCGGCGGCGGCGCCCATCGTGACGATGTCCTCGTCGGGAGCGGGCACGCTGAACGCGTCCTGCCCGATGCCGACGTGGTACTTCGCCGGGTCCACCCCGAGGCGCTCGGCGAGGTCGTCGAGCTCGAGCACGTGGTGCCCGGTCGCGACGGCGAGGTCGTGGATGCCGATGCGGGTCACGCTGCACCTCCGGCGGGCTTCGCGCCGCGACGTTCCATCGCGACGTGGGCGGCCATCAGCTCGCCCGGGTTGGTCTGCGCGGCGAGCAGGGAGAGCTCCCCGCACAGGACGGTCGCGGCGCAGAGGGCGGCGAGCCGGCGGGCGTTCGCACCGGGCTCGCGGTCCTCGCGGCAGCCGAGGCGCACGAGGGCGTCCTCGACGACGGGCAGGTCCCCGCCCTTGCCGTTGCCGACCGTGCCGACGATGAGGTGCGGGAGCGAGGTGGCGAAGTACAGGTCGCCGTCGCGGTCCTCGGCGCTCGTGATGCCCTGGGACCCCTCGACGATGTTCGCCGCGTCCTGCCCGGTGGCCAGGTAGAAGCCGAGGAGCATGTTCGCGTAGTGGGCGTTCGCGGAGCGGATGGCCCCGGCGATGGTCGACCCGACGAGGTTCTTCGCGACGTTGAGCTCGGCGATGCGTGCCGCGCTCGACCGGAGCCGCTTCTCGACGACCTCGCCCGGGATGACGATCTCGGCGACGGTGTTCCGGCCGCGTCCGCGGATGCCGTTCACCGCGGTGGCCTTCTTGTCGGTGCAGAAGTTGCCCGAGACGCTGACGTACCGCAGGCCCGGCTCCCACGCGAGGATCGCCGGCAGGAGCTTGTCCGCCGCCTGCGTGACCATGTTGTGCCCGGAGGCGTCGCCGGTGGTGAACGCGAAGCGCAGGAACAGCAGGTCCCCGACGATCTCCGGGTGCACCTCGATGAGCTTCGCGAAGCGGCTCTGGCCGGCGACGATCTGCTCGAGCTCGTCCTGCCGGGCGAGGATGCGCCCGGTCGCGAGGTGTGCCGCGGCCGCGCTGTCGGCACGGACGACGACCGAACGGGTCATGCGCTCGTCCACGACGGTCGCGACGATGCCGCCCTCGACCATGCGCGAGATGCGGGCACCGCGGCCGACGGACGGCCAGAGCGGTGACTCGTACGTGGCGAGCGGCACCTCGTGCTCGCCCTCCACCGCGTTGCCGCTGATGCGGATCGGCCCCACCCACTTCGTGGGGATCGGGGTCAGCAGGTCAGTCATCGACGCTCCCTTCGGGCGCTTGCACCGCGACGCTGAGGTGTCTGATGTCGTGCGCCTCCCAGGCGCGGTGGATGCCGGCGAGGTCGGTGTCCGCCGGGACGAGCGCGATGCCGCAGTCGCCGCCGCCGGCACCGGACGGCTTGGCCGCCCCGCCCGCGGCTTCGACGACGTCGCACAGGGTCGCGAGTCGCTCGGTCTCGATCTGCGAGCCGACCGACGTGCCGAGGCGCTGGAGCAGCCCACGGGCGCGCCGGAGTGCCCCGAGGGTGCGCTCGGCGTCGCCGGTCTGCAGACCGACGGTGAGGTCGTCGACGCAGGTGCGACTCTCGTCGAGGAACGCCTGGTAGCCGCCGTTGCGGTGCCGACGGACGACACCGACGAGCTTCGTGGTCGAGGCCGGCGAACCGGTCCAGCCGACGAGCAGCTCGAGGTTCTCGGGGGCGGGCAGCCGCTGGACGTCGAAGCCCTCCCACGCGTCCGCGTCGCCGAGGATCTCGGTCACGGTGCGGGTGTCGAGCTGCGCCGCGAGCCGTTCGCGGTCCGGTGCGCTGTAGCGGAGCCAGCCGCCGAAGGTGCTCGCGGCGAGGTCCCCGCCGGATGCGCGCGGGTTCACCCGGATCGTGGCGAGCAGGGCGACCTGGAAGCGCTTCCGCTGCGAGAGCCCGAGTCCGTAGAAGCGGTCGAGGGCCCCCACCGTGGCGACGGTCACCGCCGCGGAGGACCCGAGCCCGAATTTCCGGCCGCTCGCGTCGTCGAGCTGGCTGTGGATGCGGAGGTCGTGGAACCGCGGAGCGATGCCCTGCTCGGCGCGGAGCTTCTCGACGAGGTCGATCGTCGCCATCACGTAGTCGTACGGGTGGTGCTCGGTGTCGAGTGCGATGCCGTCCTCGGCGCGGGTCCAGGTGAGCGGGAGGTGTCCGTACTCCTCGGAGTGCACGCTGCCGGCGCCGTGGCCCTCGCGCACGCGCGCGGTGATGGCGCGGTCGAGGGCGATGATGACGGACGGCTGGCCCGGCTCGACGACGGCGTACTCGCCCGCGACGAACAGCTTGCCGTGGGCACGGAACTCGATCACTCGGCGGACTCCTCTGGTCGGACGACACCCGGTGCGGGTGCCTCCGGGTCCTGCGTCGCAGGGACTTCGGAGCCGAGCAGGCGCGCGCCTGGTCCGGTACCGGACTCGATGACGTCGCCGAAGCCCGCGAGCGCGGACGCCACCGCGCCCCGGTCCTCGGGCTTCGTGAGCACGACGACGTTCGGGCCGGCGTCGGCGGTGGCGTACGCCTCGACCCCGGCGGCACGGAGTTCGGCCACGGCGTCGAACACGGCGACGCTGCGGGCGTTGAGGTAGCGGATGGGCGGGAAGGCGCCCTCGATCGTGGCGTGCATGCGGAGGGCGTTGCTCTCGGTCAGCTCGCCGATGCGGGTGAAGTCCCCCGCGGCGCAGGCGGTGAGCATGTCCCCGACGGTCTCGGTGGTCGAGGTGACCCAGGCGGGGTAGAACGGCGACGTCGCGATGGTGCGCCGCATCGCCTCGCGCGAGCCGATCGCCTTCGGGCCGGCGTCGATCGTCACGACGACCATGGCCATCGGCGGCGCGGGGATCGGCTCGGCGTAGGAGCCCTCGTCGTCGCCGGCGTGCCAGACCGCGACGCCACCGGGGATCGACCGGGTGGCCGAACCGGAGCCGCGTCGGGCGAGCCGGGACAGGTCGCGCGCGGAGAGGTCGAGACCGTACGCGGCCGCGGCCGCGGTCGCGAGCGCCGCGAACCCGGAGGCGCTCGAGGCCAGTCCGGCTCCGGTCGGCACGGTGTTCTCGGACACCACCGACGCCCGCGCCGAGGACCCGGCGAGCTCGCGCACGAGGTCGAGGAACTGCGTGACCCGCACGAGCGCCCCGTCGGTCGAGACCGAGCCGTTGAGCGTGAGGGTGTCGTCCGCCGTGTCCCCGACGGTCACCGACGTCGTCGTCGGGAACACGTCGAGTCCCATCGAGACGCTGCCGGTCGCCGGCAGGGCGAGGGAGGCGTCCGCCTTGCCCCAGTACTTGACGAGGGCGATGTTGGGGTGCGCGACGGCGGTGGCGGTCATCAGGCGCGGTCTCCGATCGTGGTGGTCCAGGTGGCTGCGGCACCTGCGCCGCGCAGTGCGGCCGCGATGCGGTCCGCGTGGTCGACGTCCGTGGCGAGCGCGATGACGCACCCGCCGCGGCCCCCGCCCGTGAGCTTCGCGCCGAGGGCGTCGGCCGCACGTGCGGCGCCGACGAGCCGGTCCAGGTCGTCGCTCGACACGTCGAGGTCGCTGAGCAGCTCGTGCGCGGCGTCCATCGTGGCACCGAGCGCCTGTGCGTCGCCGTCCACGAGCGTCGCCCGCGCGCGTCGGGCGAGTGCGCCGATCCGGTCGATCACGGCGCCGGTGCCGTCCGGGTCGGCGTCGTGACGGGCACGGACGGCGGACACCGCCTCGCGCGTGTGGCCGGGGACCCCGGTGTCGGCGACCACGAAGGCGAACCGGGCGCCGAGCTCGACCGGCTCGATGCGGCCGCCCTCGAACCAGACCGGTGCGTCGGCGACGACCCCGCGGGCGTCGAGTCCGGACGGACGGCCGTGGGCGACCCGCTCGCACTCCTGGATGAGTCCGTGGTGCGCCTCGGCGTCGAGCGTCTCGCCGAGTGCGTCCGCGACCGCCGCGGTCACCGCCGCTGCCACCGCCGCGCTCGATCCCATGCCGCGAGCGGTGGGGACCTCGCTGTCGACGCGCACGTGGAAGCGGCGGTCCGTCACGCCGAAGTGCCGCAGCGTGGCGGTGACCGCGGTGACCGTCGGCATCACGGCGGCGGGGGCGAGGTCGAGCGGGCCGGTGTGCACGGTCGACTCGAGGTGGTGTCCCTCAGCGTCGTCGATCGGCGTGACCGTCGCGACCACCACGGCGTCGATGACCGGCAGGACGAGCGCGGGTGCGCCGTAGACCACGGCGTGCTCCCCGATCAGGATCGTCTTGCCGTGGGACGACGCCCTACCGGTGCGGCGGGTGGGGCCGGCTCCAGTGGTCGCTGAGTTGTCGAGGTCGTTGGTGGTCATCGTGGGTCACGTCAGCCTAACCGTCCCGGCCATGCACGCGCTCGACGGTGTCCGTACCCCGCCCGTGAGCGCGCTCCACGAGATCCCCCTCCGAGGCGTACGGTGATCGTCAGCATGCTGACTACCCGAGGAGCCGCCCCGTGAGCACCCACCACACCCCCGACCGCCGACGCTGGGCCGGCCTCGTCGTCATCAGCATCGCCGTCTCGCTCATCATCGTCGACTCGACCATCGTGAACGTCGCGATCCCGAGCATCGTGGCCGACCTCGACATCGGTTCCACCCTGGTGCAGTGGGTGCAGGAGAGCTACACCCTGGTCTTCGCGGCGCTCCTGCTCGTGTTCGGCTCGCTCGCCGACCGCTTCGGCCGACGGCGCCTGCTGATCGTGGGCGTCACGGTGTTCGCGCTCGCCTCGGTCCTCGCCGCACTGGCCCCGACGGGCGACCTGCTCGTGCTCGCCCGCATCGTGCAGGGCGTCGGCGGCGCGATGGTGCTGCCGACGACCCTCTCGCTCGTGAACGCCACCTTCACCGGCCGCGAGCGCGGGATCGCCTTCGCCGTCTGGGGCTCCACGATCGGCGGCATGGTCGCGGTGGGCCCGCTCCTCGGCGGCTGGCTGACGACGGACTTCTCGTGGCGGTGGGCGTTCGGCATCAACGTGCCGCTCGGCATCGCGATCGTCGTCGGCGCGTCCCTGACCGTCCGCGAGTCCCGCGACACCGTGCACGCCGGCCGGATCGACGTCGTCGGCGCCGTCCTCAGCGTCGTGACGAGCGCCTCGCTCGTGTTCGGCCTCATCGAGGGACGCACGTACGGCTGGTGGTCGAACGCCACCCGGCTGACGGTCGGCGACTGGACCTGGCCCGGACCGCTCTCCCCGATCCCGTACGCGTTCGCGCTCTGCGTCGTCGCGGGCGTGGCGTTCGTCCTCTGGACGAGGCGGCGACAGCGCGCGGGCCGCTCCACGCTCATCGCGCTCGACCTCTTCACGATCGGGTCGTTCCGGAACGGGTCGATCGCGGCACTCATCGTGTCGCTCGGCGAGTTCGGCATCATCCTGTCCCTGCCGATCTGGCTGCAGAACGTGCTCGGGTACTCGGCGCTGCAGACCGGGTTCGTCCTGCTCGCCCTGGCCATCGGGTCGTTCGTCGCGAGCGGGTTCGCGGCGACGGCCGGCCAGCGGATCGGCGCGCTGCGGATCGTCCGGATCGGCATCGCCGCGGAGATCGTCGGCGTCGCGGCGATCGGCTTCGTCGTGACCGCGTCGACGCCGTGGTGGGCGATCGTGCCGTGCCTGTTCGTCTACGGGTTCGGTGTCGGGCTCGCGACCGCGCAGCTCACGAGCGTCGTGCTGCGGGACGTCCCGGTCGAGCGCAGCGGCGAGGCCTCCGGCGCCCAGAGCACCGCCCGGCAGATCGGGTCGGCGCTCGGCATCGCGGTGCTCGGCACGGTGCTGTTCACGTCGACCGGCACGCTGCTGCAGCACCGGCTCGAGGACGCCGGGGCCTCGAGCGCGGCCGCGTCACAGATCGCCGACGCCGTGGTCGCGTCCTCCGGCGGGTCGATCGCGGCACTCACCGAGCAGAGTCCGACGGCAGGAGCCGCTGCGGCCGAGGCGTTCAGTGACGGCACGCGCGCGGCCGCCTGGTCGGCCGCGGGCTTCCTGGTGCTCGGCCTCGCGGCGACCCTGCGCCTGCGCAGCCGGCCGGAGGACACCGAGGAGGCCGGACCGGACGCCGCCCCGGCGACCGCCGACGCGACCGACTGACGGACGGGAGGCGCGGGTCGGCCCCGCCCCGCGCCTCCCGTCCGCCGCACCGGGCCCCGCGCCGGGGGCGACGCTCTCGTCCGCGCGGGTCGTGGGCATCGGCGGCGTCCTCGCCGCGGTGGGGACGGCGGTGACCATGGGCGGTCGACCGGGCGTGACCGGGACAGATCGGCAACAGGTGTCCCCGATACTGTTGTGCACAACTGAGTTGCGTGCAATGCTTGTGGCATGCCCGTGACCGACGAGATGGTGTGCTTCTCCCTCTACGCGGCGAGCCGTGCGACCACGCAGGCGTACCGGACCCTGCTGGAACCGTGGGGACTCACCTACCCGCAGTACCTCGTCCTCGTGACGCTGTGGATCGAGGGCGACCAGACCGTCTCCGGTCTCGGCGACCACCTGCAGCTCGACTCCGGCACCCTCTCACCGCTCCTGCGCCGCATGGAGCAGTCGGACCTCGTCCGTCGCGAACGTCGCAGCACCGACGAGCGGGTCGTCACGATCACGCTCGGTGACCGCGGCCGCTCGATCCGCGGCGAACTCGCCCACATCCCGTCGACGATCGCCGCCGGGATGGGCCTGCCCGACGAGCACGCCGCGACGGAACTCATCGCGACGCTGCACCGGCTGACCGAGACCATGCACGCCGCTGCGACGCCGAACCGCGCCGCCGCGGACCACTGACCCCACGAAGGAAGGAACACCATGGAAGCCCTCTACACCGCCGAGGCCCTCTCCACCGGCGCCGGCCGCGACGGCCGCGTCGCCACCAGCGACGGCTCGTTCGCGCTCGACCTCGCGATCCCGAAGGAGATGGGTGGCTCCGGCGCCGGCACCAACCCCGAGCAGCTCTTCGCCGCCGGGTACGCCGCGTGCTTCCACTCGGCACTGCAGGGTGTCGCCCGCAGCCAGAAGGTGAAGATCGCCGACTCCTCCGTCGGTGGCCGCGTGCAGATCGGCCCGAACGGCGAGGGCGGCTACCAGCTGGCCGTGCTGCTCGAGGTCGTCCTGCCCGGGCTCGAGCACGACCAGGCACAGGCCCTCGCGGACGCCGCGCACCAGGTCTGCCCGTACTCGAACGCGACCCGCGGCAACATCGACGTCACCATCACCGTCTCGGAGGACTAGTCCATGAGCACCACCCCCACCACCATGCGCGCCGTCGTCCACGAGACCTTCGCCGAGCCGGCCGAGGTCCTCGGCGTGCAGGAGCGCCCGGTCCCCACCCCCGGCACCGGCGAGGTCCTCGTCCGCACGGTCCTCTCCCCCATCCACAACCACGACCTCTGGACCGTCCGCGGCACCTACGGCTTCAAGCCCGAACTGCCGGCGGCCTCCGGCACCGAGGCGCTCGGCGTGGTCGAGGCCCTCGGCGAGGGCGTCACGAACCTGCAGGTCGGCCAGCGCGTCGCCGGCGGGGCGTTCGGCGTCTGGGCCGAGTACTACACCGCGAACGCCGCCGGGCTCGTCCCGGTGCCCGACGCGATGCCCGACGAGGCCGCGGCCCAGCTCGTCTCGATGCCGTTCAGCGCGATCAGCCTGCTGCACTCGCTCGACCTGCACGAGGGTGACTGGCTGATCCAGAACGCCGCGAACGGTGCGGTCGGCCGCATGGTCGCCCAGCTCGGCGCCGCGCGTGGCATCAACGTCATCGGGCTCGTCCGCCGCGCCGCCGGCGTCGAGGAGCTCCGCGAGCAGGGCATCGAGCGCATCGTCACCACCGACGCGGACGACTGGAAGGACCAGGTCGCCGCGATCACCGGCGGTGCGCCGATCGTCGCGGGCGTCGAGTCCGTCGGTGGCAAGGCCGCCGGCGACATCGCGAGCGTCCTCGGCGAGAACGCCACCCTCGTCGTGTTCGGCGCGATGGCCTCCCCCACGCTCGAGATCCCGTCCGGCAAGGTCATCTTCGGCCAGCTCACGGTGAAGGGCTTCTGGGGCAGTGTCGTGAGCAAGACGATGCCGGCCGAGACGAAGGGGCAGCTCTTCGGCGAGCTCATCACCCGCGTGCTCGACGGTTCGCTGACGCTCCCCGTCGCGGAGACGTTCGCCTTCGAGGACGTCCGCGACGCGGTCCGTGCCTCGGACACCGCCGGCCGCGTCGGCAAGGTGCTCCTGCGCCCGTAGACGCGACATCGCAACGGACTGGAGGCGCGGTGCCAGCTGGCACCGCGCCTCCAGTCCGTTGTGGTGGTCTGTCTACCGCCGTGCCTGCTTCGCGGGGACGGTGAAGATGTTGCCGGTGGTGACGCCCTCCTCGACCTCTTCGAGGGTGCGACCGCGGCTCTCCGGGACGAACTTCCAGATGAAGAGCAGGGCGAGCACGCCGACGATCGCGAAACCGAAGAAGGTCCCGGTGATGCCGGTCGCGGCGACGATCGTCGGGAAGTACAGCCCGAGGAACGCGTTCGCGATCCAGAGGCAGAACACCGCGATGCCCATGCCGAGCGCACGGATCTGCGTCGGGAAGATCTCGGACAGGATCACCCACGTGGCGATGTTGAGGAACGTCTGCATCGAACCCACGAACGCGACGACGAGGAACAGGATGACCCACGGGCGGGCCGGGTTGCCCTCGACGAGCGTCATCGACGCGATGCCGATGAGGAAGTGGCAGACCGTCGTCAGCGAGTAGCCCAGGATGAGCGTCGTGCGCCGGTTGATCTTCTCCATGTTGTAGATCGCGATCACGCCACCGATGACGGCGATGATCCCGGGGGCGATGTTCGCGATGAGTGCCGCCGACTGCTGGAAGCCCGACTCGATGAGCACGGTCTGGCCGTAGTACATGATCGAGTTGATGCCGGTGAGCTGCTGGGCGACACCGATGCCGGCGCCGATGAGCACGATGCGGATCAGCCACTTGTTGCCGAGCAGCGTGCGCCAGCCACTCTGCTGCTGGACCTTCGACTCGAACTCGTTCGAGCGCTTGATGTCCTCGAGCTCGGCCTCGGCACGTTCCTTCGAGCGGATCTGGCCGAGGACCTCGAGCGCCTCGTCGTTGCGGCCCTTCGACGCGAGCCAGCGCGGCGACTCGGGGACGCGCAGCATGCCGACGAACAGCGCGATCGCGGGGAGCGCGCAGACGGCGAGCATGACGCGCCAGACACCGTTGCCCTCACCCCAGAGGTTGCCGATGATCGCGTTCACGACGAAGGCGGCGAGCTGCCCGATGACGATCATGAGCTCGTTGCGGCCGGAGAGCGACCCGCGGATCTCGTACGGGGCGAGTTCGGCGAGGAACACCGGGACGACCGTGGACGCACCGCCGACCGCCAGACCGAGCAGGACGCGGCCGACCACCATCACGCCGAACACCGGCGCGAAGACGCAGATCAGCGTGCCGACGAAGAACGTGACCGCGAGCAGGATGATCGTCTTGCGGCGGCCCCAGCCGTCCGCGATCCGGCCGCCGAGCATGGCGCCGACCGCGGCACCGAAGAGGAGCGAGCTCGTGACGACGCCCTCGGTGAGGTTCGTCAGGCCGAGCTCCTGCTTCATCGGCAGGAGCGCGCCGTTGATCACGCCGGTGTCGTAGCCGAAGAGCAGCCCGCCGAAGGTGGCGACGAGCGCGAGGACGCCGAGGCGGCGGACGTGTGGCCCCTGTCCGACGGGCGGGAGCGGGACGCTCGGGGCTGTCGGTTTGATGTCGACCATGCGGGTGACTCCTTCGTCAGTGATCAGGCTGCATCGCTTGGAAGGATCGTAACCCGAATCCATGTCCTGTCAATCGGTCATGAAGACAACATGGCGATTGGATCGCTCCACGAAAGTCCTGGTCAGCGATCATTCGTCGTCGTCGGCCGGCTCGTCGAGCACGTCCCCCAACGACGCCATGTCCGCACCGTGGTCCGTGTAGCGCCGGACCGTCCGTCGCGCCGCGGCGCTCGCGGCACCCGAGAGCCGTGGGTTCTTCCGTGCGGCGTCGGCGACTCGTCCGGCGTGCCCCGCGGTCGACAGCAGGATGTTCGCCAGGGCCCGCGCGTCACCCGGTTCCGGCACGCCCGTGACCGTCCACGCCGTGCGGACCTGTTCGTCGGGCGTGACCCCGCGCCGCGTGCCCATCCGGTGCCAGTCCGAGAGCGAGCCCTCGGTCCGGGAGGCGGCACGGTCGGCCTCTCCCGCCCGCCGACGGTCGGCGTCACGCGCGGCGTCGTCCGCGGCTTCGCTCCGCTCGATCCGGTCGACGAGCCCGTCCGCCCGCTTCCGGACGAGTTCGGCCCGTTCGCGTGCGGCGGCGTCGTCACCGCCGGCTTCGGCGATGCGGGCGGCGTGCGCGGCAGCCGCCGCGGCGAGGATCTCCGAACGCTCCATGCTCCGACGGTAACCCGTGCAGCCGACAGCGCCGCACACGAACCGCGCGCACGGGTTCCGGATAGCCTCCAGCCAGCAGCGGCACCTCGTGCGCTCCCGCACGGTCAGCCGACGACCACGAACGGAAGTGGACGACCATGGCAGGACTCGACGACCTCCTCGGGGCGATCCCGATCGGCGACATCGCGAAGAAGCTCGGCATCGACGAGGCGACCGCGAGGAACGCCGTCAGCCAGGCGGTCCCGGCGCTCGTCGGTGGGCTGCAGAAGAACGTGGAGAACGGTGGCGCGGCCTCGCTCGACAGGGCCCTCGACAAGCACGCCGCGAAGCCGGACCCCAGCACGATCGACGACGTCGACGAGGAGGACGGCAACAAGATCGTCGCCAACGTCTTCGGCGGCAAGCAGCAGGACGTGGCGGCGGCGCTCGGCAGCACCGGCGGCGGCGTGGACCTCGGCGGGATCATCGGCAAGGTGCTCCCGCTCGTCGCGCCGATCGTGTTGAGCAAGCTCGGGAACCAGAAGGCGGCGACGCAGTCGGGCGGTGGCGGGTTCGACATCGGCGGGCTGCTCGGGGGCTTCCTCGGCGGCGGATCCGGTGCGGCCGGCGGGGCGGGCGGCGGCAAGGGTGGCGGCGGCCTCGACGTCGGCGGCATCCTCGGCAGCCTGGGCGGCCTGCTCGGCGGCGGCAAGAAGTAGCGCGGCCGCGACGGCCGCCGGCCGCAGGGCGACCAGCAGACGGACGGGAGGCGCGGTGCCAGCCGGCACCGCGCCTCCAGTCGGTCAGGTGCGTGCGTTACTCGCCGCGCAGCTCCAGGTACTTGGCGATGAGCGCCTTCGTCGAGGAGTCCTGCGCGTCCAGCGCAGCCTGGTCGCCGTCGACCGCCGGGGCGATCTGCAGCGCCAGCTGCTTGCCGAGCTCGACGCCCCACTGGTCGAACGAGTCGATGCCCCAGATGGTGCCCTCGGTGAACACGATGTGCTCGTACAGCGCGATGAGCTGGCCGAGGACGCTCGGGGTGAGCTCCGGCGCGAGGATCGACGTCGACGGCTTGTTGCCCGTGAACGTGCGGGCGGAGACGATTGCCTCGTCCGTGGTGCCCTCGGCGCGGACCTCGTCCGCGGTCTTGCCGAACGCGAGCGCCTTCGTCTGCGCGAAGAAGTTCGCGAGGAACAGCGCGTGCACGTCCTGCCCTGGCTGTACGGCCTTGCCGTCGCCGGTCTCGTCCTTGAGCGGACGAGCGGGCTTCGCGACCGTGATGAAGTCCGTCGGGATGAGTCGCGTGCCCTGGTGGATGAGCTGGTAGAACGCGTGCTGGCCGTTCGTGCCCGGCTCGCCCCAGAAGACCTCGCCGGTTTCCGTGGTGACGGGCGAGCCGTCCCAGCGGACGCGCTTGCCGTTCGACTCCATGGTGAGCTGCTGCAGGTACGCGGCGAAGCGGTGCAGGTACTGCGTGTACGGCAGGACCGCGTGGCTCTGCGCGCCGAGGAAGTTCGAGTACCAGACGTTGAGCAGGCCCATCAGGACGGGGACGTTCTGCTCGAGCGGCGTCGCGCGGACGTGCTCGTCGATGGCGTGGAAGCCCGCGAGGAACTGCTCCCAGTTCTCCGGGCCGATCGCGATCACGACGCTCGTGCCGATGGCGGAGTCGACCGAGTACCGGCCGCCCACCCAGTCCCAGAAGCCGAAGGCGTTCTCCGGGTCGATGCCGAACGCGGCGACCTTGTCGAGCGCGGTCGAGACGGCCACGAAGTGCTTCGCGACGGCGTTCGACTTCTCGTCGTCGGAGGCGTCGGTGAGTCCGAGCCGCTCCCAGAGCCACTGCCGCGCGAGGCGGGCGTTCGTCAGGGTCTCGAGCGTGCCGAAGGTCTTCGACGCGACGATGAAGAGCGTGGTCTCGGGGTCGAGGTCCGCGGTCTTCTCGTAGATGTCCGCGGGGTCGATGTTCGAGACGAAGCGCGCCTCGAGCCCGGGCTGCACGTACGGCTTCAGGGCTTCGTAGACCATGACCGGGCCGAGGTCCGAGCCACCGATGCCGATGTTCACGACGGTCTCGATGCGCTTGCCGGTGACACCGGTCCAGGACCCGTCGCGGACCTTCGTGGCGAAGGCGTAGACCTTGTCGAGCGTGGCGTGCACGTCGGCGTCGACGTCCTGGCCGTCCACGACGAGCGCCGGCGAGGCACCCTTCGGGCGGCGGAGGGCGGTGTGCAGGACGGCGCGGTCCTCGGTGGCGTTGATGTGCTCACCGGCGAGCATCGCCTGGAAGCGCTCGGCGACGCCGGTGTCCTTCGCGACCTGCAGCAGGTCCTGGAGGATCTCGTCGGTGACGAGGCCCTTCGACAGGTCCACGGTCAGGTCGGCGGCCTGGAACGTGTAGCGCTCGGCACGACCGGGGTCGGTGTCGAACCACCCTCGCAGGTCCGGGGTGAAGCCGTCGGCGATGCCGGCGAGCTTCTTCCAGCCGTCGGTCGATGTGGGGTCGACGGGAGCGGATTCGGTCACTTGGGTCCTCCTGGGATCACCTTCAAGACGTACAAGCCCGCGGGTCACCGCAGCGCTGCGTCGCGGACCGTCTTCGAGCGTAGCGCCGTCCGACGGGTGGCGCGCACCGCCGGACGGGAGGCACGGGGTGCGTTCGCTGCGCGCGTCACCGAACCAGCGTGGCGAGTGCGTCCGCGACGGCTCCGGTCGGTGCGGCGCGCCAAGCGCGTCCGGCCCACAGGTGGAGCCGCTCGGCGGCGCGAGTCGTACACGAGGGCCCGGCAGCTCCGAGGGCTCCTGGCAGCTGCACCATGCCCCCATCCTGCCCGAACCGCATCGGCGAAATACCGGTGATGTCGTCCACCCGGTCCAGCCGTGCAATCGTGGCCGGATGCCGGGGAGTGACGTGGAGCTGCACGCCTGGATCGATGAGAGTGCCCGCGTCGCGAACGCCGAACCCCCTGCGTACTTCCTCGGCGGCGTCGTCGCCGCTCCTGGAGCGAGCGAAGCACACCGTGACGCCCTACGGCCACTCCAGAACACGCGCCGGAAGTTGCACTGGCGGGACATCGACGGACCACACCGGCGGCGCGTGATCTCCGTCATCAAGGGGTTCGACGTCCAGCACGTGGTGGTGGTCGGGACGCCGATGGACTCGAAGCGACAAGAACGAGCCCGCGCGCTGTGTCTCGAGCGGCTGGCGTGGGAGCTCTGCGAACGGCACCACGTGATCCACACGACGCTGGAGGCACGCACGCCCTCGTTGATGCAGCGCGACCGCCGCACCATCGATGCGCTGCGCGGTCGCGGCGGCCTGCCGAAGGGCATGCGCGTCGACCACGGCAATCCACTCGACGAGCCCATGCTGTGGATCGCCGACCAGATCGTCGGCGCGGTGGGCGACGCGCACACCGGGGACGGCCGATGGCTGCAGGCACTCACGAACGCGGTCGAACTCATCCGCATCGAGCTCTGAACAGCGCGAAAGCCGGGTCCCGTCAAAGGGCGGGGATCCCGGCTTCTACTTCCACATCCCCCAGCGGGGGCGGGCAGATTCATGGTACACCGAGCCGCGGGCCCCGCGCGGGACCCGCGGCGCGGTTGTCAGGGCAGCGGGGTGAAGCGGCGCAGGCGCAGGCTGTTCGTCACGACGAACACCGACGAGAACGCCATCGCGGCACCGGCGAGCACCGGGTTGAGCAGCCCCGCCATCGCGAGCGGGATCGCCGCCACGTTGTACGCGAACGCCCAGAACAGGTTCCCCTTGATCGTGCGCAGGGTGGCCCGGGACAGCCGGATCGCCTCGGCGACGACCGTCAGGCGGCCGCTGACCACCGTGATGTCGCTCGCTGCGATCGCCGCGTCCGTGCCGGCCCCCATCGCGATGCCGAGGTCGGCAGCGGCGAGGGCTGCGGCGTCGTTCACGCCGTCGCCGACCATCGCCACGCTGCGCCCCTCGGCCTGCAGGCGACGGACGGTCTCGAGCTTCGAGGCCGGGGTGGCGCGGGCGTGCACCTCGTCGATCCCGACCGCGGCGGCGACGGCACGGGCAGCGCCCTCGTTGTCGCCGGTGAGCAGCACCGGGTGCAGGCCGAGCTCCACGAAGCGCCGGACGGCGTCCGCCGCCTCGGGCTTGACCGTGTCCGCGACGACGACCACGCCGAGCGCGCGTCCGTCCGACGCGACGACGACCGCCGTGCCGCCGTCCGCCTCGGCGTCCCGGACCGTCTGCGCCACGGCGTCGGGCACCGTGATCGCCCACGACGCCTCGAGCCACGCGACGGTCCCGACGAGCACGACCTCGCCGTCGACGACCGCCTGGACGCCGGCGCCGGGCGTCGCGGTGAACTGCGTCGCACCGGCGACGTCGAGTCCGCGGGCCCGTGCGGCCGTGACGATCGCGCGCGCGACCGGGTGCTCGGAGCCGTCCTCGACCGCGGCGGCGAGACGGAGGACCGCCGCGTCGTCGGTGTCCGGCGTGCCGGTGACCGAGCGGAGGGCCATCGACCCCGTGGTGACGGTGCCGGTCTTGTCGAGGACGATCGTGTCGACGCCGCGGGTCTGTTCGAGGACCTGCGGACCGCCGATGAGGATCCCGAGCTGCGATCCCCGGCCGGTCCCGACGAGCAACGCGGTCGGGGTCGCGAGTCCGAGCGCGCAGGGGCAGGCGATGATGAGCGTGGCCACCGCCGCGGTGAAGGCCGCCGTCAGGGAGCCGCCGAGGACGAGCCACCCGACGAAGGCCAGCACCGCGAGCCCGATGACGATCGGGACGAAGACGCCGGACACCCGGTCGGCGAGGCGCTGGACCTCGGCCTTCCCGGTCTGCGCGTCCTCGATGAGACGGCCCATGCGGGCGAGTTCGGTGTCGGCTCCGACCCGGGTGATCGTGACGACGAGCCGCCCGCCGACGTTGATCGTGGCGCCGGTGACGTCGTCGCCCGGGCGGACCTCGACCGGCACGGACTCGCCGGTGAGCATGCTGAGGTCGACGGCCGATGAGCCCTCGCGCACGGTGCCGTCGCTCGGGATCCGCTCCCCCGGCCGCACGACGACCACGTCGCCGACGACGAGCGAGGCGGCGGGCACGCGGGACTCGGACCCGTCGCGGAGCACCGTCGCGTCCTTCGCCCCGAGTTCGAGCAGGGCGCGGAGCGCGGCCCCGGACTGCTGCTTCGCGCGGGCCTCCATGTACCGCCCGGCGAGGATGAACACGGTCACGGCGGACGCGACCTCGAGGTACAGGTCACTCGCCTCGGGGTCGGTGGCGAACCACGAGAAGGTCATGTGCATGCCGGGCATCCCGGCGTCACCGAGGAACAGCGCGTACAGCGACCACCCGAACGCCGCGAGGACGCCGACGCTCACGAGGGTGTCCATCGTCGCGGCACCGTGCCGGGCGTTCACCCACGCAGCGCGGTGGAAGGGCAGGGCACCCCAGACGGCCACGGGGGCGGCGAGTGCGAGGGCCAGCCACTGCCAGTTCGGGAACTGCAGCACGGGCACCATCGACAGGACGACGACGGGGACGGCGAGGACGGCCGAGACGACCAGGCGCTGCCGGAGCGCCGCGGACGCGTCGTCCTCGCGCGGAGCGGTGGGGTCGTCCGGTGCGGGCGGGGTGGGCACGGACGCCCCGTACCCCGCCGACTCCACGGCCGCGATGAGCGCGCCGGTGTCCGAGCTGCCGGAGACCGTGGCCTTCTCGGTCGCGTAGTTCACGGTCGCCGTGACGCCGGGGAGCTTGCCGAGCTTCCGTTCGATGCGGTTCGCGCACGAGGCGCACGTCATCCCCGTGATGTCGAGTTCGACCGCGCCGTCCGTCACGACCGCACGACCTCGTAGCCGGCCTCGGTGACCGCGGCGCGGAGCGCATCGGACGGCATCGGGGCGTCGGACGTCACCGTGACCTCGGAGGCACCGCCGGGGACGAGTCGCACCCGGACGTCGGACACGCCGTCGAGCTCGGTGAGCTCCTCGGTGACGCTCATCACGCAGTGGTCGCAGGTCATGCCCTCGACGAGCAGCAGTTCGGTGTTCATGGTGGTTCCCTTCAGGAGCGGACGAGTCGGGCGATGGCCTCGCTGGCTTCGCGGACCTTGGCGTCGGCGGCCTCGCCGCCCTCGGCGACGGCCTCGGCGACGCAGTGCTTGAGGTGGTCCTCGAGCAGCGACAGGGCGACACGCTCGAGCGCCCGGTTCGCTGCGGAGATCTGGGTGAGGACGTCGATGCAGTACGTCTCGTCCTCGACCATGCGGGCGATGCCGCGGACCTGACCCTCGGCTCGGCGGAGTCGCTTGAGCAGGTCGTCCTTGTCGCCGATGTAGCCGACGTGTTCGTGCATGCTGGCCTCCGTCATGGTCAATACGGTACCCCCCTAGGGTATTCCCTGACGCCGAACGCGCAACCATGGCAGGATGCGCCCATGACCGAGGCGGCGACGAACGGCTTCCGCAGGCTGCGGTTCGCGGACGCCGACGGCTCGGACTACTCCGACATCTTCGAGGCCGAGTACCACGGCTCGGACTTCGCCTCCGACACGTTCGCGACCGAGGACGCCCGCTACGAGTACACGGTCGTGGGCGACGACGACCTGACGCTCCGCACGATGCGCGCCGAGGGCGGGAAGCGCGGTGGCGTCATCGGCCCGCGGGACGACCACGTCGTGTTCTGGCTCACCAGGGGCCAGCTCGAGATGCACTTCGCGGACCGCTCCCGCGTGGTGGAGCCCGGGAGCCCGTACATCGCCTCGGCGTCCGAGGCCTACCGCTTCGAGTCCACGGGCACGGTCTACAACGGCGTGCACATCGCCGACCGGTTCCTCCGCACGGTCGGGCGGGACCTCGGCTTCGCCCTCCCCGACGGGCCGCTCCTGTTCGAGCAGCAGGACGAGGCCGTCGCGCGCCAGGAGCCCCTCCGCCACCTCGTCCGCGAGATCGGCCCGATGCTCGTCGACGACCGCGTGCTCGGACCGATGCGGACGGCCCTGAACCGGCGGCTCGCCGTCGTCGTCCTCGACACCTTCCCGATCCGGAACCGCGGATCGGACGTCCCGGTGGCGAACCGCCTGCGGGACGCGGTGCGGTTCATCGAGGAGCACGCCGCCGAACGTCCCTCGGTCCCCGAGATCGCCGCCGCGTGCGGGCTCAGCCAGCGGGGGCTGCAGGACGTCTTCGCGCGGACGCTCGACTCGACCCCGCACCGGTTCCTCCGCGACCACCGGCTCGACCGCGTCCGACGCGAGCTCCTGCACTCGGACGGCGACGAGAGCGTCACCGAGATCGCCCGACGCTGGGGCTTCACGAACCACGGCCGCCTCGCCGGCGCGTACCGCGACCGGTACGGCGAGGACCCCGCCACGACGCTCCGCTCGTCGCGCGCCGCCAAGCCGGGCCGCGCCTCCTGGCGGCTCCGCCGAGCCGTCGAGTTCATCGAGTCGCACCCCGACGAACCGGTGACACTGCAGGCGATCGCGGACGCGGCGGGCGTGCGTCCGCGCCGGCTCCAGCAGCTCTTCCTGGAGGAACGGGGCGAGTCCCCGATGGCGGCCGTGCGGTCGATCCGTGGTGCTGCAGGACGCAACCAGACGGACGGAATCAGCGCAGTCCGCTGAACGTCCCACCAGCCGGGGTACGGAAACACTGGCATCCGGCGGTGTCTCTGAAAAGTTCCTGAATCCGATCACCTCCGTGTGACGAACGTCTGGTGGGCCCCGTCTCATCCGTGAACAGCAACCGCTGGGAACGCCCGGCGGGTCTACGGAAGGAACGAACATGGCTGACACCACGACCACCACGACTGCTTCGGCTGCGACGGCTTCGGCGGTCGCTCGGAACACGGGCACCCACACCGGCGGCGTCACGGGCAAGACCGTCATCGACGACACGGTCGTGTCGAAGGTCGCCGGGATCGCTGCGCGTGAGGTGAACGGGGTGCACTCCCTCGGCAACGGTGCCGCGCGTGCGATCGGTGCGATCCGTGACGCGATCGGGCAGCGTGACTTCGGTCAGGGCGTCAAGGTCGAGGTCGGCGAGAAGCAGGTCGCCGCGGACATCGTGATCGTCGCGGAGTACCCCGTCGCCCTGCAGCAGGTCGCTGACGGTGTCCGCGCCGGTGTCGCTCGTGCGCTGGAGCAGATCGTGGGCATGGAGGTCGCCGAGGTGAACGTGACCGTGCAGGACGTGTTCATCCCGGGTGACGACGACGACAAGGACGACGAGAAGAAGGAAGCGCGAGTCGCATGAGCAACACACTGATCGGAGCCCTCATCGGGGCGATCCTCGCCGTCGTGGCGTTGCAGTTCGGGTTCTGGGGCTTCGTGCTCGTGGTCGTGTTCGGTGCCGTCGGGGCTCTCGTGGCCGCGCTGGTCACCGGCCGCATCGACCGGGGTGCCCTCGCCGACGTGCTGACCGGACGCCGGAGCTCCCGGTGAACGCCGGCCCGGACGTCCCGGGCCGTGTCGAGATCACCGCTCGCGCACTGACCTCGCTGGCGCGGGCCGTCGCAGCCGAACGGCTCGGCGCCCCCGCCAAGCGGGTGCGCGTCGGTCTCGGCGACACCTCCGGCGCGCTCGCGCTCGACATCACCGGACCCATCGCCGCGGGCGACGACATCGTCACCCGCACCGCCCGGGTCGCGGACGAGGTCAAGGGCCGTGTCGGGGAACTCACCGGCCGCCGCGTCGGTAGTGCCCACATCGAACTCACCGGGATCGTGCGCGAGCACCAGTCCCGGATCGCCTAGGAGGCCATCATGAGCAACGGTTCCGTCGAACGACGCATCCGTCGCCGGAGCGTGCACCGCTCCCGCTCGACCGCCGTGGCGGTGTCGCTCGTGGTGCTCGCCCTGGTCGCTGCGTGGATCGGCACCGAAGCGGTCCTCGCCGCCATCGGCCGGCCCCCGCTGCTCGCCGACCCGCAGACCGTCGTCGACGCCGCGCTCCGCCCGGACGCCGCGTTCGTCACGATCGCGGAGGTCATCGCCGTGGTCCTTCTGGTCCTCGGTGTGGTCCTGATCGTCCTGGCCCTGAAGCCCGGCCGGCAGCACCGCTCCGTCATCGACCACGACCGTGGTGCCGTCGTCATCGACACCCGCATCCTCGCCTCCACCGCCGCGAACGCCGCCGGGATGGCCGCCGGTGTTCCGGAGGGCAACGCGTCCGCGACCGCCCGCGGACGCTCCACCACGGTCCGGGTGGTGCCCGTCAGCGGGATCCCCGTCGACGACGCGGTCATCCGCGACGCCGTCCGGGACCGCCTGTCGGGGTTGGACGAACGTTTCGGCCGACGTGTCAGCGTCACGGTCGAGGAGAAGGGAACCCTCGCATGACCCGGAGCAACCGGACCCTGAACCGGATCATCCTGTTCGTCCTCGGCCTCGTCGCGGTCATCGTCGGCATCACCATCGGCGCGGGCGTCCTGCCCGCCGTCCGCGACGCCGTCGAACCCTACG
>NZ_FOOD01000008.1:0-22808 GCF_900113095.1 Curtobacterium sp. YR515 | reverse complement strand
GTTGATCGCACCGTTCGGCGTCGCCGTCCCCGACAGACGCACCTTCTGCCCCGGCACGTACGACGGCGCATCCACCGTCAACGGCTTGAACGACGGCTCATCCGCCGTGATGGTGAAGATCTTGTAGTCGGTCCCCGCCGGACCGGACTGCCGGACCTTGACCTCGTGCTCGGTGCCGCGGACGGGCAAGGTCGACACGAACGACCACGTGCCGTCGTCCCGCACGGTGACATCGGTGCTCCCGAGGCTCGCCGACGGAGCGGTCACGAGGATCGATGCCCCCGGGGTCGCCCGCCCCGAGAGGACGAGCCGCTGACCGGGCACGTAGGTCGGCTCGTCGACGGTGAGGGGGATGAGCGCCGGGACGGTGCCGTCGGCGCCGCGCACGCGCATGTCGAGGACGACCGAGTCCAGGTAGCCCGACGACACGGTGACCGTGTGCACACCGGCGACGAAACCGCGCTCGGAACGGTGGCTGAACGTGCCGTCATCACTGACCTCTACCGGGGTGACGAACTCGCCCGGGAGGCCGAACACCTGGAGTGTCGAACCTGGCCGCGCGGTGCCGGCGATCTCGACGGGCGTGTTCTCGTCGACTTCGGTCGGGGACGTGACGATGATGCTCGACGACGTCGCCTGCGACGCTGGTGCGGCCGCCGCGATCGCGGCCGAGGGATCGGCGCTGACGGCGATGCCGAGGGACAGTCCGAGGCCGAGCGCAGCAACAGCGCACACCTTGGTGGTCTTGACGAATGCTCCCACGGGAGCTCCTTTCACTAGGAGGCTCCGACCGTAAGTATGTGAAATGTACGTATGTCGAACGCTATGCGACCCGGCAGCGCGGCCCCGGCGCACGAAACGGCCCGCTCCGTACAGGAGCGGGCCGTGCGGCCAGATCATCAGACCGGCAGCGGAATGAGCTCGAACCAGAGGTCGTTGCCCGGGTCCGCGGAGTCCGACACGAGCACACCGTGCACGCCACCGCCGATCTGCGGCGTGGTGAAGGACCACGTCCCGTTCGATGCCACAGGGATCTCGGCGAACACACCGAGCGACGGGATGGCGAGCTCGAGCCGCAGGCCCGGCGCGGCGGTGCCGGTGATCCTGTGCGCAGTCCCCACCTCGTAGCCGGCCGGTGACGTCAGCCCCATCGGCGCAATCTCGCGGACGGAACCGGCCGTCGTGACGGAGCTCTCAGCAGCGACCGCCGGCGCAGCGACGTCAGCTGTAGACGTGCGGTGCGAGCACCCCGACCCCGCGCAGGTTGCGGTAGCGCTCGTCGTAGTCCAGCCCGTAGCCGACCACGAACGCGTCCGGGATGTCGAAGCCGACGTACTTCACGTCGACCTCGACCTTGGCCGCCTCGGGCTTGCGCAGCAGTGCGACGATCTCGACGCTCGCCGCACCGCGGGACTCGAGGTTCTGCTTGAGCCACGACAGCGTCAGACCGGAGTCGATGATGTCCTCGACGATGAGGACGTCCCGCCCGTGCAGGTCGGTGTCGAGGTCCTTGAGGATGCGGACCACGCCGGACGACTTCGTGCCGGAGCCGTACGACGACACCGCCATCCAGTCCATGCGCGCCTGCATCTTGAGGTGGCGCGAGAAGTCCGCCATCACCATCACGGCACCCTTGAGGACACCGACGAGCAGTGGGTCGCGCCCCGCGTAGTCGGCGTCGACCACCGCGGCGAGCTCGGCGAGCTTGTCGTCGATCTGCTCGGGGGTGAAGAGGACTTCGGACAGGTCTGCCTGGACGTCGGAGAGTTCCACCACCCCAGCCTAACCGGCGGTGAAGGCCAGACGGTCGCCCGATCGCGACGCCTGCACGCCCGGCAGGTCGATCGGCCCCTGCCCGCTCCAGTCGGTGACGAGTCGGCACACCTCGAGCGTCTGCACGCGGGACAGCGTCACGCCGAACTCGCTCTCCACCGCCAGCCGCACGAGCCGCTGCCGGAGGGCCGGCGGGTTGGCGGCGAGCTCCCGCACGGACAGCGAGATGCCGGCCTCGGAGTGCTCGGCGAGGTCCTCGGCCATCTCCTCGGCGAAGTGGTCGAGCGCGGCCGAGTCCTCGCGGAGCTGGTCGGCGGTGCGGGCGAGGGCCTCGGGCACGCCGGCGCCGAGTTCGCGTTCGAGCGCGGGCAGGAGCACGTTCCGGACGCGGACTCGCGCGAAGGCGGGGTCCGCGTTCTGCGGGTCGTCCCACGGGGCGAGTCCGGCGGCGGCGCACGCCTGCCGCGTCGTGTGTCGACGGACGCCGAGGAGCGGCCGCCCGTAGGCCGGCCCCGCCTCGCGCCGCGTCAACGGCGCCATGCCGGACAGCGAGTCCGGCCCGCTCCCGCGGGCGAGCCCGAGCAGCACGGACTCGGCCTGGTCGTCCAGCGTGTGTCCGAACAGCACGAGGGGTGACCCGACGTCGGACGCGACGAGCGCGATCGACGTGTGCCGCGCCTCCCGAGCCGCCGCTTCGGGACCGCCCGTGGAACCGACGGCGACACGACGGACGGTCACCGGTGCGAGTCCCAGCTCGGACGCCTGCCTGGAGGCGCGGCTCGCCACCGCCTCGGACCCCGCCTGGAGTGCGTGGTCGACGACCACCGCCCCGGCTCGCAGGTCCTGCTTGGGCGCCTCGAACGCGGTGGCCGCGGCGAGCGCGAGCGAGTCCGGTCCGCCGCTCAGCGCGACGAGCACGAGGTCTCCGGTGCGGACCGTGCCCTCGTCGAGCGCCTGCGCGAGCAAGGAGCGCACCGCGCGACGGGTGTCGGCGACCGCAGGGTCGAGCCGGGGACGCGGAGTGTTCACCCGGTAACGTTAGCCGCGCTTTCTTCCCGCAAAGAGACCAGGAGCGCAACATGGCCGCGTACGACGTCGTCGTCGAGATCCCCAAGGGCAGCCGCAACAAGTACGAGGTGGACCACGAGACCGGTCGCGTGTACCTCGACCGCGTGCTGTTCACCTCGTTCGTGTACCCGACCGACTACGGGTTCTTCGAGAAGACCCTGGCCGACGACGGTGACCCCGTGGACGCGCTGCTGCTCCTCGAGTACCCGACGTTCCCCGGTGTGGGCGTCAAGGTCCGCCCGGTCGGCGTCTTCAAGATGAGCGACGAGGCCGGCAACGACGCGAAGGTCCTCGTGGTCCCCGCGAAGGACCCGCGCTGGGCGCACATCCAGGACATCTCGGACGTCGACGAGCAGACGAAGGCCGAGATCGCGCACTTCTTCGAGCGCTACAAGGACCTCGAGCCGAACAAGTGGGTCAAGGCCGAGGGCTGGGGCGACGCCGCCGAGGCCGAGGCGATCGTCACGGCCGGCCAGGCCGCGTACGTGCCCGCCGGTCACTGACGCTCCCGGTTCCGTTCCGGCTCGACCGGGACTGCACCGCCTGACGACGAGTGCGCACGATCCCTCGTGCGCACTCGTCGTTCATGCGTGCGGCTAGAGCGAACCGCTCGGCCGTGCGACGTAGGGCAGCAGCTGGCCCGGGGTCCAGATCGCCCGCTCGAGCACGCCGCGCTGCGGGTTCGCCGCCTCGACCATCATGCCGTTGCCGGTGTAGATCGAGTCGTGGTACGCCTCGTTGACGGTGCCGTTGTACGAGTAGAAGAGGATGTCGCCGGGCTGCCGCTGCGACATCGGCACGAGGCGCCCGATCGACTTGAAGTAGTTGTACTGCCAGACGACGTTGTGCCCACCGGTGGCGATGCCCTGCGAGCTGTAGGCCATCATCACGAGGCCAGAGCAGTCCCACGTGTTCGGGCCCGCGCCGCCGAACTGGTACGCGTCGCCGATCTGTGCTCGGGCGTAGGCGATCGCGCCGGCTGCCTTCGAGGGGGTGCTCGGCGCGGTCGGGGTCGTCGGGGTGGTGGGCGTGCTCGGCTTCGACGGGGTGGTCGGAGTGGTCGGGGTGCTCGGCTTCGACGGGGTGGTCGGGGTGCTGGGCTTCGACGGTGTCGTCGGGGTGCTGGGCTTGGTGCCGCCGCCGGCGCTCGGCTGGGTGCTCGTGCCGCCGCCCGTGCTCGGCGTGCTGCTCGCGGCACCCCCACCCGAGCCGGTGCCGGTGCCTGCGGCCGCGGTCGCCCCGGAGCCACCGGTGGTCGACGCGAGCTGCGCCTCCGCCCGCTTCGCCTGCTGCGCGGTCCAGTAGGCGGCCTCGGTGGCGACGCTCGTGCCCTTGAGGTACGCGAGCTGCTGCAGCACCTCGTCCTGCTGGTCCTGCTCCCGCTGCACGCGTGCCTGCGCCGACGCTGCGGTGTCGTTCGCCTCGGCGAGGGCGGCCTTCGTCGTGTCCGTCGCCTTCGCGAGGGCCTTCGTCGCGGCGGACTGCTGCGCGGCGATCGCGTCGACGGTGTTCTGGTCCGCCTGGGCCTGGGCGAGGACGGTCGCGGACCGCTCGGACAGGTGCGACATCGTGCCGACCCGGTAGAGCAGGTCCTTCGAGTCCCGCGAGTCGATGAGCATCGCCGCGGACAGGTCCCCGCCGCCGGTGCGCGACAGCTCGACCACGAGGCCGGCGACCTGCTGCGCGGAGGCGTCCGCCGTCCGCTCCGCCCGCTTCGACTGCGCAGTGAGGTCGTCCAGGGTGGCCTGCGCGTCCTGCTGCTGCGACGCCGCGAGGGCGTACGTCTGACCGGCCTGGAGCTCGGCGACCTGTGCGCTGTCGGCAGCGTCCTGCAGGGTCTGCAGCCGGGTGCTCAGCTCGTCGACGGTGGACTGGGCCTCGGCGGTGTCCGCCTTCGCCGCTCGCACGTCGTCCCAGCTCGGGGCGGACGGTGCCGCCTGGGCCGGGCCGGCGATCACGACGGAGAGACCGATCCCGAGGACGGCCACCACCGCGATCCCACAGGACAGGGTGCGAGCGGAGTGCTTCACGGCGTTCAGGGCCTTTCGGGCGCGCACACGGTCATACCGAGATCCCCCGCGCTGCCATGAAGGGGACCGGGTCGACGGCGGAACCGTTCACCCGGGTCTCGAAGTGGAGGTGACAACCCGTCGACCACCCGGTCGAACCGACCTTGGCGATCTGCTGCCCGGCGGTGACGTGCTGGCCGACCGACACGAGCGTGCCGCCGTCGACGATGTGCCCGTACGCGGTCGAGATGCCGCCGCCGTTGTCGAGCACGACCTCGTTGCCGTAGCCGCCGCCGTTCGCCGCGAAGGTCACCGTGCCGGACGCCGCCGCGTAGATCGGGGCGTAGCAGGCGGGAGCGAGGTCGACGCCGGCGTGCAGGGCGTAGTTCTTCGTGTACGGGTCGAGTCGGTAGCCGAACGGGCTCGTCTGGTACCCGCCGGTCGGGCGGACCCAGCCGGACGAGTTCGGCGAACCGCCACCGGTCCCGCCCTGGCTCGTCGCCGCGGCCTTCGCTGCCGCTGCCGCGATGCGGGCCAGCCGGGCCTTCTCCACCTGGACGCCCTTGTTGTAGCGCGCCTCGACGTTCTGCTCGCTCGTGGTCAGCAGGGTGAGCTGCGCCTCGAGTCGCTCCTTGTTGTCCGCCTGGGCGTCCACGGAGGACTGCGCCTGGTCGGCGGCGGTCTGTGCGGCCTGCATCTTCTGCTGTGCCTGGTCGGCGAGGTCGCCGAGGGCCTCCTTGGCGCGGTCCGCCTTGTCGGCGAGGCCCTGGGCCACGCCGCGGTCCTGCGACGCCTGCGCGTAGATGCCGTCGGCCTGCTCGCTGAGCTTCGACATCGCACCGAGCTCGTACAGCAGGTCACCCGACTTCGTGGGGTGCGTGAGGATGTCCGTCGTCACGTCGTTCGCGCTCGCCCGCCCGAGCTGCGCCGCGAGCTGACCGGCCTGCGCCTCGGACGCGGTCGCGGTCTTCTCGGCGTCGTCCGCCTGGGACTGCAGCTTCTTCTGGGTCAGCGTCGCGTCGTCGTACTTCGTCTGCGCGGTCTGGTAGGCCGTCCCGGCGGCCTCGGCGGACTTCTGCGCCGCGGAGGCCTTCGCCGTGAGGTCGGCGATGAGCCCCTTGATCTGGGTCACCTTCGCCTGCTGGGCAGACTTCGACGCCTTGGCCTTCTCGACGTCCGACCAGCTCGGGTACGACGCCGCACTGGCCGACGTCACCGGGGCGAGGGCCGCGAGGGTGCCGGCGGTGAGCGCGACGGCGACCGCGGCGGCGATGAAGCGGCGGCGGGGACGGGGGCGGAGTGACAGCGATGGTGAGGTCGACATACATCTCGATTTCGTAACAGCGCGGCAAGGCTCACGCACGTAACACTGTTAACAAGCGCAACAGTAACAACAGGTGTCGCACCCGCGCACCCCCTCGCACGAGGGGCACAGGACCGACGACGATGGTCGCATCGGAACATCGACAGCACGAATCGGGGCCTGGTGCCCCAGGGTGAGTGAAGCCCTGCGCCCGGGCGGCGACACCGCGACACGCCGGGGATTCCGCGGTGGAGCGGCTCGATTTGTGAATCCCGGGAGGCATCCGTATGCTTGTCCATCGGTAGCGCGAAGCACCGCTTGCGGCCCTATCGTTTAGTGGCCTAGGACACCGCCCTTTCACGGCGGCAGCACGGGTTCGAATCCCGTTGGGGTCACTCCTCGCAGAGTGAGCAAGCAAGCAGAGCACTACCGAACAACACAACACAACATGGCCCTGTAGCGCAGTTGGTTAGCGTGCCGCCCTGTCACGGCGGAGGTCGCGGGTTCAAGTCCCGTCAGGGTCGCCACGGCTGGATAGCTCAGTTGGTAGAGCGTTCGACTGAAAATCGAAAGGTCCACGGATCGATGCCGTGTCCAGCCACGGTGAAAGGCCCCCTACTCCGGTAGGGGGCCTTTTTGCGTTGGTGGTGACGCGACCACGTCCAGGAGGCGCGGTGCGGGTCGGACCCGCACCGCGCCTCCTGGGACGGGCACCTACGCCTCGCGCGTCTTCGGGCTGCTCTCCTCGGTCTTCGCCGGGTCGCGTTCGACCACCGAGCCGAGGGCATCGTCGATGCGGGACAGCAGCTCCGCGGGGATCGTCACCCCGGCAGCGCCGGCGTTGTCGTGCACCTGCTCCGGACGCGAGGCGCCGATGATCGCGGACGCCACGTTCTGGTTCTGCAGCACCCAGGCGACCGCGAGCTGCGCCATCGACAGGTCCAGCTCGTCGGCGATCGGCCCGAGCTCCTGCACGGCGGACAGCACCTCGTCGCGCATGAACCGCTCGATCATCTTCGCGCCGCCCTTGTCGTCGGTGGCGCGGGAGCCCTCGGGCAGCGGCTGACCGGGCTGGTACTTCCCCGTCAGCACACCCTGCGCGATCGGGGACCAGACGATCTGCGAGATGCCGAGCTCCTCGGACGTCGGGACGACCTCGCCCTCGATGACCCGCCAGAGCGCCGAGTACTGCGGCTGGTTCGAGATGAGCTGGACGCCGAGGTCGTCGGCGATCTCGTGCCCCGCGCGGAGCTGCTCCGCCGTCCACTCGCTCACGCCGATGTAGAGCGCTTTGCCCTGCCGAACGACGTCGGCGAACGCCATCATCGTCTCCTCGAGCGGGGTCTCGTAGTCGAATCGGTGTGCCTGGTAGAGGTCGACGTAGTCGGTCTGCAGTCGCTCGAGCGAACCGTTGATCGACTCGAGGATGTGCTTGCGGCTCAGGCCGGTGTCGTTGTGCCCCTTGGGTCCGGTCGGCCCGAACACCTTCGTCGCGATCTCGAGGGACTGGCGTCGCTCCCCCTTCAGTGCCTCGCCGAGGACGGTCTCGGCACCGGTGTTGGCGTAGACGTCGGCGGTGTCGAACGTCGAGATGCCGACGTCGAGCGCTGCCCGGACGCAGGCGATCGCCGCGTCGTTCTCGACCTGGGAGGCGTGGGTGAGCCAGTTGCCGTAGGTGATCTCGGAGACCTTGAGGCCCGAGTTGCCGAGGTAGCGGTACTCCATGTGCGTGTCACTCCTGTCGTGGCCGCGTCGGTGCGGCTCCGTCGGCGACGGTAGTCCTCGGGACCTCCGTGCGAGCCAGTGACTGTACGCTGATGTTTCAGGCGCGATGGGCAAAGACGAAACCCCGGCGATGTGGCCTGGGCCAGTGATCGTTCCGGGGTCTTCGTGGACAACGGTAGCAGACAGGGGTGTGATGCAGGAAGACGAGCTCGAGCGCTTGATCACGGCCGACCGGCTCCGTTCGTACACCGAGCGGACGGGGTCCTCGACCGGCGCGTTGCGGCTGTACGAGTGGAACATGCGAGCCGCGGCGTCGGTCATGGAACTCACCGGCGTCGTCGAGGTGGTCGCTCGCAACGCACTCGACCAGGAGCTCCGCGCCTGGACGGCGGATCGCACCGGGGCACCATGGTTCGACGTCGCTCCGCTCGACGCTCGCGGACGCGCTGACCTGGCGAAGGCACGGGCTCGGGCGAGTCGAGACGGACGGCGCGACGAAGTGCACGGACGCGTCATCGCGGAGCTGGGCTTCGGGTTCTGGCGGTACCTCGTCGAGTCGCGGTACCTGACCGCGCTGTGGACACCCGCGCTCCACCGGGCGTTCCCGCACGGACCTGCGGACTCCCTGACGCGACAACGGGAGGTACGTGGCCGACTGCAGCAGCTGCATTTCGTGCGGAACCGGGCGGCGCACCACGAACCGATCCACGCACGTGACCTGCAGCGGGACCACGACTACGCGCTCGAGCTGCTCGGCTGGATCAGCCCGCACGCGGCGGCGTGGGCGGCGGACACCACCTCGCTCCGAGCCGTGCTCCGCGCCCGTCCCGACAGGTAGGTGCAGGATCGGAAGGGTTGCGGTGCAGTGGTGCACCGCCGGGAGCGAAGGAGCGTCCATGTCGGGAGCCAGCGTGCTGTTCATCGGCGGCAGCGGGGTGATCAGCGCCTCCTGTGTCCGCGAAGCCGTCGAGCAGGGGTTCGACGTCACCGTGCTCAACCGGGGGACCACCGGGGGCAGGCCGATCCCGGAGGGTGTGACGCGCCTCCAGGCCGACGTCTCGGACCGGAGCGCCCTGGCGGAGGTGGTCGGCGACCGCCACTGGGACGTCGTCGTGAACTGGATCGCCTTCACGCCGGACCAGGTGCAGTCCGACGTCGACTTCTTCGCCGGGCGGACCAGGCAGTACGTGTTCATCAGTTCCGCCTCGGCGTACCAGACCCCGGCGACGCACCTGCCGATCACGGAGTCGACGCCGCTGAAGAACCCGTACTGGCAGTACTCGCGGGACAAGATCGCGTGCGAGGAGCTGCTGATGGCGGCGTACCGGGAGCAGGACTTCCCGGTGACGATCATCCGGCCGTCGCACACCTACGACGAGACGAAGCTCCCACTGACGGGCGGCTGGACCGCGGTCGCGCGGATGCGGGCCGGCAAGCCGATCATCATCACGGGCGACGGCAGCTCGCTGTGGACGATCACGCACAGCCGGGACTTCGCGGTCGGGTTCACGGGGCTGCTCGACCGGGCCGAGGCGATCGGCGAGGCGTTCACGATCACGAGCGACGAGGCGCCGACGTGGAACCAGATCGCGCACGAGATCGCAGCGGCAGCAGGCGTCGAAGACCTGAAGATCGTGCACGTGCCGGCGGATGCGATCAACGCCGTGGACCCGGAGTGGGGTGCGGCGCTCCTCGGCGACAAGGCGAACAGTTCGGTGTTCGACAACAGCAAGGTCCGGTCGCTCGTGCCGTGGTACCGGCCGCGGACGCCCTACCGGCAGGGCGTGCGCGAGGTCATCGCCTGGTACGAGGCGAACCCCGACGCGCAGGTCGTCGACGAGCGGCTCGACGCCCTGATGGACGAGCTGGCGGCGCGCTGGGCGGTGTGACGGGCGGGGCGCTGCAGCGCGCTGCGCCCGGCGTCGCCGCGTTTGGTGAGCAGAAATGGTCGGGTCGCCCGAGGGCACCCGACCATTTCTGCTCACGAAGCGAACTACCGCGCGCGCAACACCTCGGCGAGGGCGCCGATCGCCAGGCGCACCTCGTCGTCGGTCACGACGAGCGGCGGCGCGAAGCGGATCGTCGACCCGTGCGTGTCCTTCACGAGCACCCCACGGTCGGCGAGGTCCTGCGCGATCTGCTTGCCCGTGCCGAGCGCGGGGTCGATGTCGATGCCCGCCCAGAGCCCGGCGACCCGGTGCGAGACGACCCCGGAGCCGACCAGGTCGTCGAGCAGCCCGCGCAGCAGCGGTTCGCCCTCGAGCGCCCGCTGCTGGAACGTGCCCTCGTCGAGCATCGCCACGACCTCGGAGCCGACGGCCGCCGCGAGCGGGTTCCCGCCGAAGGTCGACCCGTGCTCGCCCGGACGCAGGACGCCCAGCACGTCACGCCGACCGACCACGGCGGACACGGGGACGATCCCGCCGCCGAGCGCCTTGCCGAGCGTGATGAGGTCCGGGCGGACCCCGACGCGCTGCACGGCGAGGGTGTGGCCGGTGCGACCGAGCCCGGACTGGATCTCGTCGGCGACGAACAGGGCGCCGAACTCGTCGCAGATCGCCCGGACGTCCGGCAGGTAGGACGGAGGCGGGATGACGACCCCGCCCTCGCCCTGGATCGGCTCGAGCAGCACCGCGACGACGGTCTCGTCCATCGCCTCGCGCAGGGCAGCGGCATCGCCGTACGGCACGGTGCGGAAACCGGGCGTGAACGGCCCGAAGTCGTCGTGCGCCGACGGGTCGTCCGAGAACGAGATGATCGTCGTGGTGCGACCGTGGAAGTTCCCCGAGGCGACGATGATCGTGGCGCGCTCGGCGGGGACGCCCTTGACGCGGTAGCCCCAGGCACGGGAGACCTTGATCGCGGACTCCACCGCCTCGGCACCGGTGTTCATCGGCAGGACCATGTCGGTCTCGGTCAACGCGGCGAGCGCCGAGGCGAACGGCCCGAGCTGGTCGTTCACGAACGCACGCGAGGTCAGCGTGACCCGGTCGAGCTGCGCCCGCGCGGCGTCGAGCAGCCGCGGGTTGCCGTGACCGAAGTTCACGGCGGAGTAGGCGGCGAGGCCGTCCAGGTAGCGCTTGCCGTCGACGTCCGTGACCCACGCGCCGTCGCCCGACGCGATGACGACGGGCAGCGGGCTGTAGTTGTGGGCGAGGGAGCGTTCCTCGACGGCGAGCGCCGCAGCGGTCCGCGAACCGAGCGACGAGGCCGTCATCGCGCGACCGAGGTGCCGGTGCCGACGGGGTGCAGGTCGAGCGTGCAGCACTTCACGCCGCCGCCGCCGAGCAGCAGCTCGGACAGGTCGACGCCGATCGGGTTGTAGCCCTTCTCGCGGAGCTGCGACGCGAACGTGGTGGCGCGCGAGGCGATCACGACGTTGTACCCGTCGGAGTAGGAGTTCAGGCCGAGGATCGCAGCGTCCTCCTCGGTGGCGATGATCGCGTCCGGGAAGCGCTCGCGCAGGATCGCCAGCGACGGCTCGTCGAAGGCGCTCTCGAGGTAGGCGATGTTCGACGTGCCGTCCGCGGCGGGCTCCGGGTCGAGGACCGCGATCGCCGTGTCGAGGTGGTAGAAGCTCGGGTTGATGAGCTTCAGGGTGACGACCTCGCGGCCGTAGATGCGCGCGAGCTCCTCGTGCGAGGTGCTGTCCGAGCGGAAGCCGGTGCCGGCGAAGATGGTGTTCCCGATGAGCAGGAAGTCGCCCTCGCCCTCGTTCGTCTCCTCGGGCTCGGCCACCGTCAGGCCCGCGCTGCGGAACCAGTCCATGTACGCCGGACCCTCGGGCTGACGCTCGGGGTACTGGAACTTCGCGCCGTACGCGACGCCGTCGAGCACGAACCCGCCGTTGGCCGCGTAGACCATGTCCGGCAGGCCCTCGATCGGCTCGATGTACGAGATGTCGAAGCCGAGCTGCTCGTAGACGTCCACGAGGGACTGCCACTGCTCGACGGCCTTCGACGTGTCGGTCGGGTCCTCGGGGTGCATCCACGGGTTGATCCGGTAGCTGACCGTGTAGTGCGTCGGCTTGCACATCAGGATCGTCCGCTTGGTGGCGGTACGGGCCGGTGCATCGGTGGTCGAGGGTGCGGTGTTCGACATCAGTCCTCCTGAGAAGGGACCGGGGCCCGAGCCTGCCAGGAACCACCACTGAAGAAGAGCTCCGGCGAGATGCAGGCTCACTCACCGCAGCGGACCAGGTCGACGCCGCGTCGATCCTCGCACACACCGTCCAGCACGTGCAGTCCCCCACACTGCGGGTCAGTGGCACCCGTTCGGGTGACGCACGTTTCGTGCGCCGAGCCCACCGGGCGTGCAAGAAGTCCGCGTACCATGGGTGCAATGGATTCGCTCGACCACCGCATCCTGGATCAACTCCGGGAGAACGCCCGCGCCGGCTACGGCGACATCGGGTCGGTGGTCGGACTCTCGGCCTCCGCCGTGAAGCGTCGCGTCGACCGGCTGGTGGGCGACGGCGTGATCCAGGGCTTCACGATCAAGGTCGACCCCGCCGTCGAGGACCGCGGCACCGAGGCCTGGGTAGAGCTCTACTGCCGCGGCACGGTCTCCCCCGACGAGCTCCGCACCCTGCTCGACAGCGTGCCGGAGGTCATCGACGCCGGCACCGTCACGGGCAGCGCCGATGCCGTCGTGCACATGCGATCGAAGGACCTCTCCGCGCTCGAGGAAGCCCTCGACAAGGTCCGCCTCGCACCCCAGGTGGACCACACGCGGTCCGCGATCGTGCTCTCCAAGCTGGTCAGTCGCGAGACCGCGTAACGTCCCGCACATGGGATTGATGGCGGCCAGGAGGCACGGATCGCCTCCCACGGGTTCGCGCACGGCCCGCCGGCTGGTCACCGCTGCGAGCGTCGCCTACGTCGCGAACTGCGCCTGGGGCACCGCCGTCGCCGTGCGGCTCATCCGGACGAGGAAGCTGCGCGTCGTCCACCACGGCCTGTTCGTCGTGACCGCCACGCTGACCGGTGTCGCGGCGACCACCCCGGTCTGGACGCGAGGCCGATCGGCGCTCTTCCTGCTCCCGGCGCTCGTGCCGCTCGCGGTCGCACCACGCACGAACCCGCGCTCCGGAGCACACTGGCAAGTCGCGGTCGCCGCGGCGCCGTCCTACCTGGGGGCGTTGCTCGCGGGCCGCCGAGCAGAGAGGTGAGCAGTGGAGCTCTTCGAGGCCATCAGACGCCGGCGGACCACCAACGGACCGTTCCTCCCCGACCCCGTGTCGCCCGAGCACCAGCGGCTGCTCATGGAGCTGGCCGGCCGGGCACCGTCGCAGCTCAACAGCCAGCCGTGGCGGTTCGTCCTCGTCGAGGAGCGCGACACGATCGACCGCGTCGCCGAGATCAGCGGCTCGTCGATGACCCGGACCATGGCCGAGGGGACGTTCTTCGAGCGGTACAAGCCGTACTTCCGGTTCTCCCAGGCCGAGATGGACGAGCGGCGCGACGGCATGCTGTTCGACAAGCTCCCCGGACCGCTCAAGCCCTTCACGAAGCAGGTGTTCACGAAGCGCGGGCAGCTGCTCATGAACACACTGCGGGTGCCGCACACCCTCGGTGAGGAGAACCGGAAGCTCGTCGCCGGGTCGCCGCTGCTGCTCGGCGTGCTGCTCGACCGGCACGAGTACCGGAAGGAGGAGCTCTCCGGCTTCTACTCGGTGTTCAGCATGGGTGCGGCGATGGAGAACATCTGGCTCGCCACCACCGAACTCGGCCTCGGCATCCAGTTCGTGTCCTTCCCGATGGAGACCCCCGGGGCGTGGGAGCAGATCGAGGGACTGCTCCACGTCCCCGAGTCGCTCGAGCTGATGGCCGTCTACCGGATCGGCTACCTGCCGCCCGAACGCCGGCGTCCCGCGATCGACTGGACGTCGAGCGAGCGCAAGCGGCCGTCGCAGTACGTGTTCCGCGGGACCTGCGACACCCCGCAGCAGGGGTGGGACGACGCGCCCGTGGCGGGGCACATCGCCCCGGAGGCGACCACCTCGTGACCGCGGCCGTGCCCGCCGGGGGCGAACCGCGCCTCCAGGCCGTCGCCCCCGGACTGAACGGACGCCCCTGGATCTCGCAGGACTGGCTCGACGTCGTCTTCGTGCACTGGCGCGTCGACGTCTCGGCGGTGGCGCCACTGCTCCCCGCCGGGACCCGGCCGGACACCCTCACTGCGGACGGCACCGACGACGGGGCGACCACGTGGGTCGGCCTCATCGCGTTCCGGTTCGAGGACACCCGGTTCCCGCCGATCTCGACGGGGAGGATCGGGGACTTCGTCGAGGTGAACGTCCGCGTCTACACGATCGACGACGAAGGGCGGCACGGTGTGGTGTTCCTGTCGCTCGACGCCGGCAAGCTCCTGCCGACGATCGGCGCGCGCGTCGCGACCGGTCTGCCGTACTGGTGGGCCGATGCCGAGACGCGGAACGGCGACGGCCGCGTCGGGTACGCGATGCGACGACACGGGACGCACCTGCGGTCCCTCGTCGAAGTGCGGGTCGGTACGGAGGTGACCGAGCCGACGGCCCTCGAGACCTTCCTGACCGCGCGGTGGGGCATGCACGTGCACCGAGCCGGCCGGACCCGGTTCTGGCCGAACGAGCACGAGCCGTGGCCGCTCCACCGGGCCTCGGTCGTGTCGCTGCGGGACGACCTGATCGGTGCGGCCGGACTCCCGTTCGGCCTGGCCTCGCTCGAACCGGACTCGGTGCTCTACTCGCCGGGGGTCACGACGCGCTTCGGTCTCGGGCGCTGACGCCGGACCACGGCAGGTCCGGCGTCGCCCGGGCCGCGGCGCGGAACTGGTGGACGGCCAGTGCCGACCAGACGAGGACGAAGACGCCGCTCGCGATCCAGGACGCGCTCTGGGCCCTCGACAGGCCGTCGACCGTGAGGGCGACCGCGGCGAGGACCGCGCCGCACGTCCCCACGACGACGAGGGCCCATGCAACGGCGAGGTGGTCGACGCGGGGCACGGCGCGCGCCGTGGCGTACCGCATCGGGAGTCCCACCGCCGCGAGGAAGAGGCCGAACGGGACCCCGACGAGCACGGTCGCGATCGTGAGGACGGCGGCGACCGTCACCGCGACGACGACCCGCGTGACGTGGCAGCGCCAGGAGGCCTCGACGGTCTGCTCGTCGTACGCACGCCGGTTCGCCACGAACAACGCCACGGCGCCGACCGTCGTGACGACCGCGGCCGACACCCCGACGACGAGGGCGAACAGCCCGCCGAACGCGATGCCGAAGAAGACGTGCGCGCCGGCGAGGACCAGCGTCAGGGCCGGCAAGGTCCAGACCTCGCTCGGCCGGACGGGCGTGCTGAGGACCCAGCCGGGCGGTGCGTCCTCCGCTGGGGCGTCTCCGGTGTCCACACCGCCATCATGGCCGGTCGGTGCGGCGCTCGTCGCTCCGGGGGACAGCGGCTGAGTGGTGCACGGTCGACCGCAGGTACAAGGGAGCCATGACTCGAGTGGCAGTGGTGACCGGTGGTTCCGCAGGACTGGGACGGGCGACGGTGCGGGAGCTCGCCGCGCGGGGGTGGGACGTCGCCGTGCTCGCGCGGGGGCGGGACGGGGTCGAGGCCGCGGTCGCCGAGGTCGAGGCGGCCGGACGACGAGGGCTGGCACTGGTCGCGGACGTGTCCGACCGGGAGGCCGTCGAGGCAGCCGCGGACCGCGTCGAACAGGAGCTCGGGCCGATCGACCTCTGGGTCAACGGCGTGATGGTCGGCGTGTTCGGACGGTTCATGGACACCGCACCCGAGGACTTCGAGCGCGCACTGCACGTGACCTACCTCGGCTTCGTGAACGGCACCCGGGCAGCGCTGTCCCGGATGGTCCCGCGCGACCGCGGGCAGGTCGTCCAGGTCGGTTCGGCCCTCGGTTTCCGGGGCATCCCGCTGCAGGCCGCGTACTGCGGGGCGAAGCACGCGATCGTCGGGTTCACCGAGTCGGTCGTCTCCGAGCTCCTCGAGCAGAACAGCAAGGTGCAGGTCTCCCGCGTCGACATGCCCGCGCTCAACACCATCCAGTTCCAGTGGGTGAAGTCGAAGCTGCCGCACCAGCCCCAGCCGGTCGCACCGATCTACCAGCCGGAGGTCGGCGCACGGGCGATCGCCGCCGTGGCCGAGCGGCCCCGTCGCCGCACCTGGGTCGGGGAGTCGACGGTCTACACGATCCTCGGCAACCGGATCAGCGGGCGGTTCGCGGACTGGTACGCCGCGAAGACGCTGGTGTCCGGGCAGCAGGACCCCGAGAAGGACGGGTCGGCGATCGGCGTGAACCTCTACGAACCGGTTCCAGGGGACCACGGGGCGCACGGGGTGTTCGACGACACCGCGCACGCCTGGTCGCCGCAGACCTGGTGGGTGGAACACCGCCGGCTCGGGAACGGGATCGTCGGCGCGGTGCTGGCCGGTGCGGCGGGAGCCGTGGCGCTGGCGGCGGGACGACGACGATGACGTCGGGCTCCGGTGTCGAGGCCTTCCGGGCCGCCGTGGGGATCGGGCACGCGGTCCGGGCGGCACGGGGTGGTGGGCAGCCGGTGCTGGACGTCGTGCTCGCGGCGCGGCAGCTCGCCCAGGCGGGGCTGGTCGGCCGCGCCGGGACGCCCGACGCACACACGCTCAGCGCGGTCGTGGACACCCTCCACGGCCTGACGATGGTGCCGCTGGCCGTCGCGGACCGGCGGCGGCGCCGGTTCGCCCTCGGCCAGCTCGGGATCTCCCTCGTGCTGGTGATCGCCGAGTGCGCGGCCGTCGGCAGCGGACGACGTGCTGTCGGAGGTGCTCGGTAGCGTCCCGGGCATGAGCACGACCTACTCCGTCGCGTCCTCGCTGGACGGGTTCGTCGCCGCGCCCGGCGACGACCTCGACTGGCTGCTGCAGTTCGGCTTCGAGCCGTTCCAGGAACACCACGACCGCTTCTTCGCGGGCGTCGGCGCCCTCGTGATGGGGTCGACCACGTACGAGTGGCTGCTCGCCCACGACGACACCTGGGCGTACCCGGACCTGCCGACCTGGGTGTTCACCACGCGCGAGCTGCCCGTGCCGGACGGCGCCGAGGTGCACTTCGTCTCGGGATCGGTCGCGGACCACCAGCCGGTCCTCGAGCGGGCGGCGGGCGACCGCGACGTGTGTGTCGTCGGCGGTGGCCTGCTCGCGGCGCAGTACCAGCAGGCCGGGCTGCTCGACGAGCTCCGGGTCACGGTGATGCCGATCGCGCTCGGCGCCGGTGCGCCCCTGCTGCCGGTGGCCGCCCCCACGCCGGTGTTCGAACTGGTCGGCACGACGCCGTTCGTGGGCGGCGCGGTCGAACTGCACTACCGGTCGACACCGGCGGCCGGTGACACGGACCCGCACTCCGTCGGCCAGGATGCGCGCACCGACGCCTGACGCCCACCAGCCGCGGCGTAGCGTCCGTGCCATGAGCGACAACGAACAGACCGAGCCCGTCATGGACGGCGCCACCGAGGCGACGAACCACGAGAAGCTGCACGGCCTCATCGAGCAGGTCGACCACGACCACGCCGGCGAGGGCGCCGGAGCGATGGCCGATCACCTCCGTGACCGGATGGACGAGACCGGCGTCGTGGACGAGGAAGCCGGCGACACCGAGGACTGAGCCCCGTCGGACGCCACCGCGCGCGTCCCCGGACGGTCCCCGTCGGTCAGGCGACGTCCGCGCGGAAGGTGCGCAGCGCCTCCAGGTCGGCTGCGTCGAGACCGGCACGCTCGACGAACCGGTCCACGTCGAACGCGGCGAGGGCCGCGCGGAACGCCCCCTCGACCGTGGTGCCGTGCTCGGCGCACAGCGCCTCGATCTTCGCCTCGTTCGAGGGGACCCCGATCGAGGCGAGCAGAGCCGGGGCGTTGTCGATCGTGACGAGGTAGTCTGCGACGATCGCCTCGGGTTCGACGCCGGCGAGGGACAGCAGGACGAGCGCGATGATCCCGGTGCGGTCGCGTCCGCCCGCGCAGTGGAAGAGGACACCGCCCGGTTCGGCTCGGGCGATCGCACGCAGGACGGAGCCGGTGCGCTCCGGCAACTCGGCGAGGTGCGGGCCGTAGTACAGGGGTGTACCGACGAGCCCGGTCTCCCAGTACGCCTGCCAGAACGCGGGAGCCGCGTCGAGTCCGTCGTGGTCGATGACGACGGTCGTCACCCAGTCCGGCCGGGTACCGGTGTCCTTCTCGGTCTCCCACGGCGCGCGCAGGTCGACGACCGTGCGGACCCCCGCGTCGCGCAGCGCCTGCCAGCCGGCGGGGCTCACGCGGTCGACGTTCTCGGACCGGAACACGTGCCCGGACGGGGTCGTCCCGCCGTCCCGCAGCGGGAGCCCGCCCAGGTCGCGGGCGTTGAAGAGCCCTTCGGCGTGCAGGGTGCGATCGACGTCAGACATGCAGCTCCGCGAGGTCGGGGTCGAGGTCACCGAAGCGGTGCGCCGTGATCGACACCGTCTGTTCGCGCAGGAACGGGAGCATCTCGATGATCCCGGCCTCGACCACGGGGGCGTCGTGGATGGCCACGTCGACGCTGGCGCCCAGGGCTTCCTCGAGCGCGAGCGGGTCACCGCCCACGAGCCGGATCCGGGCGCCGGGTCCGCCGAACGCCGTGTGCGCCGGGCGGTCCTGCCCCTGGGCGAGCACGGCGTCGAGCGCATCCTGCTCGACCTCGTCGCCGGAGGACCAGTCCGGCCGGAACAGGTCACCGGAGGCGGCACGGCGGAGGAACTCGTCGTCCGACTCGACCAGGTGGTCGACGACGTGCAGCGGCGATCGGCTCGACGCGAGCAGCTGCGTGAGCGGTCCGGGGAGCGGCCGGGCCGTGCTCACGAGCAGGTCGGCCCGGGCGGCGGTCGCGGCGGCCAGCACGCGCACGAGGTCGCCGGACGAGGCGCCCTCGGCCTGCCGGACGATGACGGACTGCGGTCGCCAGCGCAGCACGTTCCGCTCGACGACGAGCCCGGCCGGGTCGTGCGCCACGCCGAACTCGGACTCGCGTGCACGGACGTCGCTCAGTGCACCGGCGCGCACCTGGTCGAACTCCTCGAACGACAGGCCACTGCGGGCCGCCTCGATCACGGCGGTGACCCGCGGTGGCAGGCCGTGCAGCTGGATGCTCTTGTGCACGGTCCGGGGCGTGGGCTCCCACCGGCCGAGCGTCGCGACGGACATCGAGCCGCCGGGCTTCGTCCCGGTGCCGACCGACGAGCGCTTCCACCCGCCGAACGGCTGCCGGTGGACGATCGCGCCCGTGGTGCCGCGGTTGACGGACAGGTTGCCCGCGCGGACCCCGGCGATCCAGTCCGCGACCTCGTCGGTGTCGAGGGAGTGGAGGCCGGCGGCGAGCCCGTGGTCGGTGCCGTTCTGGATCGCGATCGCCTGATCGAGGGTGTCGGCGCGCATGATCCCGAGGACCGGGGCGAGGTACTCGGTCTGGTGGAAGTCGCTGCCGGGCCGGACACCGTCGCGGATCCCCGGCGACCACAGCCGGCCGGAGTCGTCGAGCGGGACCGGCTGCACCAGCCAGGACTCCCCCGGGCCGAGCTCGGTGAGCCCGGAGCGCACCGTGCCCTCGGGCTCGGCGATGAGCGGCCCCATCTGCGCCGTCGGGTCGTCCGGCCAGGCGACACGCAGGGTTCGGGTGGCGTCGACGAGCTGTCGGCGGAAGCGCTCGCTCTCGCCGACCGCCCCCACGAGGATCACCAGCGAGGCCGCGGAGCACTGCTGCCCGGCGCGACCGAACGCCGACCGGACGATGTCCTGCACGGCGAGGTCGAGGTCCGCGCTGGGAGTGACGACGATCGCGTTCTTGCCGCTCGTCGCACCGGTGAGCGGCAGACCTGCCCGCCACCAGCGGAAGGAACGTGCGGTGTCGGCCGAGCCCGTGAGGACGATCCGGTCGACCGCGGGGTGCGCGATGAGGTCGCGGCCGAGCTGGTCCTCGTCGAGGTCGACGAGCTGGAGCAGGGAGTGCGGGACCCCGGCGTCCCAGAGCACGTCGGCGAGCACCGCCCCGGAGCGCTTCGCCTGGGGCGCGGGCTTCAGGACGACCCCGCTGCCCGCGGCGAGTGCGGCGAACACGCCCTCGGCCGGGTTCGCGACGGGCGACGTCCACGTCGGCGCCACGACCGTGAGGCGCGGCGGCACGTACCGGGCACCGTCGCCGTCGAGCACGGCCAGCCGCCGGGCGCTGTCGGCGGCGTGGTGGGCGGAGTCGATCGCGGCGCTCACGTCGGAGTCGGCCTCGCTGAAGGTCGTGCCCGTCTCCGCCGCCGACACCTCGATGAGGTCGGCACGCCGCGTCTCGAGCTCGTGCGCGATGAGGTCGAGGAGCTCGGCACGGTCGGACGGGTCCTGCCGTCCCCAGTTCACCCCGGCCTGCGCCGTCCGGGCGACGATGCGCTCGAGCCTCGACCGGTCGGCGACCTTCGAGCCGCGGATCGTCTGCGCACCGAGCTGCGAGCGCGGTACCCGCCGGAGCACGTCGATCGCCCACTCGCGGTTCGCGGCGGTCGACGGGTCGGTGTCGGGTGCGTTCGTGAAGGCGTCGCGGTGCACGGGGTCGCCGATCGGGGCACGGCGGTCCTGCGTCCGGTTCGTGGCCGGCACCGGACCGGGAGCGTCGAGGGCCGCGACCGCCGCGAGCCACCGGCCGCGTTCACGCTCGAAGACGCTCTCGTCCTGACCGATGTCGCCCGCCGCGGCGACGAAGCCGTCCGGACTGGCGCTCTCCTGCAGCCGCCGGGCGAGGTACGGGATCGCGGCGTCGAACTGGTCGGGGTGCACGACCGGGGTGGAGACGACCACCCGTCCGACGTCGGCGCGGACGGCGTCGGCGGACGCGGACGCCATCCCGAGCAGCACGGCGACGTGCACGCCGTCGGTGACGCCGCGGCGCTGGGCGAGGGTCCACGCCGTCGCGAGGGTGAAGAGGTTGTGGCTCGCGACCCCGATCCGGACCGCGTCGATGCGCTCCGGCGTGAGGGCGGCGTCGAGCAGCCGGAGGTGGGCGGTGTCGGTCTCCTGCTTCGACCCCCACGTGGCGAGGGGCCACCCGTGCAGGATCGCGTCGACCCGTTCCGTCGCGAGCGAGGCGCCCTTGACGAGTCGGACCGTGATCGGCGCACCGCCACGGGCACGCCGCTGCTGCGCCCAGGCGGTCAGGGAATCGAGTGCGCCGGCGGCGTCGGGCAGGTACGCCTGCAGCACCACACCGGCGTCCAGCCCGAGGAACTCGTCGCGGTCGAGGAGCGTCCGGAACGCAGCGAGCGTGACGTCGAGGTCGCGGTGGTCCCCGGCGTCGAGCGTGACGGACTTCGCGGTCGGGGACGACGCGGCGAGCCGGTACAGGGGTACGAGCCGGTCCACCACCCGTTCGACGGTCTGGTCGAACGCCCACGCGGACATCTGCGGCACGACCGACCGCGCGCCGATCGACACGTGGTCGACGTCGTCACGCGCCAGCAGGTCCATCGTCGCCTGCAACCGTCGGTCGCTCTCCGCGCTGCCGAGCACGGCTTCGCCGAGCAGGTTCACGTCGACGACCACACCCGGGCCGCCGACCTTCGCGAGGGCGGGCCCGAGCTTCGCGTCGGTGGCGTCGACCACCAGGTGCCCGGTCATCCGCCGCAGGATCTTCCGCGCCGTGGGCACCACGGCCCACGGAGCCATGGTCGCGAACCCGCCGCCGAGCGTCACCGCGCCGCGCAGGGACCAGGACAGGAAGTCCGGGACGTCGCGGCTGACCTGCTCGAGGTTGCGGGCCACGACGCGTGGGTCCTCGGGACGGATCACCTTGTCGACGAGACCGCGCGTGAAGTCCAGCCCCCGGTCGTCCCGCAGGGCCTCGGCCAGACGGACCGCCCCCGCGTCGGGCTTCGTCCCCGCGGACGCCGCCAGCCACCGCCGCACGAGGGCGACGGCGTCGTCGGTGCAGTCCTGCAGTCGGGCGCTCGGCATGCACCGATCGTATGCTGCGCCACCGACCGCACCTCGGAGCGAGCCGTGCGCCACCGGCGAGTCATCCGAGCGGATGATCATGCCGTCGAAGCGTCCGGAGGTCGATACGCTGACGCCATGTCGAACGAGGGCGCCGAGGGCCACGACTGGGCGACGTGGGACGCCTACCACGACGTCTGGCGACGCCTCGACCGAGCGCTCGACCAGGCCGTGCAGCACGGCGCAGGCATCTCGATCCCCGAGTTCGAGATCCTCATCGGACTGCACCGCGAGCCGGACCACCGGTTGCGGGTCCGCGACATCGCGGCCGGCATCGGCTGGGAGAAGTCACGCGTCAGCCACCAGGTCACGCGCATGGTGGCGCGGGGCCTCGTCGAGCGCGCGGACTGCCCCACCGACGGACGGGGCAGCTGGGTGGAGATGACCCCGGACGGTCGCCGCGCGGTGCTCGCCGGCATCCGTGCGCACACCGGTGCGCTCGAGGACCTGTTCTGGAGGCCCGTGGGGACCGACGCGGACACGCTGCGGTCCGTCAGTGCTCGCGTCGACGCCGCGATCGGCCCCGACGATTCAGATCCGGACAGCGCCGACTGAGACGACGAGCACTGAGACGACGACACCCCCGCCCCGGGACGGCCGGGACGGGGGTGCGACGTGCGGGGGTGTTACTTGATCTTGGCGGTGATGGTGGCGGTGCCGACGAGGAGGCCGGACTTCACGGCGTCGGTCTTGAAGGTGCTGTTGAGCAGCTTCGCGGCGTCACCCGAGACGTGCACCGTGGTGCCGGTCAGGATCGCGTTGTCACCCTCGAGCTGCAGCGGCTTGAGCGTGCCACCGTGCAGCGAGAACAGGTACGCGTTGTTCACCGCGACCTTGCCGTTGACCAGCACGTCACCGTAGAGCTTGGACGAGCCCGGGTTCACGACGAAGTTCTCCAGCGTGACCGTCGTCTCACC